>CAKQTH010000026.1 GCA_934276635.1 uncultured Alphaproteobacteria bacterium | reverse complement strand
CTCACTTTGGAAGAAAAAGTCGCGGAAATGGAAAAAATTAATAAAGAAAATATAGAATTAGCAAAAAAATATAATCATTTGAGTGATGAAGAAGTTGCGAATCTGGAGAAAAGATTGCAGAACAGTTTGGACAGATATCGCAAAAACGGTGGACGCTGGTAATGGAAACAGCAGAGAATAGTTAATCAAAAAAGAGGTGGAAGAGATTCTCCTCTTTTTTATGTATACAGCAAATAATCCTTGACAACAGCCGGGGGGGGGTAAACTGAGGTCAGGTTAAATTTTGTGAGGATTATTAAAATGAAAAAATATGTTTCAAACCAGTTCGGCCGGTCGATGATTGAAATGCTCGGCGTTTTAGCCATTGTCGGAGTTTTGTCCGTTGCCGGTATTGCCGGATATTCCAAAGCTATGGCAAAATACAAAACAAACAAGCTGATTGACCAGGTTTCCACCGTCGCGGCTAATATTCGCACAACTTTTGCCGGACAGTGAAACTATAAGGGGCTTAATGACGGGACGGCATATAGTCTCGGAATTTATCCGGAGGAGATTGCAAAAGATTGTGATATAAACGGAGCCCCGGAAGGTGACGGTAGCGATTGTCTGCACAATGCGTTCGGCGGCTTTATTACTGTTTTCTCAAGCCCTGATAATGATAAATTTGATGTCGGTGTTGACGGCATTTCTAAAGATTCCTGCTCAGCACTGCTTCTTGCCGATTGGGGCTCTGCATCTGCATTTTTCGGTATAGAAAATACATCAAATACTAATGACGCAAGTGGTTATACTGGTGAAGATGATAGCGATTTTTACACACAATCAGAAATAAAGCAAAAGCCTATGGAAATTGTTACAGACAGATGTTTGTGCTTTTCAAGCGAAAACGAATGTTCCGTAGTTCTTCGCTTTATGTAATATTTCAAAAACAGGGTGGAGATAAAATCTTCACCCTGTTTTTATATCGTTTCGCTGGACTAAGCTCGGAAGAAACTTCCTTGCTATGAGATTGAGTTTACAGCATAAAAAATGATATGCAACACGAAAATTTCGATACCTCATATCGAAAAATTCGATAGGTCGAGCCCGAAAAATACTCTGAAACCGTTGCTGACAAAAAGGTTTGCTAAGAAATCACGATTTTTGCCGATTTTTTAAGATTTACACCTTTAGTAGAGGTGCGGCCTCGGTGTCTTTTATTAAGATGCAAAAATTTTTATTTTTTGAGGATATTATTTTGCAAAATCGTACTATTCGATTCGAATCGGCAATTATATATAAAAATAACGGAATTTTTTGATTGCAATTTTTCTGCGGGTGATATATAGAAAGATGTAGCTCGGTGGAGCGATTTTCGACGGAAGGCGAGAGTTTGTCAGCAAGCAAGCGAGGAAACGAAGCGCGGCGAGCGATACAAACGGAGCCGGAACGAACGAAGTGAGTTTAGATGTCGCCGACATCTTGCTGTATTATTAGGGTAGAAAAAATTCGGGACGTAGTTCAGCCTGGTAGAGCGCTTGCATGGGGTGCAAGATGTCGGAGGTTCGAATCCTCTCGTCCCGACCAGATAGAGGAGAGCCGCCAGATTTTGGCGGCTATTCTGTATCTGAGAGGCGGGTACAGGATTTGAACTTCCGAGAAGGAGATTTGACTACCAGCGAGAGGCAGGCGGAAGAATGTCGGTGGTTTTATGTATAAATTGATATTTATTGCCTTCTTTTGTACATCAGAAAAGTATAAAACACCAAAAGAGGCGCCCTTCTTATCTGGGGAAAAGAAGGGCGTGGAGTGTTACGAGATGAGTTAGTGGAATTTAGAAGTATATTATCATTGTTAATGTGAGAAAGTTACAACAATAAAAAGCAAGAGTCAACATAAAAAAACAATCCTCAGTTGATTAAATCTCCTTATCTTTGTATATCCCAAAAATTTCCTCTTTCTTAATGGCTCAACACTCTGTTTGCTCACGATTTTTACCGATAAAATGAAAAAATTGGAAAAAATAAATTGTCCACAATAACTGGATTTTTGCCGGCGTTTTTGTATGAAGTTCTTGCAAATAATCCTTGACAACCTCTGGGGGGGGTAAAATGCCCTCAGGTTAAATTTTATAAGGATTATTAAGATGAAGAAGTATACTAGTGAGCAGAGCGGCCGGTCGATGATTGAAATGCTGGGCGTACTGGCAATTGTCGGCGTTTTGTCGGTTGCTGGTATTGCCGGTTATTCCAAAGCTATGGCAAAATATAAGACAAATAAGCTGATTGACCAGGTATCCATAGTCGCGGCTAATGTTCGTACAACTTTTGCCGCCCAAGGTAATTATAAAGGATTAACTACTGAGACGGCGTATCAATTGGGTATTTATCCGGAAGAAGTTTCTAAAGATTGTGTTGAGGTTGATATTAATAACACTAATGCAGACTGTCTGCACAATTCATTTGGCGGTCAGCTTGTTGTTAGCTGTGATTTATA
>CAKQTH010000025.1 GCA_934276635.1 uncultured Alphaproteobacteria bacterium | reverse complement strand
TATGGCAAAATATAAAGTCAACAAACTTGTTGACCAAGTATCAACTGTCGCGGCCAATGTCCGCACAACTTTTGCCGGACAAGGTAATTATAAAGGTTTGGATGAACAAACGGCTTACGATTTGGGCATCTATCCGGAAGAAGTTTCTAAAGATTGTGTTGAAGTTGATATTAATAACACTAATGCAGACTGTCTGCACAATTCATTTGGCGGTCAGCTTGTTGTTAGCTGTGATTTATATGATAATGATTACAGCTTTTTTGATGTTGCAGTAGGAAGTCTTTCTAAAGATGCGTGCACGGCTTTGGTAATGGCTGATTGGGGACCGGCATCAAGCGTTGTAGGCTTAACGAAAATAACATCTGGATATAACGCTTATGATGCTGCTGGTGATGACAACGAACTTTATTCTTTGTCCGAATTAAAAAACAGTTCAACAACTATCGCTGCAGAAGTTTGTGATTGCGGTGCAGAAAACACCTGCACCGTAAATTGGCGGTTTAAGTAAATTTGTCTTGCATTTATCGGGGCGGCAATATAATTTAAATCGGTAAATTAACAATGATTCCGGTTGCCGATGAAATTTTTTCGAAAAAGAGTTTTTCAAAAGAAAATGTTGTTGATTTTTTGTCGTTTATTGCGGCGCTGAAAAACGATTTGGCAAAGCATAATCTTAATATATACGACATTGCGTATCCGTATTTTTTATATATAATTTCAAGGTTGAAGTACAAAAGTTTTCTTCTGACAACAAAAATATTTTATCAGACATATTTTAAGTATTGCGCGCAGGTTTGCGAAAAAAGCGGCGAGAAATATTTTTTCCGCATCAAATGAATACGAGCAAATTGACGGAAACAGAGTCAAGCAAAAAGTGCTTTGCATTTTCGGGCAAAAATTAAAACTCTTTGTCATCAAAAAATAATTTTCTTGTATCGCGGCAAATAATGCATTAAAATTCTGCAAAAAAGGAAGGAGAGACAATGCTCGGAGCAATTATCGGCGATGTCGTCGGTTCGGTATACGAATTTCATAACACAAAAACAAAGGATTTTCCGCTGTTTTCTAAAAAGTCGTGCTTTACGGACGATACGATTTTGACCTGCGCGGTTGCCGAGTGGCTGATTGCTCCGCAAAAGAATAATCCGGCGGATTTCCTCAAAAAATGGGGCGTTTTATATAAAGACAGAACCTATGAAGACGGAAAAGTTTCGGCATTCGGCAAGGGCTTTTCAAATTGGCTCGAAACAGGTATTGCTCCAAACTCAAAAACAAACGGCTGCGTGATGCGTATCAGTCCGGTTTTTGCGCTGAAATCATATGAGCAAGCGCTGGAAAAAGCGTTGGAAATAACAAAAGTTACGCATAATCATCAGGAGAGTCTGACTGCGGTTGCCGCATATGTAAAAGCCGGATTTATGCTCAAAGACAAGGCCTCTCCGCAGATGATAAAAAACGAAATTTCACATAGTTTCGGATATGATTTAAGCAAATCGGCAGATGAAATTCGCCCTGATTATAATAAATTTTATTGCTCCTGCAAAAATTCCATTCCGCAGGCGATGATTTGCGCGCTTGATGCCAAATCTTTTGAAGACGCAATCCGTACCGCGGTATCATTGGGCGGGGACAGCGACACTTTGGCGGCGATGGCCGGAGGCTTGGCAGAACAACATTTCGGCGTGCCGAATAATTTGAAAACTCAGGTTATGCCGCATCTGGACAGTCGGATTAAATCGGCAGTGCAAAATTTTTATGCGTATGAAAATAAGTTTGTGATGCAAAAATATGCCGCCGGCAAACAGTGCCGATAATTTTATTCGCCCCTTTTTATGATGCCGGAGCCGAATTTGTCTTCAAGCTTGTCAATCAGGCGCGAAAGTTTGTCGTCTTCCGGCTCAAGGCTTTCAAACAATGAAAATTGCTGTTCTTTGCCAAATGACAGATTTTCTAAAGTTACGCCGGTAGCGCGATAAATTGTTCCGGCGCGATACAGTTTGTCAAGCAAAAGATGCGCTGCTTTCCGCAATGTTTTTTCGGAATTTGTGGGCTTTTCAAGCTTTGTTTCAAGCTGAAAAACCTTAAAATCTTTTGTCCTGACCATAACGGCAATTTTGGCGCAATAGCCGTCCCACATTCTGAGTTTTTTTGAGGCGTTGTGAATATGCGCGGACAGAGTGGAATGCAAAAAATCCAAATTAGAGGAAAAATCTTCAAAAGCCGATGTGGCCTGAATTGACTGCGGAGCTTCTGGCTTCGGATTAACCGGAGAAACGGTCTCGCCGGAAAGCTCGTGTTTGAGAGCAACTCCGTTCGCACCGAAAAATTTTCTGAGCCAGCTGTCGTCTTTGGAAACAAATTCGCGAATGGTGTTGATGTCGTTATTCCATAGATGTTTTGAGTTTTCGCGCCCGATGCCGCTGACGGATTCAATCGGGTCATTGCCGATTTTTTCCATAATTTTTTCGATTTGAGGCCTGATGACGCAAATTCCGCCGAGCTTTTTGGCTTTGTCGCTGGCAAGTTTTGCCAAAGTTTTTGAGGAACATAATCCGATGGAAACCGGAATTCCGGTACGCTTTAATATCTCGTTTCGAATATCCGTAACAAACTGAGTGTATGAGGTTTGATGAAGTTTATTAAAACCGGTTACATCTGTATACGCCTCATCGACCGAAACAACTTCCACATCGGGCGTAAAATCGCGGATTGTATCCATTACTTTTTTTGAAATTTCGTGATACAACTGATGATGCGCCGGAATGCAAATCGCCTCAGGATGCTCGGCCTGAACCTTAAAATAAGGATCGCCCATTTTGATTCCGATTGCTTTTGCCTCTTTTGAGCGGGATACGATAACCCCTTTGCTGCCGCCTGTCATAACACAAACAGGCTTGCCTTGCAAATCAGGATTTTTTACCCGCTCGCAAGAAACAAAAAAACAGTCGCAATCTATCAGGGCGATTATTCTCTGCATAGCAAAAAGGTTATTCTTTAACCTCTCCCGAAAATGTAAATTCAAGAGTTTTGTCTTTGCCCTGCAATATCAGCTTATTTCCGCTGAGTTTGTAAGATATATTGCCGTTGATAAATTGAAGATATTCGGATTCGGCCTGCATCAGAAGACGAGGCCCCATCATCATCGTTGTGCCGGTATTTTGCAGAATAAGCTTGTCGCCGAAAGTTTTGATGCTACCAAAATATAGGTTTACACCAGCATTGCCGAAAAACCGTGCGCCGTCGGACGAAAATCCGATAGTGATTTCCGCATCATTTGGAGCATTGTCGAGCTTATATTCTTTGCCGTTAAATGTGTCGGTGGAGTCCTGAACGGCGCATGATGCCAACAAAAATATTCCGAATAAATATGATAAAACTTTCATTTTTTCTCCTGTTTCAAAATTGTTATACGAATAAACTGTACAATTTTGAGGCAAAAAATCAAGAGATAAAATAGTGTATATATTCTGTCGGTATAATATCGGCAAAAATGGTTCGATTCCCTTGAGTGTGTGCTGGATTGAAAGATTGTGTGTACTTTTGAGAAAAACATAAATGGAGCGGGTAACGGGAATACGCAAAACAAGTTTTGCTCGTTCAGCGGTGTCTAATTTCGCCGTCGGCGCTGCCGCTCCTCGGCTCAATAAGACATTGCGCTGCTCTGGCAGACAAAAAAGCAAAACGGTTTGCTTTTTTGCTTAGCGAGCCCTTTCGGGTTCGATTCCCTTGAGTGTGTGCCGGATTGAAAGATTGTGTGTACTTTTGAGAAAAACATAAATGGAGCGGGTAACGGGAAT
>CAKQTH010000024.1 GCA_934276635.1 uncultured Alphaproteobacteria bacterium | reverse complement strand
TTTTTCATCTTAATAATCCTTATAAAATTTAACCTAACCTCAGTTTACCCCCCCCCACCGATTGTCAAGGATTATTTTGTTTTTTGCCTTGTTGCTCCGCTAAAACAGCTTGATAATTCAAAAAAATATTGCTTGCAAAATAAGAAATTTCGTGTATAAAATTTATTGTTTTGATGCGGCGCGGCACAAAACATTTTGTTGTAACCCGCGCAAGTCCGCCCTGTTTTTTTCGGGCCGGCATTTTGAAAAATTTTATATGACAAATACTGAAATTAAAATCCCTGAAATGACTGAAAATTTTGCTGATTTGCTCAATGAGCAGTTCGGTGAAAACGGTCTTATCGGCTCTGTTGTTAAGGGTACAATCATTCGTTTAACTCCTGACTTTGCGATTGTTGATGTTGGGTTGAAATCAGAAGGCAGAGTTCCACTTCGCGAATTCGGTCAAAATGCAGAACTCAAAATCGGCGATCAGGTTGAAGTTTATGTTGACCGCTATGAAGACAAAGACGGCAACATCGTTCTTTCTCGCGAAAAAGCAAGAAGAGAAGAAGCTTGGCAGGATCTTGAAAAATACATGAACTCCGGTGAAAGAGTTAACGGCGTTATCTTCGGCCGCGTTAAAGGCGGATTTACCGTTGATTTGAACGGCGCAATCGCATTCCTTCCGGGCTCTCAGATTGATATCCGTCCGATTAGAGATATCACTCCGTTGATGGGCATTTCTCAACCGTTCCAAATTTTGAAAATGGACAAGGCAAGAGGCAACATCGTTGTTTCCCGCCGCGTTGTTTTGGAAGAAACCAGAGCTGAAGCAAGAGCAGAACTCATTAACGACCTCAAAGAAGGCTCAATTCTTGACGGTGTTGTTAAAAACATCACAGATTACGGTGCATTCATTGATTTGGGCGGCGTTGACGGTTTGCTCCATGTTACCGATATTTCCTGGAAGAGAATCAACCACCCGGCAGAAGTTTTGTCTGTCGGTCAGACCGTTAAAGTTCAGGTTATCAAATTCAACGAAGATACACAGAGAATTTCTTTGGGTATGAAACAGCTTGAAAAAGATCCTTGGGAAGATGTTGAAAATCGCTTCAAAGTCGGTGAAGTTTATACCGGAAAAGTTACAAACATCACAGATTATGGTGCATTTGTAGAGCTTGAAGACGGCATTGAAGGCCTGGTTCATGTTTCTGAAATGAGCTGGACACGCAAAAATGTTCATCCGGGCAAAATCGTTTCCACTTCTCAGGAAGTTACCGTTAAGGTTTTGGAAGTTGATCCGGAAAAGAGAAGAATTTCTCTGGGCATCAAACAGTGCACCCCGAATCCTTGGGCTGCATATGTTGAAGAGCATCCGGTCGGATCCGTTATCAAAGGCAAGATTAAGAACATTACCGAATTCGGTTTGTTTATCGGCCTGACAGACGAAATCGATGGTATGATTCACCTTTCTGATATCTCTTGGGACAAGTCCGGCGAAGAAGCCGTTAAAGACTATACCAAAGGTCAGGAAATTGAAGCAAAAATCATTGATGTTGATATCGAAAAAGAGCGTATCAGCCTCGGCATTAAGCAGTTGACCGAAAACGAAATGGCTACCGCAATCGACGCTTTGAAAAAAGGCGATGTTGTAAAAGCTACCGTTGTTTCGGCTGACGAAAAAGGCGTAAATGTTCAGGTTAACGGCATCAACGCTTTGATTAAGAAAGCTGATTTGTCAAAATCTAAGGCAAACCAGAATCCGGAAAATTATCACGAAGGCGATGTTTTGGAAGCAAAAATCACCTCTGTTGACAAGAAAAACAACAAAATCGGACTCTCGGTAAAAGCTCTGGAAATTGAAGAAGAGAAGAAAGTTCTGGAAGAATATTCTGGCAACACTTCTAACTCCGCTCTGGGCGATGCTTTGGGTGAAGCTTTGAAGAAGAAATAGTCGTTATTTCCAAATCAAAAAATCCTCAGGTCGAAAGACTTGGGGATTTTTTTGATTTATAGCACAATTATTTATCTTTGCATCAAAATCTCTCTTGACTTTTTAGACAAAATAGACGATATTGTATTTGTAAACTTTATTATTCACTAAAAATTATTTTTTTTATGCAAGTCTTAATTCTTATTTTTTCAGCTCTTGCCGTAATCCTTGCCGTTATCCTTCTCAAGTACAATTCATCGCTTCAAAAAAGCATGGATACCCTGATTGCCGAAAACCAAAGATTGCAAGAGGAGCAAGACAAACTTAAAGAAAAGTTTCAGTCTTTGCTCAAACGCAAAAGAGATTTAACTTCCGCCGGAATTTCAAAAGATGCCGTTCACAGGGAGCTAAAAAGGCTTATGGCTGATTTGCTTGATGATGCCGATGTCAGCAAGCTCATGGGTTTGTTGGAACAAGACAAGCTTATGCATGAGATGCTTTCCGAGTCAAAATCTTCTCCCCGTTTGCACGAATACAAACTCGCGACCGAAGATGTGGAAGACATCATCAGAGAGATTCGCAAAAAGCAAAATGCTTAACACAAAAAAATACCTGAGTTATAAAAACTCAGGTATTTTTTTATTCCTTTTTCCGCAAAGCTTTACGAATTATAGCCTCCGTAAAGTTAAGCATCGACGGAGGGACGGTCGCTTCAACTCCTCCGCTTTCAATTTCTTCTCTGATTGCCGAAATCTTTTCAAGCATTTTCCGCAAATCTTCTTTTGAAGAAAAATCTGCCATAAACTTTACGGTACGCATCCACATCGTGTTATAATAACGACAGCTGTTGCGCGTGCGGTAAAGTTTGACATACAGCATCAGCAATACGGCACAAACCGCAAGGCCGATAATAACTAAAATTGTCGTGTTCATATTATTTGAATTTTATTTGTTTTTTGTAGACATTGCGAATAAGCTCCTCGGCATGCTTCAAGGCAAACAATTCTTGTTTTCCCGACGAACTGTTTGCGCAGACGATTTTGATATCGTTCATATGCCTAATCATTTTGTCCACATCGGCATCAAGCAGAATGCAGGACAAAACTTTTTGATAAGATGCAAAATCTTCATCGCGGATAGAGAGCAGATAAAAAGCAAAGTCTTTATCCTTAAAAAGGCGCTCATTTTTTTCCTGCAGCGATTCGATTTTTTCATTATCACCATGTTTTACAAAAAGCAAAACAATCACGACAACCGATAGCAAACAAACTGCTACGGCAAGAATAATAAATGAAAGGTTCATAAATCAAATAAGTTAGATGAATAATTTATATTTGCTATAAATTATCATTTATTTTGTCTAAAATGTCAATGCTTTTTTGCGAAAATTTGTGTACGGGGAAAATGCCGGGAAAAAATCAGATAAAATTTTGAGCTTGTAACAAAACAGGCCGGCCGGAGCGGGAGACGCAGGGATTGTAATTATATGCGTAAATTAGGAGAACGTAATTATTTTTCCCTGCGCCCGCCTCTCCGGCCGACTATGTTTATAATTTTATCTTAGTTTTTCTTTTCCTTTCTTATTTTGCTCTTTCTCCGCGGCGGGATTTTCTCCCGCCGTTTGGTAATAAACACTGTTTTTAATACCGGCACTTTGTATATGCTTGGTTGCAAGGACAGAAATCATACAAACCGTCTTTACAATTTTGCTGATGTCCCATATTGGTGCTATATCCATTTTTGGTGCAATATGCTTGTGTTTGTGCATATGTCTTACCACTGCACACATCGGAAGGTATATTAGGTTTCTTAGTGTCAGGGTCCACAGAAATATCACAAGTCATTGTAATTTTCTTGCCTTCATAATAACGATCAACATCTCGAAATTCACAGATGTAACCAACCATTTTTTCACAATAAGTTGCCCTAGGCTCGCAATAACCATTGTTTTCTGCCGTGCAGCAACAGTTGTTTCCTGAACAGTTCATCAAGCATATATCTATGCCGTCTTCACAGGTTGCTATCGCTAAATCGCGTTTTTCTGTACAGCCTGTACCAAAAAAGTCAGTACAGCCCAGTTCTCTCGAATAATAGCATTCTGTTGTACCTACTTTACCGAGAGATACGCATTTTTGGCCAAGTTCTTTCGCCTGAACACACTCTTCATATGTACCGGCATTCGAAAAACCTTTGTACCAATCTTTGCATGTTACCATACATATTCCGACCGGAGTTTCTATTTCAGGATATGTTATTGAACTGTCTTCTTCCCGTTTTGTCATTCCCAGATCTTCACATGTATTATAGACAGGATTCCAACACTCATAAGTATCTTTAGCACAATCTTTCAAAAGATTTATCTTTTTGTTGCTGATCGGGTGATAAGAAAAATACGAAGAATATGCAGATTTACAACTGTCTTGCGTTGAATACTTACATTGTTTTACAAAGCATGTTAAAGTTTTTGAACCTAAATTGGTAAAAGTATTGCTGCCGACATCTGACTTATTAGTATAAGTCACTTGTTTGCATGTTTTTGATGACGGCAAATTTTCTTTGCATTGTTCTTCCGTATTATAACCAAAAATCGGATCTACTTCGCAGTCTGCTATACATTTTGTCGTATTTACAACGCCGTTAATTATCTCTGGAATTTCTGTTGAAGGATAGTCTCTATACGGTTCATCTTGTTTTAACTTGATATCCGTGCAACTCGGGAATTTCGGATACCAACATCCGTTGCTGTCCACATCAAATGTTGTATTCAAAACTATATCTCCAGACAACGGATGTTTTACCAAAATATCAAAATATTTAGCATAACAAGCTTTCTTCGATTTACATATCGGGCATTCAGGAGCCTTGCAAGTCCGGCAAGTTAAATTTGCGGCGCTGTGAAAAGCTGTTTTATCTTCCTTCATATTGCCAGAACAGTTCGTTGAAATATAATCTTTGGATTTATCGCAAGTCACTGACGAATATCGTGTTTCAGTCGCTTTTTTGCCGTACTTATATGTGCATTCTCCTTCATATTTGAAGCCTTCAACTACAACTCCGTTTTCTTTTTGCTTGTCATATTGATACGAGCTGTTGCAATCGCAATCTTTGTACAATACTTTATTTGCATTTGCATTATCACCATACAGCATCGTACAGATTCCGCCATCTGCGACAGGAGTTTTGCCTGTCTCGCAAAGCATTGAATTTGTCTTTCCGTCTTCTCGTGTTATTTCGGATAAACTATACTTGTAGTCGCTTTTGCAGGTTGCACGGTAGAGTTTTTTACCGTCTACCTTTGTGCATTCTTCAATATCATACGCCGCCTCGTTTGTCGGTTTTTCCGTCAGCATATAATAGTTAGGATTACAGGTACATTTTACAAATTTTTCACCTTTTGAGACACAGGTATCGTATACGATTTTCTCTACTCCATCGCACGATTTTTCTTTGTATCCCAAACTATTGCAATCTTTTGTTTCGATGCTCGGTTTGTCGCACCCGCCGACGATAAAACACACATCAGCGTTACTCGGCTCTACCCCCCCCCATAGAGGCTATAAAAAGGGTTAGGAGCCCGATGAATATTCTGCTTTTGCTCATGCCTTTGCTCCATAAAAAATATAATAAATCCGCTGATTTTGACAGTTTTGCCATATCAACTGTATTAAGTGTAGCTGATTTATGACATAAAATCAAGCAGTTTTTAATATTTTATCATCCGCCGCCCTCCTTTTCAAAAAGTTCGATATTTGAGGCGGATAGAAGCAAAAAAAGAGGGGTGGAAATTTTAGTGTAGATAATACTACATGAATTTCCACCCTCTCGCATTTTTGCGATTAGTCGCCTAAATAGCGGACTTTAAAACTGGAACTTCAGTCCTGCATTAATATCCCAGCCGGTGCGGCCGCCGTCATGACGGTTAATCTCCGCATAGCTCGTGATATCCTTCGGGTTCCACTCTTC
>CAKQTH010000023.1 GCA_934276635.1 uncultured Alphaproteobacteria bacterium | reverse complement strand
TTTTTCATCTTAATAATCCTTATAAAATTTAACCTAACCTCAGTTTACCCCCCCCCACCGATTGTCAAGGATTATTTAAAAAGAAAGGGAGAAGTTTTTACTTCTCCCTTTTGCCTAGGTTTTTGGAGTTTTTCTTATGTTTATTTTTCTGGTCTTCTGTTTTTCTGTCGGCAGCTTTGGAATTTTTATCGTCAACAATCCGTCGTGATAATCCGCAGATGCTTCCTGAGTATCCAAATCCCAAGGCAAAGGCACTGTTCGTTTGAACATTCCGTATGAAATTTCCGAAAAATAATTTCCTGTCCATGCTGACTGATTTTTCTCTTTCTTTTCACCCGAAATTGTCAAATATCCGTCAGCCGAAAGCTTTACATCAACATCATCTTCGTCAATTCCCGGCAATTCCGCCGTCACCGTCACATTGTTTGCGTCTTCAAAAACCTCTATTTTCGGCTCTAAATCGCTTATGTCGTTTTTGAGCGGCATATCCATATAGTTCCAAAAATAGTTTACAAGGTTGTGAAAATCGCCGCCGGACGGAGCAAAAACCGATATATCATTATGCTGATTTTTTTCTTTTGCAACCGGCACATTATTTTTCATATTGCCCTCCGCCGCGCTAGTTTTCTTCTTCTATGATAAAATCTTCTTCCTCATATTCCGGAGCGCCACATCCGCAGCCGCAACCCGAGGTTTTTACTTCCGGTTTTTCTGTCGGTTTTTGATATTTTCTTCTGCTGTCTCGCATATTTTTTCTCCTTATTGTTTGTTATAACAAGTTCAAGAAATAGATATGGCTAAAAACAGATTTTTTTAGATATCAAAAAGAGTATAAAACTTTTGCTCAAAGCTTTGAACTAAAGCACAACTTTCCACTTTTCATCGCCGATTTTTTCATCAAACAAAACATCTGTCAGATGCTTTGCCACAATGCGCTCATTATATTCGGCATGGATTTTTTTCCAGCCGTTTTCGGCAACTTTTTGCCGCAGCGCCGTATCTTTTTTATATTTTTTCAACAGCTCAAAAAACTCTTCCGGCGTCTGATAAAACGCAACCTCATCATCAGAAAAAAGCTCATCAAAACCGGTTCGTCTGTCCACAAACGCCAACTCCCCGTTGCCCATAATATGAACCATACGGTCGGAAGAATACCAGTGAACATCGTTCAACCGAGACAGAGAAAACCCCATCGCCGCTTTTGAAAATGCGCTGATATATTCGTCTCCGGCTAATTTGGGCGCTCCTTTCAGCCCCGCCAGCAGAAATTTGATATCCGGAATCTGCGCGGATATGGCGTCAATAAGAACCTCATTATCCGTATCTTTTCCGCAAAACTGACGAATCCCTTTTTGCGCACCATAAAACATATCAAATTCCGGCTCAGCATTCAAAAAAGCCCGACCAACCTCCAAACTTTTATCAACAAAATTCGGCATATATCCGACTTTGTTGTTTTTGGTCTTAAACTGCAAAAGTTGATTTTTGTCGCCGGTTGTCACCATAAAAACATCAACAATATCTTTGTTTTTGCCCAGGGCCTTGATGTTTCGCTCGGCATAATTCGGCACAATCCAATCGCAGCTCCACTGCAAAAATTTTACATTCGGCAACATCTCTTTAATTTTGCATAATGTCTCGGTTTCGATTGTGTCGGCGTGCCCCAAAAATATGGCATCTGGATTTACGGCTTTGCAATATTTAATCAGATGTTCCTGCGCGCGTATGCGTCCCAAAAAATTCATTCCGCCGAAACCGAACATTCGACAAACATCTCTGTCCGGATAGTTTATAACGGAATATCCGTTGCGAATCAATCCGTTAGATATCTTAAACGGATAAGAATTTTGAAAACAGCCCTTGATTCGGAGCAGATTAAAATTCGAGACATGCAGAATTTTTTTCATCGGCTATTCCTCGTGCTTGAAAAACATATTGATTTTTGCAATTTTCAAAAACAACGGGCGCAAAAATTCTGGCATTGCACCGGCAGAAGAAAACATCACCGAAACCCTTTTTACATTCGCTTCCATCGCGGCCGCCATTCTGTGATGCCCCTGATTTAGAGTGTCTTTGACGCCCATATTGCGGCAAAGCATAATATCAAGCGGGTGATTGTCGTCAAAACCTCTGCGCTTTATACTGTTCAAAAGACGCATAAACGACTTTTTTCTTTCGTCCGTATTCATCTGATATTTCGGGTTAGAAAACACATAGGCGTTTTCTTTTGTCCGGATATTGCGCTCAATTTTCATATTTCTGATATCTTGCGGCGACATATGATATATGTTTGAAGAATATGTTCTGAGCCTGTATCTCAAAACCCGAATAATCGGTGATATCAAATCAAACCGATTGTTTTTCGGTTCAAACGCAATGCGGACCTTGACATATTTATATTTGTTTTTCAGCGCCCAATTCAGCTTTTTTCGCCCCTTTAACAAAACATCTTTTGATTCGCCGCGGTTTTTGTAATCTGTATTGTTGCCGATAAGTATCACAATGGAATCTTTGCAGCCTGCCGCTAGTTTTCTGTCTCCGTTCGGAAGCGCGGCAACATCTTTTGTATCAAGTTTATATAGTTCTGAAGAGTACGCTATCATTATGTTTTCTGTCTTTTTTCCTTATTATTTGAACACCAGAATAACCGAACAATATTTGCCGTTTTCGCAAGAGCACATTTTTTCTGCTTCTGCGGCCGTAAAAAGTCTGCCGATGTTCGGAACCTGTCTTGATGCGCTTTTTGCCAAAATGGAAT
Source organism: uncultured Alphaproteobacteria bacterium (assembly GCA_934276635.1). Taxonomy (GTDB): domain Bacteria; phylum Pseudomonadota; class Alphaproteobacteria; order RF32; family CAG-239; genus CAKQTH01. The sequence goes on along the minus strand of CAKQTH010000023.1, from coordinate 3,401 downwards.
ATCCCTGAGAAGTCAGCCCCAAAAACGAAGGAAAACTGCGCCAGTCATAGGTAGTCATAATTTTGCAGTCTCTTTTGCTGATAGTATTAAATATGATATTATATTCAGCTTTGCCGGTATTTCTGTCTCCGCCGACGACGCCCGAAATCAGCATACTGCCGCCGAAATAGTGGCGCCAATAATATTCCTGAGCGTCTTTAACTTCCATATTTGAAGGGGTTATCGGATATGTGCGAATTACTCCGGCCGAAGGATATGTACCTTCACTGTCAAATGTTGCCTGCATATTTTTTGTAATCAGATTAAGCGCTTTGACCGTTTTTTGCATACTGTATTTTTCATTTGCGATAAAATACACTCCGTAGGAGATTGTGCACAACAAAACAATGTAGAATATTGACATCATCAAATCGCCGAACGATTTTCCTCTTTCGTCATTTTTTTCCATGGCACATCTCCTCTAAAAATATTTGTACAACTACAATGTCATACTATTATCATATTACTTAATAAAGGGTGAAAATGCAAACAAAATCTTATATGTTTCGGCATATGCGACCATTTGAAACACTCCCATCGCCGATGCAACAACAATAAACGGTATTATTGAAAAACCCAAGACAGCCAGCAATAGATTCACAAACAGCGGAAGAGCTATAAATATTATCAAAAAACAGGACAAAAGCTGCAAATATCTGCCCTTGAGTTCTATAAAGGTGAATGTAATAGAGCTCTCTTTGCCGCAAATAAGTTCAAGCCAGGCAAATGTCGGGATAAAAACCGTGACCAAAGAAATCGCAAAAAAGCATATCAGCGACAGAAAAGTTATTACCGCAGAGTGATATACATATGCCAAAAAATTATATAAACCGGGAAATATTGACAGTGATTTTGCAAACAGATACATCAGCATAAAGCAAATTTTAAAAACCATCACGCTGAAAAAGGCCAAAAGAACAATTACTATCATCTTGACCAAGGCTCTTCCCAAATTATCCCAATCCAAAATCGGCCTTTGGTTGAAATATACTCTGAAAAAGAAATATGAGAAAAAATACAACGTCGCAAGATATATCGGAAAAAACACCTGCGACATTGCATTAAGGCGCAAAAAAATATAGCTTCCGGCGGCAAACATAGCCCAAAAACAGGACATAACCGGCAGATTTGAGCGAATCTGCGTTATACTGTTGCTTATTATGTCTCTCACCGAAAGCATATTTTTCTATCCCTGTTTGCGGCTCTTAACATATTTTTCGAGCCAATGAATATTATATTGTCCGTCAATAAACTCTGCCTGAGAAATAATATCCTGTTGCAGAGGAATCGTTGTTTTTACGCCCATAACCACAAACTCGTCCAAAGCTCGGCGCAGCCTCATCAATGCCGAATTGCGGGTTTTGCCGTGCACAATAAGCTTTGCAATCATACTATCATAATACGGCGGGATTGTATATCCGGAATAAATTTCCGAATCTACACGAACTCCGAGGCCGCCAGGCGCGTGCCATTCCGTAATTTTTCCGGGGCACGGAACAAAAGTCTCAGGATCTTCGGCATTAATGCGGCATTCAATCGCATGGCCGCTGAAAGTTATGTCTTTTTGCGTATATCCCAATGTTGCACCGCTGGCGATTCTGATTTGTTCGCGCACAATATCAATTCCGCTGACCGCCTCGGTAATCGGGTGTTCCACCTGCAAACGAGTGTTCATCTCAAGAAAATAAAACTTACCGTCTTCAAACAAAAACTCAAGCGTTCCGGCATTTGTATAGCCGATTTTCGCAATTGCGTTACGAACAGTTTCGCCAATTTCTTCACGCTGCTTTTGGTTCAGCGCCGGAGACGGACATTCTTCGAGAACCTTTTGATTGTTGCGCTGAATCGAACAATCTCTTTCCCCGAGATGGACAACATTGCCGTAATTGTCCGCCAAAACCTGCATTTCAATATGACGCGGTTTTTGCAGATATTTTTCCATATATACGGCATCTGACGGGAATGCGGCTTTCGCTTCGGCTTTTGCCATATTAAACGCCTCAGTGATTTCTTCATCGTTAAAAGCGGTTTTCATACCTTTTCCGCCACCGCCGTCTTTGGCTTTTATAATAACCGGATATCCGATTTTGTTTGCCCACTCGAGCGCATCTTTTACGCTTTTCAGCTCAGGCGACCCCTCAATCAGCGGAAGTCCGGCCTTTTTTGCTGCGGCGCGGGCGGTCAACTTGTCACCCATCATACGAATCTGAGCAGCAGACGGGCCGATAAACTTAATGCCGTGTTTTTCAACCATTTCGGCAAAGTCGGCATCTTCGGACAAAAAGCCGTATCCGGGGTGGATTGCGTCCGCACCTGTAATAATCGCTGCGGAAATAATCGCCGGCTTATTCAGATACGAATCGACAGAGCGTGCAGGGCCGATACAAACGGCCTCGTCGGCCAAACGAACATGCATCGCATTGGCATCTGCCTCGGAGTGAACAGCAACGGTTTTTATCCCCATTTCACGGCATGCGCGGTGTATTCTCAAAGCAACTTCGCCGCGGTTGGCGATTAACACTTTTTCAAACATATTTTTCCCTTAATAATTTATTCAATAACCACCAACGGCTGACCATATTCAATCGGGTCACCGGTTTGAACCAAAATTTTGGTAACTCTTCCGCCTTTGTGAGCCTTTACCGGATTAAATGTTTTCATCGCTTCAATCAGGCATACGGTATCGCCTTCGGCAACCATTCCGCCGACTTTGACATACGCGGGCTTTGACGGATCAGGAGAAAGATATACAACACCGACCATCGGAGATTTTACGGCGTTAGGATTATTCGATTCATCAACTTCTTCAGGCTGAGAAACCGCTGCAACTTCTTCTTTTTCAGGAGCGGCGGGCGCAGCAACAACCGGAGCCGGAGCAACCGGCATCATCTGAACCGGAGCGGCAATCGGAGCCGAGATTTGTGCAGATTCGCGGGTCAGGCAAATTCTGCAGCCTTCGCTTTCATATTCCAATTCCGTAAGATTGTGCTGATCCAAAATTTCTGCAAGTTTACCAACAACTTTTGTATCAATTTGATCTGTCATCATTTTTCTTTCATAAAAAAATCGTTTAATCTCATCTTTTCTTTTTTATTCCATAATCGCAAAAAAGACAACAAAAAACGACATTTTGCCCGCACATTTGCTAAAAAATAAAGAAAAATACGAAAAAATAAAAAAAGCTCTGGACAATATAAAAAATATCTATTATAAGTCTTCCTGAGTTTGATGCTCGGGTAGCTCAGTCGGTAGAGCAGAGGACTGAAAATCCTCGTGTCGGCGGTTCGATCCCGTCCCCGAGCACCATTAAAAAATCCACCTTCGCGGTGGATTTTTTGTTTCTTCCATAAACCGGAATAAGG
>CAKQTH010000022.1 GCA_934276635.1 uncultured Alphaproteobacteria bacterium | reverse complement strand
TCACCAGAGGTCGTTCCGGCTATTACCATCTCGCTGCCCTGATGTACCATCGATTTGCTTACGAGCTCTTCCGCTCTATCCAATACCTCGTTGTCGATTGTCGTTTGGTTGCTCCCAGTGGCCGCAGCCGATGAGCCCGTGTTTGTTACATCTGACGCTACTCCCGTCCTTACAAACTCAAAATGTCAACAATAAAAAATATATTCAACAAGCTAAGATAATAATCCTAAAATGTGTGCATAAGTAGGAAAATATTCTTGAAGTCAACTTAAAATTGTAATATATGTCCTGTCATAGGTAACCGGGATAAATGGGTCTTGATTATGGTGCTAATACAAATCCAGAGCAGGATAGAAATAATCGTGAACATCTTCAATCAGGCTAAGATAATAATCAAAACACAGCGGAATAGAAGGTATTGTAAAGAGGCATGTTATACCGGCGAAAAAATAGAATATTTTTTTATTATAAAAAACCGAAATATATATAACAAGCAATAACAACACATATAAGGCAAGTGCTTGCAAATAATAAATATCATATGCAAAAAATATTGCGCAGATAAATATATGGCACATAGCGCTGAATGATGCAGCAAAAAAAATTGACATATAAAAAGCATAATTTATAAGCAATTTTTTGCAGTTGTATAAATAAAAAAATAAACAAAGAATTGAGACGCTTATCACTATTGCAGCTATGCTGATAGCGGTGTTTGGCATAAATCTCAATAATATAAGCAAACAGTTTAAAAAAATAAATACCATACTCGGCAAGAGGCAGAGTGTGTGAACAATATTATTATGCTTATTTTTAATCTTATCAACCATAAATTGAACAGTAATGAAAGGAACTCAAAATGTCAACAGAAAAAGAATATAAAAAATATAAAAATTTTGCAGGATTTGAAAATCTTGATAAAAACGCAACCCCTTATGAACAGATGATAACCGGGACCGCAAATGATATGAAAAACAGGAATACGGATATTGAAGTAAAAAGAATAAGGGATTCTTCAATATTTTCCTCGTTGTTTGACTGATATTCCCACAAAAAAAGCGCCACGGGAACGAGGCGCTTTATGATTTTTGCCGAATTTACGAATTAGAGTTCACCTGAGGCATAGCGTTTGGCCATATCTGACAGCAGAACAGGTTTAATTTTGTCCGCATATCCGGCAGCGCCGAACGCAATATAACGAGCTTCGCAAACTTTCTGCATTTCTTCAATGGCAGGTTTGAGATATTTGCGCGGGTCAAATTCTTTCGGATTTTCCATAAAGAGGCGGCGGATTGCACCGGTCATGGCCATACGGCAGTCAGTGTCGACATTAACTTTGCGAACGCCGGATTTAATTCCGCGAACGATTTCTTCAACCGGAACGCCGTATGTCTGAGGAATTGCGCCGCCGTATGCGTTAATAAGGTCTTGCAACTCTTGCGGAACAGAAGAAGAACCATGCATAACAAGGTGGGTGTTCGGCAGTTTTTGGTGAATTTTTTCAATTACATCAATAGCCAGAATTTCACCATCCGGTTTGCGTGTAAATTTGTATGCGCCGTGCGATGTTCCGACAGCAACAGCCAGCGCATCAACATGAGTAAGTTCAACAAATTTTTTCGCTTCATCGGGGTTTGTAACCAATTTATCGCGAGAAATTACGCCTTCTGCGCCGTGGCCGTCTTCTTTGTCGCCTTTACCTGTTTCGAGCGAGCCGATAACGCCGAGTTCGCCTTCAACCGAAGCACCAACAGCGTGTGCTCTGGCAACAACTTTTTGTGTTACATCAACATTATATTCAAAAGAAGAGGGCGTTTTGCCGTCTGAATTAAGCGAACCGTCCATCATAACGGAAGTGTATCCGTTGACCAAAGCGGACTGACAAATATCAACCGAAGCACCGTGATCCTGATGCAGACATACCGGAATTTCAGGGAACATTTCCACTGCCGCAGCCACAATATGGCGAAGCATTGGGTCGCCGGCAAATTTGCGGGCACCGGTGGAAGTTTGCAAAATAACCGGAGCATTAACTTTTTTAGCCGCATTCATAACAGCCAAAACCTGTTCCATATTATTGATATTAAAAGCCGGAACGCCATATCCGTTTTCGGCCGCATTGTCAAGAATCTGACGCATTGATACTAAAGGCATAATTTTCTCCTCATAATTAAAAATTCTTATCGTTCAAACTATATTATGATATTTGATATTTTCAACAAGTTTTTCGATTTCTGCTCTATTTTATATCCAAAAATCCGGCAGACTGCATATTATAGAACTTCCAATACAGGCCTTTTTTCGCCAGAAGCTCGTCATTTGAGCCGGATTCGACAATTTTGCCGTTGTCCAAAACTACAATGGTGTCCATGTCGTTTAGGGTGGAGAGCCTGTGTGCAATTGCAATGACTGTCTTGTTTTTCATCAGATTTTTCAGCGATTTCTGAATATATTTTTCGCTTTGAGTATCAAGGGAAGAGGTTGCCTCATCAAGAATCAGAATCGGAGCGTTTTTCAAAATTGCGCGGGCGATGGAAATTCTTTGTTTCTGTCCGCCGGAAAGCATAACCCCGCGTTCGCCGACTTTGCTGTCATATCCGGCCGGCATTTTAGAGATAAATTCGTGGCAGTAGGCCTGTTTTGCGGCCTCTATAACCTCGTCATCGGTTGCCGACGGCCGCCCGTAACGGATATTGTCCATAATCGAGCGGTTAAACAGGCTTGTTTCCTGCGAAACATAAGATATATTTTGCCGCAAAGATTCTTGTGTGACCGCTGAAATGTCCTGATTGCCGACTAAAATTGTCCCGCTGTCAATGTCATAATAGCGGCACAAAATTTTTACAAGAGTGGATTTTCCGGCTCCGGAATGCCCGACAAGTCCGATTTTTTTGCCGGAAGGAATCCCCAAGTTAAAATCTTTGAAGATTATGTCTCCGTCTTTGTATGAATAGGTCACATTTTCAAACTTTATGCCTGTATCTTTTTTTAAAACCAGCGGTTTTGCCGCGGGCTCATCTTCAATTTCGCAAGGTTTTGCCAACAGCTCCAACCCGTCTTTGATGTTTCCGTATACGCGGGAGAAATCGCTGGCCAGATACCCGACATTGCGGATATTGTTGATTATGCTGATTGAAAATTGTGAAACCAAAACAACTCCGGCAATCGACAAATCGAGATAGTACCACCACAAAAATATGATGATATAATATACGACGGAGATGATATCAAACAGCATCAAGGTTGCCGAATTTATGATGTTGACTTTTTGATTTTCCGCCTTAATCGCCAAGGTTGAATCTTTGAGCGCTTTATAATACACGGAGCGTTCATAGTTATAGTTTGAAAAGCTTTTGACCAAAAACGCGTTGCTGACGCCGTCCACAAAAACTCCCGAGGCTTTTGACTTCAGCTTTGCGGTTGTCTTTGACAGCGGAGTAATTCTTTTGCGCATCAAAATCGTAATCGCGAAGAATATTGTGTTTAAGACCAAAAACAGCATCGCCAGCCAAAAATCTTCAAGCGCAATGAAAAATATGATAATTAAAGTTCCGACAACCGGATAAAACAGACCGAACATCATATGGGCATAAAAATTTTGAATATTGCTCAAAATGTTGTTCACTTTGCCCGAGATGTTGCCGGCCATTTCCTCATTGAAAAAGGTTATGGAATGAGAATGCGTGCACTTAAACAGATGCAGAGAGATTTTTGCAAGGTAATAAGGCATAATTTTGACTTCTTCAATGTAGCGGCGCGCCCAGTTCAAAAAGCTAAGCGAAAGTTTCAAAACCGCAAACAAAGCAAGATATTTTGCCCATTGCCAAACCTCGATACTGCGGGCGTCGGCCTCGGAAATTCTGCCTATCATTTTAGAGATGACGAATGTGCTCCAAGAAGTGAAAATCATTGCGACGACAAAAATTGCAAGCAGCAGAAAAAACGCAGTTTTCATTTTGCGCATATATTGCCACAAAAATTTCCACACATTCGTCGTCATTGCAAAATCTTTTCTAAAGTTTTTTCTTTCGGGTTTTCAGCCTGCTGAGTTTGTCGCTAACAACCGAAGTATCCCGCCCAGTTTTTGCCAGTCTTTCATACATACGCTCAATTTCTTTTTCAAGATATGCGGTTTCCATTTCGTTTGCCAAAGCCTGTTTTTCTTTATCTGAGCCAAAGTTGTTGATTCTGTCCATTTCTGCCACAATATCTTCAACATAGCGATGTTCATTATCGTGTTTTTTTAAGAAATAGGGAAACTCATACACAATCTTGCGGGTGTTGGAATACGCTTCTTTTGAAGAAGAGCAGGTCGGGTAGTGCAGCTTCAAAAGGCGGAATACAACCTCAAGCTCGTTGCTGTCATCAACAACAATAAATGGTACCGGATCAGAAAATTCTGAGGCCGAAATCGCTTTCAGGTATTCCACCAAATGATGGAAAAATCCGTTGATGTTATAGAAAATAAACGGTTTTATCGGCAAAAATCCGTCCTGCATTGCAACACAGTCATATGCAAGCTCGTCCAGAGTGCCCACTCCTCCCGGAGCAAATACCACAAAATCGGCATTCAAAAGCTTTTGTTTGCGTTCTTCAAGCGTTTGCGCAAAGATTACATGGGTTTGGCACAAAAGCTCGTCATTGCTCGGATACAGCGAATAATATTCTTGAGTTGTGATGCCCTGTATCGGATTTTCGAGCGTTGACTGTTTTTTCTTCCATCCGTCGAGCACTCCTTTTGCCACAGCACCCATAATTCCGCGGTTAGAAAGCCCGAAATCGAGTTTGAAGTCCATTTTGATGATTTTGCGACCGAGAGTATACGCTTCCTGTTCGTATATTTCATCATTGCCCGAGCGGGAACCTCCGGCAACAAAAACTCTGATACCGTCCTTATTGTTGTTTTCCATAAAATCGGAAACATCTTTACTCTTTTTGCAAGTTTTCTTTTCCATGATTATAACTCCTTAATATCGCCCTTTTTCTGGTTTTCATAAAATTGTTCGGCAAATTCTTCCAAACAATCATTTTCAATCGCAGTTCTGATTTCTTTCATAAGTCGTTCATAATACGCAATATTATGCCAACTGAGCAACATAACGGCCAAAATTTCGTTGCATTTTTGCAGGTGGTGGATATACGCGCGGGTATAGTTTTTGCAAAGCGGACAATCGCAGCCTTCTTCAACCGGACGCGGGTCTTCGCGATGGCGCGCATTGCGGATGTTTATCGGTCCGAATTTTGTAAAGGCCTGCGCCGTGCGTCCCGAACGGGTCGGCATAACGCAGTCAAACATATCAACTCCGCGCAAAACCGCACCGACAATGTCGTCCGGCTTTCCGACACCCATAAGATAACGCGGTTTGTTCTCAGGGAAAAGCTGCGGAGAATAGTCCAAAACTTCAAACATTTTCTCTTGTCCTTCGCCGACGGCCAGCCCGCCGATTGCATATCCGTCAAAGCCGATTTCGGTCAGCTTTTGCGCGGAAGTGCGGCGCAAATCTTCAAAAACGCTGCCTTGCTGAATTCCGAAAATTCCGTATCCGTCGCGGTCGACAAAGGCCTCGCGGCTGCGTTTTGCCCAGCGCATAGACATTTCCATAGATTTTTTTGCCTGTTCATATGTGGCGGGGAAAGGGGTGCATTCGTCAAGGCACATTGTGATGTTTGAATCGAGTTTGTGCTGAATTTTCATGGATTCTTCAGGACTCAGAAAAAATTTTTTGCCGTCGACATGCGAGCTGAAAGTAACGCCTTCTTCCTTGAGTTTGCGCAATCCGGTCAGGCTCATAACCTGAAATCCGCCGGAATCGGTCAAAATCGGCTTATTCCAATTCATAAATTTGTGCAGACCTCCCATTTTTTCAACCAAATCTGCCCCAGGACGAAGCATCAGGTGATATGTGTTGCCGAGCAAGATTTCCGCACCGGTAGAAGCAACGGACTCAGGCAGCATGGCCTTTACCGTGCCGCAGGTCCCGACCGGCATAAAAGCAGGGGTGTTTACAATGCCGTGTTTGGTTTGAAGCTGACCTCTGCGGGCTTTTCCGCGAGTATGTAAAATTTCAAATTTCAGAGCCATTTCATTCCTTTCAATAAATTTGAATAATTTTGCAATAATTTTGACTGAAAAGCAAGGTTTTTTATAAATTTTAACCGCATTTTTATGACAAAAACAATTTAGCGCTTGCAAATTTTGTCATATGGTATTATATTTTTCGGTACAACTAAAATTATTGATTTATGAAAAAATTATTGTTCGGCATCGTCTTTGTGATGATCGCTACTTTTTGTGTGAATGCCGAAGCGAAAGTTGATGTTTCTGACAGCGGAGTTTATCTTTCTCCCTTTGTCGGTTGCTCTTTTGCTCCCGGTTATGGTATCAACACCGGATGCGCTTTAGGGTATCAGTTTTGGTGGGGTATGCGTTTGGAAGCTGTCGGCTCGTATCGTGTTATGCAGTATTATGATGCTCCGCAGGTCGCAGCCTATGCCTTGTATGATATCATGCGCTCAAAGGTGATTTACGGGACACTGGGTTTTGGCGGCGGTTGTGCTTTTTACAACTATGTCGTACCTACCGCAGGATGCAGAGCCGGTATCGGTTGGAATGTCTTTGACGGCATTTTTTCTGTCTCGGTTGAATACACAGGCGATATGTTCTGGTATTATGAAAGACAGACACCGACTTATGTCAATGGCTTTGTTGCATCGTTCAGGCTGCTGTTCTGAAAATTAAGAAGATAAGGCTTTCCCCTTATCTTCTTTTTTGTTTCTCAAAAATATGACAAAATTTATTTTTATCTTGATTTTTTTGTCACATTGTGTATTATAAATCTGTTATAAAAAATTATTGTGTTTATGAAAAAATTATTATCAGCCATCATTTTTATGATGATTGCAACTTTGAGCCTTTATGCCGAAGAGCCTGCACAACAAGATGTAGAAGTCGAAAGAAAATCTACTGAGGGGATTTATTTTTCTCCGTATATCGGATATTCTTTCGGCCGAGGTTACGGAGTTAATACCGGAGCGATTCTCGGATATCAGTTTAATTGCGGACTGAGGTTTGAGAGTTGCGGAACTTTTCGTGTTATGGGATACGACAAGGTTGCTCAAATTTCGGTGTTTGCGCACTATGACATTTTGAGAGACAAGGTTGTGTACGGAACTTTGGGATTTGGTGCCGGTTGGGCCTTTTATGGCAATATTTTGGTTCCCACATCAGGTTACAGGGCAGGTATCGGTTGGAATATAAACGATATGTTTGCTTTAGTGGCATCTTATACCGGAGATATGTTCTTTTTTAACGGACTCGGAAATCCGGATTATTCCCATGGTTTTTCACTGGCGCTCAAGGTTACATTCTAAAAACTGTCAAGACGGTGATAAGGTTGCAAAACTTTATCACCTTTTTTTGCGCTTTATGCAAAATGTGGCAACAAAAAAACATCTCCGGTCAAATGAGCGGAGATGTTTTTTGTGTTAATGCAGTATGCAAATTGCAGGATTTTTAAGGGGAATCCGGCAAAATACATTGTTTTTCCTGACCCGCGGGGTATCCGAAAACAACATAGACATCTGCCTTAGATTTCCACCATTTTGCAACCGCGCGTGAACTCTCAAGCGAATTGCTCCAGATTGTTTTTTGCACAGCTTTCGGACATTCTGAGGTTGCACAGTTTGTGATTTTGAAACCGGATTGTTCGCTCAAAGAATTTAAGCAATCAATTTGATTTTCGCTCAACAGTCCGAATTTTACCTCAGGATTCAGCGCGGCAAATTTTGAGGTAAACACTTGAATTTCATCGCGGTCAACATTTTTCTTCCACGGGACCGCAGAAACAAAAAAATGAAGTCCGCGGGCAGGGAGTTTGTCGCCGGCAAGCATATCTCTGACACCCAAATCGACAGCGTATCGTTGTTCAATCGGCGCAGAAAACGGAAGTTCCCGAAAAGAGGAATCTACAAAAATAAGCTTTTTCATAGGATAAAATAATTTTGAAGTTAATGATATAAAATATGGCTTAATTTTACCTTGTTTTGTCAATTTGTCAAGTCTGTATTTTTATAATCAAAAAGCAGGACAAAATATCCTGCTTTGTTTTCTTGACACAAAAAATGCTACCTTGATGAAAGGTGGCAGGAAGTTCATACCTATTTGTGGAAATAGTGTAGTATATTTAGTATAAAACATACAGTATTTTACTACCTTCCTGCCACAGCAAAAAGGTAGTTTTTACATCTGAGATTTACAGATAAGCACAATGAGGGTATGAAGCCTCACTTTAGCAAGCACCTAAAACGTGGTTATGTTACATTATAAATTAAACTGTATTAATCGGGGCAACAAAAAACACCTTCTTCCACTGATTCTTAAATAATTTTTTCCTTGACAAACAGCCGTCGGGGGGGGGTAGACTGTTATATATAGCAGTAAAAAGCAGGAGCTTTGGGCTTTTTACGGGGCCAATTTTTAAGATATTACGGAGTTACTATGACTATTAAGAAACTACTTCTGACCACCACCGCAATCTGCGGTGCAGCTTGTTTTGCGCACAATGCGAACGCGGTAATGGTGTCAACTGCCGATGAACTTTTTGAGGCAATCAAAAACGGCGGAGAAATCAAAATTACAAATGATATAAGCGATATACAGGTATCACCGATGTATAATCCTAATCAACTTTCAAGTATTTCCATATCTTCCGACAATCAGTTTACACTTTCCGGCAAAGGAGAATCTGGAGATACCGGCGATCACATGTTTTGGGCTGGCGCAGGAAAAGAATTTGATTTGTCTATCAACAATATTATATTTGAAAACTTTTATCACTCAAGTGATAAATACGATGATGAGACAGGTACATCATTATGGGTTGATTGCGGCGGTGGCACAATTTTTGACAGCAATGCAAAAAATACAACAATCAGAAACTCCATATTCAGAAACAACAGTTCAATCGGTGGCGGTGGTGTTGCAGGTACTTTCTTTTTAGATGCTCTGTCAATAGCATCGATTACAGATTCGCTTTTTGAAGGGAATACGGCCAGAACCGGTGGCGGCGGTGTCTTTGATATAGGATTTTTGGGTGATGGTCTCGGAGAAATCAAAAATACTAAATTTATCGGCAACACAGCGCTTCAAGGCTCCGGTGGCGCAATTTCTTTCTTCGGCAGTATTACAGGTGCGTTCTCAGGTAATGGAACGATTGCGGAAAATGTTTTGTTTGAAAGTAACAAGGCTGAAAATGGTGGCGCTATATATGGAGCTACTATTCCGTTGAGCGCGCTCGGCGGCGGCGATTTTAAGATAGGTTTGGTGGATTCTGTCACAAAAACAACATTCAAAGCCAATGAAGCCACAGAAAATGGAGGTGCTATAAATTTTGCCTCCGAAGTCGGAAAGCTTTCTGCAAACTTTGTGGATAACAAGGCCGGAAAGAAAGGCGGTGCGCTGTATAATGATTTTCTCGGAGAAACAGAAGAGGTTGGAAGAGTTGCCGGAAAAATCAATACATTGAGTGCTACCTTTGAGAACAATTCGGCAGGGGAGCACGGCGGGGCGATTTATAACCTCGGCGACATAAATTTTGTGGCAGATGCGCAAAATTCTTCTGATGAGTTGGTTGACCACATCACAATGAATGGCAACTATGTTTTGAGCAACCCGTCAGATGAAAATTCCGAAAAACTTTACGAGGCGATTTATAACGCCGGAAACTTCAGCTTTGTTGCCAATAACGGCGGCGGATTTACTTTTTATGACTATATCGTTAATGACAAAACCAATGTTACTATTGACGAAAACACCTACAATTTATCCGGTAAGTTGACCTTCACCGGGGACGGGAGTGGTAAATTTAATTTGTTTAACGATATCAAAGGCCGTGGCGAGATTACATTTGATGCCGCGTAT
>CAKQTH010000021.1 GCA_934276635.1 uncultured Alphaproteobacteria bacterium | reverse complement strand
CTCGTTATATACCTTTATCTCGTCTTTCCTGGCCATTGATTATCCCTCCCGGTGGAATATTGTTTTATATCCTTATACCAGCATTTTCTACTTTCGTCAAGCATCTTCCCTTATTTACAAAAAATCACAACTACTCGTTGTAATTGCCATATTGCCATTTAATATATTCTTTATTTTATTTCTTTTAATAATGCCGAACTGATTAAATCTACATCTTCTTCCATTACCAGCGTCCACCGTTTTTGCGATATCTGTCCAAACTGTTCTGCAATCTTTTCTCCAGATTCGCAACTTCTTCATCGCTTAAGTTATTTCCTTCTTTTGCCAGCTCAACTTTCCTTTTATTACTTTCTTCCATTTCCGCGACTTTTTCTTCCAAAGTCAGTTCTTTCTCTATCATCGGCTCTTTCTCGGTAAGTATCACAAATTGGTTATCAACCATTCTCAGATACTGGCAAACTTCTTCCCTGGTTAAGCCCTCTGATTTCAGCTGATCCATCCACTCGTAAAGGTTATCATACACAAACTTCCAGGCATAAGTGAACCTTTTGGCAACCTTCAATCCACTCTTGTGTACTCCGGATTCGGTATCTCTGTTATACTGCCAATCTTTACGGAAATTCTCATAATCTTTTTCCGTCTCTTCTTTCTCGTTATATACCTTTATCTCGTCTTTCCTGGCCATTTTATACTCACTCCGTAACATCAACTACTCATAGTTGTAATATATGCGTCACTTTTTGTCAATATTTTATATCCGCAATACAGAAAACGGCTGCGATTTTCACCACAGCCGCATATTTTGCTATAACCTTTTCCAAGTTGTTCCGTTCGGAGAATCTTCCAAGATTATGCCCTGTTCTTTCAGCTCATTACGAATTGCATCGGCTTTTGCCCAATCTTTGGCTTTTTTGGCCTCAGCGCGAGCCACAATTTTTGACTCTATTTCTTTTGCTTTCGCATCATCTTCGGAGCACCCGAACCAATCCTGCGGATCTTGAAACAAAATTCCGAGCATATACGCATCAGCCAGCAATATAGCCTTTTCTTTTGCCTGTTCCTCAAGCGTTTCCGCCTTGTTCAAGCGATTAACCGCCTCGTGAATATAACTCAAAGCCAACGGAGTATTCAAATCGTCTGCCAACGCGTCAATCAGCTTTTCTTCCGGCGCAACTTTTTCGGCCTTAACATCTTTCACCCTGAGCAGAGCATTATAAAACTTATCAAGCATCTGCTTTGAAAGAGCCAATCCTTCAAAGGTAAAATTAAACGGCTGATGATAATGTGTTCCTAAAAACAAAAGCCGCAAAGCCTCTGCCGGAGCTTTTGCCAAAACATCATCAAGAATATAGAAATTTCCCAAAGATTTTGACATTTTTTCGCCGTTTACCATCAGCATTCCGGTATGAACCCAATAATGCGCAAAATGAGAGCCTTCAAAGGCGCAGCAAGATTGCGCAAACTCGTTTTCATGATGCGGAAATATCAAATCAGATCCGCCGCCGTGAATATCAAAATCATTGCCCAAAAGTTTTGAGCTCATTGCCGAGCATTCCAGATGCCAACCTGGTCTACCGTATCCCCACGGGCTGTCCCAACCCGGCTGATCTGCTTCTGATGGTTTCCACAAAACAAAATCTGCCGGATTTTTCTTATAATCCGCAACTTCAACTCTGGCGCCGGCAATCATCTCTTTCATCGAGCGGCCGGACAAACAACCGTAATTCTGCATTGAATCAACATCAAACAACACATGATTTTCCGCCTCATACGCATGTCCGTTTTTGAGCAGCAATTTGACGATTTCTATCATCTCACTGATATAATCCGTCGCCCGCGGACGATATGTCGGCTCCAGATTCCCGAGCCTTTGCATATCTTCAAGATACCATTTGCAGGTCTGTTCCGTAATCTCGCGAATAGGCTTTCCAGTTTCTTTATGTTTGTTCAAAATTTTATCATCAACATCTGTAATGTTTGAAACATAAGTAACATGATTTTCGCCGTAAACCTGACGCAGCAGACGAAATAAAACATCATAAGCCACCGGAGTTTTCGCATTTCCGAGGTGGGCTTTGTCATACACCGTCGGCCCGCAGACATACATTCTGACATTGTTTTCATCTATCGGAACAAATTTTTCTTTGCGTCTGGTCAGTGTATTATGCAAATATACCTCTGTCATTTTATGCCTTTTTCCCTTTCAGTCGTTTCAAAGCTCTTGTTCTTCCAATCAGCGGAAGCAAAATTTTAAGTTCCGGCCCGTCCTCACGCGCGGTCAAAGCCTTGCGCAGCGGGTGGAACAACTCTTTGCCTTTTTTGCCGGTTGTTTTTTTGAGCCCGTCTATCAAAACGGAATATGTGTTTGCGTCCCAAGGCTCTTCCGGCAGCAGCTGAGCGGCAGCATCGGTCAAAGCCTTATCCTCAATAATCGGCTCAATTTCGTAATTGCATATATTATCCCAAATGTGAATATCGTCGACAATATCAAGATTTGCGCGCATATCATTCCAAAATTCTTCCGTCACATTAACGCGGCTTTTTACCTTGTCATACGACAAAGAATGCACGAGTTTTGTATTAAACAGTTTGAGCTCTTCTTCATCAAACTTAGGCTGTGCACGCCCCATTTTTGAAAAATCAAGCGATGCGGCCAATTCTTCCAAACTGCCAAAAGGCTCAATAGCCTCCGAAGTGCCGAGCTTTGCCAAAAACGAACAAATTGCCATCGCCTCAATGCCTTCTTCACGCAACTGAACAACGCCAAGCGAGCCCAAACGCTTAGAAAGTTTGCCCTCTTTGCCGGTCAAAAGCGGAAGATGTGCAAAAACCGGAACTTTTCCGCCCAAAGCTTCAAACATCTGAATTTGAGCTGCCGTATTCGTAACATGATCTTCACCGCGGACAATATGCGTAATTCCGAAATCAAAGTCATCAATAACCGATGGAAGATGATACAAAAACGAGCCGTCTTCACGAATAATAATCGGGTCGCTGAGATTTTTCGCCTCATATTTTATCTCGCCTCTTATCATATCGTTCCACTTGATTTCGCCATCTTCAAGCTTAAAGCGGTAGTGCGGTTTGCGCCCCTCTTTTTCATATGCTTCTATTTGTTCTTTTGTCAGCTTGAGCGCACTGCGGTCATAAATCGGTGGCAGTCCTTTTGCCATCAATTTTTTGCGCATAAATTCAAGTTCTTCTGGCGTTTCATAGCAAGGATAAATCCGGCCTTCCGCCATCATTTTTTTTGCAACTTCACGATGTCTCTCAATTCGGGCGGTTTGTCTTTTTTCATCGCTCCAAGCCAACCCGAGCCAGGTCAAAACATCACGGATAATATCTTCATATTCTTTTTTTGAACGAACCAAATCCGTATCGTCAATGCGCAGAATAAATTCTCCGCCGAGTTTTTTTGCAAGCAGCCAGTTGAACAAGGCCGTGCGTGTGTTGCCGATATGCATTGAACCGGTCGGCGACGGTGCAAATCTAACTTTTATATTTGTCATCTTTTTTCTCAAATTATGTTTTTTCTCAACTTTATAAACTTATTGCAATAAATTCAAGCAAATTTTGCGCAAAAATCACTCTTCGGCTTTATCCGTGTTCGGAATCCAAAGCTCAAAATCTTCCAAAAACCATTCCATCTCTTCTTCGTCTTTCAAAATCAGGTCATAAAACTTTGTGCGATAAGTTTGCAAAAGACTGCTGTTTGCAATTTTCATATCAATCAATTTCAATTTTTTGTCGCTTTTATGCACCTTAAAAACAACCTCTATCGCGCTGTCCGGATTGTCGCTTGAAGTTGTTACACCCTCGATTTTCACAGACATAAAAATGTCCGCCGATTTTTTTTTCGGCTCAACTTTTTCTACCTTATATTTTATGGCGCTGCTGTCAAACTCAAGCGGAAAAGTTTTATAAACTCCCAAAATATAGCTGTTGAACATTTCAAGATATTGTTCCTGCTGCTCGGACGTCATTTTTTTCCAATATTTTCCGACGACAAATCGCGCGATATACGGCAAATCAACATCATTCAGCATAATGTTGTCCAGCCTTTGATATTTGTCGGAGCTGAGCGGCTCAGAAATAATATTCAAAATCTCAGAGCCTTTTTTGGTTGCCCAATCAGAGGCCTCTTTTGCGGAAATCTGCGCAGTTTCAGGCGCGGCAAACAAATTCTGCGCAAACAAAAAAACAAATGCCGCGGCAGCAAACAATTTTTTCATCGGGTGCCTCCGTTATGATACAATATTCTTTTCAATTTTCCGGACATATCCAGTCTTGCAAACTGCGGATTTTTTTGCAAAAATTCTTCCCATTGCGATTTTGTCGGCATCGGCAGATTTTTTGCCTCGGGAATTATCCAAATTCTGTTCCGATGCTTAAAAATTTCGCAATCGGCAAGTGTCGCACCGCAAAAATCATCAAGCAGAATTTTTTCACTCAGCCTGAGCAAATCTTCCGCCCGCGGCTGATATGTCCGGTTTCCGATTTTTTTCAGCGCCTCCGCCAAAAAACGATATATGATTTCACGATGCAAATTTGCCAGATTGCTTTGCGAAACACCGATTGCGCAATCTACTATAAACCGGCAGTTATTTTGCATAAACTTTTCGGTCTGCGCCTCAATATATGAACGGCTGCAAGCCAAAGTATCCATCGTTTTTACGATTTTTTGCGCTGAAATTCCGGTTTTTTGTTCCAAAATCGGCAAAAATTTGCGAATTTTCACACGTAGAAAATCTTCGTTTTGATTGGAAGAATCTTCCACCCATTTAATATTTTTGCCGCGCAGATATTCTTTCATTTCATCAGGGTGCTTATGCAAAAACGGGCGCAGAATTTTCAATCCCTCATAGCTGCTGACCGCAGACATACCGCACAACCCGTCAAGCCCACTCCCGCGATGAATGCGCATAAAAAATGTTTCGGCCTGATCCAAAAGATGATGCGCGACCATCAGCGAGCCGATATTGTGTTCAAAGCACCAGTTTTTTATCAAATTGTAACGGGCTATTCTGGCCGCTTCTTCAATTCCGGTTTCGGGCTTTTTCCCTTTCCATACCAAAATGTGATGCTCAACACCGAAATTTTGCAAAATTTTTGCCACATATTGCGCCTCGTCGGAAGATTCCGGACGCAGCCCGTGGTCAACCGTCAGCGCAACAATTTTTATCCCGCAGCTTTTTGCATTTTCGACCGCCCACAGCGCAAGCGCAAGAGAATCCGCGCCGCCGGAAACTCCGACCGCGATAACTTTGTCTTCAATTTTATGTTCACGCAAAAATTTCAGCACTATTTGCACTCGAGTTTTGAGGCTTCATCTTTGGCTCTGTTTTTGAGTTCTTCTGATGCTGCCGGAAATTCCGCCGCTAAATTTGTAAACGCGCTGCATGCCTCGTCTTTTTTGTTCAGCCCGAGCATTGACATTCCGAGCTTAAAGAGGCTGTCCGCCGCTTTCGGATTATCCTTGTATTTTTGATATCCTCCGGCAAAAGAAATCGCCGCGTTTTTGTAGTCTTTTTGCGCATAAAAAACTTCTCCGAGCCAATATTGTGCGTTTCCGGCCAATTTATCGTTCGGATAGCTTGAAATCACAGTCTTAAAGTTTTCCGATGCGGCAGTATAATTTTTCGCCTTCAGCGCCTCAAGTCCAGTTTTATAAATTGTTTCAGCCGATGTATTTTGCGTACGCAGCGGGCTCAGACTTTCGCCGTATACGGCATCTCCGGCCACAAATTTCGGAGCATTGACTGCCGTCGTATCATATTTTTGCACCGGAGCGGCCGCGGTTCCGATACCGGAAGTAATCGGCTTTCCTTCAAGCAGCTTAAAGCGGACATCAATATCGTTGTTGATTGTGTCAAGTTTGCTTTCAAGTTGTTTTACCTTATATTCCAGCTCATCGATTTTTCCGTTCATATCGCGTATCATCTGGTCATATTCGCCCATTTTTTTGACATCGCTTATCGGCTCGTCCGCAGAAACGGCCTGAACCACCTGTGCCGGAATTTGAGCACTTTCCTGATTGCTGCGGCGATAAACCTGTCTTTGTAAAATTTTCAAATCTTCTCTGATTGCGTTCATCTCATCTTGAAGATAAGCTACATCTTGCGCATATACCGCGCTTATCGGCGCCAGAAGGCAAAGCGAAAAAACAACTTTTGCAAATTTCATATTTTTATTCCTCTTTTTGACATATTTATAAGATTATGCCGAATATATAATATAACCGCGCAAAATACAAGCACAAAAACTTTGCAAAATTGCAGTTATATAAAACTTAAGTTTATATGGAAATTATTTCTATTCAGGTGTTTTTTACAAAAAAATATGCTATATTGTATGTGGAGAAAAACAATATGAAAAATTTTACGCTGACAAAATGTGCTGATATCTTAAAAACACTCGGCAATGTAAAAAGGCTTGAGATATTATATATTTTGTCCGAAGACGAGCTGAGTGTCGGACAGCTCGAACGCGCCGTAAAACTCAGCCAGTCAGCACTGTCTCAACATCTGGCAATTTTGCGCAAAGCCAAAATCGTAAAGACCAGACGAAGTGCGCAAACCATATTTTATTCTCTGAGCGATGACAATGTCCGCGCTGTTCTGAACGAATTGCTCCGGATTTACGGCAAATAAACTTTCTCTCACAAAAAACGCCTGATATCAGGCGTTTTCTTTTGTTTCATTTTCTAAAAAATCTATGCAGTGTTTTGCGCAATTATAACAAACAAAAATTTTGCCTTCTCTCAACAACTTTGCTTTCTGTCCGAAAATTTCGTTTCTCCAGCCCTTAAATGCCGGATTTTTTGCGTCTTGTTCAAACATCGCCATTTTTTTCAGGTCGTCATCGCTTGCAATCAGACGAGAAACAACGCCTTCTTTCTGGCCGATAATTTTCAGCATGGTTTTCAAAAGCTCATACAGCTGAGCTCCGGAAGAATGTAGCGAAACTCCCTTTTCGTCTTTCGAAAGTTTCAGCCCGCTTTCCTGCTGAGCCGATGCCACAACCTGCAAAATTTCTTCCGCTAATTTGCCGTTTAAGATATCTTTGCGCATATTTCTGACTTGTGCCAGCTGCGCCTCGGTTTTCGGCATCATCGCCGCAATAGAAGACAAACAGTCGTCTTTAATTATCATCTGGCGCGGGATATTGTGCGACTGAGCGCGTTTTTCACGCCACTCCGCCAACCTTTGCAAAACTCTCAAAAAATGCGGATTGTGCGACGAGTGCTTAATTTTGAGCCAGGCTTCTTCCGGTTTTACGACATATGACGATGGCGTTTGCAAAACTCTGACTTCTTCATCTGCCCAATGCAAGTGTCCGTTTTTTTGCAGGATCTCGCGCAATTTTTCATAAACATCAACCAGATGCGTCACATCGCAAAGAGCATATTCCAGCTGTTTTTCATCAAGCGGTCTTGCCATCCAGTTTGTCAGGCGGCAAGTCTTGTCAAGTTCGCGTCCGAGCAGAATATGCACCAGATTTTCATAGCTGATATATTCGCCGAAACCGCACACCATCGCCGCAATCTGCGTATCAAAAATCGGAGACGGAATATGTCCGCTGAGGTTGAATAAAATTTCAATATCCTGCCGGCCCGAATGAAAAACCTTCACAATTTTTTCATTTTGCATAATTTCCCAAAAGGGCGACATATCCAGCTCTTTTGCCAGCGGGTCCACAATCGCCGCGCCGTTTTTGCTGCCGATTTGAATCAGGCATATTTGCGCATAATAAGTTTTTTCGCGCAAAAATTCCAAATCAACCGTAATAAACTGTTCATTTTCTATGGTTTTGCAAAAATCCTGCAAACTTTTCGTATTATCAATCAAAAGCATCTGTTCTTCCTTTTTTCGGCAAAAATCATAAGCCGCATAGCTTAATATTTTTTTAATTTTTTGTTGCTTTTAATCATAAATCGGTCTAAATATGGCAAATATGATATGAACTAATAAGAAAAGAGGTTTTTATGAACACTTATCGCACTCACAACTGCGGCGAGCTCCGCATTGAAGACGCCGGAAAGCAGGTTAAACTCGCCGGTTGGATACACAGAAAGAGAAATTTGGGAAATTTGTGTTTTATTGACTTGCGCGACCATTTCGGCATCACGCAATGTGTAATTGACAGCTCTTCCGATTTGTTTGAAAAAATCAACGAAATCAGAGTTGAAAGCGTTGTCGGTTTTGAGGGCAAAGTGCTCAAAAGAGAAAGCATCAACAAAAATATGCCTACTGGCGATATTGAGATTAAAGTTGAAAAGATGGAAGTTTATTCGGCGGCCGAAGTTTTGCCGATTCAGGTTTTCGGCGATGATGACGCTCCGGAAGAATTGCGCCTGAAATACCGCTTTTTGGATTTGCGAAAAGAACGCGTTCACAACAACATTATGTTCCGTTCAAAGGTTATTGCCCGCGTCCGTCAGCTGATGAGCGAGCGCGGATTTACCGAATTTCAGACCCCGATTTTGACCTCTTCTTCACCGGAGGGCGCGCGCGACTTTTTGGTTCCGTCTCGTCTGAACCCCGGAAAGTTCTATGCCCTGCCGCAAGCTCCGCAACAGTTTAAGCAGCTTTTGATGATTTCGGGCTTTGATAAATATTTTCAGATTGCTCCGTGTTTTCGTGATGAAGACCCCCGCGCAGACCGTTCTCCTGGAGAATTTTATCAGATGGATATGGAGATGAGCTTTGCCACGCAGGAAGATGTTTTTGAAAACATAGAACATTGTTTGGGCACAATCTTTCGTGAATTCGGCCGCGGAAAAACCGTCAGCGATGCTCCGTTTGTGCATATTCCGTTCAAAGAAGCAATGCTCAAATACGGTTCCGACAAGCCCGATTTGCGCAACCCGCTGATTATTTCAGATGTAACAAGCCTGTTCGGAAACTCCGGTTTCAGCGTTTATGACGGCAAAGTTGCCGCCGGAGAGCAGATAAGAGCGATTGTTTTGCCATCTCAGGCTGAAAAACCTCGTTCGTTTTTTGACAAGCTTGATGCATACGCCAAAGAAAACGACATGGGCGGAATTGCATATCTGGCTTTGGCTCAGGGCTCAAACAAAGGCTTTGCAAAATTGCTTAATGAAGAAAAATTTGAAGAAATTAAAAATCATCTGGGCTTAAAGCTCGGAGATGCCGCAGTCTTTGTTGCCGGAAAAAGCAATGTTCTCAACAAGTTTGCCGGGAAATTGCGTTTGAAACTCGGTGAAGACTTAGGTCTTGTGGATCATAACGCGTTCAAAATCTGCTGGGTTGTTGATTTTCCGTTCTATGAAGAAAATGAAGACACCGGCGCGGTAGAATTTTCGCACAATCCGTTCTCTATGCCGCAGGGCGGAATGGAAAGCCTTTGCAACAAAAATCCGTTTGACATTTTGGCATATCAATATGACCTTGTCTGCAACGGTGTGGAATTGTTGTCAGGCGGCGTCAGAAACCACAGACCGGAAATTATGTATAAAGCGTTTGAAATCGCCGGTTACAGCAAAGAGATTGTTGACAGCAAATTCGGCGGAATGATTAGCGCGTTCAAATACGGCGCACCACCGCACGCGGGCTCCGCATTCGGTGTAGACCGCCTGATTATGCTTTTGCTTGATGAAGAGATTATTCGCGATGTGATTGCGTTCCCGCTCAACGGCAAGGCGCAGGATTTGATGATGCAGGCGCCGAATTATCCGACTGAGCAGCAGCTTAAAGAATTGCATATCAAAGTTGTTACGGACTAAGACAGACAACAGGCTAAACCAAAAGAGGTGAAGAAATTCACCTCTTTTTCATTGAATCACAAAAATCATATTGACAATCCTCTACGGGGGGGGGTAGACTGAAACGCATAAAATAAAAGGTATGGGCAAAATGGCTTTGCCATTTGTTTTGTGTCTTTTATGAAGCTGATTTTTAAGATATTATAGGGGAAAAACCATGAGCTTTTTTGCTTTCAAAAAAATTCTTTTAACCACAAGTGCGATTTGCGGACTTTCGTTTGCAGGTGGCGCCAACGCCGCTATTGAAGTCGGCACCTGGGCAGATCTCAAAAA
>CAKQTH010000020.1 GCA_934276635.1 uncultured Alphaproteobacteria bacterium | reverse complement strand
ATTCCCTTGAGTGTGTGCCGGATTGAAAGATTGTGTGTACTTTTGAGAAAAACATAAATGGAGCGGGTAACGGGAATACGCAAAACAAGTTTTGCTCGTTCAGCGGTGTCTAATTTCGCCGTCGGCGCTGCCGCTCCTCGGCTCAATAAGACATTGCGCTGCTCTGGCAGACAAAAAAGCAAAACGGTTTGCTTTTTTGCTTAGCGAGCCCTTTCGGGTTCGATTCCCTTGAGTGTGTGCCGGATTGAAAGATTGTGTGTACTTTTGAGAAAAACATAAATGGAGCGGGTAACGGGAATCGAACCCGCATTAAAAGCTTGGGAAGCTCTCATTCTACCATTGAATTATACCCGCAAGCGGAACTTTTTATGCTTGTTCCTTAAAGGTCATAGATGTTTCAAGATTGACAACCGCGTTAGCAAAAAATCCGGAAAGTCTTTCCTGATATTCCGCACCCCATGCGGTCATTGTGTCAATCACCGGTTTAAGGCTTTCGCCGACAGATGTCAAGGTATATTCGACTCTAGGCGGAATTTGTGCATACACATTGCGAACCAAAAGGCCGCTTTCTTCCATAGCGCGCAGATTAGATGTCAAAACTTTTTGAGTGATGTTGCCGAGCGATTTTTTCAACTCACCGAATCTTTTAGTCCCTTCCGAGAGCTTTTCCAAAATTTGCAGCTTCCACTTATCGCCGATAAGATTGAGCGTCAATTCCGCAAAAGAAGTCTCAAAAATTTTTTCAACATTTTTTTTCATTGTTCAAAGCCTTATTTTCCAAAATTAGTTTCCAAACAGAAACTAGGCTACATTAAAGTGCCTACTTTACAGAAACTACAATATTTTCTATTGTGTTGCAAGATATATTTTTACATTAACTACAGAGGACTTAAATCTGATGAAAAAAATAAGCTATATCGCCTTGTGTGGCGCGGCTTTTGCCCTGTGCACAACAAACGCACAAGCAAGCGGATATCAACTGAATGAATTTTCTGCCGTAAACCTCGGCCGTGCATTTGCTGGCGTCGGAGTTGTCGGCGACGACTATTCCGCTATTGCGTTTAATCCGGCCGGAATGCTGCTCAAAGATACCGGTATGCAAATCGGTGTTTCGGCAGTGCAGATGCACTCCGATGTTAAAGGTGCACTTTATTACGGCGGAACTCCGATTAAGAACAAGCCGGACGGAAAAGTCGACCTTTACAAAATTTTGCCGCATTTCTTTGCTCAAAAGAAAGTAAATGATGATTTGGCTATCGGATTGGGCGTATTTACTCCGTTCGGACTTGCCACCGACTATAACAAATATTGGTTCGGTGCAAGACACGGAACAAAGACCGAGCTTGAAGTTGTAGACATTTCTCCGACCATAGCTTATCGTGTTATGGATAAACTTTCCATTGGTGCAGGCTGGGTAGTACGCTATGTTCATGGCGATGTCAGAAATGATCCTATGGGCAACGGTTCCGAAAACAAGATGGATTTGGACGGTTGGTCGGCAAACAGCTGGTCGCTCGGCGCAATGTATGAACATTCCGAAAATACGCGAATCGGCGTTTCTTATCGCTATAACAACGCTCACACCGTAAAAGGCGCTCACAGAGTTAAAGGAACAGGAACTGTTCTAGATGGTTTGTATGATGGTCGCTCAAAGATGACTTTACCGTCAACATTCACATTGTCCGGATATCACAAAATTGATCCAAAATTCGGTTTGAGTGCTACTGCGCGTTGGACAAAGTGGAATGTGTTTGATAACTTTGTGATGACATCTTCTTCCGGCCGCGGTGCATCTATTCCGGAAAAATGGGATAATATTTGGACATATTCTTTGGGGCTTGACTATTATTGCAATGACAATCTGACCTTGAGAACCGGTGTTGCCTATGACCGCGCTCCGATTAAGAAAAACAAATACAGAACAGTCAGAATTCCGGATTCGGACAGATATTGGATAACTGCCGGTATCAGCTACAAAACCGAAAAATTCCAGTATGATTTCGGATACTCCCACCTGTTTATGAAAGAGGCAAAATCCGACAACTTTGACAACGACACAACCGCAAAAGCAAAGTTCCACAATTACAGCAATATGTTTGGAATTCAGGTTCAATATAACTTTTAGTCTTTTAGGGAGAAGGACGAAAAAGGCGGCTGAAATATGCCGTCTTTTTTTGTTTGATTTTATAAAATTTGAGCGTATATTGCCATTTGGTTTATGGAGGTAACAATGGATAAAACAATTGAAGAAGCTGTAAAGCTGCTGAAAAAACATTATGCGGAAACCAAAGAATATGTGAAGGATTCCGTGCTTTACAGCGATTATGCCGATGAAAAAATTTATCACTCGATGCAGGTTGTCGGTGCGATGAAATATATTATGAAACACGAAGACACTTTCAAAAACCGTGATGAAGAATTTTTGCGTATGGCAAAGCTTGCAACCACATTGCACGATATAGGCCGTTTTGAAGAAATCAAAAGATTGTACGATTTGGAAAAAGGCAATATCAGCAGCGACGATTTGTGGACGACAAAGCTCAATCACGGAATGATGGGTTATGAAGTTTTGAAAAATACAAAATATAATGATTTGCGTATTTTAATCCCGATAAAGCATCACGGCGATATGATAGAAGATTTGTATGCCGATGAAGAATTTTCTTCCATAAAAGACAAAAAGCTGCAGCGAGAAATTGTCGAGATTATCTTTTTGGTGCGCGATGCCGACAAAACCGCGAACTATTATCTGATGTCGGGGCAGGGCAAAAAGAAGTTTTCGCAGGTTTTTGCCGAGTCGGACAAAGAAGAAGATTTCGGGGTTTCGACCGACAGTCTGGAAGATTTTACGGCGTTTCAGATTGTGTCAAAAGAAAGGACCAGAAACCGCGCCGACAGGTGGCTCAACTTGCTTTCATGGGTGTTTGATATGAACTATGTGCCGTCGTTTAATCTGATTGTGAAAAACAATTCACTCAACAAAATGATAGATGGATTTAATCGCTATGAAAAAGACAAGCAGATTCGTTCGCTTGTCGAAAACACCATAGCGGACTATTTGAAAATCCGCTATGACGAAAAAATCAGAACAATGTAGTTCTATGCTTTGAGCATAATCTCGGGAGCTTCAATTCCCAAAAGGTTGAGCAAAAGCTTCAGAATGTCGCGGCAGAGTTTGGCAAGAGTCAAGCGGGAAGCCGCGATATTTTTGTCTTCTGCGGACATAATCGGCGATGTGTTATAAAACAGGCTGAACAGCTGCGCCAAAGAATATACATATTCCGAAATTATGCTCGGCTCTTTTTCCTGATGCGCGCGCATTACAACCGAATTGAGCTGACAGATTTTCAAAATCAGATTGCGCTCTTCCGGATTTGTAATAACGATTTTTCCGCAAGAAAGGTTGTTTTCCGCGGCTTTGCGCAAGATGGAATTGATACGGGCAACGGCGTATTGAATATAAGGGCCAGTTTTACCGTCAAATTTTGCAAAATCTTCAAGGTTGAAGACATAGCCGGACGCGATGTTGTTCTTCAAATCCTGAAATTTTATGGCAGCGATGGCAATTTGCGAAACCAGATTTTCAATGTATTCCGCCGAATATTTTTCGTCCGGCGTCGGCATTGATTCGCGAACTTTTGCCTTTGACATTTCAATCAGGTCGGAAAGATTCATAACGCCGCCGTCACGGGTTTTGAACGGCTTGCCGTCAGCGCCGTTAACCGTGCCAAACTCAATATGTTCAAGCTTGACATTCGGGCACAGACCGAGCATTTCGGCAGTTTCAAAAACCTGTTCAAAATGGAGCTTTTGACGTGCGTCGGTAATATACACAATCTCCTGCGCGTGCAAATCATCAGCACGCATTTTGATGGTGGCAATATCGGTCAGCTGATAGCCGAATCCGCCGTCGGTTTTGACCATAATAACCGGAGGTTTCGGCTTGTTGGTTTCTTTTAAGCGGACAATCAGGGCTCCGTCATCAAGCTCGGCCAGATTTTTTTCTTTGGCAATTTTTACGACTTCGCCGCAAGTTTTGTGCGCATCGCTTTCACCGAGCCAGAGGTCAAAATTTACATCTAAATCGGCATAATTCTTTTTAACCGCTTTGACCGATTCATTGCGCAGATGCTGCCATGCGGCGCGGTATTGCGGATTTCCTGCCTGAAGTTCGGCCGTAACTCTTCCGGCTTCTGCTTTGGCAGCATCGTCTTCTTTGCAGAGTGCGTTTGCCTGCTTATAAAAATCGGTGATTTTTTCAATATCATACGAGGTTATTTTGCTCAAATCTCCGTCCTGACGAATAATTTCCGCCAAAATCATACCCATCGGAGTTCCCCAGTCGCCAAAGTGAACATCAGAAATCACTTTGTTGCCGACAAAGCGCTCAATGCGTTGAATTGCCTCGCCGATAACGCCAGAACGCAGATGTCCGACATGCATGGCTTTTGCCACATTCGGACCGCCGAAATCCATAACGACGCAATGCGGGTCGGAAACTTTTTGCACCCCGAAACGAGAATCTTCTGCCGTTTGGTTTGCAACATTTGCCAAACAATCATCAGAAAGGCTAACATTTATAAAACCGGGGCCGTCAATGGATATTTTTGCAAAATCGGCATCGTCTTTGAGCTTTTCAACAATAGTTGCGGCAATTTCACGCGGATTTTTGTGTTCGGCCTTTGCCAGAGCAAGCGCGCCGTTGCATTGAAAATCGCTCAAATCCGGACGGTCGGAAGGCTTTATTGCGGCAAATTTTTCATCAAAGCCGAGCGCCTTGAATGCGGTTGCAAATTTTTCGTTGATTGTTTGTTCTAAAGATTTCATATTTTCGTTTCCTTCTTATTTTTCACATTTGAAATATGCGTGGGCGGGCAAAAGCAACCGACAGCTGAATTTTTCTTCATGATCAAAAACTGCTTTGCTGTCCGGATCGGTCTTTTTGCATTCCGCATCGGCCAATTTTTGCAGGTCTTCAAACT
This sequence comes from uncultured Alphaproteobacteria bacterium, assembly GCA_934276635.1. Lineage (GTDB taxonomy): Bacteria > Pseudomonadota > Alphaproteobacteria > RF32 > CAG-239 > CAKQTH01. Next base: position 5,294 of record CAKQTH010000020.1, on the reverse strand, counting down.
GAGAGACAAATCCGTTATAGCATATTGCCGGAGCTTTCGGTTTTGATTTTCCGACAAACATTTTTTGCGGATCGTGTGTTCCGGCTTCGCGTCTGCGGTCAACAAAAGGTTCGGTGAGCGAACATGAGCACAGCGCAAACAAACATATCGCCGAAAACATAAATTTTACTCTGGACAATTTAAAAAACTCCACTACATTATTTTCAGTTGGACATACTATATATGAAGAAGAATAAAATGAAAAGCGAAAATAAATATATTGGTGATGATAATTTCATAAAATTTTTGGGGCACTATAACTGCGAGCTGCCGCTTGAGGTTATAAAGATGCGTTTTGCCGGTGCAATCTGCTCTCCGAATTTGGAACTCCGTCCGGCGGATATTATCAATTCGTTGTGGGACAAAGGCCGCGAACCGCGCCTCCAGACGCAAAAAGAGGCAGATTTGTTTTTCAAGTTTTTTATGGGCTTGTGGGACGAAATTTTTGAAGAAGTGCAGCTGAGCAAACTTGCATTAAGCAAACAGAAACTTGAAGCAAAAGAAGATATCGAAAAATATTGCATTATGCGCTATAACGAGGTTGAAAACGGCTTTGTCGAAGGTTTTTGGGGCGGAAAGTCTGACTTGAAAATTCCGGCCTATATCGCAAAACTGATAGATTCGCTTGCGGATTTGAGCAGAATTTATGCCGATATGCCCGAAAAATCCGAAAAAACCAAAAATTTTGATGCGATTAAAAGTGCGCTTGCGTCTACCGATAAAATGGTCGCCAAAACTATCGGATTTATTGTTGAAAATATGGTACTGCCGAAAATGGAAGAACTGAAACACAGCAAAATAAACTGATTGGAGAAATAAAATGGATTTAATGGAAGGACTTTTGACCCGTCGATCAATAAGACAATATGACCAAAACAAAAAAGTCAGCCGTGAACAAATTGAACAAATCATCAAAGCGGCGCAATACGCTCCGTCGGCGCATAACCGCCAACCATGGGAGTTTTTGATTTTGGAAGACAGAGCGATTTTGGCCGAGCTTCCGAAAGTCCAACCGTGGACAACTTTTGTGAAAAATGCATCGTGCGCAATTTTGGTTTGTGCAAATACCAATGCCGCGTTCGGCCGCGATGACGACATCAGGGGACATTACAGTTTCGGAGATATTGATTGTGCGCTTTGTTCGCAAAATTTGATGCTTGCGGCTCATTCGATGGGGCTCGGCACCTGTTTTTGCGGCGTTGCGCCGATGGACGACACGGAACAAAAGTTTGCTCAAATGTTTAATCTTCCGCAGGATATCCGCCCGTTCGGCTTGATTGCGCTCGGATATCCCGAAGTTTTGCCAAAGCAGCCACAAGATCGTTTTGTTGCGGAAAAAATTCATTGGGGAAAATGGTAATCCGGCGCTTTTTGCCTCTTTACAAACGGATTTATATTTGATAGTGTCAGCCTTAGCGTCTGCAATATGGGTTTGCGGACCTTTCGTAATGTTATGAAAAAGGAATAAACAAAATGACACTTAAAAATTTGCGGAAAGACAACTATCCGGAATGGTACCAAAATGTTGTAAGCGACGCCGATATGGCCGAAAATTCTTCTTCTCCGGGGTGTATGGTTATCAAACCGTGGGGATACGGAATTTGGGAAAGAATCCAACATATAATGGATGAAAAATTTAAGGAAACAGAGCATGAAAACTGTTATTTCCCGTTGTTTATTCCACTTTCGTTTTTTCAAAAAGAAGCAGACCATGTTGAAGGTTTTGCCAAAGAGATGGCAGTTGTAACGCATTCTCGTCTGGCTCAGGTTGACGGCAAATTGGTGCCGGCTTCTCCGCTTGATGAACCGTTGATTGTCCGCCCGACTTCCGAGGCGATTATTGCCGATTCATTCTCCAAATGGGTAAAATCTTATCGTGATTTGCCGGTTTTGGTTAATCAGTGGGCAAATGTCGTCCGTTGGGAAATGCGCCCGCGTCTGTTTTTGCGTACACGCGAATTTTTGTGGCAGGAAGGACATACCGCGCACGCAAGCGCAACCGAGGCAGAACAGGAAACCATCAAGATGCTCGGCGTTTATAAAGATGTTGCCGAAAACGCTTTGGCAATGCCGGTTATTGTCGGCCGCAAGCCTGAACATGAAAAATTCCCGGGCGCGGTGGACACCTATTGTATTGAGGCAATGATGCAGGACGGCAAGGCTTTGCAGGCCGGAACATCTCACTTTTTGGGGCAAAATTTTGCAAAATCGGCGAATATTTCGTTTGTAAATAAAGAAAACAAGCAGGAATATGCCTATACAACTTCGTGGGGCGTTTCTACTCGCTTAATCGGCGGTGTGATTATGACACATGCCGACGATGAGGGAATGGTCGTTCCGCCGATGATTGCGCCGTATCAGGTTGTTATTCTGCCGCTGATTAAAAAGCCGGAAGATGAAGACGCAATTATGGAATATGTAAAGAAAATTGCGCAGGAAATCCGCACAAAACAGGCATTCGGCGAAAAAATCCGCATCAAAATCGATGCTCGCGATAAAAAGTCGGCGGACAAGTTTTGGGAATGGAGCAAAAAAGGTGCGCCGATTATTTGCGAAATCGGAATGCGCGATGTTGAAGGCCAAAAAGTTATGGTTCGCGAGCGCCTGAAAATCAACACTCCGGAAGGAAAAGAAGTTGCTGCCGCCGGTGATTTTACGGCGACAATAGGCGATCGCATTGAAAAAATTCAACATGAGATGTTTGAGCGTGCAAAAACTCGTCTGGAACAAAATATCCGCACCGACATCAAGACGCCGGAAGAGTTTGCCGCATATTTTGCGCAGTCCAATGAGTGGATAGAAGACGGAAAGCTCGGAAAAGTCGCATTTGTAAAAGGTAAATGGTCGGGTGACAAAAACAGCGAAGAGCTTTTGAAGGCAATGAAAATCACAATCCGCTGCATTCCATTTGAACAAAGCGGAACCGAAGGCGTATGTCTTTTGACCGGAAAGAAGGCTGTATTAGATGTGATTTATGCGCGCACCTACTAAAAGTTCGCTTTTTCACACATCTGAAGGTGAAAGGGGCAGCATGGCAAAAATTCATGTAATAGTGTGTACACTAAAATTTTTACCAGCTGACTTTCACCTTCATCTGCACAAAAAATCAAACTTTTTATAAGGCAGAGCGACTAATCGCAAAAACGCGAAAGACCGAAAATTCATGTAGTATCTCTACACTAAAATTTTCGGTCTTCTTTTTTTGTCTCTATTCGCCGCAAATATCGAGCTTTTTGGAGAGAAAGGTGGTTAAGGATATTTTGCATAAATTAGGAATAAAATCCTTGACTTTTGCTTAAAAATATGTTATACAACGCATAAGTAACGGGGAATCGGTGCGTCCGCATCATAAATTCCGTTAGTATCTAAACCGTGGTTTTCCGCGGTTTTTTTGTTTTTAAATTACAATTAAAGGAGATTAACAATGATAAATTTATTAAAAGGCTTATTTTCGGATTCCAATGAAGATGAAGAAGAAAATATATTCTCAAAATCAGATGATGAGGTTCCGGAAGAATCTGAGAATAAATCAGAAAATGATTGGGAGAAATTTTCAACAGTGGAGGATAAAGAAGAAAAATCAGCATTTGAGGAGGCAAGAGAAGAGGCCAAAAGCAATGAAGGATTGAAGTTGAGCGAGAGTGTTTCGAGCGGTTATGCAAATCCGCAGGATACGGCCAAGGTAAAATACGGGCTTAATCGAACCGGCTACTATAACGATGATATTTCGACAATTCCGAATCAAAAAATGTTAGACGGCGTGAAGAGTTTTCAAAAAGATAATAATCTGCGCATTGACGGCAGATTAAATCCAACAGGAGAAACTATCACCGCCATAAACAAAAAAATGAAAGAAAAACAGATGAATAGAAACACATTAAATAAAGCTTTGTTTGTTGAAAAAAAGACGAAAGATTATTCAAAATACGGTTCAGGTTTCAGCAAAGAGTTTATTGATCAAATGGAAGGAGATAAAAGATTTCAGCGAGCAATGAATAATTATGTAATTAAAAATGAAGGAGGTTATGTGAATATAAAAGAAGATAGAGGAGGGGAGACAAAATATGGTATAACTTCCAAATGGTATCCGAATGAGGATATTAAAAATTTGACCAGAGAAAGAGCTAATGCAATTTATTATCGTGATTATTGGAATTATGGCAAAATAAATACATTACCGGATGACATTGTTGATATTGTGTTCGACAATGCTGTTAATCAGGGACAACAAACAGCAATTGAACATTTACAACGAGCATTAAATATTAATGATGATGGAATAATAGGTCGTGAAACATTAAATAAATTAAAAGAAAGTAATCATACGGGGGTTAAAGAAAATTTGAAAAACAGTATACGAAAAAGAATAAACGAAATAGTATCGAAAAATAAAGATCAGAAAAAATTTAAAAAGGGATGGTTAGCCAGAGTCAACAAATATTAAGATCTGGATTTCAATTCATCTATAGTTTTATCTATATAAGTTTGCAAAGAATAGGTTGTGGCATATTCGCTGTAAAGATATGGCGCTATGCCACAATTTTCTTTGCAATATTTGCTTTCTGTATACATAAAAAAATATTCATCATATATAAAACTTGTAAAAGTGTTGATTTTTTCTTCTGCGGATTTTGCATCTAAATCATAATATGAAACAAATATTTCCTGTAAAATTTGTTTGTAACATTGTTGTACTTTTTTATTTAAATCAATAAAGATATAATGGCATTTTGTACTGAAATATTCTTCGCAGCTTTGTTCTTTTTTTTCAAGTTCCGTGCCGCAGGAAATAAATTTTTGTTCTAACTCATTAATTTTTCCTTTGTCATTATTTGTTTCAGCGGAAGAATTTGCGGAATCAAAACAAATAAGCAGTAAAACTAAAGCGGTAAAAAATTTTCTCATGATTATCTCCTTTGCTGACAGCATAGGGGTAAAAAACAAAAATGTCAACTATTCGTTTTTTTTAATATCAAGTTTGCCGGAATAGCTGCTTTTTGATAAGGGTGGTTATTAAAAAAAAGAGGTTGCGGGGAGCAGCCTCTTTTTTGTGTAGAACATAATAATATAGGGGACTCGGCTGCTACGGAGGCAACAGCCGATAAATTCGACCCGCATGGTGACCAACCGATTTTGCGGGTCGAAACAGTTTAGAATTGGAACTTCAATCCCGCGTTGATATCCCAGCCGGTGCGGCCGCCGTCATGACGGTTAATCTCCGCATAGCTCGTGATATCCTTCGGGTTCCACTCTTC
>CAKQTH010000019.1 GCA_934276635.1 uncultured Alphaproteobacteria bacterium | reverse complement strand
CTGAAAGAAAGTTTTGTAAAATCGGCCATCAAACCGAATATTGATGAACTGAAGAAAAAATATAAGAAAAACAAATCGGCAACAGACTTTTTGAAAAATATTCAAAAATATATCATTGAAAATATTGACGAGTTTTTGCCCTCAAACGAAAATCAATCGCAGCTCGGAGCAGAAGAAGATCCGCTGGCCGCTTTGCTGACCAGATTAAACAAGCCGGAAGAAAACAAATTTGCAAAATTTAAGGTAAATGTTATTGTGAAAAATGTTCCGGATTCGGGCGCTCCGCTGATTGTGCTTGATCACCCGACACAGGGAAATTTGGTAGGTAAGGTTGAAAAAATCCAGCAATACGGCGCGTTGCTTACGGACTTCAGTTTGATAAAAGCCGGAGCTTTGCATCAGGCAAACGGCGGATTTTTGCTGATAGATGCCCGCAAGCTCTTGATTCAGCCGTATGCTTGGGATTCGCTTAAACGCGCGCTGGCCTCGAAAAGCATTAAAATTGAGACTCCCGGCGACGAAACAAGCTTTACGACCGTTTCGCTTGATCCAGAGCCAATTCCGCTTGATGTAAAAATAATTTTGACCGGTGATGAAGATTTGTATGATCTTCTGCTGGAAAGAGACCCAGATTTTTCGGACTTCTTTAAGGTAAAAGCCGATTTTGGGGTTTTGATGGACAGAACCGAGGCCAATGAAATTGAATATGCAAAACTTATTGGTTCGCTTTCAAAGAAAAAGAAGCTGCGTTCTCTTAATCAGCAGGCGGTAGCTCGGGTTATCGAATATTCTTCGCGGCTTGCGGACGATTCGGAAAAACTTTCGGCGCATATTGCCTCAATTGGAGATTTGCTGCGCGAGGCGGATTATTGGGCTCGAAAATCAAATGCGAAACAAATCGGCAAAAATCATATTGAACAGGCGATAGAAGCGCAGATTTACCGCAGCGACAGAATCAAACAGGCAATGCTTGAGCAGATTGACAAAGGCACCATATTAATGGATGTAACCGGTAGCTGCGTCGGACAGATTAACGGCCTTGTGGTATATGATTTCGGCGAGCATTCGTTCGGAAAACCCTCAAGAATTACAACACAGGTTCGTCTCGGACGCGGAGAATTTTTGAATATTGAACGCGAAATCGCAATGTCCGGACCGATTCATACCAAAGGCGTGTTGATTTTGCAGGCATTGCTGGCAAACAGGTTTGCAAAAACTTCTCCGCTTTCGCTTTCCGCATCGATTGTGTTTGAGCAGTCGTACGGCGGGGTTGACGGAGACAGCGCATCTTCTACCGAATATTACTGTATGTTGTCGGCAATTGCAAATCTGCCGATAAAACAAAGCATTGCAGTAACCGGATCAATCAATCAGTTTGGCGAAATTCAGCCGATTGGCGGCGTGAACGAAAAAATCGAGGGCTTCTTTGATGTATGTTCGCATTCTGATTTGACCGGCAATCAGGGCGTGATTATTCCGCGAACCAATGTCGGAAATTTGATGCTCAGAGAAGATATCGTCAAGGCGGTTGAAGACGGAAAATTCCATATTTATGCAATAGATACGGTGGACGACGGTATTGAGATTTTGACCGGAATTCCGGCCGGCGTCCCCGACAAACACGGCAATTATCCGAAAAATTCGGTAAACGGACTGGTGAAAAAGGCAATTGAAGATTATTATAAACAATATATTCATTATGCTAAAGAAACACATGGTTGTATGGCCGGATAGCTTTTGCGATAAGGGCGTTAACAGCGCCCTTATTTGAATTTGACAGAGAAAAATCTGCAAAAAACATCTTGACAATTAAATAAAATAATTATTAAATCATTTAATGATTAAAGCATTTAATTGTTAAATGTATTAACAAAGGAGTCGGTATGAAGCAAAATATACTTATTTCTGAATTTTGGCGGATGGTGGAAATTGAAAGAAAGTTCAGCAAAAAGATTTTGTTTGAACTTTTGAAAAATAAGGATTTTGCCAAGCCGCAGACAATGTTTTTGCTCAACGATTTGCTGGAAAACGGAAAGCGCAGGCTGAAAGAAATTGCCGAGGCTACCGGACATTCTCCGCAAAATTTGTGCATTTTGTATGCAAAGCTTGAAAAAGAAGGCTTGATTTCTCATGAAATTGATGCTTCAAATCGGCGCAACACATATTATTTTATTACCGCAAAAGGGAAAAAATATTTTGAAAAAAATGAAAAGAAGGCTCAGGCTTTGGCGCAGTCGCTGCTTGATAAAATTTCGGCAGAAAATACGGAAAAATTTTATGACAGCCTGAAAACCGTGAACGATATTTTGGAATATATTATAAAGGAAAATTAGTTATGCTTGGTCTCCGCAAAAAGAAAATCGTTATATTGCTTTTGATTGTCGCGGCAGCCGGTTTTGCCGTATATAAGCATATGTTTGCAAAAGAACAGGTTTCGTATATTACTGAAAAAGTCAGCAGAAAAACCATTAATAAAGTTGTGAATGCGACCGGCGAGGTAAAGGCTGTCGAGTTGGTCACCGTCGGTGCGCAGGCGTCCGGAAAGATTGAAAAACTTTATGTTTCCATCGGGCAGGAAGTTAAAAAAGGCGATATGATTGCACAAATTGATTCGACAACGCAGACTAATGCGGTTGAAGAAAACAAGGCCAAACTCAACAGTCTGAATGCGCAGCTGAACGCAGCAAAAGTTTCGCTGAGAATCGCGCAAAAACAATATGACAGAATGCAAAAACTGCGTACGAACGATGCCGCATCGGAAGAAGATTTTGAAAATTCGCAAGATTCGTATGAGACCGCAAAAGCAAAAGTCACCGAGTTGGAATCTTCTATTGCCGAAAGTGAAATTTCGCTGAATACGGCGCAGACAAATTTGGGATATACAAAAATTACGGCGCCTCTTGACGGCACGGTTGTTTCAATTCCGGTAAAAGAAGGCCAGACCGTTAATGCGGCGATGAACACCCCGACGATTGTGCAGATTGCCGATCTTTCGAAAATGGAGATTTTGATTGAAATTTCTGAGGGCGATATTGCAAATGTTAAGCAGGGCGCAAAGGTCACCTATTCGATTTTGGGCAATTCAAAAGATATCAAAGAGACAACTTTAAAGGCAATCGATCCTGGTCTGACTTTGCTCACAAACGGCGAATACGGCGAAGTCGTAGGTTCTTCTGAGGCGATATATTATTACGGGCGGTTGGTTGTTCCGAATGAAAGCGGAGATTTGAGAATCGGTATGACGACTCAAACCGTGATATATGTTGATGAGGCGAAAGATGTTCTGAGTATTCCGGTTTTGGCGCTGCGTACGGATAAAAGCGAACCATATGTAAATATTCTGACATCGTCCGGAGTTCAGGAGCGGCCGATACAAACCGGAGTTTCCGACGGGCTTAATATTGAAGTAAAATACGGCCTGCAGGAAGGCGATGAAGTTATTATCGCTCAGTTGTCGGCGTCCGAAGTTTCGGATAAAGTTGCCCAAATAAAGGGACCGAGAGGCTTTTAATGAATATTATCAAGCTAAAAAAAATCAATAAGTTTTTCGGCAGCGGAGAAAACCGCGTCCATGTTCTGAAAGATGTCGATTTTTCGGTTGAAAAGGGCGATTTTGTGTCGATTATCGGACAATCTGGCAGCGGAAAATCCACTTTGATGAATATCATCGGCTGTTTGGATACTCCGACCGAAGGCTCATACAAAATCAACGGGCAGGAAGTTGCAAAACTTACAAAAGACGAATTGGCCGCATTGCGCAGCAAAACTTTCGGATTTATCTTTCAAAGATATAATTTGTTGTCAAGTCTTGATGCGGTGGAAAATACGGCGCTTCCAGCAATCTATTCCGGAGTCAAGAAAGACGAGCGTATTAAGCGGGCGCAGATGTTGCTGACCGAACTTGAGCTGCAGGACAGGCTGCACAATCGGCCGAATCAGCTTTCCGGCGGACAACAACAGAGAGTCAGTATCGCCCGTGCGCTGATGAACGGTGGTGAGATTATATTGGCAGACGAGCCGACCGGAGCGCTTGATTCCAAAAGCGGCGAAATGGTAATGGAAATTATTCATCGGCTGCATCGTATGGGGCATACCATTGTTTTGGTAACGCACGATAAAGGCATTGCTCAGCAGGCCAGCCGCATTATCGAAATCAAAGACGGTTGCATTATATCCGACACGCGGAAAAATGATACGATTTATCAACTCAAGAACACTGTTCAACCCGCAAAACGCAATAGATTCAGAGAAATGAAAGACAGCTTTGCCGAATCGTTTAATATGTCTGTTCATGCCATTATGGCAAACAAAATGCGTTCGCTTTTGACTATGCTCGGGATTATTATCGGCATTGCGTCGGTGGTATCGGTGGTCGCGCTCGGAAAAGCATCGCAGGAAAAGATTATGGAGCGTATTAACTCGATGGGAACAAATACGATAGATATTCTTCCTGGAAAAGGCTTTGGCGATATGCGCTCTGGAAAAGTTAAAACGCTGAAGGTTTCAGACGCCGACTTTTTGGCGCAGCAAAGTTTTATTGACAATGCAACCCCGAGGGTTTCGGCCAGCGGAACATTGGCTTATCAAAACTATTCTCTGACCGCGTCTTTGACCGGAGTCGGCACGACATTTTTTGATGTAAAAGGCAAAAAAATTGCGCAAGGACGCATATTTACGCAAGATGAAGTTGATCAGATTGCCTCGGTTGTGGTGATTGACGACAATACCAAAAACGAAATTTTTGCTGATAATCCGAATCCTATCGGACAGATTATTATCTTTAACAAAAAGCCGTTGACCGTCATCGGCGTGACCGAAAAGGACAACAGTCCGGGGCCGATGTCCGATTCTATGAATTTGTGGACGCCGTATACCACGACTTTATACAAAATCAACGGCGGGCGCGATATTAACTCTATCACCGTAAAAGTCGGGGACAATATCAGCTCTCAGGTTGCGGAAGACAGTATCGAGCATATTATGACCATTCTCCACGGCAAAAAAGACTTTTTTATGATTAATACCGATAGTATTAAGCAGACGATTGAAAGCACGACCGACACCATGCGCTTGTTGATTGCCTGCATTGCCGTGATATCGTTGATTGTCGGAGGTATAGGCGTGATGAATATTATGCTTGTTTCGGTTACGGAAAGAACCGGAGAAATAGGTATTCGTATGGCAATCGGCGCAAAACAGGCGGATATTTTGCGGCAATTTTTGACCGAGGCGGTTTTATTGTGTATTGTCGGCGGATTTTTGGGAGTTTTGCTTTCGCTTTTAATTGGCTATACAATCAACACATTCTCAAGCAATTTCGGAATGATTTTTTCAACCATGTCCATTGTGCTGGCGTTAGTATGCTCAACTTCTATCGGCATAATCTTCGGATATATGCCGGCGAAGAACGCCTCAAACCTCAACCCGATAGACGCATTGGCGAGTGAATAAGATGAAAAAGATGACATTTTTACAAATTTTGGCGGTGACAACTTTTTTGATGACGGCAGGCTGTGCGTCAGACAAAGCAAATATCCCGAATTTGGCTGACGAGTTGCATTATAATCAGCAAATCAGAGTGCAATACAGGGTAGATTCGTCGTGGTGGAACGGATACGGTGCGGCCGAGCTTGATAAACTGGTGCAAAAAGCTTTGGAGAATAATCCGGACTATCTGAAAGCCGCAATAAATGTGAACAAGCAACTGTATACTTTGAACATTGCGCGTTCTGATTTGTTTCCGACACTAACTTCGTCTTTGGGCGCGTCTTCACAGAAAAAGCTCAACAAGGGTTATGCCAAAAGCGATAATTTTTCGGGCGAACTCGGCTTGAACTATGAGGTTGATTTATATGGAAAAATTGCTGACGAAACAAAGGCTCAGGCGTTGGAATATTCGGCAACGGTTCAGGACAGGGAAAGTGCTCGTCTGGCGTTGATTAACAGTGTTGTCGATTTGTATTTCAATCTGCAATATCTGCAAAATACGGTAGATTTGTGCCAAAAAAACATTGATGCATATCGCAATATTTTGAAAATTACGCGGCAAAGATATGAAAACGGAAAATCGGACAAGCTGGAAGTTGTTCAGGCAAAACAAAGCCTTGTAGCGGAAGAAAATAACCTTTTGGAGGCACAGACGCAGTTCAAAGAGATGGAACAAAGCCTGAAAAATATTTTGAATCTGCGCCCTGAAGATAAGCTTGAGATTACATATTCTTCAATTTTGAATCAAAAAATTCTGCCGGTGGATTTGAATGTTCCGCTGGCGGTTTTGGCAAATCGTCCGGATTTGGCTGCGGCGCAATATCGTTTGCGGAAGGCGTTCAAAAATTGGCAGGCCAACGAAAAGAGCTGGTACCCGACAGTGTCTCTGAACGGGGCGCTCGGTTCGTCTTCAACCAAAGCCGGCACAACCTTTGATTTTCCGTATTTGGGCGGAAGCGTGTCTTTGAAACTGCCGTTTTTGGATTGGAACAGAGTGAAGAACAATATCAAAATTTCCGAGGCGGATTATGAAATTGCGGTGCTCGATTTTAAGGATACATTGACGCAGGCGCTGAACGAGCTGGCGTATTATGACTATGCTTATGACAAATCGACAAAGGTTTATGAAAACATCAAAAAGAATGTGGTCAACAACGAGCAGATTACTAAATATTATCAGATAAGGTATGACAACGGAAAGGCCGAATTTAAGGATTTGCTTGAGGCGATACATACGGAAAATACTTCCCGCAAAAATTTGGTGCGTCAAAAATATCAGATTATAAAGTATGAAAATTATATCTATAAATCAATGGCCGGAAGGTACGAAAAATAATACAAAACAAAGGGGCAAAAAATTGCTCCTTTTTTATTACCGAACATTCTGCCGGATATCTCGTTATTATATATGTATTGCTTTTATAACAGAGAGGTAAAAATTATGAAAAAATATATGTTGATATTATTGTCCGCATTTGCAGTGGCCGATGCAAGAATATGTTTTGCAGAATCTGAAATGTTCAAATACAGTACAACAATTGAAAAAGAAATGTTAAAAGGCGTACAAAAGAATCGATATAAAAACGGTCGGAAAAAAGCGTTAAAAGACGGTTTGAAGAACGGCCTTAAAGACGGACTTAAAAATGGGGAGAAAAAATAGTTTCCATGCTGATAAAGCCGGGTTTTCTGCCCGGCTTTAATTTTTTTGATAAATTGACGGCTGAGAATCTAAAGCCGGATAAGCTCAATGCCGATGACGCCGGAGAGTTTTTGCTCTTTAACGGGATAGAATTTGTTCATTGTCGCGCACAATTCATCGGGTGTTGAAAATCCGGCAAGCTTGCAGTCAATTTGAGCGCACAGGGCGGAAAAATCCGCGGCTTTATGAAGCCCGATTACCTTTGTCCGCAAAGTTTCGTTTTTATTGGTAATGTCACAAAACTCAATGATGTCGCCGATTTTGATATTTTTGCGCTTGTCGTCAAATAAGCGCAGCTCAATGGTTTTTTCTCCGCTTTTTATCATTGAAAAATATTTTTCCTGAAGTTTCATTTGGTGAGTTTGCATAACCGATGCCCGATGTTGTTTTTTGAAAATAATATTAAAAAGCCGAAAAATGTAAAGAAATATCTCTTCCGCTATCGCAAAGCCAACAAAAAAAGCCACCCTGCGGGCAGCTTTCTTTATTGGTGCGCTAGGCCGGAATCGAACCGGCACGGTCTTGCGACCAACAGATTTTAAGTCTGCAGCGTCTACCTGTTCCGCCACAAGCGCATCGTCTGTTTCGTTCTGACTTATACCTATAAATTTTTATATTTGCAACATAAAACTTGTTTTTTTGAAAAAAATGTGCTTTATAAAGCTTGAGCCGATACGGCTTTGATTATAACCATAAATACGACAGAAACAGCGTTTCGGTATTTTTTATAAAGGATTTTTTATATGGAAAACATAAAAATAGGTATTACCCGCTACATTTTCCCGCCCATTAATGTTGAGGGCTGGCGTTTTGTCGGGATATTCGCGGCAGTAACAGCGTTACTCGCGTTTTTTTCTTCAATTTTGGGCTTAATTGGCCTTGTTTTGACAATCTGGTGTATGTATTTTTTCCGCGATCCACAGAGAGTTACCCCGCAGATTAAAGATGTTGTCGTTTCTCCGGCAGACGGAATTGTTCAGATGATTTCTGAAGTCGACGGACCGGAAGAACTCGAAATGTCTGACAAAAAGTTTATCCGCGTCAGCGTGTTTATGAGCGTTTTCAATGTTCATGTAAACCGCGCGCCGGCTTCCGGCACAATCACAAAAACTCAATATGTTGCCGGCAAATTCTTTAATGCCACACTCGACAAGGCCAGCAAGGATAATGAACGCCAGCTGCTTGCAATGCGTACCGCTTGCGGCAAAGAAATTGCGTTTGTTCAGATTGCCGGACTGATTGCCCGCAGAATTTTGTGCTTTGCAAAAGAAAATTCGGAATATTACGCAGGCGAAAGATTCGGACTTATCCGTTTCGGCTCACGCTTAGATGTATATCTTCCGACAGATGTAAAACCTTTGGTATGTGTCGGACAGACAATGGTTGCAGGTGAAACCGTTATTGCAAATTTGACGGCCGGAAATGAACAGGTTGAAGGAGCCTTAAGATAATGAGAGAAAAATTTAACAGAATAAACAATATGCTTTCGCGTCAGCGTCTGACCGAAGTTCCGTTCAGAAAGATGATTCCGAATATGGTAACGACCATGGCTTTGTGCGCCGGTGTTACATCTATGCGCTATGCAGTGCAGGGCGAATGGGTAAAGTCTATTATATGCATCTTTTTGTCGGCAGTGTTTGATGGCTTGGACGGCCGTGTTGCCAGAATGCTCAAGTCTTCTTCAAAGTTTGGTGCCGAGCTCGATTCGCTTTCGGATTTTGTAAGTTTCGGCGTTGCTCCGGCATTGTTGATATATTTGTGGGAACTCAATACATTTCCGCGTTTCGGCTGGTTTTTCTGCCTTTTGTTTGCGGTTTGTATGGCGATGCGTTTGGCTCGTTTCAACACAATGCTTGAAGACGAATCGCACCCGCCTTATTGGGACAACTGGTTTGTCGGTGTTCCGGCTCCGGCTGCGGCCGCAATTGCGGTTATGCCGATTTTGATTACATTTGATTTTCCGGAATATGAATATATTTTCAAATCAAATATTTTCTGCAGCCTTTTGATGTGTGCCGTCGGCTTTTTGATGGTCAGCAGAATTCCGACCATTTCGACCAAAAAGATGAAGGTTCACACTTCAATGATGATTCCGCTGATGATTATGGTTGTTGTGTTTGCTCACTTTATGCTGATACAGCCGTGGATGACGCTCGGTTCGCTGGTATTGTTGTATGTTGTGACAATTCCGGTCGGAATCGTGGTATTTATTCGCCAGAAAAGAGCGTATCTGAAAAAATAGTCTGAAAAATCAGTAAAAAAGCCGGAGATTTTTTCTCCGGTTTTTTGTTGCCGTTGAGAATCTTTGCCTTTCGTCGGTTGTGATTTTTTTGTTTTTTTCGCCCTCGGGTTGCGCAAATTTTTTACATATTTTTTTATGCACATTGTGAAAAAAATTTTTTTTGCAATAAAAATAATGGGATATGAAAAAATATGAAAAAATTAACCCTTTTGTGCTTGCTCATATGATGCGAATCTATCATTATGAGAGCCAGAAAAATTCACATCATTATTTTTATCAGAAATTTTTATATATACCATATATTGTTTCGTTTACTCTTTGTTCAACAATATGTTGTATGTATAAGCACATCTATAAACAGCCGCAAAAAAAGAAGGAAAAGGATAAAATGGCCGATATAAAATATATGCATGAAGAAAAAGTTCCGTTTGAAAACATCAGTAAAAGAGACGGTACTTTAGCCCCGTTTGACAGCAACCGAATCTATAATGCGATTCTCAAAGCCGGAATTTCTACCGGAGATTTTTCCGAGGCGGAAGCATCGCTTTTGACCGCTCAGGTTTTGAAAGTTTTGAAGCATAAATTTTCCGAATCGGTTCCGAATGTTGAACAGATTCAAGATGTGGTTGAACAGGTTTTGATTTCGGCCAACTATTTTGCCACTGCAAAATCGTATATTTTGTATCGTGAAAAAAGAAATACCGCACGCGTCGGCAAAAAAGTAAAAATCGATGTTGAAAGTTCGATTAACGAATACCTCGAAAAATTGGACTGGCGTGTTAATGCCAACGCAAATCAGGGATATTCCAACGGCGGTTTGATTTTGAATGTGTCCGGCAAGGTTATGGCAAACTATTGGCTTTCAAATGTATATCCGGCAGAAGTCGGCGAGGCTCACCGCAACGGCGATATTCATATTCACGATTTGGATATGCTGGCGGCATATTGTGCAGGTTGGTCGCTTAAAAACCTTTTGCATGAAGGCTTTAATGGTGTTCCAGGTAAAACGGAAGCTGGACCGGCAAAACATCTTTCGGCAGCGGTCGGACAGATGGTAAACTTTATGGGAACGTTGCAAAACGAATGGGCAGGAGCACAGGCGTTTTCGTCAGTTGATACATATTTGGCGCCGTATATCCGCAAAGATAATATGAGCTATGAAGAAGTTGAACAGAATTTTCAGGAGCTGATTTATAACCTGAATGTTCCGTCTCGCTGGGGGTCTCAAACTCCGTTTACAAACTTTACATTCGATTGGGTATGTCCGGAAGATTTACGCGAAAAACACCCAATGATTGCCGGTGTTGAGCAGGATTTTACATACGGTGATTTGCAAAAAGAAATGGATATGATTAATAAAGCATATATTACCGTTATGATGAAAGGCGATATCAAAGGCCGTCCGTTTACATTCCCGATTCCGACATATAACATTACGCCGGATTTTCCGTGGGAAAACGAAAATACCGAGTTGCTGTTTGAAATGACCGCAAAATACGGCTTGCCTTATTTCCAAAACTTTTTGAACTCTGTGTTGAAACCGGGGCAGATTCGTTCTATGTGTTGCCGCTTGCAGCTTGATTTGCGCGAGCTTTTGGCAAAAGGAAACGGACTGTTTGGTTCTGCGGAACAAACCGGTTCGGTCGGAGTTGTAACATTTAACTGTGCTCGTTTGGGATATCTTTATAAAGGAAACGAAACAGCTTTGTTCGGCCGTGTAGACGAACTGATGAACATTGCCAGAGTTTCGCTCGAACTCAAAAGAAAGACCATTCAGCGCCTGATTGACAACGGACTGTTTCCGTTCACAAAGAGATATTTGGGCACACTGCGCAATCACTTCTCGACAATCGGCGTTAACGGAATCAACGAGATGATTCGCAACTTTACAAACGACGAGCACAATATTGCAGATGAATGGGGTCAGAATTTTGCCATCAAATTCTTGGATTATATCCGTGAAAAAATGGTGAAAATTCAGTCTGAAACCGGACATATGTATAACCTTGAGGCTACACCGGCCGAGAGTGCAACATATCGATTTGCCCGTGAAGACAAAAAGAGATACCCGGGAATTATTCAGGCAGGGACCAAAGAAGATCCTTATTATACAAACTCTTCTCAGCTTCCGATGGGATATACCGATGATCCGTTTGAAGCTCTGGATTTGCAGTCTGTTTTGCAGACAAAATACACCGGCGGTACGGTGTTGCACCTTTATATGAATCAGCGCATTTCATCGGCAAAAATTTGCCGCGATTTGGTCAGAAAGGTTTTGAGCAACTATCGTTTGCCGTACATCACAATCACACCGACATTTTCGATTTGTCCGAAACACGGATATTTGTCCGGCGAACACGAATATTGCCCGATTTGCGATGAAGAAAAGAAAATGGCCAAATTAAAAGCCGCTAACCAATAACAATAAAACCTTTGTTTCAGGAGATATAAAATGAATGTTATAAATTTTGACAGCATTAAACTTGATGACAGCGAAAGACAAAAATGTGAAATTTGGACCCGCGTTATGGGATATCATCGTCCGGTTTCCGAGTTCAATAAGGGCAAAAAGTCTGAATATTATGAGCGTTCTAAATGCTGCTTTACCGAAGAAAAGGCTTTGGCCGGAATGCAGGAAAAATTGGCTCTAGCAGCAGAATAATTTCTGATGAGCGAAACGGATACAAATATCAAAATCGGCGATGTCGAAACTTTCAGCATCGTCGATTTCCCGAATAAGGTCGCCGCGGTGGTGTTTATGCAGGGTTGCCCGTGGCGCTGTCCATTTTGCTATAATACGGAGCTGCAGGACGCAAACAAGGCCAATCACATCAGTTGGCTGAAGTTTTTGGCGTTTTTGCAAAAGCGCAAAGGAATTCTGGACGCGGTAGTGTTTAGCGGAGGAGAACCGTTGTTGCAGGCGGACGGGCTGATTTGCGCGATAAACGATGTAAAAAAAATCGGATATGAAGTCGGCTTGCATACCGGCGGATATTATCCCGAGGCTCTGCAAAAAGTTGTCGGCCTGCTTGATTGGGTCGGGCTGGATATTAAGGCGCCGCTGGAAGAGGCTACATATAAAAAGGCAACCGGAGGCATCGGAACTGCCGAAAAAATCAGACAGAGTCTGCAAATTTTAATAAATTCCGAAATACATTTTGAATGTAGGACGACTTGCGACCCGCGGCATCTTAAAATTGAAGATATTTACACTTTGGCAAAACAAATAAAAGCGGCGGGCGCAAAAGAATATTATCTGCAAAAATATCGCAAAATCGAAGGCGATAATACTGCCGATGAGGAATGCGAAAAGTTTTTTGCCGATGAAAAATTGCTGAAGTTTTTGACGGAAACATTCCAAATATTTGATATCAGAAAATAATTTTCTACCTCCCAAAAAACGACTGGACAAGAGGGAAAAAAACAGATAGAATGAAAAGAGCTTATAGGGAGAATAAGCGAAAGTAATTATATGTGTAATAAGGGAGCGTAGATATGAGAAAATCAAATCTGACGGTGTGGTTTCTAACCCTTTTCGTAGCCTCATGGTGGGGGGGG
>CAKQTH010000018.1 GCA_934276635.1 uncultured Alphaproteobacteria bacterium | reverse complement strand
TAGCTTGAAATAAAAAAGAGGCGCCCTTCTTATCTGGGGAAAAGAAGGGCGTGGAGTGTTACGAGATGAGTTAGTGGAATTTAGAAGTATATTATCATTGTTAATGTGAGAAAGTTACAACAATAAAAAGCAAGAGTCAACATAAAAAAACAATCCTCAGTTGATTAAATCTCCTTATCTTTGTATATCCCAAAAATTTCCTCTTTCTTAATGGCTCAACACTCTGTTTGCTCACGATTTTTACCGATAAAATGAAAAAATTGGAAAAAATAAATTGTCCACAATAACTGGATTTTTGCCGGCGTTTTTGTATGAAGTTCTTGCAAATAATCCTTGACAACCTCTGGGGGGGGTAAAATGCCCTCAGGTTAAATTTTATAAGGATTATTAAGATGAAGAAGTATACTAGTGAGCAGAGCGGCCGGTCGATGATTGAAATGCTGGGCGTACTGGCAATTGTCGGCGTTTTGTCGGTTGCTGGTATTGCCGGTTATTCCAAAGCTATGGCAAAATATAAGACAAATAAGCTGATTGACCAGGTATCCATAGTCGCGGCTAATGTTCGTACAACTTTTGCCGCCCAAGGTAATTATAAAGGACTTGATAGCGAAACGGCTTATAAGCTCGGAATATTTCCGGAAGAAACGGTTAAAGACTGCGCAGAAGGATTTAATCCGTATTCATGTATACATCATGCAATGGGCGGTGCTATTTCTGTTTATTCAAGCGGTGATTATAGTTTTGATTTGGGCGTCGATACCTTATCAAAAAATGCATGCGCCGCTTTAGTATCAGCAGATTGGGGTTCGGCCTCAAGTTTTGTCGGTATTTTAGACGCATCAGCCTCTGTAGATGACCCGGCGGAAGACGCGGTAGGAGGTGATGTTGCTTACAGCGCAAGCGATATTAAAGGGAATCTTATGTCTGTCATTTCAAATATCTGTGACTGCAAAAATGATAAGCAAAACTGCGTCTTTGCTCTGCGCTTTAAGTAGCCGCAATTAAAATATACACAGAAATTGTTTTTGAGATGAATGTAGACAAAACAGTTTTTTGTTCTTGATTTTTTTGTCACATTGTTATAAACTGTCGGCATAATCAAAATTATTATGTTTATGAAAAAATTATTATCAGGAATCATCTTTTTGATGATTGCAACATTCGGCATAACTGCTGCAAATGAAAGTAACGGGATATCAGGGGTTTATTCTTCGACACACATGGGATACAACATTGCTTCCGGCTATGGAGTTAATGCAACTTTAGCACTCGGGTATCAGTTTGAAAGGTGTATGCGTTTAGAGGCTGCCGGCTCGTTTGTTGAGATTGAAAACGAAAAGGCCGTTCAAGTTTCAGCATATGCTCTGTGCGACATTTTTCGCTATCAGATTGTGTTTGGAACGCTTGGTCTGGGCGGCGGTTGCGCGTTTGTAAACGGATATGATGTTCCGACAATCACGGTTCCGACTGCAGGATGCAGAGTAGGTTTAGGTTGCAACATCACCGAGACATTCAGTATTTCTGTTGAATATGACGGAAGTATGTTCTGGTTTAACCGAAATAGATTTCCTGTCTATGTGAATGGATTCGGAGTGTTGTTTAAGGTGGTATTCTAAAAATTGAGAAAAAGACAAAAGCGCAAGTCAGCCCTTTTGTCTTTTTTGTTGTTTTTAAAGTATTTAGCGTTTATAGTTTGTCTCATATAACATAGTGGAGCGATTGTATTGGAAATAATATTTTCAGGTATTCCGTAAAAGCAATAATTGTTAAAGACGAAAAATTTTTGGTCGAGCAGGTTAATCAGGGAAGAAGGATTTTTTATAAATTGCCCGGAGGACCTTTATTTGTCGGTAAAAAATATGTTGGGATTGGATAAAGATAAAGTGGTCATAGTTCCGTATTCTTCGGAATGGGTTACAGAATTTGAAAAAGAGAAAAAACGGCTTGAAACATTGCTCAAAGGCCGTATTCTTGCGATAGAGCACATCGGCAGCACATCGATTCCGGGACTGTATGCTAAACCGATTTTGGATATTGCCGTGGCAGTTCAAACAAAAGATGTGTTGTATGCCTTAATTCCGATTTTATCAAATAACGGCTATGATGTTAAAGATTCGATAGATGATAAGGGTGAAATTCTGGCAAGAAAAGGCCCGCCCGAATGCAGGACACACTACATTCATATAGAAGTTGCTAGAAGCACTTTTTGGCGCAATCAAATTCTTTTCAGAGACTATTTATTGACGCATCGTAAAAGCGCCGAACAATATGAGCGCTTGAAAAAAGAAATTGCGGAAAAATACAAAAATGAGCGGAAAAAATATACTGCTGCGAAAAATGATTTTATTCAGGATATTTTAGAAAAAGCGCAAAAGTATGATTTTGCCAACGAGGGTATTTTAAAAAATAAGATATAACAACAGGAGAAAATTTTTATGCCGATAATTCATTCTTTGTGCGGTTACATCGGTTTCGGAAAGACAACTCTGGCAAAAAAGCTGGAAACTCAATATAAAGCTAAACGCTTTACGCCAGACAAGCTTATGGTTCAGATGTACGGAACTGATGTAGGATCTGATTTTATGAAAAAAGCCGAACATTTAAATGCATATATTTGGAAAGAAATGGAAAAATGTTTGCAAAATGGTCAAGATGTGATTTATGATGCCGGCTCGTGGGGCACAGAAGACAGAAAATATGTTATGGAAACGGCGCATAAACTAAATGCATCTGTTGTTTGGCATCAAATCTGCTGCAGCATAGAAACTGCCAGAATGCGGACATTAAACAGGGCAAAAGAACAACAGGAGCTTTCCGTTGATGCAAAATTTTTCGATGAAAATTTGAGCAGATATACCCCTATTAAACAAGAAGAACATTTAGATGTTGTTTATCACAAAGGCGAATAAGGTATTTGCTGTAAAAAACTCTCGCAAGGAGAGGTTTTTTATTGGTGATGCAAAGTAAGCAAATTACGAGCCGGAAATAAGCACACGCGAATAGGAATAAAATCCTTGACTTTTAAAGAAAAATATGATATAAGGCAAGATGTTACGGGGGATTAGTGTGCCTAAAGCTAATCCTTTTTTTGTGATGTAATTGAAATACGCACGGTTTTTCCGTGTTTTTTTGTTTTTAAATTTTATAAAAAGGAGAAATAAAATATGATAAATTTAGTAGCAACAGCAATAAAACAAGGACTAAAATTTGGCACAAAAAAGCTTT
Organism: uncultured Alphaproteobacteria bacterium; assembly: GCA_934276635.1. Lineage (GTDB taxonomy): Bacteria > Pseudomonadota > Alphaproteobacteria > RF32 > CAG-239 > CAKQTH01. The sequence continues at coordinate 11,230 of CAKQTH010000018.1, read as the reverse complement.
TAAATTATGCTGATAAAAAAATCTGAGATGATGATGAAGGCTTTTTTGACATTAAAAGCCTCAATAAAGGAGAAGATGAAGAAGTGCGTTCTTGGGATATTAAAAAACGCGACGTAAGAACTTGGTCTGAAAGCGATGTTAATACTGTTATGAAAAGCACTAGTTATAAATATGACAAGGAAACACAGAAAAAAGTGCAGGATTATTTTGACTATAAATATCCTGGAAAAGAAAAATATGATGCAACCGGTAAAATGATACGTTGATTTTTTGATTTATTTTTGCTAATATCACTATAAAAGGAAATAGAATGAATAAAGAAAGAATAAAATTTTTTATCAAAGAAGTTCTGATTTTTGCGGCTGTGATTATCATTCTGCCGGCAATAAATGCGTATATATATACCTATGTAGCATCAATAACCGACTTAAATAATTATAGTGAAAACTTATCTACAGCGAGAATTTCTGTCATTTTAAGTTATTTAATAACACCATTGACGGCAAAACTTCCAAATTTCGGAAAAATCAATCGTTGGTGGAGATTTTTCATCATATATATGATGTTATCATAAACATACATTGATGTAGGATCAATTGATTTACAACCATTCGCTGCGTTACGCTGCCGTTTCTTGCTCACTGGCAAATCGGCTATCACCAACAAAAAAAAGCACCATTCAAGGTGCGTTGGTGTCTAGAGTTCTAAGCTCATTTCTTTTCGCTAAGAACTCGTCGGGCACTTGGATTGTAATTGCGCGATAACTTCGCTGTCGCTCGTTTTCTTGCAAACAATCCGGTTATCACCAACAAAAAAAGCACCATTCAAGGTGCTTTTTTTTATTGGTGAGCCCGTGTCGTTGCTGGCGCAACGCGACGAGATTACTCCGCTTTGCTGCGTTCACGGCGCTCATCGGCAAGGCCGACCGGCATACTCGCGTCTGCCTTTCGCTTGTAGTCGAACCCATTTCTCATGGGTTCGAACCCCACCGGTCTCAAAAGCCCACAAAAAAACCTCTCGCAAGGAGAGGTTTTTTATTGGTGAGCCCGACGGGATTCGAACCCATGACCCTTTGATTAAAAGTCAAATGCTCTACCGACTGAGCTACGGGCCCATCATTTTTCGAGGGTCTTTATATAGGATAAAATTATGTTAGTCAACTAAAAAAAATAAAAAAGTTAAAAAAAATCATTTATTGTTTGTTTGTTTTGATTTATCTGTTACTATCTCTTGAGTTTGAAGATTGTTTTTAATTTGTTTTTTTGTATAAAAATGCTGGAAAATTTATTTTTTTATTTGTTGATAACCGGAATTTGTTTCGCTGCTCCTGCGGTTGATAAGCACAAAAAAATTGCATCTTTTTTGTTTTTTTGCGTGTTTGCAGCGCTTTTTGTCGTGTTTTTTGAGGCATTTGAGGCCAAAACAGCCGATACATTTTCTTTTTCGTGGATGAGGCTTCCGAAATATCGCATAAATATAAACATCGATTCTACTCCGCTTGCATATTTGCAGCTTTTGCCGATATACGCAATTTCTTTGGTTTTTGCGCTGATTGCCGCATTTTTACCGAAAGAAGAGGGGATTCGCCGATTCTGTTCCCTGACCGCGCTTAATGCCGCGGCGATGACTGCGCTTGTCTGCAGCAACAATCTGGCGCAGCTGCTGACCTGCATCTGTATGGCTGACATTATAAGCGTTATGCTGATTAAAAACATCATTCCGGCCAAAAGATATGTTTTTTATTGCCTTTTGGCGGATATCGGGTTGTTGATGATATTTGCAATGTTGCAAGGAAAATTGCGCAGTTTCGGGCTTGATACGGTGATTTCATATAACAAACTCGGACGGCACAAAGACTTTGTCGCAATCGCGACTCTGCTTTTTATTTTTGTAAAAAGCGGATTCTTTATGTTTCAGGGCGCGCTGCTTGACCTTAAAAACATCAAAAATTATAAAATCTTGTTCGTGATTTCCGTATCTGGGGTAATGTCCGGAATTTTTGCGTTGATAAAAATTTATCAGCTTTTGCAGATTTCTTCATATTCTCTGCCGATTCTCAATTTTATGCTGGCGGCGAGTGCAATCTGGGGATTTTGCGGAGGAATCGCAGTTGCCGGAACGAATCAAAAAATCGTTTATTTTAATATGCTGCTTCACTCGCTGATCGTGTATATTTTTATTCAGGACGGCGTATATGGCGAAAAAATATCTTTGTTGTTGATTTCTGGCTTTTTTACATCTTTGGCGCTGATGGTGCACAAAAAGCTGCCGTCGATTGTTGTTCGCGCGGTTTTGCTCGCGCTGTGGGCATTTGCCTCGTTTGATGCCTATAAAAACGGCAAGCCGGCGGAAGCGGGGACTGAAGGTGCAATCTGTATATTTTTACTTTTGGCCGGATATGTCAAATTTTTCTATCGGTATGCATTTTTGCAAAAGAACACATTTTTTGACCGGCTTTACGATATTTTGCTGGTTCGCCCGATATTGATTTTAGGCCGCGGCCTTTGGGTAATGGTAGATTTTATGATTATGGAAAGACAGATTGTCGGTTCGGTCAGCGCGGCCGGAAATATCACATCTTCTTTTGTTGAAAAAATGAGAAAGTCTTCATGGCTTGTCGGATTGTTGTTTGCGGCGGCGTCATTGCTCATATTTGCCGCGTCTTTTTATTTGCAGGAGAAATAATATGAACTATCCGCTTTTGTTGCTGCTTGTCTGCCTTCCGCTAATCGGCGTTTTGTTTGTGCTCAGTGCAAAAAACACGGATATAACCGAGCGCAATTTTAATGTGCTGAATGTCGGTTCGCTGACTGTGGCCGCGGATATCGTGTTGATTTGGCACATTTTTGAAAATATGAATATATCGTCAAAGTTTTTGCAACTGGTCGAAGAATATGTCTGGATAGAAAATCCGGAGCTCAAAATCGTGCTCGGCGCAGATGTTTTTTCAATGATAATCATTTTGGCGGTTAATCTTGCATTTTTAATTGGATTTATCGGAATATCGCAAAAACAAAAGGATATGCGCTATATTATGGTGTTTTCGCTGACGGCGCTGAGTATGATAAACGGATTTTTTGTGGCCGCCGATATGTTTTCGTTTTATATCTTTTTTCAGGCTATGCTGCTGCCGATTTTTATGCTTATCGGTATGTTCGGCGGCATCAGAAAAGAGACATCGCTGTTTCGCTTTTTGACATATAACCTTTTGGGCTCGATGTTTTTGTTTATATCGACAATGCTGATATATTCGCTTGAAAATGAAAATATTTCTTTGAACAATATCCAGCGGCTGCATTTTGAGGGCTGGCTTGCGTTTGTTGTCTGGGGTGGAATTTTGGTTTCTTTCCTGTCGAGAATTCCGATTTGGCCGTTTCATTATTTTATTTCGTCGGTGCACTCAAATTTGAAAAATCCGCTGGTGTTTATTGTCGTCGGGCTGATGCCGCTTACCGGAATATACGGATTTGTGCGCTTTTGGCCGAATGTGATTCCGTTTATAAGCTCGCAATATATCTATCTGATGGAGATTATCGGCGTGGTGACGATGCTGTTTATTGCTGTTATCGGAATGGTCAATCGCGATATGCAATATAAACTTTTTGCCTATATGACGATTTATTATTTGTTTTATCTGCAGGGAATTTTTCTGCCGACAAGCAGCCTGATGTCGAATATTTCATATTCTTTGTTCTCATATCTGTTGATTGTAGCGGTGCTGTCGGTCGTAAATTCGTATGTTGAAAGAAGGGCGGACGGCGGCGACGAAAGCTCTGTTTTGTGCAAGATGCCCAAACTTTTGATGATTGCATCGTTTATGATATTGGCGGCAATCGGGCTCCCGCTTTCGTCGTTGTTTATGAACAATTTTATTATGCTTGCGGAGATATTTAATCACAACCTTTATATCGGATTGGCTGTTGTATTGTCGATGTTTTTTGTTTCGGCATCGCTGCTGATGGAGTTTTATCGGCTGAAGGGCGAAAACAATGTCAATTCCGACTGTGTGGAAGATATCTCAAATCTGCGCTTTTTGGGTATGGCCGCCGTTGCGGTTTTGCTGTGTATGTCGTTTATAAAGCCGCTATGGTTTGTGTTGTAAGGCGGAGAACATAAAATGCTTGAAATATTGGTATATGCTTTTTCTGATATCATAATGCTGCTGGGAGCCGCGGGGCTGGCCGCAATGCATTTTTGCGGAAAAAAATCGCCGAAAGACTATTTCGGACTGACAAAAGTTTGTTTGGCCGCGGCGTTGCTGTGCGGGCTTATTTTTTATAACAAAACCTATATGCCGCAATATTTTGCCGGCAACTCATATGTAACGATGATAAAAACCGTAATATATGCGCTTTCTCTGGCCTGGTTTTTTATGTCGTACAAATGGTTCGCAGGCAAGGAACTCAGCGGATTTTCGTATTGTTTTATCGGAATTTTGCTGGCTTTGGCGTTGGGAGTGATGAGCTCGGCGGCAAATTTGTTGTCGCTTTCCGGCTGCTATATCGCGATTTTCGGACTTATGTATTGTTTTCAAAAAGTTGAATGCAAAGAGTGCGCATATGAAATATATGCGGTTTCCGCGGCTTTTGTAACGGTTGTTTCGCTGCTCGGCGCCGTATATGTATCTTTGGTTGCCGGCAGCGGAGAATACGGCAAAATAAACGAATATCTGCAGAACTATCAGCTTGATATAAAGATGTTTTTGGCTCTGTCGGCGCAGATTTTGCCGCTTCTGCATATGTTGATGATGTTTCCGCTTCATTTTTGGAACGACAATCTTTCAGAAAAAGCAATTCTTCCGGTCGGTGGATATTTGATGCTGGTGCCGGTGTTTGCGGTGTTTTCATCGCTGAGCATTTTGATGCACGACGCGCTGATGCCGATATATCAGATGTTGAGTCCGGTGCTGTTTTCGTTTGCCGTAATGTCAATGTTTTTCGGAGCTTTGGCTGCTGGAAGAGAAAACAATTTGCGTCGTATGTTTGCATACAGTACAATGTATCATTTCGGAGTTGTGCTTCTGATAATGTCGTATATGCAGTCTTTTGCGGTGTTGAGCGCGTTTGTGTATTTGGTTATATACACACTTGCAATGTTCGGGGTTTATGCTGCTCTGTACGCTTTCAAAAACCGCGGGGAATATACCGAAACAATTTCCGGTATAGCCGGCACATATCAGGTTTTGCCGTATATAACTGCGGCAGTGCTGATTTTTGTGCTTTCGCTGCTCGGAACGCCGCCGCTGCTAGGTTTTCTCGGCAGGTTTTATATTGTAAATCAGCTGTTTGCCGGCAAAGATTATGTTTTGATACTGCCGGTGCTGATTCCGCTCGGACTGCTTGCCTCGGGGTATGTCCGGCTGATAAAGGCGATGTATTTCGAACCCCGAAAACACAATTTTGACCGTGTGGACAGCGGCATATACATTGCGCTGTTTGTCAGCATTGTTTTGGTTTTGATTACATTGTTTAACACATATGATGTGGTGCAGGTCGCGCGCCGCATAACTTATGGCTTTTGGGAAGGAACGGTATAGTGAAAAAACTTGAAGATTGGTTGTGGCAGGATAAAGACGAAACGGCAAGTACAAATGATGATGCCGCAAATTTTGCGTCGGCAGAAAAAGCGGATAAGCTGGTGTTTTCGGCAAAAGTTCAGACCGCGGGGAGAGGAAAACCCGGAAGAAACTGGAAATCAGGCGCCGGCAATCTTATGTTTTCCATGTTATTTGAATATGATTTTTCAAATGTCGGAATGCTCTCGCTGTTATGCGGATTGACAGTCCTAAAGACTGTTGCATATTTTTCGCCAAAGCTTGAGACAAAGCTCAAATGGCCGAACGATGTGTTTGTTTGCGGCAAAAAAATATGCGGGATTTTGATTGAAAAAAAAGATGAGTGCCATATTATCGTTGGCATCGGCATCAATCTTAAATCCGCGCCAAGCATAGACAATGCCCTATATCAGGCAGCAAGCCTTGCAGAGTTCGGTATATCGGTCGGACGAGAAGAGTTTTTGCATCAGTTTTTGCGCCTTTTTAATCAGGGTCTTGCCAAACTGAGAAAAAAAGAGTTTAATGAGATAAAAAATGAATGGCTGCAATATGCAGAAAATATAAATAAAGAAATTTTTGTAAAAATCGGCAATACGGAGCAAACCGGTATAATGACCGGCGTTGATGAAAACGGAGCTCTTTTGCTGATGACGGCAAACGGAACAAAAAAAGTTGCAGCTGGAGATGTATATGAAAGATGAAAGGATATAAATTTTTATGAGTGAATTTTCAAAAGACGGAGTTTATTTTTGGCCGTTGGGCGGTGCCGATGATATCGGTATGAATATGTATGTGTATGCGACAGGCGGCAGAATGATTGTGGTTGATGCCGGATACGGGTTTTTGAACGACAGCTATCCGGGAATGGACCTTTGCTACGCCGATCCGTCTGGATTGAAAGAATATAAAGATAAGATAGACGGAATTTTTATTACGCATGCGCATGAAGACCACTTCGGCGCGATTGCTCATCTGATAAAAACGGTCAACAAACCCATTTATGCCTCAAAGTTTACGCTCTGCCTGATAAAGGATAGACTTGCCGAATACGGTTTGGATAAAGAAGTTGAGCTTGTTGAACTGAAAGATACCGAGGTTGTAGAGTTTGAAACAATTTCGGTCGAGGCCGTTTCGCTTGTGCATTCGGTGCCTGAAACGCTCGGGCTGTTTATCCGCACAAAATTCGGCAATGTATTTCATGCGACGGACTGGCGTTTTGATGACGGCAAAGTAGAATATCTGCAGACCGATTATCCCGAACTGCAAAAAATTGCGCAAGAGGGTGTTGATATGTTTGTCTGTGATTCGACAAATGTGCTTCAAAATGAAAAACTTCCGACCGAATATGAAGTCCGCCAAAGCTTGAAAGAAATTATCAAATCGCTTAAAGATACGGTTGTAGTTACTTGTTTTGCCTCAAATTTGATGCGGCTTGAAAGCCTTATTGTGGCGGCTGATTTGGCCGAGCGCACTCCTGTTTTGGTCGGCCGCTCGCTGGTTTCTAATATGAAATATGCCCGTCAGTGCGGATATTTTGAAGGCTTGCCCGAAACTTTTGATATCAACCAGGCGGCGGATATTCCGTCGGACAAGGCTTTGTATATTTGTACCGGTTCGCAGGCAAATTATCGCAGCGCCTTGACCCTGATTGCAAACAACGAAAGCAAAGCCGTAAAGCTTGACAAAGGAGATACCATTATTTTTTCTTCAAAAATTATTCCGGGAAATGAAGAAAAAATCGAGCGTATGCAAGAAAAATTTATGGATATGGGCGTCAATGTGATTATCGATGAAGACTATCTTGTCCACACATCGGGGCACCCAACAAAATATGACCTTAAACATATGTATGAGCTCCTAAAGCCGAAGATTCTGTTTCCGGTTCACGGGGACAAAAGGTTTATACGCGCGCACAAAAAATTTGCGCTTGAGTGCGGAATAGGGCAGGTGCAGTCTGCGCTTTGCGGCGATGTATATCTGCTTGCAAACGGCAAAATAGAATATGTAGGTACCGAGTTTTCGGACATTATGGGCGTTGACCGCAAAAAGTCCGTATCTCTTACTTCTCAGCTGATAAAGAACCGCCGCCGCATTGCGTATAACTGCAGCGTGTTTATCAGCGTTGTTTTTGATGCAAAGCTCAATCTTGAAGATTTGCAGATTTCTTCAATTGATATTTTGGAAGAAAACGAGTTTTCAGAGCTTGTTGCAAAAATCAAAGAAGATGTAACAAAAGAATATGCCGCCCGCGCCGGCGAATGGAAAGAAATCAACAATTCGCTGCAAGATTTTATTAAGGCGCAGGTCAGAAAGAGAATTTTCAGCGCCACCGGCATCAAACCGGTTGTGTTCTTTCACTATTATCAGGAAAAAGGAGACGAAAATGTATTGTAAACCCGAAAAATTGAAAAAAGGCGATGAAATCAGAATTGTCGCGCCGTCCCGTAGCTTAAAGCTCATCGGCGCCGATACCAGACAAATTGCGGAAGAAAGATTTGCTCAAATGGGATTAAAGCTTTCGTTCGGCAAAAATACCATCAAAGAAACCGCCGATATGTTTCTTTCTTCTCCGGCAGCCGAGCGCGCGCAAGATATTATGGACGCGTTTGCTGACAAAAATGTAAAAGCCGTATTTACGGTTATCGGAGGTTTTAATTCTAACGAGATTTTGGATTATATAGATTTTGACATTATTAAAAACAATCCGAAGATTTTTTGCGGATTTTCAGATATTACGGCAATTTCGAACGCAATTCATACCATGGGTAATATGATAACATATTACGGCCCGCATTACAGCTCACTCGGAATGAAAAAAGGCTGCGAATATACCATTGAAATGATGCAAAAAATGCTGATTGGCGATGGTGTTGTCGATGCGTATCCGTCAAAAGAATGGAGCGATGACGCATGGTTTATTGATCAGGAAAACCGCACCTTTATAAAAAATGACGGCTGGTGGAAGATTCACGACGGAAAAGCAAAAGGAACGATTGAGGGCGGAAATATCAGCACATTTTGCCTTTTGAACGGCACAAAATATCACCCGCAGTTCAAAGAAGATACAATTTTGTTTATTGAAGATTGCGCTCCGATGAGTGCGCCGGAGTTTGCACGCTTGTTCCAGTCGCTTATCAGTCTTCCGGACTTCAAGAATGTAAAAGGCATTGTTATCGGGCGTTTTCAAAAAAGCTCAAATGTGTCGCGCGAACAGATTGAATATATTGTAAAAACCAAAAAAGAGCTAGAAAATATGCCGGTTTTGGCCAATGTCGACTTTGGGCATACGACCCCGATTTTGACAATTCCGCTTGGCGGAAAAGCTGAAATTGACGGAGATAAACTGCGGCTTATCGGCTAGTTTTAAGGCTTTGCAAAACAAAAACGCGAATGGCGCTCGAGAGATTGTTTTCACCTCTTTGAGCGTCTATTTTTGTAATCAGCTCATTGGTTGAGACGCTTTCTTTGTTTGCAATGCGCTCAAATTCTTCCCAAAATTCAGGCTCAATCGAAACGGAAGTATAGTGTCTTTTGGCGATGATAACCGATTTTTTCAGCATTATTTTTTCCGAAAACTGTCAATCGAAATAACCGGTGCAAGATTTTTTTCTGGTTCGTCTTCTTCATCATTTTTGTCAGATGTCCAGCAGCCTGTTCCAAAGGCAAACCCGACGCTCGAATGCGGATCATAAAACTGTGTCAAAGATGCGAACGGAATACAAAGCGGATAATATACGCCGCCAAAGCTCAGATTTACTGAAAATTCGTTTTCTCTGACATCTAATTCGGAAAACTGGTGTTGCAGAACAATGGTCATTTCTTCAGGGTATTGATTAAACAAAATCATCGGCATTTTAACACCGTCATAATTTGTTTTGAAGGTGATATAAAAATAGTTTTCCCCGATGCCGTTTTTCTGAATAAAAGCAAGAGCGTCTTTAACGACTCCCAGAAAAGCTTTATCAATCAATTTGTCATAATCTATTTCGGTATCCATATCGCAAATCCGTATAAAAAATAAGCGAGCCGTTCTGTTGCTGGGCGGCTCCTTCCCCACTCAAGGCAACCAAAGCCTTAAGAATTTCATTCGTTGCGAACTACATTAAGCAGCTACTGCAACAGGTGCAAAATTATCATTTGCATTCATTTATTTTGAACCGATAACGGTGGTATCTCACCGAACACAGCAAAGTATCTTTATTGTTCCCAATCAAGCCTGTTTCACCCCCTCAAAATGTGTATAAGTTGTTTCATACTTGCCGATAATCCTTTTCGTGTACGCTTTTGTACACTTCAAAGGCTTATCGCCTGCGTAGCAAACAACTTATACACATTTTCAAATGTGCTCGTCGTTCGTTCATCATCTACGCAGCAGGTGCTTTATCCGCATTTTGTGTCCAAAGCATCTCATGCTTGCTGATAAACTCTCTCGCGTACCAATAATGTACGCGTCGTTCGTTCATCATCTACGCAGCAGGTGCTTTATCCGCATTTTGTGTCCAAAGCATCATCGCCGGCGTAGCAAACAACTTCTCCGCATTTTCAAATGTGTGCGTCGTTCGTTTATCATCTGCGCAGCAGGTGCTTTCTACACATTTTGTGTCCAAAGCATCATCAGTTAAGCATCACCAACATAATACACTTTTCATACACATCGGCAAAAATGGTGGAGGTGCCGGGTACTGCCCCCGGGTCTTGAAAACCTATTTCATACAGCCTCTGGTGTCATAGTCGGTTTCCCGACAAATCTATTATATGACAAGAAAAATATAATTCAAGATATTTTGAACATAAAAAAAGAGCCATGTTAAAGGCTCTTTCGTTACTTGAGAAAAATATTATCTTCCTCTGAGTTTTTTGTTTGCCGCGGCCATAATAGCAATTGCCTGCTGCTTGTCTTCTTTTGACGCGGATTTATCGTTGCGGACTATTCTTGCCTCCTCACGCGACTTATAAGCCTCAGGATCTTTTTGTTTGTCTTCTTCTTTCATTTTGGCTATCTGCTTTTTACGGCTTTCGTAATTATATTCCGCCATTTCTGTTTTGATATCATCAGGCATATATTGAATATAGGAAGTGTTCATTTTGTCAGGAACATTTTCCATCGGAATTTTCTTCAGCTTTGCCACCGCATAGAAAACAGCCTGTCTTTCCGGATTAATTTCCGCAATATTCAACGGCTTAACTTCTCCTTCTTTGCTCTGTTTTACATATTCATCAAGCGTTTTTTCAACACCGTTGGCAAGTTTTTGTCCCCAGTTCTTATTGAGCTCCTGCAAATTTGCTATCAGAGCTTGTTCCTGCGGTTTTTCCATAGCCGGAAGCTTTTTAATTTCTTCCGGAGAAATCTTCAAAAATCCGTTTGTTTCGACTTTTGCGCCGAGTTTCTGCGCTGTCATAACTTTTTCAATCGCGGCGGTATTATCTTTTACATCAACCGGATACGGTTTATTCGGAGAATTTTTCATATGTTCGGAAATTTCCGCTTCCTGTTGCTTTTGATTATATTGCTTGACGGCCTCAATAGTCTTTTCGTCCGCATCTTTGAGCAACTCATCATTAAGGTCGATGCTTTTCGGAGCGTTTTTAACATCGATCCCGTTAGAGATGCAGGCAACCAGCAGCATTTTTTGCTGTTGTTCGATGAGAGATTCCAAAAAGATTATTATTTTATAG
>CAKQTH010000017.1 GCA_934276635.1 uncultured Alphaproteobacteria bacterium | reverse complement strand
GCTACTCCCGTCTTTACAAACTCAAAATGTCCGGTGCCGTTGTTATACGCAACACTGTATTTGTTTATCGGAGCTTGAAGATTGCCGGTTATGTTGCTGACCACATTGCCTTTTATCGCGCTGTCTGCAAACAATACCGAGGCATTGTCGCCGTTCGCGTCTCTCGTCAATATCATTGAATTTACATTGATTTTGCCGCTGCCTGACGCATAGTCATCAGCTGTGATGCGACCCATCGTCTCGTTTGCCAAATCTACACTCACCCCGTTGAACTCTACCGATCCGCCGGTCAGACTAAACTTGCGGAAGTGCAAATTGTCGGTCGCAGACAAACCTGCAACTTTGAATATGCCGCCGTCAATAACCTCTAACGCATTGTTATTGTTCGACAAATTCATAATACCGAGAACGCTGCTCTTGCCTTTGGCCGTGATGTTTGCATTCTTCACCGCAGCGCCGAACTGATACATTCCGCTCTCGTCCCCGCTTAAATCCAACTTGTATCCCTCAACGCCGTCAATCTCGTCATCGAACAAAATTTTGCCGTTGTTAACCGCCTGCAACTCGACTTTTACATCGGCATCATTCGCCCATATCGCGTTGTTTGTCGTAGCTCCGTTCACCGTCACCTTGTTTCCCGAAAATACCGAATTCCCTCCGTCCGCTATTATCACCGCACTGGCTGCGTTGGTGTCTTTAGTCAGGAATATCGCGCCGCCTTTGGCGTCAATCGTGCCGTTTGAGGTTGCGGTGATAGAGTTGTTCCTAAAGTTTGAATTCCTAAAGGTCATAGCGGAATCCCAGTTTGTGATTGCTCCACCGTATATGTTCAAATCTCCGCTATCTGATGTTGCGACGATATTGTTTTCGATAAAATCAGCCGTAATCTCACCGAAGGTACCGGCATATGCAGATATCGCAGCACCTTCCGCATCAATTGCTCCGGTAACGCTTGTTGCTGTAACCGAATTCTTTTGGAAAAGAGCTACGATTTTTCCGATTGTTCCTTCAGCATTTCTGATTGCTGCTCCCTCCGTATATACCGGAGAGCTTTCAGAATTAGCAATAGTTTTGTTCTCAATAAAACTTGAGCCTGTAATATCGTTTATTGTCTTTTCGTTATAAAGAGCTCCTGCATACGCCATTACATATGTTCCTGATGTACCTTTTGCTTCTATATAGTTTCCCTGGAACAAAGAATTTACGATGTTGCCTATTGTTCCTCGGTTATAAATTGCCCCGCCGTTTGCAGATGAAGTTGTTGCCCCTTCTGCATAGCTGTTATTGTTTATGAAATTTACGGTTATATCAGCCAAATTGCTGTTTTGACCTGCATAGATTGCACCACCATTAGAATATGTTTTAGCTGTCCCTATAACTTTTGTATAGTTGCCTTCATATTTTCCTTTCAAATTTACTCTGTAATCAGAAGTCTCTATATAAAAAGCCCCGCCGTAACCTGCATATTCACTAATCGAACCATTGTTAAGAAAGTCTGCCTCAACAACATCTCCGCCCCAGGTATCCCGTCCAAGGTACATAGCTCCGCCGAGCGTAAAATTTTTTGCTCCAGCCGATGTTGCTGTATTATTGGAAAATGTTGTGTTTGTGATGCTCCCCAGACCTGCAGAAAACATACTCAAACCACCGGCTGTTGCATATGAGCCGGTTGCGATAGATTTGTTGCCGTCAAAAAGCACATTATCAATTTTTTTCAGCCAGCCGCCGTTGAAATGTATGGCCCCGCCTTCTGCCCAATTCTCTCCGGAAGCGCTTGTTGAGTTTGTCTGTGCAATGTTTCCGATAAATTTGGAGTTTGTGATTCCCTCAATCGTCGCGCGGTTAGAGTGGATTGCGCCGCCCCACGCCCTGCTCTTAGCCGCTGAAGTTGCTTTGTTGCCAATAAATGTGGAATCATCAATTATTCCCATAGGAGAAACCTGTAGGTGTATCGCACCGCCATAAGCATATCCTGATGACGGTCTTGCCTCATTGTTTGTAAATGTTGATGATGTTACTTCTGTTATCTCGGCAAGCGAACTGACCGCGCCGCCTCGCTCCGAACCATACGATGGTGTTGCTCCGGTTGCGGTCGTGCTGTCATCATAAAGCCCGTCGAAAGTCGCGTTTATAATCTTTATTTTCGGATTCTCGCCAGTGTTATCGTGTTTTACTTTTTCGGTAATATTCCCGGTCAATGTCACATCTCCGGTATAATACTGCCCAGTTGCGAGCGCCTCATTTGATGCAAAAAGCCCGAACGCCAACGCCAGCGCCGATGTAAATGTAGTCCTATAGTTCATATTATTTCCCCTATACGAATTATTCACAAATATATACCTGCGAAACAGAATATCCGTTCCGCTTCACATCGGCATTATACCACAGCGTGGGGGGGGGTAGTCAATATGATATTTATATCTTTTTCACAATTTTTATTCGCCAAAATTCCCCCTCTTTTCGTCAAAAAAAGAGCCTCGCAGATTGCAAAGGCTCTTTTTTTGTTTGGTCAAATTATGTTATTCTTCAACCTTGAACTCTGCCATATGTTCAAGCAGTGAGCGTTTTTCTTTCGCCAATTCTTGAGCTTTATTGAGCAAAGTTTCATATCTTTCAGGGTTGGATTTGTTAACAACCTGAAATCTGGTTTCATTTGACATATAATCGCTGAGCGGACGGCTCGGAGCCTTTGAATCAAGCATCAAAGGAGCCTTGCCTTCCTCAATATTGCTCGGATTATAGCGGTAAAGCGGCCAAGAACCTGTTTCTACCGCGCTCTTCTGGTGGCTCAAACCATCTGCAAGGTTGAAGCCCTGAGCAATACAGTGCGAATATGCAATGATAATCGACGGACCGTCAAATGCTTCTGCCTCGTTCATAGCCTTGATAACCTGAGCATCGTTGGCACCGAACGAAACCTGAGCAACATAAACATAGCCGTAGCTCATTGCAATCATACCCAAATCTTTCTTCGGCAAAGCCTTGCCTGCGGTTGCAAATTTTGCACTTGCGCCCATCGGGGTAGCCTTAGACTGCTGTCCGCCCGTATTTGAGTAAACACCTGTATCCATAACCAAAATATTGATATTCTTGCCGCTTGCGATAGCGTGATCCAAACCACCGAATCCGATATCATAAGCCCAGCCGTCGCCGCCCAGAATCCATACTGATTTCTTAATCAGATAATCAGCCAATTCGTTAAGGTGGCGAGCCTCGTCGGTATCAATATTCTTCAATGCCTCGCGCAAAGCCTTAACATTGTCGCGCTGAGCATCGATTTCAACATCATTAGACTGCGGATTGCTCAAAATTTTCTCAGCAACATCGCCCAACTTGTTTTTCAAACCTTCAAGCAGCTGTTTTGCAAAAGCGGTCTGCTGATCAATTGAAAATCTCATACCCAAACCAAACTCGGCGTTGTCTTCAAACAAAGAGTTAGCCCAAGCCGGTCCGTGGCCTTTTTCATCTTTTGCATACGGAGTTGTCGGCAGGTTTCCGGAATAAATTGAAGAACAACCGGTTGCGTTTGCAACAACCATTCTGTCGCCGAACAACTGTGTCAACAACTTAACATACGGAGTTTCGCCGCAGCCTGCGCAAGCACCAGAAAATTCAAACAACGGCTGAATCATCTGAGTTGTCTTCGGCAGGTTTTTAGCAACTTCTGTTCTCTTTACATACGGCAGAGCTTCAAAGAACTTCCAGTTTTCAATCTCGGTATCGATATGGTTTTCAATATGATCCATATTCAAAGCCTTGAGTTCCGGATTTTCTTTGTTCTTTGCCGGACATGCAGATGTACAAATTCCGCAACCTGTGCAGTCTTCGGCAGAAATCTGCAACATGAACTTTTTGCCGGCGAATTCTTTGCCTTTATAATCTGCTGTTTTCAATGTCTTCGGAGCGTTTTTCAGTTCTTCTTCCGACGCAACTTTCATTCTGATAACGCCGTGCGGGCAAACAAGCGAACATTTGCCGCATTGAATACATGTATTTGCGTCCCAAACCGGAATTTCGGTCGCAATACGGCGCTTTTCATATTGTGTTGTGCCGGTCGGCCATGTACCGTCAACAACTTCTTCAAATGCTGAAACCGGAAGCTTTTCTCCTCTGCCGGCAATAATTTCGGCAGTCAGTTTCTTTACAAATTCAGGAGCGTTTGCCGGAACCGGAGCAGACATCACAATCTTTGAATCCGCAACAGACGGGACTTCAACTTCATGCAGATGTTCAAGCGATGCGTCAACCGCAACAAAGTTCTTCTGAACAATGGCGTCGCCCTTCTTGCTGTATGTCTTTTTGATTGCGTTCTTAATCTGAGCAATCGCCTCATCTTTCGGCAAGATGTTTGAAATTGCAAAGAAGCATGTCTGCATAACGGTGTTAATGCGCTGTCCCATACCGGTTTTGCGCGCAACATCAACCGCATTGATTACATAAAACTTGAGCTTTTTATCAATGATTGTCTGTTGAACTTCACGCGGCAGATGCGCCCAAACTTCATTGCCTTCATACGGAGCGTTCAAAAGGAAGGTAGCACCCTCTTTCGCAATACCCAAAATGTCAACTTTGTTCATAAACGAAAACTGGTGACAAGCAACAAAGTCTGCTTTGTTAATCAAATATGCCGACTTAATCGGTTTGTCCGAAAAACGCAGGTGGGAAGTTGTCATAGAGCCGGATTTGCGGGAGTCATAAACAAAATATCCCTGTCCATATTTTCCGGCATCTTCGGCAATAATCTTAATCGAGTTTTTGTTTGCACCGACTGTTCCGTCTGCGCCCAATCCGAAGAATACGGCGCGGACAACATCGTTTCCTTCCGTATCAATCGAATCGTCATACGGCAAAGAAGTTTTGTTTACATCATCATTGATGCCGACCGAGAAAGAATTAATCGGTTCTGCGGCTTTTGCATTGTCGAATACGGCCTTTACCATAGCCGGAGTAAATTCTTTTGAAGACAAGCCGTAGCGGCCGCCGACGATTCTCGGCATAGATTTGATTTTGCCGTTCGCAAATGCCTGAGCAACCGTTGCGACAACATCCAAATACAAAGGTTCACCGGTAGATCCGGATTCTTTTGTTCGGTCAAGAACAGAGATTGTCTTAACTGTTGTCGGAAGAGCCTTAATCAGGCTTTCTGCAGGGAACGGACGATACAAATGAACTTTCAATACGCCGTATTTTTCGCCTTTTGCGTTCAAATAATCGATAGCTTCTTCAACTGTTTCGGCGCCTGAGCCCATAACAACGATAACTTCTTCGGCATCTTTTGCACCATAGTAGTCAACAACATGATACTGACGGCCGGATATTTTTGCAAACTTGTCCATTTCTTCTTGAACGATGCCTTCAACCTTAGCATAAAACGGGTTAGAAGCTTCACGACCCTGGAAGAACACATCAGGGTTCTGCGCGGTACCGCGAATAACCGGAGCTTCCGGACGGAGTGCGTGTTTTGCATTGAAAGAATAATCAACGCCTTTCATCATTGCGCGCAAATCATCGTCTGAGAGCAAGGATATTTTTTTGATTTCATGAGATGTTCTGAAACCGTCAAAAAAGTGCATAAACGGAACGCGTGAACGCAAAGTCGAGGTCTGTGCGATTGCGGCAAAGTCATGCGCTTCCTGTACGGAATTTGAGCAAAGCATTGCAAAACCAGTCTGACGGCAGCCCATAACATCGGTATGATCGCCGAAAATCGACAATGCGTGGTATGCAAGCGAACGAGCCGCAACATGCATAACAAACGGAGAAAGTTCTCCGGCGATTTTATACATATTCGGAATCATCAAAAGCAAGCCCTGCGATGCCGTAAATGTGGTTGTCAGCGCACCGGCCTGAATAGAACCGTGGCACGCACCGGCAGCGCCGGCTTCAGACTGCATTTCCTGAACCTGAGGAACAACGCCCCAAATGTTTTTTTGCTTTGCTGCAGACCATGTATCCGCCCATTCGCCCATCGGGGACGACGGTGTAATCGGATAAATGATGCAAACTTCATTCAAACGATGCGCAACCGAAGCAGCCGCTTCGTTTCCGTCCATCATCTTCATTTTTACATCTGACATATTTTATATCCTTATAATAAAAAAGTTCAACATTCGCGCCTCATATATCACTACTTACAAAAAAAATCCATACTTTTTTTTATTTATTATATAAAGAATCAAAATCTGTTTGTTTTGCAGATTTTGTTGTTGCAAACTCTGTGCAAAATTCTTATCTTTATAAAAAAATAATTATGGAGAAAACAAATGCATATATTGGTAATCGGCGGCGCCGGATATATCGGCAGCCATGTTGTAAAATATCTGGCCGAACAGGGCGAAAAAATCACCGTGTTTGACAACCTTTCCACCGGAAATAAAGAGAGCGTTGACGGCAAAGCAAAGTTTGTGCTCGGAGATATTCTCGACAAAGAAAAACTTGATGAAGAAATGGCCAAAGATGTCGACGGCGTAATTCTGCTTGCCGGCAAAAAAGCCGTCGGAGAATCTATGGAAAATCCGTCAAAATACGCCGTAAACAACATTACCGGCGTGATTAATGTCTTAAACTCGATGATAAAAAACAATGTAAAAAAGCTGATTTTTTCTTCTTCCGCCGCGGTATACGGTATGCCGCAATATTTTCCGGCAGATGAAAACCACCCGCTTAATCCGATAAACTTTTACGGTTTTACAAAGCTTGAGGCCGAGCGTCTTTTTGAATGGTATGACAAGCTCAAAGGCTTGAAATTTGTTGCTTTGCGCTATTTTAACGCTGTCGGATACGATGAAGACGGCAAAATCACCGCTCTTGAAAAAAATCCGCAGAATCTGTTGCCGATTGTGATGGAAGCCGCAGTAGGAAAACGCGACAAAATCTCCATTTTCGGCGATGATTATCCGACACCTGACGGAACCTGTATCCGCGACTATATCCATGTCAGCGATTTGGCCTCCGCCCACTATATGGCGCTGAACTATCTGACCACACACGACGAGAGCCAAATTATAAACCTCGGCACGGCAAAAGGCAGCAGCGTTTTGGAAGTTATTCAAAGGACTGAAGAAATTATCGGCAAAAAGCTGCCCTATTCTTTTGCGGCGCGCAGACCAGGCGATCCGGCGATTTTGACCGCAAACCCGCAAAAAGCTTATGAATTGTTGGGTTGGAAGGCAACTCACTCATCGCTCGACAACATAATCAGCTCAACATGGAGCGTATATAAAAAACACCTTATTGATGAAATTTAGGAGCAATAAAATGGAAAAACATATGGAAAACAACTACAAACACAAAAAATCTCCGAAAATCTTAAAGGCATTTCCGGCATTTTTGGTTATGCTCGGCCTGTTCGGAGCCGGTTTCTTTCCCGGATATTACTATTATCAAAGCAAAATCAATGCCAATTATGTAACGGTTAAAGGCCTTGCCGAAATGGATGTAAAGGCCGATTTGGCAGTTTGGGATTTGCGTTTTACGGTAACCGGAAATGATTTGGCTCTGGCGCAAAAATCGATTAATTCTCAGCTCGCCTCAATTCGCGAATTTTTGAACAAAAATGCCATAAACGACAAAGAAATTATTGAGGGGCGTATTGAAACCACCGATTTGGCCGCAAACCCGTATTTGGACAAGGTAAAAAGCCGTTATATCTTAACTCAGAATGTTACGGTTCGCTCAAACGATGTATATAAAATCGATGCGGCTTTGCGCAAATCGGGCGAATTGCTGTCAAAAGGCGTTGCTCTTGATTCTCAGCAATATTCTTCTCCGGTTTCGTACATTTTTACAAACATCAATTCCGTAAAGGCGAAAATGCTTGAAGAAGCAACAAAAAATGCGGCAATTTCGGCCGAAGAATTTGCAAAAAGATCAAACAGCGAAGTTGGAAAAATCAAATATGCAAATCAGGGAGTTTTCTCTATTTTGCCGCGCGAACAGACCGTAAATTCTTCCGAGATGCAACAGATTGATAAAAAAATCAGAGTTGTCGTCACGGTTGATTATTGGTTGAAATAAGCTACCGGCCGGCAGAATTTATCAAACTACGCAGAAAAATAAAAAATATCTTGCAATATAAAATAAAACAGGATAAAAGAGTACGCAGTTTGGATAGATGGCCGAGTGGTCGAAGGCGCACGATTGGAAATCGTGTGTACCTCCAAAGGGTACCGTGGGTTCGAATCCCACTCTATCCGCCAATTACAAAAAACACCCTTCACGGGTGTTTTTTTGTGGCTGTTGAGGATTGAAAGGGTTCGAACCCACGAGAAGTGGGTTTGACTACAAGCGAAAGGTAGACGCAAGTATGCCGGTCGGCAAAATGCCGATGAGCGCAGTGAATGTAGCAAAGCGAAATAATCCAACGACTGCCCGCCGGTTACATTTGTATTTATCACAATCCCTGCCCTATTTTGATTTTGCATTTGCTTATCTTTCAAAAATAAGATACATTTGCGGCAACGGAGGAAACGGCAAAATGGAAAAAGGTCTGGAATATGTTTTTGACAAAAATACAAAAATACTCATTGTCGGGACTTTTCCGAGCGTCAAATCCCGCGGAGAATTTTATTATAACCATCCGAAAAACCTGTTTTGGAAAATTATGGGCGAAATCTATAAAAATAACGACATTTTCCCACCGCAAAATACTGTTTTGGCAGGCCGAGAACTCATTGAAAAACGAAAAGAATTTTTATCAGCTCACAAAATCGGGCTGTGGGATATAATCAAAACCTGTGATTTTGAAAACAAATCAAGTCTTGATGCAAAAATTATAAATAACAGCATAGTTTTCAACGATTTTTCGATATTGCAGAAAAAATGCCCCAACCTCAAATGCATTGTTTTCAGCAGTAAAAACGCGTATAAATTTTTCAAGAAATATCTGAAACAAAAAGATATTTATCCCGGGCTAAACGAAAAAACTTATCTTGACTGGCTTGAAAAAGTCATCATCAAAACCGCATTGCCGTCCACAAGCCCGGCATACGCCGCCAAACACCCGGATGACAAAATCAAAGAATGGAAAGACTTTTTCCGCTATTACCTAAAATACAATGAAAGGTAATAATCATTTTTGCCTTCTGTCCCCGTGCATAATGCATTAACCATTGACAATCCTTTCTCTTTTAACACCGATGGCGAACAAACCCCTGCTACACAGCCTTCTACTGTGCCAAAAATTCCATCAAACCCGGTAGAAGATCCCCAATCTGCCGTAACCAATGCAGTACATCCATCTTTGGATAAATTATATAAACTAACCTGAAAACTAGAATATAATGCTGCCCCCAAATTTACCAAATAGCCTATCGCAAGCATAGGAGTACATTTGCTGTCTGTACAGTCTTTTACCATTTCTTCCGGAAATATCCCTAGGCTATAAGCCGTTGTTACACTAAGTCCCTTATAATTTCCCTGCGCAACAAATTTTGTTTTTGTGTTTGCAACGATTGTTGATACCTGATCAATCAGTTTGTTTGTTTTATATTTTGCCATAGCTTTGGAATAACCGGCAATACCGGCAACGGACAAGACGCCGACAATGGCTAAAACACCAAGCATCTCAATCATCGACCGGCCGGACTGGTTTGAACTGTATTTTTTCATAATTATAACTCTCCTTGTTTTTCCAATTAATACTTTTTGTGAAGGTATTTTATATTTTCAGCTTCATAATCGCAGCGACACAACCGAGCACTTCATTGATTAAAAAAACAAATAATCCTTATAAAATTTAACCTAACCTCAGTTTACCCCCCCCCGCCGATTGTCAAGGATTATTTACATAAAGCGAAAAAAAGAGACAAATCTCTCTACCTCTTTTTTCAATTTGTCCACCTTCTTATTCCAAAAAGTTCAATATTTGGAGCAGATAAAAACAAAAGTCGGTGAGGAAAAATTTTAGTGTACATATCAGTACATGAATTTTTCTCTCACCGCCCCTTTCCCAGCCCCAAAAAAAGTTCGATATTTGCGGCGAATAAAGACAAAAAAAGAAGACCGAAAATTTTAGTGTAGATAACCTACATGAATTTCCACCCTCTCGCATTTTTGCGATTAGTCGCCCTACTCTTCAAAAAGTTTGATTTTTTATACAGATGGAGATGAAAGTCAGTTGGTAAAAATTCTAGTGTACACATTAGTACATGAATTTTTACCATACTGCCCCTTTCACCTCCAGATGTGTGAAAAAGCGAGCTTTTCCTGCGAGCTTTTTTATACTCAGCGCTGCGCACCCCTCCTCTTATTCGCCACAATCTGCTGTGCACTGATTGTTCCATTACTGCGGCGGTTTCCTTGCTGTTGAGCATTTACCGCGGCCTGCTGTTGCGCAGGTTGAGTTTGGGTTACCTGTTGAGATTGCGGCTGAGCTGCATACTGCTCCGGAACTGTTTGTAGCTGTTCCTGCGGAGCCTGTTGCTGGTTGTTATTATGCGCATTTTCCTGCTTCTTTTCGGCATTTGCAATATATTCTTCACCTCTCTCGTATCTGGTGATTTTTGTATTGATTTTCGGATCATCAAGCTCAATTCCCATCTTTTTGAAGTCTTTAATGAGATCCTTAACCTCTTTTTCTCCTTTGCCCAAAATTTCAGGAACAACCAGCGGCAACTTACGGGCATCGCGCTTGCTGACAATACTCTGCGCTCCTTCAAGCAATGCTTTTTGCGCTTCTTGTTCGCATCGAGGCATCCACATATTAAATAGCTGCTGCAATTGAACCGGCGACAAATCGCTCATAGTTTCGGTGCCTTTAGTGATTTCGGCAAACTTTTTGCGCTCTTCTTCATTGGCAAAAAGCAGGCGTCCCGGCTCAACACGCGCGCCTTCCTGACTTTTCAGCATACTCTCAATAGTCACACCTTTAAGGAACGAGCGGCCGAGCAAACTCATTGCATACATTGCGCCGAGAGATTTTTCCGCATCATTGCTGACGCCATTATTATTAAAGGTATATTTTTCCAAAGTATCCTGCAAAGTTTTATCCCATGCCGATTTGAACGGGCGGTTTTCATAGGCGGCAATCGCATCACTGATAAATACATTATCTGCGTCACCCTTGCCGTTTGCTTTGTTATATTCGCTCATTGAAAGCGCAAGATTATATTTGAATTTTGCAAAAGCGGCCTCACTCATCGAGCCCTTTGCTCCATCAAGCAACTTTGCGGCCTTTTCGGCAGAAATATAAACACCGGTAGGGACAATGCCTTTTTTGCTGAGCGAAGTCATAATTTTCATTCTGTCCGGCCCCACCGTGTTTTTGATATTCATATGGGTATGTCCGGCCTCTTTTGCCGCATCTGCAAGGCTGTCCGCCACCTGATCGGTAATCGGGCTGTTGTGTTTCATATGATATTTCAGGCTAGTTTTGCCATCTTTGTCCTGTTTTACATACAAACGGGCATCAGGAACCATTTCTTTGTCTTCTTTTTCAGCCTCAGAGCGCAAGTCCGGATTAAACGGATAAATATTGAAAACGGTATATCCGCCGCTGGATTTTGCGGAGCGGCATGTTCCGCCGAATTTCCCCATATTGCTCTTGATTGCCGCGCGCATTTTAGCAACCGCATCTACATAGGTCTTGCTGGCGCCACCTGTCAGACTTTCGCCTTTTTTGGCAATTTCATCAAGCTTATCTGGGGTCAAAGAATTTATTCCGCGAAAAGATTCCAGTTCGTCAAGCAACTTTTGCAAATGTGCATCATTAGTTTCCGCAGAGGCAAGGTCAACACCAGTACTTTTTTTGCCATCTGTGGTTTTTCCTTCAAGCGAGCCTAAGATATTGCGCATTGCCTCGGCGCTCATTTTGTCGGCTGTCTCATCTTGAAATAGAATGCTGATGTTTTTGTCTTGCGTATTCATCACAAGCTGAGAATTTTCTTTTGAGCCGAAAACCAAAACCGGACGATTTTTGACTTCACCGATAGTATATTTGCTACCGTTTTCAAGAGACAGATTGTCTTTTATCTGGCAAAGCGCCGCATATTGCTCGCCGTATTTTTCATACAGCTTTTTAGCCTCGGGATTGTCTTTTATCTTTTGTTCAAACTCTTTGCCTTTATATTCATCAAAAAGTTCAAAATCAAACCGAATATCTTTCATCATAATCCTCCGTTTGTGTTGCGGCAACTTAATATGTTGTTATCTTATCATATTTTTTCTAATTTGCAATATTTTTTGTCAAAAATTTTATTTTATGGCAAAAAAACGGAATTTTGCCAGGCCG
Source organism: uncultured Alphaproteobacteria bacterium (assembly GCA_934276635.1). Taxonomy (GTDB): domain Bacteria; phylum Pseudomonadota; class Alphaproteobacteria; order RF32; family CAG-239; genus CAKQTH01. Next base: position 2,287 of record CAKQTH010000017.1, on the reverse strand, counting down.
TATATTCTTTCATCAACAAGAGCAAACTCTTCGGGAGCCGGCAAATCCTCATCTTTTTGAGTTTCAACGACAATCAGCGCGTCATCTTGCAACCAGCCTTTTTCAAACAACTGATGCAAAGCCGGAGTGCTCATATTTTTTGCATACGGCGCGTCCAAAAACACAAGGTTATATTTTTGCGTTGCCCGCACAATGTTTTCCGCCGATGTTTTATATACAAAAAACTTTGCTTTTTCTTTCGGAAACAAGCGGAGATTTTGCATCAGATTATCGGTATTTATGTCAACAAAACCGACCATGTCGGCGCCGCGGGACATTGCCTCAAGCCCGATTGCGCCGCTGCCGGCAAAAACATCTAAAAATCGGCAATTTTCCCATTGATTTTCAAGCTTTGAGTTCAAGATATTAAACAGCGCTTCTTTTGCTCTGTCCGCAGTCGGGCGGACTTCTCCGCTTTTTGGAGAAAGCAGATTTTTTCCGCGATATGAGCCTGCAATAATTCTCATTTTGCCTCACAAAACAAAATTTTCGCCGAGCTGTTCTTTCAAAACTTTACCGGCAACTTCTTTGACTTGTCCGATTTTCAGGTTGCCGAGCTGGAACGGCCCGTATGAAACCCTTATCAGTCTTGCAACATCAAGCCCGATATGTTTCATCATCTTTCTGATTTCGCGATTTTTGCCTTCTTTGATGGTCACAGTGAGCCAGCTGTTGCTGCCCTGCTCCGAATCAAGCACGATTTTTGCCGGCTGATATTTTATGCCGTCAATCACAACACCGTTTTCAAGCTCTGCCAGTTTGTCTTTTTTTACAGCGCCGTGAACCCTGACCCGATAGCGGCGCGACCAACCGTTTGAGGGCAGCTCAAGCTTGCGCGCCAAGTCTCCGCTGTTGGTCAAAAGCAGCAATCCTTCGGAATTTAAGTCCAGCCGGCCGACGGAAATCACACGCGGCATATTCTCCGGTAGCATTTCAAACACCGTTTTTCTGTCTTTTTCGTCTTTATGCGATGTCACAAGTCCGACCGGTTTATAATAAAGCCAAAGTCTGGTCGGCTCTTTTGCCGCAATTTTTTCTCCGTCAAACAATATTTTTTCGTCTCCTTTTACATTATATGCAGGAGATTCAATCACTTCTCCGTTTACGGTAATTCGTTTTTGGCGGATATATTCTTCGGCTTTACGGCGGGAGCAGACTCCGCTGCGAGCCAAAAATTTTGCAATTCGTTCAGTCATTTTTTTCTTTCCTTTATTATTGTCGGTGATTATAATATAAAAAAATTTATAACTCAAAGGATATTTATGACCAACGAACAATATATGCAAAAAGCCTTTGCTCAAGCCTTGATTGCAGCAAAAAAAGACGAAGTTCCGGTCGGCGCCGTTATCGTGGACCAAAAAAACGGAAAAATTGTCAGCAGAGCGCATAATTTGAGCGAACATTCAAAGGATTGCACCGCACACGCCGAGATTTTAGCGATTCAAAAAGCCTGCAAAAAACTCGGCACAAACCGTTTGCGCGAAATGGATTTGTATGTAACGCTCGAACCCTGTCCGATGTGTGCGGCCGCAATTTCTTTTGCCAGAATCGAACATCTTTATTTTGCGGCATATGACGAAAAAAACGGCGCAGTGGTAAACGGCGTAAAATTTTATGAAAACAAAACCTGTCACCACAAGCCGGTCTGCTGCGGCGGAATTATGCAAAACGAGTCCTCCGCTCTTTTGAAAAAATTTTTCAAAAATAAGCGAAAAAAAATATAGACAAAATAAACAAAAGAAGCTATACTGTAAAACATTAAGGATATTTTTTCAAGGAGATAAGATATGGCCGATACCAATGAAATTGAAAATTCCGAAGATTTTCTTAAGGTTTGGGATGATGCCGGAAAGCCGGATAAAGAATCCAACGAATATAAGGCTTTGCTTGAAAAATATATGAAAGATCACAACAATAAAGAAGATAACAAAGAAGAGAAAAAACCGCAAGAGCTGAACATCGGAAATGGCGACAATCCGCAAGAAACCGGAGAAAATTCCGGCAACGCGACCAATGGCGAACATTGGCAAAAATGGGCAAAAAACAAAGGATATCTGCTTGATGAGAACAAAGAAGAAGGCTTTGACTATTCTTTTACAATCTATAAAGATGAAGAAACCCGCAAAAACAATACTCCGCTTGCTGCCATAAAGCAAAAAGGAAACACCGTGTCACTGGCCTCTGACTGTATGGAAGTTTATCAGGAGCTGGCTAAAGACGCTAAAGAAAAAATTCATAATGGCAGCGA
>CAKQTH010000016.1 GCA_934276635.1 uncultured Alphaproteobacteria bacterium | reverse complement strand
AGGCGAATCTGTACCTTTCGATGCTCAAAAATCAGTTTGTCGTTATCAATGAAAAAGAACCTCGCATTGAGAAAGAACAGACATTGGAAGGTAATCTGGCTTTACTTGAAGCTATTCATAAAAGTAATATTGAGGATGCGATAAAATATAATCATATAGATGCGGCAAAAGTTAAGGAATTGGAAAAAAATTTTGAAGAATTCAAAGAACAATACCGAAAGAATTGGGGGACAGGCCGTTGGGATTAGTACAAGTCCAAGAAGATTTAACCAACAATAGTACTGTAAGGAATCGCAAGCAGCCGATAGCCGCTTTCTTTGCGTATGCTGATGTTAATATGTATGAGACCTATCTTACCGACAATGAGGCGATAAAAAATATTAGTAATACATATACATGTCAAATGAAACTTATAGAATATCTTCGTAAGTCAGATTACCCAGTTGTGAGCGACAAAGATCCGAGAGCAATGGATTCTCGTTCTATTGTGGTGACCAAAAGCGGAATCCAGATGCCGTTTATGGAACCGGAAGTTGCCAGAAAATATATTAGAAAATTACAGTTGGCCATAGAAACATCCGGCATAGCTCGTCCATTGGGATTGGTGCAGGGAGTGACGATAGACCAGCTGCCACCGCCGGTGCTGCATAAGCAGGAGGGCGCTCAGTCGCTGGAAAACTATGTAAATAAGCAGATAGAAAAACAGGAGCGGATAAAGGCGGAATTGGCCAGGAAAGAGGCGGAGCGAGCGGGATGTTGGGAGACACTCGACGAGCGGCTGAACAGCGGCCGGCCGACAAGAGCTCAGCCTCATCCGAAAAATATGTATTGCGCGCCGGACAACGGATTGTCGTGGTCGCAGAAGAAGAATTATAATATCACGGCGAACGATTATGAGCCTGATATGGAAGAAGAAAAGCCGCAGGTTCTTGAGAAGAAGGAGCACGAAGAGGAGAAGTATTGCAATTTTCATTGGTCGCAGCATCCGGACGGCGGATATCGGGACTATGTTTCGTTTATGTACGGAGAAGATTTTCTGGAGCGGATGTATAATGAGGCAAAATCGCGCGCGGTGGATATGAGCGCGGAGATGGCCAAGCCGTTGAACATTGAGGACAAGGGGCAATATCTGTATTCGGGGAGGTCGTTTGCAACCGAGCTGCAGACGATACTGGCGCGCAACAATATGGAGAGCCGGTGCGGAGTATATGCGACGCCGAGTTTGGCAAAGGCTTGTTATTATGCAAAAAAATGCGGAATAGTGCAGATATATAAGAAGGGGCAGGATCAGGAATATTACGGGGATTACGGGATAGAGCGCGGGCAGAGCGCATTGGAAAATCCCAATGAGGACTCAGAGACCATAATCAGGAGCGATGAGAACGAATATGTTGGTACATATTTGTATTTAGGGGACAATTTGTGTTTTAAGATACCTGAGAACGAGACGAGATGGCAGATATTTTTGGAGTTTTGTCGGACAGCGTATTTGCCGGAAGAAGAGAATAATGAGGATGGAATAAACTATTTGGCGGAGCGTCGGAAAAACATATTGAGAGAGGCAAAACAGAACGGGAACAGGCCGAAGACGGTGGTACCGTTCGGATATGATATAGAAAAGCCTGAACTTCCGCAATTGGATATAGGAGAAAATCTGGAGGCGTATTTGTTGACGCCGCAGACAAGGACGCGAGCAGCGTATGCAAAATATAACGATTTGACATATAATAAACACAGGGCGGAAAACGACAACAACGAGGCAGGTACAGGCAGCGAGAAAGGGAAATATTCGATAGCGGGCCTGAGGATAAAAAGGCTGGAAATGGTGGTAAAGAAAGATGTCATAAGCCGGAAAAATATGATAGCGGCAGAAAGTCAAGAGGTGAAAGAAATGAATAAACAAAAACGGGACAAGAATAATAACAGGCCTGATATAACAAATATAAAAGAACAAAGAGCAAAATAAAAACCGCAGGAAACATCAATCCCCGCGGTTTTTTATTGCCTGTGACAGCCGACTTAGAAAGCCAGACGCATAGTATCTTTTGCAATCATCAATTCTTCATCGGTCGGAATTACATATACCTTAACCTTTGAATCCGGAGTTGAGATTGCAACAGTCTTGCCGCGGAGCTTGTTGTTTTCTTCATCAAGTTTGATGCCGAGATAAGCAAGTCTTTCAACCAACAATTTGCGCAAAGCGGCGCCGTTTTCGCCAACGCCTGCGGTAAACACTATCGCATCAACGCCGCCCAAAACAGCGATATAGCCGCCGATAAAGCGCAACAGGCTGTGAACATAAGCATACATTGCGGTTGTGCAGGCTTCATCACCGACAAAATATCTGTCTTCAACATCGCGATTGTCCGAATATCCGCAAATTCCAAACATTCCGCTTTCTTTGTTGAGCATATTGTTGACTTCTTCCAAAGTCTTGTTTTGCGATTTCATGATATGAAGCGGAATATACGGGTCAATATCGCCGCATCTGGTACCCATAATGATGCCGGCCAGAGGCGTAAATCCCATTGATGTGTCAACGCATTTTCCGTGGTCAACAGCAGCGATTGAGGCACCGTTGCCGAGGTGGCATGTGATGATTTTTCCTTCAAAACCGAGCAATTTTGCAGCTTCTTGCGAAACATATGCATGAGATGTTCCGTGAAAACCGTATCTTCTGATTTGGTGTTTTGTGTATTGCTCAATCGGGAGCGGATACAAATAAGCTTCTTTTTCCATTGTCTGATGGAACGCAGTGTCAAAAACCGCAACCTGCGGAATATTCGGCAAAATTCTGCTGACGGCTCTGATACCGAGCAGGTTTGCCGGGTTGTGAAGAGGAGCCAAATCGGACAATTCTTCAACGGTTTTGATAACTTCATCGGTAATCAGTACGGACTGATTAAACTTTTCGCCGCCGTGAACAACGCGGTGTCCGATTGCCGAAAGTTCGTCCATAGATTTTATAACGCCGTCAAGCAAAAGGTTGATAACGGCTTCGATTGCTTCATTGTGAGTCGGCATATCAATCATTTTTTTGACTTTTTCGCCGTCGCCGATTTTGATGGAGATAACGGAATTTTCAAGACCAATTCTTTCAGCAATACCTTTTGCCAAAACTTCATATTTTTCGCCGTCAACATTGAATAACTGATACTTCAATGAAGAAGAACCTGAATTTAAAACGAGAATTTTTTTCATATTATTATCCTTTGGTAGAGTGGGTTAAAATTATTTTTGAGCCTGAATACAGGTGATTGCAATCGCACCGACGATATCTTCAACAAAAGCACCGCGCGAAAGGTCATTAATCGGAGCATTCAAACCTTGCAAAATCGGACCGTATGCCTCGCATCCGCCGAGTCTTTGCAACAGCTTGTAGCATATATTTCCGGTATCGAGATTCGGCACAACCAAAACTTTTGCTTTTCCGGCAACATGAGACCCCGGAGCTTTGCGCTGTCCGACCGCAAGGTCAAGAGCCGCATCAACCTGCAATTCTCCGTCAATTTCAATGCCTTTGTCCTGATATTCTTCATTTTTGAGCAATTCTGAAGCAATTTTTGTTGCGCTTACAACCTTGTCGACTTCCGGACCTTTGGCTGAACCTTTGGTCGAAAACGAAAGCATTGCGATTTTCGGGTCAATACCGAATGTGATGGCGCTTTCCGCCGCACTGAGAGCAATTTCGGCAAGTTCCTTATCATCAGGGTTGATAACCAAACCGGCGTCCGAAAGAATATACGGCTCGTTGTTGGAAACCATAATCAAAAAGGCGGAAACTCCGCGGTCTTTGCGGGCGGATTTGATAATTTGCAGAGCAGGGCGAACCGTGTCGGCAGTAGAATGAATTGCGCCGCTGACCATTCCGTCGGCGTCTTTAGCCTTAACCATCAGAGTTCCGAAATATGTTTTGTTCAAAACGGTTTGACGGGCTTCTTCAATCGTCATACCCTTGTCTTTTCTGATTTCAAACAAAAGATTTGCATATTTTTCTTTCTTTTCGGAAGACTGTGGGTCGATTATTGAAATATTTTCGGGTTTTGAGCCTTTTGCGGCAAAAAATTCTTCAATTTTTGCAACATCGCCCAAAATTATGATATTTGCGACCTTGTTATTTGCGGCAATATAGGCTGCGTTCAAAACTCTTTCGTCTTCGCCTTCAGGCAAAACGATTGTTTTGCCGAGTTTAGAAGCTCTGTCGATTAATGATGATAAATATTTGCTTAGCATTTTTAGAAAATCTCCGTTAGTTCCATAATTCACCCATAATAAACAACTGTTTGCGTTTAAAGTCTATAAAAACTTTTGCTTTTTTATTGTAAAAAAGAATAAAATTGTTTAAGTTTAAGACAATAAAGAGAATTTGAGGAGTTTTTATTGTGAAAAAAAATATATTTTTGCCGATTTTGGCGGCTGTTGTTATGATTATGTCGGCGGCAAAGGCTGATGACAAATATATGGTTGATGTCAATGTCGATGTTACGGCCGAAGATGCGTCCAAAGCCCGAGAAAAAGCGATGACCGACGCTAACCGCAATGCGTTTCTTCAGATCGTAAAACGAAACACAACACCGCTGTATGTTGAAAAATTTGCCGATTTTTCAAACGAGCAAATTCTCAATTTTATTAAAGAAGTTGAAGTTTCCGAAGAAAAATCTTCAAGCGTCCGCTATGCCGCAAAGCTGAAAATTTTGGTCGACGGCGACCTTTTGCTTGCATATATGAAAGAAAATTCAATTCCGATGCAATACAGCGACTTGACCAATGTTGTGATTGTTCCGGTGTATCAGTTGGCCAAAAACGGCGAGCCCTATCTTTGGGAAGAAGAAAATCTTTGGCGCAACGCGTGGAAAAATAAAGGGCCGGTTCAAAGCGGAGATGTTGTGTTTCGTGTGATTGATGATTCTTTTGCACAAAAAATCGGGATTAACAATGTGATGTATCCAAACATTATCACTCTTGCCAAAATTGCCGACAACAATCCGAACACAAAGGTTTATGTTGCAAAAATGCGTCCTGATGCGTTTAATTATTTGAATATCGAGGTTATTAATCTGCAAAACGAAAAGCACAGCGGGCTGAGTATATATGGTTCGCCGAGTGAACGCAATCTTAATATTGCGGCCGATATGCTGATTGCCAGAATCAAAAGCGATTTGAACGCGCAGGAACAAAGCGAGCCGAAAAAACAAAACATCGCCGGAGAAATCAATATTTTTTATTCGTATAAAAACCTGAGCGATTTGGTTGATGCGGAAAAGAATCTGGCAAAACTTCCGGAGATTCAAAAAATCAATTTGGCAACCATGGCGGCCGGAAAAGCTCGTTTTGTGGCACAGGTGTCGTGCTCGCCGGAAAATCTTTTGTATGCTTTTTCAAAAGCCGGTTTCAGCGTAGAAAATCGTGAAAACTCTTATATTATAAGCAAAGGAAACAAATGAGACAGGTTTCAAAACAAATAACCGCAGAAAACAGGCTTGTCAGCAAAAACCTGCTGTTTTGGTTCGGAATTTTTGTTGTATGCGCATATCTGATATATGTTTTGCGCTCGGTTTTGCTGCCGTTTGCCGCCGGAATTATTATCGGTTATTTGTTGGATCCGTTTGTTTCAAAATTTGAAAAACACGGAATGAACAGAACCGTTGCCACAATTTTGGTTCTGCTTTTGGTGATTGTGTTTGTGGTGCCGGCTCTGTTGCTGTTCTTCAGCCTGATACAAGAAGAATTTGCGCATTTCTTTGATGCTGCTCCGCAATATATTTCATCGTTTATCAAAAAAATCGAACCGCTGCTGGCAGATTTGCAAAGCAGATTTCCCGAGCTGCAGCCGGCAAAAATCAAGCAGCTTTTGAGCCAGAATATGTCCGAAAATATGCGTATTTTGGGCAATGTGGCAAAAAGCCTGATTTCTAACGGAATGGCGCTGATAAATTTGATAAGCCTGTTGCTGATTACCCCGGTTGTGACTTTTTATATGCTCAGAGATTGGAAACATTTTATCAAAAAAGTGGACAGTCTGCTACCTCGAAAATCAAAGCCCTCAATCCGCAAAATCGCAAAACAGATAGACTGCTCTATGGCTGGATTTATCCGCGGACAGCTGAGCGTTTGCTTTTTGCTCGGAACATACTACTCCTTAGGGCTGTATATCGTCGGGCTTGATATGGGGCTGATGGTCGGATTTTTGGCCGGTTTGATATCATTTATTCCGTATGTCGGGTCGATTACCGGCTTTGTGATTTCTATCCTGATAGCGTTTGCTCAATTTGATTCATGGACCGGAATTGCCGCAGTTGTGGCGGTGTTTGTCAGCGGACAGTTTTTGGAAGGCAACTTTTTGACGCCGAAACTTGTCGGAGACAGTGTCGGATTGCACCCGGTTTGGATTATGTTTGCCTTGTTGGCCGGCGGCGTTTTGCTCGGATTTTTAGGCCTGATGATTGCAATTCCGGTTGCAGCGATTGTTGCGGTTTTGCTCCGCCATGCGATTGAAAATTACAAGAAAAGCGAACTTTATCTGGAAAATTAGTTCGAATTTTTAAGAAAAATCTATATTGGTTAAGGTTGCGGAAAAGTCCCCGGTTTGCGGGCTGCAGATGTATGCTCCGGCCAAAACCGGCGCGCCGCGGTTGTCCAGATGAACAAGTCGTATCTGTTCAAAGTTTTCTCCGTCGAGCGAAAAATACAAGATATAATCATTGCCGATTCTGCGCAGTCTGTAATGAACTTTTTCGGGCATTGAGTTGATTTTGTGCACCGCCCAATCGGAAAATCCGTCAATTGTTGTACATGAGGCAACGGACGGATTTTCAGGGCTTTCACACATAACCGAAGATTTCAGCCAGTTGTTTTCGTCTGTTCTGAGCATTATGCCGCATTGGTTGAAACGGCCGTTGTTCTGCGCCGCCCAGCACAAATCAAGCGTGAAACTGCCGGATTTTTCCAAATAGAAAAAATGTCCGCTGTCTTTGTGAATTCCGGCGGTTTGATTCTGCCAAAAATCGCTGCCTGCTTTGCTTTCAACACGCAGGCCGAGCGCAGTAAACGAAAATCCCTGCGGGTCATTAAGCCATTCGAAATTTTGCAGCTGCGCCAGTATCATCTAAAAGTTCCTAACTTTTTCATCGCTCATTTTGCTCAAAACGCTTTCCAAATCGGCATTTTTGGTTTTTGGCGCGACAATTCGAAGCGTAATCAACTCATCGCCCTGTTTAGTTTTGGTCTTTATGCCTTTTCCTTTCAGACGAAGCTTGTCGCCGCCGGAAGAATAGGGCGGAATGTTGACCATAACCTGACCGGAAATTGTCGGAACCGTAACTTTGCCGCCCAAAATGCTTTCTTTGAGGCTTATCGGCAGCTCCAGCAAAATATTTGCGTCATCGTCGGCCGTAAAATACGGGTGCTTTTGAACATCTATCGTAATCAGAACATCGCCGCTTTGCCCGCCGCCGAAACCGGCTTCCCCGAGCCCTTTCAAGCGGAGAGTCTGTCCTGATGTCGTGCCGGCCGGAATTTTGACATTAATCGTTTTGCCGTTGAGCTCAACGGTCTTTTCAGCGCCGAGCGCCGCGTCCAGAAACGAAACTGACATATTGTATGATATATCTTGTCCTTTTTGAGTCCTTCCGGCCGATGAACGCGAAAATCCGCTGCCACCGCCGAAAATGGAAGATAAATCATCTCCGAATATGGAAGAAAAGTCAAAACCTGCACCGTTTGCGCCGCCGGAAGAATAGTAACGGGCACTGCTGTTTCCGAACGGATTGCCTCCGCCGAACGGGTTTGCGCCGCCAAAGCCCGAAGATGAAAATCCGGCGCCGAATCCGGTAGGTTTGCCGTCGGAATCTATTTCTCCGCGATCATATTTACCGCGTTTTTCCTTGTCTCCCAAAATGTCATAAGCACAAGAAATTTCCTTAAATTTTTCTGCCGCCGCGGCCTTATTGTCTTTGTTCAAGTCCGGATGGTATTTACGCGCAAGCTTACGATATGCGGATTTGACTTCCGCATCTGTTGCCGTTTTGCTAACGCCTAAAACATCATATAAATTTTTGTTCATTTATCTGCCTTTAAAATTGTATAATTCTTAAAGGTTATATAGGGAGAAAAAAAGTCTATTGCAATACTTCACACATAAAAGCCGCGCGCATTTTGTTGTTGCGGTACAAAGATGTGCTGATAAGCGTTGTTTTTTTGCCCAGCTGATTGCAATATTTTGCAGCAACCGAGGCCAATTCGTCAATTCTGACATCTTTATATTCATATGTGATGCCGTATTCCGATTTTTCTTTCACAACAATATTTTTGATATAGCGGTCATGGTCGTTTTTATATAAATCGCCTTTTGTCGGCGAAGAAGAACAAGCGCCGAGAGCAAGGCACAAAGCAACACAGAGAACGGACAGTTTTTTCATTATGCAAATTCTTTCATTCTTTTGTTTGAACGAGAGCGAGACATTGTCGATGAAACCAAAACCTCATTCCACATTTCTTTGTTTGTGATGCCCTCAACCGGAGATTTTCCGCATTTTTGCATAATGCCGTAAATTTTCTTTCTCATAGCGTTAATGCTGTCAATGTTTAATTTGTGTGTGTTTTCCATTTTCCACCTGCCTTTGCAACAGAATATCTCAAAAACCTTAAACTTTTCTTAATTATAACAGGGCGTCAAGATCTTTGCCCGCCTTTTCCAAAATATCCATAACCTTTTTGTTGGTAGGATTTTTTGAAGAAGAGTTTGAAAGTTTATTGAGTTTTTTCTGCAGTTTTTTAAGAAAACTTTTGTTTTGGCGCAGCTTGTTCAAATCAGAAGCGACATCTTCATCGTTGATTTTAACATTCATAACCGCGCTCAATGTCGCAATATATGAAGCTTTTGCCTGAGATGCAGCCTGTGCGTTTGCATATTGCGGGCAAAGGATAATCGCTGATAAAACAAGTACACCGAACAAAAATTTCATGGAATATCTCCTTGATTTATTATCTTTATAGTGTATTGTAATACAAATTTATAATAATTCCAACAAAAAAAGGCAGATATGAAGAAAATAATTTGGGTTTTGCTTGACAATCGCATGGGAAGCGTAGGGCAGGCAAGGGGTGTGATGTCCGAACTGGATAAGGATAAGTTTGAAATCGTTGAGAAAAAAATAGAATATAACCGACTGGCCGGACTGCCGAATTGTCTGCGCGGAAGAACGCTTTTGGGGCTGACAAAACAAAGCAGAATGTTGTTCGGAGGCCAAATGCCAGATGTCGTGCTCTCAACTTCGCGCCGCACCGTTCCGGTTGCCAGATATATCAAAAAAATGTCAGCAGAAAAAACAAAACTCGTACAGCTGATGCACCCCGGTTCTTGCGGATTAAACGAATTTTCGCTTGTCTTTGTGCCGGAACACGACAAAGCCAAAAAAGGAGGAGATAATATCCGATACATCGTCGGTTGTCCGCATCGTATCAACAAAGAAAGCCTCGCGGAAGCACACAATAAATGGCAACAGAAATTTGCCGATATGCCGAAACCGTTAACTGCGGTCGTGGTCGGCGGAGCTATCAAAAATCGGCCTTTTTCGGTTGAAAACGCAACACAGTTCGGGAAAATGCTTGCAAAATTTCATCAGGAAGTCGGCGGCTCCTTTTTGCTGACGACTTCACGCCGGACGGGCGAGGCGGCGCAAAACGCGATTCTTGAACAAATTAAAGGGATTGAAAGCTATAACTATCTCTGGGGCAATAAAGATGAGAATCCGTATATGGGCTTTTTGAGCGAGGCGGACAATATTGTCGTCACCGGCGATTCGGTTTCCATGTGTTCCGAGGCGGTCGGAACCGGCAAACCGGTATATGTGTTTGTCGGGCAAAAATGGCTGACTTCTAAGCATTTGCGCTTTGTCAATTCTCTCTTGGATAAAAAACTGGCGTTTTTATTCAGCGGCAAGCCGACCAGCGAAAAAAATGTATCCCAAATGTTTAATCCGGCGGGTTTTATTGCCTCTGAAATATCGTTAATAGTTTGATTTTGCATAGTTTTTCAATAAAATGACAAAATAGCCAAAAAGTTTGTTTTTTCCTCTTGCAACTAAGAAAAAATTATGCTACATTAAGAATGCTATAATATTATATTGAAAACTATTCTGTAACTTATTTAAATTTACATTGTGTTTGTATACAGATGAAACCGAATTTGCTATCCGCTTTTTCGTTATTTCATTTTTGACACATTAAACAATTAAATATTATTGATTCAAAATTGAAGTTTAACTTGTAAATATATTTTATATGAAGGCTTTAAAATTATTTTTGCTCTTTGTCATGAGCGTAGGTATGTTGGTAAGCTGTGATTTATATAGTGATATGGATCAGGCTTTAGTAAAGGGCGATAAGCTTGAGGTTGCACCTGTTGACCCCAAGATTATCCGAGACACTACGATTGTACGCGACACAATCATCTGCGGTGACACTATTTTTGTTGTTACTACGGATACGATTTTTGTTGAGGTACATGACACACTGGTAATTGGTGACACGACGAGTGTTGAGAAATTGATGTATGTATTGCAGCACGATGTTGATAATCAAGGCGTTGCTATGATAGATAATCAATACACAACTTTGAAGGTTAACAGTGTTGACGCATTGGGTACTAATGTTGCATTTACTGCAAATGTACTGAATGATGTTGATACTTTCTTCGTTCAAAATGTTGCTTCTCTCAATCCGACTATCATCAACAATGGTACGAACTCCTCGAACAGTCAGAAAGGAAACTATACGATTAATGCAAATAATCGCGGTTTCTTGGTTCAGCTGAACGATGGTAGTGAGTATAATGTGGAGACAATGGCTGAAAGCGCATCTGCAGTCAGAGAAGGTAAGCAGGTTAACTTGCTTTACACCCGCTCTAACACAGTACGCGTTATTGATGTCAATGACAATGTAATCGCTAGCGATTCTGTTATTCGTAACGGAAGAATCTGGAAAAAGGTTAATCGTTTGATGACCGTTCAGGTTGAGCGTTTGCAGCGTCCGTTGATGGGTCCTGAGGTTGTAACCTATGACACATTGACCGTTGACACCCGTAACAGCAAGGCTCAAGGTTTGGCAGCTGTATATGTTGATTTTGGTGAATTCAACCAAAGAACAGATACAGTTAATCCTAACCCGAACCCTAATCCGAATGATACCATTACTCCTCAACCGGTGGACAGTGGCTATCCTTTCGCAGGTGGTGAAATTAAGAAGATTTATTTTTCTTATACCCACCTTAACGGAAACTTTGTTGAAGCTTTGCTTGTTCAGACTGACAGTAGTGTTTGTCCGATTATCAGCAGAAACTTCGATGCTTCGCTTGAGACGATGGTTAAGAATCCTTCCGATTATACCTCTGCAGGTTATTACGGTGGACAATGGAACCCGGCTCATGTCGTTGTAAATAACGATGGTAGCGTAGCATGGTATGTCAGCAAGAGTGATATGCGTCTTATTAATAAGATGACCTCTCGAGCTGTATCGATGTTCATGGCAACACAGAGCATCAGCGCAAGTCTTTCGGATTTTCTGAAAGAAGCGACTTTCAAACACGAGGGAAAGACTACTCACGTGTACATTGATGGGAAATATTATATGACCATTCAATGAAAAAATTAGTCTATTGTTTAATAAGTGGTCGGTCGCCTCCCAAATTATTTTTAGGCGGCTGACCACATATCAAAAATTGAAAGAATGAATAAATGGTTTTTGGTTGTAGCTATTGCAGTTGCAACTTTTACGGTAAATGCACAAGAAAGTGTAAATATTGAACAACAGAAGAATGACAGCGTTGAGCTCGATTTTTCCGATGATGGTATCAAAGATTTTATGGAATCTACGGATTTGATAGTTTCTGCGATGTCGCCTCGTTTGGATATTCTCCAAAATGAGGATGGTTCTTTGGCATACATGTTTCGTCGAGAAGGATGTTATCTTTCTTTGCGCGGCGGGTTTGAATACAGAGCTTTGAGTTCCGGTCTCCACTACCCTGGATATATGGTTCAGTTAGGTGTCGGTTATCGGACAAAGAAATGGGATTTTCGCGCTTATGCCGGAGTCTCTCACGCAAAATACGGGATGCTGTCTGATAAAGATGGTTATTATCTTTCTCCCGGTTTGTCGCTCGAAACTTTGTATGACTTCTTGCCGTTCGGTGCTTTTGAGGAGAACCACTTGAAAGTTGGTCTTGCTTTGAATTATGCCATGAAAATGACATATGTGGAGCAGGAAAATGTCAAGTATTCGTCTCATGGCGCTACCCCAGGTGCTTCATTACTCTTTGAGTATGAGCGTCAGTGGTGGGGTCACGGCAGTTCATTAGTTGTCGGCTTAGAAGTTGGTACAGACTTTGAGTCCGGTGCAAATTCTAATGCTTGGGGTGTTAAAGCTGGTATAAACTTGGCTTATCGCTTCGTAGTTTCAAAGAAAACTTTGAAAGACAATCGGAACTGACATCTGTATGTAAGGATTAATTGGAAGGTGCTCCTTTTGGAGCGCCTTCTTTTTTTGACGAAAAAACAGCAGTTTTGGCGAATAAAAGTTGTAAAAAAGTAAATTATTGTGTTGACTACCCCCCCTAACAGGTTTAGACTATTATTTATAAAGCAGAATTTTCTACTTTATCAGGGGATAATTTTTAAGATATTACAGAGGATTAAGATGAACTATTTAAATGTTAAAAGAATGTTGATGACAACTTCTGCAATTTGTTCAATTGCGATTTATTCACCGATGGCTGCTGCGTCAGATGTCGGAGACTGGACGTCATTGAAAGATGCGATTGTATCGGGAGGCGATTATACTTTGACAGACGATATTGTTGTTGGCGAAACGACGAATATCGACAAAGATATCTCAATCAACGGAAACGGCAAGGTTATTGATGCCGGCGGAAAAATCGGGTTTACGGTTTCTTCCGGAACAGAAATTTCTCTGAAAAACATAAAATTGACCGGCGGATATCGCAGCAACGGCGGAACATCATACGGCGGCGCTTTGATTAACGGACCGATTGGAGCTTTCGGAACCGGAGGACATATAACGGAATTGTCCGGTGAATTTTACGGCAACAAAGTATACCACAGCGGCACTTCTATCGGAGATAGCCGCGGTTCAGTCCTCTATAATCTCGGAAATATTGATGAACTCAACGGATATTTTCATGATAATGAGTCCTATTCTGATGCACAAACAACATTTTCACAGGCTTTGGGCACAAATATTTATCTTCGCAGTGGTACCATAGGACATCTTAAAGCAACGGCAGATAATAATAAAACTACGGCGATTGCCCGCGGCTCGATTAATGCACTAGCATTTGGCGGTTTTCTTATGAATCACAGCGGAACATTGCGTCAGGCTGATATTGAAGCATCAAACACAATAATGTCTACGAATGCGGAGAACGGAGGTGCCGCTGTTTATGGTGGAAACATATATGCAAGCGGACACCTTGGTAGCGGAATTGATGATGATATTGGTTACATAAATTCAAAGATAAAAGATTCAACTTTAACCGCTCTTTCTGAAAACGGAGATGTGGACATTCGAGGAGGAGGGGTGTTCAGTATCGGTACGGTATATACCAATGTCAACTCAATTGTTGATAACCTCACAATGACAGCAAAGTCGAATAATTCTAATGCTTCTGTTTATGCCGGAAATTTTTCTTATGGTGGTAGCTATACAATGGAAGGAAATTTCATCGGCACAACACAAAATACGAATATATATTCAACAGCCGATAATGGAACATCTGAAGTTATCGCTGATATAATTAATTTTGGAACTATCAACGGCAGCGTCTCAATAACCAGCTATAACAATGAAGTAACTGCAACCGGGAAAAAAGCATATCTGTATGGAGCTGTATATAATTCTAAAAAAATAGCGGAAGGGCTTACGGCAAATATTCACAATAATGTTTATAACGTAAAAACTGTTGACGGATTAGTTGAAGCGTATGGCATTATTACTAATTATGGAGATATTGACGGAATAAACGCTGACATTCATGATAATGTTTACAATCTGACAGCGAGCGGCAGCGGTACGGTAGAGTTTGATGGTGTTGCATTATTTGCCGGAGTTTCAAATTCAGGAACAGTTACCGGAAGAATTGTTAATAATACGGTTAATGCAACAACGACGACCGGCAATATTTATTCGTATGGTACGCTTATTTCAAATTATGGCGGAGATATGGAGCTTTCAAATATTACAGTCAGTGGAAATACCATAAATATCAATACAGAGAGCGGAACCGTCGATAATCACCTTGCAACGATATATAACACTAAAAATTTAACAATTACGGCGGACGGCGGAAATTCTGTTTTTGCAGGAAATAAAACAACTGTAAACAGAGAAAAACGCAATATGGAGATGTATTCCGAAGCGACGGGAATTGCGAATCTCAATACCAAAAACAACGGACAAATCTATTTTGAAGGCGAACTGACCGGAGAAGAAGGATATAAAATTTCATTGCAGGGCGATGGAAGCGGAATATACAAATTTGGGTCCGCAGTGAAAAACGCAGATATATATGTTGAAAGTGCGAATACGATTGTCGGGCAGTCTAGATTGTATGACAACAACAATGCGTTATTGATGCAGGACAACGGGGTGTTTCGGATTAACAATGCCGGAGCTACTGACAACTATCGTTTTCGCAGACTTGAGCTGACCGGCGGATCGGTAGAGTTCAACGGGGTGAGTGTAGATTTGGCAAACGAGACGATGGGGCGCATCACAGCCGACGGCTATGCGTCCGGCAGCGGCAAAATCAATGTAAATTCGATGATATTGACGAGCGACGCGAACGGCGACAATGCCTCGGTATTGTTTGCAGACAGCGCGATTGCGGGCAATGTCAAGAACAACATAACCGGCAAGCTCCAAGCTCCGATAAACAAATACAGTGTTGCGTATAACAACGGCACCGGACATTTTGAGTTTGTAAAGACGGGAGTAGC
>CAKQTH010000015.1 GCA_934276635.1 uncultured Alphaproteobacteria bacterium | reverse complement strand
ATTGAAGACCAGCTTATGACAATTACCGAAAAGGAGCCAAAGATAGAGAAAGAGCTTACTTTGGAAGAAAAAGTCGCAAGAATGGAGGCCAATGATAAAGAAAAGGTCGATATGGCAAAGAAATATAACCATTTAAGCGATGAAGAAGTGGCAAAGATGGAGAGTGATTTAAAGAATCTTCGCGACAAATATTATAAGAATGGTGGACGCTGGTAATGGAAACAGCAGAGAATAGTTAATCAAAAAAGAGGTGGAGAGATTCTCCTCTTTTTTTTTGCAAAAATATATGCAAGGGGTGAGGCGCAGAAAAAAACGGACGGAAAAAAGAAGGAGAGGACGAGAAAAGAAGGTTATTTTTGCTTTTTTCGGCAAAAAGGTCTTGACAATTGCCGGGGGGGTAAACTGAAATTATCAGCAATAAGGCTGCACGGATAAGTTATCGGGGCTTGGACTGATTTTATTTAAGGCGCAATATTGGTGGTGAAAACGGCTATTATTTGACAATTACGCACTGAAAGGGGAAAATTATGAAGAAATTAGATTTTTTATCAGCTTTGTTATTAGGATCTTGTGCAATGTTGTTGGCTGGGCAAAGTTTTGCTGCGGTAAAAACATATAAAGATCCGAAAACCGGACATGTTATCAGATCAGATTCTGAAAGTTGCGGTGGAAAATGCACATGGTATTATGACACAACAACAAGAGATGTGAAATTTGAAAAAAACGCTAATGTTCCGGACGGAGAAGAGGTTATTATACCGGCAAATTTATACAGAGGCGGAATAACCGGTTGGAGCAATGATGCTGAAAAAAGAGCAATGAGAAATGTTACCATCGGAGAAGGCATAACCGGTATGGAAAAATGGGCTTTAGCATCATACGGCGGATATGTAACCGGAGCGGCAGGCGGTACATTAACTCTGCCTTCAACTTATAAAAACAACCCGGAGCATACAGGAGTGTATGGTGCTGAATTGTGGAATGTAAGCTTTGGAACAATTGACGCGTCTGCAATTAAGGATACGCATCTATACATACCGAGCAGTGCTTCAAAAAATGTTATATTGGATCCTAATTCAAATGTAACGACGCTCTTTGAAAGTTCATACGGAAAGTATCCGGAAAAAATAAATGTTGTGTGCAAAGGTGAGCTCGCAAAATGCGAAAGTATGATAACATTGCAAAGAGGTGCAACAACAGAGGTTACTTCAGAATATTATAAAGGTATTGGTAAAGACGGAAATTATGAAGAATGGAGCAATGCCGGAAAAGCTGTTTATGAAGATGAAACAAAGCAAAAACCTCTCGGTAAATATGACTTTGCCGGAAATCAAATCGGAAGATATGAATATGATGGCGGTGGAAATCTGGTAGCTGCATATGAAAATGGAAAAGCTCTTTACGAAAGAACTCATTATACGCCTCCTGAGGCGGCCGCCGCAATGCCCGACAAAAACGCAAAATATTCCATAAAAATTGACTTTTAGTATAGTCTTAAACACGCAAAAAACCGCTGAACAATATCAGCGGTTTTTATTTTCCTCAACTGTTTATTTTATAATCATTGCCGTAAATTCGGCCTCAGATACCAGAACATCGTCAACAAAACTCTGTCCCTTATAAACAAACACATTGTGGCGCTCTTTGAGCTTTTCGATATGCATCTTGAGCTGATCTCCTGGGCGAACCGGTTTTCTGAATTTTACGCCGTCAATCGACATAAACAATACGCTGTTCTTTCCGTCGCCGTCGGCTTCTCCGGCTGCACTCAAAGTCAAAACTCCGGCGCTCTGAGCCATAGCTTCAATCTGCAAAACTCCCGGCATAACCGGATTGTTCGGGAAATGTCCCTGAAAGAACTCTTCATTCATGGTCACATTTTTGATTCCGACGCCCTTAACGCCCGGTTCTTCAACCTCAACCTTGTCTACCAGCAAAAACGGGTAGCGGTGGGGCAAAAGTTTCATAATTTCATCTATGTTATATATTTTCTTTTCAGTCATTTTTTCACCAAATTATACTATTTTTTTGTAAGTTTTTGAATTGTTGCGACCTGACGCATAAAATCTTTGAACGGAACGGCCGGAGAACCCATAACAACCGCGCCGGCGTCAACATCTCTCATCAAACCGGACTGCGATGCAATTTGAGCGCCGCTGCCGATTGACAAGTGGTCTGCCACACCGACCTGACCGCCGCAGATTACATAATCGCCGAATTTTACGCTGCCGGCAATTCCGGCTTGAGCTACAAAAATACAGCCTTTGCCGAGAACATCGTTGTGAGCAATCTGAACCATATTGTCGATTTTTGTGCCGTCGCCGACAATCGTGTCATCAAGCGCGCCGCGGTCGATGCAGGCATTTGCGCCGATTTCGACATCGTTTCCGATAATAACTCTTCCGAGCTGCGGAATGCGGACATGTTTTCCTTCAATAAACATAAAGCCGAAACCGTCGCAGCCGATGCGTGCGCCGCTGTATATATAGCAGCCGTTGCCCATATGGCAATATGAAACATAGGCATTTGCGCCGATGCGGCAGTTGTTGCCGATAACGCAGTCGTGATCAATCGTCGAATTTGCCTCAATGCGGCAGTTGTCGCCGATAACCGCATTTGCGCCGATTACGGCATTTTCACCGATAAAGCAGTCTTTGCCGATTTTTGCGGTTTCGCTTATTTGTGCAGAATCCGCAATATCCGCTTTCGGAGATTTTTCCGCATACATTGCAAGATTAAGTTTCAAAAATGCAAGTTTCGGATTTTCCGCAACCAGCACAACAACCGTCTGAGGCACAAATTGCGCCAAATCTTTGGTTGTTACGCAGGCTTTTGCCGCAATATTTGCAGCTTTTTCTTTTGCCTTGCGGTCATAGAAAAAGCAGATTTCTCCGTCTTTGGCTTTTTCCATATTGGCAATGTTGAAAATTTCTTCATTTTTCTTTGTCTCGTCTGCGAGCTCGGCTCCGCATATCTGCGAAACTTTTTCAAGCGTAAATGGGCCTTTGTTTATAAAGAAAGTTGTGTCTGCCATATTGTATCTCCTTTACAGTCTTGTGCCGAAATTCAGGCGGAATACTTCGGTTTCATCATAATCTTCTTTGGCAATCGGGAATCCGAAATCAATATCGATTTGCCCCATCGGTGAAAGCCACTGAAAGCCGAAACCGACCGACATACGCGGGCTTGAAGAATAGTCCACATATTTTGAATCGATATTATCCGGTTTGCCGAGAGCTCCGATATCATAGAATACTTTTGCCTTAATGCCGAGTTCGTCAAGTCCGATAGGGAACAGGTTTTCCGCACCGGTATAAATCATCCAGTTTCCGCCCAGAGCATCACCGGTGACTTTATCGCGGGCGCCTATACCTGCAAACGAAAATCCGCGCATTGTCGAGCCGCCGAGATAATATCTTTGAGCCAAACGGACATCTTCATTGCCGTATGCGGTTATGTATCCGCCGTTGAAGAAAAATTTGAAAGTGTATTTTTCAAAAACGGTGTAATATTTATAGGCTTTTGCGTCAAAGCGTAAAAACTTTTCGTCTCCGCCGAGGCCTGCAACATCGTTTCCGAATGAAAGATAATAGCCTTCAGTCGGGTTTATCGCACTGTCTCTCTTGTCATAGACCAATGTTTGTCCAACGGTCGAGCCGATATAGTCGCCTTCTTCCGCCTTAATATATCTGGAGGCGCTTGAAGAAACATTTTTAATCTGGTCTTGAGAAATCGTATAGCGGACGAATTGATAAAAGTCATCGGTGTAATTCCAGCCAAGACGAACGCGTGCGCCGGTTGAATCCGTATCATACGAGCTTTCGTCCTGGTAGTCTTCTTCACTGCGGAACAAGTCAATACCTGCACTCAGGCGGCGTCCCATAAAATACGGCTCCGTAAAGCTGATGCTGTAATCGTTGGCTCTTTGCGAAACCGACGCGTTCACGCCGATTTGCTGGCCGCGGCCGCGGAAGTTGTTTTCGGTTACGCCGGCGCTGATTAAGGCTCCGTTGACCGTAGAATATCCGATACCGACATTAAAATATCCAGTTGATTTTTCTTCTACATTAACATCAATATCAGCTTTGCTTTCATCTGTCGGATTGACATTTATGTCTACCTTGCTGAAATAGTTCAAATTTTCGATGTTGCGGCGGGAAGCTCTGATTTTTGCGGCATTAAATGCATCGCCTTCATCAAGACGAAATTCGCGGCGGATAACCTTGTCCAAAGTGCGGGTGTTGCCTGAAATATTAATCTTGTCAACAAAAATTCGGTTGCTTTCATGAATTACAAAGTCCAGATTGATAGTCGAATTTTGCTCGTCGCGAGTGATTTTCGGCTCAACCTCAACAAAGGCAAAGCCTTTCTTCCCAAGCTCATCATTGATATTTTGAACTGATTTTTCAATCTTGTCGGCATTATACCAATCGCCTTTTTTAATCTCGAGTTCGCTGTAAAACTTTTTCGGATTGATGTCGTTGATTTCCGTAGAAATGACGACATCATTAATTTTGTAGCGCGGACCTTCGTCTATAACAAAGTTCATTACAAAGCCTTTGTTATCAGGCGTAAGCTCTGCCACAGCCGAAACAACGCGAAAATCGGCAAAGCCGTTTTTTGTATAAAACTGGCGCAAAAGTTCTTTATCATAATTCATTTTTTCCGGATCATAGGTCTCTGAGCTGCCGAAAATTCTGTACCAGCGGGTTTCTTTGCTCATAATTACATTTTGCAAATCGTTGGCGGAATATTTTTTGTTGCCGATAAAGTTGATTTTTTTGATTTTAGCTTCCGGACCTTCATCAATTTCAAAAATCAAATCAACGCGGTTTTGGTCGCGTTCAATGATTTTCGGTTCAACTTCCGCCGAATATCTTCCGGCTCTTTTATAAACCTGCAAAATGCGTTGCGCGTCTTCCTGAACCTTTGTCAGACTGTATGTCGAACCCGAAACCAGCTTAACTTCTTTTTCCAAAATCTTGTCGCTGATTTTGTCGTTGCCGTCAAAGGCGCGTTTGTTGATAACCGGATTTTCCTTAACATCAATTGTCAGCACACCGTTATTAATCTGCATGGTGACATCACCGAACATATCTGTTGCAAACAGATTTTTGAGCGCCGCGTCAAGTTTGTCTTGCGAAACATTGGTGTTCGGCGCAATGTTCAGATAAGAAAGCACGGTTTCTTTTTCAACTCTTTGAAGTCCTTCAACTTTTATTTCTTTGACATATTCTGCCGATGCCGCACCGGCAAAAAGCAAAACAGCCGCCAAAGTTGATACACATATTTTTTTCATTGTCATTTCCTTTTGTTATATCAAAACAAAGCGATGATTTATGAAAACCACCGGTTAAACAGATGAACAATATCGTTCCATGTTGCAAAAATCATCAACGCCAAAATCAATCCGAGGCCGATTTTGAACATCCACATTTTTGCGTTTTCATTAATTTCTTTTCCTGTAATCATCTCAATCAGGCAGAATACAATATGTCCGCCGTCGAGCGCCGGAATTGGAAACAGGTTAATTAACCCCAGATTAATGGAGAGAATCGCCATAAATATCACAAAATCAAGTACATCGTTGGTTTTTGAAATATCGCCGCTCATCTCTGCGATTCTGATAATCCCGCCAATCTCATCGCTGCTGCGGTCGCCTGTTATCATTTGTCCGAGGCCGCGAAGGGTTGCGGTTGTAATACCCCATGATTTTTGGCAGGCCATATACAGCGATTTCCAAAATCCGTAATTTTCGCGGACAATTTCATAAGAAGAAACTGATTTTATGCCTATCATCGGGCGGCGGTTGGTTGTTCCGTCGCTTTCCTGAACTTCAATCTCTCTGAGCTCGAGCGGAACATTGATGGTTTGTTCATCGCGCAAAATTTCAAGATTTACATTTCCGTCAACAGCCATACTTACTTCAACATTAATATCCGAAAAGTCTGATATTGCATGTCCGTTAATCGAAAGAATTCGGTCGCCTTTTTGCAACATTGCGGCTTCTGCCGGGCTGTCTTTTATAACCTCTCCGACAACCGGAGGAAAATTAATCTGTCCGGCAAAATAGAAGATTGAAGCAAAAATCAAAATTGCAAACAGATAGTTTGAAGCAGGGCCAGCAATGGCAATCAGCAGCTTTTTCCACGGCGCCTGAAATAAAAATGAAGATTTCCTTTCCTCTTCCGAAAGTTTTTCTTTTAACTCGGCCAAAGATGTTGTGGAAGATGCGTCAGCATCGCCCAAAAACTGGCAATATCCGCCCAAGGGAATGGCGGAAATGGTCCATTCCGTTCCGTGCTTGTCAGTTCTGCTCCAAAGCTTTTTTCCAAAGCCGATAGAAAACGCGCTGACCGAAACTCCGCTCAGGCGGGCAACAGCAAAATGCCCGAGTTCGTGCACGAAAACAAGAACACCGAGCAGGAAAATAAACGGAATTATATAATAGACTATATTAGTTAAGATTTCCATTTTGTTTCAATCCTAAAAACGCCACAGGGCATAATTGAAGAAGAAATATACGAAAGGTGCCGCAAAAATCAGCCCGTCTACGCGGTCAAATACGCCGCCGTGTCCGGGGATAATCGAGCTGGAATCCTTAACTCCGCAATGGCGTTTGATTGCAGATTCAATTAAATCTCCGCATTGTTCGATTACTGCAATGCAGGCAGCCACAATGGCAAAAAATCTTTGTGCTTCCCAATCTTGCGGCTTTCCGCTGATGCTGTTCAAAATCGTAAAGAACAAAATGCTTACGGTAGAAGAGAGCAAAACGCCTCCGAACAAGCCTGACCATGTTTTGTTCGGGCTGATTTTCGGAGCCAGTTTCGGGCCTTTGAGGTTTGAGCCGACGATATATCCGCCGACATCAACGCTCCATACCATTAAGAAGAACCACAGTGTTCCGATAAAGCCGATTACATAATATGTCCAGAGCAGGGCGCCGGCGCATACGGAAATGTATACAACGCCTAGGGTAAGCAGTTTTCTGTTTTCTTCTTTTCTTGCCTTAAACCAAACAAAAAGCGTGAGCGCGGCAATAAATGCGATTGTCGCGTTTGTGGCATATATCATCGTTGAGCAGACCAGTGCCAGCATATATGAAAGGGCATAAACTGCCTGATTTTTCTTTGCCGCCATATTTGTCCATTCCCAGGCCAGAGCTGCGCCGATGCACAAAACAAACGCGTCCATCAGCGGATATCCTTCATACAACACCAAAACGGTTACGGGAACCATCACCAGTGCTGCCAAAATTCTTTTTGTTATAGAGTTCATATTAGTTTTTGCCATATCTTCTCTCCCTTTGAGTGTATTGAGCAACAATTTTTTCCATCTCCGAATAGTCAAAATCAGGCCAGAATGTGTCCGTAAAAAAGAACTCGGTGTATGCAAGCTGCCACAAAAGATAGTTGCTTATCCGTTGTTCTCCGCCGGTTCTGATGAGCATATCCGGATCCGGAATTAAAGCTGTGTAGAGCATATCAGAAAATAACTTAACATCAATATCTTTAATTGAGATATCACCGTTTTTTACAAGTTGGGCGATTTTTTGCGCGGCCGTCGCAATCTCTTGCCTTGAGCCGTAGCTGAGCGCGATGCACAGCGTCATTCCGCTGTTGTTTTCGCTTTCAAATTCAATTTTTTGCATTTTTTTGACGATATCGGGCGCAAGCATATCTCTTTGTCCGATAAACACAATCCGCACATTGTCTTGTTTTATTTTTTCAAGTCCGCTGTCCAGATATTCGCGCAATAGATTCATCAAGGCATCGACTTCTTCTGCGCTTCTGTTCCAATTTTCGGTCGAAAAAGCATACACCGTCATATATTTCAGTCCGGCATTGTTGGCTTTTTTTGCCAAATCAACCAGTGCATCGGCTCCTTTTTTGTGACCGACGGAGCTCGGCAGTCCGCGTTTTTTTGCCCAACGGCGGTTTCCGTCCATAATTATGGCGATATGCTCGGGCATATTGTTCTGAGTACTCAATTTTTTGCCCCGATTATACCTGCATAATGTCTTTTTCTTTAGATGCGAAAGCTTCATCAATTTTTTTGATGGCTTCATCGGTCAGTTTTTGGATTTCATTTTCAAATCTTTTTTCCTCATCTTCGGAAATCTGGTTGTCTTTTTTGAGCTTTTTAATCTCGTCTAAAGCATCGCGGCGGATATTGCGAACCGCAACTTTGTTCTGTTCCGAATATTTTCCGGCGATTTTAACCAGTTCTTTTCTTCTTTCTTCCGAAAGCGGCGGAATCGGAATACGAATAAGCTGTCCGTCAGAAGCCGGATTGAGCCCCAAATCAGATTCACGCAGAGCTTTTTCAACGGTTTTGGCCAAACTTCTATCCCACACGCTGACCGACAAGGTTCTGGCATCGGGAACGCTGACTGTTCCGACCTGAGACAGCGGGGTCATACTTCCGTATGCCTCAACCATAATGCCGTCCAAAAGGCTGGCGTGTGCGCGTCCGGCGCGAAGCCCGCCGAAATCAGCTTTCAAAGACTCGATGGTCTTGTCCATTCTTGTTTTTGTATCATTTTTTATTTCATTAAAATCAGACATATTATTTCCTCTATTTTATTATTGAAACATCAGATTTTCCGAACACGGCGTTTTCAATCGAACTGTTGTCTTTTTGAGCAAACACCGCAATCGGAAGATTATTTTCTTTAGCCAGCGAAACAGCTGCAATATCAAGAACTTTCAGCTGTTGCCTGATATAATCGTTGTGTGAAATTTGAAGGTATTTACGAGCGTTTTTGTTTGTATGCGGATCGCTGTCATAAATTCCGTCAACCTGAGTTGCCTTAAACATAATGTCGCAATGCATTTCAAGCGCGCGCAAAACCGCGCCGGTATCGGTTGTAAAATACGGATTTCCGGTTCCGGCGGCAAAAATTATGACCTTGTTTTCGGCAAGATATTTTATGGCATTATTATATATATACGGTTCGCAGACTTTCGGCATTTCGATACCGGACATAACTTTTGTCTGCACTCCGGTTTCTTCAAGCGCGGTTTGCAGATAGAGCGAATTCATCACCGTTGCCAGCATGCCGATTTGGTCGGCGGTTGTGCGGTTCATACCTTTTTCAGCCTCTTTTGCTCCGCGGCAAAAATTTCCGCCGCCGACAACAACGCATATCTGAACGCCTTTTTCCACAAGGTGTTTAATTTGTTCGGCAAGAGACGAAATCACACTGTACGACACGCCGAATCCTTTGTCTCCTTTGAGTCCTTCGCCGGAAAGTTTGAGCAAAATTCTTTTGTATGTTTGTGTCATAATTTTTCCCTGCAATCACAATTATGCCTCATATTACTAGATAATATAGTGCAATCGCCAGTATTTTTTTTACTTTTCTACATTTTTTTTGCGTTATGCGTATAAAAAAGAAAAAAAGATTGAAAAAATGTGCATTTAGCCTTAATAAAATTATAAATTGACTTTTTTAGAGGAGAAATCTTATGTGCCAATGTTATTGCAATATGTTGTTTATATCGGCTTTGTGCGGATATATTCTCGGTTCAATCCCGTTCGGGCTTGTCTTGACAAGGCTTGCCGGATACGGTGATATTCGCAAAATCGGCTCGGGCAATATCGGAGCGACAAATGTTTTGCGTACCGGAAACAAAGCTCTTGCGCTGCTGACCGTTCTTCTTGATGCTTTCAAGGCGGGAATCGCGGCATATCTGGCATATATAATCGCCCCGAATGTTTCTTATGATTTCTTCGGGATTGATGCAAGGTTTGATGTTGTATGCGGGCTTTTGGCCGGGTCCATGGGCGTTATCGGACACAATTTTCCGGTATGGCTCGATTTTAAGGGCGGCAAGGGAGTTGCTTCCGCGTTCGGCTTGATTTTGATTATGAGCTGGCCGCTGGCTCTTATTGCATTGTTTATCTGGCTGTTTATGGCTTTTACCTTCAGATATTCTTCACTGGCGGCGCTGACCGCGGCGGCATGCGTTCCATTTTTGGCTCTTCTTATGCTGCCGGCGGAATATTGCGTGTTTTATTTCGGTATCGTAATTTTGGTTATTGCCAGACACAAAGATAATATAAAAAGACTTTTGAACGGACAGGAAAGCAAAATTCATCTGAAAAAGCAGGCATAAATGACAAGCGTATCGGACGAAAAAACTCTTGACTGGCTGCAGCTTATAAATACTGACGGCGTCGGTCCGATAACTTTTTATAAACTGACTGAAAAATTCGGCTCGGCGGCTGAAGCTTTGCGCAATTTGGGCGATAAATATCAAAAGTTTCCACGGCAAAAAGCTGTTGAAGAATTTGAAAATGCGCGGAAAAAAGGAATTTATATTATCTGCCGCGATGATGAATATTATCCTCCGAATTTGAAAAATATTGATGATTGCCCGCCGCTTTTGTATGTTTTGGGCAATCCGGAGATATTGAAATTTCCGCTTTCGGTATCGATTGTCGGAGCTCGGAATGCCTCGGTCGCGGGCAGAAAAACCGCCTCGAAAATCGCCTATGATTTGACAAACAGCGATATTGTCGTTGTCTCGGGTATGGCGCGCGGAATCGATGCTGCGGCGCACAAAGGAGCAATGTATGCAAAAAATCAGCTCGGGCCGACGATTGCGGTTTTGGGCACTGGCGTCGATACGGTATATCCGGCCGAAAATCGCGAACTTTATGAACAAATTGCCAGACAGGGCGTTTTGATTTCGGAACTTCCGCTCGGAACCAAAGCTCAGGTATCAAATTTTCCTCGCCGAAACAGAATAGTTTCTGCAATTTCGTGTGCAACATTGGTTGTTGAGGCAACAATGCATTCCGGCTCTCTGATTACGGCCAAAACCGCGTTGGAGCAGGGTAGAGAGATTTTTGCCGTTCCCGGTTCTCCGCTTGATGACAGATCATCGGGGCCGAATCATCTGATAAAAGAAGGCGCATATCTGACCGAAAGCGCGGAAGACATAATAAATGTTCTTTCAGGCAGCAAACATCAAAGCGTAAAGACTTACAAGAATGAGCTTTTGTTTGATATTGTGCTTGACAACAAAGAAAATAATGACGATATTCCAAAAAATACAAAGCCGATGAACCAAGATCGGTTGCTTGATTTCATAACTCCGGAAGGTGTTTATGTTGATGAATTGATTAGGCTCAGCGGCCTTGACGGAGCTGAGGTTTCGCTCAACCTGCTTGAAATGGAAATGAGCGGAAAAATTGTTCGTCAGGTCGGCAACAAGGTTGCTTTGGCAAAAAAACGATAAGGAAAAAAATATGAAACTGGTTATAGTGGAATCTCCTGCAAAAGCAAAAACAATCAACAAATATTTGGGCAGCGACTATAAGGTTTTGGCCAGCTTCGGGCATATCAGAGATTTGCCGAGCAAAGACGGTTCGGTCAATCCTGATGAAGATTTTGCAATGACATGGGAGCTTTCGGCCGGCGGCAAAAAAAGGCTTAATGACATTATCGCGGCGCTCAAAGACTGTGACACGATTGTACTCGCATCGGACCCTGATAGAGAGGGAGAAGCGATTGCATGGCATATTTTGGAAGAGCTCAAAGCCAGAAAAAAGATTAAAGATAAAAAAATCGAACGCGTTGTATTTCACGAAATTACAAAGTCGGCAATTACCGAAGCAATCAAAAATCCGCGTACCATTGATGAAAATCTGGTGTCAGCATATATGGCTCGCCGCGCGCTTGACTATTTGGTCGGTTTTACATTGTCTCCGGTTTTGTGGCGAAAACTCCCTGGCTCAAAATCGGCCGGAAGAGTTCAGTCGGTGGCTTTGCGCCTGATTTGCGACAGAGAGATTGAAATAGAAAAATTCAAGCCGGAAGAATATTGGACGATAGATGTTGATTTGTTGACCAAAACACAGGCTCTTATAAAATCTCATC
Organism: uncultured Alphaproteobacteria bacterium; assembly: GCA_934276635.1. Lineage (GTDB taxonomy): Bacteria > Pseudomonadota > Alphaproteobacteria > RF32 > CAG-239 > CAKQTH01. The sequence continues at coordinate 4,942 of CAKQTH010000015.1, read as the reverse complement.
TGATTAAGCTTGACGGCAAAAAACTCGAAAAATTCGACCTCAATTCACAAGAGGCGGCAATGGCTGCCAAAGCCAAAATTGAGGCGCAGGAGTTTCATATCGATAATGTCGAGCGCAAAAAAGCCAACCGCTATCCGGCACCGCCGTTTACAACTTCTACATTGCAACAGGAAGCTTCAAGAAAGTTGCGCTTTTCGGCCAAAAAGACCATGCAGGTTGCGCAAAAGCTTTATGAAGACGGTATTATCACATATATGCGTACCGATGCCGTAAACCTTTCAAAAGAGGCAATTTCGGCCTGCCGTGATGCGATTGTAAAATATTTCGGCGAACCGTATCTTCCGAAACAGCCGAAAGAATACAAAACAAAGTCTAAAAACGCGCAAGAGGCACACGAGGCGATTCGTCCGTCAGATGTGATGAACACTCCGAAAAAAATGGAGCTGAAACTGGATTCGGACGGATACAAACTTTATGAACTGATTTGGAAAAGAACGGTTGCCTGCCAGATGAATCCGGCGGTTTTGGACAAGGTTGTGATTGATTCCGTCTCGAAAGACAACAACATTTTGCTGCGTGCAAACGGTCAGGTTATCGAGTTTGACGGATTTTTGCGCTTGTATGTTGAGAGCAAAGACGAATCCGACGAAGACGATGAAAACAGAATTTTGCCGAATGTAGACAAAGGCGAAGATGTTGATAAGGGCGCGATTGTTCCGGAACAACACTTTACAACTCCGCCTCCGCGCTTTACCGAAGCAAGTTTGGTCAAAAGGCTTGAAGAGCTGGGCATCGGTCGTCCGTCTACATATGCGTCGATTATCAGCGTTTTGCAGGAAAGAAAATATGTAAAGCTTGAAAAATCGCGTTTTATTCCGGAAGACAGAGGCCGCATTGTTACCGTATTTTTGGAAAATTTCTTCAAAAAATATGTGGAATATGACTTTACAGCACAGTTGGAAGAACATCTTGACGATATCTCGAACGGGGAGATGGAGTGGAAAAAGCTGCTTCACGGATTTTGGGTGAAATTTGTGAAAAATGTTGATGAAGTTAAGCCGCTTCAGGTTTCTCAGGTTATTGAAAAAATTGATGAATATCTGTCGCATCACCTGTTTCCGCCGCGTGAAGACGGGAAAGATCCGCGGATTTGTCCGGAATGCGGAAAAGGCAAACTCAGCATAAAACTCGGAAAATTCGGAGCGTTTTTGGGCTGCTCGAATTATCCAGAATGTAAATATACAAAGCCTCTGACCGATGAAGGACAAAACGAACAGCAGCTTTCTCCGGCGGCACAAAGCGCCGAAAACAAACTGCTCGGCGAATCCGACGGTATGAATATTTATCTGAAAAAAGGCCCGTACGGATTTTATTTGCAGCTCGGAGAAGATGCTACCGCAACGACCGAAAAGCCGAAAAGAGCTCCGCTGCCGAAAAATATTTCACCGGAAGAAATCAGCTTTGAACAGGCCGATACATTGCTTCATCTGCCGAAAGACATCGGTGAGGGAATTGAGATTAATATCGGAAAATTCGGCCAATATATCAAGCAGGGAATGAAATCTCGTTCTTTGACCGGTCCTGACAATATTTTTAATATTACGGTTGAGAGGGCAAAAGAGTTGCTTGCAAATGCAAAAGAAAAAATGCCGGACAAAGTTTTGGGCAAAAATCCGAAAGGTGGTGCGGATATTACATTAAGCAAGGGCCGTTACGGGTTTTATATCAAATGCGGCAAAAACAACTATGCCATTCCGCGCGGCAAAAAGCCCGAAGAACTGACATTTGATGATGCCGTAAAAATTATTGAGGCAAAAAAATAGCAAAGAAAAAAAGGTTAAGCAAAGAGCTTAACCTTTTTTTTGATTGTTTCAAAGTTCCACATCTTCTTCGGTTGTTTGATTTTCCAAGGCTTTTTTAGCAATTGCTTCCTCCTTTTTGTCAGCTTGTATTTCGTCATATTGATATAAAATTGCGGCAACAATTAGATAAACCAACGAAAATATGCACCAAGCTGAAATAAGCCACATACCGATTTCAGATGGAACATAACAACCGAACAAATTCCCGCAGGCCATATAAATCATGACACCGGCAGTGTTCGCGAACATAAGTACCATAGCAGAAATCGGAAAACCGGCGCGGAAAGATTTTTGAACCAAAGTTTTTCCAAGCATCACAAACGCAAGAGCGATTGTAAGCGAAGCAAAACCTAACTCAAAAAATGCTACACTGTCCATAATTCCGGCAACAACCAAAAGAATAACAAACAGCACGCCGAAACTCACGGCAAACCAATTTAGAACTGAAATAACCTTTTTCATAATGATATAATTTAATAATTTAACTTAGAGCGCAATTATAGCGCATGCGGCAGTTTTTGTCAATATTATATTTAAAACAAAAAAAGAGACTCAAACGAGTCTCCTTAAAATTGGTTGGCAATACCGAGATCTTCTCTAAGCGTCCAAACTTCTTTGCCTGCCTGTGCCCAAATCATCAGAGCGGCAAAAACAAAGTAGAGGAAGAAGCAGAACAATCCGCCGTGAATTATCAACGAAATTGATTTTATGATACCGACAACAAATAAATGTTGTAGCAAAAAAGGTTATGATTATCAGAGCAGTGAAAACCGCTGTTAAAACAGAATACTTTTTATATATAACTATTGGATTTGATAATTTAACTTGTATGATAAATGTAATTAGTTTTGTCATTTTTGTCGATAACTATTTTTGCAACAGAAATTGATTGAAAAATCGGCAACAAAAAACGGCGATTCAAAGGAATCACCGTTTTGACAATCAATGTTTTCGCGTTTTTATCGCATTGGTAATAAGATAGCCCAAGGCGATGCAAAAACAAACGAGATAATAAGCTATAATTAACAAGCTTATTACTGTGAGCGTTATATCTAGCCAAAACGGGAAATATAACGGACAGAGCACATTTGCAGATGCGAGCATAAACAGCACAACCATCAGCAAAAGAACCAGAGGAACAGACCATGCAATCGCACGGAATTTCTTCTGTTTGATGTTTTTGTTGATAGCGTCGATAACAATGACCGAGGCCATCAGGAAGAACATCGCCATCGCGGCAAGCGCAAGCCATGCGACACCGCAGCAAACGCCGATAAGCGAAACAATCAGCGTCAGCGTCAAAAGAACATTTTTTGAGTTCATACGCATAAAAATTAAAAAGTTAATAATCAGGATTGAGCCTGTATGATACTATAATTTGAAATTTTGTCAATATAAGAAAACAAAAAACGGAGAATTTTACAAAATTCTCCGTTTTAAGCTCAGGTTTCAGTCTTTGTGCGGCTGATCAAAAAAGATGTCGGTAAAAGTTGCCAGCAGCATAACCGCAGCAATCACCACAGCCGAAACACCAAAACCGATAAAAATCAAGGTTTTGAGACCGAGTAAAAATCCGGCAAATAACAAAACCAAAGCAGCTATTGCCAAAATGCAGAACAGCCACTCAAAAAAAACTGTTTTTTTCATGTCTTCAAGAAGTTAAGTTTTGTATATGTTTTCTTTTTGTTGTTTCTTTTCTTCAAGTTTGCTTTCGCAATTTCTTTTAGAACGGGTTTCGGCATAGACAAAGGCTGCAATGATTGCTATTGCAACAATGCCGATCGCAATCCGAATAAAGATATCCATCTGGCTGATTAAGCCGAAGGCAAAGAAAAATGTCACACAAAACGAACAGACGAAGACAATAATGTCAATAGTTTTGAACTTTTTCATAAATATAAGGATTTAATAATTTAACTTATAAACGCAGTATAACCGTGTTTGAGGTTTTTTGTCAACATTTTTTTGTAAAAAAACAGAAGAGGGGGTGGACAGGGCTACCCGTGCTGAAATTTTAGGCACAAAAAAACGGGGATTCTTTCGAATCGCTGTTTTTTGTTAACTTCATTCGTCTGAATGTCTCAGCCACCAATCAGCAAGCGCAATCCCCAGATACGGAACAAGAAACATTATGCCGATTTGAATAAAAACTCTGAGTGCGGCAATAAATCCCGTAAAGAGGAAACCTACGGCACAAATACCGAACAGGTGTTTGACAAAATTAAGTTTTTCTGATTCTTTCATAACAATATGATTTAATAATTAAATTGTAAGCAGATGATATCTGTTCCCGCTGTTTTTGTCAATCATAATCTTTTGAAAAAACAAAAAACGGAGATTCTTTTGAATCACCGTTTTTTTCATTACTTTCCTTTGCAGAATTTGACAATCGAATCGATGATGTAGATGAAGCAGAATCCGAAAAACCATACCAACACGATTAAACCGATTGCCACAGCGGTAGTGCTGAGCCACGCAGGAATCGTAAGCGGAAAGAGGATGTTGAGCGCTTCATAAAAACACCATAGCGAGATGACCAGTAAAGTTGCCGGAATCGACCAATAACCGATACGGAGCTTTTGGGATTCGACCTTTGTAAGAACAAACTCAATCATCAGCGTGCAAAGAGACATCTCCAACAGACCGACGGCAACCAAAACAAGCCATGTAACATCTGCAAACATAGCACATATGCCAATGATACCGAAAATCACAGGCAAAATAAGCTCTTTGTAATAGTCCATAAAAATAAAATTTTAGAGTTAATAATTTGAAAAACAGTACGAATTATAGCACTAAATAAAAAAATGTCAATAATTGCGAAAAAAATGCTTGCAATTTATTTTTTATGTGGTATTCAATACATCGCAATGTGATGCGGGCGTAGCTCAGGGGTAGAGCGCAACCTTGCCAAGGTTGATGTCGAGGGTTCGAATCCCTTCACCCGCTCCATTTTTCAATCCACCTGTTGAGGTGGTTTTTTTATGCCTTTTTTCAGAGGGGCGATATTCCGGCGTGTGCCGCCGCAAACTTCGCAAAGCTCGTTTTTGTCGGACGGGATTTATCCCTGTCTTGCTTGT
>CAKQTH010000014.1 GCA_934276635.1 uncultured Alphaproteobacteria bacterium | reverse complement strand
CGGACATACAGTCGGAGCCGGCGTAGTATCTAAAATTATAAAATAAAACGCCGTATAACGGATAGTTAATACAAAAATCTCCTTGAAAGCTAAGTCGTGTAGGATAACTACATTCCTGTCGCTTTCGAGGAGATTTTTTATTACCTATACTCGTTCTCCGGCGTTTTACAGGCAAGCATGGCTTCGGTGTCATGCTGGATAACTTTTTATTCGTGTACCGATTTGTACACTTCATAAAAAGGTTATCGTCGCAGCCCACGCGATTTATCTTATTTTAAGAAAAAGAAAAGGTTGGATTTAGAAATAAATCCGACCTTTTTATAACTTTAAAGTTCGCTCTTTGGGCGACTAATCGCAAAAATGCGAAAGACCGAAAATTCATGTAGTATCTCTACACTAAAATTTTCGATCTTCTTTTTTTGTCTCTATTCGCCACAAATATCGAACTTTTTGGAGAGAAAGGTGGTTAAGGATATTTTGCATAAATTAGGAATAAAATCCTTGACTTTTGCTTAAAAATATGTTATACAACGCATAAGTAACGGGGAATCGGTGCGTCCGCATCATAAATTCCGTTAGTATCTAAACCGTGGTTTTCCGCGGTTTTTTTGTTTTTAAATTACAATTAAAGGAGATTAACAATGATAAATTTATTAAAAGGCTTATTTTCGGATTCCAATGAAGATGAAGAAGAAAATATATTCTCAAAATCAGATGATGAGGTTCCGGAAGAATCTGAGAATAAATCAGAAAATGATTGGGAGAAATTTTCAACAGTGGAGGATAAAGAAGAAAAATCAGCATTTGAGGAGGCAAGAGAAGAGGCCAAAAGCAATGAAGGATTGAAGTTGAGCGAGAGTGTTTCGAGCGGTTATGCAAATCCGCAGGATACGGCCAAGGTAAAATACGGGCTTAATCGAACCGGCTACTATAACGATGATATTTCGACAATTCCGAATCAAAAAATGTTAGACGGCGTGAAGAGTTTTCAAAAAGATAATAATCTGCGCATTGACGGCAAATTAAATCCAACAGGTGAAACTATCACCGCCATAAACAAAAAAATGAAAGAAAAAAAATATTGCAGCCTGCCAAAAGAACAAAGCAATACTAAAGATATTTCTTTGTTTGAAGGAGTAAAACAAGCAACGCTTGCCGCTTATGATATGAGTAAAGAATATTTCAAAATGAAATCTCACAATTATGTAAAACTGGATGATTATCATCATTGCAAGGCAAATTATAATGAGGCTAAAAGAGGAATAGCCGGATATAATACAGCTAAATATTTGGGAGACTTAAAAGAAAGTTTTGATTATTATAGAAATATGTGGTATAAAGGATTTTCTGCTAGAGATGCTCAAAGAGATAAAGAACATGATCTATTAGTAAATGCAGATGGTAGGTTAAAAGGGGCAGCTACCACATATAATAATGCTAAAGACGCTTGTGCAAAATATCGTGAGTTAAATAGCAAATTTCCAAAAGAACTTTGGTAGCAAAGTATGGAGATAATATGAGCAAAAAAATTAAATGGATAATTTTCGTGGGTGCTATACTTGTTTTGATGAGATGTACCTATTTGTTTTTGGAACAAGATTATTGCATGGATACTGTCGGCGGCGCTTGGGACAGCAAACAAAATGTATGCAGATTTGACTGCCTTGCCATAACCGAAGGATACGGCTGTATCAAAATGACAGATGAACAAGTGAAACTTTTTAAAGAATGTTGGCATAAAGATGCTGATTGTATTCCGGATTCTGTTTATGATGAAATATGCAAAAACAATGATTTACCGATAAATAAGGTTACAGGCGAATGCGACACGGAATTTTCTCCGAAAAAATGTAGCGAATATGGTTCCGACTGGCAACTGCCGAAAATTTGCGAATAAAGAAAAAATGTTGCAGAGTTAAGCATCTTTTTTCTATCCCATATCTTGTATTGGGCGCTTTATTTCTTTGAAGAGTCCAATGCAATTACTAAATGATAATAACTTGACCAATGGTCTTCTCCTTTTGATTTATTTCTTCTTTCAATCAGAATATAGTCTTTCCAAAAATCAGGATCATCGTGCGGTTTTTGAATAACATATGCAATAATGTCTTCAACAGTGTCTTCAACCAAAGGATTGTAATAGCTGCAGAGCATTTCTACCATAATTTTTGTGTTTTTTAACAATTTGCAGTCATATTTTACGGAATAGTCCTCTATATTTGTCTCAATAATTTGAGTCGGAGTGATTTGAGTTTTCCAAGAATTTTTCGAAAAAGGTTTCATTGTTTTATAAAAAACAGGATTTACAAATTTTTCCACATCTTCAGCAGAAGAATTTGCACAATCAAAACAAACAAGCAATAAAACTAAAGCGGTAAAAAATTTTCTCATGGTTATCTCCTTTGCTGACAGCATAGGGATAAAAAATAAAAATGTCAACTATTCGGTTTGTTTTTTAGAAATATCAAGTTTGCCTGAAAAGTAGAAATATAAAAACTTGAAGAATAATTCTTATGGTAGTAAACTCAAAATAAATAAAGGAACTGCTTGATGATAAAAGAACTGAAAAAATGCGTAAAAACAATCTTTGGTAATATTTTTGCCTTTTTCGGTAATTTTTTTGCAGGGCTGATGGTCGGAGTTGCGGTTATGACAATATTGTTTATAATCGGCTTTTTTGTATATTTGCATTGGACTTTAGAATGTGAAAAAGAATGCAGAGACTTAGGTGAAGATAAAACAACATGCGAAAAAATGTGTGACTGATGAAAGAAATTGATTTGATAAAAAAATTATTGATTATTCATTTCGGTTGTTTACAAGCTTTATATACTTTCCGGTTTTGGTGTTTTTGCTGATGGAAATGGCGGAAACATACCGTTCTGCGGATAGTTTTATGCAATATTTTTATGTTGTTTGGCTGGCAATATCGGTTGCCGGCGTAACTTTTCTTGTCTTGCGATATGATAGTCCGTATCCGTATGTTTTATGCATTTTATGCGGAATAATTTTGTTGGCTTGCCAGGCTGCAGACAGTATTGATATCCCCAAAAAGGCGCAATTATGCCTGGAATCCGGCAGAGGCGTATGGGATTATGAACAGAATATTTGCCGCGAAGATTGTGATAAATGAACAAAGGAAGAAGGCTGTTTTTCGCAATGCGATGAGGGCGAGATTTTTGACATGGAAGAAGGCGGCATAAAAAATTCTGAGCCTGATTTATAAAAAAACGGCGGGGATATGACCCGCCGTATCGCTATAAAAAATATGCCGTTCTTTTGTTTAAAACAAGCATATTCGGCAAAATTTGTTTTATAAATCGACAGTCGACTAATCTTTGTGGCGGAAGGTGATTCTGCCCTTAGTCAAATCATAAGGCGTCATTTCAATATCAACCTTATCGCCAACCATAACGCGGATTCTAAATTTGCGCATTTTTCCGGCGGTATGAGCTAAAATCTCAACCCCGTTTTCCAAACGAACGCGGAACATCGCATTCGGCAGTTTTTCTATAACTTCGCCTGTCAATTCAAGCAGTTCTTCTTTACTCATATAAAATTCCTTTTTTATTGTTTTTTATACATATAATCTTAAAAAAATATTTTTGCAATTTTTTTATTTGTTTAGTGGCAAATTTATGGTAAAAGTCGTTCCGGCGCCTTTTTTGCTTGAAACTTTTATATCTCCGCCGAAGTTTTCAATAAGCGATTTTACGATAGATAGGCCGAGGCCGGTACCTGAAGATTTGTTTTTTTGCATATCCGACGAATAAAAAGGCTCAAAAATTCTGCGTAAATTTTGTTTTTCTATCCCAACGCCGGTATCTTTTACCGAAATTTGTAATTTTCTGGCTTTTGTTGACGCCTTAATCAAAATATTTCCGCCGTCCGGCATTGCTTTTATGGCATTTTGGCACAGATTGAGAAATATCATTTTATAATCCGGCTCATTGCCTAAAACGGTAATGTTTTCGTTTTCAAAAGAGGTTTTGAGCTCAATTCCTTTGCGTTTTGCCTCATAATCAAGCAGAATATACACGCTTTCAACAACCGATTTTAAGTTTATGACATCATTTTGCTCGGAAGAATTTTTGGAAAGGTTAAGCAGGCTTTCCGGAATTTTTATGCATTCAAGCAGCTGATTGTGCGCAAGTTCAAGATATTTTCTTTCGTCTTTTGATATGTTTTTATCCTCAAGCATCTGCTCAAAAATCATTCTGATAGAGCCGAGATTGTTTTTCATTTCATGGGCTACCGAGGTTGCCAAAAAGGCCAAAGAAGAAATTTTTTGCTGATGCGAAAATTTTATGTCTCCGCTGAGGTCGCGTATCGCCTCAATGATATAACTTTTGTCGTTAATTACCATTTTTGCCGCATTGACCGAAATCGGAAGGTTCGGATTGTTGGCAAAATATTGAATGGTTGAAAGATGATTCTTATTTTGTTTTTTGAGCTCTTTTATCGGACACAAAAACCGATTTTCCGGACACGGCGAATCCGAATTCAGTGAGTGCTTAAAACAAAAGTCTCCGCAATGCGAACTTTGTCCCGAAATTTTGAGATATGCACGATTGGTCAGAATGATTTTGTAGTCATCGTCAATAACTCTGATTCCGTCAGGGATTGTATCAATCAGCGACTGCAAAAAATATTGGTTGTTTTTAATCTGCAAGATGTTGTCTTCAATACTTTGCATCATCTGGTTGAAAACCGAGCCCAAAATAAAAAATTCATCTTTTAATAGTTGCGGTTTTAGCTGAACACGGCTGTGAAAATTTCCACGTTCGACTTCTTCGGTTACGAAAATCAGGTTATTAACTTTTTTGAGCACCATCTGCCGCAACATAAACCAAAGCAGCAACACATTAAAAAATACCCAAACAAGGCCGATAACTAATATTTTTATAAGGTTTTGAATATGGTTGTATTTTTTGTTATAAAGATTGTTCAAATTTTGAATAATCTCGCGGCTTTTGGCATTTTCGTTTTGTGATAAAATTTCGTTGAGCCGCACGGTAGGAGTTATTTTTTCCTGTTCGGCCAAAATTTTTATTTGAGAGCTCATATAGTTGTTGTCATAAATAAGATTCATAATATTTGAGCTGTCGCTCATAAAGTTTTGTTCGTCGTTGTCGAGGCTCTTGCTGTATGAGATATAAAAAAACGCAAAAAACAGGCTGATAATCAGCAAAAAGAAGATGAAAAATGTGTATAAAAACTTTTTGTTCAGGCTCATAAACATCTTTTTTCCTAACTGACAAGGTTCAAAAATTCTTCATAACTTTCTGCAGCAAGATACGGATTGCATAGTTTTTCATCTTTCAGCAAAACCGGAGAAACCGGCTGTCCGCGGTTGATTTTTTCTATCGCATTTGCGGCATATTTTTGCATTGCGTCTTTGTATTTTGCAAAATACATTGCGGTTTGAATTCCGTGAATGGTATATTCGTGCCCCGGATAAAACAAAACATCATCGGGCAGAGCTTTTATTTTTTGCAAAGATTCCCACATTTGTTCCGGCGTACCTTCAAATATTCCGCCGATGCACAAATTAAACAAAGTGTCTCCGGTGAACAGTGTTCTATCTTGCGGAAAATAGTATAAAATATGGCCGAGAGTATGTCCGGCAGCGCCGATGATTTGTGCCTCGGATTCGCCTATTTTGAAAGTGTCTCCGTTAGAAACGGCAATATCAACGCCGGATATTTTATTGATTTCGGCGGCCGGCGCGACAATTTTTGCATCGTATTTTTGCTTTAGCGGCAGATTGGCGTCCGTATGATCAAAATGATGGTGCGTGTTCAACAAAAACTGCGGAACTGTTCCAAGTTCTTTGCACCTGTTTTCTATCGGAGCAACTTCCGATGGATCAACAACGGCGGAAATGTTGCTTTTTTCGTCAGTCAAAAGATACGAATAATTATCCATAGAGCCGGCGCGGCATAATATTGTTTCAATTTTTAGCGTCATCAGGCAGCCTCATCAGTTTTGCATAATCAAGGTTATCCATTTCATAAAAGGTTATGGTATAGTCCAAAAGTCCGGCAAAGTTCTTCAGTTGGCTGCTCATCATCATTGCGTGCGCAAGAGTGCGGCCGGAAACAGTGCGCTGTCTGCGGCGATATTCCGAACGATATGCCCTGATATATTCAAAATCTATGCCGCTGTTGACTTTCATTGCATATTCCACCATAGAATCGTACAGCGAATCAAATATTTTGAATTCGTAGTCATCGTCCTTATCTTCAAGCGACGGTATACCTTTTTCCTCTCCGTACCAAACCTTCAGTTTATATAAATTGTTGGCTTTCAGTGCCGGACGAGATGTTCCCCAGTTGCTTTCGATTGCGGCAGCTCCGATAAGCATTGCCTGCGGAATAACATCGGCTTTTTTCTTTAGTTCATCAAAAATGAACAGTGTTCGGCGATATCCTTTGAACGGAGTAAAGATATCATATTTTTCGGCCCAGTCTTCAAATTGTTTGCTCTGTTCTTCCGTCAGCTCTTTTGTTTTTCGGAATTCTTCGGCCATTGCAAAAATTTTTAGCCGCTCGGCAAAAATATCTTCGTTTACTTTTATGGCAATCGGTGCCATCATTTTGATAAACAAACGGTTGCGATATGATTCGTCTTTGATATCCGCATAATCATCAGGGAGTTTTTGCAAAAAAATTGCCGGATAATACATATTGGGCATAAAAATGTAGTCGTCATATTTTACGGCCGAAAAAAGTTTTTCAAGCTCTGCAACAGTTGATTTTTCGATATATAATTCACCGTTTTTTTCGTTGATGATAATATCTTTTTTTGCCGGATTTGAAGCTTCTTGCGCCATTGACGAAGAACAGAACAATAAAGCGGCAAATGTGTATATCAACAATCGTTTCATGCTTTTTCCGCGTGTTTAACTTCTTTTACCTGAGGAATGTATGTTTTCAAAATTTTCTCCACGCCTTCTTTTAGTGTAATCATGGCATACGGACAGCCGGAGCAGTTTCCAGTCAGACGGACGACAACAATTCCGTCGGCAAAATTTTCAACTACGATATCTCCGCCGTCTTTTTGAATAGCCGGGCGAATTCTGGCATCTATCAACGCGTTTATGCGGTGCAAAATTTCTTCTTCATCAGGTTCTTCAGGCTCATTGACAACCGCAGGCTCTCCGGTCACGATAAAATCCATAATTTCCGCAAGAATCAGTGATTTTATGCTTTCCCACGCGGTATCGGGCTTTTTTGTGACGGATATCATATCGGGAGTAATGAACACTGTTTCAATTCCGCCGATGTTGAAAATTGCTTCAGCCAACGGCGAACGGCGCAGAGATTTTTCGTTGATAAATTCATTTTGCCCCTCCGGCAAAAACTTTTTCGGCGGGAAAAAATTCAGAATATTTTCATTTGGTGTTGTTTGAACTTCTATCACGATTTACAGCTCCTCAGCCGTTGAAAATTCAATATCTTTTATGGAGTTCGTTGCACAAAGCGCATACATCTGCATATATGCCAGATGATTTGGCGCAAGAGAAGACTTCATATTCGCGTTGCGTACCAAAAGAGGCGAAAGCTCGGCAGCTCTTTCAAGACAGCTCAACATCTCGGACCATTTTGCATACATATCGGCATTGATGATAATACTTTTATAATCATCTCCGGCAGCTCTCAGCAATATATAATACGCATAAAGTTTTCCTTTGGTATAATAGAACAAATTATCAGCTCTGCCGTCTGTCCAAGCGTCCTGATTTTCTCTTATATGATTTTGAAGTTCCGCAATGCTTGCCGAAATATTTTTATCTGCGCTTGAAAGCAAAATTTCCAAATCATCGGCTCCGCGCGAAAAGATTGTTTTGCGGTCGGCAAGGTTTTGATTATAAACCATGAGTTCGTGTTTTCCTTTGCGGTATTGAGTTGCCGAAGACGGGGCAAAAATGGAATCGGAATTTGGGGCAAACATCCACACGGTTGCCGGATAAGAAAGATATTCGGCCGCTTTTTGAAGATTTTTATCTTCCGTATCGGAATATTTTTTTACCAAAGAGGCAAAAGTTTTGGCTGTTTTTGAAACCGCATCGATTTCTCCGAGTTGGAAAGACGGCATATTATCAAGAAAATAGCTCGGGAAGAAAAACGGCAGATTCGGCGTCCAGATATTTTGATTTATCTCTTTATCCACCAAAAAGGCCATCGCGTTTACCAAATTTGACTGTTCTGCCGAAGTAACTTTGATATCCTTTGTTGTGTCCGTGTCGATATTTTCCATCAGATATCCGCCGAGAGGATAATATAAAACGATAAATGCCGGAACTATGACGGTAATCAGTTTCCATGACGATTTAATCTTTTGAAGAAGAATAACGGCAAAGTCTTTTATTTTGTGCCATTTGATTTTTTTTGCGGTTGCAAAAGCTTTTTCAAAAACATCTCCTGCGTTTTTGAAAATCTGTTTTGTTTTTTTAAGGAATGGCTCAAAGTTTATTTTAGGCATTTTTCTTTCTCCTGATAAGGGCGTAAAAATCGGATATCCGAAATACACCGAACAGTTTAGCAAAAATTATAAAACTTGCAACTCCGAAAATTCCGAATCCGCAAATTATGCAAAAACGCACAATCCAGTATCTGTGCACAAAATCGAACACTGAGCATATATAACTCTGAAAAACAAAAACCAAAGCCCCCATGCAGACAGATGCCAAAATAATTTTTGCGGTTTTTTTGAGCAAATCGGCCGAAAATGACCAATGTCTGCGTTTTTTCAGGCCGTATATGTATTGCCCCAAAGAAACAAACGCTGAGGCGCTGGTGGCGCACGCAATTCCGATATGCCCGAAAAACTGCATCAGGATAATGCAGGTGATTAAGTTAAACAAAAAGGCGATGGCGCTGTATTTTACCGGAGTTTTGGTGTTTCCTCTGGCAAAAAAGTTCGGAGCCAATGCTTTTACCATCACATAGGCCGGAAGTCCGAAAGAATATGCAATCACGGCATATGCGGTCATCAAAGTGTCTTCAGCGGCAAATTTTCCGTGTTGAAACAAAACATTAACCGTCGGTATGGCAAGGGCAATCAGCAATGCCGCTGCCGGCATCGAAAGAATCAGTCCGTATTCAACGGCTTTATCCTGTACATCTTTTGCCTCGGCATAATTTTCGGTTTTTATATGCTTTGAAAGAATCGGCAAAACCGCGACTCCGATTGCGGCTCCGACAACTCCGAGCGGAAGCTGCTGCAACCTGTTTGCATAATACAGCCACGAGATTGCTCCGGTTCCGACCAATGAAACCAAAATGGTGTCAACAGCCATATTTATCTGATAAATTCCGGCACCCATAACGCCAGGGGCGATTCGTTTGAACAAAGTTTGAATATCCGGGTGGCGGAACATCTTAAAAATTCGGATATACGGGTGAATTTTGACCCCTTGCCGATGCAAAAAGTATGACAGCCACAAAATTTCGAGAAATCCGGCAGTCGTAACGCCGACCGCGATTCCATAAACCGGTTGGATATTAAACGGCAAAAAAGCAAATGCGGATACAATCATCATCAGGTTTAAGATAATCGGAGCACAGGCCGGTGCGGCAAATTTCCCTAAAGAATTCAAGATTCCGGACTGAAAAGAAACTATCGCAATAAACAACAAAAACGGAAAAGTGATTCGGCATAAAAATGTCGCAAGTTCGATTTTTTGAGGATTGTTTACAAACCCCGGAGCCAAAACCGGAATCAGATACGGCATCACAAATTCCATCAAAATTACAAAAATCAAAATGATAAATGCCAGAACGGAAATTGCCTGAGATGCAAAGTGAACAGCCTGTTTTTTGCCTTCAGACGCCAGTTTTTGCGAAATCAGCGGGACAAAAGCGGCGCTGAAAGCCCCCTCGGCAAAAAGGCTGCGGAACAGATTCGGCAGCTTGAATGCAACAAAAAACGCATCAGAAACCGCTCCAGCGCCCAAAAAGTTTGCCAGAACGACATCGCGGATAAATCCGGTTATTCTGCTCAGCATTGTAAATCCGCCGAAAGTGGCGACAGACCTTAGTAACGACATATTTTCTTAATCCTTTGTTATATAATTTTTTCAGATTAATCCTCAAATAATAAATTTTTTCCTAATTATGAAAAAAATGTGTTGACAAAAAATATAAAAGCATATATATTTTAGACAAAAGTTTCCCCTTGCCGCAGTAATTATTTTATTGCTGTGGCGAAAAAAGAAGTTCTGTTCCCCAAAGAGCTTCTTTTTTTTGCTTTAAATTGAAAAAATAATGCTTAATATAATAAAAAAGTTTTATTTTTCGAAAGGGTATGAAAATGGCAAAAATCGCATGGAGAGCAGGGACTTTGCTGGCGCCGGTGCCGCCAGTTTTAGTTTCTTGCGGAACAGTTGAAAATCCGAATGTTATGACTGCGGCTTGGACCGGCACGATAGCCAGCGATCCGGTGATAACATATGTTTCGATTCGCCCGTCAAGATATTCTCACAATATTATCAAAGAAAGCGGCGAATTTGTGATAAATCTGGCTGCATACCGTTTTTTTGAGGCGGTTGATTATTGTGGTGTAAAGTCCGGCCGCGATACCGACAAATTCAAAGAAACAGGCCTTACGGCGATTGCTTCGACCAAAGTTTCGGCTCCGCAGATTGAACAATCTCCGATTTCGCTTGAATGCAAGGTCTTGAAAATCGAACACTACGGCACGCACGATATGTTTGTGGCAGAAGTTTTGGCGGTTGATGTTGATGACAGATATATTGAAGAAAACGGCGCGCTTAATCTTGACAAGGCCGGACTTTTGGCTTTTGCCCACGGACACTATTATACTTTGGGCAGAAATCTCGGCAGCCTCGGTTTTTCGGTCAACAAAAAATATATCAAACAAAAGCAGAAAAAGCTGCAAAAAAGAGCGAAATAATTTATAAAAATCTTAACCATTATAAGATAAAAAACTACACTGCACCGGTGTGGTTTTTTTGAAGGGAAATATGATATGCACGGTATTCACCCACTGATTGTTGATTTGATGCTCATTACCGTTTATGCGGCGATTACGACACTGATTTTTAAGAAGCTTAAACAGCCTATGGTTTTGGGATATTTGCTGGCGGGGATTTTTGCCGGACCGTATTTCAATTTGGTGCCGACCGTAACCGACAGAGAAAACCTGACTTTGTGGGCTGATATCGGGGTTATATTCCTTTTGTTCAGTTTGGGGCTTGAGTTCAGTTTCAAAAAAATGGTCAGCGTCGGAAAATCGGCGATGATTACCGCAACGCTCAACATATTTCTGATGCTTTTTGTTGGACATTATGTAGGAATGTTTTTGGGCTGGAGCACAATCGACAGCTTTTTCCTCGGGTCAATGATTTCTATGTCTTCAACCACCATTATCATCAAAGCTTTTGATGATTTGAACATCAAAAAACAAAAATTTACCGATTTGGTGTTCGGTGTGTTGGTGATTGAAGATATTATGGGGATTTTGCTGCTCGTTTTGCTTCCGACCATTGCAATCGGAAAAGGAATCAACGGCGGCGAGCTCGGGCTGAGCACCTTCAAATTGTTTACATTTTTGATTTTATGCTTTGTGTTCGGAATATATATCGTGCCGACCGCGCTGAAAAAAATCAAAGATTTTCTGAGCGACGAAATGTTGCTTTTGGTTGCGATTGCACTCAGTCTTTCAATGGTATATCTGGCAGTATATTTTGGTTTTTCTTCAGCTCTCGGTGCGTTCATTATGGGCTCGATTCTGTCAGAAACAGGCGTTATTCACCGAATCGAAGGAGTTATAAAGCCGCTTAAAGATTTTTTCGGTGCGGTATTTTTCGTAACGGTCGGAATGATGGTAAATCCGCAAATGTTGGTGACATATGCCTATCCGATTTTGATAATCACATTGGTGGTAATCATCGGAAAAGTGGCATTTTCGGTTTTTGGTTTCGTGATTTCCGGTCAAAACTTAAAAACCGCGGTTTCAAGCGGATTTTCGCTTGCGCAGGTCGGTGAATTTGCGTTTATTATCGCATCGCTCGGTATGAGCATCGGTGTTCTCGATTCGTTTGTGTATCCGATTATCGTTGCGGTTTCGGTGGTTACGACCTTTTTGACGCCTATAATGATAAAATCAGCCGACAGAGTTTATAAATTTATTGATAAGCGTCTGCCGGAAAAATGGCGCCGTTATATCAACCTGACCAGCCGTTCGGATATCAAAGCAGCAACCGAAGAAAGATTGTGGCGCGCGTTGTTCAAAAGCTATTTTATCCGCGTATTTTTGTTTTCGCTGATTTTGTATGCGATTATTGTTTTCATAAATCAGATAATCAAACCGTATACGCAGGAACATCTGCCTGATATTGTCTCAAGAGTGTTGCTGACGATTATTGCTTTGACGGTAATGTCTCCGTTCCTGAAAGGACTGATCGGCTGGAATGTGATTTTTTCGGAAAAAATTCAGAATATTTTGAATATTTTCAAGCTGAACAGAAAGGTGAAAAAAATTGAGGCAGAATGCAAAACGAATCCGGACGAAGAAAAATGTTCTCCGCAAAGATTGGTCGCGATTCGCAATGTTCTGCACGAAAATAAGGCAAAAATGAAAGACTTTTTGCTTTCAAACGAAAAAATTTCGCGCATATATATTCTGTTGTGGCACACAAAAAAGGCTAACAGATTACCGTTGCTGATATTAACCAGTTTCCGCCTGATTGTCGTTGCGTTTTTTATTGTGACGGCGGTGCATCAGTTTTTGACTGAAAATCCGAAAGTTATTTTGATAATGCTAGTTGCTTCCGTTTTTCTGATTTCGCAATCACGCTGGCTGCTTGATCAATATCTGAAGATAGAAAATCAGTTTTTGGATAATCTCAAAGGGGAAGAAAACGAAGATGACAAATGATATAAGCTTTGTCAAAGCCGATGATATGAAACGGTTGGCCGAATTGACATCTGAGATTTGGCACGAATATTGGACATGTATTCTTTCAAACGAACAGATAGACTATATGGTTGAAAAGTTTCAGTCGCAAAAAGCAATGGAAGAGCAGATTGCAAACAAAAACTATGTTTATTTTTATATTCTGGTAAAAAATGAAAAGGCCGGATATATCGGAATGAGTAAAAAATCAGACTATTTATTTTTATCAAAACTTTATATCAAAAAAGAATTTCGTCATCAGGGAATCGGTACAATCGCATTTGATTTTATCAAAAAATTTGCCGGCGAAAACGGATATCAAAAAATACGCCTGACAGTAAACAAACATAATCTGAATACAATAAAAGCGTACGAAAAATGGGGATTTGTTACGATAGATTCCGTTGTTTCCGACATCGGTCGCGGATTTGTTATGAACGATTATATTATGGAATATAATTCGGACCGATAAAAATGAAAAAACAAGAGGCTAGACCTCAAAATCTAACCTCTGTTCAGTGTGGCTGGGGTGAATTCGCAATTCGCGGACTAAATTTTATTTAATTTTGTTTTATTCAATTTTTTGATTTTGTTCTGTAGCCTCTACTATTTGCTTAATTATTTGAACATTATGTGTATTATCTATAACATAAGGAATTTGTACTAAGCCTCCAATTGCATAAAAATTTAGTGTACAGTACCCAAATAATTTTCCCCCTAAAGATCTATATAACTCAATATTATTAATATCCTTTATATATAACTTATCATAGCTACGATAGAAAAGCCCCTTTTTTACTGTTATATATTCTTTATGATAAATGGCTCTAGCAAAACAAGCATCAAAAATATTATTAAAATCTTTAATATAAAGGAATAATGGTATCAAAAATATGCTATACATATACTGTTTATCGAATACACTATCAGTAAGTCTTTCGCCAAACCAATTGCAACAGATATAGCAAATCACTAATACCAATAAAAATAATAAAAAATGAGTAATTCTTTCAATACATTGCAGTTTATTTAATTGTATGATTTGTCCCTTGTTTGTTTCAAAAAAACAATCAAGTTTTTTAGGTTTGTTAAAATTTTTTATTTTAGATACATATTCAGAAATCATAGACATTTTGACCTTTATTGTTAACTATACCGATTATTTAGGTAAAAAAGTGCTCAAGCTCAAGGTATTGAGATGATTAAAATTTTAGTCTGACTTCGGGACGTTAAGAATCCGAAGTTGAAACAACTTTTATTTTTCGATAACAAAAGTTATTTTCTTACCCAGTATAAACGATTTTGGTTTTGATATGGGTTTTGTTATGAAAATCAAATTTAGGTATTATGGGATAATTTATTATGAAATTTTAATCAAGTTAATAACAACATCAAATATATTGTTTTTTTATTATCTGTAATTTATCCTACTTCTAGGTTTATTTTTAGAAAGAAGTTAGTTATGGCGTTAAATTTAAGCAAAACAGTTGTTGATGTATTAAAAAAGAGTCCGAATAAAGAATTTACAGCAAGACAGTTGGCTGAATGGATTTGGGATAATAAAAATGATGAATGTTTAGCCAAAATGGAAAGAAGTAAAGCAACAATCGTTCCGGTTGACAATAAAGAAACTTTGCTCAATCAGCTTGTTGCTGAAATTGGGGCATATAAAAAACGTATATTATCTTTATCTCCAAATATTAAAATAACAGCAGAACGTCCAAGAAAGTATTATTATTCAGAAAAGAGTGATGTGCAAGAAATTAAAGATGCTGAAAAGGTTTCTAGAACAAATGGACATCCGGAACACGATTCATATCCGATTTTGTGTGAATATTTGTATAATGAATTGAATATATATCCTAAGAGAATAGATGAACGAAAGTCTTCTAACTCCAAAGGAAGTAATGGAAATAAATGGCTACATCCGGATATTGTCGGTTTGAAAAACTTATCAGATGGATGGGATAATGATGTTATATCCTGTGCTGGAAAACACGCCTTTAATAAAACATCATTATGGTCGTTTGAAGTAAAAATAAAAATTAATCTATCTAATGTCCGAGAATATTTCTTTCAAACGGTATCAAATTCAAGTTGGGCAAATTATTCTTATTTAGTTGCTCAATCTGTTGAAGAAAAAGCAATGGATGAATTGCGTATATTGTGTAGCGGGCATAATATTGGTTTAATTCAGCTAAATTGTGAAAATCCATCAGAAAGTCAAATTTTGATTCCTGCTATAGAGAAAAAAGAACTAGATTGGGATATGATTGATAGAATTACTAAAGAAAATCCTGATTTTAAGGAGTTTATCAATCTGATTACAGAATTTTATCAAACGGGAAAGATAAAAGAAAGAGATTGGGATATTCCAGAAATAAAACAACTATAATTTTTTGAGTTTCACAAAATTTAATGAAAATCAGGTTCTATCAGCAAAATTTCCTGAAGATATGGTTGTTGCTTAAATTGATAACTACTTGAAAAATAAAAGAAGTCATAAAAAGTAGTCCGAAGATGATTCATATTTGAGCCTGTAATGATATAAATTTTCGGACTCGGTTAAGTTGTTGATTTATAAAGAAAAAATCGCCATTTCTGGCGATTTTTGAACTGTGGCTGCTTCACCTGGATTCGAACCAAGATTAACGGAGTCAGAGTCCGCTGTCCTACCATTAGACGATGAAGCAATGGTCTGAAAACAATATCTGTTTAGTCCAAAAATATTTACAAGTCAATATTTTTTACAAAAAATATTTTATCCCTCTTGATTATATTGTCAAAAAGGTGCATATTGTTCGGGTAAGAGAGGTTTTTCTCTTATTTGGATTAACAATATACGGATTTTTTATGATACACGAATCTCACCCGAAGGCGCGGGTTAATAAATTGTGCAATAATGAGGGCGCAATCGTTCTGAAAGGAGTGTAATTATGCTTTCCTTTCGTTCTAAAATAAAATCAAGCGACATTGATGATGTCAGAAAAATTTCGCAATCTACCGGAATTTTCGATTCAAACGATGTTGACATAACGGCAGCTTTGGCCGAAGAGGCTTTTGATATTCAACAAAACCCGAAATTGAGTGATGCCGCGCACGATATCAGATTTGCGCTGGCGGAAGAAAACGGCAAAGTATGCGCATTTATCTGCTATGGCAAAATTACGGATTCTATCAACACATATGAGCTTTATTGGCTTGCAACCCACAAGGAGCATCAGGGAAAAGGCATCGGCAGAATGCTTTTGAATTATGTGATTGAGGAAATTAAGAGCATCGGCGGAACAAAGATATATCTGAAAACCGATGGTCGTCCGAGCTATACCCCGACCCGCAAATTTTATGACAACTGCGGGTTTGAGCTTGAAGCGCGGCTTAAACAATATTATGCCAGCAATGACGACTGCTGTATATATGCGATGAATATATAAGGCAGGCATTGCCGCAAAAAAGGGAATGATGTTCTCCCTGATTATGTGATAATCAAACCGCCGCAAGGCTGATGACTTCTACCTTAAAATAGGTAGGAGTCTTTTTTTGTTTTTAAGAAGTATAAAGATGATAACGATGAATGGTGTTTGATTTTTGTCAGACTGCGCATATATCATTTTCGGAAGGTGATTATGCAAATAGTTGTAAACGATAAAATGCAGCAGCGCTATGTTTATGAGCGAACCGCAGAAGAAGGTAAAGATTTTGCCGAAGGTTTTGTGCCGGAGCTTTCGCCGAAACAGATGTTGGAAATGGGAATTTTTGAGGGGCATTATCTGAATGACTGCCAAAACGAATTTCCGTCTTATTGGTTTGAAAACGCAAGATTGTCGCCGCAAAAACCGGATATAAACTGCAATTATTTTAAGATAAAGTCACGATTGTCGCTGCAACAATGGCGTCTGAACGGCTGGATATACGGTCCCGATGTCAGAGGCTGGTTTCAGTGGTATTGCAGATATTACAGCGGGCGCAGAATTGCCGGCCTTGACGAGCTTCAAATCAAAAGATGGCGGGCTTTTAAAAGGCATTTGGCGCAAGTTCAAAAAAATTGTATGCCGCTCGATGGAGAATGTCGAAAACGGCAGCGGCAGGCACTTTTGCAATGGGCGTATAATCCGATTTTTTGAGCGGATAAAAGTCTTGAATTTTTGCGGTGAATATAATACAACGGCAATATGATAAAAATTGAAGACATAACATTGATGATTGCCGGAAAAGAGCTGTTGACCGGAGCTTCCTGTCAAATTTCCGACGGCAAAAAAGTCGGCGTAATCGGTGATAACGGTTGCGGAAAATCTACTTTGTTCAAAGCGATTTTGGGGCAGATTCAGCCGTTTTTGGGAGAGATACAAATACCCAAAGATGCAATAATTGCGACCGTTGAACAAGAAATTGAAGACACAAGCGTGCCGATTTTGCAGTTTGTGTTGAACAAAGACCGAGCTCTGAAATATTATCGCGAAAAATTGCAAACCGCAGCAGATACGGAGCTTGCGGAGATACATGAACATCTGCGCAGTCTCGGGTCGGATTCGGCGGAAAGCCGCGTGGCGTCAATTTTGCACGGGCTTGGGTTTGAACAGGAAGATTTTGTGCGGCCGATACACGATTTTTCCGGCGGTTGGCGTATGCGTTTGACTTTGGCCGGTGCGCTGTTTCAAAATTCTGATATTCTGTTGCTTGATGAGCCTTCAAACCACCTTGATTGGGAGGCTGTCGTCTGGCTTGAAAATTATCTTAAAAAATATCGCGGAACTTTGCTCTTAATCAGCCACGACAAAGAATTTTTGGATAATAACTGCGAAGAAATTTTGAATTTTGAAAACAAAAAACTCGTGCTCTATCACGGAAATTATCATACATTTCAAAAAACTTTCTTGCTGAAAACGGAAAATCTGAAAAAACAGATTCAAAAAGACAACGAAAAACGCGCGCATCTTCAATCATATATTGACCGATTTCGCTATAAGGCAAGCAAAGCAAAACAAGCGCAAAGCAGGATTAAGATACTTGAAAAAATGGGGCAGGAGCCGGAGCTTTTGCCAGAAAGAAAAGATGTGTTTAATTTCCCGAAAGCCGAAGAATTGGCGCCTCCGTATATCAGGCTTGAAGATGTTTCGGTCGGATATACCGATGTTCCGGTGCTTACAAAACTCAATATGGTAATCGGCGAAAACGAAAGAATTGCGCTTTTGGGGCGCAACGGAAACGGAAAGTCAACTCTGGCAAAACTGCTCGCCGGCGAGCTGAAGCCGATGAGTGGAACACTGTTCAAATCTTCAAAACTCAAGGTCGGATTTTTCAATCAGCATCAAAATGAAAGTCTGCCGACGGACGAAACTCCTGTTGCTTTTATGAGCAGGTTTATGCCGGGACAAAAGGAATCTCAGGTTCGCGCATATCTGGCGCAATTCGGGCTGGAGGCAGAAAAAGCAACAACAATGACAGGCAAGCTTTCCGGCGGAGAAAAAGTCCGTCTTGTGTTGGCAAAAATATGTTTTGCAAAACCGCATATTCTGCTGCTTGACGAGCCGACAAACCATCTGGATTTGAAAGGGCGCGAGGCGCTGATTGATGCGCTCAATCAATATAACGGTTCGGTAATTTTGATTACGCACGATTTTCATATTCTGCAATGCGTATGCGATACTCTTTGGATTGTGCGCAATAAAACCTGCAAAAAATTTGACGGGGATTTGGAAGATTATCGCAAAATTCTGCTTGATGAAAAGCCTGCGGAAAAACTGAAACACAAAGAAGAATCGGCAGCTCCGAAAGAAAAGAAAATGTCGAAAAGCTCGCTTTCTTTTAAGATAAAAAAAGTTGAAGAAACTCTTGCAAAATTATATGAAGAACAGAAAGAAACGGAAGAAAAAATCGCTGCCGGCGGAGCAAATACCGATTATGCCGCGTTGAACCGCCGCTTAAATGAAATATTAAAAGAAACCGAAGAGCAGGAATCCCTTTGGGACACATATTCCGAACAGATGTAAAAAACTGAAAATTTTATAACATTTTTCTTTCAATAGTAATTTGAGGTAATGTATTGATTTCAACAATAAACGGATTTACACCGATGTGATTGTTGCTTACTGCACAGCATTTTGTCTTTCCTATATAATCAGGAAAAATCCCGCTGTTTTGTACAGTATCGTGTATATGACCGTGCAAACTTAAAACAGGTTGTTTCTTTTCAATAATTTTTCTTATTGCTCGAGAACCTACATGCAATAAATTTCCATTTGAATCTTTTGTTAAATCCGTATTGGTATCAGATGGCGGGGCATGTGTTATTAAAACGAGTTTTTCGGCCGGAATATCGCTGATTAGTTTTTCCAAATCATCTTCTATGGAGTGATTTTCAAAACCGTTTATGATATTGTACGGAATATCATAATCAATAAATCCGGTTAATGAGGCATCTGCGCGTAAATTTTTTATAGTGTCTGTTTTGAGGTCTCTTCTTTCCCAATCTTTCCATTTAAAAGGGGTATATGGAACATAAGAGTATCCGACAAAGTAAAAATTATCTATAAACAAAGGGTGATAAAGTAAGCTGAAACCAATTTCCTGTTGGGTGTTTTCTAAAAAATTTAAATTTCGTTTATAGTCATCATTTCCTAAAATCAACAAAACTTTTCCATAATAATTTTGTATTAAAGGAAAAAGATGTTTTTGCAAAAATTCTTTTTGCTTCTTCAACTGCGGTATCATAATCTTTTGCATACGGAACAGCAGGCTCAACCTTGAACATATCCGCGCCGGTTGCATCGGCAATAAATTCGGACAGATATTGTGTGTTGCCCTTATCCACATAGCCGACGCCGTAATTTTCGTCCGCGCGTGAAAAATAAATAACGATGCTTTTTTTGTCTGTCATAGCTTTTTCCTCTGTTGTTTTAGAGTTTTCAATTTGAGCAGATGCATATTTTGAATATGCAAAGCATATTGCTCCGATAACCGCAAAAAGAGTTAAAAAAATAAGTTTCTTCATTGTATAAATCTTTAGTCAGCTAAAGGTTTTTAATAATGTCGTCGCAAATTTGTTCCGGTGTCAGATGATAGCGTTTGTGAAGCTTTTCTGCCGAGATTCTGTCCGTAAACACTTTCGGAGCGCCGAAACAGAGCACTTTCATCTTGTCATCGGTGCCGTAATAACGGGCGATTTTTTCGCCGAAACCGCCGCTGACAACGCCGTCTTCAAGAGTGGCGACAAGGCTGTGATTTTGCTTGAGCTCATCAAGTGTTTTTTCATCAATTTCCGTGACTGTGCGCGGGTTGATAAGTGTTGCCTTGATGCCTTTTTGAGCCAGTGCTTTTACGGCTTCGCGGCCTAAATCCAAGAAATCTCCGACCGCAAGCAGCGCTGCCTTAGAACCTTTGTTTACAACCTGATAGCCGACATTTGCATAATCTTTTTCAACGGCAACTTCTGGTGAGGCAAGATTCAGCGGAACTCTGATGACAACCGGCGATTCTTTTTGATCAATCGCCCAATCGAGCATCGAGAGATATTCATCTTTGCAAGTCGGAGTTAAGTATTTGATATTAGGAATATTTGAAATCAACGGAATATCAAAAATTCCCATATGTGTAACATCGTTCAGCGCGCCCATCGAGCCGTAGAATATCAAAATTACGGCCGGATTGTTGTTGATGGACAAATCTTGCGAAAGTTGATCATATGTGCGCTGAATAAAGGTGCTGAGGCACAGATAAACCGGTTTGCAACCGCCTTTGGCTAAAGCGGAAGTCATCGCAACCGCATGCTCTTCGGCAATCCCGACATCAACAAAGTTTGAGCCGATTTGAGCCCGTATATCCGGAGACAACCCGACAGCGCCCGGAGTTCCGGCGTTGACAACCACAATTGACGAATCCTGTTTAACTTTTTCTACCAGATGTTTTGCGGTGACGGACTTATAGCTTTCGCCGCTCATATCAAATTTTGGAGCGCCGGTTTTGAGGTCAAACGGAACATTCCAGTGCCATGCTTCTTTGTTTTGTTCTGCCAAAGCATAGCCTTTTCCTTTAAGTGTGTGAATATGAACAACGGTCGGGCGGGTGGTGTCCTTAACCGTTTTGAACACATTTATCAAATCGGCAATGTTGTTGCCGTTTTCAACATAATGATATTCAAAGCCCATAGCCTTAAACCAGTTATTTTCGGACTTTCCGTTTGTTTCGCGCAGTGTACGCAGTGCGGTATATAATCCGCCGTGATTTTCGGCAATCGACATTTCGTTATCGTTTACAACAATAATGATGTTGCTGTTTGAGGCTGCGGCATTGCTGAAACCTTCCAACGCTTCGCCGCCGCTGATTGAGCCGTCTCCGATGAGTGCAATCACATTACCGGATTGATGCAGAACATCGCGCGCTTTTGCCAGTCCGCAAGCCAAACTGACAGAAGTTGATGTATGTCCGACGGTGAAAAAGTCGTGTTCGCTTTCGTTCGGGTTGGTATATCCCGACCAGTGATAAAGCTGCGAATCTTCAAGAAATCCGTTTTTTCTTCCGGTTAAAATTTTGTGAGGATAAGATTGGTGAGAAACATCGAATACAATTTTATCAATCGGGGAGTTGAAAACATAGTGCAGAGCGATTGTCGCTTCCACAATTCCGAGATTCGGTCCGACATGGCCGCCGATTTTGCTGACCTTGTTCAGAACCGCGGCGCGAACTTCTTCCGCAAGGGTGTCAAGCTGCGACAAATCAAGCGATTTTATATCTTTAGGACCATTTATTTTATCAAGAACTGACATATTTTTTTCTCCTTCAATAGTAACATAATTATTTTTGAAGAGAGTTTAATCACGATTTTTATAAATATCCAGACCAGATTTTATCAAAAAATTGCCTGATTCTATCATTTTTTGTTGCAGAAAACAAAAAACAGTATTTATTATTCGATTTAAAAGGGGACAAATATGGATAAACTGACAGAAAAAAGACAATTACTCAAAGACAAGGTTCAATCGCTTTTTACACACCCGTGCATAATGGAAACTCCGATTAAGGGAATCAGTGTCGCGATGCGTACGGAGCCTACATTTAATCAGCATTGTATGTACAGACCGATGGCGATTTTGGTGCTTCAGGGGAAAAAAGAGGCGGTTTTAGGCTCGGAAAAACTTGTGTACAATGAAAATGAAATTGTTATCGCGTCTATTGATATTCCAACGGTCAGCAGCATTGTCGAGGCGTCTGAAGAAAAACCGTTTATTACGATTGTTATGGATTTGGACAGCAAAGTTATCGGTCAGCTTATGGGTGAGGGTATTGTTGCCTCAAACGAATATTCCCGCCGCTCAATGGGAGTTGAACAGGTTTCTGAAGATCTTTTAGATGCGTTTTATCGGCTGATTTGCCTTATCGACAATCCGCAGAGGCAAAAAATTATGGCCCCGATGATATTAAAAGAAATATATTATCTGTTGCTGACCTCGTCGCTCGGCGATATTTTGGCCTCGGTTAATACCAGCGGATCGCAAAACAACCAGATTGCAAATGCGGTATCGTGGCTGAAGGAAAACTTCAGGAAACCTCTTAAAATTGATGAATTGGCTCAAAAATTTAATATGGCAGGTTCTTCTTTTTATCGAAATTTCAGCAAAGTCACCAGCCTCAGCCCGCTTCAATATCAAAAAAAGCTGCGTTTGTATGAGGCTCACAGAATGATGTTGTCCGAAAATGTCAATGTGGCAAATGCGGCGTATGCGGTCGGGTATGAAAGCGCAAGCCAGTTTAGCCGCGAATATAAAAGAATGTTCGGAATTCCGCCGAAAATTAATATCGGGCGCATAAAAGGGGTATAAAATGTCTCGTTGTTCTTGGGTTGATGAATCCGATGCCGATTATGTGCTCTATCATGACAAAGAATGGGGTGTTTTGGTAACAAACAACGAACGATTGTTGTTTGAGATGCTTGTTTTGGAAACTTTTGTCGCCGGTTTGTCGTGGCAGTGTGTGTTGCACAAAAGAAAAGCTTTTAAGGTCGCTTTTGACAATTTTGAGCCGTCAGTTGTGGCAAATTACAATGAACAGAAGGTATTGGAACTGGTCAACAATTCCGACATAATCCGCCATATCGGCAAGATTCGTGCAACAATAACGAATGCCAAGATTTTTTGTGAAATTCAAAAAGAATTCGGTTCGTTTGAAAAATATCTGCAAACTTTTATTGGCGGCAAAATAATTAAAAGCGACGGAGTTGAAACAACCTCCGAATTGTCGGATAAAATTTCGAAAAATCTCAAACGGAGAGGAATGAAATTTGTCGGCTCTACCACAATTTTTTCATATTTGTGCGCAATCGGAATGATTGATGCGCATCAGCCTTGTTGCAGCAAATATCAGGTATAAAAAATCCCCGAAATTTTTACTTCGGGGATTTTGCGTTTTATAAGAATCAGTCTTTTGCACTCGGCTCAATTCTCATACCGTAGAACGAGCGCCATACAAAGAACAATCCGATAAGAGTGAAGATAATTCCGCACCACAGAGATACGACGAACGGAGCTTTTGCCGCCATTTCAACCGCAAGCAGTCCGAACAATGTCGTAAATTTGATAATCGGGTTGAGTGAAACTGAAGATGTATCCTTATACGGATCGCCGACCGTATCGCCGACAACAACCGCATCATGCAGCGGAGTTCCCTTTGCGTGCATATCGTCTTCCACAACTTTTTTGGCATTATCCCAAGCACCGCCGGCATTTGCCATATACAGAGCCTGAAACAGTCCGAAAATCGCGATGGAAATCAAATAGCTTGCAAACAGGTTCGGATTAAAGCAGGCAAACGCAATCGTAAACGAAAAGATTACGATAAAGATATTAAGCATACCTTTTTGCGCATAAACCGTGCAGATTTTCACTACTTTCTTTGAATCTTTGAGCGATGCGGCCGCAGTGCCCTCAATTTTGATATGGCGTTTAATAAAGTTGATTGCGCGATATGCGCCGGTTGAAACCGCCTGCATTGAGGCACCAGAGAACCAATAGATTACGGCGCCGCCCAAAATCATTCCGAACAAAACATACGGGTCAAGCATCGAAAGATTGAGTTTAAGCAAAAGGATAATCGAGAAAATCATCGTTGTTGCGCCGATAACCGCAGTACCGATAAGTACCGGTTTTGCCGTTGCCTTAAAGGTATTTCCGGCTGCGTCGTTTTCTTCAAGCAAAGATTTTCCGAGTTCAAAATTCGGCTCAAAGCCGTATCTCTTCAAAAAGTCTTTTTTGATTCCGCGTTTTTGTTCAATTTGCGAAAGTTCGAATACGGACTGAGCGTTGTCGGTAACCGGTCCGTAGCTGTCAACCGCGATGGTAACAGGTCCCATTCCAAGCATACCGAACGCAACCAAACCGAATGCGAAAACAGACGGATAAATCATATAGGCGTCAAGCCCGAGCTGTGAGGTGAAGAAAGCGATTGCCATCAACACAACCATAACGCTGCCCTGCCAAAAACAAGAGAAGTTTCCAGCTACAATACCCGAGATAATATTAAGCGATGCGCCGGCCTCTTCACTGGCGTTGACAATCTCTTGAACATGTTTTGATTTTGACGAGGTGAAGATTTTTGTAAATTCCGGAATCAGCGCTGCAGCCAAAGTTCCGCAACTGATGATGATAGAAAGTTTCCACCACAAATCTTCGTCCATATCGGCAAGCATCATATAAGAAGCAAAGAATGTTGCCGCGATTGAAAGAATTGAAGAAAGCCAAATCAGAGTCGTCAGAGGCAATTCAAAATTAAATCTGGTTTTTTGACCCAAAAGATATTTTGTTGTGCGGGAGTTAAACCCGTATGCCAAAATAGAGGTCAAAACCATCAAAATTCGCATTGCAAAAATCCAGACAATCAAACGAGCCTGAATATCAATGCCGTTTGCCATCATCTCTATTTGTTGGTTTTCATTATAAAACATACCGGTACCGAGCACGATAAAGCTGATAAGAGCAACACCGGTAACGCCGTATGTTTCAAATCCGTCGGCGGTCGGGCCTACCGAATCGCCGGCATTGTCGCCGGTGCAGTCCGCAATAACACCTGGGTTTCTGGCATCGTCTTCACCGATTTTGAACATAATTTTCATCAAGTCGGCTCCGATATCGGCAATTTTTGTAAAAATACCGCCGCAGATACGCAAAGCAGATGCTCCCAACGATTCGCCGATGGCAAATCCGATAAAGCAAGCTCCGGCATAGTCACGCGGTACAAACGCCAAAATCGAAAGCATCATCGACAGCTCTACGCAAATCAACAAAACGCCGATAGAAATTCCTGAACGCAGCGGCAGGCTCATCACCGGATAAGCTCTTCCGCGCAAAGACTTGAAAGCGGTTCTTGCGTTTGCATAGGTGTTGATGCGCATTCCGAACCAGGCTACCAGATAAGAGCCCAAAATTCCCAATACCGACCAAAGCAGAATATTGAGAACTTTTGCCAGCGGCAGCCCGTTCAGATAAAAGAAATAGTAGAAAATGCAGGCACCGATAAAGCATTCCAAA
The DNA here is from genome assembly GCA_934276635.1 of uncultured Alphaproteobacteria bacterium. Taxonomy (GTDB): domain Bacteria; phylum Pseudomonadota; class Alphaproteobacteria; order RF32; family CAG-239; genus CAKQTH01. The sequence goes on along the minus strand of CAKQTH010000014.1, from coordinate 8,863 downwards.
ACAGCGAGAAGTCTGCCCTGTTGGTGCATATATGTGCGGCATGTTGCATAAATTGTTTCCGAAATGCGTAGCATATCAGGATGAGCTGGCATTCTTCTGATTTTGAAGAATTCGTACAAGCCGAAAATTATGCCAATTCCGCAAACCCACATTCCGTAAATCATAAGATCATAACCGGAAACTATTGTTCCGTTGAAATTATAAGTTACATCTTTGAGAGAAGGGATATTCAAATCTATTTCCGATGCCGATGCACTGTTTATCAGCCCGAAAATCGAGAAAAAAGCCATAGCGGCAAAAGTCTTGATATTTTTAAGCATAGAAGTGTCCTTAAATTATGTAAACGATAATATGTTTATATCTATAGGATATAAATCTACAGATTAAATTCAAGCATTTTCTTTAAAAATATCAATATTTGAGGCTTTTTTGTGCCGAATTATATTTTTTGCCACAAAATTTTTACCAAAGATAATTCTCTGCCGTCGCTTAATGACTTGATGACCGAAGTTGAAACAAGGCCTTCCGTTTGAGTCAAAATCTCGACGGTTTCACCGAATCTGCATTCTTTTTTGAACGAAATATCAACTTGTTGCGGCTCATGGGCTAGGCGAAAATCCGAGTCGACAGTTTCTGATGCCCACAGCGGATAAACGGAGTTGTTTACATGATTGTTGATATCAATATCGTCAAACCGCACGGCAAATTCTTTGCGTATCGAAATATTTTCCGGTGCCGGGATTTTCGGAAAATCCGTTTGTACGGCGCGCTCTTCTATCAAAGAATATTCCGGCAGTGTGTTTTTGAGCGGAATAGGGCGTTTGCGGGCAAAATCAATCAAAACCCATTGGCTTGAGGCCGCAATAAGTTCGTTTCCGCTTTCATCAAAAACCCGAAAATCACGCGATGCAGTTAGCATTTTTTGTTCTGACGGCCATGTTTCTATTTTGATTTTTTCGTGAATTTTTGGTAGGCGGTTGATTCTTATGCAATAGTTTGAACCGACCCAGGCCATTCCGTTTTGCAGGCAAAATTCCATTCCGAAACCAAGCGATGTTGCGCTTTCATCGGCCGCGTCCTGAAAAATATTCATCAGGGTGGGAATGCGCAGAGTAGAATTTTTGTCTGCTTCATAAGTTTTGATTTCATAATTTTTGCTATATTTTTTTGCAATCATAACCACCTCTAAAATATATTAAACTCTGGAGAATTGAATGCGGTGCGCAGCTGCTCATAGCGGTATCCGAGTTTAAGCTTATAATTTTTGCCTTTGAGCGGGTTTTTCGAATGATAAGCCATAGCGGCTTTGTTCCAGTCATTTCCGCGCTGTTCGTACAGTTTTTTCAAAAACTTTGCGCTGTATTCAACATTTTTTTGCGGATTAAACGCATCTTCAAGCGAACTGAACGCTTTTTTGTGATATTTAAGATTTATCTGCATGCAGCCGACATCAATGCTTTGAACGCCATGAGCTCTGAGCTGGCGTACTTTTTTGATGGCTTCAGCTTTTGATGGGAGATAATATCCGCGTCCGTTGGCATTTACGGTCCAAGGCCAAGCCATAAACTGTTCGCGGCGGCTGTCCCATTTTCCTGCCTCAACGCTCGAAATTGTGCTCAAAAGGTGCTTTTCGATTCCGTATTTTCCTTCCATTTCAGCGGTGGCTTGAAAACAGAGCATATTATCATCAAATGTTTGCGGTGGGTTTACCCCGACTTCGGCTTGATTTGCCTGCACCGGCTGAATAAACAGCAGCAAACACAAAAAAAACATAAATTTTGACGCCATAAAGGGGCGACCTCCTTTCGCCTTAAAGCCTCATCAAAAATCCCCGCAAGGCGTTTCATTTCAACGGAAACAAAATTGTTTCACAGGCTTTTCAGCCGTTAACACAATATGTACAAAAAACAAATTTGTACAAAAATCGAATTCGGTTTATAGCAAAATTATAATTTAAAGTCCACCATTTTTTTTGCCAGAGCAATTACGGCATCGCAAACTCTTTCGCTTATACCTTGAAAATACTCGCTTTTTTCAAGGCTGTCCTCGTTTGCATACAGTACACGATTGAGTTCAAGCTGCAAAGTGAAGATTTTTTTGCGTGGCTGGCAATAGTTAAAAGTTATAAAAGCTCCGGAATATGGTACATTACAGGTAGTGGCGAATCCGTTTTTTTCAAGCGCGGAGACCAAAAAATCGGAAACGGCTTTCGGACAGCTCTGTTCAAATAAATCGCCGATGCAGCAGTCTATTTTTGCGGCGCTGTTAACGCTTGTGCATATTTTTGAGGGCATAGAATGTGCATCGAGCACAAGACAAAAACCAAATTTTTTAATACAGCGGTTTATTGCGGTTTGCAGCGATTTGTGATAAACATCATAAACTTTGCGAATCCGCATCATGGTTTGAGGGTATGAGAGCATACCGCCGTAAATTTCTTCACCCTGAAAATTTACGCGGTGGATTACGCCGATTCCATAACGGCATCGTTTGCTTCTGATAAGGTTTTCTTGTATCGGATAATCATAAAACATACCGGAATCGAATTCGATTTTGTCGCGGTTTACATCAACAAAAACTCTCGAAACATTCATTTTGACGGTGCAAATTCCGGCATCAACGGCTTTTTTCATCAACTCGTCGACATAAATATCTTCATTTTTGTGCAAAGATTCTTCACTGACTGCGGTTTTTTTTATAAAATCAGGGGGCAAAAAGCTTCCGGAATGCGGAATCGAAAGAACAAGCGGAAATTTGAAGTTGTGAGAATTAAATTCATCAACAACCTTGATTGCAGAATAATCTATATCAAATTCAACCTTGTCCGTCATAGTCAAATACCTTATTTTCTGCAATTATACAGAAAAAGTCGAAATTTTCAATCATTTTTTCTTGCAATTTATTTTTCTATCATATAAATATATAGACGGCTTAGGGACATTAGTTTAAAAGCAGAACACATCCTTGACATGGATGAGACAGAGGAGCGTTACCTCTATGGCCCACCAATCTATTTTGTTTTAGCAAATTTATTTTGATAGATACCAACTTCGCTGTACGGAGCTTGTTCCGTTGTTTTAAACAGACGAAAGGCGGTTCTTGTCTGTCCGGTAATCTCGGAATATACATTTTTGCCGTTTTCTTCCATTTTTTGGAACAAAAGCGCCATTCTTTCGCCCGGAGCAATCAGTTTTTGAACCGACGGAATATCTCGGTTTTCGCACGATCTTTTAACTCCTTCGACAACGGCGTTTCCTTCCATTATCATAAACAGTTTAACATCGTCCTCCATTCTCGGAAGCGGCTCAAATCCCCAAAAATTGTGGTTATCAAACGATTCGCCCATTTTCCCGACCAAAATTAAATTTCCTTTTTCTTCAGGAAAATAGCTTAATTTGATTGGATTCATACGATTGATTTTTTGCAAAGCCTTTTGAAAATGGTTATGATGCGAAACTTCATCATCATCGGCCGATGCAAACGAAACCATGGTTGATTTTGAAACACCGAGCGGGCAATACGGGGATTGTGTAACAACCAAAAGCTGTTTTTGGATTTCTGTGGCTTCTTTCGGGTGATATCCGAGTTCCTGCATTTTATATTGTGTCAGGTCTTCAAGCTTTAGGGCGGTGTATGCGCCGTGGCAATGCGCAAAAATGGTCATTTTGCGGATATTTTCTTTTGCTTCCTCGGTTGAAAGACGGGTTTTCCCGTTGTCTTTTGAAATCCTCGGCAAAATAAATTTGTTGAAAATCTCATTGATGTAATTCGGGTTTTTATCGTCGAATGTAGGCGGATAGCGGAAAGATTCCGGGCGTCTCATATGCTTTTTTTCTATCATCTGTACCGTGCGGGCGATGTTCGGTTTCATAAAATCGCCGAAATCATAGGCAACGGCATATACATTCGCATCATTTTCCATATCGTTTCTGTATAACAGATTATAGACGCTGCCTGCATATCCGCTGGCGGCTTTTTCGTCTTTTGCTCCGTCGCCGCACAAGCACAAAACGCATGGTTTTTCAAGATCAACGCTGCAGTTCGGAATCCAGCCGAATTTGTTTTTGTCTGATTTTTGAATTTTTTTCCCCCAGATAATGTTGCTGGTCAGCTTGTCAAAACGCTCCAAAAATCTGTATCCGGTTTTGGCGCTGCCGCGGCTGTTTTTAGGGTTTTCAACGCCTTTTTCAATAACCCGGCGGACGCGTTCTTCCTGATCGGGATATACTTCCAACGCGATTTTGCCGAGAACATCAAATGCACACAACAGTGATGCCGGCGTATTCAAATCAGACACAACAGCTCTTTCGAATTTTTGCAAAACATAGTCGCAATCAGGCATTTTTTTCATAAAATCACCGAGGTTGCGATAATATTCAACCGAGCCGACAATTATCTCGTTTTTTGCAAACAGATATTCTTTCAGCGTCGGAAAAACATTGCTCAACATACCGAGTTTGTTAAACACCTTTTTTGCCAACTGCGAATCCGGAGTTTTGAAAATTTTATCAAAGGTTCTTTTTGCGCTTCGGGGCGATTCGGAAGACAAAACATCAAGCAAAACGGCCGAATATTTGCCGGCATTGTTCGCATCGATATTTTGCATCTTATCCAGCTGATTTTTCACGAGTTTGTTCAAAACCGGAAAATGCATCAAAAATTTGTGGCTGGCCGTAAAGAAAAATTGTTCGTTCTTTTCAAAAATCTGCGGAACATATTCTGCAACATTGAGCAGAGTCGCCTCTTTGCACGCGGCGCAGAACAAATCGCTGAAGTCGGGTATGCTGTCCGAAAAAACGACATTTTTGTCGCCGATGGTTTCCGATAAAATTTTGAGGACTTCATCAGCAGACGCCAAATCCATTTTTTCAAGTGCGGATAGATAGGCCGAACCATATGGCTCAGGATATGAGATTTCTTCCATTTTAGAGATAATTTCCGATAGTTTTTTATTGTTATTTTTCGTAATATCCGTCATTTTTTGCACCTGTTAAAAATATTTTTATACAAAATCTAACATAGTTTTTGTCAAAAATCAATACTGTTTTTCATCACGATGGAGCAGCTGAGCTACGATTGAGTGCAGATTTTCTTCCTGCTTAGATTCGATAATGCCGATAATATCGCTTTCACGGCTGCTGAGGTCATTGTTAATTCCGATAGAATCATAATATCTTTTACTTTCATTATACATTTTGGCCGCAGCAATGCTGTCGCCGTTTGCATAATAGTAATCGGACAGAGCTTTGTTCGCGTTAGCAACCTGACGGGCATAAAGCGTATCGTCGGACATATTAAGCAAATTGTTGTATGCCCATACTCCTTTGTCGAATGCGCCGGCTTTCATATACATATCGCCGAGTTTGTTCCACGCGTTAATGTTCTTCGGGTACAACTCAATCGCCATTTCAAAGCAGGTTGTTGCCATCATAACATCCGTAATCGAGCTCAAAGAACCGAGCAAACAAGCCTCTCTTGAAGTTTCGAGCATTAAATCTTCGCGTTTTTGATCAAGTCTGACGCGCGATGATTTTTCGATATTTTCATTAAGCAGTTTTTCAAGCAACTGGCCGCAAGGGGTGATGTCGCCGTGCGCAAGGTTATACAAGGCCTCGTCCACGGTCGGAAATTCTTTGCCGTCGGCAAATGATGCAAATTTTCCTTCAACGCACATATCAACAAAGCCTTTGAGTGATTCAATAAGCTGCAATATATTGTCTTCGCCGCTGTCTTTCTGCGAACGATACTTCAAAGTTTGCGCAATTTTATTTTCATCAATGTTTCGGCTTATCATATTAAGTGCCAGTCCGATAAGATCCTGCAGGTTTTTCTTTTGCTGCTGATATTGCAGACTTATGCCTTTCAGAATTTCTGCACCGTTTTCGTTTTTTTGAGATTGTCCTTTTTTCCAGTCAAAATCAAGGGTTGAGGTATTCTTTTTGGCTTTTTGCTGAACAACAAGTTCTTGTTCTTTCTGCTGAGTTTTTTCCTTTTCTTCTTGAGCAAGAATTGTTTCGCGAATCAGTTTTTCTTCATCTTCGCGCATCTTAATTTCCTGCAGTTCTTTTTCCTGAGCCTGCATCAGCGATTCTTTTTGCGCCGCATCTTGCTTTCTTTTTTCTTCTTCGCGCTCTTTTGCCAGAGTTTCTTCTTGTTCAATCAGTTTTTGTTTTGCAATAAACTCTTCTTGTTCGGTGTTCATTTTTTGGATATGCGCCTTTTCAAGCTCTCGTTCCAATTCTTTTTCCATTTCTTCTTCCATCTCAAGCCGGCGCGCTTTTTTTTCGTTTTTATCTTCAATTTGTTTGTTTTCCGCACCTTGTAAAAATGTCAGCATAGCTTTTACATACAAAATGATGATAAGAAACAAAAACAGCACGAACGCCGACAGCAGCAAAATCACTGCGGCGATTTTCATATTGTTTGCGTCATTTGCATACGACTTGAATGCATCGCCCAAAAGGCTGAAACCGGAGGCAAATGATGTCCACAACCCGTGTCCGACATTAAAAAGAATCATTACATAAACACCGTCTGTTCACAAATATTGCGCTCATTTAAGCAAAAATAGATTAAAAATGAGTTACTTTTTCAGCAGATTATGCAACAAATCAACTTGCTTTGATATATTTTTCGGTAGCTTCCATAAGGTTTGCATCTTGTGTTTGTTCGGCGCAGAGTTTTGCCTGTTCAAAATATTTTTGAGCCGTTTCATCGTCTCCGGACTGCTTTGCAATCAGTCCGAGGTTGATATAATCAGACACAAGTCCATCGATTCGATTGTTTTTCAGCTCGCGGCGGGCGGATTCTTCTACAAAAGTTTTGGCTCTGCTAAGGTCTCCGCGATTCAAAAACACCATACCCAACAGACTGTATGCGTTGGCAATATGAAATGAGGTTTCGTTTTCGTTCGCAACATCAATAAGATGGCGGAGTTTTTGTTCTGTTTCATCAAAGTTTTTGAGGTTGAAACAGGCAAGGCCGTCCAAATACAGAGCTTCAAAATATGCGGTCAGGTTTCGGCATTTCCAATATTTTTTTTGCGCCTCTTCGGCATATTTTGACGCGTCTTCAAAACGCTCTTTGGCAAAATGAATTTTTGCCATAATTTCAAAAGAAAGAGCATTTGCGCTCAAAATTGAAAAATTCAGCGCCTGGCTGATATAGTCTTCCGCCTCTTCAAACTTTTTTTCAAGCAATTTCAAAAGAGCGAACTGGTTATAAAGGTTTGCGCAGGATTCATCGCGCATCAGTTTGTGATTTATATTAAGCGAGCGCAAAAAAGAATCGGAGGCCTCTTCAAAGCGCTCTTCGCCGGTATACAGCATTCCAAGACTGCCGAAAATGTCAGCCTGCAAAGACGGATAATTTTGTTTTTCGGCCAATTCAAGTGCGGTTTTATACATAAATTCGGCCGAATCTGATGCTGCGGAAAAACGATATATTTCACCCAAAAACCAATATGCTCTGGCTTCCTCATAAAAACAATCTTTTTTCTGAAACAAAGATATGGCCGCAGTGCAGTCTTCCGAGGCGTTAAGCAAATCTCCGGCACTGAGCGCAAACCATGAACGGCAGTATAATACCGCAGCTTTTTCCGCCGCAGACAATTTGTTGATTTTAAGATTGTTTATCAATGTTTGCGCTTTGTCTTTTTTTTGCTGCATAAAGGCGCAAATTGCAATTTGTGCTTTTGCGTTTTCATTTTCGCCGAGTTCCGAAAACAATTCTTCGGCAAGTTGCTGATTATAAAAACCGCTCAACACTGCAGCTGTGTATTGCTGCCGATGTTCGGATAAAAATTGTCTTGTGGCTTCTGTTTTGCCGTAACACAAAAAGAATATGGCGCTTTTGGCCTTTTTTGTCGGAAAAAACAGCAAAAAGTCAACAGCTTGTCTGATTGCGTCGGTCGAAAAATAAACCTCTCTCGGCTTGTCGGTAATTTTGCGCAAGATGGCAGATGAGGCAAGCCGAACGACCTGCTGACGCAAAAAATGCATCTTAAACAACCATGTAACAGCCAAAGCTGCGAAAAAAATAAAAAAAAGTATCAGGTACAACATGAAATTCACAAAACTTTTACAATAAATTAGTTTTTAGACTTATATAATGCTACCAACCAAAAATAATTTTACAAGGATTTTTTTAGATGGCTATTGCAAAATTGAAATCAGACAGACTTTATAAGAAATGCGATTCTCACAAATTCGGCTTTGCATCTACCGCAGAACTTGAAGAAATTTTGTCGGCATTGGGGCAAGACAGAGCGATTCGCGCGGTTGAACTCGGCATAAACATAAAGTCAAAAGCATATAACCTGTTTTGCCTCGGTCCTGAGGGAACCGGAAAAACCAGTCTGGTGAAAAGAATTTTGCAAAAAGAAGCCAAAGACAGACCGACTCCGAAAGATTGGGCATACATATACAATTTTGATGAGCCGTATCGTCCGAATGCCATCAGTTTTGCCGCCGGAGAAGCTCCGGAGTTTTCAAAAGACATAGATTCTCTTATCGAAACATTTGAAACAACATTTCCGTCACTGACCGAAAGTGATGAATATCGCGCCGCACTAAACATTATCAGCCAAAAATACAAAGAAAAGAAAGACGAATATATCCGCCTGTTGCAGAAAAAAGCAAAAGGCAAAAGTGTGTCGCTACTGCAGATGCAGGTGGGACTTGTGGTTGCACCAGTCAAAAACGGCGAAGTTCTGTCTCCGGACGCGTTTGATCAGCTGCCTGAAGAAGAAAAAAAGAGCCTGATTAATGATTTGAATATTATGCAGCAGGAAATTGAAAATTCGGCCAAAGACCTGCCAAATTGGGAAGAAAAACAGCGCAAAGAAATTGCCGCGCTGAAAGAA
>CAKQTH010000013.1 GCA_934276635.1 uncultured Alphaproteobacteria bacterium | reverse complement strand
GATATATGATAAAACAACAGGAAGAAAAAATTATAGAAAATAAAAACCGCAGGAAGCTTCAATCCCCGCGGTTTTTTATTGCCTGTGATTAAAGGTTATGCCTCTTGGCTGATTTTCTTTTTGCTGAACAGTTCTCCGACAATGGCAAACATCATCGGCACAAATAGAGTTGCAACAAAGGTTGAAAGTATCATTCCGCCAATCATACCGGTACCGATAGCGTGGCGGGAGCCTGAGCCCGCACCGGTTGAGATTGCAAGCGGCAATACGCCGAATGTAAACGCAAGAGATGTCATCACAATCGGGCGGAAGCGGAGTCTGGCCGCCGCAACCGCAGCTTTGGCATAGCTCAGTCCTTCTTCAACTTTCAAAACCGCAAATTCAACAATCAAAATTGCGTTTTTGGCCGCCAAACCGATTAAGGTAACCAATCCGATTTGGAAATACAGGTCGTTATTAAGTCCGCGCATCCAGATGGCGAGCAGGGCGCCGAATACGGCAAACGGAACCGACAAAATGACTACAAACGGCAGAGACCAGCGTTCGTATTGAGCCGACAGAATCAAGAATATCATAATCAGACCGAACATAAACGCCTGAGTTGAAGCGCCGCCGGCCAATTTTTCCTGATATGCCGAGCCAATCCATGACAGCGAATAATCATTGCCCAAAACTTTTTGTGCGGTTTCTTCCATTGCGGCAATTGCTTGTCCGGAGCTGTATCCCGCCGCCGGATCGCCCATAACTTTGGCTGCCGGAAAGATGTTAAATCGGTTAATCAGCTCCGGCCCGTTGACTCTTTCAACCTTAATCAATGTTGAAAGAGGAACCAGCGTGCCGGTGTTTGACTTTACATATACATAGCGCAAGTCGTCCGGCGTTTTGCGGAACTGGCTTTCGGACTGCAGATATACTCTGAAATTTCGGCCTAAATATGTGAAATCATTGACATACAGGCTGCCGAAAGTCGATTGCATAACCGTATATATGCTGTTGATGGATACATTGAGGCTGCGGGCTTTTTCTCTATCCAAATCAATACGGTATTGCGGAGTGTCAACCGCAAATGTTGTTTTCACATTGGAAAGGGCAGGGCTCTTGTTTGCTTCCGCCAAAAATTCTTCGGTCTTTTTCATCAAATCTTCCGACGAAGCGCCGGTTTTGCTTTGAATATATCCTTCAAAACCGCCGGTCGTGCTCATACCGATAATCGGCGGCAGCGAAAATGTAAAGCCGATACCGTCAGGATTGCTCATTCCGGATTGATTAAACGCACTTGTCAGATAGTCAACGCCTTGTTCCTTTTTCGTGCGTTCGTCCCAATCGGTCAGAACGATAAAGCTGATGGCGGAATAGGTGTTTTTGGTGCCTGAAAGCATATTATATCCGTTTACGGTTAGAACATCTTTCACATTAGGATTTTTCTCAATTTGCGAGATTATGCTTTTGGTCAGATTCTCCGTTCTGGGCAGAGACGAGGCCGGCGGCATCATATATGACATCAAAAGCGCGCCCTGATCCTCGTTCGGAACCAAGCCGCCCGGAATTCGCATAAACAGCAGGCCGATGGTGGCGCAAACCGCGGCAAATCCAGCTATGGCAGTTTTGCGGTGCGAAAGAAAATATTCAACGCCGGCAATGTACCAATTTGTAATTTTTTCAAACCATTCATTGAATTTTTGGAAGAATTTTGCCGGTTTTTTGTGATTTTCTTTTATTAGCAATGCGCACAAAGACGGGGTCAGCGACAATGCGACGAATGCGGAAATAATTACGGAAATTGCGATAGTTACGGCAAATTGACGATACATCACGCCGGTCATTCCTCCCAAAAACGCAATCGGCAAAAACACCGAGGAGAGCACCAGCGCCACCGCGACCACAGGACCGGAAACTTCCTGCATAGCCTTGATGGCGGCTTCTCGCGGCGATAAATGTTCACTTTGCATCAAACGCTCGACATTTTCAAGCACGATAATCGCGTCATCGACCACGATACCGATTGCCAGAATAAGGCCGAACAAGGTCAAAAGGTTGATGGAAAATCCCAAAACATACATTCCGGTGAACGCGCCGATAATCGAAACCGGAACCGCCAAAATCGGAATAAGCGTTGCTCTGAAATTCTGCAAGAACAAATAAACTACCAAAATTACCAAAAATACCGCTTCAACAAAAGTATGCAAAACCTCGCCGATTGAGGTTCTTACGAAAATTGTCGTATCGTACGGAATTGAATAGGTGATGCCTTCCGGAAAACTTTTTGAAAGTCTTTCCATGGTGGCTTTTACCTGATTTGAAACTTCAAGCGCGTTTGCTCCCGACTGCAGATATACCGGAAAAGCAACCGTATCATGGCCGTTGTATTGCGCGGTAACGCTGTAATCTTTTGCTCCGAGTTCAATTCTGGCAACATCTTTTAAGCGGACAATGGCTGTTCCGTCAGGAGCAGTGCGCAAAATAATGTTTCCGAATTCTTCTTTGTCTATCAGGCGGCCTTTGGTGTTTACGCTGTATGTGTACGGCTCGTATCCGTCAATCGGCTGTTGCCCGAATTGTCCGGCCGCAAACTGAGAGTTTTGTTCCTGAAGCGCGGAAATAACATCGGTTGAGGTCATATTCAGGTCGGCAAGCTTGTCCGGACTTATCCAAATTCGCATAGAATAGTCTTGAGACGCAAACAAAGACGCATCGCCGACGCCCTTAATTCTCTTAATTTCATCAATAACATTAAGCAAAGTATAGTTGCTGACATATATGGTGTCATATTGAGCGCTTTTGGACTGCATTGTCACAATCATCAAGATGTTGTTAGACTTTTGCTGTACCGTAACGCCTTGCTTTGTAACTTCTGACGGAAGCTGCGAAGTCGCGGTCTGAATTTTGTTGTTTACATCAATCGTGGCTTGTTCTGGGTCTGTCCCAATATCAAAAACAACGCCGATGGTCAGATATCCGCTTGAGGTTGCCGACGAATACATATATATCATATTTTCAACGCCGTTGATTGCCTGTTCGAGCGGGGCGGCAACCGTGTCGGCCAAAACTTCTGCCGTTGCTCCCGGATATATTGCGGATACCTGAATTTCCGGCGCTACAATGTCCGGATATTGCTCGACCGGCAATACTTCAATCGAAACAATGCCGGACAGCAAAATCAACAAAGATACAACGGTAGCAAAAATAGGGCGGTTGATAAAAAACTTTGAAAACATATAGCATTACTCCTCTGCGGGTGTTTCGTTATTTTCGCCTTCTTCCGGTTTTGGTTCGGGCTGCTTTTTCGGCTGTTCCACAACAACCGGATTAACCTTCATTTGCGGGCGGAGTTTCATAATATTGTTGATAGCGACAACATCTCCAGCCGAAAGTCCTTCATTGATAATCCACATCTTGTCGGTAGTAACCATTCCGATTGAAACCGGAGCAACTTCTATTTCATTGTTTTGATTGATTTTATATACAAATGTTCCGCTTGAACTTTGCATAACAGCCTCTTGCGGAACCGTGATTGCGTTTTTGCGGACCAGTCCCTTGATGATGATGCGGACAAATTGTCCGGGAAGAACGCGGTTTTGCGGGTTGGAGAAGACTGCGCGGACTTTGACCGTTCCGGTTGACGGATCAACCGAAGAGTCGATGAAGTTGATTTCGCCTTCCTGCGGATATACATAGCCGTTGCTGTATTTGATGACGGCACTGACTTTTCCTTCATTTTTGGTAAATGGGTTGGATATCAGCCCTTGCTCGATTTTTGCGCCGAGGTTGATAACATCGTTTTCCGAGGCTGAGAATATGACATATATCGGGTCAAGCTGAGTTATGGTCGTCAGCGAGCTGTTAACATTTATAAGGTTTCCTTCTGACTGAACTTCCATGCTTGTAACGCCGGAAATCGGAGCTTTTACGGTTGCATAATCAAGGTTAAGCTTTGCCGATCTGACTTCTGCTTCGGCAAGAGCGACTGCGGCGTTAAGAGAATCGACGCTGGCTTTTGCATCATCGCGTGATTTTTCGGACACAACTTTTTCTTTGAACAATTGTTCGATTCTTTTCCATTGCGATTCTGCGGCTGTCAGATTAGCCTTGCTTTGTTCGAGTTTTGCTTCTGCCTGAGAAAGTGCGACTTCAAACGGGGCAGGGTCAATTTCAAACAAAATATCGCCTTCGTTTACTTTTTGTCCTTCGGTATAGTTTCTTTTCAGCAGAATCCCGCCGACCTGAGCTCTGACTTCAGCCTCTCTCGAGCCTTGAGTCTTTGCGGCGAATTCAAACGAAAGAGGAATGTCAGCAGGCTCAACCTTAACAGCGCCAACCGGCAGCAAAAACGGAGCTTTTTGTTCCTCTTTACAAGCAGATAAAGAAGCAATTGTGGCAATCATCATCAAAACTTTATTATATTTCATTTCCATGTCCTTGTTATGTTCAAAAAAACTAAGAAAATCCTATTATATTTGAGCAAAAACACAACACATTTTTGCTTAAAACTCAATTTTTTGCACAAAAAATAGTTGACAAAATATTCTTTTTGTACGAAAATAAGCACTGTAATTATCCATTATTGTTTAACTTATTAAATTCAATCATTATGAAGAAAAGTTTATTTATGTGCTTTTTATTGAGCGCATTTATGCTTTTGCCATGTGACATTTGCGGACAAAGCACAAGGCAGTCGGGACAAAGTTCACGCGGAAGTACACGAACCGAACAACCTCGGACATCTCAGCAGCAAACGCAAAGTCGTCAATCTGCAGCAGCCCAACCTCGTCAGACAAGTGTTCAACAAGCCCAAAGTTCGAGCCGAACCTATCAAAGTACGCCTCAAACGCAAAGCTCAAGAACATCTGTTCAGTCGACAAGAACATCAAGGCAGAGTTATCGCAGCAGCAATACTCAGCCGGCTCAAAGTTCTCGTTCGACATCGGTTCAGAGCACAACGACAAGACGACAGACCGGAAACTCTACTCGAACAACTACGGTTCAAAGTACGAGGAATACGCAACCTGCACAGAGCACACGAACAACTACGGTTCAAAGCTCAAGGTCAAATCGGCAATCCGGGGTTAGTACAAGAACTCAAAATCAAAGTTCTTCCACCAGATCAAGCGGTGTCAGTACAAGGACTCCGAATCAAGGAGCTTCCACAAGAACCAGCGGTGTGACGCCAAGAAATGACGGAAACAACGACAGAGTTCGCCCGGCAAATCCTGACGCAAACAATCCGAATACAGGAAGACCTGCAGGACCTCCTCCGCCAAAACCGAACGGACACGGACATCATCACGACCATCATGTCGGACATCCCGTGCCGCCTCCGGTTCCTTATTACGGAAGACCTGTTGGCCCGCCGCCTCCACCGCCTTATATGCCTCATTATCGGCCGTATACGGTGTATCGTCCCTATGTTATAAATGTTGTCAATCCGATAATTTGCTCGGAATATGCCAACCGATATAACACAGCCTGCGATAATGTGTCTGCTTATGTCTCGGATTATGGTACATTGGTTTATCAGCCGATTGATGATTACAGAGCAATCAGATTGGTTTGGGCAGATTGCTGTATTTTCACCGGAAACGACTATGTGTATATTTATACAATAGATAGTCATGGTATGAAAATTTACAAGCAGCTTGACCGCCGCACACAAAACGAGATCAGTTTCTATGTTTTGGTGTCGCCACCAAGCAATCTGAACAATGTTTTCGCAAGACGAATAACCGTGATGACTTATAACACATCGGTTTTCGTCTCGATGGAAATCAATTCGTCACTTGAAGAAACTTATTGGTTGTACTAAACTTTCAAAAGAGGGGCCTTAAAAAGCCTCTCTTTTTTGTTATGCAAAATTAGTCAAAAAAACAGTTGACAAAATATGTTTTCTGTATAAAAATGTATGCCATAAAACAATTATTATTCACCTATAAAATAAATTATTATGAAAAAGAGTTTAATTTTCTGTCTGTTGCTCGGTGTGTTTGCTTTGTCTTCGTGCGAAAGAAGAAGCCCTTACTACTATGGTGGTTACGGCGATCGCGATTACAGAGATCCGAACGGCGGCTATGTGGTTAACCCCGAATCTGCGGTTGTATGCAGCGAATATGCCGACCGCCACAAGCTTTCCAACGGAAAAACAGTTTATGTTTCCGACTATGAGACGCTTGTTTATTCAACTTCGGACCAAAAGAAAGCTTTGCAGCTTTATTGGGCCGATTGCAAGGTTTATGTCGATGGATACTTTGTATATATCTATCAATATGATTCTAAAGGGGCATACCTCAGCAAAGTGCTTGACAAGCGCAGAAATTCCGCCGAAATACTTGATGTTTTGGCGGCATATCCCGAAAATCCGGATCTACTTTGTACCCGCAGGGTAAAAGTTGAAATAGTCGGTTCCAAGGCGTATGTGTATCTGCTCGACGGCAGTTTCAGTCTGGAAGCGTTTGTGATGTTGTAAATGAAAAAAGAGAGGCGTAAAAACCTCTCTTTTTTGTTATCTCTCCGCACGGATGAGCGGATAAATGCTTTCCCAACCAGAGCTGTGCGAAGCTCCTTTGACTTCTCGCACCGTGAGTGGATCCTGCACCATTTGATAAGTCAGTTTCGGCGGGATATTATGGTCTTTTTCACCGACATAGTGAGTTTGATTAAGCAAATTGAAATTTTCTTTATAATCTGCCAGATTCAACGACAAATCAAGCTGCGGCAGGTGGTGATAAAGCATCCAGTTTTTGTGGTCGAGATTTCCGGCAATGGATATAATTTTTTTGACCTTAATCTCCGGGTGTCTGACCGCGATAAGCCCTGCAATCTGCGCCCCGCCGGAATATCCGACAAGAATGACATCTCTGCCGCGGGCGATCTGCTTTACGGCCTGAGCCTCCGAAGATACGACCTCAGGTGCAAAGCGGGCGTTTGACCAATATTTTTTGTTGCAGTTTCGGTTTCTGATATATTGGCATGGACGAGCCAGATATGCCACATTTGCCGAATTGTCGCCGAAAGCGATTGTCCTGACCATGTTTCCGTGCGGCGTCGGGTCGGAAGAAACTCTCCCGCGGGAATTAAACGCCATTCCGTCGCCTTCAATATAAATTTTTACCGGAGAAAAGTCGTTGCCGTTTTTCTGCCAGCTTGCCAAATTGAAATAAACGGTCCGCAGCGGAGTATATTTGAAATCGGCAGGCGGTTCAATCGGCGTCTGACATGCAAAACACAACAACCCGGCCGCCAAAATAAAGTATTTTTTCATAATAAATCCTGTTTTTTATTATTTTACAGCTAATATAAACCTAAATTTGTAAATTTTCCTTAAAAATAAATCCACATAGGCGCTTTTTTTGGTTTTTAATTTAAAAAATATGATGTAAAATCCGATGCAGATTGGAAAGAGGATATAACAATGGAAGAAAATAAAACAGAAGAAGATACAATCCTGCCTTCGTTTATGTCTGAAAATACGGAAGAAAACGAACAAACTCAGTCAGAAAGCTTTATTGGCAACAACCTGCATACCCTGATGATAGGCATCAGTGTTCTGTGGTTTTTGATTGTCGGAATTTATATCACAAAATTTTTCGGATGGGATAATCTGTTTTTGCTTATGCCGTCAGAGTTTGGCGGATTTTTGGCCGGTATAACGCTTCCTCTGGCCGTGATTTGGGTTGTTATTGCATATATCGACCGCGGCTCAAGCTTCAAAAACGAGGCAAAGCTTTTGCGCGCATATATGAATCAGCTTGTTTATCCTGAAGACGGTGCCGCATCTACCGCCAAAGCAATGGCTGATGCCATTCGCGAACAGGTAGCCGAATTGCGAGAAGTTACAAAGCTCGCAACCGAAAAAACTGCGGAAATTAAATCCGAACTCTCTTCCAAAGTTGAAGAATTTTCCAAATTGGTTAAAATTCTTGATGAATATTCCGACAAGACCATAAATCAACTCAATCTAGGCGTCAGTTCGCTGATAGAAAACTGCAACTTTGTCACATCGCAAACCCAAACAATGACCGGAGATTTTATGGATTGTGCCGAAAAAATCAAAACTCAGGTTTCGGATTTGACCGTCGGTATGACCCCGATGCTGCAAGATGTTCGCAATATGGCGATTATGCTCAATGACCTGTTTGGCGACAATGAGAAAAAAATCAGTTCGGCAAAGCAAAATTTTGTTGAATATGCCGAGTTGTTTTCGCAAATTAATGAGCGGGTTGACACTATCAGCACTTCAATACAGCGCCAGAAAGAAAGTGTTGATGATCAGGCCAAAACTCTTGACGAAAGTTCGCAATATCTTGACGGCAAACTCGGAGAATACGGCCGCTTAATCGGTATGGAAGTTGAGGCTATGGTCGGCCGCGCGGCAACTCTTGATGAAAATCTTCAGGAACAGGTTAAAGCTGTTAAAAATGCAACCGCCGAAATTTCAATGGTGTTTGATGCGCTGAAAACTGATATTGAGCAGAAAAATTCCGTTGTTTTGGAAGCCTCAAAAACAGGCGCGCAGAGTATTGCCTTTTCTTCCAAAACCATTGATGAAGAAATTAAGCGACTTGAGAATTTTGCTGCGGTTGCGGAACGGAAAAATGCGCAAATTGCCGAAGTTGCCTCTAAGACAGCCGAAAAACTTGACGGTATATCGTCGCAGATTTCGGCCAATATTGATGTGCTGAAACAAAAAGCGGTTGAAACAATCGATGTGTTTAACAATGTGGCAGGAAATGTCAAAAAGAATATGCTTTCAATGGTAGAAGCTTCTACGCAGATTACAACTCAGTCAAAGGCCGGAGAAGTCGCTTTAAGCAAGCAGAATTCCGAGCTTTCAGCAACATACGAGCAGGTCTTAAAGACAATGGAAGAGCTGAGAACGCTTTCGGATTCCGCCGTCGCGGCAATAAACAGCAACGCTCAGGCTGTTGAAGGATATAAAGCCACGGTTGAAACTTTGTCGCAGTCTCTTTCGGAGCAGGAAAAGACCGCGCAACAGGCGGCAGACCGCTCGCATCGGCTTATAAAAGAAATGGACGAAAGGTATTCAGGCCGCAATATTGCCGCATTTTTCGGCGATGCGGAAGAAATTGTCAATTCGCTTGAAAGCGTTGCCGTTGACTTGAATAAAGTCCTGACGCCGGAAGATGAAGATTCTTTGTGGAAAAAGTATTATAACGGCGACAAATCGGCATTTGTTCGCCATCTGGCAAAATCTTTGAGCAAAAAGCAGATTGTCGCCATTCACGAAAAATATGAAAGCGATGATGATTTTCGCACGACCGTAAACCGCTATATGAACGAGTTTGATCGCCTTTTGGAAATTGCAAAGAAAAACGAAATGTCTGAAGTTTTGACCAAAATCGTATGCGGCTCAAACATCGGCAATGTATATTATATCATCGCCAAAGCTTTGAACAAAATGGACTAGATATGGCAGATATTATCGGGCTTAAATCTAAGGTTTTTTTAGCACCGATGGCCGGCATTACCGATTATCCGATGAGGCAGATTGTGCATTCGAAAGGCGATGGCAATCTTTATTCTGAGATGGTCGCGATAAATGCGCTGCAATATAAAAATCCGAAAAGTTACAGAATTGCAGATGTTCGCGCGGAGAAATATCCGGTGATTGTGCAGCTTGTCGGCGGCGATGAAAATCTGTTCGGCGAGGCCGCAAAGTTTGTGTCAGACCTTGGCGCATATTCTTTGGATATAAATATGGGCTGTCCGGTCAAAAAAATTGTGAACAACGATTCCGGCTCATATTTAATGAAAGACATTAAAAAAGCTGCGAAAATAATTGAAAATACAGTAAAATCAACAAAGCTTAAAGTTTCTGTAAAGTTTCGCAAAGGTTGGGATTTAAACTCGGTAAACGCGGTGGAATTTGCAAAAATGTGCGAGGACTGCGGCGCGGCATATGTCACGGTTCACGGCCGCACAAAGTCTCAGATGTATTCCGGCGCTGCCGATTTGGACATTATCGCGCAGGTAAAACAGGCGGTTAAGATTCCGGTTGTCGGCAACGGGGACATTATATCGGCGCAAAAAGCGAAAGAAATGATGGATTATACCGGTGTCGATGGAGTGATGATTGCCCGCGGAGCACTCGGAAATCCGTGGATTATATCGCAGACGCATCATTTTTTGCAAACCGGAGAAATTTTGCCGCCGCCGAGTGTTGAACAAATCAAAGAAACGCTTATAAATCATATATATGCGCTGACAGAATATTACGGCGAGCAACTGGGTGTTGCGGTTTCGCGCAAGTATGCCTGCTGGTATGCAAAAAATCTGCACGATGCCAAAAGATTCCGAGAATCGTATATGAGAATATCTAATCTAAAAGATTCAATAAATGCCGTAAATGATTATTTTGACGGGAGAATATAAAATGAAAATTATCGTCGGCGGAGCCGGAAATGTCGGAAAAAGCATTGTCAGATATTTAAGTCAGGGAAATAACGATATTGTTGTTGTTGATACAAATCAGCAGCATCTTGACGAGCTTTCCAAAGAATATGACATTATGCCGATTAATGGCTCGGTATCACACCCTGATATGCTGGAGCTGGCCGATGCCGGCAAGTCGGATATGATAATTGCGGCAACCGATGTTGATGAGGTGAATCTGGTGGCCTGTCAGGTTGCGTATACTTTGTTTAATGTTCCGAAAAAAATCGCCCGCGTGGATTCAAAATATTTTCTCGATCCGCTGTGGAACACGCTTTATAACGAAAAAAGCCTGCCGGTTGATTTGGTTATTTCGCCGGATATTGATATAGCGGAAGCGGTTTTGCGAATTTTGAAGATTCCCGGAACCTGCGAGGTTTTTCCTCTGGCCAAAGGAAAGCTGCAGATGCTTTCGTTCAAATGCCACAATAGTTGCCCGTTTTTGAACCACAAAGCCTCTAAAATCGCAAAAATCGGAGATGATTTGGAAGTTTCGATTATTGCGCTTGCCAGAAACGGAATTGCGTTTGTGCCAAAGGCCGACGAGGTCATCAAAAGCAATGATGAAGTATATTTTTTGGTGGAAACTCAAAAGGTTAATGAAGCTGTCGCTGCCTTCGGACTGGAACGCAGCCATAATGAAAAAATTGTAATTTTCGGCGGAAATACAATATCTTATTATATTGCAAAGCATCTTGAAGAAGACAACAATGTGCTGAGCTGCCATATTTTGGAAGAAAACCCCGATGCGGCGGCAAAATTGGCGAAACATCTGGATAATACCATTGTTTTGCAAGGGGAAATGATGAGCGATGTGCTGCTTTCGGAAGCCGGAGTTTCTGATGCAGATGTGACGGTTTCGGTCACCCCGAAAGACAAGGATAATCTTTTGGCCTCTCTGCTGGCCAGAATGAGCGGCGTTTCTTCTACAATTTCTTTAGTAAATTCAAAGTCGTTTGACCACCTTGTCGACAACATAAATTCAAATATCATTATGGATCGATCGGCGATTACGATATCCAACATTTTGCAAGAGTTGAGAAAGGCTCATTTGGAAAATGCTCATACTTTGGGCCGCGGATTTGCCGAGATTTGGGAAATTTTGATTGATGAAGACAACCTTAATGCCGGAAGAAAAATTTCGGAGCTTAACCTGCCCGAAAAATGCAGAGTTGATGCAATTTATCGTGATGATGAAGTGTTGTATCCGAATGAAGACGAGCACCTGAAAGTCGGCGATTTGTTGATTGTGTATGTCGCAACTTCGGCAATCAAACGCGCAGAAAGGATTTTTGAATAATATGGCAAAGATATATCAAAATATTGTTATTTTGACCGGTGCCGGAATTTCGGCGGAGTCCGGACTTTCGACCTTTCGCTCTGAAAACGGTTTGTGGAACAACCATCGGGTTGAAGATGTTGCGACAACAGAGGCTTTTGCCCGCAATCCGGAATATGTACATGCTTTTTATAACGAGCTGAAAGAAGAGCTGATAAAAGCCAAACCAAATCCGGCTCATCTGGCGATTACTGCTTTGCAAAACGAATATCCGGCAAAAAATATTTCCGTGGTGACGCAAAATGTGGACACTTTGCATGAAAAAGCCGGCAATAAGAATATTTTTCATATCCACGGACAGATAAATCAGGCAGTATGCCTAAATTGCGGACATATCCTTGAAACATGGGGCGATGTTGACACACAAACGGTTTGCGAGCATTGCGGCGCGGTCGGAATGATGAAGCCGAATATTGTGTTTTTCGGCGAAAACCTGCTTTGTACGGATAAGGTTGACAATTTGTTGGAAATGTGCGATTTGTTTATATCGGTAGGCACTTCCGGTGTGGTATATCCTGCTGCCGGCTTTGTTCGGATTGCAAAGATGTATGGCGCAAAAACCATAGAATTTAATGCGGAAACAACCTCTAACAATTTTATGTTTGACGAGCATATAATCGGAAAAGCAGGAACAACATTGCCGAAATATGTCGCAGATTTGATAAAGAGCGCAAAAGGAGATTGAAATGGCGATAAAATATTGCATTTTTGATGTGGGAGAAGTCTGCTATCCGTACTCTTTGGATCCGCTTAATTACTATTGCGAAAAAAACACCAATGACAAAGAAAAATTTATTGAAAAACATGGGGTTAAGTCTTTTGATTATAATCCGTTTATGCGCGGAGAAATCAGTTTTGAGCAGTTCGCAAAAGATTTGTGTGAGCATTGCGACATAAACTATATGCCGCGGCACAAAATTGCGTTTAATCGTGAGATGCATCGCGGCGTCGGCAACTTTTTTGAACAGACAATGCGCGCAATGAACAATCTTGAAAAACAAAAAATAGAGGTTTGTCTGCTTTCAAACGCTTTGCCAAACCTCAGTGATACCGGGCCGAAACAGGTAAAACCCGAAAATTCGTTTGCATCTTTTATGCTCGGAATGCTCAAACCCGATGTTATGATATACAAAACCGTTTTGCAAAAACTTGGGGCAAAGCCGGAAGAGGTTATTTTTGTTGACGACAAGCCGAAAAATGTGGAGGCGGCAAAATCTGTCGGAATGCACGGAATTGTATTTGATAAAAACACTATCAACCGCGAGCTCAAAAAGATTATTCGGCAGGAGAGCAAAAATAAGATAATTTTGCCGCAAAAGCAGTCTTACCAACGATAATCAGTGAAAAATCAGGCTTTTTACGCCAAGCCCGATGAGTATGATGCCGGCGAATATCTGGAGATATTTTTCCGGTATTTTTTTCAGGTAGCAGTTGAGGTTAAAGCCGATAATCCCGAGCAGAAAAGAGCCTGCGCCGATAATTGATGATGCAACAATCAACGGAGTTGATGTCAGGTATATCATCGAGCCGCTGAAAAGCGCGTCTAGGCTGGTTGCAACGCCGATCATAAATGTTGTCTTAAAGTCCAGTTTCTTTGATTTTACATCGGTTTTGCCGCCTTCAAAAACCGCTTCTTTTATGACATTAAGCCCGAGCAGGGTAAAAACCGCAAATACCAGCAAATGATTGTATTTTGCGATAATTCCGCTGACAAGAGAAGCGCAAAATATGGCAGAATGCCCACAATATCAAGCAAAAAAATGCCGATGATGCATAACTTGAAATAAAATGCTTGACATTTTGCGCAAAAGAGATAATTCTCCGAAATGAAATTCGGCAATGACGCCGGTTTCGATGTGGATTTAACCTGACTTGTCCCGCAAAAGAGGACTAAACAAGGAGATTGTACTATGCAAAAAACTGCAGAAGCGGTGTCTTTGGGGCACCCTGACAAAATTTCTGATTATATTTCAAGTTACATTTTAGACAGATTGATTGAACAGGACAGTTCGGTCAAATATGCCGTTGAAGTGATGATTAAGGGCAATATCGTTGTTTTGGGCGGAGAAGTAAAAGGCGAAGTGTCTCTTGCAAAGCTCAAAGAATATGTGATTGCGGCGCTGGCTCAAATCGGCTATGACGAAAATTATGCCAAAATTTGGGGCGCATATGCGATAGAACCGCAAAAAGTTGAGGTAATCAATTTGATAGGGCAACAGTCAGCAGATATAAACAAAGGCGTTGAGGCTGACGGCTGGGGCGATCAGGGCGTATTTGTCGGATATGCGTGCAAAGGAGCCGGCCATATAAACAAAGAATTGTTTTTGGCGCGAAAACTCAATAAGGCTTTGTATGAAAAGGCGCGTAAAAGCAATAATCTGGGGCTTGATATCAAAACGCAGATAACGCTCAATGACGACAAAATCGAAACTGCGATTGTGGCAATCCCGATGCTGAGAGATGAAGATTTGACATCGTTTGTAACACAAACTCTCGGAGAAACTCCGGAGAATATCATCATCAACGGCACCGGCCGCTATACTTTCCATGCATCTGTTGCGGACTGCGGCGTTACGGGGCGCAAACTTGCTTGCGATTTTTATTCTACCGCATGTCCGGTCGGTGGGGGCAGCCCGTGGACCAAAGATGCCAGCAAGGCAGATTTAACCTTAAATATCTATGCCCGCAAACTGGCGGTGGAAAATCTGCAAGACAATGACGAATGTTTTGTTTATTTGTCTTCGTGCATCGGCAAAGCCGAGCTTCCGAGCGGATTGATAAAAACAATCAAAAACGGGGAGGTTGAAAATCGCTTTTTATATTGCAATCAGAGGCCGAAGAACTTAATCGGATATTTCAGGCTCGACCGGCCGATATATTGCAGACTGTGCGCTGAAGGATTGTGCGAGGTTATAAAATAGGCAAACAAAAAGCACTACCCGTAAAGGATAGTGCTTTTTTTCAATTAAGACTTAAAGTCGTTGTCGGATCTAACTTTGCGGATAAGAGCCTTTATCAGGGTATCCATTTTTCCGCCTTCCGAATAATCAGCCGGAGCAATGTTGTCAACGCGGCCGTCTTTCAACAGTTTTTCCGCATTTTTGCTGCCTGTTTTGGTGTGAGGACGATACACTGCAATCGCATGTCCGCCGAATTTGCGAAGTGTTGCCATACACGGAATATCGGTCATGCCATCGCCGATATACACCATCTGAGAGAACGGAATATCGCGTTCTGACTGAGGTGTACGGTCATTTACGGCCATATCCGCTTCATCAAGACAACCTTTGCTGATGCGGTACAGGTATTGCGTTTTGGTTGTGTAGTTGACAACTTGCGCAGGCCAAAAGGCAACTCCGTTAGCATCATACATAAATGAGCAGGCGTAAACTTTTGTAAACTCTTTACTGATAGGCATTCCCTCAACAATTTCTTTCAAACCGGACGAAAGTAAAAAGTGTTGCAATTCAACCCCGTTTTTAAGCGCATATGCGTTGATTCTCTTAAACCAATCGTCAACGCCGCGGAAGAGGGTGATGTCTTGTCCGAATTTTTGCAAATCTTCGCGTCTGAAAGAAATGTTTTTGTTTTTGGCTTCCGTCAACATTGTGAGCATATAAGCCAAATTTTTGTCAGCGCATTGATTTTGTGCAAGTTCATCAGATTTTGCCCAAAAGCTGCCGGGAGTAGTTTTTAATGTTCTCAAAAAACCATATTCCTGCATATTGCCCGGTGCAAGAGTTCCATCAAAGTCGTAGCAAACAGCCAACTTAATCAAATTCTTTTTCATAATGATATCGTGTATTTTTTTATATTCAGAATAATTCATTTTATGATTCTGCTTATACATCAGAGCTTTCTTTTTGTCAATATTTATTTCGTCGAAACTATCTTGAATTTGAATTATCAATATATTTAGGACCGGAATCTTTGTTTTGAGATTTCATTTTTTGAATTTTTTCAAAGTTGTTTTGTATAAAATACATATTTCCCGCAGATGAGGCAAACAGTTGCTTTTGCAAACCTTTTATATCGTCTATAAACTCTTGTTTTTCTCCTCTTGAATACATCTTTTTCAAAAGGTCGTTGCACACATCGTTGAGTTCAATCTTTTCACCGGTCGGCAGAGGCTTGTTTCTTTCCTTTTCAATTGCGGCAACAATGCCTTTGTCACCGGTTTTGAACAAGCAGTCTCCTTCACGATTATAAACGGCGATAGTGTCATACAAATGTTTGTCTTCAATTTCCTGAAGTGTGTTCAGCATACCGGTATATGCGGCATCATGTGATTGTTTGGGCGTAAAACGCGCAATGGGATATCTGTCAAGCTGCTCCTGATAGCGGGAATAAATCGAAATGCGGCTCTTAATTTCAGGCACGGCCATAACCATAATATTTATGCCGTATCCCTGTTGTTGAAGGTTTTCAATAGTGCGGCAAATTTGATTGGTACGCATTGTGCCTTCAAAGATAATGTTATAGCGGTGTTTTATGGCATCGGCAAAAATTTCGGAAGTCCAAACTCTGACATCTGGGTCGGTATAAGCGGCAAAATCTTTATCGTGTTTATTAAAAATCTCCTGTGCCGCCGGATGAGAAAGACGATATTCGTCGCCATTAACGGAAACAAAGCTTTCATCCGGATTCTCGGAAAAAATCCTGCTTGTCAAAGTACCTTTTCCGGCTGCCGGCTGACCTCCTAAAATATAAATCTGAGGATGCCTGGATGCGTGTTTGTTATGAAACAATCCGGATTCGATGGTTGACAGAACTTTTTTATGCATTTCGTCAGATAGCTTATAATCATCTTGCATTGTTCTTTTTTCCTTTAAAATATTCCATAACTTCAGGAGCGTAGTTGTTGTATATTTTATCTTGGATTTCCTTGTCACCTTTGTACATTCTGTCTCGTTCCGCGTTCAAAATTTCGAGCTCTCTGTGCAATCTTTCAATAAGCTTTTTATCCTGCACCTCTGCCGGCTTGCTTTCTTCTGCAACAATTCGGTTGACTGAAATACCGATTTTAGCAGCCAAAATTTCAATAGCCGTATCAAATTTGGCCAATCTTTTTGTTTCTTCGTATGCGTTTGTCATATTATCCTCTCATATTAAAACTTATGGTTGAAAGGATATCTCTAAAGTAAAAATAAGTCAACGATTTTAAAATGAAATCATATGCAAAAAATGCTTGCAATTTAAGAAGCTTGTGGTATATAAGCAGATGTTGCAATCGGCAAACAGCTTTTTGCAATAAATTTTAGTGTAAAAACAACAATTTCGTGGGAGACAAGCCGAAAGTCTTTTTAACCACGAAACCTAACAAATTGAGGTATAAAAATGGCTAAGTCTAAAAAGAAAATTTTAGGTTTAATCAAGCTTCAAATTCCGGCCGGAAAAGCTAACCCTTCTCCTCCGGTAGGACCGGCTCTCGGTCAAAAGGGCTTGAATATTATGGAATTTTGTAAAGCGTTCAACGCCGCAACACAGAAAATGGAACCGGGCGTTCCTGTTCCTGTTATTATCACGGCGTATGAAGACAAATCGTTCACATTTGTTACAAAACTTCCTCCGGTTTCTTATCTGATTAAACAGGCTGCAGGCGTTAAATCTGCTTCTAAAGAACCCGGAAAATCGGTTGCAGGACAAATCACAATGGCTCAGGTTAAACAGATTGCCGAAACCAAAATGCCGGACCTTAACTGCGCAACAGTTGAAGCCGCTATGAATATGGTTAAAGGACAAGCTGTTTCTATGGGTATTAAGGTAGTGGAGTAGTGCTATGACCGGAAAAAGAATTGTAAACGCTTACAAAACAGTTGATAAAAATCAGGCCTATGCTTTGAAAGACGCTGTTAAAATCGTAAAAGAAAATGCCACTGCCAAATTTGATGAAACAATCGATTTGGCGATTAACCTCGGTGTTGACCCGAAACACGCTGACCAGATGATCCGCGGCGTATGCGCTCTTCCGCACGGAAACGGAAAGAAGATCCGCGTTGCAGTTTTGGCTCAGGGCGAAAAAGCTGATGAAGCTAAAGCTGCCGGAGCTGATATCGTCGGAGCTGAAAATCTGATTGATTCTATTTTGTCAGGCAAAATTGAATTTGACAGATGTATTGCTACTCCGGATATGATGGGATTGGCCGGCCGTGTTGCCCGCGTTTTGGGACCTAAAGGCTTGATGCCGAACCCGAAACTCGGCACGGTTACAACCGATGTTGCTACTGCGGTTAAGAAGGCAAAAGCCGGTGAAGTTCAGTATCGTGTTGAAAAGAACGGTATTGTTCATGCCGGTGTTGCTAAAGCTTCGTTCACCGAAGAGCAGATTTATGACAATACTAAGGCTTTCTTAGACACAATCATAAAGGCTAAACCGCAATCACTCAAAGGTACATACTTGAAGAAAATTTCTTTGAGCTCTACAATGGGTGTCGGCGTTAAGGTTGATTTGAACCAGCTCTAACAGCTGCAATAAAAGAAAGGCGGGGTGATTTCTCCGCCTTTTTCATATATATAACCGGAGAAATTATATGAAATTTATCAAACTGCTTGTTTTGTCGTCTGTTTTCTGTTTGGCTTACGGCAACGGTTTTGCCAAAAGCTATCTTTATGATGGAAAATATCCGCTGGAAGACGAGGCATCGTATGCGATTTTGTATACCGATTATACAAATATGCTGATTACCGATATTCTGGACGAGAAAGTGGGCGAGGGCAAGAAAAACACATATACTTATTCTCCAACTGCGATTGCTTTGGCTATGACCATGGTTAATAACACAAAATCAAGAATGGATTTGCACAGCATAAAAAAAGAAGTAATCGAGAGGATTCAAAAAAATAAAATCAATATGCTGGCCGATGAGAGTTCAAAAGACGACCAGAAGAATATTTTTGATTATTTTAATGAAAAATATGTTGCGGCAGAAGACGAAAATCAAAAAATTGACTTTAACTATAACCAGATTTATATGCCGCGAGTTGATTATGACAAACTCGGAAATTATACAAGACAGGCAAAAGAGCTGATGGTTGCCATTGCGGCTTCAAGGTTTGATTATAAGGCGGCTTATGAAGATTCTTCAAAATGTGTCGAAGAGTTCAAGAAAAAGGCAAAAAAAAGAATCATCGCAAGAAAATCAGAATTTGATAAATGTTTTACGGATTATTATAAACAGGTCGAAAACGAGGCTCTCAAGGTAAAAAAACAGTTTGATGAATTGAATAAATATTCCGAAAAACTCAAACCGTAAAAATACAATAGCTTTACAAATTTTGCAAAATGTAATATGATTTTTCAAATTTTGAAAATATGCGGAGGTAAAAATGAATAATCTTAATGCTTATGATGAAAAAATCGTAAAACAGGCGAAAATTTTGCAAAATAAGTACGGCTGCGGCAAATTGGAAGATTATGCAAAGGTTATTCAGACTTGCGATTATGCAAATTTATCTGGTGCGGCGGCTAATGCATTGCTCGGCTCGGGAATAAATCTTCCCATTGAATATAAAAAAGATGTGGTTGAAAATCTGAAAGCTCAGATGAAAGCTTCCGGCGATGAGCAAAAACTTGAAGAAGCCAAAAAAGAGGAACAACCTTTCAATAAAAAATATAATGACCGATACGACGATTTGTCGCAAAAATTTATTGAATCCGACTGTCGGCACATTATTTTTGCGCTGAACAAATATTATGGAAAAATTGCCAAAACAGCCGGTTCGGACGAGAGATTTTCAAAAGAGATATTCGTGCAAAATATTGCCGATGTTCTGAAAGGCAAAAAAGAAAAAATTGAAACCCCGGACTTCGGTCGTTTGCCGATTTTCGGCCGTATAGAAGAAAGAAAACGCCGAGAAATTATTGCCGACAGCATAAAAGAGATGAACAAAGCTCTGGAGATGACACAAAAGAGCGGGGCGCTCGGAATGCAAAAAATGGCCGGTATGTGGCTTGATAAAGATGCGGAAGAAAAAGCCTCGGAATTGCTCGATGAATACAGACAGCTTGGAGCAGAAATAAACACCGACCGCGACAATGAGGCAAAAGATATCGAAAAGAAATATCCGTTTGTTGCAGTTCCTCGCGTTTATGGAAAAGACGAGTTTTCTTACGGTTCGACAGCTGCAAAAATCGATATGGTATATAAAATGGAAAAGCTGGTTTCTCAAGAAGAGGAAGCTCTCAGACAATCCGCAAAAGAAAATATGAGTATGAGCTCAAAATATCATCTGCTGGACGCTCCAAACGAAGGGGCGTTTGAAAAAGGAATTATCCGCCGCCAAAACCGCAATCATATGAAAGACAAATTTGCCGAAAAGGAAAATAATCTGAAAAAACAAAAGCCTCTGAACGCAAAAATGTATAAAGAACTGTACAGATAAAAATATTGCAGAAGGAAAGTTCTAAGGTGTCAGGCCATTAGGAATGTATATGTTTCTTATTAAAAACTGTCAAGCGTTTGGCGATTTTTTTCTCACGCCCCCGATACCCGTATCGTGGTTTCAAATATTCGCCCACAAAAAAAGTGCCGATACCTCGACACTATCAAAACTGGCGGATGAGGAGGGATTTGAACCCCCGATACGGGTCACCCCGTATACACGATTTCGAGTCGCGCGCATTCAGCCTCTCTGCCACTCATCCATTATCATTCTATTCTTTTACAATAATTTTATTCTGCCTGCATATCAGAATGCGCGTCCGCAAAACTCCGTTTTACCACACAAAACAGCTGACTTCCGCAAAAAATTCATTCTATCAATGTTGCATTATTATTTTATGGCGGAGAGGCAGAGATTCGAACTCTGGGAGGGTTCGCACCCTCGACGGTTTTCAAGACCGCTGCATTAAACCGCTCTGCCACCTCTCCGTATTAAACTTTTTTATAACTACCGTTTCACGAACAGAAAACCGTTCTGAAACTTCGTTTCAGCGACAGTTTTGGCTCTCTGCAAAGTTTTTTCAAAACTTCTTCGTTCGCCGATCTGCGCTAATGCTGCGATTCCAAGACCGCTGCATTAAACCGCTCTGCCACCTCTCCGTATCGAAGATAAAATCTTTCGCGGTTTCTGGCTCTTTTTTAATGTTTTTCAAAAAAAAGTCAAGAACTTTTTTTATTAGAATAACAATTTTCAAAAATAACTTTAATATTGCAAAAAAATTAATATAATATAGCCGAAAGAAGGAGGAAAATATGCTGCATATCGGATGTCATTTGTCGTCGTCAAAAGGTTTTTTGAATATGGGAAAAGTTGCGGAGTCTATCGGGGCGGACACTTTTCAGTTTTTTACCCGCAATCCGCGCGGTTCGGCTTCAAAAGAATGGAACGATTCCGACATAACCGACTTTATGAACTTTGCAAAGAAGCATAATTTTGCGCCGATTGTCGCACATTGTCCGTATACTCTAAATCCTTGTTCCGCTGATGAAAAAACTCGCGAATTTGCTCATATCGTTATGGAAGACGACATGCGCAAAA
This sequence comes from uncultured Alphaproteobacteria bacterium, assembly GCA_934276635.1. Classification (GTDB taxonomy): domain Bacteria; phylum Pseudomonadota; class Alphaproteobacteria; order RF32; family CAG-239; genus CAKQTH01. The sequence goes on along the minus strand of CAKQTH010000013.1, from coordinate 16,395 downwards.
TGGAGCAAATTCCCCATAATTATTACAATTTTCACCCCGGGAGTCACACAGGTCTCGGAGTTGACGCCGGAATAGAGTTGATTGCAGAGCTTTTGAACAAACTTTTGAAAGAAAATCAGACAACGACCGTACTTTTGGAAACAATGTCCGGCAAAGGATCTGAAATCGGCTCGACATTTGAGGAAATTGCTCGCATTATCAATAAGTTAGAGCTGAAAGACAAAATCGGCGTATGTATGGATACCTGCCACATTTATTCTGCCGGATACGATATTGTTCATTCGCTTGATAAGGTTTTGGCTGATTTTGAACAAATTATCGGGCTGAAATATTTGAAGGCAATTCACCTGAACGACAGTATGACCGAATTTGCCTCGCACAAAGACAGGCACGAAAAAATCGGGCAGGGGACAATCGGCAAAGATGCGATAATCAACATTATCAACAATCCGCACCTGAGAGATAAGGTTTTTGTGCTTGAAACTCCGAACGAACTTGACGGCTATGCAGCAGAAATCAAAATGCTGCGCAATGCGTATCGCTAAATTATATCGCCTTTTTCAAACGAAAATCCGCGGAGAAGGTCGGCTGTCGGCATTGCTTTTTTGCCCTGACGCTGAATTTGTTTAATCTTAATGGCGCCGGTTTGGCAGGCTATGACCAATTTGCCGTCGGAATCTAAAATCTCGCCGCATCGACCGCTCCCACTGCATACATCGGCTTTCAAAACCTTAAATCTTTCGCCGTGATATTCGAAATATGTTGAGGGAAACGGATTAAACGCTCTGATTTTGCGCTCCAGTGTTTCGGCATCTTTAGAAAAATCAAGCAGAGATTCCGCTTTGTCCAGCTTTGCCGCATAGCAAACCTTGCTTTCATCTTGTTTTTGCGGAACAATTTTAGAAATATTATCCAAATACCGCAAAATTAAATCGGCTCCGACATTTGCCAAATCGTCGTGCAGGCTTCCTCCTGTTGTCTCACTTGTAATCGGAGTTTCTTGTTGCAGCAGAATATCTCCGGCATCGAGAGCTTCAACAACATTCATAATCGTGATTCCGGATTCTTTATCTCCGGCTTCTATGCATCTTTGAATCGGAGCAGCGCCGCGCCATTTGGGCAACAAAGACGCATGAATATTTACGCAGCCGTGCGGAAAAGCCTCAATTACGGCTTTCGGCAAAATCAAACCATAGGCCGCAACAATCGATATATCCGCGTCAAGAGCCGCAAATTTTTCTTGCTCTTCGGCAGATTTTAATGATTTTGGCGTTCTGACCTCAATATTATGAGCCTCGGCAAATTTGTGTACGGGAGTTTTTAGCAGCTGTTGACCGCGGCCGGCTTCTTTCGGCGCCTTTGTGTATACGCAGACAATCGTATGTTTTTCATAGAGTTTTTGCAAAGCCGACAACGCAAAGTCCGGCGTCCCCATAAACACAATTTTCACGGTTTGTTATTCCTTTTCTTCTTCTCTCATTTTTTTTAGCTTTTTCAAAAGCATATTTCTTTTCAGACGGCTGATGTGGTCGATATATAAAATTCCGTCCAGATGATCAAGTTCGTGCTGCAAAGCAATGCTCAAAAATCCGTCTGCGGTAATTTCCTCTTCTTTGCCTTCGCGATTTGTATATTTTACGCGGACTTGCTCATATCTTTCAACATCGGCGCTTTGTTTGGGGATAGAAAGGCAGCCCTCGGCGCAGATTGTCATTTCTTCAGAATGCCAAACAATCTCCGGATTGATGAAAAACAGCGGGTTAGTGTGATTTCTTTTTTCGTCCTGTTCAACATCAATCACGACCATACGCTTTAAGACCCCGACTTGCGGAGCGGCCAGACCGACGCCGTTTGCCTCATACATGGTTTCGAGCATATTATCAAGCAAGGTCAAAATATCGGCATCAACTTTGCCGACTTTTTGCGCTTTTTCTTTCAAAACCGGATCGGGATATTCGTATATTTTAAGCTTTGTCATTTGTTCCTCTGATGCTGTGGGCAATCTGGTCGAGCAGTGCGTTTACCATTTTCGGCTCGTTTTTGGTAAAGAACGCATATGCCAAATCAACATATTCCTGAATCAAAACTTTTGCATCGACATCGGTTGTGTTTGCAAGCTCGTATGCGGCGCAAAGGAGCAGGGCGCGCAAGGTTCCGTTCATCGCCTCGAAAGACCATTTTTCATTCAAAAAAGAGGCAATGGATTTTTCAACGGCTTCTTTATTTTTTTGAACGCCGCGAACTAGATTTTCAAAATATTGCTTGTCGATTTGGTTGATTTCGACCAGCTCTTCATTACCGGAAAATCCTGTTTCTTCAATAACATATCGTCCGACAGAACCGTCAAGAAAATCTTTTACCACTTCATCAACGCTGAGCTGTCCGAATTCTATCATATAAGAAGCCTGGACTGCGGCCAGTCTGGCGCCAGATCTCATTTTTATTTTTTCTGAAACAAATTTAGTCATTTTCTTTCCTTTTCTGTTCGCAAGAATCTGCTGCCGGAGCGATTTTGGCGACAAATTCTTCAAAATCTTTAATTTCTTTAAACTCTTTATAAACCGATGCAAACCGGATACAGGCGATTGCATCAAGTGAAGACAAAGCCTCAAGCGCAAGTTCTCCGATTTTTCCGCTCGGAATTTCCGTTTCGCCGGAAGCTTCAAGCCTGCGCTGAATGGAATTTACAATCTTGTCAACCCTCTCTTGTGAAATCGGGCGTTTTCGCACCGCAATTTCAATGGATTTTGCCAGTTTGTCTCTATCAAACAAAATCTTTTCGCCATTTTTTTTGATAACAACAAGCTCGCGCAGCTGAACCCTCTCAAAAGTTGTAAAGCGCGACCCGCAGTCAGGGCATTCGCGCCGTCTGCGCACGGCAGAATTGTCATCGGTATTGCGCGAATCTTTGACAATGGTATCTTCACAACCGCAAAAAGGGCATTTCATTTTGATATATCCACACTTTATCCCATTAAAACACAAAGTATCTTATATGTGAAAAGTGCATATTTTGCAAGTCTTATTTCATAGATTTTTTTTGCGGCTCATATATTGTTCCGCTGATTGATGGATAGCAGACGCCGGTACTTGACGGATAGGTCGCCGGCATATTGTATAATCTGCGTACGGCAATAAATCCGCGGGCTTGTGCTTCGGTCGTCTGAAAATCGAAATTTTTTGCGGTTGAGGCCTCAATTTCCACATCTGGCAGTTTGTGGCGCAAAAAGCGGAGAAGAGTAGGGTTGTTGGTTCCGCCGCCGCATACGATAATTTTTTTCGGCATCTCCGGCAAAAACTCGCAAATTTGCATTTTTATTGCCTCGGCAACAAAATCGGTGGCGGTAGCCGCTCCGTCTTCTATCGAAAGGCCTTCAAGATGTTCCGACTTGTCATTAGAGAGAGTCCAAAACGCTTTCGGCGGCTGTTTGTGCAAAAATTTCGCCTGCAGCATATTCTGCACTATTTTTTCATCAACATGTCCGGCAGCGGCGCATCTACCGTCATAATCCATATCTGCTCCGGCGTGTTTACGCATAAAATTGTCAATCACGCAGTTTCCGATGCCGCAATCAAAAGAAATCATCTCGCCGAGCGCGCCGATATATGTTATCATTGCGGTTCCGCCGATATTAATGAAAGCGAGAGGCTTTTCAATCTGTGACGCTAGTGAGGCATAATATGTCGTGCCGAGAGGGGCTCCTCGTCCGCCGAGCAGAATATCGCTTTGAGAAAATCCGCTGACGATTGAGATGTTTGTCTCATCGGCAATTTTTTGCACATTGCCCAGTTGAACGATTTTTCTTTCTTTCGGACAAAAAGAAATTGTGTGGCCTTCAAACCCGATAATATCGATTTTTTCATCAATATCATCAACAAATTCTTTGAATGTGTCTATAATAAAGTTGGTGAAAATCTCGTTGATTTGCGAAAAATCTTCCGATTGTGCATAATTGTCAATGCCTTGCAATGACCTGATTTGTCGGCGGAAATCTTCAGAATACAAAAACTTTCGACTCTTAATCAGCTTATATACATCAATTCCGTCGGTCTTAATCAGCGAAAACTCAGCGCCGTCAAGCGAAATTCCGCTCATAATTCCGAGTGCATTCAAAGTTTTTATCGTATCCATAAAAAAATCACCTCAACATATTGCAATATCAAATTTATATGATAATATGCGTTAATATTTGGTTATAACAAGGAAATTAACGATGAAAAAATTTAAATCTGAATTCTTAAATATTATGCAGGAACGCGGTTTTTACAATCAATGCACCAATGAAGAAGGTTTTGATTCCTATCTTGCGGAGTGCGAAAAAAGCGGAAAGCCTGCAGTCGGATATTTGGGTTCGGATCCGACCGGAGACAGCCTGCATGTCGGGCATATAGTGCCGTTGATGATGATGCGTTGGTTTCAAAAATGCGGACATAAACCATTGACTTTGGTCGGCGGAGCAACAGCCCGCATCGGCGATCCTTCCGGCAAAGATAAACTCCGCCCGTTTTTGGACGAACAAACCTTAAAGCACAATGTCGAGGGCTTGAAAAAATCTTTCAGCAAGTTTTTGCGCTTCGGCAACAACGGCAACGACGCTATGATGGTTGACAATTATGACTGGTTTGAAAATGTTCGCTATCTTGACTTTTTGCGCGATATCGGGACATATTATTCCGTAAACAGAATGCTCACGATGGAAAGCGTCAAAAGCCGTTTGGATAGAGAACAGCCGATGTCGTTCCTTGAATTTAACTATATGCTTTTGCAGGGATACGATTTTTGCGAATTGTACCAAAAATATGGCTGCCGTGCGCAGATTGCAGGTTCTGACCAATGGGGCAACATAACCTCGGGCACCGAGCTCGGACGCCGCCGCCACAATGTTGAATTGTTCGGCTTTACCAGCCCGATTATCACGGATTCTTCCGGCAAAAAAATGGGAAAATCAGAAGGTAATGCGGTTTGGATTAATGAAGAAAAGCTGCCGACTTATAACTACTATCAATATTTTCGCAATATTGAAGATACTGAAGTCGGAAAATGCCTGCGTATCTATACCGATTTGCCAATTGATGAAATTGTTCGTTTGGAGGCTCTTAAAGATAAGGAAATTAATGAGGCTAAGAAAATTTTGGCTTTTGAAGCCACAAAAGTCTGCCGCGGTGAGGCTGAGGCTCTGGCTGCGCAGGATACGGCCGTCAAAACTTTTGAGATGGGTGCCGCCGGTGCCGAACTTCCGAGTATTCAGGCAGGCGAGGGCACAAATATTTTAGACGCCTTTTTGCAAATCGGCTTTGTTCAAAGCAAAGGCGAAGCGCGCCGTCTTATCAAACAAAACGGCCTGAAACTCAACGGAAATGTTATCAGTGATGAAAACTATGTTTTGCAGGCCGGAGACTTTGTTGACGGAGAGGCAAAAATCGCACAAGGTAAAAAGAAGTTTGGTGTTTTGCGCAAATAAAAACCGCAAAATTTCATTCGAATAAAATAAAGCCCCGTAATTTACGGGGCTTTATTTTTTTATTCTTCGGCAGGTTTCAGCTCGTTGAGCGTTCCTGTTGCTTTTTTGCGTTTCAACTTATTAACAAATTTGAGCGAGCGTTGGGCGTCCCATTTCTTTTTGCCTTCTTCTCTCTGGAAAATTTCTTTATAAATTTCAATCGCCTGATCAAATTCTGACATTTTTGTTAAGCAAGATGCCATACCGTCAAACAATTTGTGGTGATATCTTTCCCCGACAAGTTTGTGCGCCTTTTTGTAACATTTGAGAGCGTCTTTGAACTTCATCATTTTTTGATATACAAAACCGATGCTGAGCCATGCCTGAATTTCATTCGGGTTGGTACTCAAAATCTTTGTAAAACATTTGAGAGCGGACTCATTGTCGCCCATCAGCTGATATGTAACGCCGATTCCGTTCCATGCCTTCACATTATATTTGTCGGCCGACAAAACCTTCTTAAAGAAAGAAATTGCACGGTCATATTGTTTCAATTTTTGCAAAGTTACGGCAATGCTGAGCAGGGTCTGATCGTGTTTATTGTCAATTTTGATAGCTTTTTCAAGCACATCAAGAGCTTCTTTATACATAAACATATGTTGCAGAGCTATTGCTTTTCCGTTCAGAGATTCGAGCGATGTCGGATCCATAGCGAACGCTTTGTCGAAACATTCGATTGCATCACGATACAAACCGCGCATACTCAAGGTAACGCCTTTGTTGTTCATTGCTTCTACGGATTTCGGGTTCAAACTCAGAGCCTTATCAAAGCATTCGACCGCGTCTGTGTAGCGGCTCATACGCTGATAGGCAAAGCCTTTGCTGTTGTAGGCTTTCCAAGAATTAGGCTGTTCTGCCAATATTAAATCAAATTGCGCAATTGCGTCTTTATACATTCCGGAATCAAGTAATTCCTGCCCTCTTTTATAGGCATTATTTTCTGTTGCTTTTACCATTTTTATTGTTCCACGCTATAGTTACAAAATAATTGTAGCTTGAAAGCTACCACTTAATTTTTTTAATGTCAACAACTTAAATCAATTTGAGTTGCCGATATATTTCTGAAGAATTGTTCAAAGCGGCATAAAAGCTGCCGGAAGAAGACGCAAAATCTTTGATTTTTTTCTTTTTTTCGGCAAAATATGCGGCATATTCATCGCGAAATGCTTTGTTATATGTGTTAAATGTCAGTTTGTTATTTTCGTATTGTGCGAGATATTCTCCGGCCTTCGGGGCATTTTGTTCCAAAACATCTGAAATATCCAAAATGTGGTTTTTGCTTTTTTTGCCGACCGCAAACATTGCGTTACGCACTGCCGAATCAAAATTGAAAAAATCACTCAAAACAAACACATCGCCGCGGGTTTTTAATGTATTTTCCAAAAGCTTCAGCGGCTTACTCAAATTTCCGATTGCCGAATTTTTCAGCACATTTTCTGAAACTGAGCTGATTTTTTTGAAAATCGCCAAAAGATTTTTGATGCCGCTTTTGGCCTTAAATACAAAACTTTGCGTCCCGTCATAGATTATGCAGCCGAAACGGTCTTTGTTTTCAAGCGCAATCCAACCGAGCATTGCGGCGGTTTTGGCCGCAAACACCGACTTAAACTCGTTTTTTGTGCCAAAAACCATGGTTGCCGACATATCAATCAAAACATATATTTCGCGGTCTCTTTCTTCTCGAAAAACTTTGATATACGGTTCGCCTTTGCGCGCGGTCACACGCCAATCCATATCGCGGACATCGTCGCCGATTTCATATTGCCGGACTTCTTCAAACTCTATTCCGCGGCCTTTGAAAACCGATTTTACATCACCGGAAAGCAAAGATGCGCTTGTTTTTGACTTTGAAGAACGAAAATATTTGATATATTTGCGCATACCGACCAAGTCATCAATACCGACAACAACCTTTCCGTTCGGCCGATTTTTTTTCAAAAGTTTTTCCGCAATGCCTTTGAAAGCTGACATGGCTTTTCTCCGGCTACGGCAACGGCACTTGTTTGATAAGAGCGCTGATAATGTCGTCAGAAGTATAGCCTTCCGCCTGAGCTTCAAAGCTGAGAATAATGCGGTGGCGCAGCACATCGTATATAACCGAATATATATCTTCAGGCGTTACATAGTCGCGGTTTTCGAGCCATGCGTTGATTTTTGCGCATTTGTCAAGAGCGATTGTGGCGCGCGGGCTGGCTCCGTATGCAATCATATTTTTCATCTGAGAATTATATTTTTCGGCGTTTCTGGTCGCCATAATAAACTCAATCAGATATTTTTCCACCTGTTCGCTCATATACATATCCAAAACTTCTTTTCTGGCCGCCAGAATATCCGAAATTTCAAGCTTCGGGCGGTTAAGCGGCGCAGCGTTCGGCGAAAGCAAATGTTTTTCTTCGGCGCGGACGAGTTTTAGAATTTTTTGTTCAGAAGCAATATCCGGCTGGTCGATTTTGACATACATCAAAAAACGGTCGAGCTGAGCTTCAGGCAGATTGTATGTCCCTTCCTGTTCAATCGGGTTTTGGGTTGCCATAACCATAAACAGTTCGGGTAGTGGATATTGTCTTCCGCCGACGCTGACCTGATTTTCGGCCATAGCCTCAAGCAGGGCGGATTGAACTTTTGCCGGCGCACGGTTGATTTCATCTGCAAGCAAAAGGTTTGCAAAAATCGGTCCTTTATGAAATTCAAAAGCCGACTTTGAGGCAATATAAACATCGCTGCCGGTAATGTCTGACGGAAGCAGATCAGGCGTAAACTGAATTCTGGTATATTTTGCATCAATGCATTCCGACAGGGTTTTGATGGCTTTTGTTTTGGCAAGTCCCGGCGCGCCTTCCACCAAAATATGCCCGCTGGCCAAAAGCCCAGTCAAAAGCTTTTTAACAAGGTTTTTCTGGCCGATAATCCGGCTGTCCATATATTTTTGCAGATTTATGATTTTTTCTTTTGTTTCAGACATTTGATAGCTCCATAACAACGATTTTTATGAAAGCTGTGCAACAGACATAAAAATCCTTTTCAATCTCACAATTGTATTATATATATGGCCTAAACAACAAAAAGACAAGAAGTATTGCAAAATGGATAACATATTTAATCTGGAAGAAGCCGAACCGGCTGCTCAAAGTTATGACAATATCAGCAAAATGAGACCGTCGTTTGCCTGGCTGGACGGGCTTAATCCGCAGCAAAAAAAAGCCGTGATGACCACCGAAGGCCCGCTTTTGGTGCTTTCGGGCGCCGGAACCGGAAAAACAAGGGTTTTGACCACCCGTTTGGCGTATATTCTGGCAAATATGAAGGCAAATCCGTGGAATTGTCTGGTCGTGACATTTACAAACAGAGCTGCAAAAGAAATGGGAGAAAGAGCCCGCCAGATGATCGGCGATGTGGTTTCTGCGGTTTGGCTCGGCACATTTCATGGAATATGCGTCAAAATTTTGCGTGCAAACATAGAACTTGTCGGGCTTAAACCTCATTTTACGATTCTTGATGAAGACGACCAAAAGCGTATGATAAAGCAAATTTTGAACGATGAGGGCATAGATGAAAAAAAATATACTCCGCAGTCGATTGTCGACCACATTGCAAGGTGGAAGGATCGCGGCCTGACTTTTGAAAAAGTCAAAAATTCCATGCATGAAAATACCAGCGTGAAAATATACGGAATATATCAGGAACGGCTGCGCAGCGCAAACTGCGTCGATTTTGGCGATATTCTGCTGTATACGCTTGAAATTTTGATGAAAAATCCCGATGTTCAGGAATATTATCAGCAAAAATTCAAATATATTATGGTTGATGAGTATCAAGACACCAATGTGACGCAATATCTGCTGCTCCGGCTGTTGGCACAAAAAAGCCGTAATCTGTGCTGCGTCGGCGATGACGACCAATCCATATATTCATGGCGAGGTGCCGAAATCGAGAACATTCTGCGTTTCAGTAAAGATTTTGAAGACGCAAAAATTATACGCTTGGAACAAAATTATCGTTCAACCGCAAACATATTGTCAGCCGCCTCAAGCCTGATTGCGCACAATTCAAGCAGACTCGGAAAAACTTTGCGCGTGGCTGACAGCTCTCCGGCCAAAAAATGCGATAATGAAAAAATCAGGCTTATCAGCACATACAGCGGGCAGGACGAGGCAAAATTCGTGCTTGAAGAAATTGAAAACCTGCACCGTTCCGGCACAAAATATTCGGATATGGCGATTTTGGTGCGCACGGCTTTTCAGACACGCGAATTTGAAGAAATATTTATCAAAGAGGCGATTCCGTATCAGGTCATCGGCGGCCCGAAGTTTTATGAAAGAGCCGAAATCCGCGATGCTTTGGCATATTTTCGGGTGATATCGCAGCCTGATGACAATTTAGCGCTTGAAAGAATTATCAACAAGCCGACCAGAGGAATCGGCAAAAAAACAATAGATAAAATCCGCCAATATGCCTATGCAAACACGATATCAATGTATAATGCCGCGCAAAAAATGGTGGAAAACGGCGCTTTGAGCGGGAAATCCGCCGCAAGTATCAAAACCGTTATTGACAACTTTGAGCAATGGCGCAAACAGCTTGAAACAATGCCGCTCGGAGATTTTGCCTCTATGGTTATTGACGAAAGCGGATATTTTGAGATGCTGAAAGCCGAACAGACGGAAGACGCAGCCGGAAGAATCGAAAACCTGCGCGAACTTGTCAATGTGATGAGCGACACCGCGCAATACAAAAATATGGACGAGTTTTTGGAGCATGTCAGCCTTGTAATGGACAACGACAACAACTTTGACGACAACAAAGTTATGTTGATTACATTGCATTCGGCCAAAGGTCTCGAATTTGATGTTGTATTTCTTCCGGGGTGGGAAGAGGGCTTGTTTCCGCATCAGCGCAGTTTGGAGGAGGGAGGCTCGAATTCTTTGGAAGAAGAGCGCCGCCTGGCTTATGTCGCAATCACCAGAGCAAAGAAAAAGCTGTATATTCTTTCGGCAATGAGCAGACGGATTTACGGACAATGGCAGAACAATATCCCGTCGCGGTTCATCAACGAGATTCCGAGCGATACCATAAAAATTTCAAACGGATCGCATACTTTTGCGCCTCAAGCACAGCGCGGTTACGGCGGATATGTAGACGAAACATACGGGGGATATACTCAAAACCGCCGCAGTTCGTATACTCCTTCATATTCTCAGCCGGCATCGACACAAAAAAAGAGCAGATATATTGGCGTAAGAGTATATCACGAAACTTACGGATACGGCAAAATCGTTGATGTTTCGGGGCAGACCTGCGAAGTTTTGTTTGATAACGGCAGCAAAAAGAAAATCCTCGGCAACTATCTGCAAAAAGTTGATTAAGCCGCAAAATAAAAGAGGTTGTTTCCAACCTCTTTTTTGTTATTTTTGATTGTTGTTCGGAGCAATCGGAATATATGCGCCGACGCCGCCGAAATATTCTTCGAAAAAGCTTTTGTTTCCTTTGTCAAAGTCCGTTGCGTCTTCGCTGATAATAATTTCTTTGCCGTTTGCCTTGGAATATCTGGAGATAGAAGAAACGATGCCGTCATCGTCAAATTTGATGGTCAAAACATCTCTGTCAAGCTCTTCCGGCTTGAAAAAGGCCACTTTGCGGACATCTGACGACATATATATCCATGTGTTTCCGTCCAGAGGGTTGATGCTCGACGGCGCACCCAAAATTTCGCGCACGCGGGCTCTGTCCTGTCCTTTTTGAATCATTAATATTCTGTCGTTTGAGGGCATGTTGCCGTTATGGGTGACAAAAGTTTCACTGTTGCAGGCCGCAAGAATTGCGCAGGCGGCAAAAACGCACAGTGTGTTCTTAGAGGTTGACATATACATTTCCTTTCAGTTATATCAATTTTTAAGAATATATAACATAAGGAATCGGTTTATGCAAAAAATTTTTTCATATCCTATACAAATAGATAAACTCAGCGCCGGAGAAAAGCGGTTTTCTTTGGCTGCGGACAAAGAACAAAGAGAGTGGATAACACAAATATTTCAGGTTGAAGATGTCAAAAGCTTTACGGCCGATATGAGTGTTAAGTCTGATATGAAAAATCATATGGTTAAGGTCAAAGGAACCGCAAAAGCCGAAATTGAGCATCAAAGTGTTGTCAGTCTGGAAAATTTTGTTCATCCGTATGAGGTTGATTTTGAGGTTTTGTTCGACACAAAAGCAACTTATGAACAGATACGGCACGAATATGAAGATATAAATGAAGACGCGCCCGAAATTGTGGAAGACGGACAGATAGATTTGGCAAAAGTCGCAATGGAACAAATTGCGCTTGTGCTTGACGATTATCCGCGAAAAGAAGGGGAAGTTTTTGAATTTGTGTCAGAATTTGATGAAGAAACAACGCAAAAGAACAATCCTTTTACGATATTGGCAAAAATAAAAAAATAATTATGCAAAAAGTGCTTGCAAAATTGCTTTTTTTTAGCTAAAAACCAAATTAACCGTCTGAAGCGTGCTTATTAATATTGATTTTTAAAATCAAATGGTTTAATAATAACGCTCGGATATTTGTGTAATAATTAGATAAGAGTATGGAAAAATGGCTACACCAAAACATAAAGTTTCAAAATCCCGCCGCGATATGCGCCGTTCTCACGATGCATTGAAGGCCAGTGCTTATCAGGAATGCCCGAATTGCGGCGAACTGAAAAGACCGCACAATGTTTGCCCGTCATGTGGTCAATATGATGGCAAAGAAGTTGTTGCAAAAAAGGCTTCTGCCGAATAGTTTAGAACTTTTTTAGGAGCGGATTGTGTCTGAAAATAATCTGGTCATATCTGTTGATGCGATGGGCGGAGATAAGTCTCCGCGCGTTGTGATTGAAGGTCTTGCAATCGCCAACAAAAAAAATCCCGATTTGAGATTTTTGGTTTATGGCGATGAAGACGCTGTTTATGCCGAGCTTAATCGCTTTTCTCAGCTGAAAGAAGTGTGCGAAGTCCGTCACGCTCCCGAAAGAGTCAGAAATGAGGATAAACCCTCGCAGGTGATTCGTAACAAGAACACCAGTATGTATATGGCAATTGACGCAGTGCGCCGCGGTGAGGCAAAGGCGGTTATTTCTGCCGGCAACACCGGTGCACTGATGGCAATTTCCAAAATGGTATTGAAAACAATTCAAAAAATCCATCGTCCGGCAATCGTCAGCATTATGCCTCACAAAGACGGCAGATATATAATGCTTGACTTGGGCGCAAATACTGAATGCAATGCCATCAATCTGGCCGAATTTGCCATCATGGGCAATTTGTTGGCCAAACACGCGCTCGGGATTGAAAAACCGAGAGTCGCATTGCTTAATATCGGCGCAGAGGCAATGAAGGGCAAAGAAGAAATTCATCAGGCCGCACAGATGATAAAAAATTCTCATTTGGGGATTGATTTTATCGGATATATTGAGCCCCACGAAATTCCGAATGCCATAGCCGATGTTGTTGTCGCAGACGGCTTTACTGGCAATATTGCCTTGAAGTCGATTGAAGGAACAGCCCGTCTTATTACTCGTTTGATAAAGCAGAGCATCAAAAAGTCTTTCTTGGCCAAAATCGGTTTGCCGTTTATGTTGCCGGCGTTTATGAAGATTAAAAAGAGTATGGATCCGCGTTTGTATAACGGCGCGATGTTTGTCGGGCTGAACGGCTTGTCAGTCAAGAGCCACGGCGGTACAGATGCTATCGGATACGCGGTTGCGATTGATAATACGGCAAAGCTTATTCGTCAGGATTTTGTCGGCAAAATTTCTAAAGAGCTTGAAAATATAGATTTGGACGAACTGTCTCAGGATGTCTTTTATGAAGTTTATTAAATCCGAAATTATCGGTTTAGGGGGATTTGTGCCCGCTAAAACCCTTACAAACGATGACCTTGCCCAAATGGTAGAAACCAGCGATAAATGGATTGTCGAACGCACGGGCATCAAATCAAGACATATTGCGTCGGAGAGTGAACATACATCAGACTTGGCTTTTGCCGCAGCTTCCGATGCCTTAAAAGAATCCAGCACATCGGCAGAAGAGATTGATTTGCTGATTTTGGCAACGATTACTCCGGACAACACAACCCCGTCTACCGCCTGCAAAGTGGCAAATATGCTACAAATGCGCAAAGGTGCAGCCGCGTTTGATATTTCTGCGGCTTGTTCTGGCTTTGTATATGCGCTTGCGGTGGCCGATTCGATGATAAAAAACCGCCTTGCGAAAAAGGCTTTGGTTATCGGAGCCGAGACAATTTCAAAAATTACGGATTGGACAGACCGAAACACTTGCGTTTTGTTCGGTGACGGTGCCGGAGCTGCCGTTTTGCAGGCTGTTGAGACAGATGATGAGAACGCATCGGGCATTATTGCAAGCAAAATTTTTGCCGGCGGACAGGATTATGAATATTTGCTGACCAGCGGCGGAGTTTCTACAACGCAAAAAGCCGGATACATTATGATGAACGGCAAAGAAGTTTTCAAAAACGCGGTTGTATGCTTGGCCGAAGGCGCAGAAGAAGTTTTGCAAAAAGCCGGAATGACCACAGATGATGTAGATTGGTTTATTCCGCATCAGGCGAATATAAGGATTATTGAAGCGACGGCCAAAAGGCTGAAAGTTGATGAAAACAAGGTTATTGTTTCGCTCGAAAACAAAGGCAACACCTCTGCCGCGTCGATTCCTTTGGCATTTGCCGAAAATGTAAAGAGCAAAAAGATTAAAAAAGGCAACATTGTGTTATTGACATCAATGGGCGCCGGATTTGTATGGGGAGCCGTTTTGTTGAAGTTTTAGCAAAAAAAACGGCTTATAACTCAACAATTGATGTTGAGTATAAAATAGAATTTGTGTATTTTATAATAAATTTTATATATGAAGGAAATAAAAATGAGAACTATTACTAGAAACGATATGGCAGATGTTATTTTTTCCGAAGTCGGACTGTCGCGCAAAGATTCGTCTGAGATTTTGGATATGATGATTGAAGAAATCAAGTCTGCTTTGGCAGATGGCGAAGATGTGAAATTGTCTTCATTCGGAACATTTTCTCTGCGCCGCAAAAATGCCAGAATCGGCAGAAACCCGAAAACCGGAGTAGAAGCAACAATCTCTCCGCGTACGGTTATTTCTTTCAAAGCGTCACAATTGTTGCGTAAAAAGCTGAATGCTTAAGAGGAGGGCGGATGCCGGTCAACAAATCAAAATCAGCATTTAAGACTATATCTGAAGCTGCAGAAGATTTGGGAGTGGCAACGCATGTCTTGCGCTTTTGGGAAACCAAATTTCCGCAGATTTCTCCGATGAAGACGACCGGCGGCCGCCGCTATTACCGCCCCGATGATATGGAAATTTTGCATATAATAAAATCTTATTTATATGACAAAAGATATACCATCGAGGGAGTGCAAAAGCTTTTTAAGAATCACAAGCTTAAAGATATTCTCGGCGGAGAGATTATGGCAGACTTTTTTGACGAAGAGCCGAAGGCAACAGAAACTCTTCCTGCTCCTGACTTTCCGACAACGGAAATAAAAGAGATTATCGGTTCGATAAAAAATTTGCAAAATATTCTGCTGAAAGCCGCAGAGGAATAAAACCAAAAGAGGTGAAGAAATTCACCTCTTTTTCGTTGAATAACAAAAAGTTATTGACAACTCGATTCGGGGGGGGGTAGACTGCTCGTATATTAAATGGAAAGCAAAAGCCGGAGTGACTTATTGTCCTCGGGCTTTTTTTGTTTTCCGCAGGGCTAAATATTTCGGAGAGCTACAATGAAAAATTATTTAAAAAGCACAATGTTTTTGCTTGCAATCTCAACTTCTTTAACATCAATTTCCACAATTGCAAAGGCCGACACCGGGTATGATATGGTGATAACAACGCCGGTTCCGGTTTTTGACGGCAGTTCATACGGACCTATAAATAATGGAGTGATTGAAAATACAACGAAAATTGGACGGGTTAAAGATGTTATATTGAACAACAGTTGGTTTGTTAATGATGGCTATGAGGATAACATTGCAGTAATAGGAGATAATGCATCTTATTATAAAGATAAAGTAACAGCGCTTTTGCAAGAAAAAGAATCTTATGGGAGAGAAGAAATTTTTAATGTGATTGATACATTTCTTCCTGAAATTCTTAGGGAAGAAACTTCAATTAGCGGGACATTAGATAAATCAACAATTTTCAATATTAATGATGGAGTTATAATCTCAATTGAGGCTGATTTTAAGAATAATTCGGGAATACGCAATGGCATGTTTGCCCTTTTCAGTAGTGCTGAAGGATATATTGGTTCAATAAAAGGAAATTTTGAAAATTCTCGTATATATAACAATAGTTATATCGGAGATATAAGCGGGACATTTAAGAATAATACAGGAGATGTTGATATTCCACTAGTACGGAATGAAGATGATATACTAGGAAAAGGATATGGACTTATTAATTATTGGGGAGGTATAACAAATACCATTCATGATAGTTTATTCGAAAACAATACCGGAGGTATACTATCATACTTGGGAGTGGTAAGGCATATAATTAATACTGATTTTATTAATAATAAGACTGCTATATTTAATGAGTATACTGAAGATATATCTGGAGGGAAATTTGATAATAACGGCATTGGCATTGGAAATGTGGGGATCTGGGATGTTCCGCCTTCTTTTGAAGAAGACCCGACAGCGAATTTTGTTCAAGAATTTATTGCAGTAGATTATGTCCCCGCTCATGAAGAAATTATTGAAGAAGGTTATGAAGAGACAATCTGGCATGATCCTGTAACCGTATGGGTCGAAGAAATGTGTGATGGTTCCTCATGTGCTGACTATGATTACAATTCTGATACCGGAGAGTATGG
>CAKQTH010000012.1 GCA_934276635.1 uncultured Alphaproteobacteria bacterium | reverse complement strand
GCCCTTCTTATCTGGGGAAAAGAAGGGCGTGGAGTGTTACGAGATGAGTTAGTGGGATCTAGAAGTATATTATCATTTTTAATGTGAGAAAGTTACAACAATAAAAAGCAAGAGTCAATATAAAAAAACAATCCTCAGTTGATTAAATCTCCTTATCTTTGTATATTCCAAAAATTTCCTCTCCCCTGATGACTCAACACCTTGTTTGTACTAGATTTTTTTGTTGAGAGTAGAAGTTAAAATTGTCCACAATAGACGGATTTTTGGCGGCGTAGAAAAGGAAAAAAAGAAGAAGTTTTTACTTCCTCTTTTTAATCTGGTACCATGGGGGGGGGAGGGAAAAATTCGAACCCTCACACATGGATTATGATTCCACCGCTCTGAAAATTATTTGAATACCAAATGAACGGCGCATGTACTTTCGTTGTTTTTACATGAGCATGTTCTTGTTACCTTTTCTACCGCATTCATATTTTTTTGTTCTTCGCTTGAGAGATTAAGGAGGCCAACAAATCCTGATGAAGATCCCCAATCTGTTGTAATCAGAGATGAACAGGTATCTTTAGATATGTCGAGTACAGATATATAAAAATTGTTATCGCCTTGAGCATTTAAGTACAATGAACCACCGAAGGCATTGCGTAGACATGATGAAGTCCATTTCCCGTCAGCATCACATTGTTTTGAAACTTCTTCTGGGAAAATGCCAAGTTTCCATGCTGCATCTGTGCTCAACCCTTTATAATTCCCTTGCGCAACAAATTTTGTTTTTGTGTTTGCAACAATTGTTGAAACTTGGTCAATCAATTTATTTGTTTTATACTTTGCCATAGCTTTGGAATATCCGGCGATACTGGCAACCGACAAAACTCCGACGATTGCCAGTACACCCAGCATTTCAATCATCGACCGGCCGGTCTGATTCGAAACATATTTCCTCATCTTAATAATCCTTATAAAATTTAATCTGAGGCCATTCTACCCCCCCCCGGCAGTTGTCAAGGATTATTTGCCAAAAACGCAAAAAAAGAGGTGATTTTCAGCCTCTTCTTAGTTAGTCTTTCGCATTTTTGCGATTAGTCACCCTGCTTTATAAAAAGTTTGATTTTTTATACAGATGGAGGTGAAAGTCAGTTGGTAAAAATTCTAGTGTACATTAAGGTACATGAATTTTTGCCATACTGCCCCTTTCACCTCCAGATGTGTGAAAAAGCGAACTTTTTCAGCGAGCTTTTAATTACTTCAGTTCAACCTTAGCACCAGCTGCTTCCAACTTAGCTTTGATTTCTTCTGCTTCAGCCTTCGGAGCGCCTTCTTTAACTGTCTTCGGAGCGCCGTCAACCAAATCTTTAGCTTCTTTCAAGCCGAGCTGTGTGATTGCTCTGATTTCTTTAATAACATTAATCTTGTTTGCGCCTGCTTCAGCCAAGATTACATCAAATTCATCTTTTTCTTCGGCTGCAGCAGCACCGGCAGCGGCACCACCGGCAGCAACTGCAACAGCAGCAGCGGCGGAAACGCCCCATTTTTCTTCTAACATTTTTGACAAGTCAGCAGCTTCAATAACTGTAAGAGCTGACAATTCATCTACTAATTTGGCCAAATCTGCCATCTTTTTTCTCCAATAAATTAAAATTCAAACTAAAATTTGTTAAAAACCAAGCAACAACTATGCTGCTTCTTTCTCGCTGTAAGCCTTTGTAACTCTTGCCAGCTGAGCAGCAGGAGCCTGCAACAGGCCGATAATCTTTGCACGAAGTTCGTCCATAGACGGAATCGACGCAAGATGTTTAACTTCTTCAAGGCTGAGAACGCCGGTTCCCATTGCGCCGCCCAAAACAATCAATTTTTCGTTTGTTTTGGCAAATTCAACGCAAGCCTTACAAGCGGCAACAGGGTCAGATGCGAAAGCAATGGCTGTCGGGCCTGTAAACAAATCGGCAATATTCTCAAATTTTGTGCCTTTAAGAGCAAGACGAGCAATCCGGTTTTTAGTAACTCTAAACCCAGCGCCGGCTTTTCTGATATTGTTTCTGAGTTCTGAAACTTCTGATACCGTCAATCCTTTATAGTGGGAAACGACGACAATTTCAGAATTAGAGAACAATTCGTTCAAGTCGCTGAGCAATTGTTTCTTTTCTTCGCGGTTCACTTATTTGTCTCCAAACAAGACATTGCATAACCGATATGCAATATCAATTTCACCAAATGCCGCACAAAACGGCATCACCTAATCTGTCCAGGAGAAAAAATGATTATAAAAAATCGAACTAACTCCGTCTATGCAGGATATTTAAAACCCAAAGATTACCTGCAGTCTTGGACAGGACGAACGGGATATTCCGTTCGAGTCATCTCTTGAAATATCCCGTTCTTTATTAAAAGTCAAGCACTTTTTTGTTATACTTGATTATTGTACATTAATAAGGCTGATTTCAACCCTGCGGTTTTGTTCGCGGCCTTCCGGTGTTGCGTTGCTGGCAATCGGATTTTGCGAACCCAAACCATATGCGGTGATTCTGGCAGCCGAAACATTGCGCAATTTCAAATAATTATCAATCGACTGAGCTCTGGCATTTGACAGTGGGTTATTAATTTTGTCCGAGCCGGTATTATCGGTATATCCGACAATTTGAACCTTTGTCTTGTCATATTCATTTATTACTTTTGCAACAGAATCCAAAACGCGGTTGAAATTCGGTTTAATTGTGGATTCATTGGTATTAAATGTGATATTTCCGGGCATAATCAGGCTGACGATATTTCCGTTCTGTGCAACCTGAACACCGGTTCCAAGCAACTCCTGACGCAGTTTGCGAGCCTGAATATCCATATATCCGCCGGTTGCGGCACCGCCGGCAGCACCGATTCCGGCTCCGATTAATGCGCCTTTTTCACCACCGATAAGCGCGCCGATTCCGGCTCCTGCCAATGTTCCGATTCCGGTTCCGATAGCGGTTTTAGAAACCTTTTGTTCTCCGGTATACGGATCGGTCGCACACGCGCCGAGCATTGAAACACACATCATCACAGCTAATATTTTTTTCATTTTGTATCTCCTTAAAAATTTGCAATTCTTTTCAGAGCGGCTTCAACTTTTGCCTTATTTTCAAGAGCTTCCGCCTGTCTTCTTTTTTCTTCGGCAACAACCGTGGCCGGAGCCCTGTCTACAAAGTTCTGGTTAGAAAGCTTTTTGGCGTATCCAGCTAAATTTGCGTTCAGTTGAGCAAGTTCCTTATTAAGTCTTTCTTTTTCCTGAGAAAAATCAACAACACCTTTCAGCGGCAGCAAAACGACAGCTTCCCTGAATACGGTCTGAACCATATCAGCACTGATATCTCCGTCAAGCACGCCGATGCTTTCCAAACGAGCCAGAGAACAGATAATCGGCATAAATTCCGCCATATTTTGGAGAGAAGCATTGTCCGCGCCTTTCAAATATGCCTTGAGCTTTGCGCCGGCAGGAACATTAACTTCCGCACGGAGCGAACGAATGCTCGAAATCAGCTCAATCGCCCAGTCAACCTTTGAAATCGCCTGAGTGTCAATCTTTTCATTGAGCGGCCATTGTGCCTTAATCAATTTTTCGGCATGACCGGAAACATTGTCCCACAGCTCTTCGGTAACAAACGGCATAAACGGATGCAGCATAATCAAAATTCTGTTCAAAACCCAGGCAAATGTCTGGCGTGTTTCTTCTTTTTGGCTTTCATCATCGCCATAAAGAACCGGCTTAATCATCTCGATATACCAGTCGCAGAAACTTCCCCATGCAAATTGATATACTCCGTTTGCCGAATCCGAAAAGCGGAAATTGTTCAAATTTTCGGTCAAATCTTTGGTTGCCTGTTTTGATTTTGCCACAATCCATTTGTTGATAGCCAACTTAACCGAATTTTCATCAAAATCGGCCGAAACTTTTGCATTGTTCATCTCGCCGAAACGAGCCGCATTCCACAATTTTGTGGCAAAGCTGCGATATCCGGCAATTCTTGCCTCGCTGATATTAATGTCTCTGCCCTGAGTTTCCATTGAGGCCATAAAGAAACGCAATGCGTCGGCGCCATATTTGTCAATAATCAGCATCGGGTCAACCGTATTGCCCTTAGATTTTGACATTTTGCGCCCCTGCTCATCACGAACAAGCCCATGCATATAAACGGTCTTGAACGGAATTTTCTTCATTGCGTACATGCTCATCATCATCATTCTGGCAACCCAGAAAAAGATAATATCAAAACCGGTGACCAAAACAGAAGTCGGATAAAATGTATCCAAAAATTCGGTCTTATCCGGCCAGCCGAGAGTTGAAAACGCCCACAATCCGGAAGAAAACCATGTATCCATAACATCGGTTTCGCGTCTGAGTTCAACCTTTTTGCCATAATGTTTTTCAGCCGCGGCATAGGCTTCTTCTTCTGTTTCTTCGCAGAAAATCGTCTCATCGGGGCCGTACCAAATCGGCATCTGGTGTCCCCACCAAAGCTGACGGGAAATACACCACGGCTGAATGTTGTGCATCCACTCATAATATGTTTTTTCATAGAGCTTCGGAACAAACTGAGTTTTTCCCTCTTCTACAACCCTGAGCGCCTCTTTTGCCAAAACCGGAGCATCTACAAACCATTGATCGGTCATCAGCGGCTCAATGATAACACCCGTTCTT
Organism: uncultured Alphaproteobacteria bacterium; assembly: GCA_934276635.1. GTDB lineage: Bacteria > Pseudomonadota > Alphaproteobacteria > RF32 > CAG-239 > CAKQTH01. The sequence goes on along the minus strand of CAKQTH010000012.1, from coordinate 34,364 downwards.
TCGCCGTACGGAATAACCATCGGGTGGTCTTCAATCTTATCCATAAATCCGAGTTCGGTAAGTTTTTCAATCGTTTTTACTCGCGCATCTAAAGTCGTCATACCTTCAAACGGCGTATTTTCGTTCAAAGTCGCATCAGGATTCAATATATTTATAAGCGGCAGATTATGGCGCTTTCCGACCTCAAAGTCATTAAAATCGTGCGCCGGCGTAATTTTTACCGCACCGGTACCTTTTTCCGGATCCGCATGCTCATCGGCAATAATCGGAATTGCCCGATTGATAATCGGAATTATGCAGTTTTTGCCGATAAGGTGTTTAAGTTTTTGATTATCCTTAGAAATCGCAACAGCAGTATCACCAAACATTGTTTCAGGTCTGGTGGTTGCAATTTGAACAAACTGACCTTCTTCGCCTTCTATCGGATAGCGGTAATAATACATTTTTCCGAGAGCGTCTTTTTGAATAACTTCCAAATCGGAAACCGCGGTTTGCAGCTTAGAATCCCAGTTTACAAGTTTTTTAGCCTTATAAATCAGGCCGTCTTTATACATTTTTACAAAAATTTTGCGAACTGCGCGCGAAAGTCCCTCGTCCATTGTAAAACGCAGTCTTGACCAATCGCACGACGCACCCAAGCGGCGCAGTTGTTTACAAATTGTGCCGCCGGACTGTTCTTTCCATTCCCAAACTTTTTCAACAAACTTTTCGCGACCCAAATCGTGGCGCGTAATTCCCTGTTTTGCAAGTTCTCTTTCAACAACCATCTGGGTTGCGATACCGGCATGATCCGTCCCCGGCTGCCACAAAACTTTTTTGCCGAGCATTCTGTTATAGCGGATTAAAATATCCTGTAATGTGTCGTTAAGCGCGTGCCCCATATGCAAAACGCCGGTAACATTAGGCGGCGGGATAATCATTGAAAACGAGTCTTTTGCCGCACGCATATTCGGCTTAAAATCTCCGTCTTTTTCCCAGCATTCATAAATTCTTTCTTCAATATCCGCCGGATTATAATTTTTTTCTAACATATTTATTTCCTATCTAAAAAATTGTCACACAAAAACAAAAATCTCTTTCATATATGTTTTGAAAGGGATACGGGCACAAGGAATGTTCAGGCGCTTCAGCCTTATGAACTTTCCTTTACGGTCACTCGTTTTTGATTTTGTCTGATTAAATTTCCGGTAGCAAAAACGCGGGCGAATTTGCGCAAAATCTGCAGGCTCGTATCGTCAAAATCTTTTTTGGAAATTGCGTTATGCGGATAGTTTTTGACCGCCATATCTGCCCTGAGTACAAAGATTTCTTCATTATTATCGTTCAAATTTACAGAATCAAGAGACGGCGCTTTTGAATCCAAAACCGCCGTTTTGATTGATGATAAAATTTCGCTAACAGATAGCTCTTCGCCTTCGTCTTTCATTTACTCAACCCAAGTATATTTTCAAAACTCTGTCAGTTTAGCAGATTTTTTTTATTTATCAATAGACAATGACAACCATTTGTCTCTTGTTTCTTTATAATACTTTTTAGGTTGATACAATTCCACATTTAATTTCAAGTTTTCCGCAGTTAATTTGCCTACGGAAGAAAGCATATTCAGCCCCGAAACATAGTAGTCGCGGCGGGCGGAAACTTCTTCTACTTGAGAATTGAGCAAATCCTGATATGCGTTCAAAACATCAAGAACCGTGCGGTTTCCGAGAGCCTCTTCTTTCTTAACACCATCAAGCGCAATTTCATAAGCCTTAATCTGGTCTTGAACCGAGGCGATTTTAGCCTTGTTTGCGTTCATATATTCCCAAGAGCTTGTAACCGAGGAAAGAGCAGCGCGTTCAGCGGCCTGAACCAGTTCCTGAGCCTGCCATTTCTGATATTTGCTCTGGCGGATTTTTGCACGCGACGCACCGGCCTCATACAAAGGCATACTCATATTAACACCCCAATATGCGCTGTTTGTTGTTGGATCTTTTGTGGTGTAAGATTCTTCTTTTCCTCTTGTTGCCGCAGCATTCAAACTGACTGTCGGTAGCAAATCACCGGTATTGGTCTTTACATCATAGCTCTTTGATTCCAAAAGATATTTTGCATATTGCAAAGAATAGTTATTTTGCAAAGCCTCTTCTTTTGCAACTTCAAAATCGGTCGGGAACAAAGCTGACATAGTTTCCGGTTCTACCAATGTTTCCGGAGACTGTCCGACGATTTGTTCATAAACGGCCTTAGACGCAAGCAGATTTCCTTCGCTGGCGATTCTTTCCGATTTTGCGGCAGAATAACGGGCTTTTGACTGCGAAACATCTGTTCTGGTCAACTCGCCGACATTAAAGCGTTGAATTGTTTCGTCCATTCTCTTTTTGAGCAACTCTTCATTATTTATGTGCAGTTTGACAATAGCTTCATCGCGCAAAACATCAAGATATGCGGTTGCAGCTTCAAGCAAAACCGACTGTTCCACATTATACAAATTGTTCTGCTCGGCTCTGATATAGCTGTCGGCAGACTTAATCGAGTTCACGGTCTTAAAACCGCGGAACAATGGTTGTGTAACGCTGGCCGATACCGATTGAGAATATCCGTCCTGAATTTCCACAACATTATTATTGGCATGAACATCTTTATATTCACCGGAAACCGCCATTGTCGGGCGATATCCCGATTTTGCGATAGCCATATTTTCATCAACCGCACGCAAAGACGCTCTTTGTGCCTGCAATGTCGGATTGCTGTTATATGCGCTTTCCATTGCCTCAAAAATAGTTCCGGCTGAAGCTCCACCACAAATGCATGTAGCCGTCAGCAAGCTCAAAACAAAACTTTTTTTCATATACTAAGTCCTTTGATTTACCATTATCTTTTATAGATAATAAACTTTATTGGTTAAAAAAAAGATAATCTCTTCCATTTTTCGATAAAAATGTTATATTTACTCTAAATGTGTAATATTTGAGAGAGGGAAAAGCCTTGAGTGATAAAAATTCAACAATTTTAACCGAAATCGATAAAGCCAGACTGAAACTTTCAATCCAACATTATATCAAATATTTTATCGGTAAACGAACCTGCGAGGTCAATAAAGATGAGATATTTGAGGCTGTTGCTCTGGCCGTGCGCGAATTTGCAATGGACAAGATGTATGACACAATCGCCAGATATAATAAGGTCGGGGCCAAAAGAGTTTATTATCTTTCCATAGAATATCTGCTCGGACGCTCGCTTGAAAACAACCTGCACAACCTCGGGCTTTTCAAAATTATGAAAGATATAAAAATCGATGGTCTGCCGGACATTTCTTTGCAGGAAATTTTTGATACGGAATATGATCCAGCACTCGGAAACGGCGGTTTGGGCAGACTTGCCGCCTGTTATCTCGATTCAATGGCATCACTCGGGATTCCAGGTTTCGGATACGGCATCAACTATCAATTCGGCCTTTTCAAACAAAAATTTGAAAACGGATATCAAGTTGAACAAGCCGACACCTGGCAGGGCGAAGATTCTCCTTGGCAGTTTGCCAGACACGACAGAACAGTTGCGGTTCCTCTCCGCGGAAATGTTGAAGTTGTGAAAAATCACGATGGAAAAGACAATTTTATATGGGTAAACACCAAAACCGTATACGGCCTTCCGTTTGACTTTCCGATTGTCGGATATAACGGAAAATCGGTCAACTATCTGCGCCTGTTTTCGGCCAAAACCGATGATGAGCTCGATATTCACATCTTTAACGAGGGCGGATATATGGAAGCCGTCCGCGACAAAATTCAGACCGAAACAATCTCTAAGGTTTTGTATCCGTCAGACAATGTCGAGCGCGGCCGCGAACTGCGCCTGATGCAACAATATTTCTTTGTTTCTTGCGCTATTCAGGATATTATCCGCCGCTTTTTGGAAAAGAGCAACGACTTTGACAAGATGCCGGATTATGTCTGCATTCAGCTGAACGACACCCACCCGACGCTTGCGATTGTTGAAATGATGAGGCTTTTGATGGACACATACGGACAAGAGTGGGACGATGCGTGGAGTATTGTCACCCGCATTTTTGCCTATACCAACCACACTTTGCTGCCGGAAGCGCTTGAGACCTGGCCGACCCGCATATTCAGCAAATATCTGCCGCGTCATCTGCAGATTGTTTATGAAATCAATCGCCGCTTTATGATAGAAGCACGGCAGAAATTCGGCGACAACGAAACAAAATTGGCAAAAGTTTCGATTGTTTCAGGACAAGGCGATGCTCAGATTATTCGTATGGCAAATTTGGCGATTGTCGGCTCGTTTAAGATAAACGGTGTTGCAAAGCTCCACTCCGAACTGATTAAAACCTCGCTTGTGCCCGAATTTTATGAGCTTTGGCCGGAAAAATTCATCAATATTACAAACGGCATAACACCGCGCCGCTGGCTTTTGCACGCCAACACAGCTTTGAGCGATTTGATATCTTCAAAAATCGGCGAAGATTGGATTACAAACCTCACTCAGTTGCAAAAAATTGAGGATTTTGCTGATGATGATGACTTTCTTGATCAGTTTATTGACATCAAGATGCAAAATAAACAGCGTATGGTCAAAAGGATATTTAAGTCTTGCGGCGTTATGGTCGATCCGGACAGTATGTTTGTTGTTCACGCCAAAAGAATTCACGAATACAAACGCCAGCTGATGACAATTTTGCAGGTTATCGGCGATTATCTCGGAATTATTCGCGACAACAAACGCCCGAAGTGCAAAAAAACATACATTTTTGCCGGTAAAGCCGCTCCGTCGTATACTTTTGCAAAATTGATTATTAAACTCATCAACAATGTTGCCGATGTGGTTAATAATGACCCGCGCGTTGATGATATGATTAAGGTTGTGTTTATTCCAGATTATAAGGTTTCGGTAGCCGAAAATCTTATACCTGCGGCCGATTTGAGCGTTCAGTCCTCGACTGCCGGATTTGAGGCCAGCGGAACCGGCAATATGAAATTTGCTCTGAACGGCGCTCTGACCATCGGAACTTATGACGGTGCAAATATTGAAATCAGAGAAGCAGTCGGAGCCGACAATTTCTATCTGTTCGGCCTGCGCGATGAAGAAATCAGAAAAATGCGCCCGACATACAACCCGCGGGAATATTACGAAAAATCAGACTACATCAAGAGGATTCTGAATTCGGTAAATTCAAATATGTTCTGCGAAAAAGACAAAGTTTTGCTGTTTAAGGCAATTTTTGATGAGATGACAACCCGCGACTACTTCTTTGTTATGGCCGATTTGGAAGCGTTTGACAAAGCAATGAAAGAAGCAGAAACGGAATATTTGAACAAAAAGCTGTGGGCGAAAAAAGCAATCTTTAATGTTGCCCGCATCGGATATTTTTCAAGCGACCGCTCGGTTATGGAATATGCCGACAAAATATGGCATATCAGCCCGGTTGCAAGCGATGAAGAGCCGGAAGAGTTCAATTAGTCTGATTGCTCTGCTTATTCAAACTATCGCTCTGCTTATTCATAACAAAAACCCCGACGAGTTATCATCGGGGGTTTTGTGTTTTTGTTGCTTACGCTTAGTCGGCGTGCGGCATTTTCGCCTCTTTTGCCAAAGCATCAGCCAGCTCTTCAAGCTTAAACACTTCTTGTTTGTCCGAGCCGATACGACGAACCGTAACCGTTCCGTTTTCTCTTTCTTTTGCTCCGACAACAATGATAATCGGAGTTTTTTCAACCGAGTGTTCTCTGATTTTGTAAGTAATTTTTTCATTACGCAAATCAGTCTTGGCACTGAGGCCGCGGGAACGCAAAGTTTTTGCAACCTGCTCTGCATATTCGTCAAACTCGCTGACAACCGGCATAACGACAACCTGCTCTGGAGACAACCACAACGGCAGTCTTCCTGCGTGGTTTTCAATCAAAATACCCAAAAATCTTTCGATTGAACCGAACAACGCACGGTGCAACATAACCGGCTGATGTTTTTCTCCGTCTTCGCCGATATAAGAAATATCAAAGCGCTGTGGCAGATTCATATCAACCTGAATTGTTCCGCACTGCCATTCACGGCCGATTGCGTCTTTCAGAATAAATTCAAGCTTCGGTCCATAGAATGCGCCCTCGCCTTCATTGATTTCATAAGCGTATCCGTGTGAAGTCAAAGCGTTTGCAAGCGCGTGTTCGCACAAATCCCAAATCGCATCATCGCCGATTCTCTTTTCCGGACGGGTCGACAGATAAATCTTCACATCATTAAATCCGAAATCGGAATAAATATCCAAAATCAGCTTCAAAGTAGTGATGCATTCTTCTTCCATTTGTTCCGGAGTGCAGAAAATGTGAGCATCGTCCTGCGTAAATTCGCGAACTCTCATCAAGCCCATCAGAGCGCCGCTGGCTTCATAACGATGAACTTTTCCGAATTCTGCCAAACGCAGCGGCAAATCGCGATAAGACTTGATTCCCTGTTTATAAACAAGCAGACTTCCAGGGCAGTTCATCGGCTTAATGCAAAAAGTTTTGCCGTCTTCGGTCTGCCCCGAATAGTTATGTTCTCCGTATTTCTGCCAGTGGCCGGAAGTCTCCCACAAACATCTGTCCATAACCGCCGGAGTAGAAATTTCGAGATATCCGTTTTGTTCCTGACGATGGCGCATATATTCAATCAGGCGGCGATAAATTTTGTATCCTTTATCATGCCAAAATACGGCGCCAGGAGCATATTCCGGTTCAAAATGGAACAAATCCATCTCGCGGCCGAGCTTGCGGTGATCGCGTTTTGCAGCTTCTTCAAGCATCAGTAGATATGCGTCCAAATCTTTTTTGTTTGTCCAAGCCGTTGCATAAATTCTTTGCAGCATCTCTTTAGACGAATCGCCGCGCCAATATGCGCCGGCAACTTTCATCAGTTTGAACGCATCGCCGATTTTTCCGGTAGACGGGACATGCGGCCCGCGGCACAAATCCGTAAAATCTCCCTGACGATACAAAGAGATAACTTCGCTTTCCGGCAAATCTTCAATGATTTCAGCCTTATAGTGCTCACCTTTATCTTTGAAAAATTTGATAGCCTCGTTACGCTGCATAACAATTCTTTCAATCTTTTCGTCTCTTTTGACAATCTCATGCATTTTTGCTTCAATTTTTGCAAAATCATCGGTTGTAAACGGCTCTTTACGCGAAAAGTCATAATAAAAACCGTTTTCAATCGCCGGGCCGATAGTAACCTGAGTATCCGGCCAGAGTTCCTTAACCGCCTGAGCCATCGTGTGCGAGCAGGAGTGGCGCAAAATGTGCAATCCCTCCGCATCTTTCGCGGTGATAATTGTAACGGTTGCATCAGTTGTAATCGTTGTGCTCAAGTCCTGAGTTTTTCCGTTTACCGTAATTGCCAAAGCGGCCTTTGCCAAAGACGGGCTGATTTTATGCGCAATGTCAAAACCATTGACACCGCTTTCCATATCCAGAATGCTTCCATCCGGTAATTTAATTGCAACCATTGTTATTTTTCCTCATTTTTTGTTTTTAAGTTCAAAAGTTCATTATAAACGGCGATAGTTTTATCACACATAATTTGTTTTGTGAAGTGTTCTTTTATATTTTTTATGCCTGCTTGAGCAAATTTTTGTCTTTCTTCGGGAGAAATATTCAGCGCCCAGTGCAAAGCATCGGCCAAAGCCTGCGGATTATTGCTTTCAAAAAGCTTTCCGCTCACTCCGTCCAGAACACTGTCAAGCGAACCGCCGATATTCGACGCCAAAACGATTCGCCCCATAGCCTGACCTTCCGCGGCGATTCTGCCGAACGCCTCCGGCTCGATTGATGCCGACACCACAACATCTGAAATCATCATCAGCGCCGGAACATCGTCTATATTTCGTATAAACGCAAATTTTCCTTCCAACCCTTTGTTTTTTATATCTTCTTTAAGCTCGTTTGTATAATATTCGCGGCCTTGATCATCACCGACAAAAACGCAGAAAAAGTCTTCGTCCTTAATTTTTTCAAGAGCCTCAATCATCAGCTTTTGGCCTTTCCAACGGGTCAGCCGACCGATAAGCAGCACGATTTTTTTATCTTCCGGAATATTGTGCTCTTCCATCAGCTTAATCATTCTTTCGGCGGTCATTTTTTCAACATCAAAACGCTCCATATCGACGCAGCGGTGAATAAGCCTGATTTTGCTTTCATCAACATTATAATTCTGCAAAATATGGTTTTTGATATGAGTTGAAATCGCAATCACCAAATCGCCGTATGTCATCACGCGGTTATAAAACTTTTTAATACCTTTCGGGCCGAGACCGTATGTGCCGTGAAAAGTCGTCAAAAACTTCACTCCGGTGCGCTTTGCCGCCCAATATGCACTCCATGCCGGCGCGCGGGAACGGGCATGAACGATATTAATACCGTTTTCTTTGATGATTTTTGCCAATTTCAACGAGTTAAAATACATTTTTATCGGATTTTTCGTTTTCAGCGGCAAAGTAAAATGTTTAACTTTCATTCTGTCAAGCGAATGTTCTAGTCTTCCGCCCTGCGATGCCACAAAGTTGGTATATCCTTTTTTCTGCAATTCGCTTGCAATTTCGATTGTGCCGAGTTCAACTCCACCCTGCCCCAATTCGGGCAAAATTTGTAACACTACCGGTTTTTTCTCTTCCTTTTTATTCATTTTACAACTATAATCCTTTGCAAATATCATATTATGGAGTAATTCTTATGCAAAAATACACTTTTAAATCAGGTTTTACAACAAATTTTGAATACATTAAACAAGATTCATCAAAAAAATCTCCTTTTACGATTCTGTACCTGCACGGATTGTGCTCCGATCCGTGGGGCAAAAAGCCCGAAGCCGTCAAAAAATATGCCGAAGATAACGGTATAGATTTTTTGCGGTTTGAACTTGCCGGACACGGTTCTGATATAAAAAGCTTTGAAAATACGGATATGTATATTTGGAAAGCTCAGGTTTTGGAGCTGATTGACAATCTGATTGAAACTCCGATTGTTTTGGTCGGTTCTTCCATCGGCGGCTGGCTGTCTTTGTTGGCGGCAAAAGAACGCCCGAACAGAACCGTCGGACTTGTCGGACTTGCCGCCGCGCCTGATTTTATGCTCCCGATGTATGAAAACCTTTTCAGCGACGCTCAGAAAAAAGAGCTTGAAGGAACCGGAAAAACTTCTTTCGGAAACAAAGATTTTGCTTATATTTTCACCAAACGGCTGATTGAAAGCGGAATCGAAAATATGGTGCTGAACCACCGCGAGCTCAAAATCGACTGTCCGGTGTTTTTGATTCACGGAACCGAAGACGCAAGCATTCCGTATCAACACGCTTTTTCAATCGCAAACAAGCTGACTTCAAAAAATGTTACGATAAAGATTCGCAAAGGCAGCAACCACCGCCTCAATGCTGATGAAGATATTTTTGAAATTTTGACTTCTCTTGATTGGTTCAAAAAAACAGTCGGCAAATAACCGACTGTTTTTCTTGTTATTTTTGTAAAAGGTTTTCCAACCTCGGTTTGTTGTGAACCAAAAGATTTACCACCTGAGCCACAACCTCTTTCATATGCGCTCTGTCGACCACAATATCAACCATTCCGTGTTCCTGCAAATATTCGGCGCGTTGAAAGCCGTTCGGCAGTTTTTCGTGAATAGTCTGCTCAATAACGCGCGGACCGGCAAAACCGATAAGCGCCCCGCGCTCGGCAATATGAATATCTCCGAGCATTGCAAACGATGCGGAAACTCCGCCCGTCGTCGGGTCCGTCAAAATCGAGATATACGGAACTCCGGACTCTTTCAAACGATTTATTGCGGCAGAAGTCCTGGCCATCTGCATCAAAGACAAAATCCCTTCCTGCATACGCGCACCGCCGGAAGCCGTCACCGTCAAAAGCGGATATTTTCCGGCCAATGCCAGCTCTGCGGCTTTCACGATTCCTTCGCCGACCGCCATACCCATTGAGCCGCCCATAAACGAAAAATCCATTGCCGCCACAATACATGTAACGCCGCCGATTTTTCCTTTGGCGATTTTGATGGCATCATCATTTCCGGTTTCTTTGCGATATGTTTTCAGTCTGTCGGTATACTTTTTGGAATCCTTAAACTTTAACGGATCTTCTTTGACCGGAGGAATCGCGATTTCGGTATATTTTGCATCATCGAAAAGGAGCTTCAGTCTCTTATCGATATAAAGCCTCAAGTGATGTCCGCAGGCCGTGCATACATACATACTCTTTTTGAGTTCTTTCGAAAAGAGCATTTGCCCGCAATCCGGACACGATACCCACAAGTCATCGGCAATCTCTTTCGGGGTTGCTTTTTTGACTTTCGGGCGTACAAAGTTTGTAAGCCAGTTCATTTATTTTCTCTTAAATTTTGCAAAAAAACGCGATAAAAACGAGCTTTTTTCTTCAATCGGTTTGTTATTCATTGACTTGAGCGATGTAATATTGTCCTGCAGTCCCGAGATTGTGTCGGTCAGCTGTTTTTGTTTTTTATCAAGCAGTTTGTTTTGCTTGCGCTCAGAGCTCAAAGCTCGTCTGACGGGAGAATATGAAAACCAGGAATCGACTTTTGCGACAACATATCCGAAAAGCATTAGAAAAACTATGGCAAGCGCGCCGGAGACCTTTATCTCAAGCATAAACGGCCACAAATTAAACGACATCTCGCTGTTGTTGTTTGATACAAACACAATAACAACAAGCAGCACCGGAAGCCAAAACAAAAATTTCAACAGTTTCATATTCCCTCCGAAAAACAGAAAAGATTATTTGTTAAGCATATCATACAGGCCTTTGCCGGCTTTGAAGTGAACAATTTTTCTTTCTTCAATAGCAACCTGTTGGCCGGTACGCGGATTTTTCGCCATACGCGGAGTTCTGGTGCGAACGGAAAACGAACCGAATCCTCTGAATTCTACACGGTCGCCTTCGGCCAAAACATCTACGATTTTTTCAAAAACAACATTTACAATCTTCTCAACCTCTTTTGCCGTAAGGTTAGGATTCTGTGATGCGATTTTTTCAATAAGTTCTGATTTTTTCATAATTTCCTCTATATATTATTTATTGTTCTGGAGAAGAAGCTACAACATTTTAGCCTTTGAGCAAAATATTATCGCCGACTTATCCATAGTTTTTTACTTTTTAGTCCCGATATCCGGCGCTTTTATATATAACGGCTTCGGAAAATCGAAAGCCTTGCGTTCATATTTGCGATAAGCGCAATCTGCCAGACTTTCTATCGGAAGGTGGTTTTCAATCCTGATGCAATGCAGCGAAAGTCCGCTCGGCCGAGACAAAAATCTTTCAACTCCGTCGCCGACAAGGCTGACTTTTTTACCTCTGAGCAATGCGATAATATCTTCATAATCGGCAGAAGACGGCGCGCACAAAGGCTCTTTTTTTGCATTGAACAGCTGATAATAAAAATCTTCACGTTTTGTTTCGATAATCACCGCATTAATCTCCGCCAGCTCGTCCTGAGCCAGCTCGCCGAGATATGCCTCAAACGCGGACACTCCTATAACTTTGCACTCGGGCAAAGCCAGAGAAAATGCTCTTGCGGCAGAAACACACGCCCGAACGCCCGTAAAAGACCCCGGACCGGTACAAACGCAGATTGCGTCCAAATCCGACATAGTCATATTTTGTTTGTCGAGCATATCCTTTATTGCCGGCAACAGCGCTTCCGCCTGACCGAAATCCATATCTTCGGAAAAAGTTTGCAGCGCTTTTCCGTATTTTTGCAGACATACGCAGCATGCACCCGCGGTTGTATCAAAAACAAGATTATACATTTTTTATTCACTTCCCGTAAAAATTCGTTGCCTATTTACATTTATATTATAGAATCAAAAAAGACAATGATTTTATTTAAGAAAAGACCATGAATTATAAACTTTTTGAAGATATGTTTTATGCAGCTCCCGAATTTTGGCTGTTTTTGCTGTTTGTTATATGCGCGATTGTTTCGATTTTATATTCAAAAATCCTCAAACTGCGCCGAAAAAACTATTTTTTAAATCGCGACAGAGAACGATATGCCGAAACTTTGTACGCCTTAAGAGACGGATATTTCGCATTTATATATCCCGACAAGCGAATCAATGACTATCGCCGCGGCGTCAAAGAACGGTGCTCACGCCGACTCGCGGTTATGTTGAACCTGAAAAACGGCAGAGAATCGCAATTTTCCGATGTTTTGGAACAATTTTATAAGGAAGACGCCCGAAAAATTCAAAAATATCTTGCTCTTTTGCGCGATGAAGGCGTTGCTTTTGAAGATGTTTTTGCTCTCAAAGGATCAAATTCTTATATTACGCTTGCCGGCTCGCGCATAAACGGATATGACGGAAATGTATATTGCGATGTCGTGTGGTTCCGCGATGTCAGCTCCGAAACGCAAAAAATTATATCTCTTGAAGAAGAAAAAGATTTGTACAACAAAAAAATTATGCAATTTGAACGGCTTATAAACAATATTCCGTATCCGATATTTTTGCGCAATGAAAATTTGAACATTATTCTAACCAACAAAAAATACACCGAACTGGCTGTGGCAAAAGGTCGGGCGGAAAATGCGGATTTGGAAGCGGAGTTCGCATCGGTTAATACCGCAATGCTGGCGCAATCAAGCAACAAGCCACAAAAACAGACCATAAATATGACCGTTGACGGAGAATCGAAATACTTTGATTTGATAGAAACTCCGGCCTATGAAGAAGAAAATCTCGGGCGAATCTGCACTGTCGGCGCAATGATTGATGTCAGCGAACTCGATGAACTCAAGCGCAACCTTAAAATGCATCAAAACGCGCATTTGCAGGTTTTGAGCATGCTCGGAACGGCTTTCGGCGTGTTTGACAAAGATGCCAAACTTTCGTTTTATAACGAGGCGTTTGCCCAGATGTGGAAGCTTGATGCGGTGTTTTTGGAGACAAAACCTTCTTATCAAACATTTTTGGACTCGCTGAAAGAACGCAGACTTTTGCCGGAAGTCCCTGATTTTAAGGGATATAAAAAAGAAGAACTGGACAATTTCAGCAAATTGATAGAAACCAAAGAAGACCTGATGCACTTGCCTGACGGTCGGACCATCCGTCGCGTCCGTTCGCCGAATCCTTCCGGCGGATTGATATTTGCGTTTGAAGATGTTTCTGACAGGCTGGCAGTCAGACGCGCATACAATCTTTTGCTCGAAACACAAAAAGGCATTTTGGAATCATTTACTGACGCAGCCCTGATTTTTGGTTCTAACGGCCGTTTAAAATACTATAACAACGCCTATGTTGAGCTTTGGGTCGCGGATAAAACTATGTTGGGACAAGAGCCGTCGCTGGTAGAAGTTATTGATATGCAAAAGAAATTTTTTGCATCTGTCGGCGATTGGGAAAAGACCCGTCGTTTTATTGCCGAAAAAATTGCGGCTGGGAGATATCAGACCGTCAGAAACGACGGCATTGAGCTGACTGCAAAAACCGAAACTCTACCAGACGATTCGTTCCTTATTATTTATAAAAAGAAATAGGCTATTGTTTGACATCAGACAAATTTTGATGCATAATGGCAAAAATTGCAAATTGCGAAGAGGATTGAGATGTTCGTTTTTCCTGATGATGATGACCTTAATAAAGAAGAAGAACAAGATAATAAAAATAATTTTGAGTGGAAAAACAAAGGTTTTGACACAAAAGAAAAACTGACGCTTAAAATTAATGTTAAAGAAGCCAACCGTTATGAGGCAAAAAAGAAAAATGCCTTTCAAAAAGGCAATCCGCAAAACCTGCCTAAAGGAATAAACAATCTGCGCAAAAAAATCCGCGATGTTTATGATGAGGACGACGAAGACGACTGGGGCGTTGTGATTCCTAAAGCGCCCGAAGAATATGACAATACTCTGATGCGCGCGCTTGATGAAAACGAAAAAAAAGCGCTTGAGCAAAAACAAACCATGCACAATGTCAAAATGAACCAAACCGCCGGAAAAATGGAAGCGATGGCGATGGCTGACCGCGTGGCAAAAGAAGTCTGGCTAAAAGGCGTCAACAAAAAAGAACTCAACGAAAATATGCAGAGCGCAATTTTCAATCCGGAACAAATGCAAAAGAAAATTCTGCAAAAAGATGTTATGAAGAAAAAAGGCATCCGTGGAGATGTTTCTGTCGGCGAGCTTATTCAAACAGCGCGCGGAATCAAACGGGTTGAGCAAATGGGCGGAGACAAAGCGCTTAAGGGTATGGAAGCAAAAGATGTCAAACGCGCCGGCGACGAAAAAACTTCAAAACGCGATGTGGCTCGTTTGATTTTGGAAAAATCAGGCCAAAAAGTAGACCGGAAAACGACCGAAAAAGTTGTTAAAAACTCCTCAAAAGATATCAAACTTCAATATCTTGCAGACGAAAAAGACAAAGCTCGTCAAAACACCGAGGCAAAACGCCAAAATATTGAACGAACGCAACGAACCAGAGAGTAACTTTGTGTTTGAATTTGACAATTTTTTTTCTTTGTAATAACATACGAAAAAACAAGATATAGGGTGTGAAATGATTGGTATAGTACTTGTTACCCACGGAAATTTGGCAAAAGAATTTATATCGGCGATGCAGCATGTCGTCGGCGCTCAGCAATATATTGATGCGGTTTGCATCGGCCCCGATGACGATATGGAGCAAAGACGCTCCGAAATTTTGCAAAAAGTTGAAAAAAACAATGCCGGAAACGGCGTGATTCTTTTGACCGATATGTTTGGCGGAACGCCTTCCAATCTGGCAATTTCGGTGATGGACAAAGCCAAAGTCGAAATCATTGCAGGCATAAATCTGCCGATGCTTATCAAGCTTGCATCTCTGCGCAAAGATAAATCGCTCAAAGAATGCGTTCTCGGCGCTCAGGAGGCCGGCAAAAAATATATTGCAATCGCATCGCAGATTTTGGGACAATAAACAATGTCGGACGAAAAATTATCCGTTGAGTTTGAAATCCAAAACAAAAAAGGGTTGCACGCCAGAGCTGCCGCCGCTTTTGTAAAAACAATCGAAAACCTTGATGCCGAAGTTGAAGTGGAAAAATCAGGGCAAATCGTTGAAGGTTGTTCGATTATGGGGCTGATGATGCTTGCCGCGTCGAAAGGATCAATCATAAATGTTTCAGCCTCCGGCAAAGAGGCAAAAAAGGCTCTGGCTCTTTTAACTGAGTTAATAAACAACAAATTTGGAGAAGAATAAGCCTGTTTCTCCGATTCAAGCTACCTGAATAGTGGCTTTTTTATTATCGCACCCCTTTATTTTTCAAAAGAAGACTTGTTCGGAAAGCGTGTTTTCATATATTGTGTTTGCATGGTCTGCGCCAGATTGCTCAAATCATGCGTATCGTTCAGGCAAAACGAACAGCTTTGGCCTATGGCTCGTCTGTTTACATTGTTCATAATCAGCATACCGGCCCTTTTGCATTTCATATCTTTCGGCAAGTCATAATTTTTTCGCAAAACGGTCTTATCGCGGGCATAGTCGGTCATTGCGCCGATTCCGATTATCAGATCATATTCGCTACGAAATTTGGGATATGTTGTTTTTTCAAATTCTTTATCAAACATTTTCAAAGCATCAAAAAAATCTTTTTTGCAAATGCGGCAAATATGTGCGTATCCACAATCAGCGGAACATCAACGCCCTGTTTCTGCTTAACCAACATCACCGGCCTTTTCCAAAGTTTCGGCCACATTTCATCGGAATATGTTTCTTCAAGTCTATTCAACTCATTGATATCATATAGTTTTTCATAATAAATAACCTGGCGCCCTTTTTCATCAAAAAAGAAACTTTTCGGCAGCGGAGCTGCCTTTTATCAAAAACGATTATAAGGTTGAATATTTTGCCGCAAACGACATTACGCTAAACATCGGCAGAATGCTCGGATTTTTCGACCTGTTTGTTATCGGATATTTGCAACACTTTGAATTGTTGAGATATTATATTTTGTTTTTGGTATTTATGCTCGCCGCGTTAGGCGCAATAAACTCGTCTGTTTTCTTCCGGTTCATAGTCCCCGCTGCCGATTGACGGAGCCGCCGATGCGACCGCTGAAAGCATCAATGTAAAAACAAACATCAATACTGTCGCAATAAAATATTTTTTCATAAAATTCTACCCTATTTATTGTTAATAGAGATGTTTTTTGCGCCCCAGTCCTGCGTTGCAATGGCAATCGCCCATTCTCTGTCAAGACCGTTAATCACAACATGAGCGCGTCCTTCGCTGGTGGTTATTCCGATTGTGCCGCCGAGTGCGTGTCTGACCTCGTTTGTATCTTTATCAATCATTTCTTCAGGAATAATCCCCAAATTTATGGCATCTTCGATAGAATTGATGCCTTTATATTCCGGCTCACCGGCATAGAAAGTTTTCAGATTGTTATTGATAATATTAACCTGATCAACAAGTTTGTTAATTTTGTATTTTGACATCGCTTTATTATATCCGGCAATAGCCGCAACCGAGAGCACTCCGACAATCGCCAATACGCCCAGCATCTCAATCATTGAACGGCCGCTTTGCTCTGCTATATTTTTGTTCATAATGTTCGTCCTAATATAAAGTTGTCCACCTGTTTACATGATACCACATTGAAACATATTTTCAATACTGACTTTAGTCATATATCAAAGAAAATGATGAATTGCAAAAAGAGACGGGAATTCAAAAAGAAAAGAGCGTATACCTGTTTTCATATTATTAAAAGCAATCATTTATACAAAAAAAACACGGGATTTTTGACAATCCCGTGTTTTTCGATCATTTGAGAGACATTTTTGCAACCTTGGTCTTTCCGGAGCTGATTGACATAATGTTACCATCATCAATCACTTCAATTTTGGCGGTCTTCGAGTTCAGAACTTTAATCTGATCTTCGCCTGCCGGAATGACATAAGCCAGGAAAGGTACTCTTGCGCGATGGTAGATGGTATCACGGCGCAAAACAATTTGTACGAATTGAGGCTTTTGACCCAAACGCTCGGTAGCTTCACGAACTGTAAGGTCATGTTTGCAAACTTGCTCTTTCTTAATTTGACTACTCATAAGTTTTAAAGATTTAAATAATTATACATGAAAATTGTTAACTGAAAGGAAGTAAAGCATATTTTTAGACAAAAGTCAACACAAAAAATCAAAAAAATTGCACTTTATGACAAAAAATTCATAATCAGGCAAAAAATCAACGGGATAGAAAGGTTGTCGTCAATCTTTATTTTGCTTTCATAAAGCTCGGCAAAGGTCACACAGATACAGGCAACAATGGTTGCATAGTTCACGCTGAGAATCGGCTCATATAACAAGCATACGAGAATCGACGAGACAAAAAACGCCATTGTCCCCTCTACCGACTTTTCTTTATATATTTTCCTGGTCCCGAAAAACTTGCCGACAAGCGCGGCCAAAGTATCAGAAATCAGCATTATGGTCAGCCCGACAACCACCATCTGTATCGGGAACAACAAAGTTGACAGCAATGCGCCGCACAGCACAAAAACCGAGCCGCTGAATTCAAAATGCGTCTTAGATGTTTCTTTGTTGCGCATAACCTTAAAAAACAGCGAGCCGAAAGTTTTGCGCGCCCATTTGCAGCGGCGGTAGTTTGCATATTCAAGAACAATATCTCCGAAAAGCAAAAAGGCAAAAAGTGCGATTGCCCAATATTTCGGCACAAAATATATCAGGGCCGGAATCCACAAAGAGCTCAGATGTATCGCCTTGCGGTTCAGTTCTTTTTTGAATGATTTTGACGCGTTGATATTAATTTGACACAATATCTTGTCAACTTCAGGGTATGAAGTTTCGATATATTTTTTGACATCAAATTTCATTTTTGAAAAATCTATGTCTTTTATTTTAATTTCTTTCAGCTTCTTTATCGGAAGTTTGTCTTTTAACATCTTCATCTCTTTAATAAGAGAAGGCAGAAGCCCAAAGAGCCTCCGCCTTCCATCCAGCGAATTTATATAACTAAAAGGCATAGTTTACGCCGAAATTTATCGACGCGTCTTCATAGTTATGATTATATGTATATACCACATCTGATTTAATTGTCAAATCTTTTGTTACATTATACCCGCCTCCGACGGAAATTCGGCCTAATGTCTCGTTTTCAAGCGATTTTACTTTGCCCATTCCGGTCAGAGTAACATTATTTCCGGTAGTAATTGTTTGAACGACCGCCGGTTTAACATAAATTTCCGCCGCACCGTCATCAAGCTCCCAAACCCGCTGCAGTTTTACGCCTGCCTCGATTTCCGTCTGTGATGCAAGGTGATAATCGGCCTTTTTGCCTGCGTTGTCCTTGATGTTTTCATAATTAAGCATGGTATATTCCGCGCGAATCGACGGTTCTACATTATATTTGTCATTAACGGCATATGTATACCCGAGTTCAACGCTTGCTCCGAGCTCAAGAGCGTCAGCATCGGCTTTTACTCTGTTGCGGGCAGAAACATCTGCTCTCTGCGCGCCGCCGTATACGGTTGCGAATCCCCAGACTTCATTGCGGTGCCAGTTATAATACAATCCGAGCAAATAGCTGTCGATAGTCACATCTGCCTTTGATTCCATCTTATATTTTTTGCCATCGCCCGTAAACGCGTATTTTCCTTTACGATACGATGCAAAAACGCCGATTTTGTGATGAGGCTTCGACAACAAATCAACACCTGCCTCAAGTCCGCTTATTTCTGCTTCAAACTCAAACGGAGCCTTAACTTTCGGATTGCTGTACACCGGAGCGACCCAAACATTATACGCCGCATCATCACAGCAGTTATAATTCTTTTTGAACTTTTCGGCCATAAGTTTGTTGTACCCTCTGGTAGCATAAACTTTGCTTTTTATGTTTTGGGTCATATTTCTGGTCTGCTCAAACGATGCGCTCAAAAGCCCGATATAACCGCCTACTTCACCAAGTACGACCTGCCTGTCAAAGTTGATATACCAACCATCCGCCTGTTTTTTTGAATACCAGGCAAACGGGCTGCCGTCCACCGAAGAAATCACAAAATCAGCAGCTGTCGTTTCATCATCATTTTCGGCTTTGACAATTTGAATCGGCACAGAATTTTCATCTTGAGAAACAAATTTCAGCTCAAGACCGGTCGTGCCGATAACATCGCCTTCAATTACCAGCATATCCGCCAGATTGTTCAATGCGTCCACATCAAGTTTCAAAACCGCACCGGTTCCGGCCGTATAGTTTCCGGTGATGGTGATTCTGTCGTCAGCCTCCGTGCTGCCGTCAAGCGCCGTTATGGTTCCATCATTAAAGACATTGCCATAGATTGTGGAAACAAGCGGAGAATGCCCTGATATATCAAAAGTCGTGCCGCCGCCGATATAAAGGTTGTCGTCTCTCAAATCGCCTTCAAGTTTGACAACCGTCCCGTCGCCTTGAATATAAACATATTTCCAACCTGAAAGACCGAGGATTCCGGTTGTCCCCGATGCGTCGGAAATTGCATAGCTGCCGTCTTTTAAGGTCAAGTTTCTGTCATCTCCGGCGGTTGTATTCAACCCTGCGTTTTCAATCGTCGAATTGAGGCCTCCGACCAATGTGATTCCGCTCAAATCGGCATCATTTGCCAAATCTGACCAGTTATATGCGCTGTTGGTCAAATCAGCGTCTTTATAGATTGTCAGATTTCCGGCAAAATGCGACGCATTATCAATTATCATCTGGGCCCCGTTCTCAATCACAAGGTTTGAAAGCTTTGATGTATCGGTCAGCAAATATGTCCCTGCTCCAGCTACATAATTATAAAATGTAGAGTTTCCGACTACAATGGTATACCAGTTTTTGATATTTCCGGCTGCCGCATCAAAATCACCTTCGTCCAAAAACAGCACGCTTTGTCTTGTTTTATCGGCTTCCAATCTGCCGTTCAAAACATCATTAATTCCTCCGGACAGCGTCAAATTTTTTGCCTTTTTCGCAATCTTTGAATAATCAAACACCGATCCGTTATAACCGCCGAGTACGGAATCCTTATTAATTTCGATATTTCCGTTTTCAATAATTTGAGAATCAGCAGACATAAAAAGTGAGCCTCCGGCTTCAACCGTAACATCTTTAATTGATGCCCCGTTTTTCAAAACCAGAACTCCGCCGCCGTATATCACATTATTTGAATTTTCCGCAAGTTTTGTTCCGTTAGCCTCAACTTTTCCGTAAATCCACGAGCCGTTGAGCGTTCCGTTGTTCACAACAAGCGAGCTGCCTTTTCCGACCACAAAATTTTCAACTGCGTTTCCGGTGATGCTTCCGCGTTTTGCAGTGTCATAAAAAGTTATTCCGTCAATCAGCATATCGTCCGAGGTGGAGATATAAAACTTTGCGTTATCGTTTGCATCGTCCGCTTTGCCGCCGAAAGTTATATTGCTTATCATGGCACCGCCGGATGCTCTGAATGTTCCGCCGGAAGCAATATCAACATTTTCGGCAATCGCGTTTCCGGTTGTCGGAGCAACATTAAATGTGCCGCCTTCATACACAAAAACCGTATCAAGCTGAGAATCTTCTCCTGTTTGGTTCAAAACGCCGCCGGACTCAACTTCAATACTGTCTCCCATTGAGCTGTCTTTCATATTCAACACACCACCAGAGTTTATGACCGAACCCGAAATATATCCGTTATTGTCAAGATTAAAGCCGATTTGCATATTTTCAGCCGTGGCACTTTCAGTAATTGTTCCGTTTTTCCAGCCGGAAAGAGTCAATCCGTCAAAATCAAAACTTCCGTCATCCATAGTCAAAGAGGCATCTGACTCATTTGTTTTTATTTCTGTTTTGAAATAGCTGTTAACGCCGCCGGTCAAGGTCAGATTTTTGACATTAGCCGTCAAATCTGCCGCATCTGCCGAATTGTTATAAATCGCATTGCCTGAAACATCGGTAATCAGCGCGCCGGAAGCCAAAACCAAATTTCCATGAATCGACGATTTTTTATTCAATGCAATTTCACTGCCTCTTGCAGCTTTCAGATTTTCGATTATACCACCGCTATTCGCCAAAAGTTTTCCGTTATATCGAACATCGGTATTCACTGCTTTTTCATTGCTGTTAACAATCAGTGATGAATTTGTCGTAACCAATATATTGTTAGCAACTCCGTTTGCTATTGAGCCTGTTACATAATCATTGATTGTATTGTCATATATATCTATTTCATTGATTATTGAGCGAGTATAAAACTCAAATGCACCGCCGTTTTCTATCATAAGCGTACCTATTATGTGGGGAGGGGTCTGTGCGTTTACTTTTATACCGCCACCGGAATCAACCATCACATTGTCCAGTTCAATGCTTGATGTAGAACTACCCGTATTTTTGACATACAGATATGTTCCGTTCTCGATTATATCATCGGAATATTGTTTACAATCCTTGCTGTTGCTGCAAGATTTTTCTGTTGAATATCTACTTTGGTCAAAACCTGCGGCCTGAATTTGTCCGGTAAAAAACGGGGCAAAAGCCGCGCCGGCCAACAATATACATTTGAATCTAGTCATCTTTCCCCTAATCTGAATAATTTATAACTCGTATAATATATTCAATAACATAAATTTGCTGTTTTGTAAACAGTTTTTCGTATCATAAAACGGCTATCACCATTGTTTTTGCTTGTTTTATGATTATATAGAGCCGGGGAAGAGGAGAAAAAATGGGATATATTTTTGCGCTGACTGCCGTTTTTTTGTGGAGTATAAACATCGTTATTGCCAGTTATTTCGCCTCGGCGCTGACACCGCTTGAGCTTGCGTTCGGCAGATGGCTGGTCGCGTTTATTATACTTTTGTTTATCATTGGAAGAATTCCGGCCTCTCATATCGCAATTTTGCGCAAACATTGGAAACTGCTGTTTTGCCTCGGCCTGAGCGGAATCGCGCTTGACAACACACTGATTTATGTTGCCGGACATACCACCTCGGCCATAGATATGGGAATGCTTAGCGTTACCGGCCCTTTGTTTTTGGCAATTTTGTCCTGGATATTTTTGCGCGCTCCGATAAAATTTTCTCAAGTTATCGGGCTTTTATTTGCAATTATCGGGGTTTTGATGGTTGTCACCAACGGCGATTTGCTACGCATCAGCCAAATAAAAATGGTCAGCGGAAATTTTTGGATGCTGTTTAACTGTCTGATGTTCGCCGTGTATTCAATTTTGCAAACCAGACGACCGAAAGAAATTACTCAGCCTGAATTTTTGGCCGCTAGTGTGCTTTTCGGACTGGTTATATTGTTCTTTCCGCTGGTTATTGAAACGCCGATTTCCTCAATTTTGAATTTCGGCTGGCAGGATTATGCCGTCATCTTATATTTGGGAATTTTCAACTCGGTAATCGCCTTTTTGTCTTGGAACACCGCAATCGCCAAAATCGGCAGCATCAAAACCAGTATCATATACTATCTTTTGCCGCTGTTTTCAGGCCTCGGCGCATACATATTTTTGGGCGAAAAGCTGCAAATCGCGGACGCTGTCGGCGGTGCGTTGATTATCCTCGGCGTCTTGATTGTAACATTTGATAAACACCCTCAAAAAATTCAATAGACTTTTGCTTTTGACTGTAATATTCTGTGCAAAATGCAACAACAATTTACGGGAGCGGTAATATGCAAAATTTATGGTGGTTGGTTTCTGTTTTTGCAAGCTTTGTGTTCGGAATGTACATTTTTGCAAATCAGGTCTTTAAGCTCAAAGGCTCGCTGGTGATGATATACCGCGGTATCGGAACGGCTTTGGTTATGCTCCCGTTCGTCTTTTTGGTGCCGGCTCTCGACACGCCGCTGTTTTATTATCTGTGTATTTTTCAAGGCCTTGTAATTGCATATTTTGATAATCGAATGTTTAATGCCGCAAAAATTTTCGGCGCAGAAACAACCGCGGTGATTCAGCCACTCAGCGTTGTGTTTGTGTTTTTCAGCTGGTTTTTGATAAAACCTCAGCAACTGTTTGATTTGGCGCAAAATCCTCTCAAATTAACCCTGACGATTGTTGCAATTTTATGCATTGTCGCCTCGGTCTGGAACATCAAAAAAGGACGCATCAGCAAAACCGCGTTTTTATATCTGCTCCCCGCTCTTTTGTCGGTTACCATAATTGATCTGGGAGGAAAGTTTTTGATGGATATGGGAAGCGAAGATGTCTTTTCAGCCATATTTTATTATTCGCTGATTACCTCGATTGTCGCCGGCTCGGCCAACGCTGTTGCATATTTCAAACAAGGCAACAAAATTGATGAAGTTTTGATACCCCGCAACATTGTTTGTGCCGGAATCCCGATTGTCGTACTCATTCTTTCCATGTATACCTTCAAAAACTACAGTCTGTATCTGGCCGAAAACCCAGGATATGTTATGGCCATAATTTATGCCTACCCGATTTGGATTTTGCTTGCGAACAATTTGTATTCGGCATATTTCAACCATAAAATTTATTCTAAAATCAACAAGTTGACCGTGTTTATGATGGTTGTTTCGATTATCGCCCTGGTTTGGGCGGTTCAGAGCTAAAACAGTCTTTTATGCTCCATGCTCCAAAAGCGCAATTCCGCCGACCACAAGGCACAGGCCAAGCCAACTGAGCCAGGTTGCCGTATCGTGAAAATATGCAACTCCGACCAAAAATGTTCCGGTTGAGCCGATGCCTGTCCATATCGGATATGCCGCATATACCGGAACGCTTTTTTGCGCGGCATAAAACAACAGCACGCTGAATATCATAAACATCACCGAAAACACAATCCACCAATCGCGATAGGCTCCGCTTTGCGAAAGCTTAAAACCCAGCGGCCACAAAACCTCGCATAATCCGGCCAAAAACAAATATATCATTGCATATTCTCCCTTGTGAAAAGGTATGCCTTTGCGCCGCCATTTCAAGTGTAAAAAATTATGTTATTTGCAAATTTTTTGTTGTAATTGGACAAAAAAACATATATACTACATCAAAAGAGGTTTGATATGGGTATAGACATTTCAAAATTTGATAAATCGGCAAAGCGCGAAGGTATGGGGCGCGGCTATGCTTATCGTTCGCAAAACGGCGGCGATAAAAACCGCCTGCGCGACAGGATTGAAAAAATCCGCGCCGAAAGCGAAAATAAAATCCAAACCTCTCAAGCTCAGCCCAAACCTGAAGTTGAAGCAAAACCGTTGCAGGAACAAATCCCTGCCGCCGCACTGCAAGATGATGCCGCAATCGAGCAAAACCTTGATGATTTGTTTGCAAAATATCGTGCCAGTTTCAGCCTTGAAGATGAAAACAATCTGCGCGATTATGCCGCCAAAAATGATTTGACATTGGCGGTTTATCCAAAAGTCAGCAAAGACGAGCGCAGCGAAATTGCCCGCATTGCGTTTGACGGCGTTGTTTCGTACGACAAAAACAATTCGCAATATTCGCCGGAATATCGCAAAATTGTTGCCGCACCGATGCAATATGCTTCCAAACCGCGCAAACCCGAAGATTATAATATGGACGATTCCGGACTTTGGAAAGTTATGAAACAATTCCCGGAGTTTGTTTCCATTGAAAACCGCATAAAAGGCAAATTGGCAATGGTCGGTGTTCCGCCCGAGATTCTTCCGTCGATGAATATGTCTGATTTCAAACATTTTTTGTTCAATCACTGCGGTTGCGGACCGGCCTCGTCAAAAGCAAAGATTTTTCCGCAGCTTGATGCAAACGGAAATATAATGCGCGATTTGAGGACGCAAAATATCCTCACGACAAGCGCAAAACAAAAAAATACCATAAAATTTATAAATTCGCACCCCGAGTTTCGCGATGCGATGATGAAAATGCCGAATGCCAGAGCCGATTATGTTGACGAGCTGATAAAGCAGATGAAACAGGGCAAAACCGATATGACCGGATATCTTGCAAAACACCCAGAATGGAAAGATCAACAATCGATTAATGTCCACCATATCATAAACATCAAAGATATTCGTATGCTTGAAGAACAAGGCCGTCCGCTGTCCGACATCAACAGCAGCGACAATATGTGTTTTATGGGTAGCGGTTCGCTCGAATTTTTGATGGCAAACCAAAAGAAAAAGGTTGGCGGAATTCATCATGTTATTCACAAAAACGAAATGGAATTCAGCACTCAGAAATGGGGCGAAAAATCTTCTGTTCAGCCAAAAGATGTTGTGCCGCGTCTGCAACCGAAAGAAGGCATTTGCTGTATGCTCAGTTTCGGGGTTCAGCTTAAAGACGCCTCTATGAAATATATTGTTTCGCAAAAAGACCGCTCGCAGCAGACACAACGAAACAATTCTAACTCGCGGGAATAGCCGGATATGACAAATATTGAGAATTTATGCAAAATATTATCTGAAAACAACGATGTAGGGAAAAATACCGCCGCAACCGAGATGCAGACATCACTTGCCTGCATCAAACTGCGCAAGGCAAAAATTCCGCCGCTGCCGGACGAATTTTGCCGGCTTTTGCAAAATTTTAACGGGCTTTCTCATGAGGGCAACACCGTGTTCGGAGTTGATACCAAAACAGACTTTTTCCCCGATGCTGCAGAGGTCAATCTTTCGATTTTGGAAGGACAAAAAACCGATTGCGTTATTTTGGGACAAGACGAATATTGCTTTTTGGTTTATGACTATTTTGCAAAAAAATACCGCGTGATTGACAAAGAAGACTTTTCCGACGAGCTCTGCACCGACGATATTTCAGACGCCGTCTGCCACATTTTGGGAATTTAATTTCACCCGCCGCCTTAAATTTTCATTATCGGATAATATATTTTATCCGGAGAAACATTATGAAAATTTTGCAAAAAAGAATTTATGAACTGACTGAAGAGAGCGACGGATATCGTGTTTTGGTCGACAGATTGTGGCCGCGCGGAATATCCAAAGAAAAAGCAAAAATCGATTTGTGGGCAAAAAATATTGCTCCGTCAAACGAGCTTCGAAAACAATTTCATCAAGACGGCGATTGGGAAAAATTCAAACAGAAATATGCCGTCGAAATCGAAAAAAATCAGGAAAATTGGCAGGATTTTATAAATTTTCTGCGCCCGCATAAAACCATAACTTTTTTGTATGCATCAAAAGACAAAATTCACAACAATGCCGAATTTTTGAAAGAATATCTTGTGTCTCACACATAATTTTCGAGCACGAATTTGAGGCATTTTTGGTCAACAAACTCGCCTTTTTTCATCCAAACCGAAACTCTGACATTGTCAACCGTTACATCGGCGCCGATTTTGCGGTATTTTTGTTGCATAATTTCCACCGATCGGCCGATTTGCGCGACCTTCTGCCCGGCTTTCGGAGTTTTGATGCTACCTTCAAACACGCAGTCAACCACAATTTCCGGCGGCATTTTTTCCATAAACAAATTATATATTTCCGCTCCGCCGGAGATGCATAAATTTTCTTCAAAATCTTTGAAAAATTTAAGTTTATTAACCGCGAAATGCAGATTTTCATTTTCTGTTTTATATTCGGGGTTTTGCGTCAGAACAAAAATTTTGTGCGCTGCTTTTTCTTTTTGCGGCAGGCTTTCATAGGTTTTGCGGCCGCAGACCATATACATTTGAGCACACAAGCGCCAGAACCTGTTTGAATCGGACGGAACATTCCACGGAATTTTGCCGTCAACCCCGATAATATTGTCGCCCTCGTGCCGACACCATACTGCAATTTTGGTCATCAGATATTCCTTTCTTTGCCGAAACTATAACATCTTAACAATTTCGGCCGCCGCAGCCAGTTTGTTATATTCTTTTTTGCACGCTTCTTTATTATATGCTTTTTCAAGCTCCAATGCGAAAATATTCGGCTGCTGGGTCAAAAATTCGCGGCCGAGACAAATGGTGCGGGCGTTGTTTTCAAGATATGTTCTGTAACGTAAAGCCTCTTTTATCTTTGAGCGGATTAAGCCGTTGCGGGCGGCAAATATGGAAGAATACGCAAAAATCGTCACGATCATCGCAAAAATCATAATCGTGGCAAATTTGCTGATATATCCGCTCATCAGGAACAATGTAAACAAAATTATCAGGCCGGAAAATCCTTTTACGATATATGAAACCCAGCGCGACTTGAACTTTGAATGAATCATCCAGACATAAAATGCCAAAATCAACCCCGATGAAATCAACAAAACAAAGGTCTGCAAAAAGTTTATGGTATTAAACGCAATCGCGGCCTGCACAATCAAAAGCATCGCCAGGCTGAACAACACATACGACACATTCATCTTAAAATACATAAACTTCATTTTGCGCAAAGTGTCTTTTTCGCTTATTTTATAAGCGCGTAAGAGCTTGAGTTTTGCATATTGGTTGACTTTCAGACAGTCTTCTTTGCCGGCGAAAATGTTGTTCATAATCTTTTTTTCCGCAAGGCTCAGATTTTTGGTCTCATCAGTTTTTTTCGCAACCAAAACTCCGTCTTCCGAATTTTCAATATCTATAACATTGCGGCGATACAAATCGAGCAAAATTCCGCCGAACGAAATTCGGTCAAACTTTCCGTTCAAAAGATAGCGCAAAACAGCCGGTGTTTTTTTCAGATATGAAGAGCCCTTTGTTTTGTCGGTTTTGATGTAGTACCACGAAATCATATATGACAGCAAAATCGCCAAAAATCCCAAAAAGGCAAACAGATTGTCGCCATAGTCATTTACAAACCAAACAAAACGGCGGCTGAAATCCGGCTTTATAAAGTCTTCTTTCGGCAAGGCGACCAAAATATGCATACCCTCGCCTGCCAGTAGCGGAGTTGTTGTTACAAATGCCAATATGTTTGAGGCGTATCTGTTTATGCGGGCGCGATACGGCGAAACTTTGTCGCGATATCCGACAAGAACATTCTGGCTGATTGATTGCTTGATATTCGGGTACGAAACCGTTGCGCCGGCTTTTGTAATCAAAAGGTTCCAGCTGCTACCAGAAACATCCCAATACAGCTCGTTAAAATCGTCATATTGCCAAAGTTGTCTGTCAACAAGATAGCTAAAGCGATAGGTATAAACACCGGGCGACAGGATATAATTGTCAACCGGTTTAATCATAACATCGCGACCTTCTTCAACCAATTTGTGCGCAATCGGTTTTCCGTTAACTTCCGCATTCAAAAGTTCATATTCAACTCTGTGCTGTTCTCCGGTTCTTGATTTTGAATATTTAGGCAGTTTTTTGGTCAACCCGTTACGCAGTTTTTGCGAATTTGCAACAACAATCACGGTCTCGTCAATTTTTATCGAGCCGGTCGGCAAAACTTCTATACGCGAAAACAGATACGGAATATGTTCCATTGCCGGAGCTAAAGTTTTGTCGCCTGAAGGCAAAACAACCTCAACGGTCGGGATATTTGGAGCCTCGATATTCTCTCTGTCCTGTTGGGCAACTTCGCGATAAAAAACCGTATCGCTTTGCAAAATATCGGCGTTTTCGTCATTTTGGCTTGCGGTAAGTCTGGCCACCGCGGAATCATAGATTTTTTCAAATGTGCTTTTTTCTTCTTCCTGCATTTGGCTGATATATTCCTGCGAATGCTGAATATTCATCGCATTGCTGGAATTAAGGTCTTCTTCACTGTCAAAATCGGCAACTTCGGCAGTTCTGAATCTTTCTTCCAAAAAATCTCTGAGTTTGTCCTTATCTTCCAGATTTTCCATACCGATAGGTTTGATATTTTGAGGAGTGCTGATTTCTTTCTTTTTTGAGCGCAGCTGTTCAATATTATCCATTTCCGTAACTCCGGCATTTGCAAAGTTACAGAAAACGAATATATTCACACATAACAACAAAAATAATTTTTTCATTGAAAGTTGCCTCTTTTTTTGCCTATATTAATCTATAATATTAACTATACAGCTTAATTTTTTGTAAACAACAACTAACTTTACAAATACACAGCCGCAGCGGAGTAATTTTATGAATTTTTTTAAGGAACATTGGTTCGGTTTTATCATTTCGGTTTTTATGGCATACGCAATTGTCGTTTTTGCATTGGTCGCGGTTTCTCCTCATTCCGACACGCAAAACCGCGGGTTTGTCCCCTGCACAAACAAGATGATGGGGACTTTAGCCTCTTGCGACGGAAAATATTCCTGCTTTTTGCGCAATGTTATCAACGGAAATTTGTGCTATGCCAAAGTTGTAAACCGCGGGCTTGTCGACTTTGTGGCCGCAAAACAGCCGACGCCGTGGAGCAACTATCTTTTTAAGGCAGAAACAATTCCCGACGACAAAGCTTATTATCCGTCAGAAGACGAACTTTCAAACCTCTTAAAAGAAGAACCAGAGATGTTCGACATAAACCAAAGAGATGCATCTCTTCTTAATTCCGACGCGTCCGGCGATGATATTCTGCCCGAAGGCGACATCGAATACGAGTCCGAAATAACCGAACTTTTGACCGCAAAAGAACCGAAACAAACATCAAATAACTCAACAAACACAGAGGGTAAAAACAATGACAAATAACAATCTTCCGGCTTGGGATCTGTCCGATTTGTATTCTTCAACAAAAGATCCAAAAATCGCAGCCGATATCGAAAAATATAAGACCGAAGCCGAGCAGTTTGCAAAAAACTATAAAGGTAAACTGGCGTCTTTGAGCGCAGAACAGTTTGCAAATGCGCTGCAGCAGATTGAAAAAATGAGTATTTTGGCTCACAAACTCGGCGGATTTGCCCATCTTAATATGTCAACACAGCTGAACAATCCGGAAGCGACGGCCTTTTATCAAAATATTACCGAAGCTTTTGCGCAAATCGAGCAATATACCTTGTTTTTCGGAATAGAGCTTGCAAAAATCGATGATGACAAAATTGAACAATGGCTTAAAGATGAAAAAGTTACGGCTTTTGCTCCGTTTATCAAACGCTCGCGCAAATATCGCAAGCACTATCTTTCCGAAGAGCTTGAAAGCCTTTTGCTGGACAAGTCAATCACCTCTGACGGCGCCTGGGTTCGCCTGTATGAAGAAAGCTCCGCCCGCCTGAAATATACGATTGACGGCAAAGAATATAACGATGCGCAGATTTCAAAGTTTTTGCTCGATAAAGACGCCTCATTGCGTGAAAAAGCAGGAAAAGAACTTAATCGCGTCAGCAAAGAAAATTCATATCTTTCGACTTTTGCCTATAATATGATTATCAAAGACAAAGAAATCGAGGACAACCGCCGCGGATATAAAACCCCGATGGCGGCAATGAATCTGGCAAATTCAATTGATCAGGAGACTTTGGACGCTCTGTGCAACAGCGTTCGCGAAAACTACAAAAATATTTCGCACCGTTTTTATCGCTTAAAAGCCAAATGGCTCGGAGTTGAAAAAATCGGCTATTGGGATAGAAACGCGCCGCTTCCGTTTGCTTCCGACAAACACTATTCCTGGAATGAGGCGGTGCAGACTGTTTTGAAATCGTATGAAGAATTTTCGCCGAAACTGCGCCATATCGCGGACAATTTCTTTTCTCACAACTGGATAGATGTTCCTCCGCGCGACGGCAAAAGATCGGGAGCGTTTGCATCTCCGGTTTCAGCCGCTCACCACCCTTATTTGTTCTTAAACTTTGTCGGCAAACAAAACGATGTGCTGACCTTGGCACACGAACTCGGCCACGGCTGCCATATGTTCCTGAGCGCCAAACAGGGAGAAATAAACGATGCCACTCCGCTGACTCTTGCGGAAGTTGCATCTGTATTTGCCGAGATGCTGACATTCCAGTCAATTTTGCGCAGCACCTCGGACGACAAAGAAAAACTGGCGCTGATTGCCTCAAAAACCAGCGATATGATAAATACCGCAATTCGGCAGATTTCGTTTCATTTCTTTGAAGAAAGAGCGCATAACGAGCGCAAAAACGGAGAACTTACAACCGACAGGCTGAATCAAATCTGGCTTGAAGAAATGAGCGAAAGCCTCGGAGAATATGTTGATGTGACACAAGACAGCCAATATATCTGGTCGCAGGTCGGACACTTCTATTTCGCTCCGTTCTATGTTTATGCATATTCTTTTGCCGATTGTTTGGTAAACTCTTTGTATCAGACATATACCGAGGGAAATGTGCCTGATTTTGCAAACAAATATCTCGATATGCTTTCAAAAACCGGCATAGAAAAATATGATGAACTGTTAAAACCGTTCGGGCTTGACGCAAAAGATAAAAACTTCTGGAACAAAGGCTTGAGCTTGATTTCATCATATATTGACGAACTTGAGAGACTTGATAAAAAAATCTACGGATAAGCTTTTTTATGGCAATAAAAAACCGCGGGGATTGATGTTTCCTGCGGTTTTTATTTTGCTCTTTGTTCTTTTTGGTTTATTTCTTTTATATTTGTTATATCAGGCCTGTTATTATTCTCGTCTTGTTTCCGATTGATTATATCTTTTACTTTTTGTCTGGTCTTGATTATTGATTCCGGCAGGCCTTCCATATCTTTTTCTTCGCTGAACCTGAAATTTTGCATCAAATTCCCTTTATTTTCTTTTCCCCAGCCTAAGGTTTTTATCATCTCATCTATGTCTATCTCATTTGCTGTTTCGTTTTCTTCTTCGTTTACATCAGGCACAGGATTGCTGTCATATATCGCATTCAGCTGCGGACTGATATTTCTGTTTATTTCCTTTTTCTTATATTTATTCAGTCCGGTTAATTCTTCAAATAAAACCTGTCTGATTTTTGACGGCGCACTTTGCAGATATACTTCCATATCTTCAAATTTTTCATCTTGCGGGACTTCAATATCCTCAATCTTTCCGCCAATCGGCATATATGTTACGGCTCGGCCGTTCTCGTCCACATTCTTCAGCATATTCAAACGCCGTTGATACACATTTTCATTGTCAGTTATCAGCGACGACCGAAAATATTCCAAAAACGCCTGCCAACGCACATCTTCTTCCGGCACCTTAAAATATCTGTCGTTTCCAAAATATACGCAAACTCCGACATATTCGTTCATTGCCGGATTTATTTGTGTTTCGGATTTATCGGTCGGAACAGTTTGTGGTTTTTCACCTCTTTCGCGTTCATAATCTCCGAAAAAATATTGCCCTTCCGTATTTTTATAAACATAAATAAAGCCCATTTCTTTTGCGTACTTGCCTGCTTCTTCCAAGCTTATAACGCCATAAACTCCGCTTCTGCTTTCAAGATTATTGCGAGGATGAATCGTATGTTTGTCACAACCGATTGACCTACCCGAATAAATGTATTTCCCTTTGTTTTGTATTGATAAAAAATCTATTTCTTCCCTGCTTTTTGCATTGTCAAAAGCTTCTTGATAACAATCTTTTATAAAATTTTCTCCGTATATTTTTCTTATCAATTTTTGCATTCGTGCATCAGGGTGCCTTGTGTATCGAAATTTTTGCACCGCACCTTCCATCTGTTCTTTGGTTATGGATTTTCCGGCTTTGTTGAGGCAGGTCACAAGCTTATTTCGAAAATCAAAAACAGCCAAAAATTCATCGACATCATCAGGCAAAATCTTCGGTAATGTCAGCTGCTCATGCTCCACCGCATTCAAATGCCCGAATACACGCACAAAACCGGAATTGTTAATTATTTTCTGCAAATCCTCCGCATAACCTTCTGCCACTTCAGGCTCCATAAACGGGGTTTGGATTCCGCTACCCGTAATCATTATAGCTCCGGGATTTTTTATTCTATTGTCTTTATCACTGAATGCCGGATATTTTTTTGACCTTAAATACGCCGCCAACCTTTCTTTTTTGCGGCTGTGCATATTCATAACCGCATTATTGTCTGTTTTATAAAGATCATAATCCTCAACATCAACATACGCAAAAAACAGTGCTACCGGTTTGGTTCTTTCTTTTAATAATGCCGAACTGATTAAATCTACATCTTCTTCCATTACCAGCGGCCACCATTTTTATAATATTTGTCGCGAAGATTCTTTAAATCGCTCTCCATCTTAGCGGCTTCTTCATCGCTCAAGTGATTATATTTCTTTGCTAATTCTATATTTCTTTTATCTATTTCTTCCATTTCCGCGACTTTTTCTTCCAAAGTAAGCTCTTTCTCTATCTTTGGCTCCTTTTCGGTAATTGTCATAAGCTGGTCTTCAATCATACATAAATATGCATTTACCTCATCTCGGTTGAGACCCTCGTCTTTCATCTTTGTCATCCACTCAACCATATTATCCATTCTGATTTTATACGGATACGCATATGTTCGGTATATCTTTAACCCGGATTTGTGGATGCCTCCCATTTTATCTCGGTCATAATCCCAATCTTTTCGGAAATTGTCATAATCCGCAACAATGTCCTCTTTATCGTTATATACCTTTATTTCATCTTTCCTGGTCATCTTATCCCTCCCAGTGGAATATTGTTTTATATCCTTATATCAGCATTTTCTACTTTCGTCAAGCACCTTATCTTGTTTACAAAAAATCTCAACTCCTCGTTGTAATTGCCATATTGCCATTTCATATATTTTTTATTGCTTCATTGTCGGTAAGATATGTTTTGTATTTACCAATATCCGCATAGGCAAAGAAAGCGGCTATCGGCTGCTTGCGATTCTTTATAGTACTGTTGTTGGTTAAATCTTCTTGGACTGTTATCTCCAATGCCCTGTCCCCCAATTCTTTCGGTATTGTTCTTTGAATTCTTCAAATTCTTCTTCCAGCTTTTTAACTCTGGCGGCATCTATGTGATTATATTTTATTGCATCTTCAACACAGATTTTATGCATAGCCTCAAGCTCAGCAAGATTTCCTTCCAATGTCTCTTCCTCTTCGACATATGGTTCTTTTTCATTGATAACGACAAACTGATTTTTGAGCATCGAAAGATAAAGATTCGCCTCTTCGCGGGTCATTCCGCCCTCTTTCATCTCTGTCATCCACTGCGGCAAATTCGGAAATTGAAATTTCACACCGTTCATAAACACCTTGCTGATTTTAAGCCCGCTCTTATGCGTCCCCGATTCGCCATCGCGGTCATAATCCCAATCTTTACGGAAATTGTCATAATCCTCAACAATGTCCTCTTTCTCGTTATATACCTTTATCTCATCTTTCCTGGCCATCTTATCCCTCCCGGTGGAATATTGTTTTATATCCTTATATCAGCATTTTCTACTTTCGTCAAGCATCTTCCCTTATTTACAAAAAATCACAACTCTTCGTTGTGACTACCATATTGCCGCTTCATATATTTTTTATTGCCTCATAAAAAATCCCCCTCCAAAAAATCCTTCTGTTGTGGGATTTATTTTTTCATTTTATCGGTAAAAATCGTGAGCAAACAGAGTGTTGAGCCATTAAGAAAGAGGAAATTTTTGGGATAT
>CAKQTH010000011.1 GCA_934276635.1 uncultured Alphaproteobacteria bacterium | reverse complement strand
TAGTTTGCTTATTTGAGCAAGCGCCGCGAAAGCAAACGACGCGAAATTAGCAAACAAGTGACCGATGCGCAGTTGTTGAGCAACTTCTTGTTGCGAAACCTACGAAGCAAGAACGATCCCGTCCCCGAGCACCATTAAAAAATCCACCTTCGCGGTGGATTTTTTGTTTCTTCCATAAACCGGAATAAGGGAGCGAAACGACGGCACGAGTCTCGTGGAGGCGGCTCGAGGAGAAAAATAACCGCTGCTCCGGTTGTTTTTCCCGCAAGAGGCGTAGTTTGCTTATTTGAGCAAGCGCCGCGAAAGCAAACGACGCGAAATTAGCAAACAAGTGACCGATGCGCAGTTGTTTGTGGAGGAATTGCTTTATGCGAGTTCGCCGAAACACCTAATGCTTTTACACTATATTTATCCGGCCTGTCAAAAGATGCTTGTTCTGCACTGGCAACCGCAGATTGGGGTCTGCTGACAGTATCAAAGATATATTAGCAAATGGCGTAACTGCTGCTGATGATGAAGACGCAACTTATGCAGATTCGTCCGTATGTCAAGAAACTTCTCAAGGTTTAATACCTTTGGCTGATTACAAGCGTCAAAAGTTGCCTCAATATCAGAAAATGTGCCCATGCACATCCGGCAAAAACAATTGCGTACTAGGTTTTGTTTTCAGATTAATTTCGGGTGAATCTTATGCAATTATTTCAACAACAAAAAAACGCGCTCGAATCAGAACGCGTTTTTTATAAGAGCAAATTTCTGCTTATTTGTCAGAAGCGTTTTCTGCCTCTTGTGCAGCTACAGCAGCTTTTTCTGCGGCAACACGAGCCAAATCTTTTGCACCTTTGGCGGCAACATCTCTGTCAACCAGTTCAATAATCGCCATCGGAGCGCAGTCACCATATCTGAAGCCTGCTTTAACAACGCGGGTGTAACCACCGTTGCGTGATTTGTAACGCTCTGCCAAAGTAGAGAAAAGCTTAGAAACAACTTCATCATTGCGCAAAAATGCATTTGCAAGTCTTCTGCTGTTCAAATCGCCTTTTTTGGCATATGTAATCATATTGTCGGCAAATGTGCGGAGCTCTTTTGCTCTTGTAACCGTCAATGTAATTTGTTCATGTGAAAGCAATGCGTTTGTCAAATTTGCAAACAATGCTCTTCTCTGGCTTTTCGGCATATTAAACCGTCTGTGTTTATCACCGTGTTTCATATCAGAATCCTTTCTCTTCTCTGTTGCTTTGATGTGCAAAGCGGATAAATACCAACATCTGTGCCACTTTCATGAACACAGATAACTCAAAATCGGATATTGCAATACCATAGTTTTTTTATAAAAGCAAGCAGTTTTTTATGCAATCGCCAAACTTTACCGATATATTTTGCTATTGTTCGGAATCGGGTTTTTGATTCCTTTGGCCAGATATTTTCCGCGCAAAAAGCCGCTTTCTCCGTTGTCAATCATCACCCGATACCAAACCTCGTCAGGCGTAAAACCGGTGATTCTGAGCGTATGCCCGCTTTCAAGCTCAGTCAAAACATCAAAATCATCATTCGGGCCGTACATCACCTTAACCTTTTGTTTGGTGTGATAAAGCATACTTTCATCGCCCAAATCAGACTGAACGCTCATAATTTTTCCGACAATCACATCGTCAAAAGTCATATTTCCGTCCATTCCACGGACTTTTCGGCTATAATTTATTTCCCTTTTTTCCGGCAAAAAATATGATTTGGAAAAAATCGCGCCAAGAACCGCAACAAACAGTGCAAAACCCAAAATCGCAGGAATAAGCAGCTGCACATATTTCAGCTTTGCATAGTTCCATTCGGGAATTTTTCTTTCGTCATTTTCGCCTGTCATTTTTATAAATTCCTCAAGCATTGCCAGCTCTTCTTTGTCAGAAGTATAATTTTTTGCCAGCTTTGCCAAAAAATAAGCATATTTCGGCTTGTTTTCTTCGTTAAGCGCAATCATATTATGAACAAAAAGCCGCAGATTATCCCGCCGATTGCTTTCAAACACAAAAAGATTGTCCGAAAGAGCCTTCCAGTTTTTATAAAATCCGTTCCATGCCCACCAACCGAACAGCCAGTTTTTTATTGCCGCCCGAAACAATATTTTTTTTGCCTCCGCAAACGAACAAATATGCTGCTCACGAGTTTGAGAAATTTTATACAATTTTCCGACCACAATCTCCGGAGATATCGACCTTATGTTTACATCTACTTGTTTTTGTGTATTAAAAAACGGAGTTATTGAAGAAATTTCAGGAAAGTTTTTTTCTTCATATACCATTGATAACAGATTGTAATAAAGTCTGGTTTTGCTGTTTTGCAAAACATCATATGCGACCGATATTTTTTGAAATATTTCCATCGCATTTTCATCGGTATTGTGATCTGGGTGCCAAAATTTTGCCTTTTCGTGATATTTCAGCTTGATAGTCTGCGAATCGTCGGAAATGTTCGCTCCCAAAATTTCATAATATTTTTTCGCATCAAAATTATTCATCTGTTTTTATCTCTCCGGTTTCTATTTTTTCAGCAATTTTAAGCACATCAACGGCGGCATCGGCCGACGGATATCTCGACAATATCAGAGTCTGATTTTTTTGACAATCGCGAACTCTCGTATCGTTCCTCACTACGCCGATAAGCTGCGGAATTTGCGGCAAAAACTTTTTGGCGGCCGCAGCAAATG
Organism: uncultured Alphaproteobacteria bacterium; assembly: GCA_934276635.1. GTDB lineage: Bacteria > Pseudomonadota > Alphaproteobacteria > RF32 > CAG-239 > CAKQTH01. The sequence continues at coordinate 41,138 of CAKQTH010000011.1, read as the reverse complement.
TGTTGTATATCATCTGACCATCTTTGAGCGAATTTACCTGATTTACCACAATGCTGAAACGGCTGGCCGGATATTGTTCGGACATCGTCTGAAAAAAATCATATCCGCCGATGAGCGATTTCGGATTCGCATCAATAATCAGAATAATATGTTTTGCCATTCCGGCCAAAATTTTAGCCGATTTTTCGTCTCCACTGCCGATATCGAGCACAACATTGTCATAAGGCTTGGATACCGCGGCCAAATCTTCTGCCAAAATCTGCAACCTGCCGATAGGAAGCGCCGACAATCCCGCAGAATTTTTGTTTCCGCAAATTATATCAAAACCGAGTTTGTCCGACTTATAAATAATCTGATTTAAAGTCTGCCGCTTGTATACTATCGTTTCCAGATTGTTTTGCGGGACAATGCCCAAAAACGAGGCAACATTACAGCTCCCGCCATCGCCGTCAAAAAGCAAAACTTTCTTTTTTTGAGCTGAAAGTGCGGCTGAAAGCGCAGTCGAAAACCATGTTTTGCCGACGCCGTATGAGCCGGAGCATACCGCAATCATATTGCCGCCTTTTTGCAAATTATTAAAAAAGATATCTTTGTTTATGGCCTGTTGTTCCATTTTCGAAAATGCTTTCAAAAAACCGTGACATTAAACCCTTTTTAACATAATTTGTTTATAATGTTAACATATTTTAATTTGAGGGCTTAATAAAAATGAAAAAGTTCGTTTATTTATGTGCTTTGTTTGTCAGCATAAACCTGCTGATTGCCAATGTATACGCCTATGTTGACGCACAAAAAGTGCAAGGTTCGAAAGGTGAAGATCTTGTTATTTCAACTTTTATAAACAACGAGCCTTTCGGCAAAGTTCTCCGTCCGTCAACAGCTGGAACATCTGCTTTCATAGACAGCATATATCTTCCGGAATTGGAGATTTTTGCAAAAGCGAACAACTATTCTTTGTTGAGCCACTCTACCGGAAACACTCTGGCCGATATCCGCGCCGTCCGCAGCGGAGATATCGATATTCTTATCGGCATGTATCACGCAACAAAACTTTACAGCGGCATAGAATATATCTATCCGGCAATGCTGAACAACCCAATACATATCGTGATGATGCCGGAGGCAATTTCTAAGGTAAAAACCATTGAAGATTTGAAAAATTTACGCGGCTTGCGCATAAAAGATGTATATTTCAGCGACTATATCGAAAGAACGCTCAAAAACTTTAATCTTGAATCGGTTGAAGTTGATAAGGCATTTGAAAAAATATTTGTCGGCGACGCGGATTATATCATCGGCGGATACTATTCTTTGCTGATAGATGCCACAAAACTAGGCGTTCGTCCTTATGTCAGCTTCAGTCAAGACGCATTGTGGGATGTTCCGGTGTTTATCGGCGTTTCAAAAATGACAAAAACCGACCGAAAAACTTTGATAAAACTGCTGACAGCGTGGTCAAACAACAAAACCGTAAAAGACAATATTAAAAATGCACTGAAGCAAAAAATTGACGAGCTGCAGGAAAAATATGCCGGAACTGTGCCTCCGATGTATATCAGACAATCGCGTGAAGGCGAAGTTGCTCCGTCAATAGAAAGACAGCTTGAGGCTACCGAAAAAGCAAAAAAACATTCATCGGCAAAATCGAATAATTCCGCCGCAGTTGAAGAACAAACAGATGTCGACATATTACAAGCATTAGAGGGTGAGAAATAGTCATGGTTCTTTTGATTCATCACCCCATATCCGCACACTCCCGCAAAATCAGAATAATTATGGCGGAAAAAAAGATGCTGTTTGGTTTGCGAGAAGAAGAACCATGGAGACTTTCTGCCAACGCAAAAAAGCTCAATCCGGCCGGCGAACTCCCGATTTTTATCTTTGACGGCAATGTGCTTTGCGGAAATTACGCCATTTCCGAATATCTGGAAGAAGCTTATCCCGAGCCGTCGATGCTCTCAAAAAATATTCGGCAAAGAGCCGAAATCAGGCGCTTGTGCGAATGGTTTGACGAAAAGTTTTATAAAGAAGTATATCAGTATATAATTTCCGAAAAAGTTTTTAAGCGATTCGGAAAACCTGCGGCCCCGAACTCTACCGTTTTGAAAGCCGGTTTTACCAACCTCGGATATCATATGTCATATATCGATTGGTTGACCGAAAGAAACAACTATCTTGCGGGAGATGTTTTTTCTATGGCGGACATTTCCGCGGCGTCGGAGCTTTCGGTTTTGGACTATCTCGGCGACATATCGTGGAACGATTATCCGAACGCAAAACTCTGGTACGCAAAAGTAAAATCGCGGCCGAGTTTTAAGGATATTCTCAAAGACAATATTAAGGGCATTTTGCCGTCTAAACATTATACAAATTTGGATTTTTAGTCATGATGAAACATTTATATTTTTCGATTGCAGCAATTTTGGCCTTAGGTGCATGCACAAACGCATACGATAAGGCCGAAGGACAAGTGATTTATCACTGGGAAAGAGAAAACACCGGCGTGCAAAAATTTTCCCGCGACCATTCCGAATGTATGCGTTTGGCAGAAGACTGGAAGCTTTTGCCAGATGTAAAAAGCTGGTTTACGACCGAGGAAGTAAAATATAACATCATCGCCGACTGGCACGCGGACAAGGGAATTTGGGCAAGTTATGTGCCATATCCGGGAGCTCAGGCTTTGATGGTAAACTCCATTCGCGACGACTCTGAAGTCAGCCCGAAAAAATATCGTATGTGTATGGAAAACAAAGGTTATTGGCACCGCCGTTACGATATTCCGGAAACCACAAACCTGTTTATTTACCGCCCGCAAGGCCCGAATCAGAACGATCCACTGAAATCGTTTTATTATAAGGGTACACACCTATAGCCTTGTAAAAAGCCGCAATTTTGGAATATATCATTCCGTTGCCGACGACCAAATCATTTTGCGCCGCCAAAAGTTTTTGCTGCATTTCAAGCAAATCGGAAAACTCAACCAAGCCGCTTTTATATTTTTCCAAAGTCAAATTGACCGAAGTGCGCATTCTGTTATACGCCTCACGCTGATGCTTGTTTTTGGCGTATTCCTGCCTGATGCCTTCTATCGAATTTTTGGCTTCGGTTACCGCGTTCAGCAAAGTCTGGCTGTATGTATAAAGATATTCCTGCTTGATGTTTTTTTGTAGTTCGACATTGTTGACCAGCTCTCCCCAATGAAAAATCGGCAGAGAAATCAGCGGCGTGTATCCGTATGCGGAGCTGTCGCCGGTAAACAGCCGGGTACCGCGCGTTGATTGATATCCCGCCGTGGCGCTGATGGAAATATTCGGATACAATTTTGCAATCGCCTGCCCGACTGCCGCGTTTTTTGCCATCAAATTATATTCAGCAGCCATAATATCCGGCCGATTGCGCAAACTTTCCAGCGGAAACTCATATAAATTTTGCAACGGGAAATTAAACTTTGCCGCAGCCAAATTCTTTTTGCCTGAGAGCTCGAATATATCGCTTTGCGGCAGCTCTCCGATAAGAACCGAAAGCGCATTTTTGTATGCTTCTATCTGATATTTGATATCCGGAATCTGCGATTTTGTGGTTTCAACAACATATCTTGCCTGACTTAATGCCAAATCGTCGGTCAATCCGCTGTTATACTTTTGCAAAACAACATCATAGATGCCGCTCTGCAGCCGCAAATTTTCGTTTGCGACTCTGAGCTGTTCCTGTGCGGTTCTGAGCGAAATATATGCCGTAACGATTTCTGCGGTCAGCGAGAGTTTTGTTCCTTCCAGATTTGCCGCAGCCGCTCCGAACAACGCCTGATATTCTTCGGTCAGTCGGCGGCCTGCTCCCCAGATATCAAGCTCCCACGCCGCATCTAGCCCGACTTGAAAATAGTTATAATCAACGGCAACTCCGATATTTTTTGAAGATTTTGCATAGTCGTATTTTCCTGCGGCATCAAGTGTCGGCAAATATTGAACACCATATATTTTGAGCGCGCTTCTGGCCTGCCGCAGCCTTTCAATCGATGCTTTCAAATCATTATTGTTTTGCAGACCTCTTTCTACAAAAGCATTGAGCGTTTCATCGCCGAAAAGCCGATACCAATCCGACCTCGGATATTTTGTTTTATCGGAAAGCCGCAAAAACTCACGCAACTGCGCATCAGAATAGGTCTGCGGCTTTTCATAATTCGGGCCGACCGTGCAGGCGCTCAACAAAACAACAAAAATAAACACACTTTTACGCATTGATTTCTCCTTGCTTTTTTGTTTCGGTCGAAGATGACGGCTGAAATTTTTCTTTTATGCTTTCAAACAGGGCAAACAGCGCCGGAATAAAGATAATTCCGACAAATGTCGCCGCAATCATACCGAAAAATACCGATGTTCCGATTGCAATTTGTGAAGATGCGCCGGCTCCGGTTGCCACAATCATCGGGAAAACACCCAAAATAAAGGTCAGCGCGGTCATCAAAACGGCGCGGAATCTTTCCCCAGCTCCTTTGACGGAGGCATTTAAGATACTTTCACCGGCCTCTCTGTAATCTTTGGTAAATTCCACAATCAAAATTGCGTTTTTGGCCGCAAGCCCGATAAGCATCACAAGCCCGAGCTGGGCATAAATACTGAGCGGCTGCCCCATAAAATACAGCCCGAGCAAAGCACCGATAATTCCGAAAACAGTTGAAAACATCACCGAAAACGCCAGCATCCAGCTTTCGTACAGCGCAACCAAAAACAGATAACAAAAGATAAGCGCCAGCGCAATCAAAAAGGCGGCGAGACCTGCGGTTTCAACCTCTTGAAGCGACAATCCGGTCCATGCAATTTTATAATTTTTACTCAGACTTTGCGACGCAATGTTTTCCACCGCAGAAATAGAAACCGAACTGCTGACATTCTGCGGACTTGAAGCATTAATCGCCGCACTGGTATATTGATTATAGCGATAAATTATCTTCGGATAAATCTGTATGTTTTTGTCGGTAAAGCTGCTGATATTTATCAGCTCACCGGTCGTTGCCGGCACATATAAATCATTAACATTTGCAAAGCTTTGGCGATATTTCGCGTCTGCCTGTATAATCACCTGATTTACCTGTCCACTCAGGGTTATGTTGTTGATATACCTTGAACCCAAATTGTTCTGCAACGATGAAAACAGATTTGCCACCGGAATTTTATATGCTTCAAGCTTTGTTCTGTTTACATCAAGATAAATGTGCGGAGTGTCCGCCGTATATGTCGAAAACGCATATTGCAAATCAGGCGACTGATTTAAGGCTGCGATATATTTTTGCAAATCGGCATAAAACTCTTGCGCCGAGATAGCTCCGTTCAGCGCCAAAAGCTCAAATTCAAGGCCGTTGCTGTTTCCAACTCCGGGAATTGATGGCGGAGCAAAAAAGTTTATTCTTGCATTTTTGACATCTGCCAACTGACTGCGCAAAGTTTTACTAATTGCGGAAATTGAAAGATTTTTTTCCATTCTTTGCGACCACGGTTCAAGTCCGACAACTCCGAACGCCACATTTTCTCCGGTTCCTCCCAAAAGGCTGTATCCGGCAACCGATATAAAATATTTTACCCCTTTTATATCCAATATTTTCGGCGTAACTTCTTTCATCATACTTTGCGTACGATTGATGTTTGCGGTATTCTGCATCTGAACATCGGCAAACACAATTCCCTGATCTTCTTCCGGCAAAAATGAAGTAGGCGTCAAATAAAAGCCAATACCGGCAACCATTATCGCCGCTAAAGTGACCAACGCCGTTGCCCACACGTCTGAAGAAAAAAATCTCACAAATTTCAGATAAATTTCTTTGCCTGCATCAATAAAATCATCAAATATTTTGAAAAATCCGCGCGGTTTTTCCTGTGTTTCTCCCCGCAGAAAAATTGAACACAGCGCCGGCGACAATGTCAAAGCATTTACCGCCGAAAAAACAATTGCGGTAGATATCGTTACAGCAAACTGCTGATAAATTTTTCCGGTAATTCCGGCCATCAACCCGACCGGAACAAAAATCGACAATAGCACAAAAGTTGTCGCCACAATCGCACTGCCGATTTGCTCCATTGCCTTAATTGATGCGTCTTTCGAGTTCATATTTTCATAACTCATCAGGTATTGCACCCTTTCGACCACAATAATCGCATCGTCTACAACCAGCCCGATAGCCAGAATCATCGCAAACAAAGTCAAAATATTGATATCAAAGCCCAAAACATAAATCACCGCAAATGTCGCAATCAACGAAACCGGAATGGTTATCAGCGGAATCATCGTGGTTTTGGCTTTTTGCAAAAACACATATGTCACCAAAACCACCAGTGAAAATGTAATCAGCAGAGTTTCGATAATACTTGCAATCGACGCACGAACATAGTCGGTTGAATCATAGGCAACATCAAGCTGCATATCCTGCGGCATCGCAGCCGAAAGATTTTCAATCTCTTTGCGAATACTTTTCATAATCTCCAGCGAGTTGGAATTCGGCGTCTGGTTGAGCGCAATAATCGCCGCCGGAGTGTTTGAATATGACGAAACCATCGAATATGTGTTTGCGCCGAGCTCTACCCTGCCCACATCTTTAATCCGCACAATTCCTCCGTCATCAGAAGTCGCAAGCACAATTTCTTCAAAATCTTCAACCGTGTTCAGCAAGCCTTTTGTATTCAGCGAAAGCAAAATCTCGTTATTTTTTACGCTGGGAGCCGAACCGATACTGCCGATTGAGGCCTGCACATTCTGCGTGGCGATTGCATTTGCCACATCTGCCGAACTGAGCCCGAGCGAATAAAGTTTGTCCGGATTAAGCCAAACACGCATACTGTATTGAGGGCCGAATATCTGAACATCGCCGATGCCCTTTACTCTGGCTAGCGGATTTTGCAGGTTTGTATATGCATAATCGCTCAGATAAAGGTTTGAATATGTGCCGTTCGGAGAACGCAAAACCAAAAGTCCCAAAATGTTCGGATTTTGCGTTTTTACCGTCACGCCTTGTTTGTTTACGATATCCGGAAGTTCGGAGGTCACCTGCTGCAGCCTGTTTTGAACCTTTACCTGTGCAATGTCCGGATCGGTTCCGATATTAAAAGTAATCGTAAGCGTGTATTCTCCGTTATCGTCCGAATTTGACGACATATAGAGCATATTTTCAACGCCGTTGATTTTATTTTCTATAGGAATTGCGACCGTATCGACCAAAACTTTGGCGCTTGCACCCGGATATGTTGCTTTTACGACAATCTGCGGCGGAGTAATCTGCGGATATTGTGAAACCGGCAAAACTGCTATGGCCAACAGCCCGAGCAAAACCATTATAATCGCAATTACGGCGGCAAAGCGGGGCTTATCGATAAAATATTTTGAAAACATTTATCTTTCCTCCGACTGTTGTTTTTGCGGTGCGGACGGAACTACTTTTGTTCCGATAGCAATATTTGACGGCAGCTCGTTTAATATCATATCCGTCGGCAGAAAATCGCCTTTTATGATATAATTTTCCGAAGTCGAGCCCAAAAGTTCCACTTTTTGCGTATCAAGCCTACCGGCGCGGATAATATACACAAAATTTTCGTCATCTTTCATTTGCATCAGCTCTTTTTTTATGATAACCGCATTTTGCGCGGTTTTTATCACATCAACTTCAACATATGCTCCGGCTAAAAGCAAATTATTCGGATTTCGAAAATCTGCGTATGCCGCAACAGATCCGGTACCGCGGTTTATACTGTTGTCAAAAAAAGCGAATTTTCCCGCATAATCATAGATTTTTCCGTCTGACAAAACCAACTTTATGACATCGTTTGCAAACATCTGCCCGCTTGTTTTTTCTTCCAAATAATCTTTGTCCGGAATTGAAAACACAACGCGTATCGGGTCGGTCTGAATTATGCTGAACAGCGATTTTGCCGGCGCAATATAGTCTCCGACGCTCAAATCAACATATCCGACAAGCCCGTCTATTGATGCCGCAATCGAGGTGTACGACAAATTTACTTTTGCCAGCATCACATCTGCTTTTGCCTGTTCATATGCCGCCAGAGCTTCTAAAAACGCCGCCTGCGCATTGTCGATTTCGCTTTGAGAAATTGCTTTTGCACCGGCTTTTTTGATTCTTTCATAATAAACTTTTGCATTGTTAAGCGAGGCGCTTGTTTGGGCAACCGAAGCTTTTGCCGCCTCAAATCTGGCAATATATTCATCGGGCTGAATTTGAACCAGTGGCTGTCCGGTCTTAACGAATTGTCCGCTTTTTACAAAAATTTCATCAACAAAACCATTGATATACGGAGTTATATCAACCTGATTTATCGGCACCACATATCCGATATATTTTTTTGGCAGCTGCACTTTTTGTTCGACAATCGGCGATGCCGCCACCGCAATTTCGGTTGATTTCGGAATTTCATAAAACTTTTGCTGCTCTTTTTTATGCTGATAAATACAAAAGCTCAGCACCGCAATTATGGCCAGCAAAATCAACAAAAGCAAACAATAAAGTATTGACCAGAATCTTTTTTGCATATTCTTTTCCTCATATTATATATTTGAGTTTTTAAATATGCAGACTTGCAATCTATTCAAGTATGAAAAAGTTTTTTATTTTACGGTACGCGCCGCGGTTATTGCATAAATTTTGCGGGCTCCGGCCTTTTTAAGAGCAATCGCGCTTTCTCTTAAGGTTGAACCGGTAGTCAAAACATCGTCTATCAAAATGATATCTTTGCCTTTTATATTTTTGTTGTCTTTCACACAAAACGCACCTTTCACATTTTTTACACGCGCTTTGCCCGAAAATTTTACCTGAGGTATCGTGTTTTTGGCTCTTTTAAGCGAAAAATCGGTTTTGATTCCCGAAAGTTTTGAAAGCTCATGCGCCAACAGCGCCGATTGATTGTATTTTCGCTTGATAAGACGCATATAGTGCAGAGGTACCGGAATTATCAAATCTGGTTTCTGCTCAAAAATATCTTTGCCGGCCGAATACATAAAACGAGCCAGCACCGGCGCATTTGAAACTTTGTCATAAAATTTCAACGCCAAAACCAAATTTTTTGAATTTTCATCATAAACAAATGCCGAACGCGTCATTGTAAAAATATGCCGTTTGTCTTTCAGACATTTTGCACAAACGACATCATTATCGGAATATTGCGTTTCAAACGGAATTCCGCAAATTTGACAATACGGCTTGCTGATAAATTTTATTTTGTTGAAACACTCAACACAAAGCCCGTTTCGCTCCGAAAGAACTTCTCCGCATTCAATACAGCGCGGAGGAACCAGCATATCTATCAGACGGCGAAAAAATTCTTTCATTTTTTTCCAAACATATTTGCAAGTTCTTTATGCAAAAAGTTTATGTTGTCAACAACGATAATCCCCGCATCAATCATTCTTTGGCGTTTGTCCTGCGGCGTTACGACCCCGTTTGTCATAATGTCGCTGGCATATCCGAGATTATATTTTATCGGAACCTCGTTGCCGGCAATAAACCCGAACAGCGGCTTTTTCTTTGAAAGCGCTGCATAAAACTCAATGCCTTCATCTTCATAAGGCCAACTCTGTCCGCCGACCATAACCACCGCTTTGGTTTCGTCATCGTCCATAAATTTTTTGAATATGTCAATAAAGCCCGTACCGATAATCATATCGTCGCCGAGCCCGATAACCGTCGATTGTCCGAGCCCTGCCCGATTGGTTTCTATCACTGCCTCATAAGTCAAAGTAGAAGAAGACGACACCAGTCCGATACAGCCTTTTGTATGAATATTTTCCGGAAAAATTCCGAGTCTGGCCTCTTGCGGAGTAATAATTCCCGGCGTATTCGGCCCGATAAAACGCGTTTTCGAGCCTTCCAACATATGCCTGATTTCAAGCATATCGAGAACCGGAACTCCGGCCGCAATACAAACCACCAACCCGATCTCCGCCTCAATCGCCTCGCGCGCCGCCTCTTTTACCGCATAGGCCGGAACAAACATCAACGAGGCATCGGCCTTTGTTTGTTCTTTTGCCTCCGCCACCGTAGAAAACACCGGAACTCCGAGATATGTGCTTCCGCCCTTATGCGGATTTACACCGGCAACAACATTTGTTCCGCCTTCCATCGACAGCTTGACATGAAACGAGGCCTGAGTACCGGTAATGCCCTGAACCATAACCCGCGTATTTTTGTTTACCAAAATCGACATTATCTGTTCTCCCTGATGGCTTTGACGATAGAATTTACCGAATCTTCCATATCGTCGGCAATAACTATCGGCAGTTTTGAGCTGATTAAAATGTCTTTGGCCTCCTCTTCATTGGTGCCGACAAAACGAACCACAAGCGGAATATTCAGCCCGACTTCGGACGCTGCCGCCACAATTCCGTCCGCAACCAGATTGCAGCGCAAAAATCCGCCCAAAACATTAATCAAAATGCCCTCGACCTTCGGATTTGTGACAATAATCTTGATGCCGGACACAATCTTGTCTTTGTCAACGCCGCCCTTGATATTCAAAAAGCATGCGGCATCTTCGCCGTGCTGATGAAGCTGATCCACGGCATTCAGCGCAATCCCCTCGCCGTTGACAATACAGCCGATGCTGCCGTCAAAATCAACATATTGAAATCCGTATTTATGCGCCTGCCGTTCGCGGCGGTTTTGATCGGCATCATCTGGCATTGACTGAAGCTCTTTGTGGCGGAACATCGCCGCCCCGTCGATAGTGATTTTTGCGTCAAGAGCCACAAATTCTCCGCCTCTGGTAATGCCGACCGGATTAATTTCTACCATAGTCAAATCTCGTTCCAAAAACATTTTGAACAAAGAATTTATCAACTTTTTCAGGTTTGTCAGCTCTTTTGCCGAAAGCTTCAAAAACCTCGCGATATTTTTAAGCTGCAAAGATTTAATTCCGCGGTGGAAATTAAGCGGAACACGAATGATTTTCTCGGGATTGTGCATACACAAATCCATAATGTCATCTGTTACGGTATCGGCCAAAAGAAGGGTTATATCGGGCAGCAAGCGGTCAATCACCAAAGATATATAGAACTGCCGGCGGATTTTTACGGCATTTTCTACATAAATTTTGCTGACGACTCGGCCTTTTTCGCCGGTTTGCTGCGTCACAAGCGTTGCTCCGAGCATTTTTTGAGTTTCTTCAAAAACTTCACGGCGCGAATCAGCCAATCTGACACCGCCTTTTTTTCCGGCGGATTTTTCCAAAAAATGTCCGCGGAATCTGTTTCCGGAATAAATTTGCGCCTTCAAAAACCAAGGCCCGCGCAAAGATACTCTGCCGGCCGCCTCTTTTGCCTCAAGCGGAGTGTATGCAATGCACCCGTTAGGCACATTTATTCCGTATTCCCGTAAAAGTTTTTTTGCCTGATATTCGTGTATTTTCATATTTTTTGCCTAAACTTTAAGGTTGTCGGCATAGAACCTTATCTTCTCAACCATAGAAGCCAATCCGTTTCTTCGGCTGGGACTTAAGTGTTCGCCTAACCCGAGTTTAGCAAAAATATTTTCAACTTCAATTTCTTTTATTTCTTTTGCAGATTTATGTGCAAATATCAGTAAAATAACGGCAATAATTCCTTTTACGATAATCGCGTCGGAATCGCCATAAAAATTAAGCTCGCCGTTTTTTACCTCAGGCACAAGCCATACCTGCGACTGACAGCCGCGCACAAGCCATTCGTCGGTTTTGTATTTTTCATCAAGCGGAGGAAGCTTTTCACCCAAATCTATCAGATAACGATAGCGGTCTTCCCAATCGTCAAACATTGAAAAATTCTCAATAAGCTCATCAATATCGTTCATCTTACAGCATCTCCAGCATATCTTTTGCATCTTGAGAAAGTTTTTCAAAGCTCCACGCCGGTTCCCAAACAACCTTCACTTCAACTCTGCCTGTCCCATCAACTTTTGCCACCGCGTCCGCTGCCTGCTGCGGCAAAACTCCGGCAACCGGACAAGTCGGCGCCGTCAGAGTCATTTCAATGTTTACATCGCCGTTTTCCTGCTGTTCGATTTTATAAACCAGTCCCAAATCATATATATTTATCATAATTTCGGGGTCGGAAACGGTTTTCAACGCGGCAATAATATCTTCTTTTTGCGCTTTTTCTTTGTTTTCGGGCAAAGACGAACCGGCCGACGCAATATAGTCGTCAGGCAAAACTTTTGTGTCGTCCACACTCATCGCCATCAGCAACGAGGCTTCGGTTTCATCAGTATTCTCACTCATTTTTCTATCCCAAAAACTGTTGAGCTTTATGTAATGCTTTTATAAAAAAGTCAATATCTTCTTTTGAGGTATACAGCCCGAAAGAAGCTCTGGCCAGCGAAGTGTAGCCCATTCTTGCAACCAAAGGTTCGGCGCAATGATGTCCGGTTCGAACGGAAACCCCTTCTTTATCAAGCACAAAAGCCAAATCCTGCGGGTGAATCCCCTCCATTGCAAACGAAAATACTCCGCCTCTCGGCTCCGCCGTTCCGACAATTTTAAGCCCTTTGATCTCTGACAATTTTTCTTTTGCATAGCGGCAAAGCTCGTCTTCATGCGCCATAATGTTTTCAAGTCCGATTCCGTCCATAAACTTCAGCGCCTCTGCCAGCCCGACGGCCTGCACAATCGCCGGAGTTCCGGCCTCAAACCGTGCCGGCGGCTCGTCAAATGTAGTATTATCATACCAAACATGGTCTATCATATCTCCACCGAACTGATACGGAGGCATATCCTGCAAAATATCAAGTTTTCCGAACAAAACGCCGATACCGGTCGGGCCGTATGTTTTGTGTCCGGAAAAGGCCAAAAAATCACAGTCAAAATCTTTTACATCAATTTTGTTATGAACCGCAAACTGGCAGGCATCAACCAGCACTTTTGCCCCGAATTTGTGCGCCTCGCCGCAAATTTGCTTTATCGGGAAAATTGTTCCGAGGACATTCGACATTGCCGTAACCGCAACGATTTTCGTTTTGTCGGACAGCATTTTTGCAAAGTTTTCCCAAACAAATGCTCCGTCATCGGTAATTTCAAAAATTTTCAGCTTTGCATTCTTTTTTTTGCACAAAACTTGCCACGGAACCAGATTTGCATGGTGTTCCGCCTGAGAAATCAACACTTCGTCACCTTCCGAGATATATTTATCGCCCCAGGTTGCCGCCACCAGATTTATCGATTCGGTCGCATTCCGCGTAAACACAATTTCGCAGGCAGAATCCGCATTTATAAATTTTTGCACATATTTGCGCGCGTTTTCATATTCATATGTCAGCTGCTCAGACAAAAAATATGATCCGCGGTGAACATTCGAATATTCATTTTCATATATATTTTTGATGCGCTCAATCACGCAAATCGGTTTTTGCGCAGACGCCGCCGTGTCCAGAAAGACATTCGGTTTGCCGTTGATTTTCTGTTGAAGAATCGGAAATTGTCGTCTTATGTTTTCAATATCATACATCTTTTGCAGCCTTTCAAATCTTTCGGCTTAATGTATATTTTTTTTATATATTTTACAAGAGCGGATTGAATTATTTCAAATTTTTGAGCTTTTCTATGGATTTATCAATCAACAAATCGTGCTCGGCATCACCGATTTTTGTTTTTAGCGTCTCTGCCGCAATGTGAATCGATTTTTCGCAAACTTTTTGCAAAATCTCTTTTTTTGCCGCATCAACCGAAGATTTTATCAGATTTTCCATTTCCTGCGTCTTGATGCGCAACTCGTTGTCAAGCTGATTTATCTGCTGCTGTTTTTGCAACTCAATACGGTTTTTTGCCTGTTCGACGATAGCGCTCGCATCACTGTCCGCGTTGCGCAGTTTTCTTTCATAATCAGCTAAAAGAGTCTGCGCGTCGTCTCTAAGCTTTATTGCCGAATCAATCCTGTTGACAATGCCGTCTATTTTGGCTTTCAGCAAGCTTTTTATCACCTTTGAAATCGGTGCAAACAAACCGACGACAAGCAAAATAAACGCAACACCGACCCAAAATTCCGCCTCTGCGTAAAACGGCGTTTCATCGGACTGCTCTTCAACAACCGCCTGAGTTTTTGTTTCCGATTTTTCCAAAATTTCAGAAACATTGCCGACTGCCTCAATTACCGCGTTTTGCGTCGCATCAAGAAGCTCTTTTCCGTTAGAAACCGGATTATTTTGTTCTGCCGCATCAGTCATTTTGCTGTTCCCCGCAAGCTTTCGGCAACATCTTTTATGTCGCTTTTTTGCAGATTTTCAAGTCCGAGTTTTTGAACAATCATAAATGCCGCATCTTGTGAGATGTTTGCAATTTCATCAAGCGCTTCCCGTCTTTCGTCCGCAACGATTTTTTCGTTGTCCGCAATCTTTGCGGCCAGCATTTCAGCTGTTTCGGTACTTTTTTCTTCAATAAAAGATTTCAGCTCCGTCTCAGCCTTTTTGGTCTGTTCTTCTGCGGTCTGTTTTGCCTCATCAATCATCGCATTATATTTTTCAAGCGATGCAAGAGCCTCCTGTTGCAATTTTTCGGCCTTTTTGACATAGCTTTCAATGTTCCGTTTGCGTTCTTCAATGACAACGGAAATGCGCGGTATGACGACAAATTTCATCATAACCAACATCAAAAAGAATGACACAAGCAGCCAAAATACTTGTGAAACATATGAGGACGGGTCAAGCTGCGGCATTTATTTTACCAACAAATAACGGCTTATGCGCCTGTCAACATAACCAGAGCAATAACCAGCGCATATAACGCAATCGCTTCAATCGCCGCAAAACCTGCCCAACCATAGATATCAATATCTTTTTTAACCTGAGGATTGCGTCCTACCGTATTAATCATTGTTGTCCAGATTTGTGTAACGCCCCATGCGGCCACAGTCATTGATACTGCGCAGATTGCCGCACTGATATAAGCCATAGGTTCCATTTTCTACTCCTTTATAAAGTATGTTTCAAACAATTTGCACAAACTAGTGTCCGCGAACGGCATCACTGAGATATATGCAGCTCAGAACCGTGTATATAAATGCCTGAAGCAAAGATATAAACAGCTCAAAAGCAATGATGCATGCATCAAAAACCAGCGGCACGGCACCAAAAATTCCCAGCGCCACAATAAACCCCGCAATGATTTTCAGCATAATATGCCCGACCGTCATATTTGCAACCAAACGGACGGTAAGGCTGAAAGGTTTTGATATCAACGAAATTGCCTCAATCGGCACCACCAGCGGAGCCAAAGCCGCCGGAATCCCTTTGGGCAGGAATATTCTGAAATATCCCCATTTGCGTTTTTTGATACCGACAATCATATTAAACAGCAGCGAGGTGATTGACAAAGCTCCGACCGCCGCAACATGAGATGTAAATGTAAAAGAATACGGAAACAGACCGAGCATATTTCCGAATGCAACAAAAACAAAAAGGCTGAAGATATAATAAAAATAGCGCAAGCCCTCAGTCCCTACATTTTCTTTTAACAGATTATATATAAAGTCATACACGCTTTCGGCCGCCGCCTGAGGCATAGAAGGGACAATCGCCTTTTTCCGGGTGCACAGAACAAATATCAGGGTTGAAAGACAAACCGCAATCAGCATAAACAATGCCGAATTTGTAAAAGATATATCATATCCCCACGCTTTCAGCGGGATTATGGTTTTTATCTCAAACTGTTCCATCGGGTTTGACATATCTTTTTAATCCTTTTGGTTTTCAAAATTTTTTGCCGTGCGGTATGCGTTCAAAAAACCAGCCGCACCGCCGGCCAATAAGAATACTATAAGCAAAAAAGGCTTAGTGTCAAATACTTCATCTAAAAAATACCCAACAGAAGCTCCGACAAAAGTCGCCGCAATCAGCTCTATACTGATCTGAAAGCCCAATCCGGACGCTTTTGCATACGGCGAGCTTTCAACTTTTTCGGAATCAATATGCTCCCGCTTTTTGGCATCTTGAATTTTTTCGTTCAAATTTTGCAAATCTGCGGGAACTTTTTTCATCATCGCAACCTATTTATCCGAAACTTTAGAGGTCAAATAAGCTTTCATCTCGGGATAAGACGGAGCGCCCGAAATCATCTCTTGCGTTTTGCCGTCATCAACCAAAAATGCCGGCGTACCCTGAATATGAAGCTCTTCAATGCCCTGTTGGCGGTTTGCCAATATTTCGCTTGCGATGCTGTCGTTTTTCATACATTCAAGCGCGGTTTCTTTGCTCACGCCGTATGCGGCGGCATAGCCTGCAATCAGCTCTTCCGAACGGTTAGAAAGCCCCCATTCGCGCTGTTTGTTGAACATTGTGTTTACAAAATTGTGATATTCCGAGTTCGGAATACAAGCCGCGACCATCGCTCCCTGCATGGATTTTCTTTCAATCGGAAACGGCACAAGCACAATTTTGACTTTTCCGGTTTTTATAAATTCGTCGTCCAGTTTTTTGAGCGTGGAAAGATGAAAATCAGCACAGTGAGAACAGCCGAAAGAAGAATATTCATAAATTGTAATCGGAGCGTTTTCATCACCCCAAAAATGCGGATTCGAAATGTTTACAACAACCCTTTTATCCAAAGGCTGAGCCAAAGACTGCTGCGGTTGCGCTTTTGCCTGATTTATCAAAATAACATTTCCTTTTTCATCAATTGCAAATCCTTTGACCGACATATACACCGCCGCTGATGCCAAAAACACCAAAGCAATTGTGAGCCAGCCGCTGATTCTTTTTATTATAGTATCAAATTTCATCTCTTTTATTGTCCTGTTCAAAAATATTTTCACCGAGTTTTTGCAAAATTTCGCGCAGTCTTTCATTCTGCACTTTCGAGGTTTGTTCACTAATATAATTTTGTTCTTTTGTTGTTACAAGAGTTTTCTTTTTTCCTGTGAAAGATGAGCTTTTTTCTTCTTGAAAATCAAACATTGAGGAAACCTGAACAACTTTTATATCACTGACTGCGCCATACCCGAAATAAGTATTAACTTTTTCAATAATAATATTTTTTTTGTGCATCATTTCGGTTGCAAACGCACCGCTGCATACGCTCAAAACCAAAATTCCGCCTTCTCTTTTGCCTTTTTTGAAATCAATACTTTGCGGCTGGACATATCTTGCGGTTTCTTTGCCCGCGATTTTGTCCCAATTTGTAATAATATCAATTTCAACAAAGCCATTTTTGCCCAAAATCTTTTTGGTCAAGTCAGACAAGCTGCCGGATAACGACTGAAAACCTTTATTGCTGCGATTATCGTCTTTTTCAGAGTTCATTTGCAATCCATCCCCTTAACGAATCGTCCGATATATTAGCATATGTATCGC
The DNA here is from genome assembly GCA_934276635.1 of uncultured Alphaproteobacteria bacterium. Classification (GTDB taxonomy): domain Bacteria; phylum Pseudomonadota; class Alphaproteobacteria; order RF32; family CAG-239; genus CAKQTH01. Next base: position 23,836 of record CAKQTH010000011.1, on the reverse strand, counting down.
GCAGATAAGCCTCAATCAACAGCTGTTTGGCCTCTTCTTCGCCGATGCCTCTGGATTGCATATAAAACAAGGCTTCTTTATCCAGCTCGCCGCAGGCTGCCCCGTGCGAACATTTTACATCATCGGCATAAATTTCAAGCTCAGGCTTGCAGTCTACTTCCGCCGTATCGGACAACAGCAAAGCTTTGTGCAACTGTGTCCCAGATGTCTCGTCCGCATTCGGCGCAATATGGATTTTTCCTTGAAATACGCCGCGCGCGTGTCCTCCGACAACCCCCTTTACCAACTGTGAAGATGTTGTTTTTTCACACAAATGCCGAATATTTGTCGTTGTGTCCAAAAGCGCCCAGCCGTATGTTGAATATGCTCCGTTTTGCACAAAGCCCGCGCCCTCTTCAACCAGTTCGGCATATGTTTCGTTGCGGCCGATATTTGCTCCGTTTTGCAGGCAAAATCCGTTATATTTTGCGTTTTCTTTCACATTTACGGCATTATATGCAATATTTTCGGCATAAAACGCATCTGTTTGTACTTTGCAATGCTCCAATATTGAATTTTTCCCCAGATTTATTTCGTTTACGACATTAAGCAGATATTCCGATTTTTGGGCGCCTTTATATATATAGTATTCAACCAGCTTTGCTTTTGCTCCTTGTTTTAAAACAACAAGATTATGCAGATTCATCAAAAGATTTTTTCCGCCGGTTTCGGTTTTGTGAACAATCGCAATCGGCTTTTCGACCTCGACATTTTCCCCTATTTCAATATACACGCCGTTTTCCAAATATGCGGTATTCAGCGCGCAAAACGGGTTATTTTCAATATCAATATGGCGATTTATCAGCTTTTTTGCTTCATAATTTTCAAAAGCGTCCAAAAGGGAGCAAATTATCACCCCTTTCGGCAGATTATGCGGCAGATGACAAAGCGAGCCGTTGCACATTTTTATGACCGATGCCTCAAATGGAAGTTCATCTTCATCATGGCAATGCTCGTGGTTGCAACGGTGTCGTTCAATCACAAAATTGTCTCTTTCCAAAGCTCTGAGCTTTGTATATTTCCAATTTTCATCTTTTGCGGCTGGCAAAGAAAAGCTTTTGCGTCCTTTTTCCCGCAATGTATACAGCGGCAGATTATCTTCCATCGCCAATTCCGTATTTTGCAAAAGATTGTTCATTTATTGTCCTTTCACAAATTCCGCATATCCGCATTCTTCAATTTTTGCGGCCAGATTTTTATCGCCAGATGTAATAATTTTTCCGTCGGCAAAAACATGAACAAAATCAGGAACAATATATTCAAGCAGCCGTTTATAGTGCGTAATAACCAACATTGATTTTTTTTCCGTGCGCAAAGAATCAATCCCTTCGGCCACAACTTTCAGCGCATCGACATCAAGCCCTGAATCCGCCTCGTCCAAAATTGTCAGCCGTGGCTTTAAGATTGCCATTTGAAGAGTTTCCGTTCTTTTCTTTTCTCCGCCTGAAAAACCGACATTTATCGGCCGTTTCAGCATTTCGGAAGCAATACCGAGTTTTTTTGCCTCTTCACGCAGAATTTTCATAAATTCCATAGTGTCAAGCTCCGGCTGACCATTATGTTTTCTGACCGCATTAACCGCGTGTTTTAAAAAGCTCGAGGTCGGCACTCCGGCAATTTCCACCGGATATTGCATACACAAAAAGATGCCTTCGCGGGCTCTTTCTTCCGGCGGCATCGCGAGCAAATCTTTGCCCTTAAATCTGATTGTGCCGGATATAACCTCATATCCGGGCTTTCCGCACAACACATTGGAAAGCGTTGATTTTCCGGCTCCGTTCGGCCCCATAATCGCATGGACTTCGCCTTCGTTTATGGTCAGGGAAAAGCCTTTGATGATTTCTTTTCCGGCAACTCCGGCATACAAATTTTCAATTTCCAACAATGGTGTACTCATATTTTTCCTCTTTCTTTTTACAAATTCTTATCCAACACTGCCTTCAAGGCTGATATTTATAAGTTTTGCCGCCTCAATCGCAAATTCCATCGGCAGACGCTGCATAACCTCTTTGCAAAATCCGTTCACAATCAGACTGACCGCATCTTCGGCGCTGATACCGCGCTGCATACAATAAAACAGCTGCTCATCGCTGATTTTTGAGGTCGTGGCCTCGTGCTCAAGCGTTGCGGTTTTGTTTCGGTTTTCAATATACGGAACGGTGTGCGATCCGCACATTTTGCCGATTAGAAGGCTGTCGCACTGCGAATAATTTCTGGCATTGTCCGCATTCGGCGCAACTTTTACAAGCCCGCGATAAGTCTGGTTTGAATGTCCGGTCGAAATGCCTTTTGATATGATTTTCGATGTGGTGTTTTTGCCGATATGAATCATTTTTGTTCCGGTATCCGCCTGCTGAAAATTGTTTGTCAGAGCCACCGAATAAAATTCTCCGACCGAATTGTCTCCCTGAAGAACGCAAGACGGATATTTCCATGTAACGGCCGAACCAGTTTCAACCTGCGTCCACGAAACCTTAGAATTTTTGCCGCGGCAGGCCGCTCTTTTAGTCACAAAATTATAGACGCCGCCCTTGCCGTCCTTGTCCCCAGGATACCAGTTTTGTACGGTTGAATATTTTACTTCGGCATCATTTGCAATCACAATCTCCACAATCGCGGCATGAAGCTGATTTTCATCGCGTTGCGGCGCCGTGCACCCTTCCAGATACGAAACATAGCTGTCATCATCGGCCACAATCAGAGTCCTTTCGAATTGTCCGGTATTTTTGGCATTAATTCTGAAATATGTCGACAGCTCCATCGGACATTTTACGCCTTTCGGAATATATACAAACGAGCCGTCGGTAAACACTGCCGAATTGAGCGCGGCAAAAAAGTTGTCGGTATACGGAACAACCGAACCGAGATATTTTTTCACCAATTCGGGGTGCTCTTTTACCGCCTCGGAAATCGAGCAAAATATAATGCCCTTTTCAGCCAATTTTTGGCGATATGTCGTTGCAACCGAAACGCTGTCAAACACCGCATCAACAGCGACTACTCCGGACAAAACTTCTTGTTCCTTGAGCGGGATTCCGAGTTTGTCATATGTATCAAGCAGATTTTTATCCACTTCTTCAAGGCTTTTCGGAGCGCCGGCTTTTTGTTTCGGGGCAGAAAAATAGCACAAACTCTGATAATCTATCGCATCATATGTCAGCTTTGCCCAGTGCGGCTCGCTCAAAGTTTTCCAAAACTCAAAAGCTTTAAGCCGAAAATCGAGCAGCCACTGCGGTTCGCCTTTTTTGTGCGATATTTGGGTGATAATTTGTTCGTTCAGTCCGCAAGAGATTGTGTCGTTTTCAATATCGGTCACAAACCCGTATTTATACTTGTCTCCGGAAAGGTCTTCTATTTCTGGCTTATTCATCAGCGTTCAACTTCCTCTCATCTATCTTTTGGCAATTTAATTTGATTTAATCAAATTTGCAATGTTTATTTACAAAATTTTAGGTTTTTACGGCCTAAAATAACCCGATGCGGAAAATTTGGAAAATTTAGGCGATGAAATCTAAGATATTGGTCATATTGGCTGTATTAATACTGTCCGGCTGTCATTCGGGCACAATGCCGATATTCGGCTCGCTTTTTTCATCTTCCCGCGAGGTTGTGGTTAGCCGCGGCGACACGCTTTACAGCATCTCAAAAAGATATAATGTCCAAATGAAAGACCTGATTTCCGCAAACGGGCTGAAATCGCCGTATAACCTTAAAGTCGGCCAGCGGCTTTATCTGCCAAAAACATATTACCATACCGTCAAAAAAGGCGATACTCTGTACAGCATCTCAAAAAAATACGGGACAGATGTCACAACGCTCAGCCGCGCCAACCATATTTCATCACCAAGCGCGCTTTATGTCGGGCAAAAACTTTTGATTCCTTCCGGCATAAATACCGCATCATACATTTCGGCAGCATCGTCTTCAAAAACGACAACCGTTTCAAGCGGCAAAAAATCGTCCGGCTGGAGTACTCAATCGTCCGCAGCTCAGCGCACAAAAGTCACAAAATATCGCAAAAACAAGTTTGCATGGCCGGTTAAGGGCAGCATAATTTCAAAATTCGGCCCGGCCGGAAAAGGCATCAACAACGACGGCATCAACATCGCCGCCACAAAAGGAACCGCGGTCAAAGCGGCCGACAGCGGCATGGTTGTATATTCCGGAAACGAGCTCAAAGGATACGGCAACCTGATTTTGATAAAACACCCGGACGGCTGGGTAACCGCATATGCTCACAATGAAAAACTGTTTGTGCGCAAAGGTCAAAAAGTCATAAAAGGCGAAAAAATTGCCACCGTCGGCTCAACCGGAGGCGTTAACCGCCCGCAGCTGCATTTTGAAACCCGAGCCGGCAAAAATGCGCATAATCCAGTGAACTATCTGCCGTAAAAAATCTGTTATCTATGTTGATTTTTAAGTTGTATCCGCAAATTTTTGATGTATATTGCCTAGAGGAAAAATTTATAAGGAGATAAATATGCTTATAAGCGATGCTTTGGCCCAAACCGGAAACGCCGCGGAAGTTTTTGCTTCCAACTCCGTATCCGGCACACTTATTCAACTCGGGCTGATATTTGTAATTTTTTATTTTCTGCTTATTCGTCCGCAACAAAAGAAAATCCGCGAGCACGAAAATATGCTGAACGCAATCAAAAAAGGCGATAAAATCATCACCGGCGGCGGCGTTTTCGGCACCGTTGTAAAAGTTGCGGAAAACACTCTGAATGTTGAAATTGCCAACGGAGTTGAGATTGTTGTTGCTCGTTCTTCGGTTCGCGATTTGGCCGATGAAATTCCGGCAGCTCCGGTTTCTCAACCGAAAGCGGACAAAAAAGATAAGAAAAAGTCTGCAAAAAAATAAAGGAATATGCAAATGTATAAATTAACAAAAACAAGAATTGCCATTATCTTGGGAATTTGCGCAGCCGGTATTTTCTTTGCTGTGCCGAATGTTCTCAAAGATACATCAAAACTTCCGTCATGGTGGCAGCCGGTAAATCTCGGCCTTGACCTGCAGGGCGGTTCAAACCTTTTGCTCCGCGTCCAGATGGAAGATGTTTTGAAAGAAAGAATGTCCACAATGGAAGATTCCGTTCGTCAGGTTTTGCGCGAAAACAAAATCAGATATCAAAAGCTTTCGTATAATGCTGACGGAGTCCGCGTAAAAGTAGACAACGCAAATTCTCGCACAAAAGCAATCGCGCTGTTCAAAAAAATGGACACCGGACTTGATGTTGCCGATGACGGAGAAGGAAATATCACCATAAAATATACTCCGCAGGCATTGAACGAACTCAAAACAAAGGTTGTTGACCAGTCTGTTGAAATCGTTCGTCGTCGTATTGATGAACTCGGCACAAAAGAGCCGGTTATTCAAGGCCAGGGGACAGATCGTATTGCAGTTCAGCTTCCGGGCTTGCAGAATCCAGAATATGTCAAAACCCTGCTCGGCAAAACCGCAAAAATGTCTTTCCACTTGGTTGACAGTCGTTCAAGCGCAGCCGATGCCCGCAGAGGAAAAATCAACGCGGCTTCAAGAGTTGTCAGCGGTTCTGACGGCGTTCAATATGTTATCAACCGCAAACCTGCGGTCGGCGGCGAAAACCTTGTTGATGCACAAGCCGTATTTCAGGATAACGAACCGGTTGTAAGCTTTAAGTTCAACACAATCGGCGGCAAAAAATTTGCCGAAGTTACAAAAAACAATATCGGCGAAAGACTCGCGATTGTTTTGGATAACGAAGTTATTTCCGCTCCGACGATTCAGGGCGCAATCCCCGGCGGCAGCGGCGTAATTACTGGAAACTTCACTTTGGAATCCGCAAACGATTTGGCCTTACTGCTCCGTTCCGGCGCACTCCCTGCTCCGCTTGAGGTTCTTGAAGAAAGAACAGTCGGCGCCGGCCTTGGTGCAGACTCCATTCAGGAAGGTATCGTAGCCTCGGTTATCGGCCTTGTTTTGGTTGTAGTATTTATGCTCGCAGCATACGGTTTGTTCGGTTTGTTTACTTCAATTACGGTATTTATGAACCTGTTCCTTTTGCTCGGCGCATTGAGCCTTATGGGCGCGACTTTGACTTTGCCAGGTATTGCAGGTATTATCCTGACAATCGGTATGGCGGTAGATGCCAATGTGCTGATTTTTGAAAGAATGAGAGAAGAAGTTAAGAATGGCCGCTCTACCCGCGATGCAGCAGATGCCGGCTTTACTGAAGCTATGGCAACCATTATCGACTCGAACCTAACAACTCTGGTTGCCGCAATCGTACTGTTTTATTTCGGTACTGGTCCGGTCAGAGGATTTGCCGTTACGCTTGCCATCGGTATTGCAACCTCGATGTTTACATCAGTAACGGTTACCCGCCTGATTATCACCGCCTGGATCAATAAATACAGACCGACAAAATTGCCGATTTAAGATATTTGGAAGGAATAATAATATGAGAATGTTTAGTTGGATTACAAAAGACACAAATATCAACTTCTTTAAGTATAGAATATATACTTATGCATTATCGATTTTGCTGGTTATTGTTTCAATTGCCTGCATTGCGTTTAAGGGTTTCAATTACGGCATTGACTTTTCCGGCGGTATTTTGATTGAGGTCGCAACCGAAAACAAAATCAATCTGGAAGAAGTTCGTGCAGAATTAGGAAAACTCCCGCTTGATGATTTGAGTCTACAGACTATCGGCAACGAAGGCAACGAGCTGATGATAAGAGCTCAAACCAAAGACGACAGTGAAGAGGCTCAAAGACATGCCATCGCTCAGATTAAGAGCGTTTTGGGTTCGTCTTACGAATATCGCAAAATTGAATCTGTTGGACCGCAAGTCGGCGATGAGCTCAAAAAAGCCGGTATTTTGGCATCATTGATTGCGGTTTTGGCTATCTGCCTTTATATATGGGTTCGTTTTGAATGGCAGTTTGCTCTCGGCGCCTTAATCGGCCTGTTCCACGACTTGTTAATCACGGTCGGATTGCTCTCAATCTTTGATATGGATATCAGCCTGACCACGGTTGCAGCCGTATTGACGCTTGCCGGATATTCGGTAAACGATACGGTTGTTACATACGACAGAATCCGTGAAAATCTGCGTAAATATAAGAAAATGCCGCAAATTGATATGCTCAACAAGAGTATAAATGACATTTTCTCGCGTACGATTTTGACCGGACTTACCACAATGTTTGCGGCCGGCGCGCTGTTTATATTCGGCGGCGCAACCTTGCGCAGTTTTTCATTCACCATTGTTTGGGGAATTGTTATCGGAACATATTCTTCGATTTATATTTCGGCAATTTTCCTCAACATCTTCGATTTGAAAAAGACACAAGAGGCTAAAAACGCGGTGATTAACCCGTTCGGAAATGTCGACTAAAATCAAAAACCCCGTCATCTCGACGGGGTTTTATTTTACATAAAGAAAAACCCTAATCATTTTTGATTAGGGTTTTTGTTGTTACTTTGGAATCTTCGCCTTTTTAAGCTCTTGTTCATAGCCTTGTTTGGTCAGGTGGACAATCGTCAACGGAAGGTTATCCAATCTGATTTTTCCTCCTTTGACTTCAATTTCGGCACAACCTTGATACATTCTGTTGTTTTTAACTTTGCTGCCGCCGGTAAGCTCGATTTTTCCGTCCTTTTTAAGAAAAACCGGGGTAACCGTATAGCCGTCAACAGATTGAAAACAGGGACAACCGAACAAGACCTCACCTATTTTCATATTATGCCTGCAAGTATCCCCTTCCGAGAGATTTTTAGCATAATATGCCTCTGTTTTTTTGCGCTTGTTAGCCGTCTTTATCGAGGATATGGCAAAATCACCGATTTTGTACAACATCCACAACAAAAAAGCCGTCACTACGCATGCACTTACCACGATAATCAACATGAAAAGCGCATCCCAAAAAAGGGTAACAATTGTTGGAAAATCCATAAAATAAAAGTTTTAAAGGTTAATAATAAGAAAAATAGTCAATTTATGTTTTTATTATAGACATAAACGGCTATTTGTCAATATCTTTATGCCTGCTCTTTATTTTTCTTCAATTCTTCGCGTTTTTTTTGTTGAATTTTACGCTTTTCGAGATTTTTTTGAAGAGCTTTCGCCTCTTTTTCAAAGCGAATATCTTGACGAGATTTATTTTTTTGGTGTTTACATTCGGTCATTTTTGTTTATCCTTAATCTATGGCGAAAATATAGCATAATATAATTAAAAAATGGATAATGAAATGAATATCGCGGAATCGAGAACAATAACATAGAAATGCTGTTTGTTAAGCCGAATTTTATCGGACAAGGAATCGGCAAACCGCTCATAAAAACAGCCACAGAAAACTATAATGCCGAAAAAGTAGATATAAACGAGCAAAATCCGGTCGCAAAAGGGTTTTATGAACATATGGGATTTATAGTTGAAAACCGCACTGAGTGCGATGATTACGGCAATCCTTTCCCAATTTTGCATATGACTTTGCGAAAATAGCAAAAAAATAATAAAAAATGCAAATCAGTACTTGATTTTTATAAAATGTTTGGGTATGTTACCTCTTGCATAGCAAAATATACATTTGCTATAAATAACGCCGCTATAGCTCAGTGGTAGAGCACGTCATTGGTAATGACGGGGTCGTAAGTCCGATTCTTACTAGCGGCACCATTTATCAGTTTCAGCCGTTTTGATGAGTTCATCGAACGGCTTATTTATTGAAAAACATAGATTTTTTCCTTCAATTTTGCAGTCCGATAAAATCAATCTCAAAATTTCTTTTTTTGTGCCAAGAATCGGACTTTTTAGAAAAACACCAATATTTGCCGCCACTTCCGCAATATTTGCCAATATTTCATCAGTTTCGGTATCAATCTCAAGATACTTGTCCATATCTTTTTGCAGTTTTTCTTTTTCAAGCTCAATTTCGGCTTTCAGTTCATTATACATCTTTTCATCGCATTTGCCTTGAATATAGCCGCGGAATAAGGCTTTTGCCTGTTCATCAAGTTCGTTTATCTTGATTGTGATATTTCGTTTCAGAGCTGTTGTATTGTTATTTTCTTCTTTGAGCTGTCTTTTGACTTCAGATTTGATATTTTTCAACATATCGTCACTGATGTTGATAGGTAAACAAAGCTCCTTTTCAAGTTGGGCAAGAATTTTGGCCTCATTAACCGGTTTTTGACTACATTTTGAGCGAAGTTTATTACATTTTAGATAATTATAAGAATGGTTTTCATCTTTTACCTTAGTTTCGCAAGTCATTAAACTTCCGCAACAGCCACATCTTACCATTCCGCTAAATAAATATTGCTTATCGCCATAATATAATTTACTTGGCGCGCGTTTTCGTCCTTCCATAGTCTCTTGCACAATACGGAATAGATTTTCATCAATCAAACGCGGATAATTATGCTTATAGGTTTTGCCTTTATTGATAAAGTATCCTATATAAAACGGATTTTTTAAAATATTTTGCACCTGAGCTCGGCTGATGGTCTTATTAACCGTGCACATTTTGGAAGACAAGCCCAAAGTCCTTGCTAAATTTGTAATATCCTGCAAAGTCCGTCCGCCTTTGGCATATTCTACAAAAAGTCTTTTAACTTTAGGTGCTCTATCCGGATCAATCACAATATCCGCCGGCGTTGTTTTGGTTTTGGGTATATTCAGATATCCAACCGGTGCGCAAGATTGCCATTGTCCGTTTTCTCTTTTATATTCCTGACTTCTGATGACATTATCTCTTAGCGACCCGACATACATTTTAGCGGATAACACTCCCATATCCCAACGCAATATATCTGAAGATGTGCTGTCTTTGTGTAAATAAAATCCCTCTTTATAGAAATGTATCTCAATCCGTCCTTGTTTTCTTAAATCATCAAGCTCAACACATTCTTTATAGCCACGCTGTAACCGGTCAACACAATTTACAACAATGGCGGTTTTATGTTTTTGCTGTTTGACATATTCCAACATTTCATAAAATTTTAGACGACCGCCTCTCGTTGAACTTTCCACAATAGAGAATTTATCTAAAATCTTAAACTTGCGATTATCACAGTAATCAATAACCGTTTTAAGTTGCGCATCAATAGACGCGCCTTTTTTCTGCTCTTCTGATGAAACACGTGCAAAGATTACTGCTTGTTTACATTCTTCATCTGCTATATTTTGATATTTATTCTTTCTAGACATTTATATACTCCTTTGATTTAACATAACATTATTATGCCGCGGTTACTTGGGAAAGTAAGCGGTTATTTTTAGTTTTTGATGATTTTATTGCTAATATTTTACTGATATTTCAAATAACTAACCTAATTTATAAAATAAATGAGGTTGATTTTTAACCTCTCGCCCTTAAGGACTGGAAGTCGTTTGTTTTGATTAAGTGTCATCAATGTCACTTAATGAGATTCCGGCCTTTTTAGCCTCAAGCACTGCTTTGGCACTTAACTTAAAAAATGTGATAAACCGCCGGACTTCATCATCCGTAATATCGGGATAACAAACCGCAAGCTCATCTTTTATTTTATTATACGCATCTGTCATATTTTATAGAATATGAACCTCGCGTATTTCTACTAAAGTTTTTTGAGATTAATTTTCCAAATAGTAAATATTTTAACTTTTGATACACGGATGTTAAAGGTCGGAGATTAACTGACATCAATGACACTTAATCAATAATAATGGGAATCCCCTCTGGTATACAGGTCTCGGTGATACCATATCCGGCATAGTAACCCATTGCCATATACCGGTAAGATAACTACAATATCAATTCTAAAAAAGGAAGGTCTTTACGCGCGAGAGATAAAACCAACACTGGCTTATTCAGTAAAATTACATCTTTTCTTACAACTTCTCGCCCTGCAGGGCATGGGGCTAAGTCTTTTTGCAAAAAAACACACTATTTAGAAAATTTACGCGCAACTTTACCGCAAAAAAACAATTCTATAATGATGTATCACAACTGTGAACTTTGACTGCCTAACGCGATAATAGCATTGTTCAAGCCGATTTTTGCGGCACAGGATACGAGGAAGCACTAAAACGCGTCCTTTGTTATTTTTATACTCAAAATTTATTTTATTAAAATCAATAAAAACAAATAGATATAAAGGAAAATCTAATTTATGAAAAACCTAATCTCAACTAATCTTATTAAAAAATACCTGATAAAGTGTCTTCAATACTCAATGTCCGTTGTTTATAAGCTTCATTCAATCCTTAACCATAAATCTAAATTACCAACCGTTAGACAAGATATACAAGATTGGATATTGAAAAAATATCAACCGACACATTTTCTATCAATCCGGTTACCTAAAAATTGGGCATCGGAAAATTTATCCAATTCCTTAAAGCATTTGCAGCTAATTATGAAAATATTTGAAAAAAAGCTGTTAGGTCGGCACTGGAACAATCACCATATACCATTTATTGTTTTTGCAGAAAAAGGCGTTGGTCTTGAATGGCATTATCATATCTTGTTTAATCACGGTAAATTTACTGAACAGGATTTGCAAAACGCTATTTTATCCACGACAGGTATATTAAAATTGCCGACATATTGTTTGGACTTAAAACCAATTGAAAACCAACCCGATACTGTTATTGCTTATTGCATCAAAGAAATGAAAATTTATGATAACAATAGCTTTGATAGTGACAGAATGATCCTTTCGCATGATTTGTTTTCTTTGCCATATAAAAATAATTGAAAAAACGGTTTTACAATTCAAAAGAATTACGACAATACAATAACATCAAAGGAAATTGATAGTTATAACACATTGTGAATAGGTATTATTATGTTTAACTTTTAACATCGCTATGTCAAAAGTTGGAGCGATGAACCTCATTTATTTTGTAAATTAGGTTAACGCTTGGAATTTACACAAATATTTTATAAAACACCGTCCATTGATCCATAAATGACCCGCAGATAGCCGGATTCCTTAAATATGGTAAACTATAAGCCCGATTGAAACTTGCTTAAATCGGGCTGAATTTTGGTTGTATTATGCTAACTTAGTGGCAAACAGAAACATCTTAAATCTTCTCAAAGCCTGTCTGACTGATGTATGGCTTCTTTTGCCATAACTTGATTTTTTACCGGAGCTTTCATATTCAGGCAAAATAGATGCGATATTTTCCATAAGGTAAGCAAGCGTAAATTCTTCTTTTCTACAAAGCCTTTCTATCCGCCCATGATAATCAGCCGCTGTTGTAGGTTTATAATTTTGCTCCAAGAGCCAGTTTTCAAATTCTTTTAACATCTCGGCTCTCCTTATAAACTAACAATCTCGGTTATCACAGCACAGCCGCGGGCTTTTTCAATATCACAGGCATTCATCGCATCGCGCAGATACCAATAAATCGTCGGTATAAGGATTCCATTCACTTTAATTTGATACATGGCATTTTTCTTTCATAAATAGTTTTTTACGCATTAACTATTTACATTATGTCGTGAATAATTTTATTCGGGAGCCCCTAAAACTCTCAAGACCAATGACATTTTGCTACGATTTGGGAATTTAAAACAAAAACAAGGATTTAACTTTACTGAAGAAGAGACAATAAGTTATGTATAATGAGAAGCGTAATATTTGAGAACTAGAAAAGTATCGACATTGCTTATTATTTTAAAATGTATCATAAGATATTTAATGCACTATTGAACAAGAGGTAAGATTTTTTCTAAGATATTTCTTTCATATTTATCAAATTGTTTTTTTATTTCTGTTGCCTTTAAAGGATCATTACTATTTTCAATATATTTTACAATATTTTCAGGTACACCGAAGTCGCTGATTATTTTTCCATTATTAGTGTTTGCATTATATTCTAGTTTAGATAACAATTTATCAAAGCCATTAATTTCCTCCATATCGCAATGTTGCTCTTGAGATTTGATATATTTAAATATTAAATTAAATATGCCAAGATACTTAACAAGATGGAATTTTAAAATGTTATATACAAAATCAGCAGTGTTTTGAATGGCTTGATCATATTTTTGATCCTTTTTATTAATATAATATTGAATGCAACCATGGAAACCGGACGTTAAATAAGTGGAAAGCATATAAATTAAAATGGGATATTCTTTTCCGTCTTTTGTTGGAGCAGTATGTTGCATTAGTCCTAAAAGCTTTTTATTTGTAACAATAGGTATAATACTATTTATAAAAATATTAAAACCATCATAGTCAATTCTATCAAATAGACTTTTTTTTATACATTCCTCTATCTGATTTTTTTGTATCGATGTGTAGTTGCATATTATTTTATAAATTTTCGCTTTATCTTGCTTACTAATGATTTTAAATTGTTCATTTATAATAGTCGGTAAAGTTTTTGCAAGTTGTTCAATTTCTGTTTTTCTTAACAAATCGTGAGGAGATAGATATTGGTCTTGCGTGTATTCAACATCAATATCAGACTTGGTTGATGCTAAATCATAGTTTTTATGTTCTAGAAGAGCGTCTTCACTTTCTAATATATCCATAAAATTATTTTCAAGAACAATTATTCTTCCTGAATAATGATGTAGAAATCTTCCTGCTCTTCCGGCTATATTTTTCGCATCAAATGGTTTCAAAGGCTTAGTCCCTTTTTTATCCATTGTGATTAATATATTTTTAGCAGAAGTGTTGACACCTTCTGTAATCGTTGTAGTGGTTGTTATGACTTTAAGTATTCCTTTATTAAATAGGCGAATGATTTCCTTTTGTATATATTTAGGGATGAGATTATTATGAACCCCAATACCTTTTTGCAAAGCCTCATATAGATACCACTTTGTAGAATATCTTAAAGCAATGTGTTCTAAAAATATTTTATATTCAGGATTCATACAAGAATAGTCATAAAATAGGTCGAATAAGTATTTAGCGTATTTTTTTGTTTCTGACTTTCTATAACAATAAACTATACAATTTTCATGATTATTACAAACAAGTGTTTCTACAATATTTTTATATTTGCTTAATTTGCTATGAATGCCTTTGGGAAAAGTGTATAAATTATTATCAATTCTATACTCTCGGTCTTTTTTTACAACATTTACAGCTTCTTTTGCAACTAAAGTATAATTATTGTAATCTAAATACCTAATATTATTATTTTTAAGAAAGCGACTAAATGATCCGATTAACCGTCCATCTTTATCTTTTAAATTTATGTAGGGACCTGCCAAAAGAACATCTCTAGATATTTTTAAGGCCAAATTGGTTGAAAGACGGTAAGCAATATCGCGTTCGTCTTCTCGAATATTTTCATCAATAATAAATTCATTATCAATTTTGTATATTTCATCGACGAAGAGAAAATCAAAAATTATTTCACCTTTAAAATTGTCTAAAAAAGATAAAAAACGCTCTGGCGTGTATATAAAAATATTTCTAGTGGAAATATTTTTAACATCACTTAATGTATGCACTTCATATTCATCTTTTAAGAATTCATATTGAGAATTGTTTATTATCTTTTCTAAATTTTCAGATAACAATGCAACCGTTGGAAATATCAATAAAATATTGTGATATTCCATTTTGCGTAGAATTTCATATACCAAATGAGTTTTACCAAAAGAGGTGCTTGCGGATAGAAAAAAACGATTAATTTTATCTTTTTTATACAGATTTAATATATTTAATTGAGGCCTATGAAGCTTAGTTTTATCTGAAGTATATAATTTTCTATCTTGTAGATAGCTAAAAATGTCTGAGATTCCTAAATTATTTATAATAGTATCTTGTTTAAATTCATCTGATAAAATATCAAAATATTGTGGAACTCCAGCAACTGTTGATACGTACTTTAAAAACTTTTTATCTGCTTCAGAAAAAGATTTATTTTTTATAGTATCAAAATATTTACAAACAAAATCTATAAACTCGTAATCCTTCATTTGATCACAAGAATATAAATTTAAAGCTTTTATAATTTGTTTTAAGTCAACAACGGACTTTTCGTTTCTATACATTCGATTACTTTTTCTTTTACAGTTTTAACATCATCAATAGGCATAAATATAAAAAATATTTTATAAGGAATAGATAAAAATATACTTTTTGAGGAATACTTAAATTTTATCTCATTTACAAAATGTTGTATGCAACGACGATATTCTTTCTCTGGACTGTTGCATATTATTAAAATTGGATAAACTAGCGTCATATCATATTTTCTTATAAGTTCGTTTATTTTGATTTCTGGATTTTCTTTAATATCATCAAGTAATTTTATCATAGAATCAGGAGGATTTTCTAATCTATCCTCTTGTTTAATAATAGCCCATAGATTAGTTTTTAAATATTCATCAGATAAAGCCTTTTCTAAATTTTCCATTACAGATTTTATTGCATTATCAAATTTTTGATAAAATTTGGCCTCTCCAAACCATAAATCTATGTGATTATCTGAAGCAACAATATGATATGCATCATAACCTTTTGTTTCTCCCCGTTCGGTCGGATTATAAAAAAAGCCACGAGAAACAAGTGCGTTAATCCCATATATAGCCTTTAGTAAGCTGTATAAAACGACTTCTCCGTAAAAACCATATGAAATTTTGGTTTTATTATTAGATTTTGTATTAAAATGAAATCTAGAATAAATAGCAATAGGCATTAGTTTATTAAAATCATCGCTATTCTGCAATTCTTTGGAACTAAAGGAATATTCAATAAGAGAATTATAAATTACTTTAACAAAATTATCTTGTCCTTCCACCGAGTAACAATGATCATCGTGTGTAGAATAAATAGTTTTTTCTAGTTCTCCATTAGGAAGGGAGAATTGAAACAATAATGTGTTTTTAATTAATTGAATAAGATTATCCCTCATATTAATATTCCAGCAAAACGATTTATTCAGCAGCCATTTTCAATTCAATATCTGTGTCAATACAGTTAATCTGATTCAACATTTGAATTAAGCAACAACCTATATGATAGCTTAAATTTACCGGAACTGCATTTCCAATTTGTTTATATTGTGAAGATATTGTTCCTTTAAATACCCAATTATCTGGAAATGATTGAATTCTTGCATATTCTCTAATGGTTAAAGGTCTTGTCTCGCTTGGATGACAGCGTTCTGTTTGTTTCTGAGCTGGTGCACAAGTTAAGGTTAAACTCGGCTCATCCCATGAAAGCCGTCTAGCCATACCTGTTTTACCTCCAGATAGATAAAAGCTTCCTTTCATATATTCTTTTTGAAGATTAATTGGCAAATCTCGCCAATAGCCACCTTCTGGTACCAAAGATAATATTTCAGCTTTTCTTTTAGGGTAACTCTGTCCCTCCGATTTAGGACAATTTTTCAACGCAGAACGTAAAGACACAGTATAGTTTTGCTCAGTTGGAAAAATAAATGGAATATCTAAATCTTTACGGATAGCGATAATGATTAATCGTTCTCGTTTTTGTGCAACATCTAGATATTGAGCACGTAAAACCTTATACTGCACATTGTATCCAAGCTCAATTAAAGTGTTTATCATTGTTTTTAAAGTCCGACCATTGTCATGCTTCAATAAACCTTTAACATTTTCACCAACTGCAATTTTAGGCATAGTTTCCTTAACACAACGAGCAAATTCAAAAAACAATGTTCCTCGAGTATCTTCAAACCCCATACTTTTTCCGGCATAACTAAAGGCTTGACATGGAAAGCCTGCTTGAACAATATCAACTTTATTTTTCCAGGGTGAAAAATCTACTTTATGAACATCTTCATGAATAATATTAGTATCTTTTGGAAAATTATACTTTAAGGTTTCAACACAATTTTTATCAATTTCATTGAGCAACAGATGATTTATACCTGCATTTTCAAAACCTAAAGCCGTTCCTCCAGCTCCTGCAAATAGCTCTATTGCATTGTATGGGGTTTTTATATTGGATTTTAAAACTTTAAATTCATTATCTTGTTTATTTTTCAGTTTATTACAAAGTAATGAAATTTCTTCTTCATTAAACATACGATGATTTTTATCTGAACGCTCAGCTTTAATCAGTCCTTTTTTTTCCCAACGACGAACCGTATCAATAGAGATATCTAATTTTTCACTGACTTCATGAATAGACAACCACATTAACTTTATCCTAATTCCATTTATTAAACATTGGAATATTAAAATAACCATTGCACATATGCAATGGTTATCAAAGAATAGTAAACAAGTTTTTAATGTTGATATTTTTCTTGAATTTCTGCAGCCAAATCAGTTACAATATCTTCTAATAAAGATGTGCCATCCATTTCATTTGCTACTTCAACAATTGTATCCACCAATTCAGCGTAGAAACATTCGTCGCCGGTTAAGCGCAACCAAAATTCTTGACCCGCATAAACAGGATGTGTTTTATTTATTGTTTTATACATTGTTGATAAATCATCATTTGTTCCGTAAAAAACACCAACAATGCAGTCAATATCAGGATTAAATTCTTTTAATCCATTTGTTCTTGCCAAATTTCTAATTGCATTAAAATGATTAAGAATCGTTGTAATATCATCTTTATTAATAGTATTTGGTCCAGCTTTAATTTGACAATATTTTCGTCTTTTATCAACCTGATCTATAAATTCGATATCAATACCAGAGGTCACAGAAGCAAATCCGTTTAAAACATCCTTGCAAAAGGACTGCATCTGAGTGCCAAATATTGTATTTATTGATGTTCCCATAACTCTGGGATAAATTAAAGCTTTTGCAATGCTTCTGTACTCACAATCACCAAAAGCAAATTTAGCCAAATATCTTTCCAAAAATGGATTCGGATTAAATGCAGATAAATGTCTAAGTTTATTTGTTTGAAGTTGGTGATTTTTTACAATCTTTTCTTCAAAAAATAGTTTAGCTTTATCCAATATTATTTGTTTTTCTTGAGAATCCATTTTTATCTCCATATTGCGTATATCTAATATTTTTTAAATGTTAATAAAATATAAGAAAAACATCAATGGGATTCTGAAAGAAGTAACAAGATAGTAATAAATTACTAAAAAAGCCTAATATTACGAAGTATATAATACAATAATATTTTAGACAAGGACATTAAAATATAAGGCTTTGTATATCCAAAGCCTTATTACATATACTTTTACCTATACTCTGGTAAATTATCCAAATTGTTTTTACTCGTCTTGTCTGCATATGTCTTTATAAACTTACGTCCCAAAAGAGTTTGCTCAACATAAACATCACTACGATATCCTGCCTCATCAACATAATATTGGTATAGATTGTGCTCAATTTGGAAAATAGCATCTTGTACAGTAACTAATCCCCAATTATTACCATAGATATGTGTGATATCACCATCTTTATCTGATTTTTTAGATATAATTCTTCTTTCCATTTCTTTCTCCTAATATTGATTATGCCTGCTTCTTTTAACGAGAGAAGCACCCTTTGAACGGTTGACACTAGTATTTAGTGCTTGTAGGTTATTGATGGAATCGCTTCCCCCTTTAGATACAGGTCTTATGTGGTCAATTTCCCACCCCATATTAGAGGCTTTTCCATAACTATATTTATACATCACATTATTATAAGGATCACGCCGATACAAATCAGGGTCTTTCCCTCTTACTGTAGCAGCCTTGCTCCAAACTTTTGAAATTATATTTGCCATTTCTTTTTCCTTATATTTAAAGTTTATGTAAAGATACGCTTTTTAGCTTATCTGCATATAAGCATACTATATAAAATATAAGAGTCAAGACCAAAATACGCTTTTTTGCGTATTTCTATGGATAACTTTAAATAAGCAGAGGCTGGATATCAATATCATCTTGATTAACAAGAATTTTTATTATTTGTAATCTAATTCTAGCTGCATCTTTTGATACTTGAAATTTTTGCGATACTAAATCAATTAATTTTATTGCCTTTTCACTTTCAACAGTAATGTAAGTAAATGACTTTTGCCCCTTCGTGAAGTCTTTATATATTTTATAGATTTCGTCTTTAGGCATTAAAAACGCACTTGCAAAGTAATTGGCCTGCCATTCCATCCAATCATAATTTTCGTAATTTGGCTCATTTTTTGAAAATAATGTTTTTCTTTTACATATTTGTATACGATGTTCTTTTGTATCAAATGGTAATTGTAGCTTTTTAAATTCTCTTTGCCACAAAGGATCGTGAATGACAACATGTCCCAATTCATGGAGCAATGTTGTTCTTAAGCGATTTTCTTTATATTGCACATTTTGTAGGTCTTCGGATATTTTAATAATTGGTCTTTTAAAAGGAAAAAATATTGTTACTCCCTCAATATTTTTATCCCCAAATTCTTTTTGTAAATTAGCGTATAAATCTAAATCATCAACATATTTTTCAATTACAATTGTTAACTTATCTGTTGGAATGGGATAGGTAACTTGATTTCCTAAAACATCTGATGCTTCTAAAATAATTTTTTGAGCCATAGCTTCCAGTTCCTCATGTTTATAATGAGGTTTTTCCGGTAGCCTTCCTGTCTCATCTTTATGATACTGCAAATTATTTTCCTTATTTATTACTTTTTCTAAAAGCAGCTATAGCATTGTAAAAGTCATCTCTGCTTTTGTCTCTAACATCTTTGGGCATTTTGCCAGCGATGTAAAATAAATAGTCTTCTTCATCAGAGGATAAATTTAACGCTTTTGAAAAAGCTTTTATAATTTCATCGGATGACGGACTTCTTCTGTCATGTTCAATGTCATTCAGATATTGTGGTGTAATGGGTGTATTGTCATCTTTAAGTACTAGATTAGCAAGTTCTTTTTGACTCATATTTAATTTTTTTCTTAATCGAGATATCTCTGTGCCAAATGTATTTTCGTTGTTTACCATATCATTCTCCATAAAACGCAAATATGCTTATTAGCGAATAATATATAAAAAAATAAATTTGTCACTATTTTTTATATAAATTTAAAGATTTTTATGTGCCTTACATTTTTAACAACTCATAATGCTGCTATTCCAAGCTATCCTCAAAAAGTGCCATTTTTCTTGTTAGCTGTTTAAAATCATCATAAAATTTAGTCCGATAACTGCACAATATCGCGCACCATTTATTGATTTCAGGCGTTTTTAATAGTACATCAAACGGTTTAGCTATTGTAAAACAAAGATTTTTTCCATCAGTTTTGCAGTCCGATAAGATTAAATTTAAAATATCTCTTTTTTGCGAAACTATCGGACTTTTTAAGAATTTTCCAACATTTGCCGCGATTTCAGCGATATTTGCCAAGATTTCATCGGTTTCGGTGTCAATCTCAAGGTATCTGTCCATATCTTTTTGCAGTTTCTCTTTCTCAAGCTCAATTTCAGTTTTGAGTTCATTATACATTTTCTCATCACATTTACCTTGGATATAGCCACGAAACAGAGTTTTTGCTTCTTCATCTAATTTGTTTATTTTGATTGTAATATCCCGTTTGAGAGTCGCTGTATTTACTCTTTCTTCTTTAAGCTGCTTTTTGACTTCTGACTTGATATTTTTTAACATATTGTCGCTAATATTCATCGGCAAACATAATTCTTTTTCAAGCTGAGCGAGGATTTTTGCTTCATTGATTGGTTTTTGCGAGCATTTTGAGCGAAGTTTGTTACATTTTAAGTAATTATAAGAATGTTTTTCATCTTTTACTTTGGTTTCGCAAGTCATTAGGCTACCACAACAGCCACATCTGACTAAACCGGAGAAGATGTATTGTTTATCACCATAGTACAACTTACTCGGTGCCCGTTTTCTGCCTTCCATCGTATCCTGAACAATGCGAAACAACTCTTCATCAATAAATTTTGGATAATTATGCTTATAAACTTTGCCTTTTTGCTTAAAATATCCAATATAGAAAGTATTTTTAAGAATATTTTGTACCTGTGCCCGACTGATTGTTTTCTTAACGGTACACATTTTTGAACATAAACCCAAGGTTCTCGCTAAATTGGTAATATCCTGCAAAGTACGACCACCTTTGGCATATTCTTCAAAAAGCCGTTTAACCTTGGGTGCTCTTTCTTCATCTATAATTATATCAGCAGGTGTCGTTTTGGTTTTGGATACATTTAAATAACCGACCGGGGCGCAAGACTGCCATTGTCCTTGTTCTCTTTTATTTGGAAAAAACAGGTTTATTTTGTCCCTACATATTATCTAAAAGTTTTTTATAAAAATTGATAACGGTGCGGACTCTGGGCACATCTTTTGATTTTTTGTTAGCCACCATATAAACGGTCGGATTTTCTTCGCACACAAAATTGTCAAGGCAGACAAAACCTTCTTTATTATATCTTTTCGGCATAATTGCTATACCGCCACCGTAGCACACCACCTCACTTGCGGCATAGGTGGAATTTGTGGTATATCTGACATGTTGGGCTTTTTCAAGCACATTTTTCCAGTTTTTCATAAAGTTCGGCAGCTGAACGCGGCTGATTATCCAATGGTTTGCAAGCATATCATCAAAGTCTTTCGGATACCCGTATTTTGCCAAATATTTCGGAGAGGCAAAATATCCGCATTCGACAACTTTCTTATATAAAATAATCGCTTCCGAATTATTCGGCTCAGCAAATGTAAGCCCTATATCGGCGTCCATAGTGCTGAAATCGAAGTTTTCCATATAAGAATTTGTAACCAGATTTATATCCGGATATTTTTCAAAAAAATCACCGATTCTTTCCGGCATAAGATTGGTGGAAATGCTGAGCGGCATACTTATAAAAACATCGCCTTTAAGATTGTGGTCAACCGTATTTTCTTCATATATCTGATTAAAAATGTTTTCCATTCTTGAAGTGCAGGACAACAGATTTTTGCCTCTGGCGCTCAAATGCAGGCCTCTGCCGTTGCTGATTAAAAGTTGGCAGCCTATTTCGTTTTCAAGAACGGTAATGTATTTTTTGATTGTATCAGTAGAGATTCCGAGATTTTCCGCCGCTTTCTTCTGGCAACCCAGTTTGTTAATTTCCGATAGAATAAAAAGAGCTTGCAGGCTCATAAGATTCTTTTTCTTCATCATAATACTTGACATCCTTTACAAAACCCCAGAGCACAGAACTTTTATACGCTGTTTCAATTAATATTATTATAACTCATTTATATTCTACTTTTTATTTTATGTCCAGCATTATTTGTCGATTTTTTAATATAAGAGCAAAAAGCGCGGATTTTGGGGATTTTATATATTATTTCAGTGCAAAAACAATAAATTACGGCGCTACAAATAAAAGTCGGCCGGAGTAGGAGACACAAAGGATAAAATTCATATTTAGGAGAACGTAATTATTTTTCCCTGCGCCCGCCTCTCCGGCCGACTGTACTTTTAGTATTTTATTTTAGCTTTTCTTTCCTTTCATTGTTGATTTTCAGATACCGGACAACTACCGCCCGACACCTGAAAATTCATTTATTTTTCCATTTTGTGCATTTTGCATAAGCATCAGTACAGGGACAAATATCTCCCCATTGCACACAATTTTGATCTACCTTATCGGAATAGCCTTTCTCTGCACAATATGCCAATGTTTGTTCATAATTCATTTTACTACATTGATCAGTCGGTATGTTCGGTTTCTTAGTGCTAAGATCTACAGCCAAATCACAATTCAATGTAATTTTCTTGCCTTCATAATAACGATCAACATCTTGAAATTCACAGGTGTAACCAACCATTTTTGCACAATAAGTTGCCACAGGCTCGCAATAACCATTGTTTTCTGCCGTGCAGCAACAGTTGTTTCCTGAACAGTTGTTCAAGCATATTTCTATGCCGTCTTCACAGGTTGCTATCGCTAAATCGCGTTTTTCTGTACATCCTGTACCAAAAAAGTCAGTACAACTTACATTTCTTGAGTAATAGCATTCTTCAGTAATTAATTTACCTACATGAGAACACTTTTGTCCGACTTCTTTTGTTGACAAACACTTTTGAAGAGTTGTAGAACTTGGAAAAGCTTTATATTGAGTTTTGCAATTATATGCACGATAGCAACCTGTATTTGCATTTTTCACACATTCATCAGCGTTTCCGGCGTTTTTGCACAAATCTGCAGTAGCATAAGTTCCTGTCGGGCACGCTTTTTTACACTTCCAACAAGAAAGAGTTTTAACCCCGTTGTATGTATACAATATCTTGTCTCCACCGTCTTTCTCATATCCGCTCGCGCAATCCTTACTTTGATACGGCGATTTGCAGCTTGCATCACGATAATGCGATATATTATCTTGTTTGCACTCCCCGCCGAATGTTATAAAATCTGCATAATTTGTTGTGTCCGTTGATGACAAATATTTATGTACATTCAAATTGCACTTATAACATTTTGCATTATATGCCGAGCTGACGGCCTCTGTCGCTCCTCGAACCGTATCACATACTGCTCCGCTCGGACAGTTTGCCAGCAATTTGGCCGGACATGTATATTCGTCCCACAATGTCCCGCATTCCTTATTGCTTCCGGTAATCCCGTTTTGCATTTGTGCCGGATATTGATATGTTGCCGGACATTTGCACTTCCAGCACGAAAGCTCTTTCTTCTGCGAATTGGTTACCTTCGTCGTATCGTCAACAACTTTCGGAGAGTTGCAATCCGTTGATTGATAATAATTGCCGGTGTCGCATGTTACTGTTGTATACAGCGTTTCTCCCGCATTATCACCATATTTATATGTGCATGTTCCGCTATAAGAAAATCCCGGTGTTTCCTTTTTGTATTTATATGTGCTGTCGCAATCACAATCTTTATACAAAACCTTATTTGCATTAT
>CAKQTH010000010.1 GCA_934276635.1 uncultured Alphaproteobacteria bacterium | reverse complement strand
CTCCCGACCCTCTCGGTGTAAACGAGATGCTCTTCCAGCTGAGCTAAGCGCCCATCGTTTACAAAAGGCTTTATACACGATACAAAATAAATAATCAAGTATTTTTTTAATTTTTTTTCATTTTTCTTTATCTGAAAATTTATCTTGCAAAAACAGTTGGTTGACAACACAAAATTATATTATCTGCCTTCTTGCTGCAATTTTGCCAAAGCAACTCTGGTCGAATCTTTTTGTTGAGTCGTCGTTTGTTGCTGCACATTATCTCTGTTTTTAGCTTGCGTATTCTGCTGTTGCATTGATCTGTCGGCTCTAAGCTCTTTGCTGAGCTCCAAACCTTTTTGATGCGTTGCATAACTTTGACGGCCAAATTCCTGCAATCCGATTCCGTTGTTGTTGCTTTGCTTTTGTTCTTTGTTTATTTCCGCAATATCATATGCTACCATCGCCGTATCTATGGCTACGCTTATGCCGGTTCCGACTCCGGGGAAACATCCGGCCGCACCGGAAGCAAGCTCTCCAAGCGCTTTCCCGTAATTTCCTTGAGCAACTTCATATATCGCAAAAGCCGCTCCGCACACCAATGACACTCCAGTGATTTTTTTGGCAATTGATTTTGCCCGCGGCCTTACCGGCGGCTTTTTTACCGGCTTCGGCTGCCTCCTTGCCCGCCGCGCGTGCCTGTCGGTTAATTTTTACGCCTTCCGCAAAAAGCTCCGCGCCTTTTGCCATTACATTTTGTTTAGTTTTTTCACCGACAACTCCGGCAACACTATTTTGTTCAGACATAAGCAAACCCTCATAATCATACAATATATATATTGATACGCCATCAGATTTTTTTGTCAACAATAAACAAAAAAGGAGTAAAAGAATATCCTTTACTCCTTTGTTGTAAACAATATTTATATTAGTTTACAGAGTCCTGCAAAGCTTTACCAGCCTTAAACTTAGCCTGTTTGCGAGCCGGAATTTTGATAGCTGCGCCTGTACGCGGGTTGCGACCTGTGGTAGCAGCGCGTTTTGTTACAGAAAAAGTACCAAAGCCAACGAGACGAACTTCGTCACCGGACTTCAAAGCTTTTGTTACTGTAGCTACAAATGCATCAACAGCCTTAGCTGCATCTGTTTTGGTCATTCCGGTAGCACCGGCGATGCCAGCAATAAGTTCATTTTTATTCACTGTAAAACTCCCTAATAAAAGTTATTGACAACATGACAACGCTTCGTTGCGATATCATAGTGAAAGTTAAGCTTGATTTTTTGCAATAGTCAAACAAAAATCTTGATTTCACACAGATTTTGTGGATTTTTTTGCATTTTTTTCATATTTTTTGAAAAATTTTTATAAAAAATGCCGTTTTTAAGCAAAAAGAATCGCCATATCTTTGAAAGATAAGGCGATTCTTTATTTATGAACAACTTTTAGAAATTGTAGTTTATACCGAATCCGATAATATGAATCGAGTTTCTGTATTCCGCAAACAACGAACCGCGGGCAGCATCGCCGCTGTGCGAACCGTCAAGATATACTTTTGCGGTTTTTGCATCAATATATGTATATGCAAGGTTATATGTAATCTTGTCATTATATTTATATTGAATTCCACCTGCATACCAAATTCTGTCAGAATCCGGAATACGCGGAGTACGATAGTCGTTTCCGACGGCTTTTTGATCAAGCGCAACGCCGAATCTGAACTTCAACTTGTCATTATATTTATAGCTTGCGCCGATGGAGTATGCCGTTGTATCCGACCATTTTTCATCGGTTGTGCTGCGAAGTCCGGTTCTTTTGCCTTCAATCACGAGTTCATCAAATGCCGACCAGTAGTTACGCGTAATTTCTGCCATAATAGCCCACTTGTCATTAATATCGTGGTATGCGCCCAAGGTCAAAATCGCCGGCATTGTGAGTTCGGCACTGACACTTTGAGCCAATGCGCTCATCGGGCCGTCAAATTCAATATCGCCGCCAAGCTTGTGTTCAACTTTTGAACGATATCCAATACCGAATCTCAAAGTGTCGGAATATTCATACAACGCGCCGAGCTGATATCCCAAGGAGAAATCATCGCCTTCAACCGTTGCTTTATCGGTAATATGGTGACCACCGACCTGTCCGCCGTATACGCTGTTGCGCAGACGGGCTTTAATATATTGCATCTGCAAACCTGCGCCGATGGACATATCGTCTTTAACCTTATAGGCAACCATCGGGTTGAAGTTTACAACCGTCAATTTAGAAAGTGTGCCGTGAAAACGGCCTGCCCAATCGTCATCATATTTTGTTACCATACCGAACGGAACATTCAGTGAAGCCCCTGCGAACCAGCGATCATTAAGCTGATGCGAAAAATAAAAAGAAGGAGCAAACGCCGGACGCACAATATTGTCCTTATTTGAAGAAGTTGTAGCTCCGCCGTTGAACGCTGCAACACCGCCAGAACTTGCTTTACGCAGTTTTGAATACGGAGCAACCCAAGCGCCGCCGCCGTAAAAATGTGTTCCTTTGTGGCGGGCCAAGCCTGCAACATTAAAATATGAATACGAAATATCTTCGGCTCCGGCCGTTGCGCCTGCAAATGCGTTTGCTTGAGCAGATGCTGATTGTTCCTTAAGGTTATATCCCGAAGCTACCGCCTGAGATGCCAAAAAAATCGACCCTAAAGCCGTTAAAGTAAAAAGTTTTTTCATTATAGTTCACTTTTGTTGTTAATCCTCTAACATATTGAACAAACAAAACCCTGCGACTGGTGTAATATTTTGTAACAAACAGGCGTTTTTGTAACATTTGGTCACAATATGTTATCGCAACAGCTATATATCCAATAAAAAACAAATGCAAGTTTTGAAATTATGCAACTTTTTATTATATAAAAAATCGCGCAAAATCAATATGATATTCTTATAGTATCCTGTGGGTAACTATGGAGCTTATTTTATTCTTTACAAAATTTTGTGTTTTGTATAAAGTGTGAAAACAAATTGTTGAAACTTTGGAGTATATAAATTTTGAGGAACTTTGTACGTTTTTGCTTGAGAGCCTTCTTCAGGCTTATGAAAGTTAAGTTTGAAACAGAATTTGATATTAGAAAATTGCCGAAGCGCGGTGTTTATGTTTCTAATCATGTTTCGTTTTTAGACCCTATTTTGCTGTTTGCGTTTTTGCCTGGCGATCCTGTATTTGCTTTGAACGGGCATCTTTATCGCCGCGCACTTATCAGATTTTTGATGAAAACGGCAAAAGTCGTTCAGTTTAATCCGATTGAGCCGGCCGATATCAAAAACCTGATTGCCGAAGTTGACAAAGGTCAGCTCTGCGTCATTTTTGCCGAAGGAAGAATCACCGAAAACGGCGGTTTGATGAAAATTTACGAAGCTCCGGGACTGGTTGCCGACAAATCAAAATCTCCGATTATTCCGATTTGGATTGACGGCCCGCAATACGGCTATTTTTCAAAGACCAAAGGCAAACTGCCACATCGCCCGCTTCCGAAAATCAGAATTATTCTCGGAAAGCCGCGTCCGTTCAAGTTGAAAGACGATTTGCGCCGCCAAAGAGACCATATCTCCAATGAAGTTTATATGATATTGCGTGAAATGTGCTTTAATGCAAACTACAATCCGAATATTTCATTGTTTGCACAGTTAATGAAAGCAGCGAAAGTTCATTCAAAGAAAGGTCTGCTGCGTCGTCCGGCATTTTTGGAAGATATTCAGCGCAAGCCGAATTCCTACAAAGACATTATTATAAAGTCTTTTGTTATCGGAAAATATTTCAAACGAATCACTTTGCCGGAAGAACATGTTGCATTGCTGTTGCCGAGCACGGTTGCCGCAGTCTGCACATTTTTCGGACTTTCCGCATATGACAGAATTCCGGTAATGTTAAACTTTTCGGTCGGAGCAAAAAATATTGCCTCAATGTGCAAAACCGCTCAGGTTAAAAAAGTTATCACATCTCTTAACTTTATCCGACTCGGGAAAATGGAAAATGTGGTAGAAGTTTTGAAAAATAACGGCGTTGAAGTGATATATCTGGAACAAATCGGCAAAAAAATCGGTTTGTGGAGCAAAATCAACGCATACCTGCGCTATAAAATTAAACGCGTTCCGCACAAAAAAGGCGGAAACCGCAAGGCTGTTATTCTGTTTACTTCCGGTTCGGAAGGCGCTCCGAAAGCCGTTGTTTTGTCACACGCAAACATAATTTCGAACATAAAACAGGTTTCTGCGATTGAAACACTCAATATTACGGATACGGTTTTCAACACTCTGCCGATGTTCCACAGTTTCGGCTTGATTGTTGGCACATTGTTCCCGCTGTTTGAGGGCGCAAAATTGTTCTTGTATCCGTCTCCGCTGCACTATCGCATTATTGCCGAGCTGGTATATGAAATCGGCGCAACAATTATGTTTGGAACAGACACATTCTTCCGCGGATACGGCAAAATTGCCCACCCGTTTGACTTCCACAATGTCCGCTTTATGTATGGCGGCGCGGAAGCAATTAAACCGGACACCCGCGATATGTGGATGGAAAGACTTGGCGTTCGCGTTCTTGAGGCATACGGCACAACCGAATGTTCTCCGGTGGTTGCCGCAAACAACAGAATTTTCAACCGATTCGGTTCTATCGGAAAATTGATGCCGGCAATGGAATCAAAAGTTGTTCCGGTTGACGGAATCGAAAAAGGCGGCGAACTTTGGGTTAAAGGTCCGAATGTTATGATGGGATATTATATGCCGGACAATCCGGGAGTTTTGGTTCCGCCTGAAGATGGTTGGTATCATACCGGAGATGTTGTCGAAATCGATGAAATCGGCTTTATCTATATCCGCGACCGTATTAAGAGATTTGCAAAAATCGGTGGAGAAATGGTATCGCTGCACGCGGTTGACGAGATGGTTCGCAAGGCCTATGAATGGATGGGCGGCGAGTTTGAATACGGCGTTGTAGCAATTCCGCACGAGAGCAAGGGCGAGCAGATTGTTTTGGTTACCAACAACAAACAAGTAACTTCAGATGTGTTGCATTCATACATCAAAAACAACGGAATGTCCGAGCTTTACTTGCCGCGAATCATTATGTATCGCGATGAACTTCCGGTATTTGCGACCGGTAAGGCGGACAATGTCACCTTAAAGAAGATGGTTCTTGAGGAACTGTCCGGCGACAAAGACAAAGCCGAATAGCAATAAAACAAAACCCCGCATTGACCAATCTCAATCGGGGTTTTGTTTTATTTAACTATCTGTACACCCATCTGTTGTAATATGACTTTTGAAAAATCATCTGCTGGTTGAAAACCTTGTGTAAGTAATCCTTCTATATAAATTTTATTATATATAAAAGGAAATACTAACCATGCAAGACCTGATGTACATATAGCACAGGTCACTGCAATAACGAACCATTTCAAATCACCGCGCAATAATGGAACAAAACCTCCAAAAAACAACATTGTCCAAGAAAAACCTGTGGGACATTGCTTAATCAAACCAATACTATTTTTTTAATTTATCATATTATTCATACTCCATATTAAAATCAAGACCACCAAAATAAAAGGTGGTCAGGGAGTTGAACAATCATATTTCATAAAATGATCCTTATGGTCTTTAAAACCATATTATCCAAAGATGGCATGGTTTTTGAACATACACCACAAGCTCCCCGACCTTAAAGTCAGGGTTGATGTGGCTTTTATCTAAAACCAAAGCCTAACGGTTTCATCATTACCGTATGAAATAAGAGCTGTTCAAGGCTCTGCACCTTTAATTTTTGGTACAGAGCTACGCTATCAAATAAAAATCTGAAATGCAATAAAAATATTAAATTTTGAAATGTGTATGGTAAAGTGATTTAAAATTAATGATTGTTAAAAAAGATTATAATATGGCTTATAAATTGTTAGTTGCTTATGATATTTTAGATAAAGACAATAAAAATTCACAAGAAGTTATAGACTCTTTAAATGATTCACCTAAAAAAGTACATCTTCAAGAGTCTGTGTGGATTATTTATGGTCGTGATTATAGTAACGTTGTTAAATTTCTCAATGGAAAATTATCCAATAGTAGAAGAATGCTCTTAAACGTAACTAACCAAGAAATTAACTACGCTGAAATATATGATGCTAAAAACTGTGATGAAGTGAGTTTAGTCAATAAAAGCTTTAAATCCATTTTCTGTCTCCTTATATTATATAGTAAAAACAAAAACTTATCAACCAAAATCAATGATTATTCATAATTGAGCTTTATTTTTTAAAATTTATTTGAAGCGCAAAACCACATTGCATGTGTTTTCATTTATCGAACAATCACATATATAATTTGCAATTTTCATTACTTCTTTTTTCAAATCATCTTGAAAGAAAAAATTTTCTCCATCTGAAATCATAAAATCTAAAGCTTCTCCATCGCTGCTTGTTTCTTTTATCCCTTCAAAAGATGTTGCCCCGCCCCAATCTGCTCCAACCAATGAGGTACAAGCATCTTTAGAAATTTTGTCTACACCTATTTCAAAGAAAGAATATTCCCCTTTTCCTTCTGCGTCATTTAATACAAAAACAGATCCCCCAAAAGTATTTTTAGGACAATCGTCTATATTATCATCTGCCCCACCTTTCAAATCGCATTCTTTTGCAACATCTTCAGGAAATATTCCAAGTTGGTATGCTGTCTGTTGATCAAGTCCCTTATAATTTCCTTGTGCGGCAAATTTTGTTCGGACATTAGCCACTATGTTCGAAACCTGGTCAATCAACTTATTGACCTTATACTTTGCCATAGCTTTTGAATATCCGGCGATACCTGCAACTGACAGCCCCCTACAATTGCCAACACACCAAGCATCTCAATCATCGACCGACCGGACTGGTTTGAACTGTATTTTTTCATCTTAATAATCCTTATAAAATTTAACCTTAGGGCATTCTCCCCCCCCCAGCGATTGTCAAGAAAGATTTGCGCCTTTTCTGCCGAATATTAAAAATGTTAATGAAATTGCTTTATTTCTTGAAATTTCCGCGGGTTTGATGTATTTTTTTTCATAAATTACAGAATTTTAAGAAGGAAAACTATGTCAGACTTATTTGAGGCGGCTCCACAAGCTGCAGAAAGTTATTGCGCACAAAATATTGAGGTTTTGGAAGGACTTGAACCGGTTCGCCATCGCCCGGGAATGTATATCGGGGGCACGGACGAACAGGCTTTGCATCATCTGGTTGCTGAAATTTTGGACAACTCAATGGACGAAGCGGTTGCCGGATACGCCTCTAAGATAGAAGTTGTTATGCACAACGACAACTCCGTCACAATTTCTGACAACGGACGAGGAATTCCGGTCGATCCACACCCGAAATATCCCGATAAATCAGCGCTTGAAGTTATTATGACAATGCTTCACTCCGGCGGAAAATTCGGCGGCGGCGCATATAAAGTTTCCGGCGGTCTGCACGGCGTCGGATTGTCGGTAGTTAATGCTCTGTCCTCAAAATTGACCGTTGAAATCGCCCGCGACAAAAAGCTTTATCGTCAAATATATTCCAAAGGAAAACCTATAACTCAGCTTGAGTTGGTCGGAAACGCTCCGAATCGCCGCGGAACATCGGTCACATTTCAGCCTGATGAAGAAATTTTCGGCGCAAGTTCAACCTTTTCCGCTAACAGAATCTATCGTATGGCGCGTTCAAAAGCGTTTTTGTTCAAAGGAATCCACATTTTTTGGAAATGCGATGATGGTGTTCTTTCGGAAGATGATATAACCCCGAAAGAGACAGAATTACATTTTCCAAACGGATTGCGCGACTTTTTGAATTATCAAATCGGAGCTCGTCCTACGGTCAACAAAACGGCATTTTTCGGCGATTCCGACCTTGCTAACGATGAAGGAAAAGTCGAATGGGCGATTACATGGCCGATTGATGAAAACGGTTTCTGCCATTCTTATTGCAACACCGTTGTAACTCCGCAGGGAGGAACTCACGAGCTCGGATTTAAGTCTGCGCTTTTGCACGGTCTGCGCGAATACGGCGAAATGGCAAATATCAAAAAACTTGCCGCAGTTACTGCCGAAGATTTTCTTTCCGATGCCTGCATTATGCTGTCCGTATTTATCCGTGACCCGCAGTTTCAGGGGCAGACAAAAGACAAGCTCACATCGGCAAAAGCCGTCAGATTGGTCGAACAGGCCGTAAAAGATTCTTTTGACCATTGGCTTTCTTCCGATTCGGAAAACGCAGCAGCTTTGGTTGAATATGTTTTGGAACGCGCGGAAGTTCGCAAAAAGAAAAAAGAAGAAAAAATTCAGGCTCGCAAAACCCCGACAAAAAAGCTGCGCCTCCCCGGAAAACTTGCGGATTGTTCGCACACTTCTACCGAAGGAACCGAAATTTTTATTGTTGAGGGAGACTCCGCGGGCGGCTCGGCAAAACAGGGACGCGACAGGTTTAAGCAGGCAATTTTGCCTCTGCGCGGAAAAATCTTGAATGTGGCCAGTGCGTCTCTTGATAAAATTACACAAAATCAAGAGATTAAAGATATGATAGAAGCGCTCGGATGCGGCGTGAAAGAAAATTATAAGGAAGAAAATCTTCGCTATGAAAAAATTATCATTATGACCGATGCCGATGTCGACGGTGCGCACATTGCCTCTCTTTTGATGACATTTTTCTATCAGCAGATGCCAAAGCTCATTGAAAACGGGCATCTTTATATTGCGACCCCGCCTCTTTACAAAATTGCGGTCGGCGGCAAAAACTTTTATGCCATTGATGATGACGACAAAGACCGAATTTTGAAAAAAGAAGTCAAAGGCAATCAAAAACCAGATATCAGCCGATTTAAGGGGCTGGGAGAGATGAGTGCTTTGCAGCTCAAAGAAACAACCATGGACAAGAATAACCGCATTCTTATCAGGGTATTAATTCCCTCTACCAATACCGAAGAAGGCAAAGAAGAGGCTTTTGAAACCAGACGACAGGTTGAACGCCTGATGGGCAAAAATCCAGAAACAAGATTTAAGTTCATCATCGAACGCGCAAAATTTGTAGAAGATTTGGATATATAAAGTCAATTTCTCACAACAAAAAATGGCTGCATATGCAGCCATTTTTCGTGTTTCAGTGAATTGTGTGATACACCGGCAAATCGTTTTGAGAAAGCGCCAACGCATTTGCATTAAGTAGCTTTCCATCCCCGATATGCTCCTCCACCTTAGACTGGATATACAACAAAACCGGGCTGTTGTCCGATTCTTTTCGTGCAATCCAGGTGCAGTTGGAAATCTTTTTTTCGAGCCGCACGGTACATTCGCCGTTCCACGCAAATACGAACCTTTCCAGTTTGAATCGTTCGTTTTGCAGTCGGCGCAATTTTCCGTGATGCAGCATAGCATAAAGGTTTCCGGTGTTGCTGTAATCAAAAGCTTTTTTCAGGCTCAGGACTTTAACAACATCTCCAAGGTGTTCCACACTGTCCACATAGACATACTCATCTTCCCCCATTTGTCTTTCGCGCAGTTTGACGATGGATCCTTTGTCGGAATCGACATAAACCACGGTACCTTTTTCGGCCAAGTGTTGTTTTTCCTCATAAAGAGCAACACAAAAACATCCGACAAACAGGATAACAAGCATAACAGCTAATAATACTACAAAAATCATAAGGCTTAAAATTTTATTTGGTTAAACAATATTCTTCAAATTGGATTCGCCGAGGGGACATCTTGACTTTTACACCATCAGCAAAGTGATAGTCTTCGTCATTGTCCAAATCAACGAAAATCTCCGTTCCGTTGGCAGTAGCAATCCATTGTGCGGCATTAATTCGTCTGAGCAAATATACCGTCATATCGCCGTCTTTGTCGAGCAAAGCCCAATTTATGCAAACCGGACGATGAGGATTTTCCTTCATATATTTTTTGAACGGAGGATAATCCGGAGAATGGAGTTTTACTTTTTGGCCGATTTTCAAATCAGGATTTTTGACAAAGACAACTTTTCCCAGGGTATTTACCAGACAACCGCCGCCGTAAATTGCAACAACAGTTCCCGAATGTTTAAAATACCTTGAAAAATAGCGCCATACAAAAAGCCCGACTGTCAAAACAGCCACAATCAGAATAAATAAGCAAGTTTGACTCATAATTATAAGAAATTAAAGGGTTAATAATATTTTTTACTCCTATAATATAGACAAAAACCGCTATGATGTCAACAAAAAAAAGACACCGGAAGTTCAGCCTCTCGGTGTCTTTTGAAAATATGCAATAATTTATCTTATCGGTCTGGCCTGAACGGATTTTCCGATATTGTTGCCTCTGGCCAAATCATTGCACTGTGCGCCTTTGCATCTTTGCAAAACAATGGCTTTGCTGTGGCTGTTTACCCCCTTAACTCTCAAAGACGGGACATAAACTTCTTGCACAATGATTTTGAATACAATATATCCGAGGTTTTCAGCCTCATCGGTCGCATATACTTTAATATTGTATTCTCCGCCGTTTGTCGGCAAAGCGCGACCTGTAAACTGCATTGTTTCCGGATTGTATGACAGCCACTTCGGTAGCGGAGAATCATCAACCATACCGGCGCGGGTAGTCATTTTTCCTTTCCAGGTAATTCCGCTGAATGCCGATTCAGACAAAGTATAATCTATCTTCTCTCCGGTTTCGACAACCAAATCTTCAACTTCTTCGGTGGTCAGGTTAACCGGCGGACGCTTTGTCGGAATTTCCATCAGATACGGACGATTATCCGGCAGAAACTCGCCTTTATACCATTTTTCAAGCGTTTTTCTCAAATATACCGCAATCTTTGACGGTTTTTCTTCCAACATATAATACGGTATCGCATCAAGCCCGATTGTGGCATAAAGGTTGCCGAGCGAATCCTGCAAATCAACATAAGACAGGAACGCTTTTGTTTCATCTTCTATCGCACGAGAAGCTTCAAGCTGGCTCTTCTGATTTTTGCTGCCGTCTTCAATTGAAAAATCTTCAGCGATATTTTCGGAAGTAGAAGCCATTTCCATACGAATCTGATAATCTTCGGTTGCCGACATATAACGCGCCCAAGAAACATATACCTGACTCAAAATCAAATTGGTCATTCTCTGGCGGCGGAGAGTCGTCAAGTCTTTTTCACTGAGGTTTTTAACATCTTCAAACACCGCGCGGCCCATATCTCTGGCGTTTTTGGTCCACATTTTGTTATAATATGACGGGTTGTTGATGTAAGATGTTCCGTTTTTGCCGCTGTTATATTCTTTAATAACAAGTTGCAAATCATCGGCGTTTACAAAATTATCGTGAACTCTGAGTTCCGGACGATTTGTCAACGCGAGCCATTCAAGCTGGGACAAGTTTGCTTTCATCTGCGGAAGCGCAAAGTTTCCGTATTCCGGCCCTACAAGCTTGTACTGTGTAGACGGGTGGAACCCCATCAGGCTTGCAAGTCTGACTTCCGAAGTTTCCATATTTCTTTTCAAATCAGAAAGTTTTTCGATTGATTCAACATATTTTCTTTTTTCAATCAGCTGCTTGCGCGACATATTTTCGCCCTTTTGCGCCAATTCTTTTTCTTCGGCATTGATTGCGTCAACTTTCAATGTCATATACTCTATCATGTTGTCAACAACCGGCAAAAGTCTCTGCGCTGTCAGAGTTTTCCAATACAAAACTCTGGTTTCCTGCAAAATATTGTGGATAACTTTGCGGCTTTGTTCAAAAGCAACATTTGCTTTAAGGTTGTTATCGGCATTTTGATAATAAAGGATTGAAACATCAAGAATATTCCAGGCTGCTTTCAAATCGGCACTGGTTTCCGAAAGATCTTTGATATCAACATATCCGGCATTAGAGATAAGCTCCGGCAGTTTGTTGAACGACGACTGTCCTGCGCGAATCAGGCTTTCTTCATAGCTTATCATTCTGCGGGTATAGTTATATTTGAGAGCCAAAGCCATCGCCATATACATATCCAAAGGCTTTTCAATTCTGCGCGGAGTGCGGACAAACATATTCTGCATATCAACATCTGCTCTGATGGCTCTGTCCCAATCCGTATAATATGCGGGATCGGGCTTTTTCTTTACATCAGGCGCGGTTTCATTCGCATTGCAGGCAGCAAGCGCCAAAACTCCAACTAAAACAGTCATAAATTTATTCATTGTTCAAATCCTTAAAAAATTCTTATATTTTATACCTTTACACTAAATATAAAAAAGTTAACAGTATTTATTTGATTTTATCCGATTTTGCATATACAATATACTTAAATTATAAATTTGAGGTTAAAATTAGACTATGTTTGAAATTTTTCACACTATTTTTCGCTATAAAGAAAAAGAAAGTCCTGATGAACTCGGTCTTTTTCCGGAAAGAGTGCACGTGGATGCGATTCCGGAGCGCCGATATTTGTGGACATCGCGCGTTTTGGTGATAATTTCATGCCTGAGCATCTGTTTTAATATGATGCTTGCCGCCGTTATCTATATTATGTTGCCGCAACGCACGGTCGCGCCTCAGTTTTTAACCATAAACAAATATTTTTCTCAGCTCGAAATGGTTCAGCCGAGCGAAATTTATTATCCGGTCAGCGATTTGGTCACCGAAGCCAATGTGCGAGACTATATAATTCGCCGCTATCTGATATCCAATGATTATGACGAAATGCTTGACAGGTGGCGCGTCGATTCCGTGTTTTATTGGTTTTCATCACCATCGCTTTATAAGGATTTTATCAAATTTGAAGCCGTAAACAATCTACGTTTGTTCCGTGAAAGATCTATGCTGCGCAATGTGGAGATTGATTGGGCGCGCCCGATGGCTCGCAATTTGTGGCAGGTGCAGTTCAGCACAACAGATGTTTATCCGGAAAGAGATTACAGCTATACAACCGTATGGCGCGCAACTCTGCGTATCGGATATTTTAATATAAAACATGCAAAACGCGATGATGCCATATTAAACCCGTACGGATTTTTGGTTGTCGGATATTCTTTGTCGTTCCACAGCAATCCGGAATCGTCGCAGTCTTATATGGAAACCGTAAAGAAAATAACCGAAGATTATTACCGATAGAAAATAAAAAGTTGACAAACGCGGTTTTTATGTCTATATTCTCAAATGTAAATTAACTTTTTTGTTTAACTATTTAATTTTCTTTTTATGGATAAAAAAATGAACGGAATAACCAAGCCGGTTATTTTCAAAGAAGATGCGTATTGCCTTTTTTCCACTTATCTCCAAAAACATCAGCTGCCTGATGAGGTTTTTTCCGTCACCCTGATGCGCAAAGACAAAGCCTATTATTGGATAATCTGCTATAAAGAGCAGTATTATCGGATAAGAGTGGCGCTTGAGAGCGAAGTGGAAGAAACTGAAAACGGAACTATCGGTTACAGCAAAGTTTTGTGGCCGATGGACGAGGTTTGTATCAAAGAAAACATTCCCGAGATGAAAGAACAAACCTCTCTCTGGATTAAGTTTTCTTTCAATTGGCAAGAACAAAACCTTTTGGTCGACTCCGTTGTTCTGAAAGGAAAAGCCATTGAGAACTTCCCTCACACTTATTGGAAATCAGACTCAATCATCGCCGGCGGAGGCTCCTGCAATCGATGCACAGGCACGACATACTTTATGTATCGCGGCCTGGACGGAACTTTGTCGTTGTATCCCGACAAGCAACACTTCAAAAAAGTCGCACTGTGGGAAGGCTCAAAATGCATTCACGAATACAGCTCGAGTCACAGACCGGCGTTGGTTGATATTCTGGCATTTTGGAAAAACTTTTTGCACTGCTATGTTTACTAAAAAATAACACAGCAGCAGATTTGAAAAAGAGCACCCCGACCGGTGCTCTTTTTTTTGTGTTTATTTTGTTGACAAAAAATATTTTTGGCATATAATCCGTTATGTAAATTAACTTTTTTGTTTAACTATTAAATTTCATTTTTATGTATCAGTGTAAAATTAGAGAAGAATTTGCGTCTAGACCAGTACTGTATCTGAAAGATGCGTACGAAGTTTTTACCGAGCTCACAGGAACCAACACTCCGCTCGAAAAACTTCCGGAATTCAAATTGATGCGTCAAGGTTCAACCTATTTTTGGGTTGTTGTTTATCAAGACCTTGAGTATATTATCAAGCTTGGTTTCCAAAGCACCATAGAGGTTTGTATTGAGGGCACAAAACCAATGACAAACGCCTATGGACCGATGATTGACATCAAACTCAAAGATTGTTCTATCGAAACAAATGAAAAAACAAATCTCTGGGTAAGATGTTCCTTCCAAAGGCCGACGAAAGAAATTTGTGTCAACGCGCTTTATATTGAAGGCAAAGACATTGAAAACTTTCCTCACACCTATTGGAAAGAGTATTGCATTCAATTCGATGACAATACCGATGACGGATGTATCGGGCGCACATATTCTTTATATCGCCACAAAGACGGAGAATTATACCGCCTGCCAGAAAACCCCACAGACACCAAAATCTCTCTGTGGAGCGGAAAAAAGTATATCCGCATCTATAATCCAGAAGAATATCCGTCAATCTACATATTGAAGATTTTCTGGAACAACTTTGTGGACGACTACCTGTCTAAAAGAAAGAGTGCCAAATAGGCACTCTTTTTTTATATTTATAACATTAGAAAGTTATTGTAACAGAATTATTTCCGTCATCTGTCATAAATACCGAAGCTTCAGGCGGGGTAAATCGTGTTTTTGTATTATAATATTCTGTTGTTGAGCATCCAATTTCCATACTCGAACATATTCCCTCGGCATATTTTTTATCAAGTTTGCTTAGATCAAGTTTCCAATCACCACGAATATTTGCATCAACATATTCTTTTGCCTCTTTAAGGCCCATTCCTGTTATCTCGCGGACAGCTTTTACACATTTAAGCTTTGTATCTACACAATTTATTGTTGTTTTTGAATTATATTTTGTCTTTGTAACCGTATTGCCGTTTGTAGTGGTAACGGTATATGTTCCATCATTATTTTGAGTTATTTGAGAATCTGCGACGGGGGGGGGTAGAATCCTGTTTGTCTTCGTCGGCTGCTGACGCTGTTCCTGCAGCCAAAATGCCGACAGCGGCTGCAAAAAACATAAAGTTAAAAAATTTATTCATAATGATATCTCCTATAAGATATAAAATTTGCTAACATTAATGATTATACTTTATATCTATATAGTTTTTAATACTGACTTTAGTCAGATATGAAACAGTGTTCAAAAGGCATAGTTGATGCCGATAATCGTCAAAATTATAATGCAAATTCTGGCCATGCCGCTCAGCCACACGCTTTTTTCATATGCTGCCGACGAGCGCCATACTCCCAAAAATACCATAAATGAATATACCGCATACAAAACCAACGAGACAAAGTGCAATCCGGTCAAAATCAGCACTTTCGGGTTAGCGTTCAAAAATCCGAGATGCTTGAAATAATATGTATAAAGGCTCATTCCTCCCAAATTGGCATACAGCAGTTTTTCCAAAACATAGAGGACAACCCAGCTCATAATCAAGCCGAAAACGCCGAATTTCCAAAAAGATACACAAAGAGGATATTCCCCTCTCGCAAGTTTTCCGAACATTTTTATCTCCCGCTAAAAGTGAGTTACAATCTCTTTATACGGCTTTAATCCTAATTTTTTATAAACATCGGCAATTTTTTGGTTAATATCTTCCCATTTTGCATATTTTTCAACAAATTCTTTTGCTTTTTGCGGATTTTTGGAAAGCTGAAGATTTATGGTATCTTCCAAAATCAAACGCATTGCTTTGACAAATTTTTCAAAATCTATATCAAGTTTTCCGTTATCAAACCAAATTGCGCCGTGTTCAAGCAGATAATTAAATTGCATCAAATCGGCAACTCTGTGCGGGGCCTGCAAAACTGGTTCTGCGGTCAAAAACAGCGAAACAGCGCCGGTCAGATATATTTTTTTTAAGGTTTCTTCATCAATAATTCCGGCTTTAACATATTGCGGCATCATAGAATAAGAAATTACATCTGCTTTGTTTTCTTCCATAATATGATGATATGCACCGAGAGCTGTTTGATATGACGAATCAGGACCGAGCGAATGCCCGTTTTCG
Organism: uncultured Alphaproteobacteria bacterium; assembly: GCA_934276635.1. Classification (GTDB taxonomy): domain Bacteria; phylum Pseudomonadota; class Alphaproteobacteria; order RF32; family CAG-239; genus CAKQTH01. The sequence goes on along the minus strand of CAKQTH010000010.1, from coordinate 29,782 downwards.
TGCCCGATAACAAAAAGATGCAGACTTTCAAGGTCGTAATATTTATGCAATTTTGGCTTTACAAGCTCGTGCAGAATCTTTTTTTGTCGTTCTTTATCTCCGCTTTGACGAACCTGGCGATGATATACATTGCGACGCCCTCCTCCGGTTTTTACAGCCAATTTGTCGCTGTTCGGAAGATTTTGCGCGGTCGTGATTCCGCCGCGGCATTGTGCATAATCACCGGTGAGCGCAGCCAAATCAACATCGACCATAGTTTGTTTCAAATTCCCGCCGCCGATATGCTGCTCATATTTGTCGGCAAACGGCATAAGCTGCGCCAATTTCGGCAACAACTCTTTGAATTTTAAGATTAAATCCGTTCCTTTTTTGTTCACAATGCCGACTCTTGCTCCGAGCGAATCCTTCGGGACAATCTCAATTCCGGCCTTTTGCAGACGCTCAAGCAACGGTTTGTTATCAAAAATCGTGGTAGTAATTTCATCTTCATAATTTTCACGGCCGATTGTAAACTCAAGCGGGCTGTCCTGCAAAACCGCCCAATGCTTGTCCGCCAGCATATCCATATCTTCATTGTTTTGAATAAGCGCCTGAGCCTGCCAACCCAAAAAATCTTTAAACGGCTCATCATCGCAATAATATGCCGCAACTTCAAGTTCGTTTGCGATTTCAGAAAATTCTTTTGAAAAATATTGCGTATAATCAATCGCATACAATTCATCTTCTTTGCGGCGAACCATTGTACGGGCGCTGAGAATCTTTTTCAGTTCATCAACTTTTCCCTCGTCCAGCATTTTTTCGATAATTTTATGAAATTCTTCAACGCTCAAATTTTGCGGATAAAAGTTTTTGCCCGGATAAAGATGAACACCCTTAAAAATTTCTATCGGATTTTTTTCAATTCCGTTCAGTCCGGCCGCACCGTTAAACGAAGTAAACAGCCACAGCGCCTCTTTTGCATAGCTTGAGGTCTCGGCGGCTTTTTTCAAGCCTTCATAAAGCTCCTGATTAAACGGATTATCCTGTTTTTGCGAAACACGATTAAATATTTTTGCCGCGGCGACCAGATGCTGCAAGGCTTTTTGATTTTTTTCGCTCAGCTCTTTATATCCCTCAAAATCCTTGTCAATCAAATTGATTTTGATGCTTTGATTTTCGCGCATATCATGTAGTTGTTCTTCGGTATAATTCAGTTCAAATCCGTTTATATTCATCGATTTTCTCCTGTTTCTTTCAATAAATAATTATAAAATTCTCTCATATTTGCAAAAAATGTAATGCCGTCTTCCGGTTCTTTTATGCCGTCCCAAATCGGACTTCCGATTCTGACGGCACGCACTCCGGCAGATTTTGCGCACATACTGTCCATTTGGCTGTCTCCGACCATCCAAACGGTTTTTGCATTGATTTTTTCTTTGGATATAATCCCGTTTAAGGTATAAAAAAGCTGTTCCGGATATGGTTTGTCGCGCGGAGCCTCGTGGCCGCAGACAATTTTTTCAAAAGTATCCGGCTTAAACAAAAGGCCGTATTCAAGCTCCAGCAAAAGCCTGTCTTTATTGCTGACAACCACAAGTTTTTTGCCGCATTTTTTCAGCAGGTTTACAACATCATAACCCCCATCAAAAACGCTTATCAATTTCGGCGCTTCTTTTTGATATATTCTGCGATATTTTTGGTATGCCTCATCTGCCGCATCTCCGAAAATTCTTGGAAAATTATCGCGAAAAGACAGCATATTATCGCGTTTTTTAGAACTTTGTGACCAATCCGGCAGCCCGTATTGAGCCAAAATTTTATCAACGCAAAAAACCAGAGAACTGCGGCTTTCTACCAAAGTGTTGTCCCAATCGAAAGCAACTACTTCAAGTGCCTCAATATCTCCGTTTTTTTCCATTTTTATCCTATCTGCAATTTTTTCCGATAAACTTTTTACCACCCATATACGGCTGCAATTTTTCCGGAATTCTGACCGTGCCGTCTTTTTGCTGATGATTTTCCATAAACGGAACCAGCGCACGCGGAGTTGCGATTCCAGTATTGTTTAATGTATGCGCATATTTTACTTTTCCATCGGCATTGTCGCGATAACGCAAATTTGTGCGGCGAGCCTGCCAATCCGTAATATTTGAGCAGCTGTGCGTCTCACGATAGCAGTTCTGCGACGGAACCCATGCTTCCAAATCATATTGACGATATTTCGGAGCGCCCATGTCGCCGGTACAGATATCCAAAACCTGGTACGGAATTTCCAAATCCTGCAACACTTCTTCAGAAATGGAAAGCAGCTTTTGGTGCCATTTTTCAGATTCTGCCAAATCATTTTTACAAATTACAAACTGTTCGGTTTTCAAAAACTGGTGAACGCGAACCAATCCTCTGGTATCCTTTCCGGCAGCTCCGGCTTCGCGGCGGAAACACGGAGAAAATCCGGCATACAGAACCGGCAATTCGTTTTCGCTCAAAATTTCATCGGCACGCAAAGAGTTCAGCACAAGCTCTGCCGTTCCGGACAAATAAAGCTCATCAGACGGCATATAATATATTTCATCTGACGAAAACGGCAGATATCCCATTCCGTACAATGGTTTTTCTTTTGAAAGCGACGGAACATTGATGGTCGTAAACCCGTTTGCGGCAAGTTTATCAAGCACAAGCATATGGATTGCAAGCTCAAGGCGCGAAAGTTCGTTTTTGATGGCATAGGTGCGTGAACCGCAAACTTTTGTGATTCTGTCCATTTCGCTCCAGTCGTTCATTTCCATCAATTCGATATGGTCGCGCGGCGTAAAATCAAACTTAGGCAGCTCTCCGACGCGGCGAATCACAACATTTCCGCTTTCATCTTCGCCTTGCGGAGCATCAGGACTCGGCAAATTCGGCATTCTGAGCATCATATTATTAAATTCTTCCTGCTTAGCCTCAAGTTCTTCCTGCTGTTTCTTAAATTCTTCTCCCAAAGCCTTGCTCTTTGCAATAATCTGCGGGCGGTCTTCCGGCGATGCTGACTTTATGGAATTACTCAGGCGATTTTTTTCTTCTGCCAAAGCTTGCGACGATGTCTTCAGCTTGTTGATTTCAAGATACAAATCAATCATAGCATTGATATCAAGTTTGCAGCCTTTTTTCTTCAAACCTTCAATCACATAATCTTTATTTTCCATAATATATTTAATGTCCAGCATTATCGTTGTCCTTTTTTAATTAAATTATTGACTTAAACTAAATGGTAGAGTATCAATTTTATAAATAATTACAACAGAAAATTATAAGGATACACCATAAAATGTTTGAAGGAAAAGTTGTTTTGACCGGTGTAAAGCCTACCGGAACTCCTCATTTGGGCAATTATCTCGGCGCGATAAAACCGGCGATAGAGCTTGGAAATCAAGCAATTGCGCAGGGTGGAAAGCACTATATGTTTATTGCCGACTACCATGCAATCAATGCAGAAAAAAATCCGGTGGTTTTGAATCAAAAAATGAAAGAAATCGCCTGCATATATCTCGGTTGCGGCCTTAATCCGAACAAATCGATTTTTTATCGCCAGTCGGATATTCCCGAGATTACGGAAATTACTACGATTTTGTATGCTTATACCCCGAAAGGTTTTATGAACAAGGCGCATGCCTACAAAGCTGCCGTTGATAAAAACCGTGAAAACAACAAACCTGATGACGACGGCATAAATATGGGACTGTATACCTACCCCACCCTTATGGCAGCGGATATTCTGGCATATGACACCGACATTGTTCCGGTCGGCAAAGACCAGATTCAACATGTTGAAATCGCACGCGATATTGCCGGCGCCATAAACGCGCACTACGGCAAAGAACTTTTGCATCTTCCGACCTATGTTGCCGATGACAAAGTTGCGGTTGTTCCCGGTGTTGACGGGCGCAAAATGAGCAAATCTTATGACAATGTCATTCCGGCATTTGCTGATGATAAGACCATAAAAAAAGCAATATTTTCAATAAAAACCGACTCACGCCCGATGGAAGAACCGAAAAATCCGGACGAAATTTTGGTTTATGAAATTTATAAAGCTTTGGCAAAGCCTGAACAAATTCAAGAAATGGCCGACGGTCTCAGACAAGGCAAACTCGGTTACGGACATATCAAAAATATGCTTCTTGATGCGGTTATAAATGAAGTCAAAGATGCACGCGAAAAATATGATTACTACATGAATCATTTTGACGAGGTTGAACAGTTTCTCGCAGAAGGCGCAGCAAAAGCCAGACCGGCGGCTCAAGCGACACTCAAACGCCTGAAAGACGCCGTATTCGGAAGATAGGCTATATTTCAGCGCAAATCGGACGGCCTTGAAGCAGTCTGTTTTTCTGCTGCTCAATAACCGTTGCCAGATTGATTTTTCCGCTTTTGATTATTGCTCTGACCTGATCGCCTTTGGTTGTATCGGCATTGGCAAACATATAGCTTATTTCAGGATATTTCTTCTCTCTTCCCTGCAAAGTTTGGTGAATAACGCACAAAATTCCGCGAGAAATAAGCTCATAGGCCAAAGTTTCACTCATATCTGAAGACGATGCATATTTAACAATCGAATTTATGGCATCGGTAATATTGTTTGCGTGAATTGAAGACAGCACAAGGTGTCCGGAGGTTGCGGCGCGCAAACATTCGCTTGCGCACTCAGGTGTTCTGATTTCTCCAACCATAATATAGCGCGGTTTTGAACGCAACGCAGACTTGAGTTGCGTGCCCCAGTTGTCATTAATCGCCAAAGTTTGTTTGCAAAGCCCGAGCGAGCCATTCATTGCCTTATATTCTCCGTCAAGCGGCATTTCGGCCGGATCTTCAATGGTATAAGCAAATCCACCTTCTTTAATCAAAAATTCTTTCATCAAAGACGAAATTGCGGTGGTTTTTCCGGAACCTGTCGGGCCAGCCCATATAATCAGACCAGAAGCCGTACTCAAAGTCATCAGATGCGACACCAAACGTGGATCAAACCCGAGCTGAGTTATTGATGGAACCTGTTTCGGCATTTTTCTCATACAATATTGAGGCCCGTACATCGTCATCGAGCGCTCAACACGAAATAAAACCCCGCCGTAAATCACAGAATATGATGTATTATCAATATAACTGTTTTCCAGCAGAGTATAAAATTCTTCAAAATCTTCCGGCTCAAACCTGATCAAGCCAAATCTTGTCTGAGAATCCGGAATATATGCCTCTTTTGCAGGAGTTACATACATATCCGAAAAATAAATGTCGTTTATTTTAACCATCGCTAAATTCCAAAATATATTTCAATTATATTGATATTTAGCAGACAATTAATAACAAAGCTTTAATTTTATGCTTTTTTTGCATAACAACGGCAGTGACAGATTCCGTCTCTTTCAATATCGCTTTTGCAAAGTTCGGAAATGCAATATCTTTTTTCGTTATTTCCGTCACATGGGCATCTTTTCCATTCGTCGTCGCCGAACATCATTGTTTTTGCCTTAGCGATTTTTTCAACATTTTTAGTCGGCTCATAGCCTTCTTTACTGCAATTTTCAAGCATTTTTTCCAATATACTTGTCATTTTTAAACCCCCTTATTTAGTTTCCAAAAGTTCTACAATTTTTTCTAATTGAGCAATCGAATCATATTTTATTGATACACTACCGCTTCCTTTTTTGCTAGGACAAATTTTGACTTGTAAACCACAACTTTTGTACAGGTCTTGTTCAAGCTCAAAAAATTCCGGACTTTTTATTGATGATATCTTTTTTGAAGGTGTCGGATTTTTCTGTTTTGCAACCAGTTTTTCGATCTGTCGTACGCTTAGCCCGTCATTCACGATTTTTTGAGCCAACTCTTCGGCATTATCCAAACCGACCAGCATTTTTGCATGTCCTGCCGAAAGTTTATTTTCCCGTAGCATCTGCTTTACACTGTCAGGAAGATTGAGCAGACGCAAAGTGTTTGCAACCTGGCTACGCGATTTTCCGATAACCTGAGACAAAGCTTCCTGTGTATGCGAAAACTCGTTCATCAGGCGGGCATAACCTTCAGCTTCTTCTATCGGAGAAAGATTTTCGCGCATAATATTTTCTATCAGCGCAATTTCTAAAGCCTCTTTGTCGTCAATATCCTTTATAATCACCGGAAGCATATTTATCCCAGCGATTTTTGCGGCTTTGTAACGCCGTTCACCGGCAATAATCTCAAATTTATCACCGTTTTTGCGAACAAGCAGAGGTTGCAGAATTCCCTTTTCGCGAATCGAATCCACAAGAGAATTAAGTGCTTGTATATCAAAATCTTTTCGCGGCTGAAAAGGACTCGGAAACAACAAATTTATATCAACCAGGTCATCAGATTTTTGCGGCATTTCGCCCTCGTTCAAAAAATCAAAATTTTCATTTCCGAGCAAGGCGTCAAGCCCCCGACCTAATCCTTTTTTCTTTGTATCGTTCATTGTTTGTTTTTCTCCTTTTTCAAAATCTCTCTAGCCAAACTGATATAAGCCTGCGCTCCAACGCATTTGAAATCATAAATCAGTATCGGTTTTCCGTGCGACGGAGCCTCAGAAACACGCACATTGCGCGGAATCACCGTTTCATAAACTCTTGAGCCGAAATATTTCCGCACATCTTTTTCTACCATTTGCGAAAGATTATTTCTTTTGTCGTACATTGTCAAAACAATGCCGTCCAAATCCAGCGATGGATTAAAATGTTTTTTGATTTTGTTGATGTTTCTGAGCAAATCGGTCAAGCCTTCTAGCGCCAAAAATTCACATTGAAGCGGAACAATCACACCATTTGAAGTGCAAAGTGCATTTATGGTCAACAAATTGAGCGATGGAGGGCAATCTATAAAAATATACTGAAATTTTTTCGCCGCTTCGGCCAGCTTTTTTTTCAATAAATATTCTCTTTTTTCAACATCAATCAGCTCAATTTCCGCACCGGCCAAATCGGCAGACGCCGGCAAAATAAAAAAGTTCGGGACTTCTGTTTTTAAGATTGCCTGTTCTGCGGTTTTATCCCCGCAAATAACATCATACAAAGAAACCAAACTGTCTGTTTTTTGAACGCCCATTGATGTTGTGGCATTGCCTTGCGGATCCAAATCGACAACCAAAACTTTTTTACCGACAGCAGCAAGCGCGGTTGCAATATTTATGGCCGTTGTGGTTTTGCCGACACCGCCTTTTCTGTTTGCAATAGAGATTATTTTGGTCATTTTTTTCTCCGTATTTTTGAGATATACAAAATCACGCCGTCCGAACAAACTTTATTTTGCTTAATTTCGCAAGAAAATCTCCATTTTCTTTGTGCGTCGATAATTTCTTCTTCAAAACTTTTTCCTTTCGGAAATATACAAACCGTATCATTTTTGCAAAAATTTTGAGCATATTCCAACAGTTTATCAAGCGAACCGAGAGCCCTTGCGGTTATCACATCTGCTTTTGGCATTTTTTGCAATTCTATCCTGCCGTTTATAACCTTTGCATTCAATCCGAACTCATTTATAACAGTGTTCAAAAACAAGCTTTTTTTGCCGATACTTTCAAACAAAACAAAACTCATATGCGGATTTTTTTCTTTTGCAATCGCTGCCAGTACCAAAGCCGGAAAGCCGGCTCCGGAACCGAAATCATACACAATTTCAGCATTTTCCGGCAAATATTCGTACAGCTGTGCGGAGTCTTCAAAATGTCTGTTCCAAGCATCGGGTAGAGAATTTTTACTGACAAGATTAAACTTTGCCTGCCACTCGTTCAACAAGCTCAGATATTTTTGCAGTCTGTCGAATGTTTCATGTGAAACATTATATTTTTCGATAAAATTTTCCATATTGTTTTTATAACTCACAGTACAAATTTTTCAAAAGAAGATTCAAAAGTTATGAACACTATTTTAAATGAAACCTGTTTTTGCAACCGACTTCATACAATTTTTCCTCAGCTTTGTCAAAAGCGTAACCAAGCTCCGAAACACAATGCGCATCGTCGCTTATAAGCATCGGAATATTGTTTTTGACCAACATCTGCAAAATTTCATCAGACGGATAAAATTCTCCGACACGGCGCAGACCTTTTGTGCTTATTTCACAGGCAGTTCCGGTATTTTTCAACGCTTTAACCACATTTTGTTCAGCATCAACAAGCTTATATTTTTCACTTCCGGTAATCTTTTTAACATAATCAAAATGAGCCAAAAAATCGAACAATCCGCTGTTGACGGCTTTTGCTATCGTATTGAAATGATTTTTAATATACCATTCAAGATTAAGCATAATTTCAGCCGGCATATTCTGACATATATCATAAACTTTTTGAACGCCGTTTATTTCCTTATCACAAAAACAGTGGTTTCCGCTTATCAGATAATCATATTCTATTTTTGATAAAAACTCCCTTAGCTCATCTTCCCAACCGGCATAATCAAAATAATCAACTTCATAACCAACATAGGCTTTTATGCCGTATTTGTCAGCCGCGTTGTATATTTTTTCGGCACTCGGAGCAAGTCTTTCATAAGCCTCGGCAAATGTTGATGATTTCATTTTTCTGGAATCCTGATACTGAATATAACCTGTCGACAATTTTATGTCTTTATGTACAATCAGATGATTGGATATTCCGATTTCTTTCCAGCCTAAATCAACAGCCTTTGCAACCATTTCTTCTATGGTATTTTTGCCGTCGGAAATATTTGTGTGGGTATGATAACTGAAGTTCTGCATAGTCAGCCTATTTTTTGATATATCCGAGCAAAGCTGCTACTGCTGCCGGAGTTACTCCCGATATTCTAGAAGCTTCGCCGATTGTTGAAGGTCTGACTTTTGACAACTTTGCAACCATTTCTCTGGAAAGTCCGCCGATTTTACTATAATCAATATCTTCTCTGATTTTCAGATTTTCATCTTTTTTGAACAGTTCAATATCATTCAGCTGCCGTTTCAAATAGCCCGAATATTTTGCCTCAATTTCAATTTCTTCATAAATATCATCAGGTATCTCTTTCAATTCAGACCATATTTTGCAAATTGTTTCATGTGAAACATTGTCATAACTCATCAGGTTAAACGCGGTTCTTTTTGTCCCGTCCTGCTTAACATCAATTCCAAAAGACGAAAGCTCACTGTGTTTTACAAAAAGATTATGGCAAAGTTCGGTATATTTTTGCAAATTGTCATATTTTTCTTTGAAAATTTTGTATCGATATTTTCCGACGCAGCCGGCATCATATCCTTTTTGCGTCAACCGCATATCCGCATTATCAGCTCTGAGTAACAAACGATATTCGGAACGAGATGTAAACATTCTGTACGGTTCATCAACGCCTTTGGTAATAAGGTCGTCTATCATCACGCCGATATAACCTTCACTGCGGTCAATCATAAAAGTTTTTCCGGTTTCAAGCGCAGATAAAGCAGCGTTCACACCGGCAATCAAACCTTGAGCCGCAGCCTCTTCATATCCAGTTGTTCCGTTTATTTGTCCGGCCAAAAACAGTCCGCCGATTTTTTTGCACTCAAGGCGGTTATTTAACTCTTGCGGATCAACATAGTCATATTCGATAGCATATGCATAACGCAAAATTTCAACATTTTCCAGCCCTTTTATTGTGTGAATAAATTGTTCCTGCACATCTGCCGGCAATGAAGTTGAAATACCGTTCGGATAAATAACCTTAGAATTTAAACCCTCAGGCTCCAAAAAAATCTGATGAGATGTTCGGTCGGCAAATTTTACAAGCTTGTCTTCTATACTCGGACAATATCTTGGCCCGACGCCTTTAATCAATCCGGAAAACAACGCACATTTTTCAAAATTATCGCGAATAATTTTATGCGTCTGCTCGTTTGTATATGTTATATGACAGCAAACCTGCGGATTGGTTATTTCTTTGGTCAGATAAGAAAACGGAATTATCTTGTCATCACCGCTTTGAGTTTCCAATATATCCCAATTTATCGTATCCGCATTCAATCTGGCCGGAGTTCCGGTTTTCAGTCTTCCGACTTTCAAACCTTTCTCTTTCAGATAAGGGGTAATTCCGTGACAGGTAACATCGCCGATTCTGCCGCCTTCAGTAGTAGAATGACCGACGAACATAACACCGTTCAAAAATGTTCCGGAAGTCAGCACAACAGATTTTGCCGCAATTTTTCTTCCGTCCGCCAAAATAACGCCGCAAACTCTGTCATTGTCAAAAATCAAACCTTCCGCCGCAGCTTCGATAATATCCAAATTATCCTGTTCAGTTAAGGCTTGCAGCATATATTTTTTATATAAATTCCTGTCTTCCTGAGCTCGCGGACCTCTGACCGCCGGACCTTTGGAAGAATTAAGCATTCTGAATTGTATGCCGCCTTTGTCGGCAACGCTCCCCATCAAACCGTCAAGTGCATCAATTTCACGCACCAAATGACCTTTGCCGAGTCCGCCGATTGCCGGATTGCACGACATTTCGCCGATTGTAGAAATTTTGTGGGTAACAAGAGCAGTTTTTGCACCGGTTCTGGCAGCTGCGGCACATGCCTCACAACCTGCATGTCCGCCGCCGATTACAATCACATCATATTTATCTGTTTGCATTTTTATCGCCTTATTGATTCTTTTGCGGCGATATTATTATTTTTTCTTTTGACAATCAAGAAGTTTTTATTTCTATTTTCCGATACAAAAATCACCGAAAATTTTATCCAGAATTTCTTCAACTTCGACTTTTCCGGTAATTTTTCCGATTGCGCGGACTGCCATACGAATATCTTCAGCAGCAAGCTCTATATCTTTATCAAGATTAAACTGCTTCAAATTTTCAACAGCCTCAACCAACGCCTCACGATATCTCTGACGGGTAATAACCGCACTATTCCCTACTGAAAAGTTTTGCTTTATATAACACAAAGTTTTAGATAACAGATTATCAATTCCGAGATTATTTTTTGCCGAAATTGCGGCATCTGCCGTTTTTTTAATATTTGAACATTGTTCATTTGTTAATTTATCACATTTATTTGCAATATATAACACATCGTTTTCAGATTCTTTTATTATATCGGCAAAAACAGATTTATCCTCAATTTGAGCATCATACAAAGCAAAAATCAAATCAGCATCTTTGATTTTTTTACGAGCGATTTCTATACCTTTTGCCTCTATAATATCATTTGTTTTATTGCGCAATCCGGCAGTATCTGTTATAATAAGAGGATATCCACCTAAATCAAAATGCAAATCTATGGCATCTCTGGTTGTTCCGGCAATATCGGAAACAATAACTGCATCGCGCTTAACAATCGCATTAATCAAGCTTGATTTTCCGGCGTTTGGCCGGCCGATTATCACAATTTTGAAACCATCGCGAATTCGTTCGCTGTTTTTATTATCCGAAAGATGCTCTTCTATTTCTTTTTCAACTTTAAATACAGTGTTCAAAAGTTTTATACAAACATCGTCCGGAATATTTTCATCAGGAAAATCTATGTATGCTTCAAGATGAGCCAAAACCTTAACCAGACTTTCACGCCATGAAGTATACAAATTGCGCAGATTTCCTTCCATTTGGCGAACTGCATATCTCTGCTGTTCTTTTGTTTCGGCATCAATCAAATCTGCCAAACCTTCAGCCTGTGTCAAGTCCATTTTTCCGTTATAAAACGCGCGTTTTGAAAATTCTCCGGGCTCAGCCATTCTGAAGCCTTTTATTTTGCCCAGATTATCCAAAATCTGAGTAATTACCGCTTTTGAACCATGCGACTGAATTTCTATAATATCTTCGCCGTTAAACGAATGCGGAGCCTTAAAATAAAGGAGAAGGGCATTATCAATCGTATCAATTTTTCCTATTTCATATATTTTAGTAAAATAAGCATAACGCGGCCTAATATTATCAATATTTATATCACTTAATTGTTCAACCGCTTTTATTGCGTCTTTTCCCGAAATTCTGATTACGGCCACGCCGGATTTTCCATAAACCGTCGACAAGGCAAAAATTGTTCTGTTATCCATTATTTATTCTCCATGCATAAATTATATATTCTGAAAATAAAAATCTTGCAAGCGTAAATAAAGCCGATTTTTTGCCCGCTGAGAAGTTTTTGGTGTTTTTATTAATAAAGTATTATAAAATTTAAATTAGGTTATTGTACGGTCTTTATACAAGGTCGATTTTTTAGAGGTAAAAATGCAAGACAAACTTTTGATATGGGATTTTGATGGTGTTATCGCCGATACGGAAATTATTTGGCTCAAAAACAGAATGGAACTTTTAAATGAAAGATTTAATCTTGGGTGGAATATTGAAACTACAAACTTTCATCTGGGCGGAAAAAGCGACAACATAAAGCGGGAAGATTTGCAAAAACTCGGAATCGTAACAGATGAAGATTTTTGGAATACGGCCTATAAAAAAGATATGGAAGCAATCGCCAAAACAGGTTTTAAGCTGACCGACGGAATTGAAGAAATTTTCAAAATGAAAAAGTTTGCGCAATGCATCGCCACCAGCGGCAGCAAAGTCAAAACTGACTTAAAAATTAAGACTGTCGGAATTCAAAAATATTTTCCGAGAGAAAGAGTTTTTACGATAGATTATGTCAAACACGGAAAACCAGCGCCTGATTTGTTTTTGTATGCGGCAAAAGTTATGGGATATAAACCTGAAAACTGTATTGTGGTTGAAGATTCCATTGCCGGAATGACCGCCGCAATTGCCGCAAATATGACCGTAATTGCTTTTATCGGCAGTCCGATGTATCAAAATGACAAGCATTTTGAGGCTATAAAAAAACTCGGAATAAAAAATATTTTCTATCATATGTCAGACATCAAAAATTTTTTGGAAAAAATGTAACAAAAAATTCACTTGTTTTAATGCTAAAATCAAGTTATAATACAGCAACTTATCAATGATAGGTTACTGTATTATATGCATAAAATACAAGGAGTTTTATTATGAAAAAGCTTAATCTGTCTATCGGGCTTTTTTGTGCAGCCGCATTCTTATCGTTGTGGTGCAGCCCGGCCAACGCAGGTGTTTGCTTTGTTGTAGGAGGCAACTGCGGGCAAACCGTTGAAGCAAAAGATTGTACCAAACTTGGTTACAAATATTGTGATGCGGCAACAAAAGAAGGTGTAGGTAAATCATGTACCAGCGCCGGAAAAAACTACTATGAAAAATGTCAATGTAAAAAATCCGTTTTCCCTGTAAAAGCAAGTGAAGTCGGCGAAAAATACGACGGAGTTTCTCCGCAGTGTTACGATGATGAAGGTATTCACTACACATATAAAAAATGCAAAGACATATATAAATATTATGAAGGAATGAACTCTTCAGGTTCAGTTAGAATAGTTTATAGAGAAGATAAAAGAACAAAAGCAATATCTTGTCTCGAAGGTGCAAAAGCCGACGGCGACAGCTGTAAAATGCTTTATAATGCGACCGAAACTCTGTATGAAAAATGCAGCTGCGACCGTAATACCTATAAGCTGAACAATAAAACCGAAAGCTGGTACACACTCGGCGGAAAATGCGAAGACAGCAGCGGAAACATCTATTATTCGACTGCAAACTGCGCATCTCCGTATACACAGGTTTCATGCAGCGGTAACAATGTTTCTGAAGATACAAAGACTTTGTACGATTATACAGGCTCTACTTTCAAAATATGTTATAAATGCCGCGAAAAAACCTGCGGTGAATACGGCTCATACTATGCAGATGAACCTTCTTGTAAAAGTGTTGCAGGCGCAACACAAACATGTGCCGAAGTTGATAAATCTTTGACCGGCACAAGAAAATGCTTTAAGAAAATTGATATAACATGTCCGACCGGATATTACAAAACATGCCCGAGCGGAAAAGAATGCGACACAATTGCTGCTTCAAATGATACAGCAAAAACCTGCTATAAAGAAAAGGATACCTGCGCAGCTCAAGGCGGTATGACGCTCGATGCATGCAAAGATAAAATTATAAATCAGACTAAATATTGCAAATATATCAGTGAAAACTGCTATAAAGTAGAAGACGGCGGAGTATGTCCGGTTAACTGGAAGAGATCTTCTTATCTCAGCTCGGCCGAAAACAGCTACAATATTAAAACATTTTTCGCAAATTTGTTTGAAAATATTTCGCTGATAAAAGAGGCAAAAGCCGTAACCATACCATCAGGAACTGATATAGCTTTTACTTATGAATGGTGTTATAAAGTAAGAAGCAATACAACAGACCAGACAGAATGCTGCAAAAGCAGCGGAGGCGGCAGCTGGGTAACCGTGGCTTCCTCGTTCTGTAATGCAAGTCAGGTTACAGATCCTAAAACACCCGAAATCGGCGATGTTACATATGAAGAATTGGCAAAGTGCGAATTCAAAACTGTCGGAAATGATGTCACATATTGCTGCGAATGTGCAGACAAAGAGAAATATACCGCAAAATGTCAGGGAGAGAAAAAATGCTCCGATTATAACAGCGAGTATATGGAATCTTGCAGTGCAACAACCGGTAAAAAGTGTGAAACAGTCGATTCATCCACTGTCGGAGGCCTGACCTGTTACAAACTTGTATCAACAAGCACCGGCGGAACAGAAACACCAAAAAGCTGCCCGGCAGCGGACTCTTCAAAGTTTCCGAGCGGAAAAACCTGTTTTTACCATACATCACCTAGATATGATAAAGGCGATTGTGTAGCACATGCAGCCCCAGGAAGTGGAACTAATAACGCCGGAAACGGATGTTATTATATCTGCTGTAGTAAAGGCTCAAGTGGTGCAACAGGAGGATTGGTTGTAGGACCTGGAGGAACCGGCGGCGGTGGTAATACAGAATTACCTGGAATTCCGGGTGGAATTATCAATATGTAAATTAAAAGCGGCAGTAGGATTTAAGCTGCCGCTTTCTTTTTACAAAATAATCTGAAAAAAAACATCGCCAGTTTTTCCTGACGATGTTTTTATTAATGATATAAGCTATTCCTAAAATCCCATAGAACCGCCCATAGAAGGCTGCCCGTGTCCGCAAGAACATTCTTTTTGCGGAATTTCGGAAACCATAGCCTCAGTAGTAATAACCAACGAAGCAACAGATGCTGCATCTTGCAATGCGGTTCTAACAACTTTGGTCGGATCGATAATACCGGCTTTAACCATATCCGTATATTCGTCCTTTTGGGCATTGTAGCCAAAGTTTGCATCTTTGCTTTCAAGTACCTTACCCGCAACAACAGCACCGTCTACGCCCGCATTTTCGGCAATTTGGCGAATAGGAGCTTCTGTTGCTTTGCGAATAATCTCAATACCGACTTTTTGGTCTTGATTTTCAGGTTTCAGATTATCCAAAGTTTTTCCGGCAACCAACAAAGCAACACCGCCGCCGGCAACAATACCTTCTTTTACAGCAGCTGCGGTTGCATGCAAAGCATCTTCAATTCTGTCTTTCTTTTCTTTAACTTCAACTTCAGACGCACCGCCGACTTTTATAACAGCGACGCCGCCGGAAAGTTTTCCGAGTCTTTCCTGAAGTTTTTCACGATCATAATCAGAAGATGTTTCGCTCATTTCTTTTCTAATCTGGTTAACACGAGCTTCAATCAGGCTCTTTTCACCATCGCCGTCAATGATTGTCGTATCATCTTTTGTAACTTCAATTTTCTTAGCAGAACCAAGCATATCAAGCGTTACGCTTTCCATCTTCATACCGAGTTCTTCAGAAATTACCTGGCCGGAAGTCAAAATTGCGATATCCTGCAAAATAGCTTTTCTTCTGTCGCCGAATCCAGGAGCTTTAACGGCACATACTTTCAAACCGCCGCGAATTCTGTTGACAACCAAAGTTGCTAAAGCCTCACCTTCAATATCTTCGGCAATAACCAACAAAGCTCTTGAAGACTGAACAACCTGTTCCAAAATCGGAATCATCGGCTGCAGGTTTGTGATTTTGCCGTCATAAAGCAAAATAAGCGGATTATCGTATTCAACATTCATCTTGTCCGGATTTGTAACAAAATATGGTGACAAATATCCTCTGTCAAACTGCATACCTTCAACAACTTCAAGCTCGGTATCTAATCCTTTTGCATCTTCAACCGTGATAACGCCGTCGTTTCCGACCTTTTCCATTGCTTTTGCAATATATTCACCGATTGTGGCATCGCCGTTGGCAGAAATCGTGCCGACCTGAGCAATTTCTTCAGATGTCTTAATATCTTTAGAATGAGCTTTTACATCAGCGACAACGGCTTCAACAGCCATATCAATGCCTCGTTTCAAATCCATAGGATTCATTCCGGCAGCAACGGCTTTGCATCCTTCTTTAATGATTGTTTCTGCTAAAACGGTAGCGGTTGTTGTTCCGTCGCCGGCTTTATCGTTTGTTTTTTGAGCAACTTCTTTAACAAGCTGAGCTCCCATATTTTCAAATTTATCGGAAAGTTCAATTTCTTTTGCAACAGAAACACCGTCTTTTGTGATTTTCGGAGCACCGAACGGTCTTTCGAGCAAAACATTGCGTCCCTTAGGACCGAGTGTTGTTTTTACGGTTTTTGCCAAAATTTCAACACCTTTAAGCATTTTGGAACGGGCATCTGTTCCGAATTCTATATCTTTTGCTGACATATTTGTTATCCTTTCCTTATTCTACAACTGCCAAAATATCCGATTCTTTAACTATCAGATAAGCAACGCCTTCAATTTTGATTTCTGTTCCTGACCATTTTGAAAACAGAACTTTGTCGCCTTCTTTTACGCTCATCGGAATAATTTTTCCGTCTTCTGTGCGAAATCCGTTTCCGACGGCAATAACTCTTCCTTCAGACGGCTTTTCTTTTGCGGTATCCGGAATAATAATTCCGCCCGCGGTTTTGTTAGCTTCTTCAATTCTTTGAATCAATACTTTGTCATGTAACGGTTTTATATTCATAACAAATCTACTCCTTTTGGTTATAATATTTTATCTATTGCTGTTATTTAGGTATTTTGTTTTTATAAATCAAGAGTCCGAAAGCATATTTTCGGACTCTTTTTTGTTTTATGAATTCATATTGTTGAAAAAGTCTTGATTATCTTTGCTTACCTTGAGTTTATCAAGCAAAAATTCCATTCCGTCCGTGATTCCCATTTGCATCAGGACACGGCGTAAAACCCACATTTTTGTAAGAGTTGCTTTGTCAACCAAAAGTTCTTCTTTACGCGTTCCGGAACGAGTAATATCAATGGTTGGAAACAGTCTTTTATCCGTAAGCTTTCTGTCGAGGATAATTTCCGAGTTTCCGGTACCCTTAAATTCTTCAAAAATAACCTCGTCCATACGCGAACCTGTATCAATCAATGCTGTTGCAATAATTGTGAGCGAACCGCCTTCTTCCACATTACGCGCGGCACCCAACAATCTCTTCGGACGTTGCAAAGCATTTGCGTCAACACCGCCAGTCAAAACCTTTCCCGATGAAGGAATAACCGTATTATAAGCGCGTCCCAATCTGGTAATTGAATCAAGTAAAATAACCACATCTTTTTTGTTTTCTACCAATCTTTTTGCTTTTTCAATAACCATTTCAGCAACCTGAACATGTCGGCTTGCCGGTTCATCAAAGGTTGAAGATATAACTTCACCCTTAACCGAACGAGTCATATCCGTAACTTCCTCCGGGCGCTCATCAATCAGCAGCACCATAAGATAAACTTCAGGGTGGTTTGTTGCAATCGCATGTGCAATATTTTGCAACATAACGGTTTTACCGGTACGAGGAGGAGCAACAATCAAACCGCGCTGCCCTTTTCCCTGCGGAGAAATAAGGTCGATAACACGACAGGTATAGTCTTTTTCGCCGCAGATAATATCAAAATTAAGCTTTTTGGTAGGGTATAGCGGCGTAAGGTTGTCAAAATTAACTCTGAGCTTTGATTTTTCAGGATCAGAAAAGTTGATTGCATTAATTTTTGTTAAAGCAAAATATCTTTCGTTTTCTTTCGGAGCTCTGATTTCTCCCTCTACGGTATCGCCGGTACGAAGTCCGAATTTTTTAACCTGAGCCGGAGAAACATATATATCGTCAGAACTTGCTAAATAATTAGATTCGGAAGATCTTAAAAAACCGAATCCATCAGGCAGAACCTCTATAACTCCGTCGCCGCAAATTATACTGTCGTCAGAGGCGACTTTTCTCATTATGGCAAAAATTAAATCCTGAACACGCATAGATGATGCGTCTTCAATTCCTAAATCTTCAGCTTGAGTCAACAACTCTTTCGGAGATTTTTGCTTTAACTCTTTTAAATGCATGATAACCTTATAAATTGAATTGAAAATAAAATAAAGAAGTTGCAGAATTGCAACACATCACCTGTATAAATAAAAAACAGCATAAAGTCAAGTTTTTTTGCACTCAGATTTTATGCACACCCAAACACCCTTCAATAATATTTTAAAAATTTATGTTGTTTATAGTGAATCATTGTGTCTTTTGTGGATTATTTTTTATGCACAGAGTTATGCAATAATTAACAGATTGTTAATAAAATCGTTAATATTTTATTAACTATATGTTTTAGTTTTATTAATGTAAAAAATGTGCCTGTTGATATGTTTTGTTGTACACTTTTTGCAAATATGGAGCAAAAACTTATCAACATGTGCACAAAACTGTATACCTGTTTTTATATTACGGGTATAATTTGGAACATATTGTTGATATATGCATTTTTTGCACAGTTTCAAGACTGTCTGTGTATAAAATTTATTTATAATGGAAAAATAAATGGTTAGAGAAATTGTATTTGATACGGAAACAACCGGATTTTATCCTGAAAAAGGCGATAAACTTGTTGAAATCGGCGCGGTTGAATTGATAAATCATATGCCGACCGGCAGAACTTATCACCAATATATTAATCCGGAGCGCGATGTTCCGGAAGAAGTTGTTAAAGTTCACGGTTTGACAGAAGAATTTTTGAAAGATTATCCGATTTTTGCGGATATTGCTCAAGAATTTATTGATTTTGTCGGTGAAGACGGAATTCTGGTTGCTCATAATGCAACATTTGACATGAATTTTATTAACTATGAGCTTTCTCTTATAAATAAAAACACATACAAAAACGACAGAGTTATAGATACGCTTGAAATCGCCAGAAATATGTTTCCGGGAGCGCGTAATAACCTTGATGCGCTTTGTAAAAGATTTTCGATTGATAACTCAAAAAGAACAAAGCACGGAGCTCTGCTTGATGCCGAGTTGCTTTCAGAGGTTTATTTGCAACTTTTGGGCGGTGAAGAACCAGGAATGGAACTCAGTGCCAAAACCGAAGAAAAAAAAGAAGTTGTGAGCGATGTTGCCCGCACATTTCATCAGGCACGTTCTTTTCCGCTGACAAATGAAGAAATTGAAGAGCATAAAAAGTTTATGGCCGAAAAAATAAAAAATCCGATTTGGACGGATTGAAATAAGCTTTGTTGATAATATTTACACATAAACAACAACGGAGGTTTTTATGTGTAATTTATCACAATTATATGAACAGCGGCGCTCAATTTATCAAATTGAAAAATCTGATGATGTTTTTGAAGAAGATATCGTTGCGTTAGTGCAAAACTGCGTAAAATATTGTCCGTCGGCTTTTAATTGTCAGGCGGGCAGGGCGGTTGTTCTGTTCAATCAATATAATCAAAATTTTTGGAATTTGGTATTGCAAAAGCTTAAGCAGATTGTTCCGGCAGAAAATTTTGCAAAAACAAAAGAAAAAGTATCGGCGTTTCAAAACGGAATCGGCACGATTTTGTTTTTTGAAGACAATGATGTTATTGAAAAAATGCAAAAGCAGTTTGATTTATATAAACAAAATTTTCCGATGTGGTCGCAGCAGTCGAGCGGAATGATGCAATATATGATATGGCTTGCTTTAGCTGAAAAAAAGCTCGGTGCAACGGTTCAACATTATAACGAGCTGATTGAGCATGATATAAAAAATGAGCTGAAACTTCCTCAAAGCTGGAAAATTATATGCCAGATGCCGTTCGGAAAAATCGGAGCTCCGGCGCAGGATAAAACTTTTGAAGATATAAATAAAAGAGTTATAGTTTTGGAATAGCTTATTTTTGATGCCAAACACCATCATTGCTCTGCTGCCAATAATATAACTCGTAGCCGCTTTTTGATGCTGTTTTCCAAAATTCTCTGGCTTTTTCGAGACTGAAATCGGAATTTCCGTTAAAAATACAGAATATCCGCTCAAAATTTTGTGCTTGAGATATATCTATTGTTGCGTCGTCAACCAAAAACAACAATGTTGCATTGTTCGGATTTTCGTCTCCGGCAGAAAGGTATATCGGCTGTATATCTGAAAATCCGTCTTTTTTTGATCCATGTGGAATAAATTTTTCGTCATTAAATGTCCATAGATGATTATTTAAAAATTCCACACGCTCTTCGTTTCCGATTAATATTTTTATATTTTTTTTCAAACCGTAAGCTTTTTCAACAAGTTTCGGCAGAACTTGTTCGATTGTCTGTTTTTGAAGATGATAAAAATCAATTCTGCTCATTTGTTTCGCTTTCAAGCTTTATCGTAACATTTTTCAATTCGTTATTTTGCATAATTGAAAGATTTACGGTCTGATTATTTGAAAATTCAATTTCTTCAATATATTTTTGAACTGATTGCGGGTTATTAACACTGTATTCGTCAACTTTTATGATTATGTCGCCTTTGCGTAAATTTTGTTCATAGGCGTTATCTTCCGGATTTTCTATAACAACATTGTTGTTTTCATCAACATATACCGAGCCGATTTGCGAGATATAATATTCCTGTTTTTGTTTTTCAGAAGATTTTTTTGCCGGCACCGGAGCTAATGCCGCCTCAATCGAGACATTCTTAAATTCTTTGTTGTTCCAAACTAAGAAATCGACTTTTTCTCCAGCTTTTTTTTCTGCAATAAATGTTGAAAAATTCTTTGGAGTTTCAATTTGTTTATCATTGATTTTTATGATTATGTCGCCGGCTGTTATGCCTGCTTTTTCGGCAGGGGAATTTTCAAAAACTCCGAGAACCAAAACGCCTTTTTCGGTTTTTGAGGCATATTCAAGGCTGTCCGGCTGAATTTTGATACCTATCCAGCCTCTTTTAACTTTTCCAAATGTTTTAAGCTGATTTACGACCCATACAATTTGGTTGCTCGGCATTGCAAACCCGATACCCATACTGCTTCCGGTCGTAGAAAAAATCGATGTGTTCATACCGATGACTTCACCTTTGGTATTAAACATAGGGCCGCCGGAATTTCCTTGATTTATTGATGCATCGGTCTGAATAAAATCGTCATACGAGCCGGAATCGATATCTCGTGATTTTGCCGATATAATTCCTGCCGTAACGCTTCCGCCGAGCCCGAACGGGTTTCCAATTGCCAGCACCCAATCTCCGACGCGGATTGAATCCGAATCACCAAACACAGCCGGAACAAGCTTTTCTTCAGGAACAATTTTTATTAACGCAATATCGGTTTTTTCGTCTTTTCCGACCAACGATGCCGTATATTTTTTATCTTTTCCGACAATAACATTAATACTTTCCGCTTTGTCTATAACATGGTTGTTTGTAACAATATAGCCGTCTTCACTGATAATAAAGCCGGAACCGAGCGTCTGCATCTTGTCGGTTTCTTCAAAAAATCCATCGTCATTATTTTGAATTGTTGAAATATTTACGACTGACGGAATAGTTTTTTCGGCCAAATCGGCAAAACTTTCAACCGCGAAAGATTTTGCGGCAGATAATGTTGCAAACAGAAGATAAAACAGAAATTTATTCATTTTTATTTTCCGGTCTTAAAAGATTTTCCAAAAAACTCAAAAAACTCGGAATCCGGAGATATTACCAACGAGGCATCACCTTTTGAAAGAGAGTTTCTGTATGCTTCAAGCGAGCGATAAAAAGCATAAAATTCAGAATCAACGCCGGCGGCATCATTCCATATTCTTATTGCTTCGGCATCGCCTTCACCTCTGATTATTTGAGCTTTTTTGTCGGCTTCGGCAATGATAATCGTTCTTTCTTTATCGGCTTTTGCTCTGATTTGTTGAGCTTCCTGTTCACCGGTTGCACGAAATTCTTTTGCATCGCGTTCGCGTTCGGTTTTCATTCTGGCATTGATTGCCTGCAAAACCTCTATCGGAAGGTCTGCGCGGCGGATTCTGACATCTGCAACCGAAACTCCGATTTGTTCGGCATCAATTTTGACTGCGGAACTGATATCGTTCATAATTTTTGTTCTTTGCTGCGACAAAAGTTCCTTCAAAGTGATTCTTCCGAGGATTTTTCTGACGGAAGAATTTACAATTTCAGCCAATTTGCTCTGCGCCTGCAATTCAGTTCTGACAGTTTTATAAAACTTGAGCGGATCAATAATTTTATATCTGGTAAAACTGTCTACATCTAAGCGCTTTTTATCATTCAGCACAACTTCCTGTGCCGGCGGGTCCAAATCGAGCAGGCGCGTATCATAAAATACGATATTCTGAATAAACGGTATCTTAAATTTAAGCCCAGGCTCTTTGATTAAACGAACAGGCTCTCCGAATTGAAGCACAATAGCTTGTTCCGCCTGATTTACAATATATACGCAATTTAACAAAACAAACAAAACGGCAAGAACCGAAAATATGATAACAGATTGAATTTTATTCATTTTTATAATCCTTATTTTTGATTGTTAAGCTGAATTACCGGCAAAATATTGTTATTTGATTTTGCCGACGGATCGATGATAATTTTGTTTGAATTGTGGATTACATCTTCCATCGTTTCAAGATACAATCTTTTTGCTGTTACTTTTTTGCCTTGTTTATATGCGTTATAAACCGACAGAAATCTTTTTGCATCACCGTTTGCACGGTTTACGACGGATTCTTTGTAAGCTTCGGCATTTTGCAAAATCTGTGATGCCTGACCTTTTGCTTTCGGCAAAACTTCATTGCGATAAGCTTCTGCCTCGTTTTTGAATCTTTCCATATCGGCTTTTGCTCTTTGAACCTCGTTAAAAGCATCAACAACCTGCTTCGGCGGGTCTGCTTTTTGCAATTTTACACGAACAATCTGAATGCCGGAATTAAAGTCGTCCAAAACTTTTTGTAATTCAGCTTTTGTATCGTCTTCAACTTTTTCACGGTCGCCGGTAATAATCGGCTGCATTTCGGACTGGCCGACAATTTCGCGCAAAACCGACTGCGCCGCAACCTGAACCGTTCTGTCCGGATTTCTCATACTAAACAGATAATCTTTTGAATTTTTGATTTTCCAGACAATAGTAAGGTTTATATCAACAATATTTTCGTCTCCGGTGAGCATATGGCTTTCGGTAAAAGAATCTAAGATATTTGAAGAGTTTGAATTTCTGTAATTTTTCAAACTTGCCACATTTGATGCATCATAGGCTTTTGAAACTCCGATATTAATACTTCTTTCTTGTGAAACATTAACTTTGATAACATCTTCTATCGGTGCCGGAAGGTGATAGTGAAGTCCGGCATCGGTTGTATAAGCATATTTTCCGAAACGCAGAACAACGCCTTGTTCGCTCGGTTGAACCTGATAAAAACCTGAAGCTGCCCAAATTGCAAAAATTATGGCGGCAATCCACCAGATTTTTATTTCAAAAGGGCTTTTTACTCTGTTTATTTTTGCTATTTTTGTAAATTCAACGATTTTTTTTGCGGTTTTGTTTTCGGCTTCTTCAATAGCGTCTTCCCACGGATTTATCGCTTTGTGATTGATTTCGGAATTGTTTTTTTTCATTTTCCACCTTTGAAATATTATTGTTGTAATACATAAATATATAATATAGATTTTGCATAAACACAAACATATCAAATATGATATCAACAAGGAGCAGAAAATGACGGAAAAAATAAAAAATATAATCTTAAAATACTTTTCCGAGCAGAATATCGACAACATCACAATCAGCGACAAAAGAATTATTGTAGTGCTGAAAAATGCCGATGAATCAAAATCTTCGATGATTGAGAGCGATATAAAACAAATTGCTCCCGATTTAAAAGTATCGGTTATGTTTATAAAAGAAAAAGCAGTTTCAGGCTTAAATCAAAAAGCCGATGACAAATGGAATATAAAAAATGTCAAAAAAATTATTGCCGTTGCTTCCGGAAAGGGAGGAGTAGGGAAGTCAACCACTTCTGTAAATCTTGCTCTTGCTTTGGCGGATTTAGGCTTGAAAACTGCTTTGTTCGATGCTGATATTTATGGTCCGTCAATACCTGTTATGCTCGGATATGACAATGTTTGCGCATCGTCAAAAGACGGTATAAATTTTGAGCCGTTCAAATACGGAAACATACAATCAATGTCAATCGGAACACTGGTTGAAAAAGATACCCCGCTGATTTGGCGCGGAGCAAAAGCCTGCGGCGCGATTCAACAGCTTTTGGAACAAACCGATTGGGAAGAAAATACTGATGTGATGGTGCTTGATATGCCTCCGGGAACAGGTGATATTCAAATCAGCGTTGCTCAAAAAATTGCGCTTGACGGAGCCGTCATTGTTTCGACTCCGCAGGATATTGCGCTGATTGATGCTGTTCGCGGGGTAAATATGTTCAAAAAGCTTGATATTCCGATTTTGGGAATTGTTGAAAATATGAGCTATTACATTTGTGAAAAATGCGGCCATCGCGCGGATATTTTCGGTCATCACGGTGCAAAAGAAACCGCCGAAAAAATGGGCGAAAAATTTTTGGGAGAAATTCCACTTAATATAGCGATAAGGCAGAATTCCGACAACGGAACTCCGATTGTGGCGTCTGATCCTGACAGTAAATTTTCGGAAGCATACAGACAAATTGCTAAAAAGATAAAAGACGAATTATTTTGAAAGTTTCAAAATTTCGAATGAAAATTCGTTTAATATAACAAAAGTTATAAGCATACAGAACAGTGCGAAAATTTCCATCATTTCCGCTATACCGTAAAACTTGTCAAATTCGGCTTTTTTCATAATGCAGTTAAGGTTGCAGTGAATAACCGAGGTTATAAACAATATAACCAAAAGCTGAATTCCGATGCCCTGCGATGTGATATATTCTTTCAGCGGACGCAAAATCGGATACAGCAGCGAAAAAAACAGGAAGTATACACCAAATCCGAAAATGCAGAGTTTTTGTATTTTTTCTTTTTTATTTTTTTCATCAGCCTTTTTTTGTTCTGTTTTTTTGATATCAATCGCCGAAAGTTCAACACCGCGAATTTGCGCCGGCATTGATTTTTCTTTTCTCAACGCATCAATTTTGCTTGAAAATTTTTCTTCCGCAATGCAAAGTCCGCAGCCTTTTGCGGTAAAATATACATGGTTTCGGTCTTTTTTGCATTGTTTCATAATTTTCAAAAGATATCCAATATGTTCCTGCCATTCTTTTGCAGTTGGGCGTTTTTTTCCTTTTACAAAAGCGCGTTCAAACATTTCAAGAGTTTTTTTATCAAAATATTCGTGAATGCTGTATGGATGCGGAGATTGATATAAATCTGGCCACAGACCATACGAATAATGATATCCGAAAATTCTTTCCTGAATAGTCAGCATCGGGTCGCTTTTTTTGCGCGGAGTGCCGGAAAAAGGGTGGATACCGTTGTTAAGAAGCTTAAAAATCGTGACGGCAAGAGCAAAATTATCTTGTTCTTCACCCATTTCTTCACAACTTTGATTTATACCTTCCGGATATATGTATTCTTCACTGACATATTCCGACGGATATCTTCCGAATTCTCCCAAAATCGAAAATCCGTCGCAGTCAAACATAACGACCGACATTGTAGATTTATAAACAAACACATTAGAAGGCTTGAGGTCAACAATATAATGCCCGCATTGATGTATTGCCGCAACCATACATGTCAGGTTATAAGCTGCCAAAATTCGATAAGAATATTTTTCCGAAAGTTTCAGCTTTTGCCGAACTGCTTTTTGCATCAGATGATCAAGCGAAACCGCCAAAGATGTATCAATTTTCGGCATCAGATATCCGACGCAGAAACCTTCTTCATCTTCAAGCAAGGCAGTCGGCCACGCAATTTGAATATATTCAACGCCGTTTTTTGTTTCACTCGGAAGATGCGGAACATTATGCAGCATAGCCTCAAGTTTTTTGCGGTTTGTGCTACTTTTGTTTTTTTCGTGATAAATTTTTGCAACTGTTTTTGCGTCATTTTTATTTGCAAAAATTCGCCCGGCGGCTCCGCCTTTATTAATCAGAGGGCCTAGCTCTATTTTTTCAAAATGGCCGTCGGCATAAATTGCATTATAAACTTTTCCTTCAAGAGATTGTTGTTCCATCAAAACCTCGCCCACAGAAAAGTTTTGTCATCGGAACTGATTTTTTTTGCCTGCGAAGTGCTTAAAGTATTAATCAGTGCCCGCATCGATTTTTTATGAGATTTTTCGTTGTTTAAAAAGCTTAAAACCGGAATAATGAATTTGCTTTCAATATTTTTTGCACAGTTTTTCAGCGCAAAATTTGTAACACCGTCAGTCATAAGACAAATTTGTGTTGCGTTTGAAAAATCCGTAAATCTGAGACTGTCGTTCCAATCGTCCATAGTATAAAAATATGTTTCACACAAAAACTTTCCGTTTTCGGGTTTTGAAATCACAAATTTTTGCATGGATTCATCAAAAAAAGCAATTCCGGCACCATCTCCGATATGAAAAAACATACCTTTGTTGTTTTCATAAACAACACCGACGACCGTTGCGGCAAAATTAATCAAATCTTCCGATGATTTTGTGCGGTTAAAACGATGTTGCAAAAGCTTTTCTCTGGCTGTTTCCAATGCAAATACAACACTTTTCCGCGATGGTTCCAAATTTTTTGCCGAAAGTATGTCGCATAATGTTTCGCAGGCGGTTTTTGCGCCGATTTTTCCGAATTTTGCAGTTCCGGCTCCGTCCGAAACAACGGCAACAAATCGGTTTCCGTTTTGTTTGTAGGCAAAACAATCCTGACACTTCATTCCTTTTTGAAGATGAAGCGGTCCAGTAAGAGTTACCGCAACAGGGTGCTTATTTGTTTTCGTCTGCAAACTCATTATCGCTGAATAAATCCTCTATAAAATTGTCTGTTTGCGGGGCTGCGCGCGATACACATGAAACGCTGCGGCTGAGCCACAGGAAAAATTCCGTAAATTTCAATCCGTTAAGTCTTTTCGGAGCCAAAGTTGAAAATTTTGCCAGTTTTTCAAGATTTGCGCCTTCTGTTCCGACTGCATGGATTACAACTTTTTTGTTTTCTTGAGCTTTGCGGCATTTTTTTGCGACATATTCCCAATCATAGTCTGTCGGTTCCCCGTCGGATATCAGGAATATCCATGGGCGTTTTGAAGAAATTCCGCAATTGTCGTACAAAAGTTTTTGTTCTTCTATTTTCTGCAAAGCTTTTTCCATTGCCAGTCCGAGCGGAGTCAGGCCGTCTGCCTCCATCTGCGGAGCAACAAAATTCATCGCATCAACCCAATCGGAAGAAACTTCAACTTCATCTTTTCCAAATGCCTTAACAATCAAAATCTGCACGCGCGAGCTTGCATCGATATCTTCTTTCAGTTCTTTTTCAAGAGCTTTAAGCCCCATATTCAGTTGACGAATCGGTTCTCCGCGCATGGAGCCTGAACAGTCCAAAACCAAAACGCACGGAGTTCTCTCGTTTGCATTGTCTGCAAACTCAACATACGGAATCAGGTCATTTTCCAAATTTTCTTCAGTCATCGCAATCTCGCTATTTTCTGGGATAAGAATGAGGATATCCGCTGCCTTCTATCGGTTCCGGACGAGATATTTTTCCGCATGATGCAAGCGAAAAACTCAAAGCCGCAATTAAAATAAGTGCAAAAATTTTGCTTATTACTCTCATTTTTAATCCTTTAATTTAATTGTATATTAAGATAATGTTACTATATATCAGACAACAAAATAAATACAAAGTTAATTTTAGCAATTTTAACAGGCATAAAATGAAAAGAATCTTTACGACAGTTTTTTTTGCGGCATTTTTGTTGTTCGGAGCGTCGGAAGCTTTTGCAAAAATAAATCTTTTTGCTTATTCCCGTCCGGTTCCCGATACAAAAATTTATTATCAGGACGGCACGAGTTATAAACTTTCCGATTTTAAGGGAAAATTTGTTATTGCGCTGTTTTGGTCAAGAACATGCGTTCCGTGTATCCGTGAGCTCAAAAGCCTGAACAAATTTTATAACAAAACAAAAGACGAAAACATAAAATTGGTTATGATTTCTCCGTTTGATGAATGGAATACACATGCCGAACAACGCGATTTTTTGAGCAAATATAAAGCGATTGATGTTGATTTTTTTGTTGATAACCGAGGCGATTTAGCTTCCGCATTCGGAATTTTTTCATATCCGCACAGTGTTCTTATCAATCAGGACGGAGAAGAAATCGGCAGAATCCGCGGGCAAATGGATTGGAATGACGAAGATGTAATCCAATATATATACGATTTGCGTGATGGAAAAATTAAGGGGCCGAAATAGCCCCTGTTTTTTTATTTATACAGCTCATAAAGAATAATTGCCGCAGCGTTGGAGACATTAAGGCTTTCAACTTCAGGCTCCATCGGAATTTTTGCCGTAATATCGCAAGATTCTTCAATCAGTCTGCGCATACCTTTCCCCTCTGAACCCATAATCACCGCAAGTTTTCCGCTCTTGTCAACAGATGAAATATAATCTTTTGCATATCCGTCCATTCCTAAAACCCAAAATTCGTTCTTTTTCAGGGTTTCGACAGCGCGCGACAGATTTGTAACTCTGACAATCGGCAAAATTTCACTCATACCGACTGATGTTTTTGCAATAACGGCGTTTTCTTGCGGAGAATTGCGGTTTTGCATAATCAGAGCCTTTACACCGAATGCTGCGCATGAACGGATAATTGCTCCGATATTTTGCGGGTCGGTAACCTGATCCAATATTAAAACTCGTGTATTTTTTTCATTTTCGCAAATTGTGCAGATTTCTTCAATGGAATAATCTTCAAGCGGAAGGCTTATAAGAGCAACCCCTTGATGAACCGATGCAGGTGGCAAAATACTTTCAATGCGTTTTTTGTCGCATACTTCAATAAAACTTTCGGCTATATGCATTTTTGCACAGGTTTCTTTTATGTTTTGCAAATTGTCGACAGTGCATAAAATTTTCACAATTTTGCGGCGAGGATTGTTCAAAGCTGCAAAAACAGCGTGTTTTCCATACAAAATTATTTGTTTTTCTGTTGATTTTTTATGTTTGTTGTCCATTGAAATCCCCTCTGATAAAGTTTATTTTCCGCATTGTGCAAAATTTTATCGGATAATATTTAATAAATAAATAAAAAAAGTGTTGACAAAGTCGGAAAAATAAGGTTATTTGCTTAAAGAACTTAAATCAGAAACCCCAAAGCTGATTTTACCCTTTTTTATTATAAGGGAGGGGTGGCAGAGCGGTCAAATGCAACGGACTGTAAATCCGTCGACTTTCGTCTACGATGGTTCGAATCCATCCCCCTCCACCATCATGGGTGTTCTCGAAATTTTGCGGGTGTAGCTCAATGGTAGAGCAGAAGCCTTCCAAGCTTATGACGGGGGTTCGATTCCCCTCACCCGCTCCAGTTTTTATTTCGAGAAAATATCTTAACAATGCATTTTTAGGAAAACAATATAATGGCAAAAGAGAAATTTGAGCGGACGAAGCCGCACTGCAACATCGGAACGATCGGTCACGTAGACCACGGG
The DNA here is from genome assembly GCA_934276635.1 of uncultured Alphaproteobacteria bacterium. Lineage (GTDB taxonomy): Bacteria > Pseudomonadota > Alphaproteobacteria > RF32 > CAG-239 > CAKQTH01. The sequence continues at coordinate 4 of CAKQTH010000010.1, read as the reverse complement.
AAGA
>CAKQTH010000009.1 GCA_934276635.1 uncultured Alphaproteobacteria bacterium | reverse complement strand
GATATATGATAAAACAACAGGAAGAAAAAATTATAGAAAATAAAAACCGCAGGAAGCTTCAATCCCCGCGGTTTTTTTTACTTTTGCTATTCGGCTTAGCACATAAAGTCGAACTCTTTTTTCAAATCTCTTTCGAAAAGAGAGCGAATTGTTGTCTTTATGTCGGCATCTTCATATATTACCTTGTACAAAGCCTGGCAAATCGGCATATCGATATTTTCTTTGTCTGCCACGATTTTTACGGCTTTCAAAGTTGCAACGCCTTCTGCCAGCTTGCCGAATCTTTCGCCTTTGGCAAACATTTCACCATACATACGATTGTGGCTGTGCTGAGAAAACAGTGTCGCCTCATAATCGCCGAGGTGAGCCAAACCATATGCTGTCATCGGGTTTCCGCCGAAATGTTTTATAAAACGGCCGACTTCAACCGGAGCACGCGCCATCAAAGCGCCTTTTAAGCCGTACCACTCAAGGCCGTCCAAAATTCCGGCAGCAATGCCGATAACATTTTTCAGCGCAGCGCCGATTTGGTTTCCGATAACATCGGTTCCGAAATAAAAGCGGATTAAATCGCTCTGCAAAAGTTCAATCAACTGTTTTTTTGTTTCATCATCATAGCTGTCGATTACGGCACAAGACGGAACACGTTTCATATAATCCTGAACATGTCCGGGGCCGCCCAAAACCGCGGTGTGAATATTTTGTTTGATTTCTTCATTAAACACATCAATCAAAATTTTTGCGCTCGGCTCTTCAAGCCCTTTCATAGCCAGCAAAAATGTTTTGCCGTCAAGGTTGTAGCCGTTCAGCTGCTTTGCCAGTTCACGTAGGTGTTGGCAACCGATTGAGATAATGATAATATCATTTTCCAGAATTTTTTCAATGTTTGCGGTGAGCTCCATATTGTTGCTCAGCGATAAATAAGAATTTTTGCGTGTTTCTTGCAATTCAATAAAATTCGGTGAAGTCGGGATATCATACATTCTGACGCTGTCAACGCAATAATTTGCGGCGTACCAGCCCAAAAAAGTTCCCCAGCGACCGCAGCCGATAACGGATATTTGTTTCATCTTCATACCTCTGCTTGTTGTAGGTTATTACATAATAGCTGATTTATAACGCAAAAAATTGCATTTGGCAACAATCAAGACAAAGGAGTACACAGCAAGCTAAAAAGGAGTTTTTTTGAGCCGTTGGCGGCCGACAATCGCATTAATAAAATCAAATTCTTGGAAAGACTGATAAGCAAGGTCGTGACTTTTGGTGTCATAGCTGTAAAACACGCGGTTTGCCATATTATCAATGGCGATGTCGATTTTGCGGAAAGCATCGTTATAATCTGAATTGAAGGTGTTTTTGGTGCGTTTTTTGACCAAATCATGATAAGCATTGATGACCTTTAAGGTTTCATCAGCGGCGTTCGGATATCCTTTTGCTTCAAAATCGTGCATAATCTGGGCGGTCGTCTGATAATAACATTTATTGGTCAATATGCTACGCTGTTTCGGATTATTGCTGTCGATAATCATCTTTTGAGCTTTCCTTTCAAAATTTGTGCGAAGTATAGCACGGATTTTAGTGAAAATCAAGCATTATTCCGAAACGAAAATTTTTTATATCAGCCCCATTTTTTGTGCGGTTATAACGGCCTGCGTTCTGTTTGTGACATGAAGCGAGCGGAGCAACGCGTTTATGTGCAGCTTTACCGTTGCTTCCGAAACTCCCATATCATAAGCAATCTGTTTGTTTGATTTTCCCTGCGCGACCAAATCGAGAACCTGAAACTGACGATTTGTCAAAGGTTTTCTAATTTGAGAATTGTCCAAAGCGGCGGTTTTCGTCTGATATGGTGTTTCAACTAGCGACGGAGGCAGATATTTTCCGCCGGCGGCCACCAGCTGCAAAGCATAGCCGAAAATTTTTGCATCGGAATTTTTGGGGATATATCCTTTGATGCCGAGCGCGAACAATTTACGAATTTTGGCAGAGTCTTCCGATGATGAAATTATGACGATTTTCGAATTTTCCGCAGCCTGCAAAATAGAATTGAGCGCATTTTCGCCGGCCATTTGCTGCATATCCAGATTTATGACAATGATATCAAAAGAGGCAAATCCGCTCAAAAGCTCAATTGTTTTTGCATAGCTGTCCGCCGAAATCACAGATACATCGGGCATAAGCTGAACAAGGCGCAGATTCAGCGCGTCACGGGACAAAGCGTTGTCATCGGCAATTAAAACTTTCATAAAATGCTCCTTTCTTTGCAAATCATAAAAATCATATTCTGACAAAATATATGTTTGTAAGACATATAATTAGAGAATTGTTATTTTAAAGATTAGTTCTGAAAATTTTGCCTGTTACGGCGGCAAAACTTTGCGGCGGGAGAATTTTGCCCGCAAAAAGTAAGGAGTCTTCTTGTTTTTTTTGATTATTATACACAGCAAAAACAAAAAATCAAAAAAAATTTTGTGTTAAACGAGGTTTGTCTTGACAAAGACGCAAAAATAGCAGAGTTTATGGACAGTGCAAAAATTATAATACGAGGAGATAAAAATGAGCGCTATTATAGATATTCATGCCAGAGAAATCATCGATTCCCGCGGAAACCCGACAGTTGAAGCAGATGTTGTTTTGCAATCGGGCGCATTCGGCCGCGCAGCCGTTCCGAGCGGCGCATCGACCGGTGTTCATGAGGCGGTAGAACTTCGTGACGGCGACAAGAATCGTTTTGGCGGCAAAGGCGTTTTGAAAGCCGTAGAAAATGTAAACGACAAAATTTATGATGTTTTGGCAGGACTTGAGGCAGAAGATCAGATTGATATTGATCATGCAATGATTGAGCTTGACGGTACCGAAAACAAAGGCAAACTCGGTGCAAACGCTATTTTGGCCGTATCTTTGGCAGTTGCCAAGGCTCAGGCAGAAGAATGCGCTTTGCCGCTTTATCGTTACATCGGCGGCACATTTGCCCACACATTGCCGGTTCCGATGATGAACATTGTAAATGGCGGCCAGCATGCCGACAACCCGATTGATATTCAAGAATTTATGATTATGCCGGTTTCCGCATCTTCTGTTGCAGAAGCTGTTCGCATGGGTTCAGAAATTTTCCACACACTTAAAAAGAATTTGAAAGCGGCAGGCCACAACACCAATGTCGGTGATGAAGGCGGTTTTGCTCCGAATTTGAAATCGGCTGAAGAAGCTTTGACATTTATTGTAAAATCAATCAGCGATGCCGGATACAAACCGGGTGACGATGTTGTTTTGGCAATCGACGCTGCTTCTTCCGAATTCTATGAAAACGGAAAATATGAAATGAAGGGCGAAGGCAAATCTTATACAAACAAAGAAATGGTAGAATTCTACAAAGATTTGTGCAATCGTTTCCCGATTTTCTCGATTGAAGATGGTATGGCCGAAGACGATTGGGAAGGTTGGAAAATGTTGACTGAAGCTCTCGGCGACAAGATTCAGCTGGTTGGTGACGACTTGTTTGTTACAAACCCGAAGAGATTGGCAATGGGTATTGAAAAAGGCGTTGCTAACTCAATTTTGGTAAAAGTAAACCAAATCGGTTCTTTGACAGAAACTCTGGAAGCCGTAAATAAGGCTCAGCGCCACGGCTACACCGCTGTTTTGTCTCACCGTTCGGGTGAAACGGAAGATTCCACAATTGCGGATATCGCCGTTGCAACCAACTGCGGACAGATTAAGACAGGTTCAATGTCAAGAACTGACCGTATGGCAAAATATAACCAGCTTATCAGAATCGAGGAAGAACTCGGAGATATGGCTGTTTATGCCGGAAAATCGATTTTGAAAAGAAAATAATCTTAATTGCTTTTGTTCTTTTGAGCCGCAGGCCTTGTCTTGCGGCTTTTTTATTTTTGAAAGAAAAAAGAGTTGAAACAATAAATAAATTAGCAATATGCAATGCAGATTTGCCGACAAAGGAATGTTCCGTGAATTATAAAAATGAGGACAGTTGGCCTAAGTCGATAACATATACCGATACAGACAGCGAAACCAAAACCACGAAAACATGCGGGAAAACAGCTGCATGGCTTAACGGAAAATTAGATTGCAAGTGTATATCCCAAGAGAGAAGAGGTTTAACCTGTTATCATTCAGTCTGCAAAATATGTGAAGATTATGCTAAAGAAAAAGTCAAATCATATGACTATAAACATGACAGGAACTCTGACTCTCAATATTTTCAAAATTGTAAAAATACGGGAGCTAAAGTATACTTGTAGTAATTAGTGTACACGGCAATTTTATTATTATGAATTAAGGTCGGCCGGAGAGGCGGGCGCAGGGAAAAATAATTACGTTCTCCTAATACACATATAATTACAATTCCTGCGTCCACCACTCCGGCTGACTTGTCTTTAAATATAACATCAGAGAGCAGAGAGTTATTTCTGTTTTTTATAAAATTCTTTGCGGTCTTTGCGGCTCATTGACCACAAATTTCCCCACCCGTTGACCGGTTGTACCATATATTGCGACTCAAAGGCAAAATTCCTGCTGAAAAATACCGAAGTTGTTTTGGTATAATTGTTCATCGGACAGAAACCATAAAAATCAATCTGCAAAAGGTTTGCGCCGCGCAATATATTTATGGCATCTACATATTCCTTGCTGGTGTTTACTCTGTCCGAGTCGTCCAAAATGATAATCCCACCATCGTTCAGCGCCTTGACTGCACACTCGGCGCATTCGGCTCTGCGCTTTCCGTCAATCACAATCACATCATATTTTTCGCCGTCTTCAAAAATTGCGTTGTTATATCCTTCGCCTTCATCTCTCCAACGAATAAAAAGTTTTTTTGCCTCGGAAAATTCTTTTTGCCAACGCTCAAACCAATCGGTTTTGTCTTCTATGCTGATGACTTTTTTTGCGCGCGATGCCCAAAACGCCGAGGAATATCCGCAGCCGAACTCAAATACGGACTTTTCCGAATAATCAAATTGCAAAAGATATTCAATCGCCGGATAAGTGTACCACGGAATCGGGTTGCCGTTTTTATCGGCGCATACTTTTTCATCAATGCTTTTTTCTATGGCAAATTCTTTCTGCCACATTTCTACAAATTTGCTGAATTTTTCACTATACATTTTTTTCTCTGAAAATATTTGTTTTGAGCGATGATATATCAAGATGTTTTTGCTTGCAAGAATTTCCGCACGCCGGCTTGAATTTTTTATTTTTCCGCATATATCAAAATTGATAACAATCAGGAGAAAAACTATGGATATAATCAAAAATATTGCACTGTTTCTGACCGTAATCGGGGCGTTGAACTGGGGCTTAATCGGATTTTTTGATTTTAATCTGGTAACATTTATTTTCGGCGGACTTGATGTCTTGACCAAAATAATTTATATGCTGGTCGGCGTCAGCGGTATAATTGTGGCCTATGTTGCAACCGATTGCTGTATGAAAAAAGCAAAATAAAATAAGGCGGAGAAATCCGCCTTATTCTTGCTATCGCACAGAATTTCTTTCCCAAAAAACGCCGTCGGAATAACCCTGTATAGAAGTATCTGATTCCGCGGATTCTAGCCGTTTTTCCGCCCAAGCGCAATAGGTTTTGTTCTGCTCAATGTCGACATATTTGCGGCCGAGCTTTTTTGCCACGACCGAAGTTGTGCCCGAGCCGGAAAACGGGTCAAAAACCACATCGCCGGCGTTTGAACTTGCCAATACGAGTTTTGCAATCAACTTTTCGGGCTTTTGCGTCGGGTGCGCGGTGTTCTCCGGCATCGACCAATACGGAACCGAAATATCTCCCCAAAAGTTTGACGGGCAGGTATTGCGAAAATTTCCGTCCGCCGTTTGTTCCCAGTCTTTCGGAGTCCCGTTTGTTTTGTATGGTGCAATCACTTTTTTGCGGACTTTTACTGTGTCAAGGTTGAAGGTATAGTTGTTCGAACAGGTTGCAAACCAAATATCTTCCATACTGTTTTTCCAGTTGCTTTTGGCGCCGCGTCCTTTTTCGCGTTCCCAGGTGATGCGGTTTTGAATATGAAAATGTTTTTTCAGCACATTGCCGATGACAAGGCTCGATTTCCAGTCGCAGCAAACATAAATCGACGCGTTTGGTTTCAGCAGCGGTTTTGCGGCTTCAATCCACTGTTCGGTATATTTTTCATACTGTTTATCATCTTGTTCGCAAAATTTGTTGCCGTGATAATTTTTTGTGAGATTATACGGCGGATCGACAATCATCAAATCAACAAATTCGCGCGGGAGCAGGGGCAAAATCTTAAAAGTATCGCCGCAGATTGTCTTGTTTATTATGTCGTCTGGTCTGCAGTTTTTGCTGATTTTTTGCAGGCAGCGGCTGAAAAACTCCAAATTATCTTCAAGCGGAGTGTCTATTGTTTTGTTTCTGGCGGATTTTTGTTTTTGCATATTTTTTTCCTTTGCCTGGGATTTAAACAGATTTTGCCGAACTTTGCAAGCAATTTGCCTCGTTTGCCACAAAAAAAGAGCCGGGCGAGCCGACTCTTTTTTTAAGCGGTTATAAAAGCTATTCAACCAATTCTGGTTTGCTGCGCTTTCTTTGCAACGAATCCAAAATCTTTTTGCGCAAGCGGAGAGTTTTCGGCGTAACTTCCAACAGCTCATCGGCTTGAATATATGACAAAGCCTGCTCCAGACTCAATTTGCGTGGCGGAATAAGGTCAATCGCCTCATCTTTTCCGGCTGCACGAATGTTGGTCAGCTGTTTAGATTTGCAGCAGTTAACCTCCAAATCGTTAGATTTTGTGTGCTCGCCGATAATCATACCTGTATAAACCGGAACATTCGCATCAATAAACATCGGACCGCGGTCTTGCAACTTCCACAAAGAATATGCGATTGCGGTACCGTTTTCGGCCGAAATCAAAACACCGTTACGGCGGGTTTCAATGTCACCCTTATACGGTTCATAACCTTTGAACAAGCGGTTCATAACGCCGGTTCCGCGGGTGTCGGTCAAAAATTCGGAGTGATATCCGATAAGCCCACGCGACGGAGCTGTGAAAATCAGACGAACTTTGTTGCCGAGCTGAGACGGTATCATCTCAACCAATTCGGCGCGCTTCTGGCCGAGTTTTTCAACCACAACGCCGGAGAATTCTTCATCAACATCAATCGTAACTTCTTCAACCGGCTCGAGCAGATTTCCGTTTTCGTCTTTTTTCATCAAAACTTTCGGACGAGAGATAGAAAGCTCAAAGCCTTCGCGGCGCATTGTTTCAATCAAAACGCCGAGCTGAAGTTCTCCGCGGCCTGCAACCTCAAAAGAATCCGTGGTGTCTGTACGCGAAATTTTCAGCGCGATATTGCCCTCAGCTTCTTTGCAAAGTCTGTCCCAAATCATACGCGATGTAACTTTGTCGCCGTCGCGGCCGGCAAGAGGGGAATCGTTGATTGAAAAAGTCATGGCAAGTGTCGGCGGATCAATCGGCTGTGCGTGAATCGCCTCGGTAACTTCCATTGCGCACAAAGTGTCGGCAACGGTGCCTTTGACAACACCGGCAACCGCAATAATATCGCCGGCATGAGCTTCTTCCAAAGCAACGCGGTTCAAGCCCTTATAAGCCAAGATTTTGCTGATGCGTACGCGCTCAATCTCGTGATTGCTGCCGTCGAGAACCTTGATGGTGTCATTAACATGCAAACTTCCGGAGTGAACTTTTCCGGTCAACAGACGGCCGATAAATTTGTCGGCTTCCAAAGTTGTGGCCAACATTGAAAACGGCTTGTCCGGCTCGCAAACCGGCTCCGGAACATAAGACTTAATCAGCTCAAACAGCGGGGTTAAATCTTTGTGCTCATCGGCCAAATCTTTGACTGCCCAGCCGTTGCGTCCTGATGCGTACAGTACCGGAAAATCGAGCTGTTCATCATTGGCATTGAGGCTGACGAACAGGTCAAAAACCTCGTTTAAAACTTCATCGCAGCGGGCATCGGACTTATCTGCTTTATTGATGACGACAATCGGTCTCAAACCGACTTTAAGCGCCTTTCCGAGTACAAACTTTGTTTGCGGCATCGGGCCTTCTGCCGAGTCTACCAGCAATACGACGCCATCAACCATAGACAGGATTCGCTCTACTTCGCCGCCGAAATCCGCGTGACCCGGAGTATCAACAATATTTATATGTACATCGTGCCAATCAACGGAAGTGCACTTTGAAAGAATGGTAATGCCTCTTTCTCTTTCCAAATCGTTGCTGTCCATAACGCAGGTTTCAACTTTCTGATTATCTCTGAAAGTCCCGCTCTGTTTCAAAATGGCGTCAACCAAAGTAGTTTTTCCGTGGTCGACATGGGCTATAATAGCAATATTTCTCATCATCATCTTTTTTTCCTAAATGGTCGTCATGTCATCAGAAGACTTCCTCGTGTACTAATTGTACACTTCGTCTCCCTTCTGATTTCCAGCACGGCCATTTATGAAAAAAAGACCGTACCCGAAAGTTGTCATGTCATCAGAAGACGCCTTGTGCACTAATTGTACACTTTGTCGCCCTTCTGATTCCCAGCAAGGCTATTTTCCATAAATAGCCTTACCGATTAAATTATATCATTTATGTCCTTGAAAAACAGGCCATAAAAAACCTATCTGCCGTTTTCGGCAAATATACAAAATTTTTTCGTACAATAGCGCGATAATTTTAAATTACAATAGTTTATTTATGCTTTTTTGCCATATTGCAATAATTTGTTGCGAACAAATCCGCGCAGTGAAACATCAGGTCTTGCCCCGTAGTGCCCGATAATTTCCGATGCTGCGATTCCGCCTATCATTGCACAGGTTCCGAGGCTGCGCCCGCGGCTCATTCCATACAAAAATCCAGCCGCATACATATCACCGGCACCGGTTGTGTCAACAACATCGCTGATTTCTTCCGCCTCGATAAAAATCTTAATTCTGCCGTTTACAACCACAGAACCCTTTGCGTTTCGCGTAATTGCCGCAATTTCTACCAGCGGCTTTACCATATCCAGACATTCATAAAAATCATCGTGGTTAAACAAAGATTTCAGTTCTTCTTCATTGCCGAACAAAATGTCGATATGATTTTTTATCAAATCTAAAAGTTCGGTGCGGAATTTTGCCAAGTATGATTTATCGGACAGGGTAAACGCAACCTGACGGCCGTATTTGTGCGCAATTTCACAGGCTTTCAAAACAGCTTCTTTTGCATTATCTTCGTCCCACAAATATCCCTCAATAAAAGTTATTTTTGCTGCTTTTATGGTGTTTTCGTCAATATCCGCGGCCGACAATTTTTTAGATGCGCCGAGATATGTAAACATTGAGCGTTCGGCATCGGGAGTTACCAAAACTATGCTGCGTCCGGTGAACGGCCCGTCCAAAAGCGGAGATGTAAACATATCGATTCCGGCGCGTCCGATGTCGCGTTGAAATTTTTGCCCCATCTCGTCATCGTGGATTTTTCCAATAAAGGCGCAGTCTGCTCCGAGCGAGGCAAGCCCGGCAACCGTGTTTGCGGCAGAACCGCCCGAAACTTCACGCTCCGGTAAGATGTCATTATAAATTTCACCGGCCTTCGGCGCGTCAACCAAACACATTGTGCCTTTCGGAAGGCCTCTTTCGGTTAAAAACCCGTCGCCTACTTTTGCCAAAACATCAATAATCGCATTGCCGATTCCGACAACATCATACATTGTATCAGGATTGTTATTTTGATTTTCCATATTCTGCAACCTTTATCAAAAATAAAAATCCCCGCCTTGTTTTTTTGCAAAATAAGTCAGGGATTTTTCAAAGCTCATATTTTTTCAATTATTCATCTGCACTCGGGCAAACTTTTGCCTGTTCGGCATTGAATTCTACCCATTTTGCATCTGCTTCGTCTTCAGATGAAATTGCATCTTGCGGGCATTCGGAAATGCAAACGCCGCATTCAATGCATGTATCCGGATCAATAACCATCTGAGAATCGCACTCATGGAATGCGCTTACCGGACAAACAGAAACGCAAGATCTGCATTTGATGCAGGAATCATTAACAACAGAAGCCATTTTTTATCTCCTCAAAAATCTGTATTGTAAAAATTCACGATTATATTTACTGCTTTATTTAATAAAATCAAGAAAAATTTTGCATATTGTGTTGCGAAGTTGTTCTTTGCACCCCATATAAATAGCAGATTTGTTTTTGGGAGATTTGTATATGTCAGAAAAAATAAGTTTTCAAACTGAAGTTTCGCAGCTTTTGGATATTGTGATAAATTCGCTTTATTCGGAGCGTCAGATATTTTTGCGCGAGTTGATTTCAAATGCGTCGGACGCATGCGACAAGCTGCGTTATGTGGCGTTGATGAGCCCCGATATTGCAAAACAGTCGGGAGAATTTAAGATTGTTATCACGCCGAATGCAAAAGACAATATTTTGAAAATTGCGGATAACGGTATCGGTATGAATCATGAGGATTTGATTAAAAATATCGGTACAATCGCAAAATCGGGCACGGCTGATTTTGTGGCAAATGCAAAAGACAATGGTTCGGTTGTTGATCTTATCGGAAAATTCGGCGTCGGTTTTTATTCGGCGTTTATGGTTGCCGAAAAAGTTGAAATTTTGACTAAAAAAGCCGGTGAAGACAAAGCTTATAAATGGGTTTCGGACGGCCGCGGCAGCTTTGAAATCGAAGATGCACAAAAAGATGTGAACGGAACGGAAATCACTCTGCACTTAAAAGAAGATGCTAAAGATTTTACGGATACGATTTATTTACGCCATATCATCACGACATATTCGGATCATATAAACTATCCGATTGTGCTTGATTTGGGCGAGCACGGCGAAGAAACGGTAAACAAAGGTTCTGCATTGTGGGCGCGTAATAAGGCGGAAATCACCAAAGAACAATATAAAGACTTTTATCAATATGTTTCCAAAAACTTTGATGAACCTTGGATGACTCTTCATTTTAAGGCGGAAGGAAATTTGGAATACACATCGTTGCTGTTTATTCCGTCAACCCGGCCGTATGATTTGTTTCAGCCGGACAAAAAGCAGGGGCTCAAACTTTATGTAAACCGTGTGTTTATTTCCGACAAGGTTGAAGAGCTGATGCCGATGTATCTGCGTTTTGTAAAAGGAATCGTGGACAGTGCGGATTTGCCGCTGAATATATCTCGAGAGATGCTGCAGAAAAGCCCGCTGATTGCAAAAATCAGAAGCGGCATTATTTCAAGAATCTTAAAAGAGCTCAAAACAAGAAGCAAAGATGCCGAAGATTATGCAAAGTTTTGGGACAATTTCGGCATTGCGTTCAAAGAAGGCATATATGAAGATTTTGTAAATCGTAACGAGATTGCGGAATTGTCGCGCTTTGTTTCAACAAAATCTGCCGGTAAGCTGACTTCGCTTGATGAATATATTTCACGCGCTCAGCCGGAGCAAAAGACCATATATTATATTACCGGCGATGATGCAAACACGCTTGAAAACAACCCTCAACTTGAAATTTTTAAGAATAAAGGAATTGAGGTTTTGCTGCTGACCGACCCGATTGACGAGTTTTGGACTCAGACTTTGGCAAGCTATAAAGATTTTGCCATCAAGCATATTGCGTCTGCCGATTTTGATATGAAAGCAGCCAGAGATGAAGAAAAAGGCAAAAAAGAAGATATCGACGCGCTGGTTACGTTTATGGGTGAAATCTTCAAAGGCGAAGTTTCAAAAGTTGAAGAAACCGACAGACTGACAAAAAGTCCGGCCGCGCTTTCGGTAGAAAAAGGCCAGATGAGCATTCACCTTGAAAGACTGATGCGTTCGCACCAGCAGCAGACGACTTTTGCAAGTAACAGAATTTTGGAGATTAATCCGTATCATAAGCTGATTATCAAAATGGCGGAAGCTCTGCATGACGATGCAAACAAGCAAAAAGTTGCAGATGTTGCGCGGATTTTGCTTGACCAGGCAAAAATTGCCGAAGGAGAATGCGTCAGCGATGCATCTTTCTTCAATGAAAAGCTGAGTGAATATATTTTGCGGGCTTTTTAGGATAAATCCGATATTTTTGCAAAATAAGATGCGTTTTTTGCTTGAAGAATCAAATTAAGTGTTATAAATTCGGTTTGAATTTATTTCGAGAGCTGCGTATAGCGGCTGTGTTTTAACTTTATGCTGATAGGAGCAATATTTACCATGAATAAATGGGTATATACTTTTGGAAACGGCAGCGCAGAAGGCGACGCCGGAATGAGAAATCTCCTTGGCGGTAAGGGTGCCAACCTTGCGGAAATGAACAAAGTAGGCCTCCCCGTACCTCCCGGATTTACCGTAACAACCGAAGTTTGCACATATTACTATGCAAATAACAAAACTTATCCTGCCGATTTGAAAGAACAGGTAAAAGCAGCCGTTGCCGGCGTTGAAAAAATTATGGGCAAAAAGTTTGCCGATGCAAACAACCCGTTGTTGTTCTCCGTTCGTTCAGGCGCCAGAGTTTCTATGCCTGGTATGATGGATACGGTTTTGAACCTTGGTTTGAATGACGAAACAGTTAAGGCGTTGGCAAAAGCTTCGGGCAGCGAAAGATTTGCTTATGACTCTTATCGCCGCTTTTTGCAGATGTTCTCTGATGTGGTTTTGGGCGCAGATTTGGATTTGTATGAAGAAGCTCTCGAAAATATGAAAAAATCTAAGGGCTATAAGTCTGATACAGATTTGACAGCCGAAGATTTGAAAGAATTGGTTAAAGAATATAAAGAAATCGGCCAAAAAATCGGCAAAGTCGTTCCGCAGGATCCGTGGGAACAGCTGTGGGCGGGTATCGGCGCCGTATTCGGTTCCTGGATGGTTGAACGCGCTATCATCTATCGTAAACTTAACAATATTCCGGGCGACTGGGGTACAGCGGTTAATGTTCAGACCATGGTATTCGGTAATGCTGGCGATGACTGTGCAACAGGTGTTTGCTTCTCTCGTGACCCGGCTACCGGTGAAAATGTTTATTACGGCGAATATCTTGTAAACGCTCAAGGTGAAGATGTTGTTGCTGGTATCAGAACCCCGCAACCGATGGCTTCTCGCGGCGACGGCACATCTTTGGAAGAAAAATGGCCCCATCTTTATGAAGAATTGGTTGATGTACGCAACAAGCTTGAAGCTCACTACAAAGATATGCAGGATATGGAATTTACCATTGAACACGGAAAACTTTGGATGCTTCAATGCCGTAACGGAAAGAGAACAGCAGCTGCTGCCGTTCGTATGGCTGTTGAAATGGTTGAAGAAGGTATGCTAAACAAAGAAGAAGCTATTATGCGCGTCGGCGCTGATCAGCTTGACCAGTTGTTGCACCCGATGCTTGACCCGAAAGCTAAGAGAAATGTTATTGCAACAGGTCTTCCGGCATCTCCGGGAGCAGCCGTAGGCCGTGCCGTATTCTGCGCAGAAGATGCAGAAGCATGGAATGCCAGAGGCGAAAAAGTTGTCTTGATTAGAAACGAAACATCTCCTGAAGATATCGGCGGTATGCATGCTTCTCAGGGCGTTATTACAGCTCGCGGCGGTATGACATCGCACGCAGCCGTTGTTGCCCGCGGTATGGGTACTCCGTGCGTTTCCGGTTCTCATGACATTGTTATCGACTACAAGACAAAAACAATGACCACAAAATCCGGCGCAGTTATCAAAGAAGGCGATTGGGTATCTTTGGATGGTGCCAAAGGCCAGATTATCGAAGGCAAAGTTCCGACCGTTAATGCTGACACAAACAGCGGCAACTTCGGAAAATTGATGGGCTGGGTTGATGAAATCAGAACACTTAGAGTTCGCGCTAATGCCGAAACTCCGAAAGATGCAAAACAGGCTCGTGATTTTGGTGCTGAAGGTATCGGTTTGGCTCGTACGGAACATATGTTCTTTGACGCAAACAGAATTACGGATATGCGCGCAATGATTTTGGCTGATGATGAAGCCGGCCGTCGTGAGGCTTTGGCTCGTTTGTTGCCGTATCAAAAACAAGACTTCAAAGATTTGTTCAAAATTATGGACGGTCTGCCGGTTACTATCCGTTTGCTCGACCCGCCGTTGCACGAATTTTTGCCACATACCGATGCAGAAATGCAGGAGCTTGCCGACAAACTCGGAAAGACTTTGGCTCAGGTAAAGACCAGAGCAGATTCTTTGCATGAAGCAAACCCGATGCTCGGCCACCGCGGATGCCGTCTGCCGATTACATATCCTGAAATCGGTGAAATGCAGACACGCGCTATTTTGGAAGCCGCTTTGGAATGCAAAGCTGAAGGAATCAAAGTTATTCCTGAAATTGAAGTTCCGCTTACGGGTTCTAAGAGAGAGCTTGATATCGTTAAAGATATTATTGATACCACAGCTGCAAAAGTATTTGCCGAAAAAGGAGACAAGATTGACTACATTGTAGGTACAATGATTGAGTTGCCGAGAGCCGCTTTGATGGCTGAAGAAATTGCAAAATCTGCTGCATTCTTCGGTTTCGGCACAAACGATCTGACCCAGACAACTTTGGGTATGAGCCGTGATGATACAGGCGCAATCTTGGATGAATACAGAGCAAAAGGCGTATATGTTGCTGATCCGTTCGCATCAATTGATGTTGAAGGCGTTGGTAAACTGGTTGCCAGAGCTTGCAAGTGCGGCCGTGAAGTTAACCCGTCATTGCACCTCGGTGTATGCGGTGAACACGGCGGTGATCCGAAATCTATCGAATTCTTCAATGAAGTAGGTTTGGATTATGTATCTTGCTCTCCGTTCCGTGTACCTGTTGCCCGTTTGGCTGCAGCTCAGGCCGCAGTTAAGGCAAAAAAGGAAGGAACAAAAAAGGTTTGCGGATGCTGCTGCCATAAATAATCAGCAGTGCATCTGAAAGCTGATAAAAGTGTCGTCAATTTTATTGGCGGCACTTTTATGTCAAAAATATTTACAAATTGCTTTTTGTATGTTAAATATAAATTCTGAAAAAATATGAGGATATTGTGATGAAATTAAAGCATAAGATACTTCCTTTGTTGTTTTTGGGGCTGAGCCCGGGAGCCGGAAAGGCACAAAATTCCGTGCCTCAGGACAGTACGAAAATTTTGCATACCGAAGTTTTTACGCCGGAAGAACAACAAGAAAACGACAAAGAAGTTCAAACCGCATTTACGGAAAGATACAATCAGGTTCCGGAAAATTTTGATGTGGAAAAGCTTTGCAAATTGTTGGAAATTACGCAAAATCCTCAAAGTTGGTATAATACATTGAAAATGCCGCTGGATCATGTTCTTTATCTGGGCGAACATTTGTCCGAAAACACATTAAAAGAGCTCGGATATGAAAAAGGGCAGGAACTGGTTGCTGATTATCTGCGGAAAAATGACGATATTTCCGTTAAAAACGCAAGAGTTTTGATATTTAATGACAATTTATATCCTTATATCAAACACAACTATAAAATTACTGGAGCGATTCTTGATGAAGCGCTCAAGGATCCGCTTGAAATAAGTTCTAACACAGAAAAGAAAGCGATTATATATCGCTGTGCTACTGCATATATGGAAGATCAGGACAATGAACAGGCGGTGGAACAGTATTTGAAAATTTTTGATACGGCGACCAATTTGATTAGAAATTATAACCCTGATGCAGCAAATGTGTCAAAGCAGCTTGAGGCGATTAACTGGTATTCCGGCTATATTAACGGGTTTAACCAATCCATAAAAAGCAATACTCTGCTTGACAGGACTATGGCAATTAAGGTGCCGAGAGATGCTGTATTAAGAGAGTGCAAAATCACAAAAACCAAAGTGATGCTGGCTCAAATTTATAATGACGCATATTATGATATGTCGGTGACTTCCGGCCAGCTGGTCAGAAAAAAGATGAGCCCAGCAGTTCGACAAATATATGATAACTATTTGAAATCGATAAAAATTTATAAGAATATCGATGAAGGGCATGCCGGAGAAAAAGACAAGGTTACGCTTGCGGAAATTAAAAAAAATTATCCGGAAGTTGAGCTTTTTTACGGATATTTTTCTAAGGCGTATATGGACAATATTCAGAGCAGCCTGACAGATTATATGCTTGAATTGCGCGAGTCTAAAAAAGAGAAAAAAGTTCCGGAAAAAATTATGCGAGCCCTGAAAACCCGGGCGGCAGATATCGTAGAAGCAAAAGCCATGATGAATGATAACGGTATCGATGTTCCGAGCTTTGACGCGGCAACGCATAAAGTTGATATATATGCTTTTAATAAAAGCGATTGGCACACAAACAACATATATTTCAAAATAAATGATGTTTTGGAAGGACAAATGGCCGCAACAAGAGGAAAAGAGCTGACGGTTTTGCAGCTTTCGGGTGAAGAAAATGAAGCGATTCAGGTTGCGTCAAATCGAATTCAAAAAACACACGGAAAAACAAGATAAAATTCAGCGTATCCGGCGAGGCTACGCTGTGTAACACAGCTCGTTTCAACGGCATCTAAATTCGCGGCGGCAGCTTGTGCGAGCCTTGCTCATTAAGATGTTCCGTTGCTCTTACAGACAAAAACAACCGGAGTAGCGGTTGTTTTTGCTTAGCGGGCTCTTCCGAGTTCTCGCCTCGCTTTTTTTGAACAAAAGGGAATTTTTAGTGGCGTATCCGGCGAGGCTGCGCTGTTGCACAGCTCGTTTCAACGGCATCTAAATTCGCGGCGGCAGGAGATAGCCGCCTTGCTTATTAAGATGTTCCGTTGCTCTTGCAGACAAAAACAACTGGAACAACGGTTGTTTTTTTATTGAGTTCGCTCTTCCGAGTTTTCGCCTCGCTTTTTTGAGAAAATGGAAATTTTTTAGTGGCGTATCCGGCGAGGCTCGAACTCGCAACCTTTGGCGTCGGAGGCCAACACTCTATCCGATTGAGCTACGGATACACTGTGGATTTTATAGAATGTTTTTTGCGCAAAAGCAACAAATATTTGGCATAAAAGAAGAAAAAAGATAAAAAATATAAACAAAAAACTTGACAGAGCAAAATTTATGCGCTATATAGCAGGCATTCCGCAAGGAAATTTATCGCGGGGTAGAGCAGCCCGGTAGCTCGTCAGGCTCATAACCTGAAGGTCGTTGGTTCAAATCCAGCCCCCGCAACCAATCTTGAAAGAGGAAGTTTCACTTCCTCTTTTTTTGTATCCGCAATTTCCCGCAACAGCCCAAGAGCCGCCGACTTCATTTTATCTAAACACCCTAATTGGATTGTGCAATGTTGAAATAAAGATTTAAAGTTTACAAAACTAAATGTCCTACACTGAGTCTTAATGTTTATATTATATTTAGCTTTTTTAATGTTTTTTTGAGTAAAAATTCTAATCCAGCATTTTTTATTTCATTAAAATAAATTACATTCCTTATATATTTTAAATCACATAAAATAGTTTCATCTGTTTTATCATCATAAAAATTTGGCTTATAAATAATATAATAGCCGGTTATTGATGAAAGGGCATTTAGAATATTTGCATATTTGAGAACATTTTGTGCAATTAAAAATATGGAGGTTTCGCGATTATAGTTTTTGATGGTGTTATTGATATCTTTGATGTTTATAGTTACTTTTGCAAGCCTGTGTGCGCAACTAAGTATACTTAACATATTGTCAAGTATAATATCAGCTTTTTTATTTTCTTCTTTAATATCAATAATCATAGAATTTTCCCTTTTGATTTTAACAATACTTAATTTTAGCATATTTTAAAAAATATGCAAATTACCTTTATTTAATTATCTTTCATATATATGTCGGTTTTTATTGTAATTTTATCAATTTTTATTTATAAGCAAAGAGGGTGGGATAACTTTTCAGGGAAGAAATTTATGAAAAAAATATGTTTTTTAGCAGTGGCTTTGATGTTTGCAAAATTGGCAGTGGCCGCTGAGCCGATTGAGGGATATTGGACAACTGTTGATGATGAAACAAATACGCAAAAAAGCGTTGTTCGCGTTTATGAATATGACGGAAAATATTATGCCAGAGTGATTGAGCTTTTTGATAACAAAGACGCCGTTGCAACCATTGACGGAAGTCCGAAAATCGTCGGTCTTGATGTTGCATGGGGATTGCAAAAAGATGGCAATAAATTTAAGGGCGGAAAAATTTTAGATCCGAAAAAAGGAAAAGTTTACGGGTGTGAAATGTGGGTAGAAGACGGGAATCTCGTTGTCCGCGGAAAAATAGCTTTTCTCGGAAGAAATCAGATTTGGCTACCGAATAAAAATTATAGCTCCGCAGAAAAAATTACACCGCAAATTCCCGTAAAATAGTTGTTTCAAAAAATAAAAAAGGTGTGTCGAAAAACACACCTTTTTTACATCAATTTCAATTGTTTTTCGGAGTCTCCGTTTTGCTTTCATTGTTTTCGTCCTCTTTGTCGGGGAGCAAAACAACTTCACGCGCACCGGAAATTCCCAACATCACTGTCAGCACGGTATTCAACTGCAACCAGTCATTAATCTGGAGAGAAAAATACGGCGCGATAACACAGTTGATGAAATAGCCGAAAAACAAAGCCCATCCGACAATCGGAATCCACATACGCTTCCAACCTTTGCCGGAAACACAACTCGGCATGGCATCACCCTTATTTCTGGTCAAATAATCACGGGTACCGGAAATTCCGAGCAATACGCCGAGAGCGGTGGCCATTTGTCCCCAATCGATAAGCGTGATATTAAAAAAAGGCGCAATCAACAAATTGTTGATAAACCCGATTGCAATCACATAACCGATAGAAACAACCCAGCTGCGATCCAAGATAAAATCTTTGAACTTCATAGACGCAAGAATTATACGATTATACAAAAAAATATTATTTATGTTTCTGTTATATCACTTTTTTCCATCAAGTCAATATTTTTGTCTAAAACAATCTGAAAAGAGGGAAGATTAGGGGAGAAAAATCTGAAGTCGGCGGAAAACGGCAAACCCGTGCGGCAATGTTAATAATCGGCAAAATTTTATTTCAGAAAGCGGATTATGGCTTTATAAATAAAACATACCAATACGGAAGAGGCTTTTTATGAACAAAAGTTTTGATGAAAAATTTATGGAAATAAATCATTTCAAAATACACAAGATATTGCTACCGTTTGTGGGCGATTCTTATAACAAATATAAAATACTTCATATCGGAGAAAGTCATTATCTGAACCAAAACAAAAATGACAAAGCGGTGAAATATGATATTCAATATTTTTTGGATAATTGGAAAGACAATCCGTGTTCGGAAGTTTTGGCAGACAGTCCGAATTATGTTGATACGCGGGCGGTTGTTGAAAATAAATATCTGAAGGGGATAAAGTCTCGATCGTACGGAATTTTTACAAATATGATAAAGTCTTTCGGCAAAGTGATGTTGAACAAAGAAATCCGGCATATAGACGACGAGACAAGGCAATTATACAATTATTTTGCGTTTTTTAATTTTTTTCAGATGCCGGCGTTGTACAGCGGCGAAAAATATTGGAACTCGCTGAAAATTTCCGCAAAGAATCTCGGAAATGAAAATTTGGCGTCAGAGATGTGGCATCAGTGTGCTCAGTTTTCTGTTGAAGTAACGGACAAAGTTATTGATATTTTAGAGCCGAATCTTATAGTTTTTACATCTGTTTCCGCCGCGAAAGCTTATAAGGAGAATAACGGAAAATATGCAAATTCGGATAAACTGCTGATAGTCGCGCATCCGACATCTGCGTGGTGGAATAAAAAAGGCTATGATAGAGGAAAAGAATTTTTTGAAGCAAAATTGAGCGAATGCAAAAACAAAATGTAAGGAGAAAAATATGTCGCAAAAAAGTTTGATATATTTACAGAGAATTGCCGCGTATTATTAAAACGGCCGAACTTTAAAAGCGGTTTGTTTTTACCTTGTTGAAATTTTGCAAAAAACACTTGCTGTTTTGCGGACAAGAAATACACTCCGTTTATCAAAAATGTTATTTTCGGGAGAATTGTGATGAAAAAAGTTACTGTTATCGGAGCCGGATTGGTCGGTTCTACCTCTGTTTATGCTATGATGCTTAAAGAAATTGCCGATGAAATCGCTCTGGTTGATTTGGACGACAAACGCTCAAATGCCGAAGTTTTGGATATCCGCCACGGGTTTGCCGAAGTCAGCAAAACGGTTGTGAAAAAAGGCACATATGCCGATTGCAAAGACAGTGATATTATCGTGATTACCGCAGGAGTTGCCCGCAAAGTCGGTGAAAGCCGCAACGATTTGCTTTTGAAAAATTCCAAAATTATGGAAAGTATCTGCAATGAGATAAAAAGCACCGGAACAAATGCGATTGTGGTTGTGGTTTCAAATCCGGTTGATGTGCTTGCAAATCATGTTGCAAAGTTTTTGCAGATGCCGAAGGGTCGCGTTTTCGGCACCGGCTGTACGCTTGATACCTCGCGTATGGTTGCACTTTTGGCCGACAAATTGAACAAACCGGTGTCCTCAATTGTTGCACCGGTGGTCGGTGAACACGGAGACGAGCAGATTGTGCTTTGGGACGAAGTTACGGTTGACGGCAAACCCGCAAATTTTTCGGAAGAAGAGAAAAAACAATATGCCGAAGATGTAAAACGCGCCGGTATGACCATTATTGAAGGAAAAGGCAAAACATATTATGGTATTGCGACTACGGTTTGTGCCATTGCGTCGGCAATTTTGCTTGACCACCCGATGAAATATGCGGTTTCGGTGCCTGATGAAAATGCCGAAAAGGCTTTGAGTATGGTTTGCACCATTGCCGCAAACGGCATTGTAGAAACATTTCCTTATAAAAAACAGGAGAAATAAGATGGAAGATTTGAAACAAAACTGCAGTCCGCTCGGAAAATTGTCTCCGTCGGTTACTCTGGCGCTGGCCGCTCGCGCAAAAGAGCTCAAAAAGCAGGGATTTGATGTTTGCTCCATGTCGGTCGGCGAGCCTGATTTTGATACTCCGCAAGCGATAAAAGATGCGGCAATTTCGGCCATAAACGAGGGCAAAGTTCACTATATCGCATCAAGCGGTCTGCCGGAGCTGAAAGCTGAAATCGCAAAAAAGATGAATGCGCAGGGTGTTCCGGCAACGGCCGATAATGTGATTGTGGCAACCGGAGCAAAATTTGCGTTGTTCGAGGCAATTACATCTTTGTGCGGCGAGGGTGATGAAGTGATTATTCCGGCGCCTTATTGGCTGTCATATCCGGAAATGGTCAAAGCATCGGGAGCAAAGCCGGTGTTTGTGTATGCCAAAGCCGAAAATGATTTTGCGCCGACAAAACAAGAACTTGAAGCGGCGATTACTCCGAACACAAAGCTGATAATCATAAATTCTCCGAACAACCCGACCGGTGCGGTTTATTCAAAAGAAACCTTGCAGATGATTGCCGATGTTGCGGTAAAGCACAATGTGATGGTTCTTTCCGATGAAATTTATGAAAAGTTGATATATGATGACAACACAAAGCATATCAGCATTGCATCGCTGAATGAAAAAATTGCGGATTTGACAATTACGATTAACGGATTTTCAAAAGCATATGCAATGACCGGTTGGCGTTTGGGCTATCTTGTTGCTCCGCTTTGGCTGACAAAACGCATATCCGCGCTGCAAAGCCATGCAACCAGCAATGCGACGACTTTTGTTCAATATGCTGCGGTCACGGCGTTGCAGGGAAAAGCCGATGCCGAGGTTGAAAATATGGTAAAAACTTTTGCCTCGCGCCGCGTTCTTTTGTGTAAACTGCTCAAAGAAATTCCGCAAATTAGCTTTATTGAGCCGAAGGGCGCATTTTATGTGATGTGCAATATTTCAAAAACCGGAAAAACGGCTGCTGATTTTGCGCAGGAACTGCTTGATAAAAAGCTGCTGACAGTTATTCCGTGCGAGGCATTCGGCGCTCCGGAGTATATTCGGTTGAGTTATGCCTGCAGCGAAGACCA
Organism: uncultured Alphaproteobacteria bacterium; assembly: GCA_934276635.1. GTDB lineage: Bacteria > Pseudomonadota > Alphaproteobacteria > RF32 > CAG-239 > CAKQTH01. The sequence goes on along the minus strand of CAKQTH010000009.1, from coordinate 26,237 downwards.
AATCAAAGAATCTCTTAAAAGATTGAAAGAATTCTGCGCCGAAGGATAAGAAAAGGAAGGGAGGATAATCTATCCTCTCTTTTTTCCGAACCAAAGGTAGCAGACAAAGCCGAACAGAATGACTCTTGAAACCGGCATTGCCGCCCATACACCATCAAGTCCGAGCCAAAGCGGCAGCACAAACAGGCACAGCGGCAGAGCGAAAAATGCATCGCCGTATATCAGCATTGATGAATCCGCAATTTTTCCGGTCGCCTGATAATAATATCCGGCAACTCTGACGACACCGAGCAAAACAAACGCGGTGGAACTGATTATAAGTCCGTGAGAAGCCATTTGCGCCGCTGTTCCGCTTAAATTAAACCAGGTCGGAAAAATGTTGTGCCCGGCAAACGAAACAAGCATCATCAAAATTCCCAAAACAAATGCGGTATAATATCCCATATTGCCGATAACATTTTGGCGCAGGTGCTTTTTGCCGCCGTACAGATAGGCTACCAGCGGCTGCACGCCGAGCGACAGTCCGGTCATAAGTAGCGAGCCCAAAGATTCTATCGCGCCGATAAAGGTATATGCCGCCAGCCCGTCAATACTGCCGTATTTAAGCGATTGATAGTTGTGAAAAAACAACATGGCAATAATTGAAAGCTGATTTCCGAGAGACGGAATTCCGCAGATTACGATTTTTTTCAAAGTTGCCAAAGAAAGTTTGAACATATCCGCGCCATATCGCAAAAAGCTGTATTTTGTGGCAAAAAATCCGAGGCCGACAATCGAAATAATTGCCTCGGAGGCAATGGTCGCCAACGCCGCGCCGACAATCCCGCCCTCAAGAGGAAAGATGAAAATATAGTCGAGGACAATATTCAAAAGCAGGCCGAAAATTGTCAGCCACATAGAGAGAACGGGTCTTCCGCTGTTGCGGATTATTGCCGGAACTGCCATAATTATCATACCGAAAGTGTTGCCGAATATCAGAACTTTTGAATAGGCAATCGCACCTTCCATCAGTTCTTCTTTTGCACCGAACAAAATCAATATTTCTGAAAGAAAATGATAAGCAACAAACATAAATGTAAAGCTGAACATCAGCAAAAAGCATAGCATATTGCCGAAAGCGCGTCTGGCCTGAGCAATATCGGAGCTGCCGCGTGATTGTGATACAATAATGGCGGCGCCGGTTCCGAGCATATCTCCGACTGCTCCGAAAAGCATTACGAGCGGCCATGTAACCGCAACCGATGCAAGCCCGACTTCGCCTGCGCTTTGTCCGATAAAAATGGTATCAACGATGCTGTATGAACCGACAATGAGCATTCCGACCATTGAGGGAACTACATAAGATAAGAACATTTTTGTGTTTTTACTAAACATTATTTCACCTTACAATATCTGAGTTTGAAAGCTCCAAGAGTATGTGCCGTGGCACAAAAAAGCCGGATAAAACTTCGGACGCATCCGACATCTTATCCGGCCTGTTCATAGCGATGAGCATCCTCCGATGAGCAGGCACACCATATATTTTATCATTTTGAAAGTCAACAATTTTGTGAAAGAAAAAATGCATAAATAATGGGGATACAAAAAAGCGCTCCCGTATATCGGAAACGCTTTTTTGCAATCAAACACAAGATTATTTTTCAGTTGACTTCAGATAAATATCGAAAGTATCAATATTTGAAGCCAGAATGTCTTGAAGCTCAGCAGAAATCTTTTTCAGATTTTCACGGCGGAAAATTTCTAGGATGATATCTTCTTGCTTGTTCTTTTCCGTAAGATGAAAAAGAACAGCTTTTTTGGAAAGATACAATCCGTTAGCATGAAAGGCTTTCAGCTGAGAATGCGACATCAAAATCTCTGCTTCATACGGCATAAGCACATTGTTATAAGACAACCACTTCAGATACCGGAGGAAATATGGGTGAACATCTGCATCACCTTCAGGCAGCGTATGTTTTCTGACCATCGAACAATGAAAGTGAATATTAAGCTCTTCTCTGATTATTTCTTTCAAAAAAGAGTGCGCTACAAACCTTTCAATTTCGGCAGAAAACTCATCAATGCAGCCATTTTCGCGAAAATATTCACGAATGGTTTTTTCAAGAAGTCTTGCTTCTTTAGTGTGCTGATGAGACCATAAATAGCCGTCAGCTGTTGAAACAAGGTATCGGAGTTTTCTTATATCAAGATTGCAGGTTTTTGTATACTTATACAATCCGATAAAGTCTTCTTCGTCCAATAAGGTTTTAAACTGTTCAAAGTTTAATGCCTTATACGGAGCTATAATACTGTGATACTTTGGAAACAAAAGATTCAAAGTACAGCAGTCAAGGAAGTCTCCTTCAAGAGCTTTAAGCCTTGCAGAATTATCAGCCAACTCAAACCAGCGGATTTTTTTGTCGCGGGTCATTCGGGATAAATTCTGCATGTTCATACCTTTTTTCAAAAGGCGGTGATCACTTGCCGTTTGACAATAATTTTTCAGATTTTTCAAAATTTGTGCCATAATATAGAAATTTTAGAGCACCTCAAGATTCCGACTTGAGTTATAAATGAAATCGTTTGCGGAATAATAAGCCTGAAAAGACTTAACAAACGAGGTTTTTTCGTTAAAGATTTTATTCAGTCACAAATCAATTTGAATCTCGAGAAAAACCGAAAAATCAAACTAAAAATATAATCGACTAATAGACATAATCCTTAAATAACCGATTATAATTTATCGTTTTTTTCTATTTTTGTCAACAATTTTGTGAAGCCCACGGGAAAGAAAAAATATGCATAAATAATGGGGACGCATTGTATCGTCCCCTCAATCTTACGGCATTTTCAGCCTTATTATATATGTGCTGACCGTTCAATCAATCTCTGAAATAAATTGCGTCAACCACATAATATGATTTTATAAAAGAATTTAATTGAAATGTCAACTAAAAGATAGTAATATGCACACATATTTAAAATAATTTTTCGGAGTAAGCCTATGAAATATTGTTTGGGATTGGATTTGGGCGTCGGCTCAATCGGCAGTGCGATTATTGAACTTGATGAAAATGGAGCGGCAAAAAGCATTAAAGATGCCGGCGTGCGAATTTTTGAAGTTTCAGAAGGAGCAGAGGACAGAAGAACGAAAAGGACGATGCGCAAAAACCTTATTCGGACTCGAAAACGGCTTGAACTGCTTGCAAAAAAACTTTTTGAAAATAACTTGTGGGTGAATGAAAATCCGGAAGGTACGGATAATCTGAAATCTAAAAATCCGTATAAAATCAGGTTTGAAGCCATACATAAAAAACTTGAAAATCAAAATTATGTTGGCAGAGCATTGCTGCATCTGGCCAAACACCGCGGAGCAGGCTATGTTTCGGCGGTGGAAGAAGTTGCCGAGATGAACAAAAACAAAGAAGAAAATGCTAAGAAAAAAGCATCTCCGTATGATGTTATTGTTGAAAAATTGAAAAGCAGCAATTCTGCGACAATAGGCGAATATTTTTATAAGCGGCTGCAAGATGAAAATACAAAAATAATAAGGCAGCATGATTATGCGCTTAAAGGCGGATTGGTTGATTTTGCCATTCCGCGCTATCTGGTCAAAGATGAATTTTTCAAAATTTGGGATATGCAGGCACAATATTTTCCGCAAATGCAAAAAGAGGGGCTGAAACAGGCGATATACGATATTCTGTTTTATGAGCGTCCGGCCGCACCGTACGCAATAGGAAAATGCATTTATTTTAAAGATGAAGACCGTTTGTCAAAGGCTCACCCACTGTTTCAAATGCGCAGAATTTATGAAGAAGTCAACAATATCCGCGTTCGTGAGGATATCGGTTCCAGATGCCTGACTTTGGAAGAAAGAGACAAGATAATAAATGAGCTTTTGATGAAAGGGAAATCTGCAGGCAGAAAAAATATTAAAGAGCTGTTGGAACTACCTAAGGCGCAATTTTCTATCGGTGATGATGATAAACCAATTGACCCGTATTTATATTCTGAGGAAAAATTTCAGAGCATTGATTATATTAAAAATTTATCGTTTGAAAAGCTTTCGGAATTTGCTGAGTTCCTGTCAAACCCGGTTGATCCTGATGATGCGCAGGGAAGGTTGTACAGCGAGGACAAACTGGTGAAAAAGTTGGAGTCGATTTTGCAGATTGATGATGAAAATAAAATCGGCGAATTGTTGGCAAAACTGCCGAAAAGCAGGGGAAACCTTGGTTTGACCGCTACAAAAATGTTGTTGGAAAAACTGAAAGAAAAGGTTATTTCGCATCGTGAGGCGACTGATGAACTTGCAAAAACCGATAAAAGATTTGTGGCAGAAGAAGAGCAACTCAGAAAGATGCAAGGAAAGATTTTTGAACTCCCGTATTATGGTGAGATATTGCAATCGGATACGGTTGAATTGCCGCCGTTTGTGAAGAAAAATAATGAGACTTTGAACGCAGATGAAATAAAATGGGGAAAAGTTGCGAATCCGGCAGTTCATATGATATTAAACCAGCTGCGTTTGGTTGTAAATGAGATAATAAAATTGTACGGCCGCCCGTATTGCATAAATCTTGAACTCGGACGCGATGTCGGACTTTCTACAAAAAAGAAACAACAGCAGGAAAAAGAACAGAAAGATAACAAAACAAAGAATGATAATGCTAAAAAAGAACTTGAGAGCAAAAAAATTCCGGTTAACCGTGATAATATTTTGAAATATAAACTGGCAGAAGAACAGGGCTGGATTGACCCGTACAGCTTGCAACAGATTTCGCAAAAAGATTTTACCGGGCTTGAAATTGAACATATTATCCCGCGGGCAAAAGGCGGAAGCGACAGTTTTTCAAATTTGTGCCTTGTAAGCCGCAGCGAAAACGAAGCAAAAGGAGATATGTTTGCTTATGAATATTTCCAATCTTCCAAATCTCCGGAACAAATTCAGCATATTTTAGCTAATGCACGCAAAAGGTTGCCGAAATCAAAATTGTGGCGGTTTGAACCGGATGCTATGGAAAAATTTAATGATAACGGAGATGAGGATGAAACGAATCGCTATCTTCAAGATACGAGATATGTTTCAAAACTGGCGGCAAGATATCTGCGAGTGATTGTTGATTGCAAAGATGAAAAAGAAGCTAAAGAAAACAGAATATTGGCGGTAAAAGGAGCTCAAACCGCACAGCTGCGCACAGTATGGAATCTGCAGGGGCTGGAATATGATTTGATGGGACTTAATCGGGATATTCCGCGATATGTGCCTTGCTCTCCTTATTGGTTTGAAACAACTCACGGAGATGTCATTTATGGCGAGAATAAGCCGGATATAGACGGCAATTGGCAATATAGAAATCGCGAAAAGAATCCGCAATGGCTGTCGAAACCGCGAATCGATCACAGGCATCATGCGATGGATGCAATTGTCGTTGCTTGTTGTACGCGTTCGCTGATACAAAAAATGGCACATGAAGAAAAAATGAAACATATGGCATATCCGATGCCGCTGTTGCAGACACAGTCAACCGGAGAATTCCGCCGCAATGTTATTGCAATACTGAAAAAAATCCGTGTTTCACATAAGCCGGATCATAATGCAAACGGACAGTTGCATGAAGAAACAAAAAAACTTATTTTGACAGATATCCCCGGTAGCAAAAAAGGGAACAAACTTACAGTTTATTCCAGAAAAATATTGGGAGTCATCAAAAAGAAAGATGATTTGGATAAAATTTTAATCCCTGCCTCTATAAAAGACGAATGGTATGATATGGTGCCGGTGGATAGAAAGGCTCAGGCAGAGCTTGTAGAAAACTTTAAAAAGTATTGGGACGAGGCGGAAAAAAGATTGAAAGACGAAAACGATACATTAGTTCAGGAAGGAAATAAGGAAAAGAAAATTTCAGAAGGAATGATTTTGCAAAAAACTTTTTCTATAATTCATGAAAATAAGTTATGGAAAGGGGATAAGTATAAATGCTATGAAAATGTATCGTCTTATGTTGCAATAGAAAAGCATAATCCTAAAAATTCGGATAAAAAGATTTTGTATAAAAGCGGCAATAACCATTGCGTTGATTTTTATACTAAAGACGGCAAAGTCGGCTGGGAGATTATCAAACGATTTGACGCAAATCAAAAAGATTTTGTTCCGGGATGGAAGAAAAACGGCGCAAAAATTATCTGGTCGATTCAACAAGGCGATTTGCTTGAGCTTGATACTCCCGATGAGTGGAAATCTTATACCGATGAGGCAAGATGCATCGCAAGAGTTAAAAAGTTTAGTGAAGGGAAAATAGCGATAGATTATATGACGGATGCTCGAATGACATCGCCTCAAAATAAAGAGCTGAAATATATGAAAGTTAATACTATTGATGATAAAGGACTTCGATATATTACAGATCACCACGCTCGAAAAATAGAACTGACTCCGTTCGGAAGAATCAAGAAAAAGCATAAGGTTTTGACAGATGGCAAGAAGGCAGCGGCTTGAAACTTTAACAGGGTGGTCGATGATGTGGATAATTTGTATGTTTGATATTCCGGTCAGGACCAAAACCGAAACGCGAAAAGCGACAAGATTCCGCAATTTGTTGCTGGACAACGGGTTTGTTATGAAGCAATTTTCCGTGTATATAAAGCCGGTTGCGAGCCTCGGCGTCGGACAAACGGTAACAAAAAGCCTTTCAAAATTTATTCCTGATAATTCTTCGGTGTCATTTTTGTATATTACAGACAAGCAATATTTGATGACAGAGAATTATTTGGGTAAATATTATGAGGAAAATGAAGAATCGATTCGCGAAAAAAACGGGCAATTATTGCTGTTTTAGGAATCATTTTTGCTGATTTTTTGTTCAAATAAAAGCCTTGAAATTGTTATATTTCAAGGCTTTGCGCTATTAGATAGCATATCAGAGATTGATTGAACGGTCAACTATAACGCAACTGTGCAACCGCATGGAAGCTTGAAAAGCATATCAGAGATTGATTGAACGGTCAACTATAACACTCCTATTTGTTGATAAATTTTACAATCGAGCATATCAGAGATTGATTGAACGGTCAACTATAACGCTCCGGTGTTTACTCGTTATGAATTTGAAAGAGAAATAAACAGTCTATCAGCTTTCTTAAAACAAATAGACTAATATAAGTCTGCTAACTTTTCTTTAATTGAATAAACCAACTCTTTCATGACATTACTCAGTCAAGAAAGTGTTTATATTGTTTAAAACTTCATCAGTAATATCGATTACATATTTTGAACGAATCTTTATTGTATCTGCCGGAAAAACAACATTTATATCTTTTGTGTTTATAATTTTTTCCAACGCTTTATTAACATTTGCCGTAACGTTGTTCATCATCTGATCATATTCTTCTAATAAATTGTTTCTTTTCAAGAGCAAAGATTTTATATAAACATCTGAAAATTCTTCTTTTATATTTTCTTTTTCTAATTGATTGATTTTTTGCGTTGCTTCTTCGGTTTCCAGTGAAAGTTTTTCAATTTTGGATTTATATTCTTGCTGTTTATCTAACAGGTTAGGATAAGCAATGATAATTTTTTTCAAATCATATATGTATATATATCGATTTAGTTTAATTTGCTCTTGTAAGTCAATATTATTTTCTTGCAATTTTTCCAATGCAAAATAAATTTTAAAATTATATATACATAACGAAATTACGAAGAAAATCAATAATCCGCAAGATATCGGTAATAATTGTTTTTTCATATCTGCAACCTTGTTTATATGCGTTAAAATGAATAAGTGAAACCAAAACGACAAGCACTATGAGAAGAGTTTCCCCACGAAGCTCCTATGTTTAGCATTGCATTATCATTAATCCAATGAAAACCTCCGATTGCTGCTGCCGTATGTCCGTCATATGCTCCGGTTCCAATGGTAATTTGGGTATCTCCCGTATGTCTTACATTTGGAACAAGAGCAGACATAGCAGACAATGAAGCCATACCGGATTTAAATTCCTTCTTAAATCTTCTTATTCTGTTATTTAATCCGTAAAGCTGACTATCAAGAGCTCCAATGGCATCAGCCAGATTTGAGGTGCCTGATGCGTAGTGTGTATTTGGCAAAACTCCGGATACATTACCAATTGCAGTATCTAAGGCGTTAATGGACGTAGCAACTGATTGACCATTAGCAATATTATATTGATTTGTATACGCATTTCTATTGCCGATAGCGGAATCTAATGCCGTTAAATGTTCTTCTACCGTTGTATTATTAGCTAAATTTCCTTTATATATCCCCTCAGATTCTAATTTTGCCGCTAAACCATGTATTGTTCCAAGAGTTTTATCTAAATTATTAAATGCTTCAACTATGGTATTCGGTATTGCATTATTTCCATTTGTTAAATTTTTATATTCTGTACTGAGAGTATTTAAATCTCCTATTTTGGAATTAAGAGTGTCTATATTTTGATTTACGCTGTTATTTTTCGATATATTATTATATTCGTGTGTAATTTGAGATGTTGCATCTCCAATATTTGAACTAACTTGAGATATAACTTCAACAATATCCTTGTTATTTAAACCACTTGTGGTATAATTTATTGTTTTAGAAGTTGAAAAAGATGATCTATCACCAATTGCGTTATCTAAAGAAGTGATAGCTTCTTTTATTGTGTTTGCAGATAAGGTGTTAGTTGATTTATCGCTGAAAGAAGCATTTTCTGCACTGGTTAAAACTGTTCCGACAGTTGCAAGTGTGGTGTTTTTATGTTCAGTATTAGTTGTTACTGAAGTTGTTCCCATATCAATTGCTGAAACTTTATCTGTTCCGTTAAAAGAAAGAGTGTTTAATTGTGCATTTTCAGCAGTAACATTAGTTAAAGTTGTGTTACCTTGCACTGATAAAGTTCCGCTGATAACTTCAGCTCCTTTTACCTCTAAAGCACCACCGATTATTGCGGCTCCGGTAGTGTTTAGATTATTTGCGTTTATGCTATTTAAATTAGAAATTCCGGTAACGGTCAGATTATTATTAATATTTGTAGCACCGTTTAAATTAGTAACACCGGTAACAACTAATTGATTGTTGATATAGGTTTCACCATTTAAGTGTGTCTGACCTGCTGCCGTTAAAATACCGGTAGTGGTTGTATTTCCATGTAAAGTAGTAGGACCTGATGCAGTTAAGTTACCGTTTATTACAGCCTCACCATTAACTGTTGAAACACCATTCACCACGGCGCCACCATTCATAGTTGATAAACCGCTGATAACTTCAGCTCCTTTTACCTCTAAAGCACCACCGATTATTGCGGCTCCGGTAGTGTTTAGATTATTTGCGTTTATGCTATTTAAATTAGAAATTCCGGTAACGGTCAGATTATTATTAATATTTGTAGCACCGTTTAAATTAGTAACACCGGTAACAACTAATTGATTGTTGATATAGGTTTCACCATTTAAGTGTGTCTGACCTGCTGCCGTTAAAATACCGGTAGTGGTTGTATTTCCATGTAAAGTAGTAGGACCTGATGCAGTTAAGTTACCGTTTATTACAGCCTCACCATTAACTGTTGAAACACCATTCACCACGGCGCCACCATTCATAGTTGATAAACCGCTGATAACTTCAGCTCCTTTTACCTCTAAAGCACCACCGATTATTGCGGCTCCGGTAGTGTTGATTGTGTTAAAATCTTCGGCATATACTGAGGAGAAGTAAAGCAAAGAAAAGCTTCCGTAAACAAAAGCTGAACAGAAAGATTGCAACTTAATATTAGTCATGATATTTCTCCGAAAACAAATATTTATAAGTATATGTTTAGAGATGTTGAAGTCAAGTAAAATTTGTATTATACTCCACGATATTAAGCGGATATGTTGCAAACACTTGCGGCACAAGGAAGACATCATAACTTGTCTTTCTTTGCTTTTACGGCAACACCAAAAGCAAAGACACTGGAACGCTTTGGAACAAAACAACCAGACGGTAAGTTTAAGGCATTTCATATATATTCAATGCGGCAGGCAATCAAAGAAGATTTTATTTTGGATGTGTTGAAACATTATATGACGTATAAGACATATTACAGACTGATAAAGCGAATCAAGGATGGTCCAGAGATTGATATAACAAAAGGTGCAAAGGCAATCACACGTTTTGAGGCGTTACACCCACATAACATTGCTCAAAAGACGGAAATTATGATTGAACATTTCCGTGATATAACAATGAATAAAATCGGTGGTAGAGCAAAAGCAATGGTTGTAACATCTTCACGCTTGCAAGCTGTTAAATATCTACAAGAATTTAGAAAATATATCGCTGAGCATAAATATGAAGGAATTGACGTTCTGGTTGCTTTTTCTGGTGAGTTGCAGGAAGAAGATAGCAAAGAAGTATATTCCGAAACAAAATTGAATATCGGAAAAGATGGTGAACATATCAAGGAAAGCCAATTGCCAGAGTATTTTCACGATGATTTTAATATATTAATTGTTGCCGATAAATACCAAACAGGTTTTGATGAACCATATTTACATACAATGTTCGTTGATAAAAAACTTCAAGATGTTAAAGCGGTACAAACACTTTCACGCTTAAACAGAACAATGAAGGGCAAGGAAGATATCTGGTAAAAGTGCTTGATGCTATAACAAAACTCAATACTGATACTGTTAAAATTGTATTTGCTGGCAGTACGAGTTTATCAAAAGCCTATCAGTACACCAAAAGATTTTCCGAAGATATAGATTTTGATGTTGTCGGTCTAGCGAGTGCCTCCAGAAAAGAGCGCGGTAACTTCAGGGATAAACTTATTGACCTAATCGATAACATAGAAGACCTTAAAGTCGAAGAAGGTAGTATATTCTCACGAGATGAAAACAGATTTGCAAATTTCTATGTCGAATATCCAAAAACCTTTAAACCAGATTCAGCATTAAGAACTAACTTGCAGATTGAATTAAGTTTTAAGGATATTGACTTGCCGACTGAACGTAAACAAATTAAATCTTTTATTGGTGAATATATTAAAGATGTTCCTGTTGCGGATATAGATTGTATTTCTCCGATTGAAACGGCTGCAAACAAATTTAACGCGCTATTATGGAGAGTTGATATAAAAGACCGTAGTCAACCTTATATCTGTTCGTAAGGAAAACCTTTTGAAACGTCTTTTTCCATTAACTCTCGGTAGTTCGAATCTACACCAAAAAATATTGCCATTCAAGTACAAATGTGGCGGGAGACCACTATGATTCTTATTTTTAAATGATTCACAAATTGATTCATAGTTTTTCAGCATTTTATCATAAACCTTAATTCTTTTATGCTCATGTAGTTTAAGGCATTGATTATGCTATGTTTTTAAAAATTAAAAAGAACAGCGAGAGGCAAAAATTTCTTTAATTTCATATAAGGTAACTGAACCCCTTAAAGCATAAAAAAATCGTCATAAAGACGACTTTTTAATGGCGGGAGCGACGAGGCTCGAACTCGCGACCCCATGCGTGACAGGCATGTATTCTAACCAACTGAACTACGCCCCCGTGATATCGGTTATCTGTATACATAACAAAAACAATAAATGCAAGAACTTTTTTTATAAATTGTTTATTTTTTTTATTTTTATTGTCTTTTTATCAACATAACAATAATAGCTACTTGAAATTTGAGTGTTTTGAGTGCATTCTGTTCGGAGTTTATACAATAGAGCAGGCAGATTTTGATGATTCCCTATAAAAAATTGCGCAAAAAGGCAAAAAACAGAAGAAAAGAGCGGATATTGCTGATTGCGTATTCTGTTGTTGTGACATGCGCATTGGTTGTTTCGATATATAATAACAACAATGTAAATGCCTCTGTTATGAATATTTCTCCGAAAGATTATCTTAATGTTGAAGAAAACAGCGTCACAATCGGAGCCCAAATGCCGATTCTTGGGGACGATGACAGTACGGAAGTTGTGGACAGCGATATCGATTCGGTTTTTGATGTCGCATCGCAGACTTCTGAAATCAACACCGAACAGCTTGAAGTTGAAGTCAAAAAAGGCGATGCGTTTATCGGGATTTTGACCGGACTCGGCCTGGAATATAAAAAAGCAAACGATATTTATCTTGAGTTTAAGAAGGTTTATGATGTGCGCAATCTTCGTGCCGGACAAAAGCTTCAGATTGTGACCTTAAAAGATATGATTGAAGAAAAGCTGATAAATATCAACAAGATAGTTATTGAGCCGACTGTCGGTACCCGTTATATATTGGAACGCGACGACAATGATGTTTATGCAGCACGCAAAGAACAGGACGAGTTTGAAACAAAAATTAAACGAGTTGCCGGCACAATCGAAGGAACGGTTTCTTCTTCAATGCGCAATGCCGGAGTTGCCTCCGGAGTGACTGCGGATTTTACAAATATTTTCGGATTCAGTGTTGATTTCAGCCGCGATGTTCGTGCCGGAGACAAATTTGAGGTCGCGTATGAAACAAAAGTAGCACCGGACGGCGAGGTTGTCCAAAACGGCGAGATTGTGTTTGCGTCGCTCACTTTGGGAAAAGATGTAATGTCTCTGTATCGTTTTGAAGATTCCAACGGCAAGGTTGACTATTATAATCAAAAAGGACAAGCATTGAAAAAAACGCTTGACCGCAAGCCTCTTTCGCTCAAACGCGCAAGAATCTCTTCAAGATTCGGCCGCAGACGCCACCCGATATTAAAAGATATGCGTATGCACTCCGGTGTTGATTATGCGGCGCCGACCGGAACTTTGGTTTATGCGGCCGGCGACGGTGTTGTTCAGGTTGCAAAATATAACGGCGGATACGGAAATTTTGTAAAAATTCGGCACAATTCTGAATATTCTACCGGATACGGACATATGAAAGGATACGCAAAAGGAATCCGCCCCGGCGTCAGAGTTAAGCAGGGGCAGGTTATCGGCTATGTCGGAAGCACAGGTCGTTCAACCGGTCCGCATCTTCACTATGAAGTAATCAAAAACGGCCGCAAAGTTGATCCGCTCAGAATTAAGGCGGCGACCGGCGAAAATCTTTACGGCAAAAATCTGCAAAAATTCAAACAGAGTATTGCCAAACTCGAACAGAGCATAAATCCGCCGAAAGAGCCGATTGTGTCGGCTGAAACCGAAGTTGTGGCTCAGCCAGAAAATGTTACAAATTAAAAAATATTGCTGTTGACAATAAGTTAGTTGCATACTACCATCTTAGCGAATCAAATAATATTTTAAGGGGTAAAATTATGGAACTTAAAGGATCAAAAACCGAAGCTAATCTGAAAGCAGCTTTTGCTGGCGAATCTATGGCTCGTAATAAATATACTTATTATGCTTCAAAAGCAAAAAAAGAGGGGTATAACATTATTTCCGCAAAGTTTGAAGAAACAGCAAATAATGAAAAAGAGCATGCAAAATTGTGGTTTAAGCTTTTGCACGGCGGTATGCCGGACACCGTTGCGAATCTGAAAGATGCCGCATCAGGTGAAAATTATGAGTGGACAGAAATGTATGCTCAGTTTGCAAAAGAAGCCAGCGAAGAAGGCTTTGATAAAATTGTGGCATTGTTTGAAGGCGTTGCAAAGATTGAAAAATCGCATGAAGAAAGATATAATGCGCTGTTGAAAGCTCTTGAGAGCGGAACGGTGTTTAAGCGTCCGACCAAAGTTATTTGGGAATGCGCAAACTGCGGCTGCCGCGTTGAAAGCCCGTCCGCACCTGAAAAATGTCCGGTTTGTGACCACCCGCAGGCATATTTCTTTGAATTGCAAGAAAATTTTTAAGCTGAATTAAAAATTTTATAAGGCGTCGGTTGTCGGTTTCGGCGCCTTTTTTTTGTGCAAATAATCTTGCGGATAAAGCAAAACTTCATTTTTTTTTACAAAATTCGGCGAAAATATATTGACAAATTTTGTCAAAATATATAATATACAAATATAGAAAACATTATTAACACAAAAAATTATTTATTATGAAAAAGTTATTCGCAATTTTTGCGCTATTATTTTCCCTTTCGATTGCATCTTCTTATGCAAAATTTTCTGAGAAAAGAGGCTATATTCCCGATCCCCCGCGATTTTCTAAAATAGAAGGAAAATGGTATATCGGAGCAAACTTTTCTCAGGGGTGGGTAAATTATGTTCGAGCCTATAATTCCATCAAAGGAGCCGTAGATTTGCAAGGCGAGGTGATTATTGGATATTCGTTCAGGCAAACCAGTCGTCCGACTTCTGCGCGAATCGAAATTGCCGGAGGTGTCGGACAATATTATGGTAACGGGCTGATGGGACAAATTCTGATGCGTATATATGATACATACTATGTCGGAAATAATGTCTATTTGGGACCTGTGTTTGAAATCGGCGGAGTTGTTAATGACGAAACAGGAGCTCTGGTTTTCAGTGCAGGCTTTATGACAGGCTATTTTATCGGCGAACATCTTATGATATCTGGCGAAATTAAGGTTACAACGCTTGATATTATCGCCGGAGGAGCCATCGGAACCGCAATCGGAGTCAGATACTTTTTCTGAACAAAAAAAATCCCGAAATTTAATTTTCGGGATTTTTTGTTGTTGTGCGAGCCTAGAACAGCGGCTGATTCTTGTCGATTTTTGTTTTTTGCTGTTCAAGAACGGTTGCAATGTTGAGTTTTCCGCTGCGGAACATTGAACGAATCTGGCAGCCAGCGTTTACATCGGGATTTGCAAACAAAGATGTTACAAACGCGCGTTTCGGAGCTCCGGCCAAAACCTGATGCAGGCAGCCCAAAAATCCGTTGGCAACCAATTCGTAAGCCATATCTTCGGAAATTCCGCTTGATGCGGCATATTTAACCAAAGCGTTGATGGCATCGGTTACATTGTTTGCGTGAATCGTTGAAAGCACAAGGTGTCCGGAAGTTGCCGCACGCAATGCTTCCGAGGCAACATCAGGAGAACGAATCTCGCCAAGATAAATATATTTCGGCTTAGAACGCAACGCAGACTTGATGCCTTCTGCCCAGCTTCCGTTCGGTGGGGTTGTCTGTTTGCAAAGACCTAGCTCATTATTCGGAGTTGTATAGATACCATCAAGCGGAAGCTCAATCGGGTCTTCAATCGTGAAGCAATAACCGCCTTTGCGGCGCAGATATTCTTGGATCAAGGCTGCGCAGGTTGTTGATTTTCCGGAACCGGTAGCGCCAGCCAACAAAATCAAACCGCAACTTCCGGCAAGAGAAATCAGGTGATTGTAAAGTCCGGGCTGCATACCAAGTTCGCGCAGACTCGGGACAACGGTCGGCATTTTGCGGGCACAATATTGTGCGCCGTCACTGGCAACTGTTCTTTCGACACGATAGTTTCTGCCGTGAAAAGTCAAAAGATATGAGCTGTTTGAGCCGTCATAAGTTTCTTCAATCTGTTGCAAAAATTCCGGAAAATCGACGAATGTTACCAGTTTTAGTCCGCATTCGGTTTTTGCGCCCCAAATATACGATTTTTTGTCAGGAGTGATATAAACATCTGAAAATTTGACATCGTTAATATTGCCGAGGCTTTCCGGTGTCATCGCCGGGGACAGCGGTCTTGCGGGCTGTGCCGGTGCCGCGCTGCTTGCGGCCGAATATGTGCCGGACATTGCCGGAGAAATTGTCAACGCCGGTTTGGAAGCAGTCGGAGCTGCAGGAGCGGCCGACGCTGCGGACGGCATAACCGGTCTGCTCATTGCCGGTTGAGGATTAAACGATTCCGAAGAAATTGAAGAAGAAGTAATCGGTCTAGGTCTCTGCAAAGAAGAAGACATTGCCGGAGCCGATACAATCGGCGTGTCTTTTTTGAAAATTCCCATAATGTTATATCTCACTGTAAAATAATGAACAATAAGCAGACTTTAGTCCATAAAATATTAAAGTCAATTTGTTTTTTAGTTGAGCAACAAAAAACACCGTCGTTTGAGGCGGTGTTTAAGGCGCTTATTGCAAAGCATAATTTTTTGTTTTTTGCTTTTCATAAGCGGCAATTTCTTGCTGATTGTTGCGTTTATACAGCAACTCTTCATCAAGTTTGTAGAAACAACTGCCCCATTTTTTTATGCAACGCATAATTTCGAGGTGGTTTCCGCGCAGGATAATTCTGGCAACTCCGACCATGCAATCGTTCGGCAACCGGCGCAAAAGATACATAATCTCCTGATGATTTCCGCGCAGAATAATCGGATAAGCGGCAGCCACCAAATCAGTGAATTTGTTGCTGATAAGCGCCATAATCTCTTGATGATTTCCGCGTTCTATCACTTTCGGAACAAAGAACGGAGGAATCACGGTGTTTTGCAGCAGATGCATAATTTCATCACGAGTGCCGTTGTCCAGCACATTTTGCAAATTTTTAGTTTCAATAAGCATAATGATAGGATTTAGAAGTTAATAATTAAATTTATGGACAAAAAATATCATAAAATTTTGTCGTTGTCAATGCAAAAAGTGTGTTGACAAGATGTATTGGCGGTGATATATTTTGTCCAATTTCAAATTATTTTATCAATAAACTTTCAAATTTTTATAATTATGAAGAAAAACAGTATTTTCCAGCAAAACGCAGAAGCTTTGATGAATGTCTCAACCGAAAAGATTTTGCAAATTATCAGAACGCAAAATCTTTCAACGGAGCACAAAATGATTATTGCCAAAAGAGGCAACCGGCAGGAAATATATGAATTGCTCAGAATGATTCCGCCGTATACGCTTACATGCATCATAAAAAGCGACCATCATGATGAAGTGATGTTCCTCTGCCGATATTATGCCGACGGAATGTCTGCAATGCAGCAGGAGATGATTTTGCTGCGGCGTAACCATCAGGAGATTATGACCTTGCTGCAAAATTGTACGGAAATTCCGCCGAGTCTGAAGAGAATGATTGACGGAAAGACTTATGACCTTATCCTGAACAAAGAGGAAATTGCCCTTGTTCACGAAAAATGGCCGATTGAAGCTCACAAGATGTCATAAAAACTTATGGCATAAAAAACACCGAAAAAAATTTCGGTGTTTTTTTTGTTTTGATAAATGTTTAGAGGATAAAATTTGCAAAAACAAAAGTATTTTCAAATAATTGTGCCTGGTTTATAAGAAAAAAGTATTATGACTAAAGTCAGTATTGGAAAATAAAACGAATCGTGTTAGTATAACAATCGGAGAGAACAATTTTTATAAACAAATAGGAGAAAAACTATGAAAAAATATATGGTTGAACAAAGCGGCCGTTCAATGATTGAAATGCTCGGCGTATTGGCAATCGTCGGTGTTTTGTCTGTTGCTGGTATCGCAGGTTATTCAAAAGCTATGGCAAAATATAAAGTTAACAAATTGACCGACCAGGTTACTATGACCGCAGCAAATGTAAAAACAACATTTGCAGGACAGGGCGATTATTCCGGTTTGACAACAGTAGTTGCTCACAACCTCGGTGTATTCCCGGAAGAAATGGATAAAGATTGCGGTTCTGCATCTTGTACACCTAAGAATGCTATGGGCGGCGATGTAGCTCTTGCAGAAACAACAGATGACAAATATTCTTTCGATTTTACGGTTAGCGGAATTACAAAAGATGCTTGCTCTACATTGGCAACTGCAGATTGGGGTTCAGCTGCAGGTTTCAAAGGAATTGTAGCATCAGGCATTGAAGGTTGCGACACTGGTATTTGCACGCCTGCAAATTTGCAATCGAAGGCTATAACCATCGCTTCTAAACTTTGCACTCCAAAAACAGAAGGCGATGATAACAGCTATTCTATTACATGGAGATTTTACTAATCTCATAGCATAAATATGCAAGTTTAGTATATTTATCAAATAAAAATCGGCGGTGAAATTTTCGAGAGCTCTCTACCGCCGATTTTTTTGTGTCTTTTTTTGAAACTATTGCAAACTGCAGTTATGAAACAGATTGAGGGAGGGGTTGTAAGCCGAGGTGGAAATGTCGAGCAGGTTGAGGACGGAGTGGAAATAATTATCGTGCGAGAAGGTTTGCGTCTTGGCCTCGGTTTGCAAGCATTTGCGGTCGATATTCAGGTTGTTTTGCGTGGTTTCGGACAGCCATAAAATCATCGGAACTTTTTTCTGTTCGTCCGGCGCAATCGCGTATGGCAACCCGTGCAGATAAAGATTGTTTTCGCCGAGCGATTCCCCGTGATCCGACACATACAGCATCGAGGCCTGAAGCTGCGGATTTTGCTTTAGGATATCAATCACCGACGATATCACATAATCAGTATAAGCAATTGTATTATCATAAGAATTTATGATTTGTTCCTGCGTGCAGTCTTGCAGATTTGCACTGTCGCAGGTAGGCGTAAACAGCTTAAATTTGTCAGGATAGCGCTTGTAATAAGTCGGCCCGTGGCTGCCCATTGCGTGCAGAACAATCAGAGTGTCTTTTTTGACGGATTTGAGCGTGTCGTCAAGGCCGTCGATGAGGATATCGTCATAACAATAATCGCCGAAACAATAGGGCTGTTTGTTGCCGGCGCGGGCGTCGATTTTGCCGATTCTGTCGCAGACTTTTTTGCAGCCATCGTCGTTGTCTTTCCAGATGATGTCATAGCCGGCAAGTTTTGCGATATCAAGCAGATTTTGCTGATAGAGCGCGTCGGTCACACTGAATTTTTTCTTGGGCAGCTGTGAGAACATACACGGTAGCGAGATTGCGGTAGAGGTTCCGCAGGAATAAACATCGTCAAACACAATGATATCGTTGCGTTCGGACAGGAGCGGATTGGTATTTTTTGCATATCCGTAGAGGGAGAAATTTTGGGCGCGGGCGGTTTCTCCGACAATCATGACGACGACGCGTGGCTCGGCGGATTTGTTGGGATTAATCGTCGGGGAGGCGTCCAAAATCACAAATTTTCGGTTGGCGTCGGCGGCGCGTTTATAATATCTTCCGACAGCATAAATGTAGTTGAAAGTGTTTATGTAATAGCGTACCTCTTTGTTGTTGCGTCCGAAAGAAACGTATTCTTTATAAAAAGCGGCGGCGGAAGCACCGACGAGAGCCAGCGAGATAAAAAATGCGAGGAGGCGGGTTTTGAGCTCGTTTTTGAAAGAAGAAAATCTGATGTCGGCAAAAAAGACCAAAATTGCGGGAACAATACCGACGACAAAGACATAGCAGACGGAGTAAAAAGTGAAGAAATCCGAGGCCTCGCGGAGATTTGTTTCGGCAAAATTGCGTATCATGTCCGAATTGATGACAATGCCGAGATTTTGCAGCGCATAATCCGACGCTGCCGACAATACCAACAATATCATCACTGCCCATTTGCCCAGCTTGGGCACAACTGTTAGGCTGAAGAACCACAAAAGAGGAATATATATAAAAAACGGCAAAGTGCACACAAAAAGAAAGTCTTTTATGCTGTCGATTTCAACTTTTTCAAAAATATAAAGCCAAAACTTTATGCTCAAAAAGAATGTGAAATATGCGCTGACGGCAGCAATAAACGCGGTAGAACTGACGGAAAATCTTTTTTTCATATTATGCAATACCTCTGAAAATTATTATCAATGTTTGCACTTTATGATTTAAAATTAGTAAAAAATATGCTAAAAACTTGATGATTTTGATAGATAAAGGGGAAATGAAAATGTTGATGTGGTATATCATACTTTTGATTCTGATTTTTTCAACAACGGCTGGGCTTGTTTATTTGGGCGCAAAAGTTGCTGATTTTTCAAAGATTAAGCAGATTTCTCACAATAACAAAAAAATCGGTTTCGGCTATGGATTGTTGATTGTGGCGGCGTTTTTCGGAATTGCGGTTCTGAGCATAAATATGATGAACGCAGTGATTTGTATGCTGCATTTTGTGATATTTTGGCTGATTTGCGATGTTGCGGCCGCGATTGTCCGCCGTATTCGCAAAAAGGAAGCAAAGAAAAATTATGCCGGTGCCGCCGCTTTGATTTTCGGGATTGCGTATCTGGCGTTCGGGTGGTATTCCGCGCACGGAGTGTGGACAACACATTATACCATAGAAACCGAAAAAGATGTGAAAAATCTGAGAGTTGCGCTGATTGCAGATTCTCATATCGGCACTACATTTGACGGCAAAGGCTTTGCAAAACATCTGAAAAAAATCAAAAAAGAAAATCCGGATATTTTGATAATTGCCGGAGATTTCGTTGATGACGGAACCAGCCGCAAAGATATGCTGACCGCCACAAAAGCTCTCGGTGATTTTTCTACAAAATACGGAATTTATTTTGCGTTCGGAAACCATGACAAAGGATACTACAATCCGGCAAAGCGCGGATTTACCGGTGCCGATTTGGTGCGGGAGCTTGAGCGCAACGGCGTAAAAGTTTTGGAAGATGAAACGGACGAAATTACGGAAAATATGCAGGTTATCGGCCGCAAAGATGCATCGGAATTTATGCGCGGTGGACGGCGTATGGCAATGAGAGAATTGCTTGAAAATATGCCGAAAAACAATTTTATGCTGGTTGTCGACCATCAGCCGAATGACTATAAAAATCAGGCGGAAAGCGAAGTTGATTTGGTTCTTTCGGGGCATACCCACGGCGGGCAGCTTTTTCCGCTTAACAAGGTCGGAGAATGGATCGGTGCCAACGATAGAACATACGGTTTTGAGCATCGCAATCTGACAGATTTTATTGTGACATCGGGAATTTCAGATTGGAACATAAAGTTTAAGACCGGCACAAAATCAGAATTTGTGATTATTGATATTCGCAAAAAAACACGCGGAAATTAACTTGTTATTATACAAATTTGCATAATTTAGCAAAAGATTTTGCAGAAAAGGATTTCAAAATGAATAAAAAAATGTGTTTTCTTATTTTTGTGGCGGCCGTGATTGCGCTGATTGCCGGAATTGTATTTAAGATTGGGGTTATAAACAATTTGCGCGATGCAATTTTTGCGCATATGCAAAACTTTTATGTTTGCGTCAGTGCGATTGTCTGTGCGGTTTTGCTCGCAAAAAATAAATATTATTGGCTGCTTATCATCGGTTGTGCGGTGGTTGCGGCGCTGCTTATTCAATTTTTTATGGTCGGAAATATTTCCAACATTTATCAGATTTCGATGCGTGCGGCGGCGTTTTTGGTATACGCATATCTGACCGCGCTTATCCGATTTATGATATAAAATCGGCACAATCTTGAAAGATATGGCTCTGTTGATTATATCCTTTTTGAAAGGAGAAAATCGATGGAGCTGTATATCTTTGTGGCGTTGTTTTTGCTTTATGCGGTGATGAGTTTTATTATTGACCGGCGGGCAATGGAAAAAGTCTGGACATTTTCTTTTATATGTTCGTTTATTGCCACAAGCGTGGCTATCGGTTTTTTGCGGCTTAATCATCAGGACGCGCTGATGTCGGTCAGTCAAATAAACTGGTATTTTATCTTGTATGTGTTCGGTTCGGTTTCGGTTGTTTTGGGTCTCATAAACCTTTGGATATATCGCAAAGGTTTATATCACATTTTGTTTTCAGACGATGAAGACGAAACAAACGACTGATTATTTTTGCAGAATTTTGACCGGAGTTTTTTTGCCGTTTATCAAAACATAATAGCGGTTTTTGCAAAGGCGCAGCCAGGGCTTTTTTGCATTAATCAGACGAACTAACAAACCTTTGTTTTCTGCCTCAAATATCAAATCTTTGGCTGAGACAACCTTTGATAAAGGAATTTTTTTTGCAAAATCAAGCAACTGCTTTTTGTTTTTCCAACCGCTTTGCGCAATCATCGAGCCGGCAAAAGGAGTATATTGCGTGTTGTTCAAAACTGTTTTGTTCTGCTCGGCAAATTCTTCGGTTCCGATGCCCAGAACAAAGCGCATATTTTCGTCTGCTTCGGGCGCGCAGTCGCTGCCGTGAACAAGATATCCGTCTTTTTTGCCAGTCATAATCCGATAGTTGTTTTTTGCGATAATCATATTAAGATTATGCCCGAGCTCGTCGTGTTTCGGGTGTTCGTCAAGAACAACGATAAACAGAAACTTTCCGTTGCCGCACTGTTTTTCTTTTTTGTTTGATTTTGAGAGTTTTTTTCCGTAAAAACGGCTGAGATTGTCGGCAAAAAATTCTTTCGGCCAGGCAATTTCAAAAATTTTCATAATCTTGAAATGTTTGCGGATATCTTCGATAATTTCGTTTTCAAGTCGGCGGGATTTTTCCCACAATATAAAGCAGTGCAGTTCTTTTTTCATTTTTCTTTTTCTTAAAAAATTTGTGTTGGCATCTTTATAACAATGTTGTATATATTTTGCAACAAATTATATCCGAAAGAAAAACAAATGAAAATTACCGACATAAAAATTTCGCTTGACGCAAAACCGCAGGAATATGCAAAACTTGCGGCAGAGGCGGCAAATCTGCCGATTGAAAAAATCAAAAAAGTTAAGTTGCTGCGAAAGTCGATTGATGCCAGAAACAAATCGAATGTGCATTATATTTGTTCATTTGAGGTTGTTTTGCAGGACGAAGAAGAAACTCAAGAGCCGGTATTGGATATAAAAAAGTGCAAAGAAAACGGAGTGTGCCCGATTGTGGTCGGTAGCGGTCCGTCCGGAATGTTTGCGGCGCTGATTTTGGCTCAAGCCGGGCTGAAACCGCTTGTTTTGGAGCGAGGAAAGGCGGTCTCTGAAAGGCAAAAAGATGTTGATATGTTTTTCAAACTCGGAAAACTTGATAAAAATTCGAATATTCAGTTCGGAGAGGGCGGCGCCGGAACATTTTCCGACGGCAAATTGATGAGCGGCATCAAAAAAGATGCATATACGCAGAAGGTTTTGCAGGAATTGGTTGCCGCCGGCGCTCCGCAAGAAATTTTGTATCTGGCAAAGCCGCATATAGGAACCGACAATTTGGCAATCGTGGTGCAAAATATCCGCAAAAAAATAGAAAATCTCGGCGGAAAATATTTGTTTGAGCATAGATTTTGCGATTTTTCCGAAAAAGACGGCAAGCTGCGTTCGATAATGGTCAAAAGACAAGAAAAAGAAGATGAAATTCTGCCGGCGGAAAATGCGGTGCTGGCGCTCGGGCATTCTTCCCGCGATACTTTTGAAATTTTGTATGAGCGAGGGCTTTATATGGAGCAAAAAGACTTTTCGGTCGGCGCGCGAATCGAACATAAACAAAGTCTGATAAACAAGTCGCAATACGGAAAATTTGCCAAAGATAAAAGGCTCGGAGCCGCGGATTATAAGCTTTGCTGCCATTCGGACAACGGCCGTTCGGCATATACATTTTGTATGTGTCCGGGAGGCAAAGTTGTGGCGGCGGCGTCCGAAGAAGGACGGCTCGTAACAAACGGAATGAGCGAATTTGCCCGAGACGGAGAAAATGCAAACGCCGCACTGCTTGTCGGAGTCGGAAAAGACGATTTCGGGTCGAAACATCCGCTTGCCGGAATGTATTTTCAGCGCAGAATAGAAGAGGCCGCATTTGCCGCCGGCGGCTGTGATTATAAAGCTCCGGCTCAGCTTGTCGGCGATTTTTTGCATAAAAAAGAATCAAAAAAACTCGGAGATGTGGAACCGTCGTATCCGAGGGGAGTCTGCCTTGGGGATTTGAGAGCGGTTTTGCCGCCGTATGTGGTCGAAACAATGCGTATTGCAATAGCTGACTTTGACCGCAAACTGAGCGGATTTGCAACTGCGGACGCGGTGTTGATGGCGCCGGAAACCAGAAGTTCTTCACCGGTCAGGATTGTCCGAGATGAAAATTTTGAGAGTTCGGTAAAGGGGCTTTATCCGTGCGGAGAGGGCGCCGGATATGCCGGAGGGATTTTGTCTGCCGCGGTGGACGGGATTAAGACAGCAATGAAAATTGTTGAAAAATATAAGTGATTTTTTCATAAAAAACTTGTGAACAAAACGAAAGTAGGGTATTATATATTGAACTTGTATGATACAGGTTTTGGCATATTATGCTTAACTCATGGTGAGGGGGGGGGAGAGCCGAGTAACGCTGATGTGTGTTTTATCGTCGGCGGGTGCAAAAAATCGAGTATAAATACAAAAGAATTTATCATATAAATAATATTTGGAGATTGTTATGGTAAATATTGCCGAAGTAAACAAAGACTTGATGGTTATCGGAGAAAAGCACGGAGTTGCTTATTTCTCATATGACGACATACATAATTCTTCGGTTCAATCTCAGTCGCATTGGGACTATAAAAAAGTAATAAACGATTATGCCAAAGCTCAAAAAATGTCGGATAGGGAAGCCGAGGTCGCGTTGTGCAAAATGAATATTTTGCAGCCTTTGCCGAATGGAGAATATTCGGTTGATGTCGGAGAAACGACAAGGAACGGCGGCGGTCTGAACTATGGCGGAAGCCTGTTTTTTACGGCCCGATCACAGGATATAAAAGTAAAATATCATGAATTGGCGCATACTCTGCAAAAAGAATACGGCTTATTTTCCGCAAAAACAATTGACGAGATTTATGAAAATCAGCGGGCAAACGGTGCTACCGATGATAAGCTTGCGGATAAAGTTGATTATGTGCGATATCTGAATGAAATGCATTCTGAATGCTTTGCAGCCTGCGCGCTGTTGCTGAGGTCAAAAAGTCCGATTGATTTTCTCAGGCAGTCTTCATATCTGTTTAATTATAACCTTCAGCAGTCGGCCAGCGGTGCGATAGATTTTTCGCAACAGGAATATAACAGCGAACATTCCGCAAAATTCTATACGACAAAACCGGTGCTTATGCAAGCCTTAAAGGCAGTGAAAATTTTGCGAAAACAAAAAAGAACCGAAAGCTTTTTTACGCCTGACGGTGTTATCGACGATAAAAAATTGGACAAACTGAGCGAAAGAATAGTTTTGAGAAAAGCTTATTCTCCGCGCGTTTTGCAGTCATATTTCAACAATAATATCGCCGATAAATATCCTGACAGACGAGGCTGGCGCAGAGATGCGCTCGGGAGTATCGTAGGTGGTCTTGCGACAATGCCGATTTTTCTGCTACAGGAAAGAGATTTGTCGTCAATGATAGTTAACGGAATTAAGCATACAGTTTTGCTTGCCAAACAGAAAAAACAAGATGAAAAATTCTTAAATTCCGATATTGCCGAAAAAAATCCGGAAATGCGTGCCTTGGTTACTTTTGAAAAAACGCGGGTAAAACTTGCGCAAATAAGAGAAAAAAGCATAACCGCGGCATATCAGCTTTCGCCTGAAAAACTGATAAAGTATGATATCAGAGATGAAGAGTTGGCCTATTATGCGAAAAACGAAGGCAAAAATCGAAAAGCGTTGGAAAAAGATTTCAAAGAACTGGCAAAAATTGTTAATGCCGAAAAGAAAAATCCGTATTTTATAAAGTTGGCAACAAGCGACGGAATTTTGAATTCGGATATTCAGAAAATGATTGAAGAAAAACGCAAAAATCCGCAAAAAGAAGTTACCGCAGATGTAAAAACCAAAGCAACTGGAGAAACCTCGAAAGGATACGCCACATATCCGTTTAAGCGGCAGATTGAAAAGACTGCGGCATTTTGCCAAAAATACGGCTTAAAAAACAGTGACGAATTCAAATTGATAAATGTTTTGATAAATAAGCCACAAAAGTTTTCGGATAAAAAGTTTCGAGAGGAATTTTTGGCGCAAAGAAAGCCTCAGCGCGATATTTTCGGAATCAAAAAGCGTAAAATGGCAAAGGATTTTGCCGATTTGTCCGTGGTTGTTGAAATAAGCAGCCGCTCTGTTGCCGAAAATCCGAAAAGCGAAAAAATCGGAAAAATCTTGGCGATAGAATACCCGCAAAATATATATCAACGGGTTATGGATTTTTATAATCAGGAGAGGGAAAATCCGCAGCAGTTTATGGCCGAAACAAGAGCACAGGATTATGAAAAACAGGTTGTCGGCGTTGATGATAAAATTGCCGAATTGAGGCATTACGGCCAAAAAGAGGTTGAAAATACGGCAGAACATCAACCACAGAGAATTACGCAAAAAGATGCGGTAAAAATTTCGCAGCCGCTCATAAATCAGGCAAAACAAAAAGGCAGATAAAATTTGTTCTTTTTTGTTGTTTATACAAGCAAAAAAAGAGGTTGACATATTTTCATTGTGAGTCTATGATGCACAGACTTTTAAAGGGCAGAATCTGCCTTTTTTAAGTGTAACAGTAATTTAAATTTAACTTTTAAGGAAAATGTGATGCCTACAATTAATCAGTTAATTCGTAAATCACGAACACCAAAAGTGAAGAGAAAC
>CAKQTH010000008.1 GCA_934276635.1 uncultured Alphaproteobacteria bacterium | reverse complement strand
TTTTTTTCAAAGGAGCTATTATAAAAAATGGTGCCGGTTAGTGGACTCGAACCACCGACCCACGCATTACGAATGCGGCGAGGATAAAAATTTCTCCGGTGGAGAAATTTTTGACGCAGCAGGAGAGTTTGCCGACAAGCTCGCAAGCGGCAGCGATGCCTGCGAGGCGCCGCAAACCGACTGACCGCAGCGAGTTAGTGAGCCCCGCGAACTTATGAGCCAGAGCATAGCAACGCAAAAATCCCCTCGGCTCAGCCTCAGGGGATTTTTTTCAAAGGAGCTATTATAAAAAATGGTGCCGGTTAGTGGACTCGAACCACCGACCCACGCATTACGAATGCGTTGCTCTACCAACTGAGCTAAACCGGCAACGCTCTTGTTTGTATCATATAATTATTATTTTGCAAGAGCTAAATATCTTTTTTGGCATAAAATTGTTTGTCATCAGAAACCTTTTCGCCCGAGTGGACAACAACCTGCGGGAACGGAATTTCGATTTTTTCTTCGATAAATCTGCGATTTATCTCAAAACGCAAATCGCTCGGGATTATCCAGCCGTCCCAAATGTTGGCGGTATAGCACCTGAGCTCAAAATTAAGACTACTTGAGCCAAAATCCTGAAACAGCACATACGGCGCCGGATTTTTCAAAACAAAGCGATGGTTATTTGCACATTCGAGCAAAATCTTCCTTACTTTTTCCACATCGGAGCCATAAGCAACTCCGACCTGTACGGCACAGCGGGCAACATTGTTCCCATGCGTGAGGTTTGTTACCGATGAAGACAAAAGATTCGCATTAGGGATAATAACACTTGAGCGCTTGAAGGTTTCAACCTCGGTCGAGCGGATATTCACCTGTTTGATTTTGCCCTCTTCTCCATTGATTATCACCCAATCGCCGACCTGAAACGGACGCTCAAAAAGAATAATCAGCCCGGAAACCAGATTGTTGATGATATTTTGCAACCCGAAACCGATACCGATGGAAAGAGCACCGGCAATCAACGCCAGATTCGTAAGGTCTACGCCCATCACCACGATTGCGACCAACGCCGCGAATATGGTGCTCAAAAATCGGAGCGTCGTCAGCATAGAATTTTTGATACCGTCATCAATACTGAGCTTTGTCAAAATGTTGTTTTTGAGCTTTGCTGTCATAATTTTGAAAAGATAAATCGCACCGAAAAACGCGGCAATTCCCAGCAAAATTGACACCAGAGAAATTTCCACCCCGCCGATCTTAAAGCCGAGGAACAGCTTTTTGATACTTTGCAACAGAAAATCAGTCGGCATTCCCCACAGATTAAGCAAAGCAAAA
The DNA here is from genome assembly GCA_934276635.1 of uncultured Alphaproteobacteria bacterium. GTDB lineage: Bacteria > Pseudomonadota > Alphaproteobacteria > RF32 > CAG-239 > CAKQTH01. The sequence continues at coordinate 49,049 of CAKQTH010000008.1, read as the reverse complement.
ATCAGCAACAGCAACAAAATCGGAGTAAAAATTATCGATGTAAACAAGTCCAGATTTTCGATAATTTTGTTCTTTACCCGCCGTTTTGAAAGGCTCAGCGATGCGGTCAGCAGCCGATTGAAAAAGTCTGTCAAAGCCCGCTTTATCAGGACAAAAGCGCCAATCATCAGAGCCGACAAAAACAGTCTGGACATTATATACAGCGCCAATCTTGAATATCCGGCAAGAGCCAGTCCGAAAATTCCGAGAGAAAACAGTGTGGTAAAAAAGCTGATTTTCCATTCGCCGGAAAGCTTGTCATCTTCGGCATCGTCATCTTCCGTTTGCTCTTTTTTGATTGCCGAATTGACTATCAGAGCAAAGCAAAATGCCTGAATTCCGGCAGAAAGAGTACTCAAAAAATACAAAAGTTCAATCGGATAGTTTGCATGGGTGGCAATACTGTCAAGACAGAGCGACGCGCATACCAATATCAGGCTCCAATATATTGAATTGACAATATTTTTCGCCCTGAAAGTGTTTGTTTTTACAAGCCGCCATTCTTCGTGATACGGAGCAAAAGTAACTCTGGCTATGGCTCTTCCGATAACCGCATACAGCGAAAAATACAAAGCATTTGCCAGAACGACGCTGAAAAATCCCTGCGATAGTCCGCCGGTACTGATTATCCAAACCAAAAATCCGCCGATTATGCACGACGGTATAATTCCGTATGCCACCGCAACCCGCGCGGCAACCAACAGTTTTTGCTCATAATTCGGCGAAGTTATATCGCTGCGGTATCCCCACTTTTTCATAATCACCAATCTGACCCAAATTCCGAGCAAAAGCAAAGCCAGCATCAAAGAAATCGAAATCAGCATATTTGCTTTCAGCATACCGGTGGAGTTTTTATACCACTTTGCAGGCGATTCGATAATATTTACCAAAAATGTCAAAAACGATTTGGTTGAAGTGTACAGGTTCTGCGGATAAACAAGCGACGGCTGACGCGACATCAGGTCTCCGAGCAGCTGGCGGTTATGCTGATTGACCGCCAATGTATTCAATTCATAAATTTTTGCCAGCAAAATATCAACTTCGGCAATTTTGGCCTTTTGCAGAGCCATTTCCTGAGCAAATTCCTGCCGTTTTTGCGTGATTATTTCAAGCTCGGTATCGCCGTCTTTCGGCCCGTCGCCGAGTGCCTCAATCCTTTTTTGCACAAATTTTGCTTCGCGCTCCTGCTGTTTTTTTATGTCAAGCAACGAACTTTCGGTAGAAGTCAGAGTGTTTGAAAAAGACTTGACATCTTCATCCGAGGCCTGCCCGCTTTTGATGGAATCTTCAATATTTTTCAGTCGGACATTAATCTCGCTGAAATCGACATCGTTCGATTTTTGGCTTTCTACCACACGAGTGACCGCGTCAACATCTGCCTGCTCCGCAAACGAGTTGCAAGGCTGAACGACCGCGGCAAACAAAAACAGCAAAGTTACGATTTTTTTCATATTATGTCCTTATTTCAGCATAAGTTTGATAACATTAAACGCGTTTTGCGCAACTCCGGCGCGGATATTGTCGGCCACGCACCAAAAACTGAACCCGTTTTCCACCGACACATCTTGACGAATTCGGCTGACATAAACACTGTCCTCGCCCTGCACATCGGCAAGCGAAACATATCCGCCGTCGACATTCTTGTCAAATACGACAACGCCTTTGGTTTCGCTCATCAAATTTTTGATTTCATCGGCATCAACTTCGTTTTCGCATTCAACATTAACAAACTGAGCAGAGCCTACAAACGCCGGAATTATCGCACAATTTGCATGGATTTTAACATCGAGCCCCAAAACTTTTTTGCTCTGAGCATTAATCTGCCATTCCGTGCTTGTTTCATCGCCCATAAATTCTCCGATTTGCGGCAAAACATTAAAGGCTATCTGTTTGTGAAAAATCTCTTCATCGTCAACAAGCGGCTCATTCATAAAAATTTTGCGCGTTTGATTAAACAGCTCGTCCATCGCCTCATTGCCGTATACCGAAGTTGAAGTATATGTAGAAGTCACGATTCTTTTAATGTCATAATCTTTGGCGATTTTTTGCAGCGGGAGCAGCATCTGCGTAACAAAAAACGACGGAACGCCGACAACATTGCTTTTTGCCGATGCGATTTTTTCATCATTAATTCCGGCGATGACCATCGGAACTTCCGTATTTTCAAAAGAAGCGCCGGAACAGTCGACAATTTTCGCACCGCTTGCGGCCGCTTTTGCAAGGTGTTTTTTGCTGATTTCTTCCGAAGCCGCAAAAATTGCACCATCGGCTTTTGAAAAATCAAAATCATCAAGATTGAAAACATCTATCTCGTCATCTTCACCGAAAGAAACCGTGGTGCCGAGCGGCGCTTTGTTTTCAACCGCAAAAACGCTGTCTTTTTTCCAGCCGTTTTCTTCTAAAATTGACAGCAGCTCGCGGCCGAGGTTTTTCAAATCTCCGACAATTGCAATTTTTTTCATCTTTTATCTCCCAAAAATCATCAGAATATTGCCATATTACATACATCAAAAATATTTATAAATTGATAAAAGTAAAGCTTTTTTACTCATAAATATTGAGATTTTTACCGAATTTTTTAAGCCAGCCGTTGCCGTGTTTCATATTCGGGCACAAACTTTCGACACAGCGCCAAAAATCGACCGAATGATTCGGGTGTACAAGGTGCGAAACCTCATGCGCCATCAGATAATTTATAACAAAATCCGGCGCGAGAGCAATTCTCCAGTTGTAGTTTATGTTATGCAGCGAAGAGCAACTTCCCCACCTTGATTTTGTGTCCTTTATCGTTATGTTTTTTATGCTGACGCCGAGTTTGTCAGCCATTTCGCGAGATATTTGCAAAAAGCGTTTTTTTGCCTCTTTTTTGATATATGTCTTTACTCTGGAATGCAAAAACTCTATTCCGCCGCCGACCAACAACTCACCATTTTCCACTCTTGTTCCGCCGGAAAGATTCGGCATATGGCGGATAGTTACATTTTCTCCGAACAAAGAAATTTTTTCGCCGTTTTCAAAATGTTTGATTTCCGGAATTGACGACAGCGCATTTTGCAACCAAACCATATTTTTTTTCACAAACGATATCGCCTGTTTTTCCGAGCAAAAAATCGGCATTGTGAGCACCGGAATTCTGCGCTTTGAATCGATTTTGAGCGAAAGACGCGCCGCTCGGGGCGATTGATGCACTTCAAGCGGAAAATCAAACACATTTTCAAGGTTATAAGTCTTGCCAGTCAACAATGTAATCTTCATAATCTTTTACATCACTTTCATTTGTAACATTGCGGCCGGAAAGAGACATTTTTGCCTCTGTTACCGAAGCGGCTCTGCCGGTTTTCAGCGGGTGCCAGTCGGGCAAATCATATCCGTTGTCAAGTAGCCAATATGCGCAGGTTTTCGGCAGCCAACGCGGTTTTTCGCGCACTGCGGCAAGGTCGATATCGCGGCAGTCAGGAACAACTTCAAACCGATGTTCATAAATTTTGCACAAACAGCTTTTGCAATCCAAAAATCGGCATACCGCGCTTGTAAACCTGATTTTTCCTTTTATTTCGAGCTTGTTTAAGCAGCATTTGCCGCATCCGTCGCAAACCAGCTCCCATTCTTCTTTTGAAAAATCTTCCAACTTTTTATACTGCCAAAAATTCGGCTCTACCGCAGATGCCGCATCATCAAACCTTGCTTGCGGATTATATTGTTCGGTCAGTTCAAAAGTTTTTTGCGTCATCTTATTCATTGCGCTCCGGGAGATATTCTTCTTTTGTCAGATTGCCAAACTGTGTAAATTCGCCGTTCCAAAACAGCTGAACCGTACCGGTCGGACCATGTCTTTGCTTCCCGATAATTACCTCGGCGATATTGGCCGTTTCGCGTTTGCGTTTTTCCCATTCTTCCATACGCTTTTGCAAGTGTTCCGGCAACTCGTTGGCCTTTTGTTTCGGCTGTTCGTTGACGATATAATAGTTTTCACGATAAACAAACATAACTATATCGGCATCTTGCTCAATAGATCCAGATTCTCTCAAGTCTGACATTACCGGTTTTTTGTCGTCGCGCTGCTCAACGCCGCGGTTCAGCTGCGAAAGCGCAATCACCGGAACTTTCAGCTCTTTCGCCAAAATCTTCAGCCCGCGCGAAATTTCGGACAATTCCTGAACGCGGTTGCCTTCGTTCTTTTTGCTTGAACCGGTAATCAGTTGAATATAATCAATCACAATCAGCCCCAGCCCCTTAGAGCGCTTGAGTCTGCGGGCGCGGGTGCGTATGTTGTTGATGGTCAATCCCGGAGTATCGTCAATATAAAGCGGCGTGTTCTCAAGTTCACGAACCGCGGCCACAATTCGCGTAAATTCAGACTTTTCCAAGTCTCCGGTGCGCATTTTGTGGTCAGGCGTCTGCGTTACGGTCGACAAAATTCTCGATGCCAGCTGATCGGCGGACATTTCCAGAGAGAAAAACGCTACACCTTTTGATTTCGGATCCATATTTTTTTCATGACTCATATATTCCGCAACATTATACGCAATATTTGTTGCAAGCGCGGTTTTACCCATCGCCGGACGGCCTGCGATAATAATCAGATCCGAATCGTTAAGCCCGCCTGTTTTTGCATCAAGCGCATCGAGCCCGGTCGGCAGCCCCGAAATTTTTCCTTCTTTTTCATAGGCTTGCGAAATATAGCCCAAAGATGACTGCAACGCAGATGAAAAATCTATAAACCCCGGCTGCGATTCGCCCTGAAATGAAAGGTCAAACAACTTTTTTTCAGCAGTCTCAATCTGTTCCGAGGCGCTGAGATCAATATCTTCTTTCAGCGCATCATTAACAATTTCATATCCGGTATTAATCAGTTCGCGGCGCAAAAATTTGTCATAAATAAAGTTTGCATAATATTCGGCGTTAGTCAAAGGAGACGCGGCTTCTGCCAGTTTTACCAGATATTGATATCCGCCGACCTCATCAAGCGTTCCGTTTTGTTCAAAATAGTTCTTAAGGGTGATGATATCGGCAACATGTCCGCGTTGCAGCAAAGTAGATATAACCTCAAAAATCTTTTGGTGGATTTGTTCGGCAAAATGCTCCGGTTTCAAAAATTCCGAAACCTTTTCAAAAGCTTTGTTATTTGCCAAAATTGCACCGAGCAAAGCCTGTTCGGCCTCAATATTTTGAGGAAGTTGTTTAGGGTCAGGGGTATTCATTTTTATCTCTGTATCATTTTGAAAAGTTCTTATTCGCTCCCTTTATAGAATATAAAAAATCAAAATACAAAGACTATATTTTTTATTTTTTTCATGCCCTGTGGATAATGGGGATAACGGGGATATTTTGCAAGAATATTTTTGAAATGGCGCCATCAAATTGTCATTCAAATGTCCACAACAGAACAAAATATGAACTGATAATTGTTGACAACAAAAATTTACGCGCAATAATATCTTATAAAATTTTTTTGGAGTTTTGATATGAAAAAGATGCTTTCTCTTTTGTCCGCCGTTTTAACTCTGTCAGCCTGCTCGACCGTGAACCGCGATTATACAAACACGCTGAACTCTTTTCTCGGCCAACCGAAAGAAGACCTTCTTTTGGATTTGGGTATTCCTAACAGAAAATATAAATCCGATAAAAATACCGAATTTTTCACATACAGAAGATCAGAAAAAATCAAAATCAATGAGGGTGATTATAGAAAAACCGAGTACTACTGCATAACCACTTTTATAATTAAAGATGACATTGTTTCCGATTGGAGTTATAAAGGCAATGACTGCGGCAAAGGTTATCGCCTCATATACAATGAACAGTATGATTCAAGCCGCGGTCTGATTATGCACTGATTTTCACATTTTTTCAAAAATCGGCATTGTTCGTTTGGACAAAACAGGTGTCGTTTTTTTATTTTATGCGGCACACAATTGACGATTTTGCATCGTCAAATTCATTTTTTGCAAAAGCATATTGACAAAATTTGCATCTTAAAGTATATTCTCTGCCGAAAACAGATTATTTCTCATCATTATTAACCGAACCGATGGTATTATAACATTTCCGAAAAACAACCTCATTGATGGAAAGAGTTCTTAGCTCAGAACCGCCCGCTGCCTTGCAGTTTAAGACTACGCGTCTTAGGGACCAATATATATAATCAATGCGTTGCAATAAGTTATGCTTATATTCCGAAGGTTTTCTAAATTATTACGCTTATGGGATTTTTTCATGACAAAGAGAGCAAAAACATCAAAATCGGCAGCTTCATTTGGATAATTGTCGCAGCTGTCATCTTTGGAATGCTTGTCTCCGGCTCATTCCGCGTTGTAGGGCCTGAAGAAGTCGGCGTCAGAGTCACTTTGGGAAAAGTTTCGAAAGAACCGGCTTACGGATTGTCCGCCAAATGGCCGCTCATCTCAAAATTTGTAAAGTTTGAAAAAACCACGCAAAGAGTTGAGGTCGCAGATCAGACTTATACGCAGGACATTCAGCCGGCCACAATCAAATATGTATTCACATATCGGATTGTTTCGGCAAACGCTCCCGACATCTATCTGACCTATGGCAAAGGATATGAAGAAAAGACAATTTTGCCAACGTTGCATTCTTCAATGAAAGCCGTTATCGGAAAATGGACCGCAACCGATTTAGTCTCTAACCGTGACAGTGTTGCCCGTTTGATTGAGGCCGATATTCAGAATCAATTGTCCTCCGAGTATTTTACCGATGTCAGATTCGCAATCAACGACATCGACTATTCCGACGCTTTCGAAAAAGGAATTGAAGAAAAAGTACTTGCCGAACAAGAAGCTCAAAAGGCCAAAAACAAAACCGTACAGATTGAAGAGGAAGCGCGGCAACAGGTAATCAAAGCAAAAGCAGATGCCAATGCTGAAATTGCCAAAGCGGAAGGTAGAGCCAAAGCTATGGATATTGAAGGCGCGGCTTTACGCAGAAATCCTCAGTATCTGGAATTAAAAGATCTCGAAAACAAACGAACCTTTGCCGAGTCTATGACGAATCTTACGCACCTGTATATTTCCGGCGGCGAATATTCTGATTGGCAATGCACGGTTCCTTTGGAATGATTGTTCAAAACAGCTCCTCTTCAGGGGCTGTTTTTTATTTTTTATGTCCGCCGAAGCCGGTGCCGATTTTGCGTCCGATGGACAATATTTTTGCACCGATGCAGGTTCGGCATTGTGCCGGTGTGTCGTTTATGCATATTTTGCCGGGATAAAGCTCATATAATCTGCGGTATTCGCCTTCGGTAACATTCGGCATCACAACATTTGCGCCTGATTTTAAGGCCAAAATTCTGCCGTTCGGGTGCAATGTTTCCATCGCGGTAGTCGCCGGAATATTTATGTCTTCGAGCAAAAGGCGCATAACCGCCATTGTCCGCAGCGCCAGCCCGAGCGAACCTCCCGCGCAATCTTTCAGAGGAGTTTGGCTATGCGGAATAAAGGGACCGATTCCTGCCATATCAACGCCGAAATTTTGCAAAAACAACAAATCATCGGCAATCGATTCTATTGTTTGTTCCGGAAGCCCGACCATAATTCCGGAACCGACTTCATAGCCCAAATCTCTCAGCGCGCACAAACATTCATAGCGGCGGTTCCAGCTCATATCCGGATCAAGTTTGTGATATAAATCTTTGTCGGTGGTTTCAATTCGGATCAGATATCGGTCAGCGCCGGCTTCTTTGAAGGCTTTATAGTCATCATAATCCCGCTCGCCGATGCTCAAAGTTATCGCGACATCAAACTTTTTTATCCGCTCAATAATGTTGCACAGCCGCGACGAATTATAATACATATCTTCTCCGGACTGCATAACCACGGTCTTAAAGCCCATTTCCGCCGCGGATTTTGCCGTATTTACCAGCTCGTCCTCACTCATATGATAGCGCTTGACATTACGATTATCCTTGCGGATTCCGCAATACATACAATTGTTGCGGCAGATGTTTGAAAACTCTATCAGTGCCCGCAAATGGACCTCATCACCGACATATCTCTGCCGAATTTCGTCCGCTTTTGCAAACAAAGCCTGTTGATTTTTTTCATCTTTAAGCAAAGCTATGATTTCTTGACGCGATAAGTTCATTTTGTATTCCACATATAAAAAAACCTCCGATAAGGAGGAACAAAACAGCTTTGTCGGAATTGAAAATCGTCTCGGCAAGCCTCAAAACAAAACTCAATTCCAAAAAAATGGCGCGCCCTAGACGATTCGAACGTCTGACCCACAGCTTAGAAGGCTGTTGCTCTATCCTGCTGAGCTAAGGGCGCATCAAAATTGCTTATCAAAATATACCAATTTTGTTTGTTGTCAATACACAAATTTACAATTTTATGCTTGAACGCAACATTTTTCCGCATAAATAATACAATAAGGCGGATTATTTTTGAAAAATCGCGACAATTCTGTTAATTTTTTGCAAAAATTAAGTGTTTTAAAACGATTTTAGAATAATATTGCAGGTATAAGGAGCAAATATGGCTTTAGCATTGATAAAAATTTTAATCGGGTTCGTCCTTTTGATATATGGCGCGGAATATACGGTTCGCGGTGCGGTTGCGATTGCAAACAAACTTAATATTCCGGCAATCATCATCGGATTGACGATTGTCGCATTCGGCACATCAGCGCCTGAATTTGTGGTCAGTATCAGCTCGGCAATGAAAGGTTCGGCAGGAATCGCACTCGGCAATGTCATCGGCTCAAACATTGCGAATGTAATGCTTATTCTCGGCGCGGCAGCAATGATATATCCGATAAGAGCCAACATAAAAACATTCTCCCGCGACTATCTGTTTATGATGTTTGTCACGATTTTGTTTGCCTTTTTTGCAAAAGACGGAACTTTTGATAACAGAGAAGGTTTGTTTTTGTTGCTTTTGCTCGCAATATTCATCTTTATTAATTATCGCAATTCCAAAAATTCGGAAGACGAAGAAAGCAGCGTCAGTCCGATTGCAAACCGCAGCTGGGCGTTTGTATCGTTGGTGACCGTCGGCGGACTTGCAGGAATAATTTACGGTGCGGATTTGCTGGTTGACGGCGCGGTTTTTGTGGCAAAAGCATTCGGAGTTTCTGAAGACATCATCGGCTTGACGCTTATTGCGTTCGGAACATCGTTGCCTGAGCTTGCAACAACCTGTATGGCCGCATTCCGCCGTCAGGCAGATGTTGCACTCGGAAACATTATCGGTTCAAATGTTTGGAATATCGTATTGATTATGGGAGCATCTTCAAGTATGGTAGAAATAGATGTTCCGACACAATTTATAAATTTTGATATTTGGGTGATGATATTATCTTCGGGATTTTTGCTCCCGATTATGTATGTTTCGCACAAAATCGGACGGCTCAGCGGCGCGACCTATGTACTCGGATACTTTATGTATATTGCGGTTCAATGGATGGCCGTCAAAGGACAAATAATCTTTTAGGAGGGACTATGAGAGTAGCATTAAGACCAAACGAATATATCAGAGATACGACTGACTTTCACCCGCTTGTGTTTGTTATTCCGAACATTTTGTTCATTATCGGACTGGCTCTGATTTTGATTGCATACAACTTTCCGGATTTGTTCGAAAGGTTTGATATATTCCGTGTTGTTGGGCTTTTGAACCTACCGCTTATTATTATCGGTTTCGGTGCGTTTTTGCTCATTCCGCTCATTGTGCGCACTTTGGACAACCACCTCAAAACATATATGGTAACCAACCAAAGAGTATGTTTCCGCCGCGGTATTGTTGCCGTAAAAGAAAGAAATGTGCCGCTGACAAAAATCAACGATGTTCAGCTTGAGCAAAGCTTTATTCAGCGCATATTCAACTCCGGCGACATTATTATTCAGACCGGAAACGATGAACATGTAAAAATTTCGGACATTACACACCCGATAGAATTTCGTGATCAGATTTTGTTCGCTATTCGTCAAGATGTTCCGGTAAGATAACAAAAAACAATCATCAAAAAAAACGCGCCGTAAAAAACGACGCGTTTTTATTTTGCCGAAAACCGGATTACTTGGAGACCTCTTCTCCGGCTGCTGTTTTTTCAGCTTCGCTGTTTTCTTTGTCCTCAGCCTGCGGATCCATAACATTGCCGTCATAATCATAAATCGTAATGTCTACCCCGTTCTTGATAGAAGAATAGATGGTTTCCATAACCTTTTGGGTCATCATCTGTTTGAGCTGCGGAGCGATTTCTTCATATGTAGCAGGTTTAGAATCTCTGATATCTTCAATATAGATAATGTGATATCCGTATTGAGTATGAACAGGTTCTTTAGAATATGTTCCCTGTTTGATAGAAAAAGCAGCCTCGCCGAATTCCGGTATCATCTTATCTTTTGTAAACCAGCCCAAATCAGCCAATTCTTTGGAATAATACGCAGCAAGATCGTCAAAATCAACACCTTCATCAAGCTGTTTGATTACCTCTTTTGCCACATCTTCGGAATCAACCAAAATATGTTTTCCTTTAACTTCTTTTTCCGAAACGAATTTCTTTATGTATTCGTTATAAAGTTTTTTTACATTTTCATCTTTAATTGAACGCTCCAATGTTTTTTCGATGAAAACTTTGCGGGCAATATCCTGCTTCATCAGCTCAACCTGTTTTGCATATTCTTCAGTTTCCGGAATTTTGCTGGCAACCGCGGCATCATACACAAGTTTGCCGTCAACATAAATTTTTACGGCTTTGTTGTAAAAATCCTTAAACGAGTAGTTCCCTTTGATTTGAGGATTTACATCGTATGTATAGCGAATTTCATCAACCGTAATTTCCTCGCCGTTTACTACTGCGGCAACACCATGATTTCCGTGTGTTGTGTCAATTTTTTCAGGCTTTGGCTGTTCAACCGGTTCTGCCGGAACAATTTCTGCGGCAGGAACAGATTCGGCAGATTTTTCTTCTGTCGGCTCTGTTGCTGTTTGTGTTTCGGAAACGGCCGGAGTTTCAACATTTTCCAGCGCATCATCTCCTTCAATCACATCGTCTTCTTCAATCACAATATCTTCAACAACCGGCTGTTCTTTTTCAAGACCTATATACTGTAAAACCTTTTGTTTCGGCGTCAGCGCAAAGAAAACCACTGCCGCACCGCATAAAAGTCCGAACAAAAATACTAAAAACTTTTTCATTATTTTCTCCGTGTCATAATTGTTTTAACTATCTATCAGATATAGCAATTATGTGTATTTTTGCAAGTTTTTTTATTATGAAGTTTATAAGTTTTAAGCAAATGTTGACTTTATGTAATATAAACACTAAATCTATAATAATTCGTTTTAAATGATAGGGTAAATACAATATGTTAGGAAAAATAGCTCGTTGCATCTTTGGCAGTGCCAATGATCGTTTTGTGAAAAGACAGTACAGAATCGTTCGTCAAATCAACCAATTAGAACCTGAATTTGAAAAACTTTCAGATGAAGAATTAAAAAATAAGACCGCCGAATTTAAGGCTAGACTTAAAAACGGCGAAGAACTTGATGATATTCTGCCGGAAGCTTTTGCCTGTGTCAGAGAAGCCGCAAAAAGAACTTTGGGGCAAAGACACTATGATGTTCAGCTGGTCGGCGGTATTGTTCTGCACAAAGGTATGATTGCCGAAATGAAAACCGGTGAAGGAAAAACTTTGGTCGCGACACTGTCCGCATACCTCAATGCCTTGACCGGCAAAGGCGTACACATCGTCACGGTTAATGACTATTTGGCAAAACGCGATGCCGAGTGGATGGGACAGGTTTATCGCTTTTTGGGTCTGACCGTTGATTATATCGTTCATGAAAAAGACGATGACGAAAGACGCGCCGCATATAATTCCGATATTATATATGCCACAAACAACGAGCTCGGCTTTGATTATTTGCGCGACAATATGAAATTTTCGCTGGCAGACCGAGTTCAAAGAGAATTCAATTATGCGATTGTCGATGAAGTCGATTCAATTTTGATTGATGAGGCCAGAACTCCGCTTATTATTTCAGGCGCCGCGGAAGACAGCTCGGAAAGATATATCACCGTTGACAAGGTTATTCCGCAGCTTGTTCCTTCAGACTATGAAAAAGACGAAAAAGCCCGCACGGTTGTTTTGACCGAAACCGGTATGGAGCATGTTGAAAATATCTTAAAACAGCTCGGAATGATTACCGAAGGCGGACTGTATGACATCGGCAATGTCATGCTCGTTCACCATGTAAATCAGGCGTTGAAAGCGCACAAGCTGTTTACACGCGATGTTGACTATATTGTCAAAGACGGCAAAGTTGTCATTATTGATGAATTTACGGGCAGAATCATGGAAGGCCGCCGCTATTCAGACGGTCTGCATCAGGCGATTGAGGCAAAAGAGCATGTTGATATTCAGTCCGAAAATCAGACACTTGCATCTATCACTTTCCAAAACTATTTCCGTTTGTATCCGAAGCTTGCCGGTATGACAGGTACAGCGATGACCGAAGAAAGCGAATTTATGGATATTTATAACCTGCCCTGTGTTGAAATTCCAACCAATAAGCCGGTTATCAGACAAGATTTGCAAGATGTAATCTATCGCACCGAAAAAGAAAAATACACTGCCATCGTTGATACGATTTTGGATTGCCACCGCCGCGGACAGCCGGTTTTGGTCGGCACGACATCGATTGAAAAATCAGAACTGGTTGCAAACCTGCTGCGTGCAAAAAGCAATGTAAGCTTTGAGGTTTTGAACGCGAAACACCACGAGCGCGAGGCTGCGATTGTGGCTCAGGCCGGTGTTCCGGGTGCAATCACAATCGCCACCAATATGGCAGGACGCGGTACCGATATTCAGCTCGGCGGTAACCTTGATATGCGTTTGAAAAAGATTTTGACCGGAGAAGAATCGCCGGAAGAAGTTGAAAAAATCAAAGAAAAACTCAAAGCGGAGATTGAGGCCGGAAAAGAAGAAGTCATCAAAGCTGGCGGATTGTATATTCTCGGCACCGAAAGACACGAAAGCCGCCGTATCGACAACCAATTGCGCGGTCGTTCCGGCCGTCAGGGAGATCCCGGAACATCTAAATTCTTCCTTTCTATGGAAGACGACCTGATGCGTATTTTCGGCTCGGAAAGAATGTCTTCCGTCTTGCAAAAACTCGGACTGCCGGAAGGCGAGCCGCTTGTCCACCCGTGGATTTCAAAAGCGCTTGAGAAAGCTCAGCAAAAAGTCGAAGAGCGCAACTTTGATATTCGTAAAAACCTGCTCAAATATGACAATGTGATGAACGAACAACGCAAAGTTATATATGCTCAGCGCAAAGAAATGATGGAATCTGATGATTTGTCCGAAATTGTTATGGATATGCGTCAGGAACTGCTTTCGGAAATCGTTGATGCACATATTCCGGCAGGCACGGCTCCGGAACATTGGGATATCGACGGACTGCATCAGGATATTCTGCGTGTTACCGGCTTTGATCTTCCGATTGCGCAGTGGGCGAAAGAAAAAGATGTCAACGAAGATGATATCCGCGAAAATGTTATCAATTCGGTTGAAGAACATCTGAAAGAGAAAAATGCCGGAATTCCTGAAAATATTCTGCGTATGGTCGAAAAAAGCATTCTGATGCAGGTTCTTGACCAGCTGTGGAAAGACCACATCGCTACTCTTGATTTGATGCGCCACACGATTGTTCTGCGCGCGTATGGACAAAAAGACCCTCTGAACGAATACAAAAAAGAGGCGTTCAAGATGTTTGCGGATATGCTTGATGCGCTCAAAGAGCAGACTACCGTTGTAATCTGCCGCACTCAGATTAAGCAGGAAAGCGCAGAACATTTGCAGCAAAGAGAACAAAAGGTGCAAAATCAGAATATGAATGCAATTCATGAAGAAGCATCTTCGGTTGTTCAGCAGCGCCCGGCGGCCGCGGTTGAAAATCAGGCAAGATTCAGGCCGCAAGCAAAAGAGTTTAATCCGGACGATCCGTCAACCTGGGGCAAAGTGGCCAGAAACGAGCCTTGCCCGTGCGGCAGCGGAAAGAAATTCAAACACTGCCACGGCAGATACTAAGCAAAACAAAATCCCCCGAACTCCGGGGGATTTTTTGTTGACTAAACGGATTTTTGATGCCATCATTGCTGAAATATCGCAAAATATACGGAGAAAAAAATGTTAGAATTGGTCAGACCGAGTGAAATATATCTCAGTTCCGTTATTCCGGCGCTTGAAGAATATCGCGCAGACAACGCACCTTTTCAAATTCATGCGGTAGACAAGATGATTGATTTGTTGCCGCAGGATTTTTGTGATTATCAAACAATGTTGAACAATGCAGAAAAAGGTATCGGGCTCAAAAAAGGCTGGGTGAAAAATTCCACATTTTGGCTTGTGGAGGACGGAAAATATATCGGAACATTTTCTCTGCGCCACGAATTAACCCCGAAACTGACGAAAAACGGTGGGCATATCGCCTATCAAATTGTGCCGTCGCAAAGAAACAAAGGTTATGCAAAAAAGGGTCTGGCTCTTTGTCTGGCAAAAGCCGCAGAACTCGGGCTTGAACAGGTTATGATAAGCTGCAGAAAAGAAAATACGGGCTCTTACAAAGTCGCAAAGTGGGCAATGACGGAATTCCGCGGCCTGGAAGCCGTTCCTTATACCGATGAAGACGGCCGCACATTTTGCAGATTTTGGGTCAAAACCCGCCGGCAAAACACTATCCGCCCGCTGGCCGTTGCCATAATCCACAAAGGCAACAAAGTTTTGGCAAACAAAGGCTATGATGAAAAGAAAAATCAATATTTTTATCGACTTCCGGGCGGCGGCATCAATTTTTTTGAAACTGCCGAAAATACTCTTATCCGCGAGTTTAAGGAAGAGAACAATCTTGAGGTCAAAGTCGGCAAAAAGCTCGGCGTTGTTGAAAATCTGTTTGAATTTAACGGCAAAAAAGGCCACGAAATTATCATTGTTTTTGAGGCGACTCTCTCGGACGATGATATGAAAAAAGACAAATTTCAAATGGTTGAGCCTCAGTTTGAAGGCCATTTTACCGAATTCGTGGAAATCTGCCCCGAAAACCGCATCTATCCGGCAGAAGCGCTTGATTTGGCATAAAAAATCATAATTAAGAAATTTTTCCTTTTATTTTTTTTATTTTTGCTTATATTGTTGGGCAGAGGTAGATAATGAGTAATGTTTTGTATAAATTGAGTTCTTTTTTAAAAAACGGGCACAGTCTGCTCAATCTTTTTGAGCATAAAGACATATCCAAGCGCAAAGCTCTGAAAATTCAGCGCGATACTTTTGACCTGCGCAAAAAGTGCAACACAGATGAAAAACACGCCCCATATCTTGACATTATTGAGTTTTTGAACAGTCCTCATGACGAAATATTTTTTTCTGCCGTAACAAACCTTGTCAACATTGCCATAAATGAAAAATCCGTCCGCGCGGATATCAAGAGTATTCTGAAAAACAAAATTGCCGACGGCAGCATCTCTGAAGCTCATCGGCAATATATTGCAAATAAAATAGAAAATATTTAGTTACACGGTCGGCGAATCGCTGCCTTTTCCCTGCTCTACCACAATGGTTTTCGGCATCTGAATATTTTTGCCGTTTTCCGGTTCTTCATGCGGGCGGTCGCATTTGCACTTTTTCTTTCTGCAAATCGCCACAATCTTCAAACCGGCGGCAAACGCCAACATTTCTGCAACTCCGCAACAAAAACACATATCATATTCCTCCGAAATTATGAGCAGAATATAGCATTGTTTTTTTATTTTACAACGATTTTTTTCTTAAAAAATGCAGCTGAACAAAATCGCAAAAAAGTGCATTATCGTGCCAAAAAGAACAAAACAATGCCAAATCGCGTGCGTAAACTCTTTGCTCTTCCACAGATAGAAGCAGATTCCGACAGTATAAAACAGCCCTCCTAAGACCAAAAAAACAAAGCTTACGGTCGGCAAAACCTCTATCAGACTTTTGGAGACGAACACCACTGCCCAGCCCATTCCGGCGTATAGCGCAATCGACCAAAATTTCGCACCGTTTACCGGCAAAACCAATTTTAAGATTGTGCCCAAAATTGCCGCGCCCCAAATTATGCCGAACACAATCCAACCGGTCGTGCCGCGCAGCGGAACAAGCAAAAACGGCGTATATGTTCCTGCTATCAGATAATATATTGATATATGGTCAAATTTTTTCAAAACTTTTTTCGCATTCGGAAAAGGTATTGCGTGATATATGGTCGATGCGCAATACATCACGATAATACTGGCGCCGAAAACAGCGGAAGCAACAATTCCCCATGCCGAACCATAGATTGAGCTCAAAGTTACCAAAACCGTCAGAGCCGCGACGCCGAAAACCGTTCCGACACCGTGTACAACGCTACTAAAAATTTCTTCTCTGCGTGTATATTGTCTTAGTGCAACAGTAGTCATAAATACCTCCTTTGTTGTTGGCTGTTATACCCCAGCCTTAAGTTCCTCAATAACCTCTTTTTTCAAACTTACATTATCAACTTTTCCTGTCGCGAACATCGGAATTTTATCTTTGTGCAATATAATGCGCGGAAGATAAAGCTCCGGATATCCGTTTTGTTTAATAAAGTCGCGCAACATCTCAATATTTAAGGTCGGCTCGTTGGTCACTACCACAATCTGCTCACCTTTATTTTCGTGAGGTACCGCAATAACGCCGCAGACAAAATCATCTTTATAATTGAACGCTTTGCAAATCATATTTTCAACCGCGCGCAAAGATACCATCTCGCCGCCGATCTTTGCAAATCTCTTAATGCGGTCTTTGATAGTGATAAAGCCGATTTCATCAATTTCCACAATATCTCCGGTATGATACCAACCGTCCTCCGGCGGAACCAAAACCCCTGGATTGTCCGGCAGAATATATCCGGCCATAACATTCGGACCTTTAACAACCAGCTCTCCGCCCTTTTCTATGCCGTCAACCTTATCGAGTCTGCACTGCATTCCGGGGCATAGCTTTCCGATTGTGCCGAATTTGTTGAATACCATATTGTTTCCCGCAACCGCCGGAGAGCATTCCGTTGTTCCATATGCCTCCATCAGGCGGGTCCCCAGGCGCTCATTCAAAATATTGCGGGTATCAAGTTTGACTCCTTCCGCTCCGGCATATACCAAACGCAGAGAGCCGAAATCAAGCGGGTGAGAAATTTTTGCATAACTGCGGAAAAATGTGTCCGTTCCGATCATCACCGTAGCCGAAAGTTCATACAGCAAATCGCTGATAACGCGGAAATGCAGTGGAGACGGATACAAAAAGACTTTCGCGCCCTGATAAAGAGCATACAATGTGCCGAGAACAAGGCCGAAACTGTGGAATATCGGCATTGAGTTCAGCACCGTATCCGTAATATTCAAAGTCTCGAATGTTGCAATCTGCCATACATTTGAAATAATGTTTGCGTTGGTCAGCACAACCGCTTTCGGCGCACCTTCGGAACCGGAGGTAAACAAAATCACGGCTCTGTCGCTCGGCAATGCCTTATACGGAACATATTTTACTTTGTATTGCAAAACGCCGAGTATTTTTGCAAAAATCGAAATTTTCTTTGCGCATTCTTCCAAATAAAAAATCTCGCAACCAGCATCTTTCAAAGCAGAAACAACATTCTCAAGCCCTGCTTTTTTCACAAAAAGTTTCGATGTGATGATTTTTTTCATCTGAACGGTTTTGGTGCACGATACAATATTTTGAACGCCAGCGCTGAAATTTATCATCACAGGGACCTGTCCGTATGCATTAAGTCCGAAAAATGTGCATATTGCGGCAACCGAGTTCGGAAGCATAATTCCGAGAGGTTCCTGATGAGCCGAAATTTTGGAGAAATAGCGTCCGAGTATATATGACTTTATCATAACATCCTTAAAGCTGTTCGGCTTGCGTTGAATATCTTCCAAAACTGTCGGACGAGCAAACCCGAATTTGCGCTTTGCGTGCACTTTTGCCGCCTTAATCAGCTGTGTAAACACCGTCATTTTCGGGTCATATATCGCCTCAAAATTCTGTTCACGCATAATCTTATATACTTCGTTTGAAATATGATTTCTTTGGTGGCGCAACTCGTCTTTCAGCTTGAGCGGGCGCGGTGCGTCAACCACAATCTTTGTCCTCGGCATCAAACGATGCGGCAGCTTTCCGCCGGTTTTTGAAAAATAGCAATATTGCAGGCCGTTTATCCAAATCGGAATAACCGGAGCATCTGCTTTGTCCGCCAAAAGTCCGGCCGATTCATATATCTTCATAATGTTGCCGGAATTTGTCATTCTGCCTTCGGGAAAAATCACGCAAAGCCGCCCCGATTTTACGGTCGAAATAAGATTTTTCAAATCTGGCACATCGTTATTGTCAAATTCGATAATGTCGGCGGTTTTCATCAAAAGCCTTATCCAATAATTGCGATAAAGCTGGCCGTGCAGTGCAAAAACCGGATTCCCCGGCAAAAACGCAAACAACACCAGCGGGTCGATATATGACACATGGTTTGAAATATACACGCCTTTTTGCGGAAGTTCCGACAGCGGAAAACGCATCTCAAAGCTTATCTTTCCGATTCTAAACGCCGCACGTAGCAAAAAACGCACAAAATTTCTCATTAGTACAATCTCCGAAATCACAAAATTTTTCACATTGTTTCAAAGGATAATACCGTGCCGGAAAAATGTAAAGTAGGCACTTTTCGGAAACCGTCGCAGTTTTCGCATAATTATTTGATATAACGAACAATTTTCTTAAAATCGTGTATTGTTAATTTTTTGGCTTGAAAAAATATATTTTAATGATAAATTGTTGCTCAATGGCGGAGAACAGAGCTTTCCGCTAATGCCGGCGCGGGGCGTTCCGCGTTTGATTATGATAAGGATTTTTGAAAATGGTAGTTCGCGTAGCTATAAACGGTTATGGTCGTATCGGTCGTTTGACACACCGTGCAATGGTAGAATCTGGCCGTACAGATATTGAATTGGTTGCAATCAACGATTTGGGTAAACCGATTGATAACGCTCGTTTGTTGAAATATGATTCTGTTCACGGTCGTTTTAATGGTGAAGTTTCAGCTGATGAAAACTCTATTACGGTTAATGGTCACAAAATTAAGGTATTTGCTGAAAAAGATCCGCTTAACCTCCCGTGGAAAGATTTGGATATCGATGTTGTTATGGAATGCACCGGTATTTTTGCCGACAAAGAAAAAGCTTCCGTTCATCTTAAAGCAGGCGCTAAACAGGTTTTGATTTCCGCTCCGGCAAAAGGCGCTGACAAAACTATCGTATTCGGCGTAAACCAAAACACTCTGACTAAAGAAGATTTGGTTGTTTCGAATGCTTCATGCACCACAAACTGTCTGGCTCCGGTTGCCAAAGTTTTGCAAGAACTCTGCGGAATTAAAAAAGGTTATATGACAACCGTTCACTCTTATACAGGCGATCAGAGAACTTTGGATATTGTTCACCCGAAAGATCCGTATCGCGGAAGAGCTGCCGCTTTGAACATTATTCCGACCTCGACAGGCGCTGCAAAAGCCGTTGGTTTGGTTTTGCCGCAATTGGCCGGAAAGCTTGACGGTTCCGCAATCCGCGTTCCGACTCCAGATGTTTCTCTGGTTGATTTGACATTCTTGCCGGAAAAAACTGTTACCGCAGAAGAAATCAACGTTGCTATGAAAAAAGCATCTGAAGGCGAACTCAAAGGTATTTTGGAATACAATGACGAACCGCTCGTTTCTCAAGATTTTGTTTCTGATGCCCACACATCTATTTTTGATGCAGGCCAGACAAAAATCGTTGACGGAGACTTTATCCGCATTGTTTCATGGTATGACAATGAATGGGGCTTCTCCAACAAGATGAGCGATACAGCTGTTGCAATGGCAAAAGCTTTTCGCGGTTAATCAATGAGATAACACAGAGCCCTCTCGACAAGTTCTGCCGGAGGGCTTTTTTATGAGGATTTTGAAATTATGGAATATAAAACAATTGAGGATCTCGGCGATTTGCACGGCAAAACCGTTATGCTCCGCGCCGATTTGAATGTTCCGGTTGATGAAAATTTGAAAGTTACAAACACAGCGCGCATCGACCGCACAATTCCGACCATCAAAAAGCTGATGGATATGGGTGCAAAAGTTGTCGTTGTTTCGCACTTCGGCCGTCCGGAAGGCTTCGGCGATGTTAAAAATTCGCTCAAAAACATTGTGCCAGATTTGCAAAAAGCATTGGGCAAAGAGGTTGTATTTGTTGACGATTGCATCGGACCGAAAGTTGCCGATGCGGTAAAAAATATGAAAAACGACCAAATTCTTTTGCTTGAAAACCTGCGCTATTACAAAGAAGAAAGCAAAGGAGACGAAGAATTTGCAAAAAAACTGGTTGCTCCGATTGATGTATATGTATCCGATGCGTTTTCTACGGCGCACAGAGCTCATGCTTCCATGGTTGCGGCTCCGATGCTGCGTCCGTCGGCTATGGGTTTGTTGATGCAGGAAGAAGTTAATGCCCTGACCGAAGGTTTGAACAACCCGAAACGCCCGTTGATGGCAATTGTCGGGGGCTCTAAGGTTTCTACAAAGCTCGATTTGCTCAACAATCTGGTAAAAAGAGTTGACAAGCTTGTAATTTCGGGCGGTATGGCGCACACATTTATGCGCGCAAACGGCATTGAAACCGTTACCGAAAACAATTCGCTGTTGCAACCGGATATGGTTGATACCGCAAAACAAATTATGAAAACCGCAAAAGAAAACAACTGTGAGATTATTCTTCCGGTTGATGTTGTTGCGGCAAAAGAATTTGCGGCAAACAGTCCGTTCGAAGTTGTTGATTGTCAGCATATTCCGGCAGAAGGAGTTCACCTCCTCGATGTTGGACAAAAGAGCATTGATGCCATCAACAAAAAAATGGAAGAATGCAAGACGATTGTTTGGAACGGACCTTTGGGCGCGTTTGAGCTGAAGCCTTTCGACAATGCAACAAATTTGGTTGCAAAAAAAGTGGCCGAGCTTACCGCGGCCGGAAAGATTATGAGCGTTGCAGGCGGCGGCGATACTGTTTCCGCGCTTGAAAATGCAGGAGTTGCAGACAAGTTTTCATACATTTCAACCGCCGGCGGTGCGTTCTTAGAATGGATGGAAGGAAAAGAACTCCCCGGAGTCGTAATCTTCAAAAAATAGCATAAAAAAAGCTTATTTTGGTGCGCTTTGTGAAAAATATTTTTGCAGAGCGCATTTTTTTGTTGTTTTTTTGTACAAAATAGTGTATATATGACAAAAGAATGTAATGGAGGAAATTATGGCAAAAAATAAGATGACTACCAAAGCTCTTGAAGGCAAATATGACGAAAACTGCCTTGAAGAAAATTTTGGTGACCTGACATGGTATAAAGAGGTTAATGACAAAGGTGAAGTTATTGAAAACTGCCTGATGCAAGATGTTGACGGCGGCGTTCGCGGCGTTGATGTTTTCGGCAATGAACATTTTGACAAAGTAGAATACGGCAAAGACAAATATAATCTCTATGCAAACGGCGAAATAGTTAAAAGATATGCCCGCAATGAACATGGCGCAATTCGCCCGTGCGATGAAAATTATCAGTTTGCAAAAATCGAACAGGTAAAATATCACCCAGTTGCTGCTGAAAATAAGGCCGAAATCCGCCAGACGAGCACTATTGTTCGTTCTATTGCCAGTTCCAAAGAAAGATAAATTATGACTATCAATCATTTTGACAACCTGCGCAAAGCCATTGCTCTGAGTGATTTTTCTGTTGAAAACGGGAGCTCGCCGTTCGGCTGCGTTATTGTTGACGCAAACGGAAATTTGGTCGGTGAAGGGTACAATCATGTGGTTTTGGATAATGATCCGACCGCGCATGGCGAAGTTGTCGCGATTCGCAACGCCTGCAAAAATTTGGGCACTTTTGATTTAAGTGGCTGCATTTTGTATACTTCTTGCGAGCCCTGCCCGATGTGTCTGAATGCCTGCAAATGGGCAAATATCTCCACCGTTTATTATGCGGCAGACCGCTATGATGCGGAAGATATCGGTTTCCGCGACCGCGTTTTTTATGAAGACGATCCGATCGAACTTAAAAAAATGGAAATTCCGGAAGCTGTTGAAATTATGCAGAAATGGAAGAACCTCTCAGGTCATAAAGAATATTAAAAAGCCATAAAAGCAACACCCCGCAGCAGAATGCGGGGTATTTTTTTGCCTGAAAACAACAAAATATCACAATTTTTGAAAAAGTCCTTGACATTTGACGGGGGGGGGTAGACTGACCTCAAGCGTTGGGAGATTCGCAACGCTATTGGAGAGAAATTCTTTAACAAACGAGAGGAATTAAATTATGAATAAATATACTATTGAGCAGAGCGGCCGTTCAATGATTGAAATGCTCGGCGTGCTCGCAATCGTCGGTGTTTTGTCCGTTGCCGGTATCGCAGGATACTCCAAAGCTATGGCAAAATATAAAACAAATAAGGTTGTTGATCAGGTTACGATGACTGCAGCAAATATCAGAACAACATTTGCCGGACAAGGCAATTATAAAGACTTAACAACAGATGTTGCTCACAGTCTTGGATTATTTCCGGAAGAAATGGATAAAGACTACAAATCTTCAAATAAAGTTGTTAAAAATGCAATGGGCGGTGCTGTTGAAGTAAGTATTGGTAATGATACATATTCTTTTGATGTACAGTTTGCTGGATTATCAAAAGACGCATGTTCTACATTGGTAACGGCTGATTGGGGTTCTGCTTCAGGATTTTTAGGTTTTACGGGGAGTCTTAAAGCTGAAACTGTAAAAACGGGCGCAGGAGTTGCTGATTTAGCATCTGGTGTTGTTGGAGTAGTAAGCTCGTTATGTGGTTGTTCTTCAACAGAAAACACATGCTCTCTTATCTGGAGATTTAAATAAGGATATTATCTTTCCGCCGATATGGCGAGTGGTTGTTCTCTCCAAGCTCAATCATATGTTTTTTCATAAGTCTCCGGCGGAAAGACCTTGCATCAAAAAAGCGCAGATTTTTATCTGCGCCTTTTTTGTATTTTATAAAGCTCGGCCGGCGTGGTAGGTGATAAGAAATAAAGGAAATCGCGAGCGAGTGTATAAAGACATACACGACCGAACGATTTACCTGCAATTTCTGTATCAGATGCCCGCCTGCTCTTTAATAAAAGCTCGGCCGGCGTGGTAGGTGATAAGAAATAAAGGAAATTGCGAGCGAGTGTATAAAGACATACACGACCGAACGATTTACCTGTAATTTCTGTATCAGATGCCCGCCGGACGAGCTTTTACATTACGGTTGCATCATACACAACCCTATACCCTTCTATGTCACCTTCGGTTCCGCGGCTGCAAGTGTTGCAAACTTTGGTAGCCAAAACCTGCTCTGCGATATAGGTTTCATTTTCCTTCAGAGCCTCTGCCAATTCGGCGTCTTTTGCCTCATAACAAAGCTCGATTCTGTCAGAAATATTGAAATCTTTGTCTTTGCGCAAAGTTTGAATCATACGAACAAAGTCGCGCGCCATTCCTTCGCGTTTGAGCTCCGGCGTAACATTTGTATCAAGCGTCACAACCGCGCGATTTTGCGCAAAGGCTTTTCCGGCAACGCCGGATTTCATCAACAATCTGGCCTCAAACAAATCGTTTGTCAGGACTTTGCCGCCGATAGAAAGAGTTCCGTCCGGCAAAAGCTCATAATTTTTCTGCTTATAAGATGCCATAACCGCGCCCATATCTTTGCCCAAAGTTTTGCCAAGCAGCGGAGTATACAGATATACGGTCTTGTCCGCATAGTCTTCAATGTTTGAATCAAAATATACATTCTTCACATTGAGCTCGTCTTTGACAATTTCCTGATACGGAGCACTGAGCGATGCCCCAGCAAGAGTCAGAGAATTCAGCGGCAGACGATTGCGCAGGTTGTTTTCTTCACGAATAGACTTTGCAGTCGAACACAAGTCTTGAACAAAATCCATATCCTCAACCAGTTTTGCATCAAAATCAATTTCGGCAAGCGACGGATAATCTTCAAGATGAACACTCTCTTTGCCGGTCAGATTTTTGAACACATATTCGCTCATAAACGGCATCAGAGGAGCCAAAATCTTGCTCAAGTTTACCAAAACCGTATACAATGTGTCAAATGCCTGCGGTTCGCCTTTCCAAAAACGATCGCGCGAACGGCGGATATACCAGTTGCTCAAAATTTCCATAAACGACGCAATTTCGGCACAAGCCGTTGAAACATCATAAGTTTCGAGCGATGTTTTGCAAATTTGCGCCAACTTTTTCAATTTTGAAAGAATATAGTTGTCTATTGCCTCGTCGGAATGATAAATTTCTTTTGCCTGATAATCTTCGGCATTTGCATACAGTGTAAAGAAATAATATGCGTTCCAGAACGGAATCTGCGCCGCACGAGACGATTTTGCAATCTCTTTGCCCTCTTTGTCAACTGCCAGATTTCCGCCCTTCAAAACCGGAGAAGAAACCAAAAACCAGCGCAAAGAATCCGAACCGATATTTTCCAGAACATCAAACGGATCAGGATAGTTTTTCAGGCGCTTTGAGAGCTTTTGCCCGTCTTCGGCCATCAACAGTCCGGTACATATACAGTTTTTGAAGGCCGGTTTGTGATGCAGCGCGGTTGACAGAACCGTCAGAGTATAGAACCATCCGCGGGTCTGATCAATTGCCTCCACAATGAAATCTGCCGGAAAATGTTTTTCAAACCACTCTTTGTTTTCAAACGGATAGTGAATCTGCGCATACGGCATCGAACCGGATTCAAACCAGCAGTCAAACACATCGGAAACTCTGCGCATCATTGTTTTTCCGCTCGGATCATCAGGGTTCGGATAAACAACTTCGTCAATATACGGACGGTGCAGGTTTGTAACCTCAAAGCCTG
Organism: uncultured Alphaproteobacteria bacterium; assembly: GCA_934276635.1. Classification (GTDB taxonomy): domain Bacteria; phylum Pseudomonadota; class Alphaproteobacteria; order RF32; family CAG-239; genus CAKQTH01. The sequence goes on along the minus strand of CAKQTH010000008.1, from coordinate 24,054 downwards.
TTTTTTCCTTAATCTCTGCGATTGAGCCGAAAACATCAACTCTCGGGAACTTCGGATTATCCGACTTCCAAACCGGAATTGGAGTGCCCCAAAAACGATTGCGCGAAATCGACCAGTCTCTTGCACCTTCAAGCCATTTGCCGAAACGACCATCCTTAATGTGTTCCGGCGTCCAGTTAATCTGCTGATTGTTCGCAACCATTTCATCGCGGAACTGCGTAACCTTAACAAACCAGCTCGACATCGCCTTATAAATCAACGGAGTATCGGTACGCCAGCAGAACGGGTATGAGTGCGTGTATTGTTCTTTTTTCACCAAAATTCCGCGCTCTTTTAACAGCTGCATAATCGGCTCGTTGGTTTCAAACACCTGTTTTCCCTCATAATCAGAAACTTCAGATGTAAACTTTCCGGCCTCATCAACCGGGCACACAACCGGAAAATCGGGATTGCAGGCGCGGCATGCTTCAAAGTCGTCCTGACCGAAACCCGGGGCAATATGAACAACGCCGGTACCGTCTTCGGTAGAAACAAACTCCCCACTCAAAACCTTAAAGCAGCCTTTTTCTTTCAGATGTTTGAAATACGGGAACATCGGTTCATAGCTCAGGCCGATTAAATCGTCGCCTTTCATCGAGCCGACCTTAACGGCGTTTTCCAGCTGTTTTTTATATCTCGGGAGCAGTGCCTCGCCGATAATATATTTTTCGCCGCCCTCTTCCATAACCGCATAATCAATGTCTTTGCCGACTGCGAGCATCAGGTTTGACGGAAGCGTCCACGGAGTTGTCGTCCAGACCAAAATATTCATACCGTTTTCAAGCTTGAACATCACCGTAATCGCATTATCGGTTTTGTCCTTGTAGCCGAGGTTGACTTCCATATTTGAAAGCGGAGTTTCAGCCGCCCACGAATACGGCAAAACGCGGTAGTCTTCATACATCAGACCTTTGTCATAAAGCGTCTTAAAATTGTGGATAACGCTTTCCATAAACGGCAGATCCATCGTTTTATAATCATGTGAAAAATCTACCCAACGGCCGATGCGGTTGAACATTCCGACCCAAATATTGGAATATTTCAAAACATCTTGTCGGCAAAAATCATTAAATTTTTCAACACCGAACTCTTCAATCTGCTTGTGACCGGAAACTCCGAGCTGTTTTTCAGCCGACATTTCGGCCGGAAGCCCGTGGCAGTCCCACCCCAGACGACGCTCAACCTTTTTGCCGTTCATTGTCTGAAAACGAGCCACAACATCTTTAACATAAGATACCATAATATGCCCGTAGTGCGGAGTTCCATTTGCAAACGGAGGGCCGTCATAAAACACAAACTCTTCCGCTTTGCTGCGGTTTTTGATTGATTTTTCAAAAATATGATTATTGTTCCAAAATTCGAGAATCTCTTTTTCTATCTGAACAAAATCGGCCTTCGCCTTTTCCTCATTGTAAAATTTCATAGTTTTTAGCACCCTGATATGAATGTAATTTTTTTGATTTATAAATTGATAAAATTAAATAGAAAATATAACGCAACAATCCCCTAAGGGATAATGATAAAAATCTTATGTATGCAAACAAATGCGCGCATTTTCAAAAACTCCATTCAGAAATTGATTGAAAAATACAACACAAATATTCGTTCGTCAAGAAAAATCATATAAAAGTGCGTGTTTATTCACCTTCTTCAAGATATTTGACAATCTTATGCAAAACATCTTTGGCGTCTCCGAATAGCATCATCGTATTATCGTTGTAAAACAATGGGTTGTCTACTCCAGAATATCCGGTGGACATTGAGCGCTTTACCACAAACACGATTTTTGACTCCCAAACTTTGAGCACAGGCATTCCATATAATGGGCTCGACGAGATATTCTGCGCAGCCTGATTTACAATATCGTTCGCACCGACCACAAACGCCGCGTCCGCATCGGCAAACTCTTCGTTGATGTCCTCAAGGGCAAAAACTTCGTCATAATCGACTCCGGCCTCTGCCAACAAAACATTCATATGCCCCGGCATTCGCCCTGCCACCGGATGAATTGCATATTTTACCGACACGTCGTATTTTTCCTGCAAAACTTCAACCATTTTTTTCAGCGCCGACTGCGCTTGCGAAACCGCCATACCATACCCCGGAACAATGATAATTTTTGCACAATTTTCAAGCAAAAACGCGGCTTCCTGCGGCACTGCCTCATGAACTTTACGCCCGTCAGACATATTTGATATTTCGTCAGTCGAAAAACTTCCGGTAATAATATTTGCAATTGACCTGTTCATCGCCTTTGTCATCACATATGCCAAAATCGCACCGCTGGCGCCGACAAGCGCTCCGGACACAATCAAAATCACATTATGCATCGAAAAACCTATACCGACTGCCGCCAAGCCTGAATATGCGTTCAAAATTGATATGGCTATTGGCATATCCGCGCCGCCAATCGGCAACACAAGCAAAAATCCGAGCAAAACCGAACACATTGCCAAAATATAAAATGTTTCGGACTGCGGATATAACACAAAAACAATGCATAATATCGTGCAGGCCAAAGCCAGCGCCGCGTTGATAATATGCTGACCAGCAAAAACAATCGGCTGCGCTTTCATCAGATTGTGCAGCTTTAAGAAAGCAACCAGAGAGCCCGAAAACGCCAAACTGCCGATAATCAGCCCGAGCACATTATCAAAATATTCGCCGTCTCCGTTTATCATCTGAGCGATTGAAATCAGCACCGCGGACAATCCGCCCAGCCCGTTAAACGCCGCCACCATCTCCGGCAAAGCCTTGATGTGTATCTTAAGCGCCAGATATATTCCGATGACCGCTCCGATTATCACAATCAAAAAAACATATCTTTCGCCCGCAAACGGTGGCACAAAAGAAATTCCGAGCGCCAGAATCATTCCGGCAATGCCCATAATATTGCCTGATTTTGCCGTCTGCGGCGAGGTCATCGAATGCAACGAAAAAATAAAGAAAATCGCGGCCAAAAGATAGAAAAATATTTGATAATGCGAATAATTCATCATTTTTTCTCCTTTGCCGCTTTTTTTGCTTTTTTATTGAACATCGCAAGCATTCTCTGCGAAAGCGTAAAACCCCCGAAAATGTTTATGGTCGCCAAAAAAATCGCAATCAGCGACAAAACCTCGGAACTTTGTTCGGTCTCCGAGCCGAAAGAAAGTATCGCACCGATTATCACAATGCCAGAAATTGCGTTTGAAACGCTTATGAGCGGAGAATGAAGCGCCGGCGTGATTCCCCATACCACAAAATATCCGACAAACGCCGCCAAAACAAAAATCACAAACAAAAACATTGTTTCCATTATTTTTTCTCCATTTGGTTTCCGCAACGGCAGATGCAAATTTTTTGCATAAAACTTTTGCCGAAATCAAAATTGTTGCCGCTCACGGCATTGAGTACAAAATTATACATATTTTTCGAATACAGCGCAGATGCCGAATTTGCGACTTTTTCCGCCCAATCCAATGTTCCGACGACCGTAATTCCGTCAACTTCGATTGTTTTTCCGGCCTTTGTGCAATAGACATTTCCGCCGTTTTTTATTGCCGCATCAATAATCACGCAGCCGTTCGGAAGATTGACAAACGAATCTTTTCCGATAAGTTTCGGTGCTTTTTCAGACTTGCCCGATGCCGCACAAATCAGAATATCCACCTTATGAAAAAACTCGTTTTTTTTGCCTTTGTCCGCCAAATCAACAAAACGCGCGCCGACCGAATTTATAATCTCGGCCGAATTCGGCGCAATATCAAAAGCAAAAACATTGGCCCCGGCTTTTTTCAGAGCTGCGGCGGCCGAAAGTCCGAATACTCCGAGCCCAACGACCAAAGCATTTGCCGCATACAAAGTTCCGGCCGCGGTTATCATCATCGACGGAATTTTTTTGCTGATAGAAAGAGCTTCATGCGCCGCAGCATAGCCTCCGAGCATATCCTGCGATGAAAGAATATCCATATTCTGCAGGTTTGAAAGCCTCGGTAACAGATTAAGAGCAAAACAATTCAATTTTTTTTCTTTCCAACCGTTATAGTTTTCAAAACTTCCGAAATCTGCGGCTATTGAGGCGCAATCTTTCATTTTTACAACATCTGACGGCTTTGGCGGTTCAATCTGCAAAAACAAATCCGCCATTTTCAAAACTTTTGCTCTGGTCGCCGTATTCGCCCGATTTCTGACATATTGCGCATCATCAAACAACGCGCTTTCCCCAGCTTTGTTTTCTATCCAGACTTCAAACCCGCCGTCCACCAGTTTTTTTGCTTCTGCCGGAGCCAACGCCACGCGATTTTGACTTTCTTTCAAAATTCCTATCCGCATTTTATCCCTGCTTGTATTATAAATTTTTTTATGATATATGATGTAATCTTTATTGAACGAATAAACAGAGGACATAGCTTAAAATATGAAAATTTTGTGGGAATTGTTTGCCTCTTTCTTCCGCATCGGAATCTTTACATTCGGCGGAGGCGCGGCGATGATTGCGCTGCTTGAAGACGAACTCGTAAAGAAAAAAGGCTGGCTCAAAGAGCAGGATTTGCTTGATTATTTTGCCATCGCACAATGCACGCCCGGGATTATTGCAATCAACACCGCAACAATGACCGGATATGAAGTCGGCAAAAAATCGGGTGCCGCGGTTGCAACTTTCGGCGTTGTGTTGCCGTCGCTGATTATTATCACTCTTATTGCCGCAATTCTACACAATTATATGGACAATGCTTATGTCGTGCATGCTTTTAACGGTATCAGAGCCGCAGTCGTGGCAATTATCGCCAATGTGGTAATAGAACTCGGGCGCAAAAATATCCGCAAAGTCGGCGCCGCCGTAGTGTTTGTGTGCTCGTTCGCATTGCTGACGATTTTTTCGCTTTCGCCGATATACACAATTTTATGCGGCTGCGCTCTCGGATTTATCTGGCAAAAAGCTCTCCCGCTGCTGAGGAGAAAAAAATGATTTATCTGCTTTTGTTTTATGAATTTTTTCTCATCGGATTAATGGCCATCGGCGGCGGAATGGTAACAATTCCGTTTTTGGTGGAGCTCAGCGCCAAACGCGCTTGGTTTTCGCTTGCCGAACTGACTGATATGATTGCGATTTCAGAATCAACTCCGGGGCCGCTCGGAGTTAATATGGCAACTTTTGTCGGATACAAAACCGCAGGCGTCGGCGGAAGTCTGAGCGCAACCTTCGGATTGGTCCTCCCGTCGTTTATTATATTGATTTTATGCGCAAAATATATTTTGAAAAACAAAGACTGCCTCTGGTTTCAAAACATTATGTTCGGTATCAGACCGGCAGCTTTGGCGCTGATTTTGTATGCCGGTATTCTTATTGCGAAACTTTCGCTGCACGATTGGAAAATTGCGGCATTTTCAATCGGATTTTTTGTTGCCGGAAGGTTTGTAAAAGCCTCTCCGATATTGTATATTATTCTCGGCGCGATTGCCGGAATTGTTTTCGGATTATAAAAAATGAAAAGAAACAAACATCAAAATATCAACGGCTGGCTTATCTTAAACAAGCCGAAAGGGATTTCTTCAAACGATGCGGTTGTGCAGACCAGAAGGCTTTTTGACGCCAACAAAAACGGCCATTGCGGAACGCTTGATCCGTTTGCGGAAGGCGTTTTGCCGATTGCGTTCGGCGAGGCGACAAAGCTGATTTCAATGGTTGCGGACGGTGCAAAAGAATATGAATTTGAGCTGAAATTCGGACAACAGACCGATACGCTCGACACGGAAGGAAAAATTGTCGCAACCTCGGATAAAATTCCGTCAAGAGAAGAAATTATGCATGTTATTCCGCAATTTATCGGAACAATCGAGCAGACTCCTCCGGCCTATTCCGCCATCAAAATTAACGGACAGAGAGCCTATGATTTGGCCAGAAAAGGCGTTGATGTCAGCATTGCGCCGCGCAAAATCGAGATTTTTGACCTTCGGCTTTTGGAGATGCCATCTGATAATTGTGCAAAATTTTGCGTAAATTGTTCAAAAGGAACATATGTTCGGGTTCTAGGCGCCGATATTGCCGCAAAACTCGGCTCTGTCGGATATCTGACCTCTCTAAAAAGAACAAAATGCGCAAATTTTTCGATTAATGATACGATTTTGCTGGAAAAATTAAAAAATATGGTGTATGAAAGTGATTGTAAAGATTTACTTCTTCCGACAGAGGCACCTCTGCGCGACATCGCGGACTTTGCCGTTTCGGAAGAAGATGCCGCCAAATTAAGGCTCGGACAAAAAATTTCTCCTCGCAATTATGCTTTGGAAAATTTGTGCGGGAAAAAAGCTCTCGCAATGTCTCAAAATTGTTTGGTAGCGATTGTGCAGGTGGAAGAAAAAAGAATTTCTCCTCTGCGTGTTTTCAACTTATAACAAAAAAGGAAAAACAGATGTCGATTACAAATGAAAAGAAACAGGAAATTATTGCAAAATACGGCACAAAACCGGGCGATACAGGTTCTCCGGAAGTTCAAATTGCAATTTGGACATACAGAATCAACGCTTTGATTGAACACTTTAATGTTCATAAAAAAGATTTGCACTCCCGCCTCGGCTTGATGAAAATGGTATCCCGCCGCCGTCACCTTTTGGATCACCTTAAGGCTACAAGCGAAGAAAGATATCAGGATTTGATTAAGAAGCTTGATTTGCGTAAATAATTTCACGGGAATGCGGGGCATAGGGCTCCGCATTCCCGCTTAAAATCCTGAAAGATTAAACTTTCGGGTGAGGTTTAAAGAGATTTAGATAGGAAAGGAAAATATATGATAGATTTTAAGGTTGTCCGCAAAGAAATGGATTGGGGCGGACGCAAACTTGTTCTTGAGACAGGAAAACTTGCCAGACAAGCCACTGGTGCGGTTGTGGCAAAATATGGTGAAACAGAAGTTATCGCAACCGTGTGTGCGGCAAAAGAGGTAAAGGCCGATCAGGACTTTTTTCCTTTGACCGTCAATTATCAGGAAAAATATTATGCTACCGGAAAAATTCCGGGCGGCTTTATGAAAAGAGAAGGCAAACCTTCGGAACGCGAAGTTTTGTTGTCGCGCTTGATTGACAGACCGATTCGCCCTCTGTTTCCTGATGCATTCAAAAATGAAGTTCAAATTGTTTGTACCGTGCTTTCTCACGACCAAAAAACAGACTCCGATATCGTTTCGATGATTGCCGCTTCCGCAGCTTTGGCTGTTTCTGGCATTCCGTTTATGGGACCTATCGGCGCTGCCAAAGTCGGATATATCAATGGTGAATATGTCTTAAATCCGACAATTGAAGAAATGAAGAATACCGAATTGGAACTGGCCGTTGCCGGTACCAATGAAGGCGTTCTGATGGTAGAATCAGAGGCTCAGGAGCTCTCCGAAGAAACAATGCTCGGCGCCGTTATGTTCGGTTTTGAAAGCTTCCAGCCGGTTATCGCAATGATTAATGAATTGAAGGCAGAAGCCGGAAAACCTGCTTGGGAAACTCCGGTATTTCCGAAAGAATTTGACGAACTTTATAACCGTATTGAAAAACAATTCGGCGCAAAGTTTGAAGAAGCATTTAAGGAAACTGACAAACTAGCACGCGGAACTTTGGTCGGTCAGGCTTCTGAAGAAGTTAAGGCTACAATCGATCCGGAAAACGAGCTTGAAATGCGCTATGTCGGCGATGCCATCGAAAAATTGATGCACAAAGTTGTCAGAGAAAAAGTTTTGACTACCGGGCATCGTATCGACGGCCGCGACACAAAGACTGTTCGCCCGATTCAGTGCGAAGTAGATGTTTTACCGATGGTTCACGGTTCTGCTTTGTTTACCCGCGGTGAAACACAGGCTTTGGTTGTTACGACTTTGGGTACCGGTGATGACGCGCAGATTGTTGACGGTCTGATGAAAGAATATAAAGAAGACTTTATGCTCAATTATAACTTCCCGCCGTTCTCGGTCGGTGAATGCGGCAGATTGGGTTCTCCGGGACGCCGCGAAATCGGACACGGAAAACTTGCTTGGCGCGCAATCCACCCGATGATGCCGAAAGACAAAGACGCATTCCCGTATACGGTTCGTGTTGTTTCCGACATTATGGAATCTAACGGTTCGTCTTCTATGGCCACGGTTTGCGGCTCCACATTGTCTTTGATGGCAGCAGGCGTTCCGCTCCGCAAGCCGGTTGCAGGCATCGCTATGGGCTTGATTAAAGAAAACGACGGACGCGTTGCCGTTCTGACCGATATTTTGGGTGATGAAGACCACCTCGGCGATATGGACTTTAAGGTTGCAGGAACAAAAGACGGTGTTACGGCTTTGCAGATGGATATCAAAATTACATCTATCACCAAAGACATTATGAAAACCGCTTTGGCTCAGGCTCACGAAGGTCGTATCCACATTTTGGGCGAAATGGCAAAAGCTATTGCAGAACCTCGTGAACAGGTTTCGCCGTATGCTCCGCGCATTGTCGCAATCAAAATTCCGGTTGACAAGATTCGTGAAGTTATCGGCTCCGGCGGAAAAGTTATCCGCGAGATTGTCGAAAAGACAAATACCAAAATCGATATTACCGATGACGGCGTTGTCAAAATCGCCTCTATGAGCAAAGAAGAAGGCGATGCTGCTCTCGAATGGATTAACGGAATTGTTGCAGAACCGGAAGAAGGAAAAATCTATCACGGTGTTATCACCAAAATTATGGATTTTGGCGCATTCGTTAAGTTCTTGGGAACAACTGAGGGATTGGTTCACATTTCCGAAGTTAAAAACGAACGCATTGCTTCTGTTTCAGACTTCTATAAAGAAGGCGATGCAATCTGGGTTAAATGCCTCGGCTGGGACAACAGAGGAAAAATCCGCCTCTCGGCTAAGCGCGTTAATCAGGAAACAGGTGAAGATTTGGAAAAAAAATAATCTCCTGATATTCTAAAAAAAGAGACCCCTCGTTTGACGAGGGGTTTTCTGTATGTGTAAAACATTATGTGTTAACCATATTTGATGCGGACAAACTGGCCTGTGAGCAGAGGGAAAAAGAAAAAAGCAGTGCCTGGTGAAGCCTCTTCCCTTCCCTGTCCTAATGAAAAAATAGTCCGGTTGCCACAAAAAAAACTCAGGATAAAATCCCGAGTTTTTTATTTTGCAAAATTTTCGCATTACAAAATCGACAACAATCCTAATTACGCGGTTTTACGGCATTCCACATTTTTTCAAGGCTGTAAAATTCACGCACTTCCGGCTTAAAGATATGGACAATCACATCAAATGCATCTATCAGCACCCAATCGGCTTTTTCTTCGCCTTCAACAGTTGTTTTATATCCGGCGGCCTTAAGATTTTCCTGAATTTTTTCTGCCAAAGACGCAACATGGCGCTGCGATGTTCCGCTGGCGACAACCATCTGATTTGCGATTGAGGTTTTTCCTTGCAAATCAATGACCACAACATCTTCGGCTTTACCGTCGTCAAGCGTTTTTACAATTATATCAAGCACTTCATTTTCATTGGTATTTTTTGTTTTTTTAATCAAGACAAGTCTCCTTTATCAGTCCAGCGGTGACCATATTTTCTTTGCCGGCTCAGCCGACTCCGCTGTGTTTTCATCTTCGGCAGTTTTTTGTTTGCGGGTGCGTGTAATATATTTGCTCACCTCGTGCAAACAATCCCAAATTCCCTCTTTTGCGACTGCGGATATGGCAAAAACCTTTTTTCCGCAAGCTTTTTCAAGCTGTTTTTGCCGCTTGGCGATTTCTTTTTCCTCCAACGCATCGCACTTGTTCAGCGCCACAACTTCCGGCTTTAGTGCAAGTTTCGGATTATAAAGTTCCAACTCGCGGCGAATGGTTTTATAATTTTTTGCAAAATTTTCATCTGTTGCATCAACAAGATGAAGAAAAACCGCGCATCTTTCAACATGGCGCAAAAATCTGTCGCCGAGACCGACACCCTCGTGTGCCCCCTCAATCAACCCCGGAATATCGGCAATTACGACTTCATAATTGTCAACCCAGGCAACACCCAAATGCGGATGCAAAGTCGTAAACGGATAGTCGGCAATCTTCGGACGCGCTTTTGTAATAGCCGAGAGCAATGTTGATTTTCCTGCATTCGGCAGACCGATAAGCCCTACATCGGCAATCAGTTTCAAGCGCAGCCATACCCACATTTCTTCGCCAGGCCAGCCCGGTTCCGCACGACGCGGTGCCTGATTGGTAGAAGTTTTGAAACGGACATTGCCTCGTCCTCCATCGCCTCCTTTGGCAATCAAAAAAGTCTGCCCCGGTTCGGTCATATCCACAATCACCGTTTCACCGTCTTCGGCCACAACTTCGGTTCCGACCGGAACTTTGATAATCAGGTCTTCACCTTTGGCGCCAGACATTTCAGAGCCCATTCCGTTTTGACCTTTTTTTGCCTTAAAATGCTGCTGATAGCGAAAGTCAATCAGGGTATTGAGATTTTCAACCGCCTTGATTATGACATTGCCGCCTTTTCCGCCGTCACCACCGCTCGGGCCGCCGAATTCTATATATTTTTCGTGGCGGAAAGCAATGCAGCCGGCACCGCCGTCGCCTGATTTTATAAATATTTTCGCCTGATCCAAAAATTTCATATTAGCCTACCGATATTTTACCGATAATATATATAAACAAGAGGGGGTGATTTACACCCCCTCCGCCAATTTATGTTGTTTAGAACTTATTCTGCGACAACAGAAACATAAACTCTGCCGTCTTTCTTTGTTCTGAACGCAACTTTTCCTTCTGAGGTAGCAAAGATAGTGTGGTCTTTACCAAGGCCTACATTGCAACCCGGATGATATTTTGTACCGCGTTGACGGATAATGATGTTTCCGGGGATAACGGCTTCACCGCCGAATTTTTTTACGCCCAGACGACGACCTTCCGAGTCGCGTCCGTTATTTGAACTACCACCTGACTTCTTGTGTGCCATGATTTAATACTCCAACCTGATTATTTTCCACAAACATCGGTAATTTTTACCCATGTCAACTGTTGTCTGTGACCGTTTTTACGACGATAGTTTTGTCTTCTTTTCTTTTTGAAAACAATAACTTTTGCATCTTTAGCCTGTTTCAAAACCAAAGCTTTTACGCAAGCACCCGCAACCAGCGGAGTTCCGACTGTTTCGTCCAAAGCCAAAACTTCGTTAAAAACAACTTCTTTACCTTCTTCGGCGGCAAGTTTTTCAACTTTTACAACATCTCCGGTAGACACCTTATATTGTTTTCCGCCAGTTTTAATTACTGCATACATTTTTAATTCACCTAAACTGTAAAATTTAAACATAAATAGTTGTTTGCAATATACATAAGTTTTTTCTTGTGTCAATAACAATTTGTTCAATTTTGAACTTTTTTTCGTTTATGGAGGCGCCGATAGATTTCGGGAGCCATATATCTGCCTTGATATATCCCTCTTTTTGCAGCCTTTGCCTCTTTTGCGGCCTGAACATATTTTTGTTTTTGATTGCGGTATAAAATCGCGTGGCCGGCACGCACCATTGCCAGATTAAGGCTTTTGCCGTCCACATAGCATATCGCCAAATCTCTTCCGTATATGTCAACCGATTTAACTTTGCATTTTACGGCTTTGCCTTTTGTTAGTTTTTTGAGATATTCAAGCGATTTTTGCCCGCAGTCATATTTTTTGTTGTTTGCATCAAAGCAATATTGAGAATATTCCGGCGCATCTATTCCGACAAGGCGGATTCTGCGCCCGCCAAGTTCAAGCGAATCACCGTCGACAATTTTAAGATTTTGCTTTCCGAGCACATTTTGCGCTCCGACAACCGAGGCAAAAAGCAGCAACAAAACAGTTAAAGACTTGCAATATTTATACATTTTGTTTACGATTCTTTCATATTATTATGCTAGATATTTTTCATAGTTTTAAACAAAAATCAACTTTAAATAAAGGTTTGTATCGTGATAAAGAGCATTAAAAAAGGTATTTTTCCGTTGGCAGCGCTTGTGTTGTGCGGATGTTCGTGGTTTGAAACAAGAACATATCAGGTTGTTGTTCAGCCGATGATAAAAAATCCGACCTCGGTTGTTGTCTGTCGCGACAGACAATGCGCACCGGCCAGATTGTCCATGTCAAGAGAATATATTTATAACAGCCTTTTGCAACTTATGCAAAACAACAAAGGTTCAAAAGCCTTGATCTGCGCAGCCGATGCCGCAAGCCATGTTTGTACCGAAAACTATATCACGATGCCGATAAAAGTTGGAATTACTCCTGCTTATATGTATATTGACGATGTCAAAATTACTGATGTTACAGTCACAAAAGGTCAGCCGAAAATTGAACTGATCTTAAACTACAATGTCACATACAACGGACAATCTCCAGAATGCCGCCCGGCAAAAAGCCTTATGTTTGTTGAAAGCGCAAACAGCATTATGCTTGAAGACAGCGGATATTCCTGCAAAATGACCGCGGTCGGAATGTCTTATGTCCGTAGTATGTTCGCAATTGACTATATTGATTTGGACTACGGCTATATCGGCGGTTATTATTCCATCGGTCTGTCTGGCCCGGCAAACGGCGGCGGAGCCGGTTATATGATGTTCAGGCTTCAGACAAACGCATATCCGCTTTCTCCGGCATTGATGGCACTTCCGCCTGAGGAACCGGAAAAAACCGAAGAGCCAGCTGCTCCGAAAGAACCGGAAATTAAAGAAATTAATGCTCGTCAAAAATCCCTGCCGTCCAATACTCCGACGCAAAAAGTCGGCACAAAAACTACGGTTATTACCAGAAACGAGCCGGCTACGCAAAAAGAAATTATGGTCGACAACAAAACCGACATAACTTTGCAAAATAAGCAGCCGAGAAGATCGCGCGCACTGACCAGAGTTATTGTTGAAAAAGGAACTTTGAACAATTCGTCTACTCCGGCAAAAGTTCAAATCTTCCCGATTTATAACAAAAAACCTGCTGCCGAACAGGTTGCTCCGAAAGCTGACAGCAAAGCTGCGGGAGACAAAAAGTAGGCAGCTTGCGGCACAATATCAAAAAGAGGGAGACAATTCCCTCTTTTTTGTTGCTTATATTTAATACAAACATAAAAAAACTGCTTGACAATAATTTGAATTGTGTTTATTAAGGTTATCAGTCTTATGGCGGGGTAGCTCAGTTGGTTAGAGCGGTGGAATCATAATCCATGTGTCGAGGGTTCGAATCCCCCCCTCGCTACCAAATTAAAAAAAGGAAGTAAAAACTTCCTCTTTTTTTGTTTTAAATATCCTCTTTGTTAAATATCCCTTGACAACTGCGGGGGGGGGTAAAATCGATTATGACCAAAGTCAGTATTGCAAATATAAACATTTCAATATATAATTAAGTTATATCAAATTGTTATATGAGGGGAGTGTTATTATGAAAAACTATATTTCCAACCAATCCGGCCGTTCAATGATTGAAATGCTCGGCGTTTTAGCCATTGTCGGAGTTTTGTCCGTTGCAGGTATTGCCGGATATTCCAAAGCTATGGCAAAATACAAAACAAACAGGCTGATTGACCAGATTTCAACAGTCGTATCCTACACCCAAACACGATTTGCCGCACAGGGAAATTATAAAGGATGCTCCGGGGAAGTAGCGTACCATCTCGGGCTTTATCCAGAAGAAGCTACAAAACAATGCGATATTGACGGGGAATATACTTCCAGCTGTGTAAAAAATGTATTCGGCGGTATGTTAGATGTATTTGCCTCCGACCTTAGTCCAGAGGATTTTACCGTAACTGTAATGAATATACCTAAAGATGCCTGCTCAGCTTTGGCCGCAATGGACTGGGGTCCGTCATTTGTCAGTATTGGCCCCGTCTTGGATGCCGAAAATTTAAGTGCGATAGAAAAGGCTGCAAAATTATGTTCTTGCAATGGCAAAAAAGATTGTCTTATCAGCAGGGTTTCTATTGTTTTCAAATAGTCCCTATACTTTCTGCTTAAACCCCTTTTTCGGCTTTCAATCGGGTTTATATTTTCCTTATTGAAACACTTGTCAAGGGAGGGGCTTATGCAAAAAACCAACATAGCGAACTTCATTCTTGCAAACTTGTCTCTTAATGCGTTCGGCGAAATAAACGAGCCCAGCCCCGAGCTGGTCAATGCGGTTGTCGACCGTTGGGCTCAAAAAAAATATATTCCCGCGCATCTGTATTCCAACATCGACACAGACCACAATATTCACGACGGCCGTCTAATTTGATTTAGGCTTATTTCAAGATGTCCTTATTTATAACTGTCTTTTTGTCGGCCGCGGCATATATCATTTTGAGTATTCACTTTTGGGAGACATTTTATGAAAAAAGCGAAAAATCACGAAATAGATAAAAACATTATGTTTATCGGCACAATTTATGACAGTTTTGAAGCTCTGGAAGAAACTCTCGGAAAAATGAAAATGGAAGAGCCTCTGTTCCTGACTTATATTGCCAAAAGAGCTTTCGCCGATGCGATTTTTAAGCATGTCAAAGAAAACAACAAAATATATCTGAAAGACGATGCTCTTCAAAGTTCTGCCAGAAACACCGATAATCGGCTGCAATAAGTTGTTGTCAAAACCAAAATCCGTGCTATAATTTTCAGCCGGATATAAGGACAACGCACAATGTTTGATATTGCAAAACATTTTGAAAACAATCGGGTTTCTTCTGATAAAAAACGGCACAATTTTGTGAGTCCAGAAGCTTTTTCCGTGTTTTTTGAAAATCTGACGCCGCAGGCAGTCGATAAATTTCCGTTTGATATGTCTGAAAACGGGTACAAAACCACATATTTTGCGGCCGTAAAATCTTCCGTGCAGGCTGACTTTGTCGAGCAGATGAACATTGTTGCCGAATTTTCAAATTCTTCCGATGCATATTTGCTGAAATCTGCCATATCTTTTGAAGGAGACCAACTTTTTTTGCACATAGACAGTTTGTGCCGCACAAAAGGCTATTCTCATAACAATTTTGCCGATTCTCTGCTGAAAAAAATGCACTCTTTTATCAAAGCTCAAGACGACAGCAGACCAGAAGCCGCGCACTGCCCGTCGCAAATTTCGGTATATGCATATTCCGACAGCGCGTGGACTTCCGGCGGCTATGTTTGGGCAAAACACAATTTTTGCTTTGAAAACGATGAAGAAAAAACCGCCACATTCTTAAATTTCAAAAAATTTTGCCATCGCCGCAACATCAATCCGCCGCATCAAAAGTTTAATCAACCTTGCGACTATGCAGCCATAAAACAAACCATAACGGACGAAAACGGCAACGATGTGCCGCTCGGCAAAGCTTTTTTGCTCTCATCATCATGGCGCGGCAAAATAACCTCCCAAATGCCGCTTGACAAGCAAAAATCGGCTCCTTTTTTCAAACGAATTTTTGCCGCTGCCTCAAGATAATTTTGCAACTTCACAACAATTTTGCAAAACAAAACCGGCTGGGTGCCGGCTTTGTTTTATCGATTCGCTTTTATCATAATCCGCTGTTTTTCGCGTGACCAGTCGCGGTCTTTTATGGTCTCTCGCTTGTCATAAAGCTTTTTGCCGTGTGCCAGTCCGATTTCAAGCTTTGCGCGTCCTGCATCATTAAAAAACAGCCTCATTGCGACCAATGTCTGTCCCTTTCGGCTGAGTGCCGATATTATTTCGCAGATTTCCTTTTTTTTCAAAAGCAGCTTACGGTCTCTTTTTTCAGCATGCGATTCGTATCCGCGGTTGGCATATTCAGCAATAAACATATTCGACATATAAATTTCGCCGCCTTTTTCAATGCCGTATGCATCATTGATATTGGCATGCCCGAGGCGCAAAGATTTGACTTCCGTACCCAAAAGCTCAAGCCCGGCAACATAAACCTGCTCTATCACATAGTCAAAATGAGCCCGTCGGTTTTGCGCGACCAAACCATGCGATATAAAATCGGATTTAGAATTTTTTTTTGCCACTTTTGCCTCGTATTATGACAAAGTCGGTTCTTTATGCTCGATTTTCAAATCTGCCTGAGCATTTTCAACCGCAGCTGTATTTGTTTTGCGCAAACAGCGTCCGTCAATATACGCACCCGGCTCAACCGCAATCGTATTATGCGCGGCATCGCCGATAAGCTTTGCCGTTTTTGCAATAAACAGCTCGTTTACATTCGCCTGCCCCTGCAAAGATCCATACAACAACAGATTATTTGCCGTAATCGAACCCAAAACAGCGCCCTTAATGCCGATAATCAGCTCGTCGCAAGAGATATCTCCCTCGATTTTTCCGTCAATATGGATTGTTCCGCCGCTAACGATATTTCCCTTGATTCTTGTGCCTTCGCTGATAATGCTTGGAACCGGCCCCGATGAGCCTTTTCCCATTTTTCTGGCGATTTTCAAATATACAACTCTTCTCAAATTTGTCATTGCATTTTCCTTATATTTTAGCCTTGATAAAGACCATCGGATCAACATTCACATTGCGGTACAAAACCTCGTAATGCAGGTGCGGACCGGTAGAACGACCGGTAGACCCAACCTCTCCGACAGCTTCATTTTTTTCAACCTTTGCGCCTTTTTTAACATAAATTTTGTTCATATGCGCATATTTTGTAACAAAACCATTGCCATGGTCAACTTCAACCATATTGCCGTATCCGCGGACATATTCCGCTCTGACAACTTTTCCGGCGGCCATTGATGAAACCTTATTGCCCTTGCGGCTTGCCAAATCAACGCCTTTATGCACGGCGGCTTTTTTGTTAAGCGGATCTGATCTGCGACCGAATTCCGAGCTGACCCAAAAGCTCCAAACCGGTTTGCCGATAGGCAAAGCATCAACAACCTGCCGATAATATTCCAAATCACTGTAAAGGTCATAAACTTTTCCGACCGCTTTGCTCAAATTTGCATCATCGGCCAAAACCGCCTTGTCCGGGACATAAAGCCCGCCGCGGCTGTCCGTCTTTTTGTTGGCCAGCGCGTTATAATACTGTCCTTTTTTGCGCAGTGCAGAGTTTACGGTAGATATTGAAGACTTAATTTTGCTGATTTCTTTTTCGGCAACTTCGTTTACTCTGTCCAAAAGCTCGGTTTCTATTGTTTTGAGCTCGTCGATTGTTTGTTCAAGCGAGGCCACCTGCGCGCGCAAAGCGTTGCGTTCAGAAATCGCGATATCTCGTTGCAAAATCGCCTCTCCGGCCGAAGTCTTTTCATTGACCTCATCGGTGTCTATCCACTCTTTTTCATCGGTAATCTGCTTAATTTTATCTTCAACAATCAGCGCCTGCTGTTTATATGTGTCTATTTCATCATTATTGTTGATTTTTTTCTCGTCCAGAGAGTTTATCATCGCGCCTATATTTTTGTGAATCGCAATAAAGTCAGACATCAAATCGACATAAGCATCTCTGGTTTGGCTGAGTTCTTTGTTTGTATCGGAAATTATATCGCCGGTTTTGTTATAGACATGATAAGAGTATGCGCTCCATGATGCAATCATGAGCACACATGCCAGAAAGACGACCTGCATTTTTGAAGATATATTAAAAACCTTAGCTCTGCCGCGGCTTCTGAATATAATCTCCTTATCGGAGAACAGCGGTTGTTTTTCTCTATAACTCACATTCTTGCCCATAATTTTGGGCTTGCGATTATGTTTTCCCATTTTCCTTTCCGTTTAAGCGGTAAAAACAATCTTTTAAGTGTTTATAGCAGATAAGTTTAAAAAAATACAGCATTTTTTTAAAAAATGCGGCATATAAATTCTATCTATATGATTTTTCGGCATATTTTATATTGTGTCGTCCAAAATCACAAATTCGTCTTTTTCGACATAGTTGAGCACAGTGCGCGCCCTTTCTTCCAGCAAATCCAAATCCAAAGATTCGTCGGAAAAATGACTGACTTTTTCCGACAGCTGCTTTCTTTGCTGTTCATAGTTTTCATTAGCGCTTTGCGCGACTTTGAGCTCCTGCTGCAGATAAAAATACTTAGGCAAACCGCGGTTTCCCATAAATATATAAAATCCGCTGTATGCAATAAGCATCAAACAGACACAAATCAACCAATGTTTTTGAAGTCCCGCCAAAACTGCCATAGTATAGAATCACCTCTTATCTTGCGGTATTCTGTACAATTATGGTTAAAATTTGGTTACGCTCACGCAATTTATATTATTTTTATAATCTGAGCAATTTTATCAAAAGAAATGTCGGCCAAATCGTGCCAAAAACCATCATATTGCACGATTCCGTTCGGGTGAAGCACAGGATTGTCGCTGATAACCTTCAGGCTCAAAAACTTGCATTTGTACATATAGCAAATTTGCGCAATTGCCGCCGCTTCCATATCAACGGCCTTAACATCGGGAAAATGTTGCAAAACCGTCTGCACATCTTCAGGATAGCAAACAAATCTGTCTCCGGTGCAAATCTGCCCGAAATGTATATGCTCATCATTGCCGAAATTCTTTTTTAAAGCCGAAACAACCTTTTTGTCCGCATCAAAGCTGGCCGGAAAACCTTGCACCTGGCCGTACAGATTCGGCGCCAGACACCAAACATCATGATACGCAAAATTTGTTCCGACAACTATATCTTTGACTTCAACATCTTGTGCAAGCGAGCCGGCAACTCCGGTATTTATGATGATTTCCGGATGAAAATTTTGAATAATTTCAATCGCATTTGTGGCTGCGGCGACTTTGCCGATTCCGCATTCGGTCAAAATAACCTGCTTATCGGCAATTTTGCCTTCCCGTATGCGCATTCTGTTCTGCCAAATTTCACGGCTGTCTTCCAACATATTTGAAATTTGCTCAATTTCCTTTGACATTGCAGCCAAAATTGCGATTTTTTTCATAGCCTATTCTTTCAAAAAACGATTGTTTTTCGGAAAACCGAACGGAACAATTTTTCCACCCTGTGCACGATGTCCGAACCAGGTCATCAAATCTGTCTCTACCTTGAGTCCACCGGTGCGGTTATACGAAAATCCGTCTTTTTCGTTGAAAATCTGGATATCCGAAAGCCCTCCGTCTTTATACTTTTGCAAAGTTACGCCGCGCCCGCGCGCCACGGTCGGAATTTCATCAATCTTAAAGATTAAAAGCTTGCGGTTTTGACCGACCAGCGCTATGCAGTCGCCTGTAACTTTTACGCAGAACATTGCGGTTTCACCGTCAGCAACATTCATAATCTTGCGGCCGTTGCGGGTTTGCGCCAAAATATGATTTTCATCAACAATAAAGCCTCTGCCGGTGTCGGTAGCAATCACATATGACGCGCCGGCCTCATAAACAAACATTGAGCAGATATTGTCGTTGTTGCCCAAATCTATCATCAGGCGCAGAGGCTGGCCGAACCCTCTTCCGCTAGGAATTTCGCTTGCATTGAGCGTAAAGAATTTGCCCGATGTGTCAAAGAACACAATCTTATCGGTAGTCTGCGCATGAATCGCAAACAGCAGTCCGTCATCATCTTTGAACTTAAAGTCGTCTTTGAGGTTTGCGTATCCCTTAATGCTTCTGATCCAGCCTTTTTCGGACAGAATTACCGTAATCGGCTCTTTTTCAACAAAAGCTTCAATCGGAACATCAACATTTTCTTCAGCTTCGACAAATTCGGTGCGTCTTCTTCCAAGAGCCGTTTTTTTGCCGAATTTTTCTTTCATCTGCTTAATTTCGCCGGCAATCGCTTCCCAACACTTCTTTTCATCGGTCAAAAGCTCTTCAAGTTGCGCCTTTTGGATTGACAACTCGTCAAATTCGCCTCTGATTTCCGCCTCTTCCAGCTTACGCAGGCTGCGCAGTTTCATATTCAAAATCGCCTCTGCCTGATTATCATTAAGCGCAAACTTTTGCATCATAACCTTTTTCGGCTCGTCTTCTTCGCGAATAATGCGGATAATCTCGTCCAGATTAAGGTATGCAAGCAGATATCCGGACAGAATATCCAGTCTGGCCAAAATCTTTGCCAGTCGATATTTTACGCGTCTTTTCAAAACATCGTGGCGATGATCTAAAAACTGGCGCAAAACATCTTTAATGTTCAAAACACGCGGAACACCTTCAAAATCGAGCACATTAAAGTTCATATTAAACTTTGCCTCAAGCTCGGTTTGTTTGAACAGATATTCCATCAACAGCTCCGCATCAACCGTTCTGTTTTTCGGCTCGAGCACAATACGAATATCTTGCGCGGATTCATCGCGGATATCGCTCAGCATCGGAATTTTCTTTTCTGAAAGCAGTTGGGCGATTTTTTCAATCAGCTTAGATTTGATAACCTGATACGGAATCTGCGTTACCACAATTTGATATTGTCCGTGCCCAAGGTCTTCTTTTTCCCACTTTGCGCGAATTCTGAACGAACCTTTTCCCTCGGTATAGTTGTTCAAAATTGATTCAAACTTGTCGACAATAACACCGCCAGTCGGAAAATCCGGCCCTTTTATTTTGCGAACCAACTGCTCAATCGTGCACTCCGGATTATCAATCATCAACAGCAGCGCATCGGACACTTCCGAAAGGTTGTGTGGCGGAATATTGGTCGCCATACCGACCGCAATACCGGTCGAACCATTACACAAAAGATTCGGCACCATAGACGGCATCACAACCGGCTCTTGTTCTTCACCGTCATATGTATCGCGAAAATCAACCGCGTCTTCGTTCAGACCTTCCATCATTGCAATGGCAAAATCGGTCAGTCTGGCCTCCGTATATCGCATTGCTGCCGCGCCGTCACCGTCAATATTGCCAAAGTTTCCCTGCCCGTCAACCAGCGGATAGCGCACCGAAAAATCCTGCGCCAGACGAACCATTGCGCCATAAACCGCCGTATCGCCGTGCGGGTGATATTTACCGATAACATCACCGACCACGCGGGCGCATTTCTTAAAGCCGGATTTCGGGTCAAGATGCAGCTGCCGCATTGCAAAAAGCAGGCGCCGATGCACAGGTTTCAAGCCGTCTCGCACATCAGGCAAAGCGCGGTCTACAATAGTCGACATTGCATACGAAAGGTATCGGGTGCTCAATTCTTCTGCCAGATGAACATCTCTGATTTTGTCATTATTTTCTTGCATTTTTGGTTCTTTTTCTTTTAGCTAAAATTCAAATTATGCAACAAATTAGCACGATTTATCGGGAATTTCAAGCCATTCGCGTCAAAAAAATTTTTTTTGAGGAAAAACTCGGTCATCTTCAGCAACTCGAGAATTTCTTCTTCTGATGGGTATTGATTATTATCGCGCACAAATATCGGATATTTGAACAATCTGTCCGCATATTGCTTGCCGACCTCGGCGCAAACGGCCTTTCCGGTTTTTGGCGAAACATAGCGCAAATCGTCGGTTCTGCCGGTAACCGCGCATTTTTGCAAATCGAGCCCTATACCCAAAAAATCAAGCAAAAAAAACTCAAAAAAAGCGTATTGCTCCAACCAGTTGTCTTTTGCGGCGGCATCAAAAAATCCGTCAATATACGAATATAAATCCGCCAGCGGTTCAAACGGGACAAACGACTGTTCGCACATCTCGCAAAACGCCTGCAGCACACTGAGTTTTTGCGGAGACTCCATAAAGTTTACGGCACACGGAGACATCAGCTCAATCTGCACCGACAGCATATTTCCGTCAACTCGCGAATATCCGCTGAATGAAACTTTGTTGCCGATTTGAAAAATGCCGAGATTCTTTTTGCTCATACAATTTTTTGCAAAACCGGATATTTTTCCGTGCTGCGCGCTCACCAGCGTCACAATCGCCGAGCGCTCGCCGTATTTGCGCAAATTTATGATATATCCTTCATCTTGAAACTGCATAATTTCTCCTTATCTTTTATCATATTTTTTATTGTCTTCTCGGTCAACTCCTATCTTTTAAAAATGCAATATTTTTTCCGAAAATGCTTGACTTTTATATACGGATGGAGATAAAATGAATGGTGATAATGAAATTTTATTTTTAACATATTTTTATAGGGGAGAGGGCATTATGAACAAGTTGTTTTTATTTAGTTTAGGCACGGCTCTGGCTATGTCGTTTAACGCATACGCGGGCGGCTCTTGCGGATCAAACTGCACTTGGGGCCTCAAAGACGGTGTTTTGACAATTTCAGGCACCGGAAGAATGCGGGCCTATGAATGGACATCTGACAGGTCTGTTACAAATGCACCTTGGGGAAAATTGAAAGATCAGGTCACATCTGTTGTTGTTTCTGAAGGAATTACAAACATTTCCAACCGTTCGTTCCATGGAATGGACAAGATTGAATCATTTAAAATCCCGAATACGGTTACCAGTATCGACGGCGGCGCAATGGAAGGATTGAAAAGCTTGAAAGAGCTCGATATTCCGAACAGCGTTAAATCTATCGGTACCAACGGGCTTGAATATTTGCACTCACTGAAAAGCTTAAAGATTCCTGATTCCGTTACATCTCTCGGAAACTGGGCTCTTGCTGGTTCAAAAGGTATGGAAAATCTTGAACTCGGTAACGGCATCACCTATTTGGGCAGAGGCGCGTTGCGCACTATGAACAACCTGAAAAGCTTAACTTTGGGTGAAAATATCACATATATTGCAAGTGAAGCTTTCGGATCGACTTTCAAATCCGATATCATATACTATAACAGCGATGAGCAGCTAGAAATGCTTAAAACAGCATTGTTGCGCGACGGCGCAGATCTTTCGGCAATCAATCTGAAGCATATTTCCGAAAAACCGGCAGACGATGAAAAAGCAGGTCGCCGTTTCTATACACCGGCAGAGGCTGCTGCTGTTGTTGAAGAAGGAACGGGAAACACCGTTGAAATAACTTTCTAAGATAACCTGTTATAACAACAAAAGGCGAGGATAATATTCCCCGCCTTTTTTATTGTCTGCGGCAAATTGCCCTCTGCACCGTTTTTTTGCGCTTTTCGGCAAAAAAAGCCTTGACAATCGCCGGGGGGGGGGGAAAAAACTGACTATGACTAAAGTCAGTATTGCAATTATATATATTTCTATATATAATTAAATTATATTAAATTGTTATAAGAGGGGAGAAAAATTATGAACTCAAGCAAATTTATCTTAGCTTTTGCCATGTCTTTGTTGATTTCAAACCAGGCATGGTGCGGCGGGCAAAAAGATTTTATGTCAAAGATTTATCAAGCTGCAGACGGAAAGTATTATAAAGGTATGATTTCCAAAAGCCGCGGCTCTGGAAACGGTCCTGACGGATACTATTTCTATGAAGTCGACAAAGACGGCAAAAGATTGTCAACTCTGACAAATAATGACTTTAACTTCATCGGCAAAGATAAAGACGGAAATATTACTTCACAATATGAGTATTATCCGTCACGAATAACCTATGTTCTTGACGAAAACGATAAGGTCGTCTCAAAATTAAATCGTTGGCAAGGTGATGTTGTCGAAAATTATAAATACACTGACGGAGGAAAAATGCTTGTATATAAAGCCGATGGAACATTTGTGGGCGCATATGAAGACATTGTGGATTATCACACCGCAATGCACAGCAGCGTGGGAAAGTATGTCGGAAATCTTTCTCTTGTTTCTGAAGACGGAAATTTTTATGACAAGGACGAAAAAGGTAATATTCTCGGGATATACAATAAAAACGGCGATATTACAAAATATAAGTATGACGCCGGCGGAAATGTGATATCGTCCTCAAAAAACGGAGAATCAATATACGAAAGAACGCATTATACTCCACCGGAAGCAGCCGCAGCAATGCCGGACAAAAATGCAAAATATTCCATAAAGATTGACTTTTAAGAGGCACAAAAAAGCATCGGACTTAGAGCCGATGCTTTTTTGTAACAATAGAGGCGTTATTATTTGGGGACTATTTCCAATGTCCTGTTCTTTTTTTTCCCCCCCCCAATTCTTGCGATATTGTTCTTTAAATTTTTCAAAATTTTTTTTCAATTCTTTAACTTTCGCCTCGTCTATGTGATTATATTTTTTTGCTAATTCTATATTTTCTTTATTAATTTTTTCCATTTCCGCGACTTTTTCTTCCAAAGTGAG
>CAKQTH010000007.1 GCA_934276635.1 uncultured Alphaproteobacteria bacterium | reverse complement strand
GACTGGAGCGAAGAGGAATGGAATCCGAAAGATATCACCAGTTACGCGGAAATCAACCGTCACGACGGCGGCCGCACTGGCTGGGATATCAACGCCGGATTGAAATTCCAATTTTAAACTGTTTCGACCCGCAAAATCGGTTGGTCACCATGCGGGTCGAATTTATCGGCTGTTGCCTCCGTAGCAGCCGAGTCCCCTATATTATTATGTTCTACACAAAAAAGAGGCTGCTCCCCGCAACCTCTTTTTTTTAATAACCACCCTTATCAAAAAGCAGCTATTCCGGCAAACTTGATATTTTAAAAAAACAAACTGAATAGTTGACATTTTTGTTTTTTATCCTTATGCTGTCAGCATAGGAGATAATCATGAGAAAATTGCTGAAAATATTTACTGTATTAATTGCCGTTTTTATTCATAATTCATATGCTTCTTCTGAACAAAATAACGAATATACCATGAAAAAAATTGATTTTTTTGGAAAAGAAATTGATAAATGCAAAGATATTTTCTTAGATAAACAAAAAAACAATGTTTATACCGGTGAAACCAGCTATTCAGAACACTACAAAATATTTATGGCAAATAATGAAGATGTAAGAGATTGTTACAAAAATACAGCTCAGTTAATTTTCAAAGAATTTTATAAAGATGATTATGATGAATTAATGAAGATGTATAATACTTTTGTTTCGGATACATATCATCGTTATCTTCTGACTTATGGCAATAATAAATTTTGCAAAACAAGCTGTGGACTTATGCCTGAAATGAAAGCAACACAGTCCACAACTTATAGCACGCAAGAATACCTTATAAATTTACTTGACAGCCTTGAAAGGTTTTCAACTTATTGATAGCCGTATCCTGCGGATTTGCATAACCGCTCGAAACACTCTCGCTCAACTTCAGTCCTTCATTGCTTTTAGCCTCTTCTCTTGCCGCCTCAAACGCTGATTTTTCTTCTTTATCCTCCACTGTTGAAAATTTCTCCCAATCATTTTCGGATTTATTCTCAGATTCTTCCGGAAATTCCGGAACCTCATCATCTGATTTTGAGAATATATTTTCTTCTTCATCTTCATTGGAATCCGAAAATAAGCCTTTTAATAAATTTATCATTGTTAATCTCCTTTAATTGTAATTTAAAAACAAAAAAACCGCGGAAAACCACGGTTTAGATACTAACGGAATTTATGATGCGGACGCACCGATTCCCCGTTACTTATGCGTTGTATAACATATTTTTAAGCAAAAGTCAAGGATTTTATTCCTAATTTATGCAAAATATCCATAACAATCCATTTCTTACCCCGAAAAAGTTCGATATTTGTGGCGAATAGAAACAAAAAAAAGAAGATCGAAAATTTTAGTGTAGAGATACTACATGAATTTTCGGTCTTTCGCGTTTTTGCGATTAGTCGCCCTGCCTTATAAAAAGTTTGATTTTTTGTGCAGATGAAGGTGAAAGTCAGCTGGTAAAAATTTTAGTGTACACACTAGTACATGAATTTTTGCCATGCTGCCCCTTTCACCTTCAGATGTGTGAAAAAGCGAACTTTTTCTGCGAACTTTTATCTATTAAAGATCTAAAGCCTTCCTATAAGTATCAATCAACATTTCCTGTTCATCGCGGTCTGCGGCGTCCATCTTGCGCAGTTTCAAAATCGTGCGCATAACTTTCACATCAAAACCGTCAGATTTTGCTTCTGCAAAAATTTCTCTGATATCATCTGCAATGCCTTTTTTCTCTTCTTCAAGTCTTTCGATTCTTTCAATCAACGAGCGCAGTTTATCTGCTGCAATTCCGCCAAAATCACTCATAAATTTTCTCCTTATCAAAAAATTATTTTTCCAGAGCCTAGCAAATTTCTTTTATTTTTTCAAGATGCAAAAATATAAAAATTTAGCTTTAAAATAGTGGAAAGTTAGTATATTTCTAGATAAACGATTCGATGCATCGACAAAAGGAGAATATTATGCCTGAAAATACACATACAAAAATTTTAGCAACTATCGGCCCTGCTTCGTCAACAAAAGAAGTTTTGGAACAATTGGTTGATGCCGGAGCCGACGCTTTTCGCTTTAATTTCAGCCACGGCACACACGAAGAACACGCCGAGCGCTATGGACAGGTTCGCGAAATTGCTAAGGCAAAACAAAGACATATATGCATTGTTGCAGACTTGCAGGGGCCAAAGTTGCGCGTCGGACAGTTTGCAAAAGAAAAAGTGTTTTTGAAAGAAGGCGCCGAGTTTGTGCTTGATATGAAAGACGAGCTCGGAGACGAAAACAGAGTTACTCTGCCTCACCCGGAGATTTTTCAGGCGATTAAAGCCGGCGACAACCTATTGTTAAATGACGGAAATATTACACTGACGGTTGCCGAATGCTCCAAAGATTATGCAAAAACAATCGTAAAATTCGGCGGTTGGCTGTCTTCTCACAAAGGCGTAAATCTGCCGAATATCAAATTGCCGATTTCTGCATTGACCGAAAAAGACCGCAAAGATCTTGAATTTGCGCTTTCTTTGGGCGTTGATTGGATAAGCCTTTCTTTTGTGCAAACCGCACAAGATGTAAAAATGGCAAAAGATTTGATTAAAAACCGCGCGTTTATTGTTTCTAAGCTAGAAAAACCAAGTGCGATTGACGAACTTGACGAGATTGTAAAGCTTTCCGACGCAGTGATGGTAGCCCGCGGAGATTTGGGCGTTGAATGCCCGATTCAGAGTGTTCCGCTTATTCAAAAGAAAATTATCGCGACCTGTCGCAAATATGCAAAGCCGGTGATTGTCGCAACGCAAATGCTTGAATCTATGATAAATGCTCCGACACCTACCAGAGCGGAAGTGTCCGATGTGGCAACTGCGGTGATGGACGGCGTTGACACGGTTATGCTCTCGGCGGAGACCGCGGTCGGTTCGTATCCGAAAGAAACCGTTGCGATGATGCACAAGATTATTGAAGAGGTCGAAAAAGATGATTCGTTTTTGAGCTGCACAGATGCCCGAGATTATGAGCACCGCGCGCCAAATGAAGCCGATGCGATTACCATTGCGGCCGGAGATATTGCCAAAGTTTTGGATAATGTTGCCTGCATCGTAACATACAGCGTTTCCGGCTACACCACATTTTTGACTGCCCGCGAGCGCCCTCACCTTCCGATTTTGGCGATTACTCCAAGCATTGAAGTTGCTCGTCGGCTCGGGATTTGTTGGGGAGTCAAGAGCTTTGTAAACCCTGATGTTTTTGCTCATTTTAACAACATTGAAAATACGGCCGTGCAAATTGCCGTAGACAACAATTTTGCAAAACCGAGCGAACACATCATTATCACGGCCGGATATCCGTTTGGAAAAGTCGGTAGCACCAACCTGCTCCACACCGTAAAAATACCGGAAAAATAATGTACTGCAACTACTAAAAAAGAGAAAAAAATGTTATCTATAATGTTGTCAAACTTTGATTTTCAACAATTTTTCAGCGCGACTATCGTACTGTTCGCAATCATCGATATCATCGGAATGCTCCCGATAATCATCAACCTCAGGAAAAAAGGCCGAAAAATCAGTGCCACAAAAGCGGCATTGATTTCGATGATTGTCTTTATTTCGTTTTTGTATATCGGAGAAGGCTTTTTGCGGCTGTTCGGGGTGGATATTTCATCGTTTGCCGTCGCCGGTTCGGTAATTCTGTTCATTCTGGCTATGGAGATGATTCTTGATATCCAAATTTTTCGCGACAATCCGGATATCCCGAAAGATGTGACCATAACTCCGGTAGTTTTTCCTCTGATTGTCGGAGCCGGTTCGTTGACTGCTCTGCTCAGCTTGCGTGCGGAATTTCATATCGTAAACATAATCTGCGCGATACTCGCCAACACGGTTATTGTTTATATCGCGATAAAAGTAGCTAAAAACTTTGAAAAATTTCTGGCTCCGAGCGTTTTGTATGTTTCGCAAAAGCTGTTCGGAATCATATTGCTTTCAATCTCGGTCAAGCTGTTTATTTCAAACCTGACACATTTGATAAAAACATTTTAGCGATTTTGCTTGCTCAACAAAAAAGGCGTCGTTTTAAGGCGTCTTTTTTATGTATACAGCAAATAATCCTTGACAACAGCCGGGGGGGGTAAACTGAGGTCAGGTTAAATTTTGTGAGGATTATTAAAATGAAAAAATATGTTTCAAACCAGTTCGGCCGGTCGATGATTGAAATGCTCGGCGTTTTAGCCATTGTCGGAGTTTTGTCCGTTGCCGGTATTGCCGGATATTCCAAAGCTATGGCAAAATACAAAACAAACAAGCTGATTGACCAGGTTTCCACCGTCGCGGCTAATATTCGCACAACTTTTGCCGGACAGGGAAATTATAAGGGACTTGATGACGAGACTGCGTATAGTCTCGGTATATTCCCAGAGGAAATTTCTAAAGATTGCGATATAAACGGAGCTCCTACAAATGATGGCAGCACTTGTTTGCATAATGCTTTCGGCGGTTATGTCACGGTCGCATCCAACCCCGATCATGATAAATTTGATGTCGGCGTTGACGGAATCTCAAAAGATGCCTGCTCGGCACTTGTTCTTGCTGATTGGGGCTCTGTATCTGCATTCTATGGAATTGCTACTTTAACCGATGATTCTGCATATGCTGCCACAGGTGATGATGATGATGCATTTTACACAATATCGGATATAAAACAAAAACCTATGGAAGTTGTTACAAAAAGATGTGATTGCACTTCAACAGAAAACAATTGCGTAGTAGTTTTTCGCTTTAAGTAATATAAAAAAGGACATTTTTGTGATTAGTCGCCCTACCATATAAAAGTTTGATTTTTTATGCAGATGGAGGCGAAAGTCAGAAAAAGAAAATCCTAGTGTACAAATTAGTACATGGATTTTCTTTTATCTGCCCCTTTCACCTCTAGATGCGTGAAAAAGCGAACTTTTAAAAGCTGTAACGCAAACCTACCGTAACCTCTTTCATATTATCAAGATGTTTTGCACCGATGTAGTTGTAACGCCCCATCACACGCGCTGCAAAGTGTTGATTAAAGTCATATTGAACGCCTGCTCCGATACGATAGCCCATTCTCTGTTTATCTTCACTTCCTCCTGCTTTTGTTTTTGCTTTGACATTATAATTTGCCAAACCGGCAGAACCCAAAAGGTTTATACCATAGCATGTAACCGGAAGATATCCGTACAAATCAGCACCATAGGCATAGAATTCTGTTCTGACTTCTCTTGCGGTCCCTTTGAAAGATTTTCTTTTTCCGGATTGCTGGAAAAATGCTTCAATACCCGAATATTTATACATTCTGGCACCAACATTGACAATCCCTGAATTATAGCTCTTTTTTGCACCTTTGACATCGCCTTTATATGATGCGTGATCATAACCATAATCAATACCGATATACGGACTGAAATCACTATAATTCATCTTTGCATTTGCTGCACTTGCGGCAAACAAACAAGCAACACCGGCCAACAGTAATGTTTTCTTCATTTTATAAACTCCATTTATAAATAAGTTATAATTAACAACAAGAAACAAATTTTTCTGTTTCACACGATGTGATATATGTATGATATTTTCGTTTTAAATAGTGCGGTTTAATTTTTTTTTGCTAAAATAGAAAAAATTTATATAAGAAAGGTCTTTTTTATGCTTTTATACCCGAACAAAAAATGTAAAAAATGCGCAAGATTGGTTGAATTCCGCCATCAAAACGAACAAAAGTTTCCAAAATATTATAATGATGCCGTTCCGTCATTCGGCCCGCTTGATGCGCAAATTTTGGTTATCGGGCTTGCTCCCGGGCTTAACGGAGCCAACCAAACCGGCCGCCCGTTTACAAACGATTATGCCGGAGATGTGCTGTATCCGACCTTAAAAAAATTCGGTTTTGCAAAAGGAAATTATCAAAAGCGCGCGGACGACGGATTTGAACTTTGCAATGCTCGGGTTACAAACTCTGTCCGCTGCGTTCCGCCGAAAAATTTGGTCAAAGGTGACGAGGTAAAAAATTGCGCGCCGTTTTTGCTGTCGGAACTTGAGAATATGCCGAACTTGAAAGTTATATTGACATTGGGAGCGGTTGCTCACGGAGCGTTGCTGTCTGTTCTCGGATATAAAAAGTCGGCGTTTAAGTTTGCGCACAATGCGGAACATTTTTTGAGCAGGCACAACCTTGTTCTCATAAATTCATATCACACCTCAAGGTACAACATAAACACCGGAGTTTTGACCGAAAAAATGTTTGATGATGTGATTTTGCACATAAAATCAAAGTTATAACAGCTTAGTTGCCAACACCGGCAAATCCCATAAATGCCATAGATAGCAGCCCGGCGGCCACAAGCGCAATCGGAACGCCTTTCATCGCTTTCGGAAGTTTTTCAAAATTTGTGCTGATACGCTCTCTGATTCCTGCAAAAAGCACCAATGCCAACATAAAGCCAAGAGCATTCGCGACGGAATAGCACACGGCCGGAAACAGCGAAAAACCTTTGTTTATTGCCAAAATCGCCACACCGAGCACCGCGCAGTTTGTTGTTATCAGCGGCAGAAAAATTCCGAGCGCCTGATGCAAAGCCGGAGATACACTTTTCATCACTATTTCAACCATTTGCACCAATGCGGCAATCACCAGAACAAACGCAATCGTCAACATATAGCCAAGCCCGTTCGGCTCCAAAAGTTTGTAATATACAAGATATGTGACCACCGACGAAAATGTCATCACAAACAATACCGCAAAACCCATACCGACTGCGGTCGAGATTTTTTTAGACACACCCAAAAACGGACATATTCCCAAAAATTGTGCCAAAACAATGTTGTTTACAAAAATCGCAGATATAAAAATCATAAGATAAGACATTGATTATTACTCCTTTTTGGTGACTTTATTAAACAACAAAACAAGCCCGGCAAGCGCCAAAAATGCTCCCGGCGGCATAATAAACAGACTTGCGGTTTCCCAACCCTGCGGCCAAAATCTCCAGCCGAAAACCGACCCGAGCCCCAAAGCTTCACGAACCGCACCGAGCAATGTCAGAGACAGAGTAAAGCCAAGCCCCATACCGACAGCGTCAACCAGCGACATCAATATGCTGTTTTTGGAAGCAAACGCCTCTGCCCTGCCCAAAATTATGCAGTTTACAACAATCAGCGGAATATAAATTCCGAGCGCCGCATGCATTTTCGGAAAATATGCCTGCATCAACAGCTCGACAATCGTCACAAGCGAGGCAATAATCACAATATAGCACGGGATTCTGACTGCGTCGGGTATCAAATTTTTGACCGCGGAAATGCTCATATTTGAAAGCATCAACACAAACAATGTCGCAAGCCCCATACTGAGCCCGTTTATCGCCGAAGTGGTAACGCCGAGCGTCGGGCACATACCGAGCAACATCACAAATGTCGGATTTTCGCGGATTATTCCTTTGGTGAGTTCTTTTACATACATATTACTCATAATTGCCCTTTCAAACTGAAGCGGTCATAAGCTTTTTTTGCATTGTTTACGGCGTCAAGCAAGGCTTTTGAGCTGATAGTCGCCGAGGTGATTCCGTCGATCTGTCCGCCCTCTTTTCTAAGTTTTAATTTGCCGCCCTCTATTTTTAAGCCGATAAACTGGCTCATAAATTCATTTTCCATAATTTTTGAGCCCAATCCAGGAGTTTCTTTGTGATTCAAAACCTTATATCCTGCCATTGTGCCGTTAATATAAAATCCGGTCATAATCTCAAGTTCGCCGCCAAAACCTTTGTTGGTATAGCTTTTGACCGCAATTGCATAAATCATATCTTGTTTGCGCAGTGGATAAATATTCAGCTCCTTAATGCCTTTTTTCATCGGTACCGCTGTTTTTTCGGCAATCGGATTGTTGTCAAACTCATCGCCGAAAATATCGCTGATTGCCTCAACTTCCGCCTTTTTCAAATTTTCAGTAACGGCCGGCAGAGTAAGCTGATAAACATATGTTACCGCCGCCGCGGAAATTATGGCAACCGCGGTCATAATTACAGTCATATTCAAAAATGTAGACTTGATTTTTTGCATTATTTCTTACCTATTCCAAAAAGTTTCGGGATATAAATTTTATCAATCAGCGGGACAAAAGCGTTCATAATCAAAATTGCAAAAGAAACGCCTTCCGGATATGCGCTGTATTCTCTGATTATAAAGGTCAAAACACCACAGCCGATTGCAAAAACGGCTCTGCCTTTTTCGGTCATCGGTGAAGTTGTGTAATCAGTTGCCATAAACAGCGCGCCGAGCATCAAGCCGCCGGATAAAATTTGCGCAACGGCGTCAAACCGCGGATTTCCGGTGATTATCTGCGCTACGGCAAACAAAATAAACACCGTTCCGATATAAAAGAACGGGATTTTCCAGCTTACGACTTTGCGCAGCATCAAATATGCAAAACCGAGCAACAGAGCCAATGCCGATGTTTCACCGAGGCAACCGCCTGTGTTCCCCAAAAACATCTGCATATAATCAGGCATAATATCAGCCTGAGCGGCCAATTTTGTGGCGGAAGTCACCGCCTCGGAGTGTTTCATCAGAGCCAACGGAGTTGCTGATGTCGCCGCATCAAAATTCAAGATATCCGCAAAATGAGGTTTCGGCCACGAGCTCATAAATGCCGGAAAAGAAATAAACAAAAACACGCGGCCGACCAGCGCCGGATTAAATATGTTTTTGCCGAGGCCCCCGAACATTGCCTTTGCCACAACAATTGCGACAAAACTGCCGATGACCACCAAAACCAGCGGAATATTGCTCGGAAGATTAAACGCCAGCAGAATTCCGGTCACAACCGCAGAACAGTTCCACAAGTGCGGCTCCGTCTTGAAAAACCATCGATGCGCCGCATATTCAAAAAACACGCAAGACGCAACCGCCGTCAGAGTGATTATCAGCGCGTTTATTCCGAAAAACAACACAGACGCAATCAGCGCCGGCATCAGCGCAAAAATCACATCAAGCATAATTGAACGCGTTGTCGTCGGCGACGAAATATGCGGAGCGGTAGAAATTTTCAGCATAGTCATAAGTTCAGTCCCTATTTTTGTTTTCTGATTTCTATTTTACCCAATTTGCAATAATCAAGCAGCGGGATTTTGGCCGGACAAATATAGGCGCACGACCCGCACTCGATACAATTCATAATCTGCAGCTTTTTAAGTTCGGCAAAATTTGCATCTTTTACATAGTTTGCAATCAAAAACGGCTGCAGCCCCATCGGACACGCCGACACACAGCGCGAACATCTGATGCATTCTGTTTCTTCCGGCTTGTATGCCATATCATCTTGAAAAACCAGAATTCCTCCGGTCATTTTTGTAATCGGGGCATCAATATTTACGGCAGAAACGCCCATCATCGGACCGCCGAAAACCACCTTTCCGGCTGCGGAAACATCAATATTCATCTGATTCAAAACAAACGATGCCGGAGTTCCCAATCGAACGCGTACAACTGCCGGATTTTGAATATTTTCGCCGGACAATGTCAGTGTTCTTTCAACCAACGGCTTGTTTTTTTGCACCGCTTCATAAATCGCAAAAACAGTGCTGACATTTTGCACAATACACCCGACATCTGCCGGCAGTTTTCCGCTCGGAACTTCTCTTCCGGCCACGGCTCTGATAAGTTGCTTTTCCGAGCCTTGCGGATATTTTGTTCTGCAGACGACCACATTTACACCGACATATCGCGATGTAACTTTTTTGAGCGCCGCAATCGCCTTCAGTTTGTTTTCATCAACCGCAATCAGAGCATTTTGAATCCCCAAAATCTTATTCAAAATTTTGGCTCCGACCACAATTTCTTCCGCTTTTTCCTGCATAACGCGATCGTCGGAAGTCAGATACGGCTCGCACTCGATTCCGTTGATAATCAGAGTATCGATTTTTTTGCCTTCAGGCACATTAAGCTTTATCGGGGTCGGAAAGCCGGCGCCGCTTAGCCCGACAATTCCGCTTTGTTTGATAATCTCTAAAATCTCATCTTTGTCTTTGCTGATTTCAGATATAATCTCGGGGCTGCGGTCGATATTTTCGAGCCACTCATCGCTTTCCGTTTTGATTACGATGACTTTTTCCGGATACCCGTTTTCTCCGATAACAAAATCAATCGATTTTACCTCGCCTGACACCGAAGAGTGAATATTTGCCGAAAAATCTCCGTCCGCCTTTGCCAGCAATGTTCCGACTTTTACCTTGTCGCCTTTTTCGACAACCGGAATCGCAGCTTTTCCCTTATGCTGTTGCAAGGGAATATAAACCTGCGGCGGAATCGGCGCATCAACAATCGCACAGTCGGTAGAAATTTTGTATTTCGGAGGGTGGACTCCTCCTTTCGGAAATGTCAGCAGTTTATTTTTCATCTGTATTTTCCTTTTCTCTTGTTTTGAGAACAATCGCCCCAGTCGGACAAGCTTCTGCAACTTCTTTTCCGTATTTATTTGTGTCAACTCCCGACGAAATTCGCGAAAGATTATTTTCAATTTTTATATCCGGACAGATTTTTGCGCATTTTCCGCAGGCAATGCAGGCCGCTTTGCAGTTTTTGATTGCGGCGGCGCCTTTTTGTTCGTTTCGGCAGGCGACATACAAAAGTTTGTCGTTGTCATCAAACGATTTGAGCTCTATCAGTTTGCGCGGACATATATTTACGCAGGCGCGGCAACCGACGCATTTATTGATGTCAACCTGAGGCATTCCGCTTTTTTCATTCATGGTCAGCGCGCCGAATTTACACACCGAAACACAATCGCCGAAATGAAGGCAACCGGTCGGACATTCGCTTTCGCCGACAGAAACCATATTTGCCAGCCTGCAGCTTTTAAGCCCGCTGTATTTTACTTTTGACGGGGCTTTTTGACAATCTCCGCGGCAATGTATTACCGCAAATTCTCTTTTTCTTTCTTCTGCCTCAAATCCCAATATTGCGGCGATCTGTTCCATAACTTTTGCTCCGCCGACCGGACAATATAAAAAGCAGAATGAAGCCTTGTCGGAATTTGCGCATGCTTTTGCAAACTCTGCGCAGCCAGCTTTGCCACAGGAACCGCAGTTTGCTCCCGGCAGAACTTTTTTGATTTCTTCGGCCGTCGCATTTTCTTCCACCTTGAACTTTTTTGCCGCAAAATACAAAACAGCGGCGGAAACCAACGCCGTTCCACCCATAACTTTCAGTGCAATCAATATCAATTCGTTCATTTAGTCTTCCGTTTCGTGTTTTATGGTTATTTTTGCCACATTATCAAGCTTTTTGCGAAAAATAAACAGGAGCAAATAATACACGCTCAATGCCGCAATCGCGCCGTATGCGCAATAATCTTCCGTCATATTTGAGGCAAACCCTGCGAGCAAACTAACAAACAAAATCACGCTTGGCAATATATAAGATAATAATACTCCCAATTTTTCCGCTTTATCACTGACGCAGACAACAACTTTGTCCCCGACCGAAAAAACTTCATCATTTTCCTCAACAACAACTTTGTCCGTCGATTTTGTCGAACAACACGAAGAAATCGGGCATTTCTCACATCCGTCAGATTTTTTGAGCTTAATCTCCAGTGTTTTGCCGTTTTTTTTCGATATTATTCCTCTATGCTCAATATCGCTCATTTTGCGCCTTTCAGCATTTTTTCCGCTGCTTTTGACATAACGGTCGAGATTGAGCCGTCTTCATTCTTTACAAAAAATATAACTTTCATATTGTTTTTGTCGGCAAATTCAGGGCCTTTCTTTTCGCCCATGACCATAAACGCGGTCGCATACGCATCAGCAAAAGTGCAGGTGTCAGCAAACACCGTGACCGAAGTCAGATTGCTACGCACCGGCTTCCCGTCCTGAATGGAGATGGTGTGGGAATAGCGCACATTGTCTGAATAAAAATAGTTAAAATAGTCGCCGGAAGTTGCAACCGCGGAATCCGACAGCTCCACAACCGCCGCATTTTGGCTATTATCCTGCGGATTCATCACGCCGATATGCCATTTTTCACCTTTTTTATTGCGGGTGCCGGAAGCGTATATCTCTCCGCCGATTTCAACCAAAAAGTTTTTATATCCCTCGCTTTTCAAAAAATCGGCTATTCTGTCAACGCCGTAACCTTTGGCAACCGCCGACAGATTCATATAAGTCTGCGGATATTCTTTTTTGAGTTTTGCATAGTCGTTAGAAAACTTTATCTTGTCAAACCCGCTGTATGCCAGAACTTCGTCAATTTCTTCCTGAGAAGGAATTCTTTCGGTCTTGTTGACGCCGAATCCCCACAAATCAGCAAGTTTTCCGATTGTCGGGTCAAACGCGCCGCCGCTCTTTTTATATATCTTATACGAATCGTTGAGCAAAACCGACATCTCCGGCGAAAGCTCAATCCACTTTCCGGCCTCGGCGTTATTAATCGCATTAATTTCAGAATTTTTATCAAAAACAGACATTTGCGCATTGATATTTTCGAGCTCTTTTTTGATACGGGAATGCAGCATATTGTCTTCTTTTTCGGTTCTGATTTTTATGCTGTATGTAGTGCCCATTGTTTCACCGCGCAAAACCTGATAATATGTTGTGTCCTGCACAAAATAAACAGCTACCACCGCCACGATTAAAAGTATTGAAAAATATTTTATAAGTTTCATATTATGTTTGTCCGCAATCAAATATGTTGTATATTAAAAAAATATTGATAAACTTGCAATATATATATCATTGCAATTTCTGGAGAAGAATATAATGCCAAACACCGAGAAATCAACAAAAAACATCAGTTTTAAGACTTTTATTTTCATAAAAGAGCTACCAGAAATTTTTTGCCGCAAAATATGTTCATTTTTTGACATCTTGGGCAAAAATGTCGCCAAAATCGGCATATCGGCAAATTTTATATCAATTTTCGGCCTTATCATCGGCCTTTTGGCTATGAATTTTT
The DNA here is from genome assembly GCA_934276635.1 of uncultured Alphaproteobacteria bacterium. Classification (GTDB taxonomy): domain Bacteria; phylum Pseudomonadota; class Alphaproteobacteria; order RF32; family CAG-239; genus CAKQTH01. The sequence goes on along the minus strand of CAKQTH010000007.1, from coordinate 46,133 downwards.
TGGCTATGGAAATGTATTTTACCGCCCTTCTCTGCATTCTTTTGAACAGATTTTTTGACGGGTTGGACGGCGCGGTTGCCCGCTATTCAAAAATCACCGATTTTGGAATTTTTCTTGACACGACCTGCGATTATATTTTTTATGCCTCCGCGATTTTGGGCTTTGCACTTGCAAATCCCGAGCAAAACGCCGTGGCTGCCACATTTTTGCTGTTTTCGTTTGCAATCGGCGCGACCACAACTCTGGCTTATGCCATAATTTCATATAAAAACAACAAAAAATCATATATTTCGCTGAACAATTCTCCGTTTTATCTTTGGGGTTTTGCACAAGGTTTTGAAACACTGATTGCGCTTGTTTTGCTTTGTTTGATGCCTCGACTGTTTTTGATTATTGCTATCTTTTTCGGAGTTTTGTCGCTCATAAAAGCTCTCGGCATCATAATCAATGCATATTATCAATTTGAAATTGTTGAAAGAGCAAAAAAATAATGCTGAAAAAAGTCATTTTTGCCGCAATTTTCTGCTTGTTTTTCTGCGGATTTTCCGTTTGTGCCGAAACTTTTGAAGGCGGCTCGGATAAAGTCCTCATAAAAACTTATACAAATTTTGAAACCTCCGACAAGTTTGAAACTCTGATAAATTTTCTGCCACAAAACGGTTGGCATATTTATGGGCCGACGGTTAAAGACCTCGGAAAACCTACCGTTGTGCAGATTGACAACAAACCGAATGCTCTATCGCTGCCAAAATTCAGCCAAACGCAAAAATTTGTTTTTGATGAAGACATCGTTCAATACGGATACGGCGGCAGTGCTTTTGCCTATTTGTTTTTTGAACCGTCGGCAGATATTCATAATCTGAAAATCTCATGGCTTGCCTGCAAAGATTATTGCGAAGAAGAAGAGGCTGTTTTCAGGCTTGATGCAACACAGAATTATCACCATGAAAATTGGGAAAATCTTATATCCGGCGCGCAAAAAACTTTTGCCGACGATTTACCGGCCTCTCCCGCACACGATATTTCATTTTTGTCGGTGGTGATTTTTGCGTTTTTTGCCGGAATTTTGCTCAATTTTATGCCGTGCATATTCCCGATTTTGAGCATTAAGGCTTTGTATTTGGCTCACAATTCAAAATCAGCCGAGCACAAACACCGCTATGCTTCGGCTCTGATGTATTTTGGCGGAGTAATGCTTTCATTTCTGCTGATTGCCGCCACATTATATATCCTAAGGAGCAAAGGCGAACAAATCGGTTGGGGATTTCAGCTTCAATCTCCGTGGTTTGTCGGCACGATGCTGGTGCTTTTCTTTGTGATTTTTCTGATGTTTTTGGATATTATCAAAGTCCCGCAAGCCTCACTCGGAAGATTTTCGGGCAAAAGCTCATTTTTAACCGGATTTTTTGCGGTTTTGATTGCAAGCCCGTGCTCCGGGCCTTTTATGGGAATGGCCGTCGGGTATGCCCTTTTGCAGCCTCCGTATCTGTATTATCCGATTTTTGCGGCACTGGCGGCCGGATATGCGCTTCCGTTTTCTCTGACCGATATTTTTCCGTCTGCGATTGCAAAAATTTTGCCGAAATCCGGCAAATGGTTGCTGCGCCTGAAACAAATTCTGTCGATACCAATTCTTTTAACCTGCTTTTGGCTTGCCTGGGTTTTATATGCTCAGCTTGCCGACAATTATGCAAAAAACGGCATCTGGCAGCCTTATGATGGAGCCAAAATCGAAACGCTTGTCAACCAACGCAAACCGGTATTTATCAACTTTACGGCAAAATGGTGCCTGACCTGCCTTTTGAACGAAAAAAGCACACTTTCTTCCAAAGAATTTGCAGATTTGGCAGCAACAAAGCAGATTGCATTGTTCAAAGCCGACTGGACAAACAAAAACCCCGCAATTTCACTGGGTTTGGAAAAATTTGACCGCGCGAGCGTTCCTCTCTATGTTTATTATAACAACGCCGGAGAAGCAACAATTTTGCCGCAAATTCTGACGCTGTCAATCATAAAATCGGCATTTGAAGAATAACGCCTATTTATATATCGGAAACTTGCGGCACAAATCTTCAACTTTTGCCTTAATCTGTGGGATAATCTCTTGCACGGAACCTTGTTGCAAAGCGTCGACAATTTCCGATATCCAATCGGCTATTTGTTCAAACTGAGGCTCGCAAAATCCTCTGGTTGTGCAGGCCGGAGTCCCGACGCGGATTCCGGAAGTTATTGTTGCCGGCAGAGGATCAAACGGAACGGAATTTTTGTTGCATGTAATTCCGGCAAGTTCCAGAGCTTCCACAACTTCTTTTCCGGTCAAATTTTTGTTTTGCAAATCAATCAGCAGCAAATGCGTATCCGTTCCACCGGAAACAAGGTTAAAATCGTGCTTTTGCAGAGCTGCGCCGAACGCCTTTGCGTTTTTGACAACCTGCGCGGCATAATGCTTAAATTCATCGCTCAAATCTTCTTTGAAACAAACGGCCTTGGCCGCAATCACATGCATCAACGGGCCGCCCTGCGTCCCCGGGAAAATTGCGCTGTTAATTTTTTTTGCAATTTCTTCATTGTCGGTCAAAATCATACCGCCGCGCGGACCGCGGAGAGTTTTGTGGGTTGTTGTGGTGACAACATCGGCATATTTAAGCGGATTTTCGTGAACTTTTCCGGCGACAAGTCCCGCAAAGTGAGCCATATCAACCATCAGATACGCCCCTACTTCATCGGCAATTTTTCTGAATTTTGCAAAATCTACCGCGCGCGGATATGCCGACCCGCCGGCAATTATCAATTTCGGCTGATGTTCTTTTGCCAACCGTTCAACTTCATCATAATCAATCAGCCCGGTATCGCGGCAGACTCCGTATGAAACAGATTTCAGCCATTTTCCGGACATTGAGACTTTTGCGCCGTGCGTCAGGTGTCCGCCCGATTTCAGTCCCATACCCAAAATTGTGTCGCATGGGCACAAAAGCGCCATATAAACCGCCATATTTGCCTGAGAACCGGAGTGCGGCTGAACATTTGCATATTTGCAGTCAAAAAGCTTTTTTGCGCGCTCAATTGCCAGATTTTCAACAATATCAACAAACTCGCAGCCGCCGTAATATCTGTGCGACGGGTATCCTTCAGCATATTTGTTGGTCAGAATCGACCCCTGAGCCTCAAGAACGGCCTTTGAAACAAAATTTTCGGAAGCTATGAGCTCAATTTGCAGGCTCTGCCGATTCTTTTCTTTTTCTATCGCATCAAAAATCTGCGAATCTTCATCTTTAAGATTTTCCACAAAATCCATTATTTTTTACTCCTCATCAAGCTTGTCGATTCTGTTTTGGTGGCGTCCGCCCTGAAACGATGCGGCTCTAAAAATATCAATTCTACGTGCAACATCTTCATAATTCATTGTTCTTCCGCCAAAAACAATTATATTAGCATTGTTGTGTTCTTTTGCCATCTGTGCACAAAAATCATTATAAAGCAGCGCGGCGCGAATCTTTTTATGCCGATTTGCCGCCATATCCACACCGATTCCGGTTCCGCAAATCAAAATTCCGAAATCATAATTTCCGCTCAGAATCTTCGGCACAAAATTTTTCACAATATCCGGATAATCCACGCTTTCGGTCGAGTGAGTTCCGAAATCATCAAAGCTAACCTCTGATTTTGCATAATTTTTTATAATTTCTTCTTTCAAATCAAAACCACCGTGATCAGAAGCAATCGCAATTTTCAACATTTTTTTCTCCTGCAAAAGAACATTTTTTTCTCTGATAATATTCATTTTTTCGGAATATGCAAAAAAAAATGCAAAATTATGAAAAAAAATATTGACTGAAAGAAAAAACAATGTATATATGTTGATTACCGAATGAGTTTGGTACATTGAGTTGGCCGGTTGGCAGAATGGCTCATGCAGAGGACTGCAAATCCTTCTATATCGGTTCAATTCCGGTACCGGCCTCCAAAGTATTATTCCGACTTAGCTCAGCGGTAGAGCAATCGGCTGTTAACCGATTGGTCGTTGGTTCGATCCCAACAGTCGGAGCCATATAAAAAGCACCCTTAACTGGGTGTTTTTCTTTGCCTTCTCCCTAATAACATAAAGGCAACCATAAAAAAGGACGACATCTTGCCGTCCTCTTTTCGTTCTGTGCCGCTTTTCTAAATATAATCGTCTTCCGAGACAAAATATCCGGCAGCATCCTCAATTTTTTCTCTGACATATTTTTGCGCGGCAAAAACCTGTACCTGACAGTTTTTGGAAACCGCAGAATATGTTTTTCCGTCTTTTTCAAGTTTGTATGTTTTTGTTCCGCCTGAGCATTGCTCACAAGAATTTTGCCGAACACAGACTGCTGAAGTAAACAGCGGCGGACGCGCGGATATAACCTGAACCAGCGGCAGCGGGCCGGTTTTTGCCAACTCTTTCATATTTTCAGGCGAAGATTCCAATGCAAAAACTCCCCATTTTGCGCCGATTCTGCGCAACTGTTCGGCACAATACCGATTCATCACATATAAAAAGCTGCCGGTTCCGATTTCAACATCTTTATATTTTTTCAAAATTTCAAACACATACCAATTTTCCGCGACAAATTTTCGTGCTCCGAAAGAATACAGAGCATCAACAACATTTTTGATTTTTGCAACATTGCGGCAAATTTGCGGCAGCACCAGCCATACATTTTCAAAATCAACGGATTTTAAGTCCGCAGGGTCTGTATCGGCCTCAATATGCACAACTTTGATATTTTTCGATATTTTGGCAGAATTTGCACATGGTTTGAGAGCTGGCAGCGAAAAATCTTTTTGCTCGGGTTTGACATTTGCCAACAGTCCTCTTCTCAATTCGTTAAACATCGAAACCGGAACAAAAAGTCCGTCCGGATTTCGTACTTCCACATCGTCAAACACAAATCCGCTGCCTCCGGTTTTGGCAAACGAAGTTTTGGCCGCATTTGCAACTTGTTCAACATTTTTTGCCGGCTCAAATTTTCCTTTTACGGAGAAAACCGCATTATCGGCCATCGCCCACACGGCATCAGAGCTGATTTCAACAACCGCATCAAGGTGATATTCGTTGCAAAATTCGCCTTTTTTTGGCTTTTCGTACGAATATTTGCCTTTAACTTCGCTGGAAGACGCCAAATAAACCGGTGCTCCGGCAGAAAATTCGGGCGCTTGTGGCGGAAGTTTTATTTGCACATCAGAGCCTGCTGCCGCCTCAAATTCCGCTTTTTTTCTCACAAAAAGCTCTTTGATGCCGAATCCGAACGGTTTTTCAAATCCTTTTGCATCTATCTGCAATCCATCATATCGCGCAATTTTGTGCGAGGTTTTGAAAAAAAGACAACCTTTGGCAACCTTTTCGACTTTGCCGATTAAGAGCCCTCTGTGTCCAACAAAGTTTTTATCGACGATATCTTTGTTTTTGCCTTCAAAGTGAAATTTGCACCACGGGCGGGAAAAAATCTGTTTAATATCTTCTGCCTCAATTTTGTCTTTCGGCTTGCCGTCCAAAATATGGCGATAATAGTTCGTGACCGCGGCAACATAGAGCGGAGACTTTTTTCTGCCCTCAATTTTGAGTGACAAGGCCGGAATTTGCAAAACTTTTTCTTCCAAAGCCAAATCTTTCATTGAAAACAGATGGCTTTTTTGCCCTTTATCCACACAAAACTCGCTGCGGCACGGATATACACAGCGCCCGCGGTTTGCGCTCATACCATATTCAAGCGCCGAAAACAAACACTGTCCGCTATAAGAATAACAAAGAGCGCCGTGCACAAAAACTTCAAAATCAACATCAGGCATTGCCTGTGTGATTTTTTTGATTTCAGCAATTGTGAGCTCACGCGCCAGAACAATCCGCTTAAAACCGAGAGACGCCAAAAACTCCGCACCTTCAAGATTATGCACCGCCATTTGCGTGCTTGCGTGCATCTCAACATTCGGCAACATCTTTTTTGCCAGATAAAAAACGCCCATATCCTGCACAATCAGAGCATCGACTTTTGCCTTGTCAATTGCGGCATACATCTGAGGCAGGTCTTCAAGTTCTTTTTCGCTCAAAATTGTGTTTACGGCAACAAAAACCTTGCGGCCGATGCTATGCGCATAAGCACAAAATTCATCAAGTTCTTCAAATGTAAAATTTTGTGCACCGGCTCGAGCCGAAAATTTGTTCAAGCCCAAATAAACAGCGTCAGCACCATAATAAAGAGCGGCATAACCTGCTTCAATATTGCCGGCCGGAGCCAAAAGTTCGTGTTTCATAAAATCCTCGCAATCGTCCATAAAATATGCCTCACGCTATTCTTTTTCCGCCGATTTGTCAATTGAAATATCTCTTAGCAAAATTCTGCAGACCTTGACATATTATGAAAAAGACAATACATTTTAATTGCAATTATTTTTTTATGGAGGATTATATGAAAAAAATATTTTCAGCCGCTTTGTTTGCGGCATTGTTCGGGTTCAACCAAATTTGCGACGCAAAACCGGCTTCGGGCGGATTTGTCGGGCCGGAAGACAGACCTTCGGTTTCTACCGTTGAACAGGCGCACAAAATGAACGATGACACAAAAGTTACCTTAATCGGAAACATAGAAAAAAGTTTGGGCGACGAAAAATATCTGTTTAAGGATAATACGGGAAGCATTGTTGTTGAAATTGATGATGAAGACTGGAACGGTTTGACCGTTACTCCGGAAGTTGCAATCGAAATTGTCGGCGAAGTTGACAAAGATTTGATGAAAGATGCCGAAATTGATGTCGATATCGTCAGAATCGCACAATAATATCCGATAATCGTTGACTTTTGCGGGAAAGGCGGATATAATATAAGGCAATGTCGAAACAGCAATGTGTTCGGCAAAATATGTACCCCTCTCCGAGAAAACTCTCGGGGGGGGGTAGATGTTTTTAAATATTTTTATAAAGGAATATGTATTATGAAAAGTAAACTCTTTTTCCTCTCTCTTTCCACCGCTCTTGCCATCTGCGCCAACGCGAATGCTTATCTCCCGGAGATACCCCCGGAGATATCTACCGGCCCATCTTATGAGATTATATCCGTATCAGACGGAGGCAGCGGAGAAGACCTTGACTTATCATCTTTTTTGGATAATGCCCGCTTTGACCCGATGCCTGACGGCGGAATGTTAGATGCGGAAGGAAATTATACCGGCAAACTCCGAAATTTGTATGTCAGGAGCAATGAAGACGGCACAATTGATGTTTCTCTGAACGGTTTTACGATTAAAATGAAAACACCATATCCGTTCAGCAGTGATCTTTATTTGGAAGACAACCGCGAAGACTATTTGAATGCGGTGCTCAGTGCTTATGAAGGATTGCACGATTTAGGCCTGCTTGACACTGATGAAGATGTATATCAAGATATTTTCGGCAAATTGTCAGATATGGCTTTGTCAGGCGATTATGACGGAGTATGCAGCGAAATGGAAGGCTGTGAAGATTTTGCTTATTCAGAAGATATGGAAGGTTGGACTTTTGATGATTATAAGCAAACAACATCACCATCAAAACCGGACAACGGCAGCTCTGATTCAAACAACGGAAATCAGGGTTCAAGCGGAGGAGAAGAGACAAAACCTGATACAGGTTCAAGCTCCGGCACGGGTTCTTCAACCGGCAGCAGTTCCGGCACGACTTCAGGCTCAAGTTCATCGGCCTCGGGGACAACAACCATGCCGACCGGACATAGAACATTTTATGCCCCGGCAGAAGCCGCCGCTGATGTTCATGAAGGAAAAGATAACTCTGTAATTATTTCTTTCTAAACGGAATATTTTGTTCAAAAAAAGGGTGGAAATTTCAGCTGCGTATTGCCTAAATTTCCACCCTTTCGCATTTTTGTGATTAGTCGCCCAGCCATATAAAAAGTTTGATTTTTTATACAGATGGAGGCGAAAGTCAGAAAAAGAAAATCCCAGTGTACAAATTAGTACATGGATTTCTCTCTCACCGCCTCTTTCGAGCCCCTAAAAAGTTCGATATTTGAGGCGAATAGAAACAAAAAAGAAGACCGAAAATTTTAGTGTATATAATACTACATGAATTTTCGGTCTTTCGCATTTTTGTGATTAGTCGCCCAAATAGCGAACTTTTTCTGTGAACTTTTTACTACATAGACAACACAATTGCCACCAACCCAATCAGCGCAACAGCGGCAAAAGCACTGCCGACAACCATGATTATGGATATTCCGGTTGCAATATCTTCGCATTTTTGCGACAATGCGTTGTACTGACCGATTTCTTCCGAAACACAAGGCTCAGAATCAACTTCCGCGGCATTTGTTTCGACAATCTCCGATATTTGTTCTTCTATGTCGTTGAACTTGTCAATGGCGATGTTAGCTGATGTAAAAACCAAAACAGCAAGAACCACAAGCGCAACAATTACAAATATCAGATAAGTTTTCAGGCTCGGATCAGCAAAAAACATTTGCGGACCAAACCAGCACACAGCTGCAAGAAGCAGAACAGCGACACAAGTCAAGCCATAAAAACCGGCAGTAACCAAATTCATTCTCTTCGTGAAAGAATCTTTTACATTTGCGTTCATAACAATAACAATTTAGATAATTAATGATAAAAATTTGTGTATGTTCGTAGTATATAATATATTTTGTCTATTTGTCAACAAGAAAAAGTAATACCTTATGTTTAGTGATACTTTTGCACAACATTTTTTTATCCGGCATATGTTTTCAGGCACAAAAAACCCCGCCAAAAGACGGGGTTTTTCATAAAAAATCGCAAAGATTAGCGAGTTTTAGCATTTTTGAGAGCAGCCTGAATTGCCTGTTCTTTATTTTTCAGATATTTATCGGCAGCTTCAACTCCTTCTCCGTTTTCAATCATTCTGTCAGCAACAACAGCAGATTGTCTAACCATTCTTCCATCGTGAGTTTCTACCATCGGATCCATGGCATTGCGGATTTTATTTTCTTCAACTTTGGCTCTTGCCTTTGCGAAAGCTTCTTCTTTTGTCATCTTTCTTCTCCCTTTTTCGAAAGTTATCGGTTAACCACCTTTATATAGTAACATATATTTTCATCTTTGCAAGCATTTTTTGACAAAAAATTAACTTCTTGAAATTTCGCAAATTGTGTGATAGGTATTTTTATCAGGAAAAAACAACAAACAGATGCTTATGACAGATTATACGAAAAAACTTGGAATCATTGCCGGCGGCGGAGTTTTGCCTCTGGCTCTGATAGAATTTTGCCAGTCAAAACAACGGGATTTTTTTGTTTTGGCAATTGAGGGCAATGCGCAAAAAGATGTTATCCCCGCCGATGTTCCGCAAAAATGGATTCGAATCGGTCAGGCCGGAACAGGCTTTAAGATTTTTAAAGATGAAAAAGTTCAAGAAGTTGTGATGATCGGCACAATAAAACGCCCGTCGTTTTTCGATTTGGTACCAGATTTGCGAACAGCTTCTTTCTTTGCAAAAGTTGGGGCAAAATCGCTCGGGGACGACGGGATTTTGCGCGCTCTGATTAAAGAAATCGAGTCTGAGGGGATTGTCGTCCGCGGAATTCACGAAGTTATGCCCGACTTGCTGATAAAACAAGGCGTTCTCGGCAAAATAAAGCCGTCTAAACAGGCAAAGCTTGACCTCAAACGCGGGGTTGAAGTTGCAACCGCGCTCGGCAAACTTGATGTCGGACAGGCGGTTGTGGTACAACAGGGACTTGTGCTCGGGCTTGAAGGAATTGAAGGGACTGCCGAACTTTTGCATCGCTGCAAAGATTATCGTCGCAAAGGTTCCGGCGGTGTTTTGGTAAAAATCAGAAAACCGCAGCAGGATATGCGCGTTGATTTGCCCACAATCGGCGATAAAACCGTGCTCAGCGCCTATGAATGCGGGCTTGAAGGCATTGCTCTTCATGCCGGAAACGGGCTGATTGTAAACGAGGCAGAAACAATTAAGCTTGCAGACAAACTCGGGATTTTTGTGATGGGAGTAAACCCGAATGACTACAAATAATCTGAAAGTATATCTGATTGCCGGCGAGCCGAGTGGCGATTTGCTGGCATCGCGTTTGATGCGGGCAATGCGCAAAAAACTTGATAACAAGGTTGAGTTTTTCGGCGTCGGCGGCGACACAATGCAGGCAGAAGGCCTAAAATCACTGTTTGATATTTCCGATTTGGCGGTTATGGGCTTGGTCGAGGTTATTCCGAATATTCCGAAGGTTTTGCGGCATATCAAAGAAGTTGTGGAAGATATCAAGCAAAAAAAGCCCGATGTGGTGATTACGGTTGACAGCTGGAGTTTTTCGGCCAGAATTCATAAAGCTCTGCGCCGACAAAAAATTAAGGTTCCGCAAATTCATTATGTTGCGCCGCAAGTTTGGGCATGGAAGAAAAAGCGCGCAAAAACAATGTATAAATATATTGATTGTCTTCTCACCCTGCTTGAACGCGAGCCGCAATATTTTACGCCGTATCATCTGCCGTCATATTTTGTCGGACATCCGGTGATTGAAAGCAATGTTCTGACCGCAAGCGGCGCTGATTTTCGCAAAAAGTATCATATTCCGGACGAAAAGCGCATTATTGTTCTGCTGCCGGGCTCAAGACATAACGAAATATCGCGCCTGTTGCCGATTTTTGCCGAGACTGCCGCAAAACTGCTGGCTGAAGATAAAAACTTTTATTTTGTTGTCCCGACAGTCGGCACCGTAGCGTCTTCTGTCAAAGAAATGATGAAAAACAGCAAGTTGCCGCATCTGATAATTGAAAATGAACAGGACAGATATATGGCTTTTCGCGCCGCCGAAGCGGCCATTGCGGCCTCCGGAACCGTTGCGCTTGAGCTTGCAATCGTCAATGTGCCGCATATTATCGCCTATAAGGTTTCGCCGTTTACCGGCTGGCTGGCAAAGCACCTGCTCCACATTCAGTTTGTAAACCTTTCAAACATTATTTTAGGCCGCGAAGTCGTGCCCGAGCTTTTGCAGGAAAGATGCGACGCATCGAATATCGAGCACTATATTCTTTCGCTTTTAAGCAAAGGCGATTTGTATGAAAAACAGCAGTCCGGATTTGCAAAAATCAAGCAGATTTTGTCCGCCGGAGATCAAACACCGAGCGAAAACGCCTGTGATGTCATTTTGCAGCAAATAAAAGAATATTCCGGCAAGGAGAAATAATTGAAAAAAGCATTGCAAACCGTGGTGGAACTGTTTTATGCGGAAAAAGACCGTTGGTTTGCTTTGCTGCCGGTTTTGTTCGGGCTCGGCATCGGGCTATATTTTTCTCTGCCGATTGAGTCGCCTCTTTTTGTGACTTTGGTAATTATCGAAATTATGCTGATTTCTGCCTATGTCTGGCGGCATTTTCCGACAAGGCTGATGTTTCTCGGAGTGGCCGGAATTGTCGTTTTGGGCTTTGCGAACATTCAGCTGAAAGCTGTTTTTCTGACTCCTCCGCAAAATATAACATACAGCGATGAAGAAATATATATTCAGGGAAAAATCATCAATATCGACCGCAATTATAACGGAAAAACAAGGATTCTGTTGACCGATGCAACAGATTTTGAAGGCAACCCGATTGACGGAAATTATCGCATTACTCTGAACAAAAACCGCAACAAACTCAAAATCGGTGAATGCGTTGAAGTTGCCTCATCAATCTTTCCGCTCGCAAGACCGAACATCTACGGCGGATATCAGTTTGACCGTAAAGCCTATTTTGAAGGAATTAACGCCTTGGGCTATTCAATGGCGGACGCATATCCGAAAGACTGCAAAACTCCGGAAAGCAGCATATCCGTTGCGCTCAAATCGCTTATTTTTGAAATGAGGCAAAAGATTATCGCAAAAATCAACAACGCACTGCCGAACGCGGAAGAAGCCGCAATTGCCGATGCGCTGATTGCCGGAGAACAAAATCTGATTTCCAAAAAGCAAATCGGAAATTATCGCGATTCCGGCCTGGCGCATTTCTTGTCAATCTCCGGTCTGCATATGGGAATGCTGGCGTTTATTATGTTCTTTTTTATCAGATTTTTCGTCGCGCTTATCCCTCCGATTGCCCTGCGCTACAACAGCAAAAAAATCGCCGCGGTTTGTGCCATTATTATAAGCTTTGCATATCTGCTGATTTCCGGTGCGCAAATTCCGGCACAGAGAGCTTTTATAATGACTTTGGTCGTTTTAATCGGTGTTTTGTTTGACCGTGAGGCCATCTCTATCCGCACAATTTCGTTCGCGGCGTTTGTGGTTCTTTTGCTCGCTCCGCAGGCTCTTATCAGTGCAAGTTTTCAGATGTCGTTTGCCGCGGTTTTGGCGATGATTGCGTTTTATGAAAAATTTGCGCCCTCAATTTCGCGATTTTTCTCTGGCGGCGGCATAATCCGATACATTGTCGCCTATCTGTGCGGAATTGTCATATCCGACCTTGTTGCGAGCTTTGCAACGCTTCCGTTTGCAATTTATCATTTCAACCGCATTGCCGTATATACATCGCTCGGAAACTTTTTGGCCGGACCGGTTATCGGCCTGGTGGTTATGCCTTGCGTTTTGCTCTCGCTTTTGGCTCTTCCGTTCGGGCTTGAAGCGTTGCCGCTGAAGGCTCTCGGTTTCGGTTTGAGCCTGATTAACCGCATCACGGCCTATGTTTCATCGCTCCCCGAGGCCGGATATCAGGTTACTGCTATGCCTTTTTGGGGATTTTTGCTGATCTGCATCGGCGGATTGTGGCTTTGTATCTGGCGTAAAAATTGGCGATATTTCGGCTTTATCGGCATTATCATCGGATTTTTCAGCATTGCGTTGGTCAAAATTCCGGATATGATGACAGATGCAAAGGCAGAAGTTTTTGCGCTGAAAGACAATTTTGGCGAGCTTATCATTTTGCCTTCCCGCGGCAACAACTTTACAAAAAACATATGGCTCGAGCGCAGCGGTCAGGACAAGCTTGAAGCGGAAAAGAAAAATCTGCTGAAACAAATTGTTGACGGCAAGACCACCGACAAAACCTGGCTTGATTTGGAATGCGACGAATACGGCTGCGTCTATAAAAACCGAATAACCATCGGCAAAGACGGCGCCGTGATGATTGACGGAAAATTCTTTGATATTACGGACACTCTCGGCGCTTCTGTATATCTTTATGACAAGCCGGAAATCAAAACAATCCGCAAATATATCGGCAACCGCCTCTGGAACAAATAAGCCTCATCTTAAAAACAACTTGACAAAATTATCCGATTAACATATATTATGATTGTTAATTTTATTTTTCTGCCTATTACTATAAATCGTGATGAACTCACAACATATAGCGGCAGAGCAAACATCTAAAAATTTCAGTTTATGAATAATTCTGTTGTTCTCGGTTTCTACAAAACTGCGTTGGCAGGACTTGCACTTTGTGTAATTTCTTACGCGCTTTTGTTTTTGGTTCCGCTGTGTGTCGGCGCTTCAATGCTCTTTGTTTCATCGGTTGTGTTTACCATCGGTATTATCGGGGTACTTTGCACAATCAGGCCCTTTCAAGAGAAAAAAGAAATTTTATCTGATTTGGCCTTTTATGGTGCCTGCGGATTTTTCTTGTCGCTGACGGTTTCATACATTGCGGCATTTATCGCGGCGCTTTTCTTCCCTGCGGTAAATATGTATCCGTTTATGATTGTAATGGCTGCAATCGGATTGTTTTGTATGGTCGCTTGCTTCTTGTTATTGATTACCATATTGATACAAGACATAATCGAAACCCAAAAGAAGAAAAAAGCAAAGTAAGTAAAAAAAATCGTTTGAGTTTCAGCTCAAACGATTTTTTCTGTACAAATTGCGGCTTATAAATCTGAACGCCACGCAATTCCTTTTTGCAAAAATTCCGGCAGCTCCTTCAATGCGGAAGCTCCGGCCGCACCTGCGTGTCCGCCGCCGCCGAACTTTGCCGCCAGCTTTGAAACATCTACATTGTCTTTTGCAGAATAAAACGACAAATTCCATGTATGATTTTTGTTCATATAAAAGTTTATCATCACATCATATTTATCAATATTATCAAGCGAATCAAAAAACTCGGAATATCCGCGCGCCATATTTGCGCAGATGCAGCGCATTCCATCAATTTCCGTTTCAAACGATAATCCGCGTGAAAGTCTGAAATTGCGGATTTTTATCCAATTCAAAATCGCATTGCCGTTTTCTACCAACTCGTTAATATTCAGATTTTTATCCAGTAGCTTTTTCCAAACCTTGTCTTCCGGACGATTGACCCCTAGCGCCTGCACCGCATATTCAAACGGGCGGACTCTCTTGTCTCTGAGGTCAAAAATATCATTCAGTCCCAAAAGTTTTATCGCTTCCGGAGCCTCTTCTTCCGGGTGAAAATATTGCCATGTCAGCATAATCGCGGCTGTTCCGATTTTGCGAATTCCCTTAATTTCACGATGATTTCCCTTTTCCAGCTCTTCATTATATTTGTTTATGGCTGAAACATGGTGATCAATCCAGGTCAGATCGGCTTTTTCATTAAGCTCAAACATATATTCCATCGGCAGCGAAACATCGCAAATCACGATTTTTTGATGTTTTGCCAGCTCGTCATACGGAATTTCCATATCATAATTAAACCCGACGCATTTAGTCTCTGGATATAAGTTTTTCACAATCGCAGCCGAGCCTTTTCCATCATGGTCGGCAATATGGTACAAACAAAGCATATTTTACTCCTTTAGTTCTATGGTCATTCCGTCATATGCAACTTCTGCAAAATCAGGCATTTGCGCACTGATTGCATCATAATCGCATTCAACCGCCATATGATTGATTATAAGTTTTTGCGGGCGAATTATTTCAGCATATTGCAAAACCTCGTCAATATTCGCATGAAATTTGCACTGATGCGGCGTTGTCAGCGGCATAATCATAACCCCGACTTTCCCGCGCAGTTTTTCAACATCTTCATCATGCAGGCGCTTAAAATCTGAGATATGAACAATCTCTCCGCCATTAAAAATGTATCCGGTCGAGCCTATATTGTGCCCCTCAAGCTGGAGCGGAACCACACTGACATCGCCGATAAAAAACTCTTTGCCGTACTCAATCGTACGCGGCATCAGATACGCCCGATAAAGCGGGTTGCATTCTTTTGCCACATCGGCAAACAAATATCCGAACCGCTCGTGGACAACCTTCATATCCTCGGCCGTTGCAAAAAAATCAAGCGGACCGCGGCTGATGCGGTTTATCTCACGCAAATCATCAATTCCGTGTAGGTGATCGGAGTGAGTATGAGTCAGCAACACTCCGTCCAAATACCTGATATTGTTGTTCAGCAGATGCATACGCAAATCCGGCGAGGTATCAATCAAAATTTTTGCATTTTCATATTCAATATATGTTCCGGCGCGGAGTCTTCTGTTTTTCGGATTATTCGGGTTGCAGTCACCCCAGCCCATCGCTATTGCCGGAACTCCCGGAGCGGCGCCGGAGCCCAAAATCGTTATACGCGGCATTTGAAATTATACCTCCCTTTATCGCTGGCTTTTCTGAACAAATTAAAGAAGTTGTCAGATGTTTTTTGCGCCAGCTCATCAAAACTTACGCCCTTAATCTGCGCCAAAACTTCTGCCGTATGAACCACAAAAGACGACTCGTTTCTGCGCCCGCGCAGCGGACACGGAGCCAAAAACGGAGCGTCCGTCTCGACCAAAAGTCTGTCCATCGGCACGGTTGCAAACACATCGCGCACGCTTTGGCTTTTGTTGAATGTAATAATCCCCGATGCGGAAATATAAAACCCGATAGAAAGCGCAAAATCGGCCAATTTCTGCGAAGATGAAAAACAGTGTATTTCACCTGTAAACGGCTGTTTCTTATACATATCGTCCAAAATTTCAATAGTATCGTCATCTGCATCGCGGGTATGAATAATCAGCGGCAATCCGGTAATTTGAGCCGCCTTAATCTGCTCGATAAAAACTTTTTTCTGCAAATCTTTCGGCGCATAATCATAAAAATAATCAAGGCCGCACTCGCCGATGCCGACAACTTTTTTGTGCGTCGTTTTTTCAACAAAATCCTGCGCCTTAATATCGGCATATTCTTCGGCATTGTGAGGGTGGACGCCGACCGCGGTATATATAAACGGATATTTTTCCGAAAGAGCAAGCTGCTTATCCAGCTCGCCTATATTGTTTCCGGCGTTCAAAATCGTGTTTACGCCAGCCTCTTTCGCCCTCTCGATAATATCGTCCAAATCTTCTTCAAAATCGTTATAGTCCAAATGACAATGGCTATCTACTAACATCTTATTCCTTTTCCTGCATATTTTTACAAATTTGATAAATAATATTTATAAAAGCCTGACGCTTGTCCATATTAAGTCTTTCCGTATCACTGAAAGTTTTAATCGCATTTTGCCAGACTTCAACCGTTTTTTCAACATTTTTGCCTTCTTGAACAACTTCAGCCAAAAATTTCAGTACCACACTCTTCGCAATATTATACGAATCTTCGCTTTTGACCGCATTGTCCGCAAAAGAAAGCATATCCGAAAGCAAAAATCTGTCGCCGGCAAAAGCAATCTTGCAAAGCCCGTCATAATATTGCAATACACCGTAGTCGGCATATTCAATTGCCGTTCCGATACTGCCTTCGCTCAGTGTGGCAATTTTCTTTATATCCGCCTCTTCCGTCTGCGGGCGATAACGACGCAAAAGCGACGCAACTTCATTTTCCTGTAACGGTTTTAAGGCCAATTTGATGCATCTGGACTTGATTGTCGGCAAAAGTCTGTCCGGATTATGGCTGATTAAAATCAGCATACTTCTTGCCGGCGGTTCTTCCAAAATTTTGAGCAGAGCATTTGCGCTGTTCACATTCATATCGTCCACGCTGTCGACAATCACAATTTTCCAGCGGTTGTCATACGATGTTTTGAGCATAAACTCGTTTATTGTACGGACTTCATCAATCTTAATCACAGCCGATTTACGCAGATTTTTGAGCTCTTCTTCGTCCATCGGTTCGCCGTCTTTGATGGCTTTTATCACCTTTTTGCGGTCTTCATCAACAAAATCCCGCTCTATGATTTTCAGATTATAGCACGCGTTTTGCGCAATTTCTTCACATACTTTGGCTTTCGGACTGACCTCTATATTGCTGTATTGTTCACGATTATTTTCATCGGCCGAAAGCATAAAGCGAGCTATTTTATAGGCCAAAGTTGCTTTTCCGATGCCTTTTTGCCCGCATATCAGCCAAGAATTATGCAATTTTCCACTTTTCCAGCTTTCCAAAAACATATCTTCGGCCTCTTTGTGCCCCAAAAGATATGTATTCATACGCGGAGATATATCCGTATTTTCCGTTTGTTCAGTCATATTCCGAGCCTTTGTTCAACTGCCGTAACAATTTTTTGATGAACTTCTTCCACACTGCCACTTGCGTCTATAACAACACAGCGATTTGGATTTTCTTTTGCAATCTGCAAAAATCCATTGCGCAGATTTTGATGAAATTTTATGTCCATATTTTCAAACCTGAGTTCTTTTACTTCACATTCCTGCGCTTTTTTGAACGAGCGTGAAAGTCCGACTTCCGGCGGCAAATCCAAAATTATCGTCAGATCCGGCACAAAATCTCCGGCCGCAATCCGATACATCTTATCAAGCAGACTTTTTTCAATCCGGCACTCGTACCCGTAATATTGATAAGCCATGGTAGAATCTGCGTATCGGTCGCTGATAACCCATTTTCCTTCCGCCATCGCCGGCAAAATTTTGCTTTGCAGATGAATTCTTCTGTCTGCATAATACAGCAGCATTTCTGCCACACAATCAAGCTTTTCTTTGTCTCCTTCAACCAAAATCGAGCGCAGCTTTTGCCCTATCGGAGTTCCGCCCGGCTCTTTTGTGGTCAGCACATTTATCCCCTTTTGCCGCAGATATTCGGACAACATCTGTGTCTGCACCGATTTTCCGCAACCTTCGCCTCCTTCAAAAGTAATAAAACGCGCCTTGTTCATCTATTTTCTTCCGCTCAACAGATATTTGACATTTGCAACAAACCTCCCGACAACACCTGTTTCTTCAACATCTTTTTGAGCAACCAGCGGATATGTCGTTGTATTTCCGTCATATTCAAGCGCAACTTCACCGATTTTCTGCCCTTTCTTAATCGGTGCACGAACCGGTTTGTCATATTCTATTTTCATTTTATAAGTTCCGGCTTTGGCTCTTTCCATAGTTTTTACCAAATCTTTTTCAAGAACAAGCGGAACTTTGTCTTCTTTGCCGTACCAGACATCTGCCTCATCAAGAACATCGTGGGCCGCCCAAATTTTATAGTTGTCAAATTCTCTGAAGCCGTATTCCATCATATTTTTGACTTCTTCCGAACGCTCTTTGTTGCTGTTCAGGCCGGAAACAACGGCAATCAGGCGCCGTTTTCCTTTCTTTACAGAGGCAACAACACCAAAACCGGCCTCTTCCGTATGTCCGGTTTTCAGGCCGTCAGCGCCTTTCATATTATACAGCAGCGGATTTCTGTTCCATTGCTTTATGCCGTTATAAGTAAACTCTTTTTGCGAAAAAATATGATAAAATTCCGGAAAATCCGTCATAATTCTTTTGGCCAAAATAGCCAAATCTTCCATCGACATTTTGTGGTCAGGGTGCGGCAAACCGGTGCTGTTGGCAAAATGAGAATTTTTCAGCCCGAGCTCCGGCGCTCTTTTATTCATCAACTCAACAAAATCTTCTTCCGAACCGGCCACATTCTCTGCCGCCACAATGCAGGCATCGTTTCCGGACTGAACGATAATTCCGCGGAGCAAATCTTCAACCTTTACCTTATCTCCGATTTTTAAAAACATTGTAGAACCGCCGGTTGCAGCGCCGCCTTTGCGCCATGCGTTTTCACTGACCGAAAACGGCGTATCCAAAGATATATTGCCTTTTTTCAGCTCGTCAAGCAACAGATAAACCGTCATAAGTTTGCTCATTGAGGCGGTTGGAACCGGCCTGTTTGCGTCTTTGACAAACAAATATTCAAAAGTGTCAGCATCGCTCAAAATCGCATAACGGGCTTTTGTTTCAAACGCATCTGCCTGCGATGATATCCCCACCAATGCAGCAACCGCTGCCGAAATCAAAAAACGAGTTTTCATTTTTATCTCCTAGTCCCTAACTATTTTTGCTTCATAAACACCGTAATCGCGCAGCTTGTCGAGCACCTCAACCGCGTCATTTTCATCATAATAAGGCCCCAGACGGACGCGGTAGAATGTCATATTGTTGACATCTGCTTCTGCAATCCGCGTTGTGCCGAATTTTGCCAGTTTGTGGCGCAAATCAGACGCCAAAACCTCTTGCGAAAAAGACCCCGCCTGAACAAAAATCTGTCCGCTCTTTTTGCTTGTCTGCGTTTTTTGCGGCGAAACCGAAGGCGTTGCCGGAGCGCTTGCAACTGTATAGGCACGCGGATTTACCGGCTTTCCGAGCAGCGCATCTTTTAGCATTTTGCTTTCTTTTTCCAAAATTTCGACCCGAACCTTTGCGGTTCCCTGCGTTTGATATCCCAAAAGCGCGGCTCCCCGTTTTGAAATATCGATAATTCTGTTTTTGGCATACGGCCCGCGATCGTTCACCCTCAAGACCAACGAGCGCCCGTTTTCAAGGTTTGTAACTCTGACAACCGACGGAAGCGGCAAAGTGCGATGCGCCGCGGTCAGTGTGTTCATATCATATTTTTCGCCATTAGCGGTTTTTTTTGCATGAAAATCTTTGCCGTACCACGAGGCGATTCCGACTTCGGAATATTTATAATCTTCTTTCGGATAATACCAGGTGCCGAAAATTTTATACGGTTTTCCAACTTTATAGGTTCCGCCTTGTTTTTTTATCATTCTCAGCTGCGAATAATAATTGTCGCCGCCGTATGTCTGCATTCCGTCAGACGCACAGCCCGCCAACAGCATCGTTATGCATAAAAACAATGCAACTGTATAAAATTTCATCACAAGTCTCAAAAAAGGTTCATATTTTGTGCCGATATTACAATAGTTTTTTTGTTTCGTAAAGCATAAAAAACAACTAATTCCTACCCTTTTGTTTAGGCGGCATTGCCGGCAGATGTTTTTGCGTCGTAACTCCGGCGTTTACTCTTTTCATAAAGCGATAATCCGGATATCCGTCCGCCGGAAGTTTGTATTCATTTTGCATTTTTTTAATCGCGGCGGCGGTTTTTGCACCGATTTTTCCGTCAACGGAAAGATTCTGCTTCCAGTGTTTGTTATAAAACTTTTGAATTTTTTTGATATCAGCGCGTGTGATTTGATATATCTCGTTTTCAACTGCTTCCCACGGCTTGTCCGAGGCGACATAATCGGCCAGCAGCCCGACCGCAAGCGCATAATTTACCGAGCGGTTCCACTTCATTATCACATCAAAATTCTGCATAACCATATAGGCATTGCCCCGCCTTCCTTCCGGCAGCACGATATACGCCTTTTCGCCGCTCATATCAGCCGGAAGATTTGTTTTGATGCCGGACTGTTTCCAATATTTTATCTTGCGGATATGCTCCCTGCCGACCAGATTATAATCAAAATTCCACGGCAAATCAACCTGAACACCCCACGGAGTATCTTTTTTCCAACCCGATTTCTTCAAATAATTACCTGCCGAGGCAAATGCGTCAAGCCGGCTGTTTTGCAAATTTATCGCATCGTCATCATCATAATCGACCGCATAGTGCCAATATGTCGACGGCATAAACTGAAAATGTCCGACCGCACCGGCCCATGAGCTTTTAACATTCTGATATTCAAGCTTGTTTTTTTGCAAAATCTTCAGGGCATAATACAGCTCATCACGAAAAAATTTTGCTCTTCTTTTGTCATAAGCCAGTTGTGTAAGCGACTTTATCCAGTTATAATTTCCGGTATGTTCGCCGAAATTTGTTTCCACACCCCAAAATGCCACCAGATAATTCAGCGGCACCCCGTATTTTTTTTCAATTCTGCGATAATTTTTGTCGGCCGCAAGTTCCTTATATTTCTTGCGTGCCGCCTCAACTCTTTGCTTGTTAACTACTTTGGTCAGATATTCGCTTGAAGATAAAACAAATTCCGTTTGCGACCTGTCTTTTGCCACGACTTCCGGCTTTTTTTCATAAAAATCGGCCGGATTTGCATATATTTTTTGCAAAAGTTCGTCCGATACGCCTCTTTTTTTCATATCTTTACGCAAATCAGACAGCCACAAAACATATTCTTCGGGAACATTTTCGGTAGCAAAGCAAGGCCGCGTCCCCAAAACAGCAAAACAAAAAACCGCAGCTAAAAATATGTTTGTTTTCATCAGGCTAAACCCTTGTTATTGCGTAAATTTTGAAACCGTGCATATCTTGTCGGAAATAAAGCGGGAGAAAAGCTCGCCGTGCGCATTGTTATCACCCTCTTGCAAAGCATCGATTCCGGTTGCGTCAATCGCAGACTTTTCAAGGCTGAGGCGCAGCTCTTCAATATTATACTGCGTAAGCGGGCATGAAAATGTCATTGTTGTATCTCTGAGTGCGGAATCCGGCAGATTTTTGTTTGCCGCAGACTGCGGCAATCCGCTGATTTTTTGCATCTTTTTTGTGATTGCATAGGTTACCAAACACTTATTGCCCTCTCTTCTGACAATCTTTATAAGGACATTGCCGGACGGTTTATACATAATTTTTTCGTACGGGGCACAAGTTCTGAGCTTTTCGCGCAGTTCTTTTGTCTCGTCAAAATTAATATGGATTGTACAGATATCCTTGTTACCGGAAATTTGCGTAATGGCCTCAATTTCTTTTTTCAGCTCTTCCGGAACGGCATCAGCCTTAATTTCATTAAGGTTATACGAATAAATCTTTTTAAGCGAATTTGTATATTCCTGCAGTGTTCTTATGCCGAAAAAGCAGTTTTCGGAAGATGTGCCGTATTTTGAAGAAACCATAACCCGATAGTGACAATTTCCGCCAGCTTTTCCCAATACTTCATATGTAACTTTAACCTGAGTTCCGTCCACCTGTTGCATTTTTTCTTCCGTCGTCTTAATACAGAAGCTCAGCTTTTGCAAAAGGTCGTTGGACGGACGGACAGTCTGTACCATTTGAAAATTTTGGCTGTTATTTCCGAAACTTTTATTAAATCCGGTATTTGCCGAAAACATCTGCGCCGATGTTGTTTGAGCACAAAACATCAAGCCGAACGCGGCAAGTATCACTTTTTTTTTCTGCAGCATTTTTACACCTCTTGCATTTTTCTTTTATCAAAGATTATGCCAAAAAAATATTTAAGACAAGCAATAAAAACAAAAAACTCAAAAAAAATCTCATTTCCGCAAAAAAGAGGCTTTCTTTTCAGAAAGCCTCCTAGAACTCTTTTTTATAAATTAGAATTCAACTTTCAGACGAGCTCCTGTTGTATAGTCATAGTCAACATCGCCGCTTCCGTTTCCGGCCAAATAATATGAGCCGTAAACACCAAGTGCAACATTTTCTACAACATAGTAGTCAGCTTCTGCCTGAGCGTACCACTCGTTTTTGTTCTTTCCGTCTGTTGTGAAATCATAACGGATTCCAGCATCAACAGACCAATCTTCAGCATATTTGTGAACACCGAATATCAAAGACTGATACAAATCACGATCAGCTTTATCAATTTCGCCCTCTATTTCATACATAGCATACGGAGTTAATCCTTCGCCCGCATCATATCCCAGTTTAACTTTGGCGCCTAGAGCTTTTTCCCATCTTTTCAAGCCCATTTCTTTAGCTCTTTTATGTCCGTAATAGCTCTTCGGATTTAAGGTTGTGTAATCTGCCGCAACCTGAGCCAAAAGGTCGCCGCTTCTCATATTGTATCCGGCACCGACATTGTATGTAAAGTTGTGGTCGTTATTATAATCGCCGGAAACATCAAAATTGTTGGTAATTTTTGCATGAACAGCCAAATTGTCATTAACGCCGTAAGCAACTTCTTCAGCCAAAGCCGTATCTTTAACAACTCCAAAATGGTGCTTAAATTTCAAGCGAGAGTGTTCAAGTGTTGTATCCGAAGAAAATTTTCCTTCAGTCGGAGCATAAAAAGGATTTGTCAAATCTGCGGCCATAGCAGAGCCTGCAAATACAACAGCGGCCGAAGCCATAAGAATAGTTTTGTAGTTCATAAAGTTTCTCCTTAAAGTTTTCACTACTTTGTCAATCAATGACATCTTGAGCCTATCCAAAAAAGTTTAACAAAGCAACCTTTATATATACTTTATGTGTAAACATTTAGTTTCAAAATATTTCACAAACACAAAAAGGCGCAGGATAAAAACCCGACGCCTTTTTAATTTTGCTTTGTTAATTAAAGGAAATATTCTTTCAAATATCTCGGCAAATCATCGATATTCACTCTGGTCTGCTGCATTGTGTCGCGGTCGCGCACGGTCACCGACGCCGGAGAATTTTCAATCGTTTCAAAATCAACCGTGATACAAAGCGGAGTTCCGATTTCATCATGGCGGCGATATGCCTTGCCGATGTTTCCGGTATTTTCAAGCGCAACACGGCCGATACCGAGCTTCATCAGGCTGTTTTTGATTTCGTGGCATTTGGCCATAATCTGCTCATTATTCTTTTTGAGTGGAATAACCGCAACCTTAATCGGCGCCAGATGTTTTTTGAGTTTCAGGACAATACGTGAATTTCCTTCACCCAAATCTTCTTCGGTATACGCCTCTGTAATAATCGCCAGAAATGCGCGGTCAACACCCATCGACGGCTCAATAACAAACGGAATAACCCATTTCTTTTCATCATCATCAAAAATCGCCAATTTTGTAGTTGAATCTGGATTTTTGTGGCAATGAGCTTCCAAATTGAATTCTTCCTGATTTTTGGTGTGGTTCCCGAGGTCATAATCGCGGCGGTTTGCAATCCCTTCCAACTCTTCCATACCGTGCGGAAACTGATATTCGATATCCGAACAAGCTTTGGCATAGTGAGCCAAATCTTCGTCTTTTTGCACCAAAATATGCATATTCGAGCTGGTCAGACCCTGATCCTTCCACCATTGAATACGGTTTTCAATCCACTGTTTGTGCCATTTTTCATCATCACCGGGCTTTACAAAAAACTCAAGCTCCGCCTGTTCAAACTCTCTGACGCGGAAAATAAAGTTTCTCGGCGTAATTTCGTTGCGGAAAGACTTTCCGATTTGAGCAATTCCGAACGGCAACTTGCGCGATGTGGAATCCACAACATTTTTGAACTGCGTAAAAATCGCCTGCGCGGTTTCCGGACGCAAATATGCCAAATTTTCCGCACATTCAACCGGTCCGGTCTGTGTTTTGAACATCAGATTAAACGGACGGGGCTCGGTCAAATCGGTCGAACCGCAGTTCGGGCATTTTCCGTCTTTGATATGGTCTGCGCGAAAACGACCCTTACATTTTTTGCAATCTACCATCGGGTCGGAGAATGTATCTTCGTGGCCGGAATATTTCAAAACCTTGCGGTTGGTCAAAATGGCCGCATCAAGTCCTTCAACATCGTCGCGTTCATAAACCATAGAGCGCCACCATGCGTTTTTGATATTGTTTTTCAGCTCTACGCCGAGCGGACCATAGTCATAAACTCCCTGCATTCCGCCGTAAATGTCGGCATTTTGAAACACAAACCCTCTGCGCTTGCACAAAGAAACAAGCTGATCCATTGTTTTTGCTACCATCTTGATTACCTTTTTCAAAAATTTTGTAATTTATTAACTCCTTGTGTTCTATAATATTCTTTTGAAAATTGCAAGCGGAGATAACAAAAAATGGCAAAAAATTCTAAAGTAGCTCTGATTTATGACTTTGACGGCACCCTGAGCACCACCGATATGCAGGATTATGCACTGATTCCGGAATTCGGAATGCGCCCGAAAACCTTTTGGCGCAAAGCTAACCAATGGTCAATCGACAATTGTGCCGATCAGGTTACCGGTTCAATGTACTATTTTGTAAAAATGGCAAAAGAAAAAGGTATTGCCCTCACCCGCGAAAATTTCAAACGCACCGGAGAAAATATCGAATATTTCAAAGGCGTTGAAAGCTGGTTTAACCGCATAAACAAATACGGCAAAGACCTCGGGCTTGATATTGAACACTACATCATCTCCGCCGGATATGAAGAGATTATTGCCGGCTCGAAAATCCGCAAATATTTCAAAGATGTATTCGGCTGCTCTTTCGCTTTTGACGACACCGGCGAACCGGTTTGGCCTGCCCGCGTGGTAAACTATTCCACCAAAACGCAATATCTTTCAAAAATCAACAAGGGGCTCGGAAAGCTTGAAGACCGCGCCGTAAATGAATTTATGCCGGACGATTTGCGCGCAATTCCGTTTACATCAATGATATATTTCGGCGACGGAGTAACAGATATTCCGTCGATGAAACTCGTAAAAGAGCGCCACGGCAACGCCATCGCTGTGTATAAGCCGAAGAGCAAGGACAAAAATAAGGCTGTCAAGCTGCTGCGCAACGGCCGCGTAAATTTTGCCCTGCCGGCAGACTATCGCGAAGGCCGCGAAATTGATATGGTAGTAAAAACGATTCTGGATAAAATCAGCAAGGATCAACTGCTTGAAGCCCTCAAGGCAAAAGAAGAAAAGAAAAAAAAGATTTAAATGTAAAAAAAGTTCTTGCAAAATAAAAAAAAATAGCATAGTTATAAAGGCGCATCAGATGCAAAAAGATTGTTGGGGTGTCGCCAAGTGGTAAGGCATCGGCTTTTGGTGCCGACATTCGTAGGTTCGAATCCTGCCACCCCAGCCACAATTCAAAAATCGCCAGAAATGGCGATTTTTTCTTTATAAATCAACAACTTAGCCGAGTCCGAAATTTTATATCATTACAGGCTCAAATATGAATCATCTTCGGACTACTTTTAATAAGTTTCTTTATTTTTCAATGAATTAAACAAAACAGACCTCTCATAGCCTTTTGGAATTATCATTTATCAAAAGTCAGATTTGAAACCAACATAAAAGAAAAGTTTGTGACATTAATGACAAATTATTTTTACAACCTTTGACATAAGCAGGTTAAAAGTTATTTTTCACAAATTAGAAACGGAAAAATAATTGAAAAAACTGTTTTACATTCCCCAAGAATCACGACATTACAATAACATCAGATTCTTTTTGATAGTTATAATACATTGTAAATATGTATTATTATGTTCAACCTCTGTAAATTTTAGCAGAAGTTCATTCAATCAACCTCATTTACAATTTTAATTAGGTTAATCTTTTGAAATTACATAAATATCTTGTTAAAATATATCCCATTGCTCCATAAACAGCCCAGAAACAACCGAATTTGATAAAATAAATAAAACATAAGCCCAATCTGAAACCAATCAAACCGGGCTGATTTTTAAACTTTATCTACAAAACTGGTTATATATTTTCTACTTAATTTGACATTTGGATAAACATCTGAAATTTTCTTAAAGCCTGTATGACTGATGTATGACTTCTTTTACCATAGCTTGATTTTTCACCGATTGTTTCATATTGCGGCAAGATAGAAGAGATATTTTCCATAAGGTAGGCAAGCGTAAATTCTTCTTTCCTACAAAGCCTTTCTATCCACCCATGATAATCCAAAGCAGTTGTTGGTTTATAGTTTTGCTCCAAGAGCCAGTTTTCAAATTGTTTCAACATCTCGGCTCTCCTTATAAACTGACAATTTCAGTTATCACAGCGCAGCCGCGAGCCTTTTCAACCTCACAGGCATTCATCGCATCACGTAGATACCAATAAATCGTCGGCATCAGGATTCCATTCACTTTAATTTGATACATAATCAATCTCCTTTGGGTTATTAACTATGTATATTATGCCGTGAATTTTCCCATCCGCGAGCCCGTAAAACTCACCGCGTTGGTAACATTTTGCTACGATTGAGCTATTTAACAAATCAAATAAAAATTTTAATAATGAAATACACAATTGATATGATTAATTTTAATCATTTTCATAATCAATTTCTTCAAAACGCAAATTTGTATCATCAATATAATATGTGACATACTTAATCTTGCAAATATAAGTTTCATTAAATTTCTTTAAGGCTTCAATACTTTTTAGGTATCTTTTTGTTTTCCTGTTTGTTTTTTTAACAATAATTGTAGGCTCTATTATATCTGGAATCGGCTGAAAATATTGTTTAATCCAACGTAAATATCTTCCGATTTGCTCTGTTATCTCAGGATAAATAGTTGTTGATTTCAATTCCATAGGTATTAATATTCTTTTATTAGTTTCTGTATTTGTAGCCATTAACATAATATCAATCCGCCGCATACCAACGCCACACATTACTTCATTACCTAACCACTCCATTCTGCTATTATTTAAAAAGATTTCCATCAACTCTGAATCAGCATCAATAGACTGAGTTATATATGTTTGCAAAAAAGCTTCATAAGCGTAACTGGTATATATCAATTTGCGTTTCACATTGATAGGGTGTGAAAATTCTACGTTATACTGGCTTCTAACACCCTCTATTATGGTTTTACTGTTTTGATCATATGAAAATTGCGAAAAAGCAAGAGGTATATTATCATTTTTAGAGCTAATCATATCAATTAATCGTTTTGACTCAGCTGGAGTTATCATTGTATTACCCCTATTACCATCTAGCTTTCTATAAATCAACGACCATAAAATATCATTAGGTTTTTCAACTCCATCTAAATTATCCAAAGCTTCCCATTCAGTTACTCCTTTGGCGAAAACTATATCAGGCTCTAATAAAACACGAAAAGTAAGTTTTTTAGACAATTCTGGTGTTGCTTGGGATTTGGGATCAATAAAGCATCTATCTTTTGCTTGAAATACGCCATAAAAATGACCTTTACCCAATTCTCCAGTACAATAGAAAATAATTTTATCTCCTTTGCGTATTCGCGCAGAATCCGCCATCATACCAACCAAATTTTGGGCAACCTTTTGATTTTCCGCTGTATCATTAAATTCTACATCTAAATCTCTAGCGCCTGTGCCAGCAAACATATACTTTAAATGTAACGGGAAAGTTTTCTCATTTACAATAAAAACATGTGTGGTCATAGTCTATATGCTCATTTCCTAAATAAAAATATATACTCGTGCTTAAACAAATACAAACCATTAGATAATGCTCTATACCGCCATAAAGCTTGCTGATTTTGTTTACCTTTAGTTGTGTCAAAATTTTTAACAATTATTGATTTAAGTTTCAGTTTTTCTCTCTGTGCTGCTTGCATTGCGTAAAAACCTAATGGAACAATTTCACCATTAGCATACTTATCACCAATGACAATTACAAGGTATCTCCCTTTTGCTAAAACCTCTACACTTTTCTTTATTATTAGCTGAAACCTCTCAATAAAATCTACCAATGTTTTGGAATTACTAAGGTTATCCTCATCTTGTCCAAATTTTATAATATCCCAATAAGGAGGATGCAAGATAACGAGCTGCACCTCTTTAAGATTATGATTATTTAATTCTTGCATATAGTTAATCTTTAAACTATCGCCACATACAAGAGAGGCTTCTGCTTTACAACCTTCATCTAAAAATCTTGCAGCATTATCAAGTGCTTGTTGAGTTTGAAGACATGTATCTTGATTTATTTCAAAACCAAGAGCATTACGATTAAGTCGCCTTGCTTCAATTAAGGTTGTTCCTCCTCCTGCAAATGGATCTAAAACCCAATCCCCAGCTTTTGTATATCTCATAATAAACTGGTAAGGAATCTGAGGAACAAAATTTCCCCAAAAACCATTTTTATGTCCATGCTCATTATCTCTTTTATCAATAAGCCATAATGAATCAGTCCAGATATCTGTTAGATTTTTCCAATTATGTAAATCAAGCTCATTTATCTTATTCATCAATTCTTCTTCAGTATATGTAAATACTCAATAGTTTTATCCGCTAAATAACTCCTATTAGCATCAGCTTTAAAGCGTTGATAATCTTTTGTTGCTAAGGAATATTCACCATATTTGCTCATTGTAGATTTTATATCATCAGCAGACATCAAACCTTCGTTATTATAACTTAAAAAAATATATTTAAATTTTGCATTTTTTATCAAATCATCAAAACTAGCTAAAACTTTATCTCTTTTACAATATAACGAACGACTATAATCTCTGAGCCCTGTTTTACCTTTAGGCTGAAATTTATCATACAAAGCTATTGTATTAAGTAAATGATAATTGGCTCCATATTGTCGTTCATTATACGGAGGATCCAGATACAAAATATCACCTTGAATATGCGTAATAAGTTGATTAGCATCCTCGCAATATACTTGGTGGTCATGGTCATTTATCTGATATAAAGCAGGCTCCAAATTCAACGATTTTTGAGCAGATTTCTTTAAATTTTTCAAGAACGCACCATATACAGATGCCGTATTTGCAACTTTATCTGCGCTTTCTAATAATGATGCAAGTAAAAAGTAATATTGATTATCTGAAATTTTGGCTGTATCTTTCCATTCTTGTATTTTATTTCTTATTGCATCAATTTTTTTGCCATTTTCATCAGAAAAATATTGCCGCCCAGAACCACTTCCTAAACAGTAATTATTATAGATAAAACCTTCTACACCTTCAAGGCTCATCAAATCAGATATTAACTTCTGGTAATCCATAGCCAAATGATTGCCTATATAGTTACGATTTAATATATAGCTATATCGTTCAATATCATTAGAAATTATCTGTTTTGTTTTTAATTTAAAATAACGACCAACGATACCTGTTCCCGCAAATAAATCACAAAAAACGCATGATTTAATATCATTTACGACACGAGAAATATTATCCTCTAAAAAAGAAAGTAATTTATATTTTGATCCGATATAGTTCATTGTTTACCTTAATTTAAAATTTGATTTAATTTACATATAACGCATAAAAACATCATTTGTAAATTAAATTTCTCCTTTTCGAGCTTTTTTAATCACTTCTTTTCTGTATTCTACGGGATCATATTGATAGCATCCTTCACATCCGCAGTCATGCAACGATTTTCCACCTTTATAATAAGCTATTGGATTTCCGTCTAAGTTACGAGCATCCCAACGCTCTCCAGTTTCCATGCATTTTTTACAAATTTGCCTTTTGGCATCATTTGCAGCTTTTGTAAGAGGCTGAAAGTCATCAATTGTTTGGGTGCTTAAATCCGAAACGCGAAAATTGTTCTTTCTACCATCTTTGTGATCAATTTCAATTTTGGTATTTTCAGAATTACCCCTAATTCCAAGCATCACGCAGTTTTTATCTTTATAATATTCTTTTATATCTGAACGAATTGTTTGATTAAATGACGCATCAGTATTAAGCCCGATTGTTCTAACGGCATCAATAGAATTCCCCGCCGTCTGAGTTTTATCAAATTCTAGCTTATACCTTTTAGCCAAAGCAGACTCTTTACGACACCAACTTCCTCCATTGCCAAGTTTTAATTCCTTATATTCTCCAACGAATTCTGCAACAGAAACCCAGCGGC
This sequence comes from uncultured Alphaproteobacteria bacterium, assembly GCA_934276635.1. Taxonomy (GTDB): domain Bacteria; phylum Pseudomonadota; class Alphaproteobacteria; order RF32; family CAG-239; genus CAKQTH01. Next base: position 15,546 of record CAKQTH010000007.1, on the reverse strand, counting down.
TATATCCCTGTTCATTTGGTAATGCCAATTCTAAAAATAGTTCAGTTTTTGTTTTTTTCATAAAATGACTCCTTTATTGAAGAGTTTATGTAAATAAAAACAAAAAAACAAGAAATCTTATATTGTTATCTGCAACTTTTATCGTTTCAACCTTTAACATCCATATGTCAAAGGTTACAAAATTTCATTCTTAATAAATTTTTTCAAAAATCTCAAAAAACTTTAGTAGAAATCCACGGGATTCATATTCTATAAAATATGACTAAAGAATATACCCAACTCAAAAATGAGTTATCTGTTCTGTATCCAGATGTTACGGATATTGAATTAAACGAAATGACAAGTAATCTGATTGATTTTTATACAACGGCTGTAAAAGCTGTTTTGGAAGATGAAACAAAAGAATTTGTTGCTGATGACAAAAACTCTTCTTCATAACCTCATTTATTTTATAAATCAGGTTAATATTTTAAAAAATCAATAAAATATTAGCAAAAAAAGTTACAAAAGGGCTCATTTTTTTGCGTACATTCCCAAATTAACGCGACATAATATTATTATGTAAAAACAAAGGAGTGACAGAAATGGTTAAGAAATTAAACTATGATCCAAACGAAAAATGCACACAAGCAATTGTCTTTGCTCGTGTATCAAGTAAAAAACAAAAAGACAAAGGCGTTTCTCTTGATGTCCAGATGGAAACGATTACTCAATATTGTATTGATAATGGATTAAAAGTAATAAAAGACTTGAGTATAGATGAAAGCTCCACCAGAGGTGAACGCAAACAATATCATGAAATGCTTGAGTTTGCTAAAAATCACGATGGTAAAATTGCTATTATTGTTAACTATGTTGACAGATTGCAACGTTCTTATGATGACACTTATGAATTAAACAGATTACGTAAAGAAGGTAAAATTGAAATTCACTTTCTAAAAGAAGGTTTGATTATTACCAAAGATTCTGCTGCGATGGATTTAACCTTTTGGAATATGCACGTTTTAATGGCTAATTTCCAAGTCAACACAATGATAGATAAAGTAAAAGCCAGCCAAAAACAAAACTGGGCAGACGGAAAATGGCAAGGATTAGCTCCTATTGGTTATTTAAATACAAGAGATGATGACAGAAAAGCTACACTTATTATAGATGAACAAAGAGCCCCTATTATCAAAATATTGTTTGAAGAATATGCTACCGGTTTACATTCCTTACAAAGCCTTTGGTATAAAGCAAGAGAATTAGGTTTGACATCTAAAGAGAAAAATCATTACGAAAAATCGAAAAACTTTAATAAAAGAACATTTGTCAGTCGCAATAAAATTGAGGATATTCTTAAAAATCCTTTTTATTATGGTATGATGAAAATCAAAGGTAATCTTATTCCGCATATATACGAGCCTATTATTTCCAAAGCTTTGTTTGATAAAGTTCAAGAGGTGTTTCAATCCAAAAGCCGCGAAGTTTTCAGCCATCAACAAGAATATAAAGCCATTCCTTTTGCATTCAGAGGTTTGATTAAATGCGATACTTGTGGTTGTGCTATCACATCAGAACATAAAATCAAGAAAAACGGCAAAAGATATGTGTATCTTAAATGCAGTCATTTACGAGGAAACTGTAAACAAGGCTTGGTTAATGAAAACACATTATTTGAACAGTTAGACAATGAATTATTTAGTAAAATACAAATACCGTCAAAGATTTTAGAAACATTAAAGAAAAATGTTCAAAAAAATATGGAAGAAGAAGCTATTATGAATTCTAATCTTAAACGCAATTTACAATCAGAACTTAACGCCTTAGTCAATAAAGAAGACAATTTAACTGATTTATATGTATCTGGTAAAATCAAAGAAAATATATACAACCGTCAAATAAATGCTATTGCTGATGAAAGAACTTTTTTAGAAGAATCTATTGCAAAATATAAAGAAATTACAAAAGACATTACGACTACTGTTGACAATTTGCTTGATATCGCCGGTAGTTTATCTGATGTTATGCACCATGCCTCTCCACTCAAACAAAACAAGCTTCTCAAATTGCTTATTAAAGATTGTAGATTGCATGATAAAGAATTGAAATATACTATTAGAGTGCCTTTTGATAAGTTTATTCAATGCGAAAATCCAACACAATGGTTTAAAGACCCTACTCCAGATTTAGACACTTATGCAAAAATCGCCGATGAAGTAAAAATGGTTAAGCAACAGGTTTTGGATGGCTAATAAATTGCGATTGTTATGGTCGCTAAATTATATTTTGGATATATTGGAATCTCACCACAAATAATTAAAACACGGTTAAAGAAATAATATGTATTAAATTTTTCATTAATTATTGACTTACTTTTAATTCTTCATCCATAAATTTATCTGCGGCTACTTTATAATATTCAGGAATTATATCAAATTTTCTTATATCTAATGAATATAAATAGTCGTTTTCGATATGATATGTTTCATCTACAAATTTTCTTAAAACCTCATGAAAATTTTTCAATCTTTCTCTAGCTGATTTATTTTGTTCTATATAATTACGCAAAATTAATAACTTAAAATTATTATTTGTTTGTTGTTTGTATTCATCTATAAGATTATTTCCTTCTTGTTTTTGTAGTATTTCGTCATAATTAAAATCATTAACATAATTTTTTATATATTTCACTGCTTCTGCTATTTGCGTTTCCTCCATAATAACGCTACCTTCGTTATCATTTGTTGGATGATTACGTCCATGAATCAAACTCGATAATAAATTATATCCATTATGTGTTTTAAATTCCCCTTCTGTATATTCTATATATTTTCTTAAACAACCGATACGTACAGATATTGGAAGTGTATTATCTTTTGCAAGATTTTGCATAAGAAGTATACTGGGACAAATATCTTCGTTCTTTTTAATTTGAATTTCTTTGACATATCCTTTATTATTACATAAATAGTGTGCTTTTACTGAATCTCCACTAATTTTACCACCCACTTGAATATAATCAATAATTGGTTCAAAATCATGTGTTAACATGAGAACTGTTTTTTGATATAAACTGTTATTTCTATCTCCTGTCTTAAATATTCTATTCATAATGGCATATTTTTTATTACTATCAAATGAAGATATCGGATCATCTAAAATAATTAAATCTGCATCTCTACTTATTGCATCATACATAAATAATAGAAGAGCAAAAGCATTTTTTTCACCCCAACTTAAATGTTTATCAGGGTTGTCTACTTCTATATCCACTTCACTATCTTTATATTTAAGTATAGCATGAGCTGTTTCATTTTCTTCAACAATGATATCAAATACATAATTAAATCCTGCCGACATTAAAAACTCATTTACATCTTTTTTACGTGCAATTACAGTATCTTTTAGATATCTGTGAAATTTTGCAACTTCACCTTTTAAATTTCCTATCATTGTTAATGTTTTATCCACTTGAGCATTTAATGGCTTAATTTCCTCCAAAAATTCTGATGTATTAAAGAAATCTAACATATCAATACGAATTCTCATTTCCTTGAATTTATTTTCAAAGTCATCCATATTATTTTGGTTAATTGAGTAACCATTAAAATGAGACAAAACATACAGTCTTTTAGATAAATAGTCCGCTTCTGATCTTAATTTAAATAATTGCATCTCCAAAACACTACGCTCTGTAGTAATATCTATAGAATTTAGTAGTGCATTTATTTTATCTGGATTAATATATGATGATAGCCGCTCTAAATACCCCTTTAATTTATTCGAAAATATAATACTGTCTTCATTAAAACTTTCTTGAAAAATTTTTTCCTGTTTTTTCTTATGCTCATCTTCTTTACTTGCACAATACGGACATATACCTTTTGCTCCAAAAGAAGATATGCCTTTAAATTTCCATGCCGCCCATTCACTTGATTTTTCGTCTGTAATAAATGGAGAAAACTCTTTCAATTCATCTGGCGCATTAAAAAGAGCACCTTTCTTTTCTTCTAGCAGACTTTTAACACCTTTTACTCTTCTAGACAGTGTAGCTTGACTAGAATTTATAACAAGCATATCACACAAAGCCTTTGTTATTTCTTCTATTTTTGATAAATTAGGTTTCTCTTCTGTGACATTTTTTATATCTTTCAACTGTTCATCTATTTGTTCTTTTAATTCATTATATTTTTGGCTCTGTATCATAACATCAAATGTATTTTTTAATAATTCTGATTTTTGATACACATATCCTTTTAAATATGCTTCATCAAAAATAGCAATATTATTATATGGTAACCCAGAGATTCTTGGCGTAATATTTTTATCGTTTTTAGCCTTAGCACCAAAAGGCATTAGTTCATTTAAACTTTTACCATCTACTGATAGTTTTATTGCTTGTGCTATTGTTGATTTTCCTGTTCCATTTATAGCATATTTGATATTCAATAAATCATCAGTTATGTTAAAATTACATTCTGTTATATTGTTACAATTTTCAATTTTTACCAAATTATCTGCCATTTTACACCTTCAAATATAATATATACTTTCTATCTAGGAATTTTATTCTTTAAACGCAAGAGAGAAGCTAGATAAATTGCAAAAAATATTATACCGCAATCAATAATAACTAGTCCGCGGATTGCAAATTCACTCCAGCCACAGTTCAAAAATCGTCAGAAATGGCGACTTTTTCTTTTATATACAAGCATTTAAGCTGGTTCGAATGTTTGATATAAAATATGCCATACCCCGGACAATCTTCGAACTAATTTTATCAAGAAGATAACAAAATCAAGGGGTTAGGAAGTTTTAAATTACATCACCGTATGGTAGTGATTTTATGTAATCTTCCATATACTGCCAATCTGGCTCGTATTCGTTTTTAGAATTAAGTTTTGCAGGTAATTTTATCTCAGTATTAGCCAAAGTTTTTTTGCGCTTACGACCAAACGAAAATTTAGGGCGTTCTAAATCAAGCAATGACACCAAAAACAATCCATTATATTTATTCAAATTATCATTGTAGCCCATTACTAAATTTACTGTAGCGATAAAATCTCTATCCATATAATTATTATACCCAACAGCACCTTGACCATCGCAAATAAAAACTATACGATTTCCTTTACTAATATATTTTTTATCGTACGCACATCTAGACATAATACCATTTTCATCTTTTTTAGCTCCACAATAAAAAACATCCTCTCCTTCAGTCAATACTTCAGTTGAACTAACTTTCCCCGTTTCTAACTTAAATAATTGCCCCACTTTGAAGAAATGCCAATTTTCAGTATTAATCATATCTTTTGGTGTTGTACTTTTAGTTTGTGGAATTTTAATTAAATGTTTTTTCATATATTTTTCAATATATTGCCAATCTGGGATATATTGATTATTATCATCGAGTTTAGATGGTAAATAAATACTTGTACTCTTTATCGAATCTACTACATAAGCCCTACCATAACAATATTTGTATCTTTCTTTATTTAATAAGCATGTTATATATAAACCAGTCCATTGGTTGAGCCAATCAGCATATATCACAACTATATGGTCTCCGGCAACAAAAGGTTGTAATTGATAACTTACAGTTGCCGTTGTATCGCCAACAACTATAGCATTACCTTTTTCTATTTTAAGCTCTTTTGTATTTTTTATAAAACATTCAACGGAATTGTTAGGTTCTGTTCTTGTCACATAAGGAATAGAATTTTCATCAAATGGCTTACAGATAATTAAATCTTCTTTTTTGTGAGCTTTTGCTTTTTTTATCACATTAATAAGATTACCAAATTCAAATTTGTGTAAAATAATATCCATTTTTATCTTCCTGTCATTATTTGATAAGCTAAGAAATCACGAATAGTTTGTTCAAAATCCTTTTCTGTTATTTTTGAATAATCAGTTTCCATATAAGCCTCAGCCAACCATTCGTCTTGTGCTGTTACTTGTTTTGTAACTGATAAGCCTTTTTCAGATTTTCTATTTCTATAAAGTTCTAACCAATGGCTTTCAATATCAGCCCAAACACCTTCATCTGAATTAGGTTTTGTTTTTTCAACACGACCGAGATTTTTGCGCTTTATAAAACCGTCATCCTTAAAATATCCAAAAAATGTTTCTTTTATAGGAGCTCTCTCGTGTCTTGTACCAAGATTGAATACCATACAACAAGCGTTTGCACTTGCTCCTGGGTGGAAAACATCTGGTGGTAGTGAAAATACGGCATCAAGTGTGTGCTCTTGTAACATCTTTTCCTTAAAATTTCTAATATCCTTAGCTTTTTCACCTCCTATAGCACACGCCATAGGTAATAAGACAGCTAATTTACCTGTTTTAACTTTTGATGCGATATAATGCACATAATGAAATCCTTTTGAAGGATCTTCTTTTGCATCTTTTTTCCAATTTTTAACATAGGTTGGATTTGAATATCTACGCTGAGCATTATATGGTGGGTTCATCAAAACAACATTTATTTTTGCATCTTTAATAAAATCATCATTTTCAAAACAACTTCCCATTCTTATGTTCGAATTTCCATCACTATGTATCAACATATTAGTTGTTGATAAACCGAAGGCTGTTTCTTCTGCTTCAATACCATAAATTTGTTTTTTCTTAACTTCTTTACGTTCTTCTTCTGTGGCGCAATCATCCATTGCCTCAGTCATTGCCCTAACAAGAAAAGCACCACTACCACAGCATGGATCTAAAACTCTTGAATTACGATTTATTCCAACAACTTGGCACATAAAGTGTACAATATGGTCTGGCGTAAAAGCTTGGTTTTTATCAGCTTTGCCAACATATTTATTAAATGTCGTAAAAAACAAATTTAAAATATCCTGCCCCATAGTACTTCTGTCATTTATGTAGGGTAAAATATCATCATCGATTTTTTTCAAAATTTCTTGTATATTTTCAGCCTTCAAATCTCTAACATCTTGTGAATCAAGAACTTTATTTTTGAGAATCACTAATTTTTGAGCTTTATTGAGGTCTTTATCTTCCAATAAATCAGTAATAGTGCTTTCTATACCACTTAAAATTTGTTTGGTTTTTAATCCTTTATACTTTAAATCATTTTTTAAGGCTAATAAGCAAGTCCCCACAAATTGACTGCGTATCTTTTCCCCAATTCCATGTTTATGAAGAAGTTCATTTAATGCGTATGTATTTTTAATAACTTGCTCTTTGTTATTTTTCTTTCCCAAGTATAAATCAGCGTATTCATCAAACGTCTTGAGCGCATATTGGTTTTTAAGTTGGGGGATTCATCTATTGTTAAATCACTTCCCCACCAAACTTTTATACGTTCATCTTCTGTATTAGCTAAAATAGCAATGATTTTATTTCCTGTTAGAACCTTTTCATATTCTACATATGCTTGAAGTTGGTGGTATACTTTATCTTTATCTTCTCTATCAAAATTCGGTTTTGTTTCAACCAACACAGAGATATTACCTTTAACGAAACGAATATCTAAATCTTTATGTTTAGTTCCTTTATATGTCACCAAAGATTCATCTATTGTTTTCCCAACAGCTTGCAAAGCTTTGGGATAACTAAATTCATCTGCTTCTAAATTTTTTACCAGTAAATCAGCCCCAATTGTATTGATAATTTTCGTTCTGCTATTAGACATAGTTCCCTCATTGATTAATTTTTCATAAGATCACCATAGATAAAAATCCTTAAAACTTGGTTTCTAAAATAGAAAAAATAAGCAAATCAACTTCAGGTTCCTAACACCCAGAAGTTAACCGGCTCAAAAAATAATCAATATAAACTAGTCCGTGTATTGCAAGCTCACTCCAGCCACCATGTGCAAAGGGCTTAAATTTAGGTTTAAGCCCTTGTTTTTTAATAATAAAATCGAGTTCGAATGTTATAATACCAACATAGCCTATTTTTACACTACTTCAGAACTCATTTCTTACAATCCCTGTTTATAAATAAAACAAAAACTGATAATAAAATAGGCCTCTTGTCAAGGACTGCCAATGTAAAATACTTTTTTTTTGGGGGGGGGAAAAAAAGGAGAGAGAATATATCTTTATTTGTGAACCTCAATCCAATAACGTTTATATTTTTGTCCGGTATGTTCCCATGGCTGGGTAATGATATTCTCCAAAACACCGCCGTTTTTTTCAATTGCTTTCCAAGAGCCGACATTATCCTCTTTTGCCGCTATCAATAATTTTTCCATGCCTAATTCTTGAGCTTTGGCTATAAGCAATTTCAACCCGTTAGTCGCATACCCCATTCTTCTGTATTTTGGCGTGATTCCATACCCGACATTGCCGCCGATATACAGCAAAAAGTCATTGAGTTCTGTGCGCAAATTAAAAGCCCCGATAAATTGATTATCATCAATCAGCCAATACGAAATTTGCGGCACATTAGGGTAATATTTGCCGTCATCGCGCAGCTTGGGCGTCGGGTCATAAGGCGTTAAAACCTTTGTCGTTAAATATTGTTCAAAATCATTTTCAATTTCCACTATTTTTTCAGCGTCTAACGGCGATTGAGACCCAAAGCAAAACCCATCTTTCAAAGCAGCAATAAAAGTATCTTTATATTTTATATTCGGGGTAATCAATTTCATATCGTTATCCTTACCTGCGTTGGCAAACATCACTGCAGCATTGATTTGTTTCATTATTTTTCACCTCCCCCCCTGTTGTTGTATAAAATGTTGTTCGCTTAGAATTGAATGACACATTGGCAAAAACATCCAAATAGGCTCCCGTGAGGAACATACAAGCAATACTTTCATAGTAATACTTCGGTTTAAAATCGGTATTATCGCTCCTTTCCTGATATACAGATATCTAATTAGTACTAGATGGTTTTAATATAACAAAATTGTTACCTTCTAATATATATTCTTTAGCAACATCTGATAACTTAATATTTGCATTTTGTTGCGGATGTAAAATAACTTCTGTTTCAAGAGGGTGCGGTTTATTATTAATAAATGCACCTAAAACATTAAACTTAGCGGTAGTATCAGTATCATTAATTATAGTAAATATCATAGATACATCATTTTCACCATATAGTGATTCTTTAATTTGATTAGCAATATTATTTGGAATGTGTAATCCCAATGTTCCTTTACCATCATTTACCAATGTTATACCTGAAGAAGGCAAATTTAGATTGTTTTTCACATTCATATTAATCTTAAATTCAGCATAGGAATTCATTGCTTTGCTATAACACTGAACATATTCAGCAGATGGAATTATATTTGTAATTTTCTGTTGCACTTCTAAAAGAGAACTAGATGGTTGCCTAGAGTCTTCATAACTATAACAACTAGAAATTTCCACAGAGACAATCCCATTAACATTTTTTGTTTCAGATGACAATAATTCACTGACTTTAAGAACTGAACTAAGCTCAATTTTACAAGATGACAGTAAGAAACATACACCAACACAAACAAGTGACAAATACTTCTTTTTCATTTTAAACTCCTAGTTTTTTGGGACGCATCACAAGGGGCAAATGACCTGTGATTATATCACTAATTTCTTTATTTCATTTTGAACAATGAATTAAAGACATGTTTTTTCCTTTATTCATTTCCAGTTTTAGATTCTAAATTATCCTTAAGTGTATAGTAGTTTGGATTCTGAATAAAATAACCATTAACATATACAGATGGAGTTCCTTGAACTTTAACTTTTTGCGATAATAACATCAAAGACTTAATATCCTCATCAAGCTGAGTATCTTCCATATCCTGACGATATTTTTGCATATCTAATCCTAGTTTTTCACATATTTTATCTACTTCTTTTGTGCTCCCGATTTTGTTATTTTCCATAACAGCTTCATAATATGGTAAAAAATATCCCTGCTTATTTGCAACTAAAGATGCTTTTGCCAGATATGGAGATAAGTCTGTCACAAAACTTAACGGCATAAAAATAAATCTAGTATCTTTAGCTTCTTTAGATAATTTTATGATATCATCGGCTATTCTCTTACTATATTGACAAGAGAAATCAAAAAATACTAAAATATCATTTTTACTATTAACACTTCCTATAATTGGAGTTGTTAATGGTGCTTGGTTTATGAAAGTCCGCATATTGTCGCGATTCATGTCAACAATGGCTTCTAAAAGTTTTTTAACACCATTTTTTCCTAAATCAGAAACATCTGATCCTGCCATTTGCATACCATTGTTACCTTCAATAGAATGTGTTATTTGATAACGAACATTTATTGTTTTTATAAGATTCTTATTAATATTTGGTCCAGAAAATTCGACACTAGCATTTGCTTGACAAATACGACTATCTTTATAGTTGTCATATAAGGTTGTGCCTAATAACATTGGAGAAGATATGTATTCATATATATCATTTATATTTGTAATTATAACATTTATATCTTTTACTGCATCATCTTTCTTAACCATTGCATCTTTTAGCCATTGAGAAAGAGTTTGTTGCACCTCTTCAAGATTTTCATTACATTTTGGACTTTTATTTTCATCTAAACATCCAGATAACATGAAAATTGTCAAACCTAATGCTATAATTGATAGACAATGTTTGTTTTGAAATACCTCTGCTTTATTCATAGTCAGTTCCTTTAATTTAATAAATAATATGTGGGCATTGTAACAAAACCAGTGATGAAATCAATCAATTTTTATGCTTTTACACTTTTTAATATAGAATAAAATTATCTACTAAAAACAATACAGTTTTTTGAGTGTTTCAAAGTTGTATTAAATACAGAGACTAAAAAGCTTGACTTAAATATCACAAAACACTTGCATATTTTGTTGTTGTCAGATTATACTGGCTGTTATTAATAGGACAAAATTAAATGAGAAAACTAACAGCTTGCAGCAATTTGCTATTAAGTATATGCAATTTTTTTATCATTCTGCTTTTTTGGATTATATTGAATTTTATAATCTACACAAAAAATACTTTTGGAGATGTCAGTTTTCCTCAATTGTTTTTTTTCATAATTTACGGCGGGACAGAAGGTGTTGAGCACAACTTGATTCGTGATATCATTTGCTGTTTAATTATCATACCTATTGTTTTGACAGTTGCAATATTTTTTGCGCTGAAAAAAACATACAATGGTAAAAATTTATTTTGCAATCAATATATTTTATTGTTGTATTTTTTGTTTTTGTTGCTTTTTACTTATGTTGTTTTATGCCGTTTTTCACTATTTCAAACAAATGATTTGTTATTGCTGTCAGAAATACTGTTTATAATATATTTATTGAATTTGTGGAGAAATTATTCCCCGACAAATACTTTTTTTGCTTCTGTTATTGCCTTATTTTTATTGTGTTTTAATGTTAATTTTATTAATTGTGAAAATATGTTTTCTGCCATTTTTGAACTCAAAACAACAAATTTTTATGAGCAAAATTATCAATATGTCGGAAATATTGCTATTAAAAAAGATGCAAAAAGAAATGTTATAATTGTTTTCGCTGAAAGTTTTGAAAACAAATATTCATCAATAGAAAATAATAATATGTATCGGCGGGGGGGGGTAAAAATAAACGATAAAAACGCCGTAAAATTTTCAAATTTAACAGAAGGATATTCTCAAAATTGGACTCAAGGAGCCTTATTTTCCGCATTCAGCGGAACACACATTCATTATCTTTCAGACATATTTCGATATAAAATCAAAGGTTTTAAATTCCATACCGGAGAACGAATATTGATGGCATCAAATCACCTTGGTGAAAATTTTAAGTTTCAAACCCCTAATATAACTTATTTGGGAGATATTGCAAAATTCAATAACTATAATACACTATTTGTTCAAGGCGGAAACATCAAATTTTCAGGAACAGATTCATTTCTCACAATGCATGGTTTTGATAAAAACAACATTTATGATTTGCAATCGTTCGCAGGAATGAAAGAATATGAAAAAGCTTATGGCTGGTGGGGTGTTCCTGATAGACTTGTCTTCGAAAAATTTAAAGAAAAAATAACTCTGATTGATAAAAGAAAACCATTTTTGGCTGTTATGTTCACTCTTGACTTGCACCGAGGAGAAAATCCTTTCTTTCCAAAAGAAGAGGATCAAGCAAAAGAAACTATCAACAATTTTAATAATTTTATCTCATGGTTCGAAAATCAGCCATTCTATAAAAACACAACACTAATTATAGTCGGAGATCATCGGAGAATGGGGCAAAAATCACTGATAGGAGGCGGTATCTATAATGCTTTCTTCAATTTGCCGCAAAATCTGAAAAAAAATTTAAATGTCAACAGAACTTTTAATCAAATAGATATGTTTCCTACAATATTAAACATTATGGGAGCAGAGCTGCAACACGGAAAAGCTGGTGTTGGCACATCTCTGTTTTCAAACACTGAAACTATCGCAGAAAAATATTCATACACTGAACAAACAATCATTTTCAGTAAATTTGATAAATTTTATCAAAAGCTGTTTGAATAAAAAAATTTGATGAAGTAAGGAAAATATTGAGAATAAATATATAATCCGGCTCAAATTATCCTGCAGTTTTTCTGACAATCAAAGTATTAAGCAAATTTTCTGCCGCTGTCGTATGCAAGTCCGAGCCCGACGCTTGAAAGTTTGTTTTCTTGCGACAACTCGGCATTCGGGAAATATATTTCAACCAATTTTTTTATTGCCGGAATCTCGGTCGAACCGCCGGTCAATATAACCAACTCGACATCAGACGATTTAACCTGAGCCTGTTTTATGCACTCTTCAATCTGCCGCGAAATCCGCCGGATATCCCAACGCATCGACATTTCAAAATCGTCTCTGGTCGCATTTATTATCGGCGCGTCGGATATATAATCAAGTTTAATATTTTGACTTTCAACCTCGGTCAGCCTTATTTTTGTATTTTCCACCGTATTTAACAACAAATATCCGAGCTGTTTTTCAATCAGTTCGACAAACCGCCGGACTTTTTCTTTTTCAACCGCGTCATAAAGCATTTTTTTTGCAAAATTAAGCTCCTGATAATTATACATAGAATTAATCTTGCTCCATTCCGCCATTGTTTGATACGGCGCAGCCGGCAGTTCAATATCCTTTTTGTTATGCTTTGTCTTGTATCCGAACGCCGGCATAAAACAGCTCAGCGACAAGTCTTTATCAAAATCATTTCCGCCGACTCTGACTCCTGCATTCGCCAGAATATCATCTTTTCTGTCAGCTTTTTTCATCAGATTTTTCCCGACTTTTAATATCGTAAAGTCAGAAGTACCGCCGCCGACATCTATAACGCAGGCCAGTTTTTCGTTTTGAACAAATCGTTCGTGCGCAAACGCGGCCGCAATCGGCTCATATTGAAACTCTATGTTCTTAAATCCGACATTGGCGGCAATTTTGCGTAATTCTTCCTGTGCCCGCAAATCGCCTTGACTATCATTATCGCGAAAATGCACCGGCCTACCCATAACAACATTTTCAACTTCTGTCCCTGCCGAAGCGTCTGTTTTGTTCTTAATGTTGCGCAAAAAACAGCTCAAAATTTCAATAAACGAATATTTTTTGTTGTTTATATAAGTTCCGACAGACATCAAATCAGAGCCCAAAACGCGTTTCAGGCTGCGCATACAACGGCCGGACTCGGCATCCGTATACATTTTCATGGCACGGCGGCCGAAATAAACTTTGTTATCTTCTGAAAAAAACAGGGCGCTCGGAATTGTGATATTATTGTCTTCCAATTCAACCAACTGCGGAGTAATGTCATTTTTTATCACAGCGGCTGCTGTATTCGTAGTCCCGAAATCTATACCGCACGAAACTGTCATCGTCCTCTCCTCTTGTCTGACGCCTAGGGATATATAATAATCTCTTAATTGTCAACAAAAATAAAATATATCAGATTATAAAAAACATCGGCTTTCTCCGATGTTTTTTGTTTGCTTTAATGATTTTTCCAATAATCCAGATGATATTTGTAAATTTGACTTTCTGAAGGGCTTGACAGTCTGAACGAAATGTATTCCTGATTAAACATCAAATCAAACGGAATTAGATATCCGAAAATGGCAAAGCTCAACTTTGCCTCTGTTTCTTTATCGTTATCTTCAGCATCAAAAAACGGCGATTTGTGCGCAATAAACTTAAAAGGATTGTCGCCGAAAATCCATGTGTCTTTTCCATAGAGCATAGCCTCAAGACCGACAGATGAATTTATGGTCGCTATATTTTTGCAACGAGAAATAAAATCTTTCGAATTTGCCGATTTATCTATATTTTCTATCTTATAATCTGCTTTTCCTCTGGGATGTCTGCGGACTAAAATATTATCAGCCGAAAAATATTTTTTGCAGTGCGACAAAAGTTCAAAATTGCTAAACCCGTTTGAATATGCCAAAATATTTGAATCGTCTTCAATTTGCTGAGGAATACCGAGCTCAAAATTTTTGCGTGAAAAAACCTTTCTTATATCGGCCGCAATTTTTTTCTTTGGCTTTCTTAAAATCATTTGCAAGATTTTATCTTTTGTCATAACCAAATTCTTTGCATCTTTTTCCTGTGCAAACTTTTTGTATCGCACCTCACATTCCGTATGTCCGTTGCAGCCCGAAAAATCAAAATATCCGGTGTTAATATAGCTGGGCCGGCGTAAAGCTCCGAGTTCAACATGAATTACCGGAAGATGAAAATCCGCAGCAACTTTTTCAAGCGTGGCACAGTTGCATAATGTAAAAACGGCCTCAATTTTATATTTTTTTACAATATCTTCAAAAATATCCTTCAATCGATTTTCCAAAGGCGGAAAAACATCTTCTATCAGAGACTTCCATGTATAATTGTCCGTAATTTTTTCAGCTCTCAACGGATTAAATATCTCTTTGTCTATGATATATTTATGCGGAATATGCTCCGATTTTTTATATCCGTCCGGGCTGAATTTCTTTTCCCATCTTGAAGAAAAATTTTCGGGAGGTAAAAAATATTCTTCAGACCCGATAAAACAAAAATCATCAGCGTTGTTGTGTTCTAATTGCTTATACATCATCCACAGATACGGCGCTTTGATGTTTCTTATGTCAAAAGGAAACAAAAATGAAATATATTTGGGCATTGCAGTAACTTTCCATAAAATAAAAACCACCCTTAAAGGTGGTCGGAGAGTTCAGAAATCATATTAGCATAAATGACTCTCTTAGCCTTTCAAGCCATATTTCACATAGAAATATAGCTTTTGGACATACGCTAAGAGCTCCCCGACCATATTTCTATGAATCGGGGATATATTTATTTCAACTGTTGGAAACAGCTGATAATATGACGATGTTATACCCAAACACCGATGCTAATATTGAGCCTCTGACAGCCCCGCGCCTTTAAGGCACTAAATGTGCAAAACACATCTGGTAGTATTATAATCAAAAATGAAAAAAATAAAACAAAAAAAATATATTTGTATATAAATCAAAAATATTGCCGATTATCCGCAACGCAAAAATCCCCTCGGCTCAGCCTCAGGGGATTTTTTTCAAAGGAGCTATTATAAAAAATGGTGCCGGTTAG
>CAKQTH010000006.1 GCA_934276635.1 uncultured Alphaproteobacteria bacterium | reverse complement strand
GAAATCGTTCACACCGTCATTTGTAGGCTTTGGCGAGATAGTCCGTCACGACGGCGGCCGCGAAGGCTGGGCAGGAAGTCTGGCTGTCAAATACGCTTTCTGATTTTATAACTAAACCGACAAAAAACGCAGCACCAGAAATGCTGCGTTTTTTAGTATACCCCGTTTTTCAGTTATTTTTCACCAAATTATGAGAAATATACGGCGGAAGTTTTTTCCTCGTTTCTTTTCTAATCGTATCAATAAAATCTTTTATGGTGTTCATACAATTATTAAAGTTTTTCCTTAATTTTGCCAAGCTCAGATCATTTTGCGGAACACAAACATCTTCCAACTTTACATCAACATTTTTCTGAGGAATCTCAACTTCTTCAATATTAACTCCGGCCGGAACAAAAGTCTGTGCTCTTCCGTGATTTTTCTTTGCTTCTTTCAAAATATTTATTGTTCTTTCTGCCATATACGGCGTCGAAGGCTTGCCTGTCGGTCGCATACATTCAATAAAATCTTTCCATCGTTCATCTTCAACCGGAATTTCAAAATATTTATCCTGCATCAGGATATAACTTCCGGCATAACCGTTTTTTTCTGCAACCAATATTGCCTCAAACTGGCGATTTCCGTTTTGTTTTTCTTTGCCTTTTTCGATTCCCAAATCGTCCATTTTTTCCTGTTCGGGAAAGCTGTCATAGCAATGAACAAATCCCTGACCTTTTGTATATCTTACAGCCGTTTTCCAATTGTCGGACATATAAACCAAACTGCGCGATTCCAGATTATTTTTCGCCCAGACCGTCCACGGGTATGAAGCGGTTTTCCGCCCTGAAAACATACAGCCTTTCAATTTTTCATCGCCGAACGGATACGGCGAATCCGACGGCAAAGATTTTGATTTTTCCCATGCCTCCTTAAACATTTCGTGCAAAAAATTCGGGCCTCTTCTTTTTTCTATTTCATCAAGGACGCGCCCGTCCGGGTGGTCAACCAATTTTGCCAAATTGTTATCCGGGCTTGCCTCCGCAAGTTTTGGCACCGACAGCTGATTTACTCTCACACCGAGAGCCAAGCTCATCGGCAGAGCAATCCCTGTTGCTTTTACATCTTCAACAAGGTCTTTAGCAAACATTTTCGCAACTTCTGGTTCCATAAACGGCATCTGAATTCCGCTTTTGGTTACCACAACAGTTCTCGGATTCGCAGCGCGCGGATCATCATCACTAACCGCCGGATACCCGAGTTTCCTCAGCTTTTTAATCAACATTTCTTGCGTGAGGTTGTTGATTTCCGAAATATCTCTTTCGCCGGACATATATTGCTCAAATTTATATTTATCCGTATACGAAAGAAACACTGCCACCGGTTCCCGCAAGTCACGCAAAGAATCGTTGTCCGTCAAGTCTTCTCGTTGTCCGGATGCTACCATCTGCCGCCTCTTTTATAAAATTCTTCGCGGTTTTGGCGCAGCTGATCTTCAAATTTTTTCGCCTGTTCATCGTTCCAGTGATGACCTTCTTTTGCCATCTGAACTCTTCTTTTGTCGCGTTCTTCCATATCCGCAATTTTTTCTTCCAGAGTTAATTCTCTTTCCTGATACGGCTCTTTTTCGCTGATAACAATGAACTGATTTTTTACCATACGGCGATAATCCTCGGTTTCGGTCTCGTTCAACCCCTCCGCCTGCATCTTATCGCGCCATTCATCGATATTAGAATATTTGAGACGAATTTTATCCAGCGCAACCTTGCTGACCTTGAGCCCTGATTTATGCGTGCCGGACATACCCTCACGATCATATTGCCAATCCTTGCGGAAATTATCATAATCCGCAATGATATCTTCCTTTTCGTTATAAACTTTTATTTCGTCTTTTCTGCTCATTATTCCTCACTCCGAAATATTAACTACCCGCAGTTGTATCACAATATTATTTTCTTGTCAACTTCTAATTTTAAAACAAAAAAATAACCCCGCCGGCAGCACGGGGTTATTCAATTTTGATACTTTATAAATCTATGATTTTTTCCACATGAAAATCTTTGTCGTAATAATATGCTTTTTTCACATATTTTCCGGCCAAAATCTGAGGCAGAAAATCTCTGTCCGCATCGCGCATCTGATCATAGGGAATCTGGTTTTCCGGCTGCCAGAAAAGCTCCACCTCATCGGCCTTTTCGTGGATATTTCCTTCAAACTCTTTGCTCCAATAAATATGAACATAAAAGTCCATTGTCGGAAACTCAACATATCCGACTTCTTTCGGATTTTTTATGACAAGCCCGGTTTCTTCCAAAGTCTCACGGCAGACGCAGTCAAGCATAGTTTCGTTCGGCTCTTTCTTTCCGCCCGGGAAGTTTATGTATCCATTATTTACGCCGCGATGATGCCGTATCATCAAAAACTTATTGTTTTTTGTATCTTCAATAATCGAAAGAGAAGCTTCTTTGCGCATATTTTCCTCCTATCTTGTAAGCGGTTTGTATTTAATTGCATGCGGGTTGCAGGCATCTTCGCCAAGACGGCGCTTTTTGTCTTTTTCATATTCTTCAAAGTTGCCCTCAAACCAAACAACCTGACTGTCGCCTTCATAAGCCAGAATATGAGTTGCCAGCCTGTCCAAAAACCAACGGTCGTGCGATGTTACAAGCACACACCCCGGATACGCCATAATCCCTTCTTCAAGCGAACGCAAGGTGTCAACATCTAAATCGTTTGTCGGCTCGTCAAGCATAATAACATTTGCGCCTTTTCTGAGCATTTTCGCCAGGTGCACGCGGTTGCGCTCGCCGCCTGACAGCTGCCCTACTTTTTTCTGCTGGTCAGAGCCCTTAAAATTAAACTGTCCGACATAAGCTCTCGACGGCATCTGTTTTTTGCCGAGCTCAATGATATCAAGCCCGTCCGAAATTTCTTCCCAAACGGTTTTGTCAGCGCTCAGCTCGTCTCTGGTTTGGTCAACATATCCCAAATCCACCGTGTCGCCGATACGAATCGTCCCCGAATCCGGCTGTTCCTGCCCAGTAATCATTTTGAACAAGGTAGTTTTTCCGGCTCCGTTCGGTCCGATAATTCCGACAATCGCGCCCTTCGGAATTTTGAACGAAAGATTTTCTATCAGCAGCTTGTCGCCGAAACCTTTGGAGATATTGTTTGCCTCAATCACCAAATCGCCCAAACGCTCCGTCATCGGAATATTGATATGAGCCTGAGTGATTTTGTCTTTTGAAGCCTCGTTCAGCAGCTCTTCATAAGCGTTGATACGAGCCTTAGACTTTGCCTGACGAGCTTTCGGATTCTTTCTGATCCACTCCAACTCTTCTGCCAGAGTTTTTTGGCGCGAGGTTTCTTCTTTTGCTTCTTGCTCCAAACGCTTTTGCTTTTGTTCAAGCCAAGAAGAATAATTCCCTTCATAAGGAATTCCGTATCCTCTGTCGAGCTCCAAAATCCAGCCGGTAACATTGTCAAGGAAATATCTGTCGTGAGTTACCATCACAACCGTACCCTTATAATCTTTCAGATATTTTTCAAGCCAGGCAACCGATTCCGCATCAAGATGGTTCGTCGGTTCGTCCAAAAGCAGCATATCCGGCTGAGAAAGCAACAATCTGCACAACGCGACGCGGCGCTTTTCACCGCCCGAAAGCTTTGTCACATCGGCATCTTTCGGCGGACAGCGCAAGGCGTCCATTGCAATCTGAACCGTGCGTTCCAAATCCCAACCGTTGCAGGCATCGATTTTTTCTTGCAATTCCGCCTGTTGTTCAATCAGCGCATTCATTTCATCATCGCTCATCGGTTCCGCAAATTTTAAGGATATTTCTTCAAACTTTTTCAAAAGTTCGCGAGTCTCTCCAAGCCCGTCCATAATATTTTCTATCACATTTTTGCTTGCATCAAGTTTCGGCTCCTGTTCCAAATATCCGACTTTTACGCCGTCGGCAGCCCAAGCTTCGCCGCCGAAATCTTTATCTACGCCGGCCATAATTTTCAACAGCGTCGATTTTCCGGCGCCGTTAACTCCGAGCACTCCGATTTTTGCCCCCGGAAAGAACGAAAGAGTGATTCCTTTGAAAAGCTCTTTTCCTCCCGGAAAAACCTTGCTCAAATTTTGCATAACAAAAATATATTGGTAAGATGCCATAAGAATATTCTCCAAAATTGTCGTAATTACAGATTATTTGCCATATTTTGAGGATATGGTTTTTGTTTTTTGAACTTTGCCGTTTTGAGACATCTCTTTCGAGCGGCGGATTCTTTCCTGCGCGCGCTGATTGCCTTTTATGGTCATATTTTTGATGTCTTCATAGATTTTCGGATCTTTTTTATAAATCAAAGTCGCATCATACGGCTGACGCGGAGTAATAATTTTTCCGTCCGGAGTTTTGATTGTTCCGTCGCCGTAAAGAGTAGACTTGAAAATCAGCTGATTGTCAAAATCGCGTCTGATTTGTCCGCATTCGAAAAAGCCGTCCATTTGCTTTGAAACATATGTGTTTACTTTTGCGCTGTTGTATTCTCTCATTCCCTGAGCCTGCACCTCGTTTGACGATGCTTTTGATATCAGATACGCGCGAGCCAAAAGTTCGAATGTGTCATATTTTGATGCATTGCAGGCCAACCCCTGCCCCGCGACAATGCCAAGTCCTTGCATTTCCTCAATATATGAAGGCTCTTCCTGCGCAAAAGATGTAGATGAAATTATGGCAGACGCAGCCAGCACAAATGTAAAAAGTTTCATTTCAAGTTCCTCATATTTTCAAATTTGTGCCGATTATACCTTAAATATTTAATTTTGCAACTTATCTTAAAGTTTTTTTACAGAATATAAAAAATAGAGTTGACAATCGCAAGTTTTTAGAATAAATTGCGCTCAAACCAGAAAAAAAGGATAAAGAAATGAAAGTTTGTAGCTCTTTGAAGTCTAAAAAAGTACGCGACGCAGATTGCAAGCTCGTTCGTCGTCACGGCCGCGTTTATGTAATCAACAAGAAGAACCCGAAGATGAAAGTTCGTCAGGGCTAATTCTTTTAGCGTGTTTTTTATGCAATTTGAAAACTCCGGATTATCTGTCCGGAGTTTTTCAGTATACGCAATTCCTCTCATAAAATAATTCTTGACAACTGCCCGTCTATGGGAAAAGAAAATGACTATGCTCTTAATATGATTTTCAAATAATCCGGATTCTAAAACCCCGAGAGAGGCATTACTCGGGGTTTTATTTACGGCAGATAATTTGCATCAAAAATTATGATACTTTTCCCTGCCATACCGGAATTTTGCAAATTTTTATAATCAATTTTCCCTTATTTGTGATTTTTTTGCGAAAAATAAATGATTTTATTCTTTGTTCCTGAATTTGCATAAAAATTTTAATCCTTGACAGTTGATTTACATTTTTTCTATGCAAAAAGTTTTCTATCATCTCTTTGTTTTTCACAAAAACTTTCCAATTTGCGGCAAAAAAATTATCTTCGTTCAAAATGACCGCCTTTTTGACAAACGGCATTCCTTTTATCACAAAAAGCCCGGCTCCGGCATTATAAATGCTCGCCAAATTTCTTTCGGAAATAAAAAATTTTGCCCAAATTCGCATAAATAACGAAAAATTTTTATCACAAAAATTATTCCATACTTTTTTGTTGTCTTTATTTTGCGTACAAAAAAAGAAGCCAAAACAAAAACAACAACATCGCAATTTTTTCTGATTTCTTTCAAATAATTTATAACATAATTATCAATTTTACACTCACTGTCATAGTGAGCAAATACTGCATACTTTTTCATTTTACGAACATCCTTATCAGTAAAAATAAAAAAGCCCGCTTTATAAAAAGGCGGGCGGATGTTCAAAAACCGTATACAACCAAACGGCTCGGCTTATTTGGCAGAACCTTATTCACCGACATCCGTCCGATATACAGACATAATTGTCGGCATGTTTATTTAAAGTCATGTGCACACGACTAGTTGTATTGTGGGTTTTTGAAGCCCAGAAAATGCTTTTTTTGCACTTTCATTGTCAGATTATATGAAAAAAACTTTTTTTGCAAGAAGAAATAACATATTTCATTTTTTTATAAATAACTCTTGACAACCCTTGGGGGGGGGTAAACTGAGGTTAGGTTAAATTTTATAAGGATTATTAAGATGAAAAAATATGCTATTGAACAAAGCGGCCGTTCAATGATTGAGATGTTGGGTGTACTCGCTATTGTCGGCGTTCTGTCCGTTGCCGGTATCGCCGGATATTCCAAAGCGATGGCAAAGTATAAGACAAACAAATTGGTTGACCAGGTATCAACGGTGGCGGCCAATATTCGCACCACATTCGCCGGACAAGGGAATTATAAGGGACTTAATGACGGGACAGCGTATAGCCTTGGAATTTACCCTGAAGAAATTGCAAAAGATTGCAACATAAACGGAGCGCCGGAAGGTGACGGGAGCGAATGTCTGCATAACGCGTTCGGCGGCTTTATTACTGTTTTGGCCAGTGTAGATACCGGTAGCGATAAATTTGATGTCGGCGTTGACGGAATCTCCAAAGATGCCTGCGCTGCCTTAACAACAGCCGACTGGGGTCCGGCATCTGCGTTTTTCGGCATACGACACACAATACAAAATGATTTGGCAAATGGTTATACCGGTGAAGATGATAGTGCATTTTATACAATATCTGAGATAAAACAAACTCCTATGGAAATTACGACTTCTGTATGCGAATGCACTTCAGTAGAAAACAATTGCAGTATAATTCTCAGATTTATGTAATTTTGCTGAAAAAAAGAAAGCCCCGGCGATCAATGTTTTTGCAAATTACAATATAGACAATTAGCAAAAAATAAGTTAAACTTATCTTCGGTTGAAGGATGCAAAGGATTCAGGGTGGACGGAATAAATGAAAAATACTAAGATATCTTCCATAATCAAATTATGTTTTGCGGCTTCGGTTATATTATATCTGAGCTACTGCACATATGACTTTTTGCGAATAGACGCCTGCTTAGATGAAGGCTTGGTGTGGGACTATGAGCAACACATCTGCAGAAATGACTGCTGGAAAATAACCGACGGGTTTGGATGTATCAAAATGACGGACGAACAAGTGAAACTTTTTGAAGACTGCAGATATAAGGGAGCCGATTGTATTCCGGATTCTGTTTATGATGAAATATGCAAAAACAATGACTTGCCGATAAACAAGATTACCGGCAAATGCGACACGGAATTTTCTCCGAAAAAATGCAGCGAATATAATTCCGATTGGCAGCTGCCGAAAATTTGCAAATAACCGAATTTTTCAAGTAGTTGCCCTATTCTTCAAAAAGTTCGATTTTTTATACAGATAAAAACAAAAGTCAGAAAAAGAAAATCCTAATGTAAAAATTAGTACATGAATTTTTGCCATGTTGCCCCCTTTCACCTCCAGATGTGTGAAAAAGCGAACTTTTTATCAAACCTACTTCTCGTAGGTTCGCTCCCTGAGCCCGCCTACAAAAACAGAAAACCGCCAGAACGGCGGCTTTTCGTTTTTGGTCGGGACTATAGGATTCGAACCTACGACATCTTGCTCCCAAAGCAAGCGCTCTACCAGGCTGAGCTAAGTCCCGAAATATTTCTGCTTTACAATAATTTTTCCACTCTTCGCAAGCTGTCTACGACATCTTGGTCTGGCTCATAAGCGTTTTTTCAAAACGCTAACTCGCTGCGGTCACTCGTTTGTTAGTCTCGCTCTCCTCGCTGTCGCTCATCGCTCGACAACCAAACTATCCGTAACAAGCTTTCATCAATTTACAATCTTTTTTTTATTTTGCAACCACTTTTTTTATTTTATCAATCCGGCATCACGAAAGCTGAAAACTTCGCTTTTGCCGATAATCAGATGGTCAAAAACTTCAATATTCACAAGGCGCGCAGCCTCAATAATATTCTTTGTGATATCAACATCGGCCTTTGAAGGACGAATATCTCCCGACGGGTGATTATGAACAAGAACCATTCCGCGCGCATTCTTGAACATCGCCTGTTTTATAACTTCTCTCGGGTGAATTGCAACTTTGTCTATTGTTCCTCTTTGATGAACATCTTCACCGATAACCTGCAATTTTGCATTCAGATATATCGTTCTGAACTCTTCAACATCATTATGAGCCATCGCGGCGTGGCAATAATCTATCAGTTCGTCCCAATTACTAAAAACCGGAGCATCGGAATTGCACAAACTTTGCCAACTTAGTCTGACTGCGGCAGATTTTATGGATTTGAGCACAACGACAGTATTTTCTTTTACGCCGGGCACCTGCATCAGCTCTTCCGTCCTTGCGGATATAACTCCGGCAAAGTCCTTAAACCTGCGCACGAGTTCTTTTGCCAAAGGTTTTACATCTCTTCTCGGAATTGCGATTGTAAGCAGCAGCTCCAACAACTCATAGTCGGGCATATCGCGGCCTTCATTAAACAAAAATCTTTTTCTTAAACGCTCTCGGTGTCCGAGATAATCAGGTTCTTTCAAGTCCGCCATATTCTCAACCCTTATACGGAGGGCGGTCAAGCCCTTTCGGCGAATATGTAAAGACTTCCACTCCGTCTTTTGTAACGCCCATAGAATGTTCAAACTGAGCGGATAATGTTCTGTCGCGCGTAACTGCAGTCCAACCGTCAGGCAAAATCGTCGCGTCTTTTTTGCCGATATTAATCATCGGTTCTATGGTAAAGAACATACCCTCTTCTATCAGCTCGCCTGTGCCGCGTCTGCCGCAGTGCATCACATTCGGCGCATCGTGGAACACTCGCCCAAGACCGTGTCCGCAAAACATATCGACAACGCCGTAACCATATTTGTGCGCGCATTCTTCAATCACGGCTCCGATATCGCCCATTCTGGCTCCGGGTTTGACCGCATCAATGCCTCGCATCATACATTCATAGGTCACATCGCACAACCTTGTCGCTTTCAACTTCGGTTTTCCGGCATAATACATTCTTGAAGTATCGCCGTACCAGCCGTCTTTGATTACCGTAACATCAATATTGAGAATATCTCCGTCGGCAAGCTTGCGTTCATAACTCGGGATTCCGTGGCAAATCACATGATTTATGGAGATGCAGGTTGCTTTCGGATATCCGTGATAACCTATGCAGGCAGAAATTGCGCCCTGCTTTTTGATAAATTCATTGCAAAGGTCGTCAAGTTCTCCGGTTGAAACGCCGACTTTGACATAATCGGTAATATAATCCAAAACCTGTGCTGCGATTTTTCCGGCTTTTCTCATACCTTCAAAATCTTCCGGCTCATATATCGTAACGCCGTCTTTTCTTTTTATAGCCACCTTAAAGCCTCTATCTGTTTCTGTTCTTTCTCATTTCTCTTTGTTTGCGCAACAAATTCATATTGCGTTGGTCTTTTTTGCCGTCGGAAACTGGTTTGATTTTTTCGCGGTTTGACGATTCTTCATACTCTGCAAGTTTTTTCATAACCTTAATGTTTTCATATTCCACATGGTCTCTGATAGCTTCCGGAGAAATACGGGCAATCGACATCGATTTTTGATACCATGTATGGCCGTTTTTGACGCTTTCGGTATATATTTCCATATCAAAAGCATAGTCTCTGCCATTTGCATCAAGCGGAACTTCCGTAAACGAGAGCCACTTGCGGTCGCCGATTTTGCTCTCTTTTTCTTTTTGCGTAAAATCAGGCCCGACGCCGATAACATCTCCGTTATAACAAATAGAAGGTTCAGCGCCGGCTCTGATACCGACTTTTGCATTGCCGGAAAGTTGTTTTACATCTCCGTGAACCGGCAGGAAAATCAACTTCATATCCTTATTTCCGCGCTCTTCTTTTGTCATCTCTATCAGCTTTGTCATCTCGCTTTCGCTGGCGTGTCCGGAACGCTGAAATCTCTTCATCGGATAATCGCCCAAAGACGAACTTTCGGAAACTTCGTTTTGAATAACCGTTGCACCGAGTTTGTGGATTTTTTCATACATCGAGCGAGCTTTTGCCGGCGTATTTCCGACCGGAATCGCGCGCTGTCCGACAACAACGACCGTATCTTTGTCAATGCTGAAAGCTTTGTGCATTCCGTTTGCAACTTTGACCATTCCTGCCGCCTTAACCATATCTGCCGTGCCCTCGCCTTCGGCAAACGCACCACTGAAAATCAGCACCTGTTGAGCCGTCGGAAACTGTGTAAGATATCCTTTCATATCCGCATTCACGCAATCTGCCGCACGATAAACCGTATCGGCATAATCGTTCATCAACCCGCAACGGAACGCAACATCAAAAGTGTGCTTTACCATATAGCCGTCAAGATATACTTTTTTTCCGTTTTTCTTTGCGGCTTCCAAAATCGGAGTCAGGTTTTGCAAACTGCGCGAGATTACGGCTGATGCAATTCTTTTTTGCGGATAATCGGACATAACTTTGCTGTAATTGGCAACGGCCTCGTCATATGTCACCGGCTCGGCCACAACCGAATCTTTTGTCACGGTAGAAGATGTGGAATCGGCCAAAACATGCGTAACATAGCGGCCTTTCATAAATTCTTTGAAGCTTTCTTCTTCAAAACCTCTGCCGAGAGGAACTTTTCCGAGGTGGAAATCACCCATATTCATAATACCGGCATAGTTTTCGCCGTTATAACGCGTAAGTGTGTGAAATCCGAGCGCTCCGACCGTTGAATGCGAAACGGCATACGGCGTAACTATAAAGTCGTCATTAATCTTAACGCTCTTATTCGGCTCAACCGCTTCCATTTCCGGAACATTTGAGATATTGCCCTCGGCGCAGATTCTTTTGATAAAAGCGCAGGTTTCTTTTGAAGAATAAATTTTCGGAAACTTATATCCGGTACGCAACAGATGAATCAGACCACCGATATGGTCTTCGTGCATATGTGTAATAAACAACGCATCAAGCGAAGTGTTCGGCTTTCCTCCGACAGATTTGTGATATTCGCGCAGACGCTGTCTTTCCGCATTGTCCCTGATACAATTCTGCAACTCTTTTTCATCACCCAAACCGAGATATTTCGTAACATCGGCGACAAAAGCATCGGCCTCGATATTTTCAGGAGCGAACAACGCGCCCAAATCGTACATAACTTTTGTTGTTTGGCCTTTTTCGTTGATATGAAAAATTATCGAAGAAGAACCTCCAATACGCTCACTGTTATTTCCGCCTTCAAAGAAAATTTTTGTTGCCGAATTATCCATTTTTGTTTCCTTATTCTGGTTCTTTTTCTTTATAAGCTATATAAAAACACATTTTTTGACAAAAATCAACATAAATTGCAAAAAATAACCGGCAGCTATGCATAAAAGTTGAAAAACCGTCTCCAGTGTTTATATCCATAGAAAAAAGGAGGATAAAATGTCTCATATATGGAAACTCACATCGGCTTTTATTGCGGTTTTTGCCACCGCGTTTTTATGTTCGTATTTCAACCGTATTGGAATGCAGACATTTTATTATAATCTGACATTTCCGCCGCTGGTGCCGCAAGGTGCCGTATTTTCGGTGATGTGGATTGTGCTGTATGCTTTGATGATTCTGAGCTTTTTTATTATGTCCGCAAAAGCTGACGACGCGTCTTATTCCAGAAACTCCAAACTGTTTTTGGCACAGCTTGTGCTTCAGATATTATGGTCATATACATATTTTTATATGGGTCTTTTGGGACTCGGGCTCATTGTTTTGGTTCTGCTTGATTTTAATGTGTTTATTATGCTCAAATCATTCAAAAAAACCGACAGATATTCCGCATATCTGCAATATCCGTATATGTTGTGGCTTTTGTTTGCAACATATCTCAATGCCGGATTTGTATATTATAACGGCTCGGTCGTTTTTTAGGTAAAAAGGCTGAAAACAAGCAAATTTTTGTCTGGACAGCAAACAAAAATTGTTTTACATTACCCAAGATTTAAACTTTTTTATTTTTTGGGAAGAAAAAATGACTGCTACACTAAAAAAAATCAGAAGTACCTTTCTTGACTATTTTGAAAAGAACGGACACAAGGTTTTGCCGGCCTCGTCGCTGGTTCCGAATAACGACCCTACCCTGATGTTTACAAACTCGGGAATGGTTCAGTTTAAAAACATTTTTACCGGAAATGAAACCGCGACATATACTCGAGCCACGACTTCCCAAAAATCGGTTCGAGCCGGCGGAAAACACAACGATTTGGACAGCGTCGGATATGATGTCCGCCACCACACATTCTTTGAAATGCTCGGAAACTTTTCTTTCGGAGATTATTTCAAAGATGAGGCGATTGCATACGCATGGGAGCTGATTACAAAAGAATTCGGCATTCCGAAAGAAAAACTCGCGGTTACGGTTTTTCATACCGATGAAGTTGCAAAAAACATCTGGAAAAAAGTTTCAGGCCTGCCTGATGACAGAATTATCCCGATTGCAACAAAAGACAACTTTTGGCAAATGGGCGACACCGGCCCCTGCGGATATTGTTCCGAGATTTTTTATGACCACGGCGAAAGCGTTTGGGGTGGCCTTCCCGGCACTCCGGAAGAAGACGGCGACCGCTGGATAGAAATTTGGAATTTGGTATTTGACGAATTTGAAGATTTGCCTGACGGCTCCCGTATTGAGCTCAAACAAAAATGCATTGATACCGGTATGGGGCTTGAAAGAATGTCCGCAATTTTGCAGGGAGTTCACTCAAATTATCAAATCGACCTGTTCCGCAACCTGATTGCCGACATCGCAAAATTGGCTCATTCCGATCCGGAAAATCCGGAGCTTGTATCGTCGCACAATGTGATTGCCGACCACCTGCGCGCTATGTGCTTTTTGATTGCCGACGGCGTTTTGCCTTCAAATGAAGGACGCGGCTATGTTTTGCGCAGAATTATGCGCCGTGCGATGCGTCATGCCAGAATGCTCGGCGTTAAAGACCCGATGATGTACAAACTCGTTCCGTCTCTGCAAAGAGAAATGGGAGAAGCTTATCCCGAACTTTATCGCGCAAACGCTCTGATTACCGAAACCATCAAAAGCGAAGAATCCAGATTTATTAAAACTCTCGACAAAGGTCTGAAGATTTTGGACGATGCGACCGAAAATATGCACGAAGGCGATGTGCTCAAAGCCGATACCGCGTTCAAACTCTATGACACATACGGATTTCCGGTTGATTTGACGCAAGACGCTCTGCGTTCCCGCGGTATTGTCGTTGATATGGACGGTTTTGAAAAAGCTATGGAAAAACAAAAGGCTGAGGCTCGCAAAAACTGGGCAGGCAGCGGAGATGCCGGAACCGACAAAATTTGGTTTGAGCTGCAGGACAAATGCGGAAGTACCGAATTTTTAGGATACAGCACACTTAAATCGGACGGAATCGTTTCTGCTTTGGTGAATGAAGAAAAATCGGAAGTATCGCTTGTTTCTGACGGAAAATTCTATTTGATTGCAAATCAGACCCCGTTCTATGCGGAAATGGGCGGCCAATGCGGCGACAAAGGAAAAATCTTCGGCGCAAACTGTGAAATAGAAGTTTATGACACCAAAAAGAAAGTTGAAGGCCTTTATGTTCATTGCTGCAAAATCATCAGCGGAACCGTAAAAGTCGGCGATGTGTTGACTTTTGCCGTAGATGAAAGAAACCGTGCCGCAATCTGCGCAAATCACTCGGTGACGCACCTTGTTCACAAAGCATTGCGCCAGATTTTGGGCGAACATGTAACACAAAAAGGCTCATATGTCGGCCCCGACAGAATGCGTTTTGATGTTTCGCACCACAAGCAGATTTCGCATGAAGAGCTGCGTGAAGCCGAAAGAATCGTTAATGAGGCTATCCGCCAAAATTATCAGGTTGTTACCAGAATTATGAACCATGATGACGCGATGAACTGCGGCGCTATGGCTCTGTTCGGCGAAAAATACGGCGATGAAGTCCGCGTTGTATCAATGGAAAAAGACGGCAAGCCGTTCTCGGTTGAGCTTTGCGGCGGAACTCATGTAAAATCTACCGGAGACATCGGATACTTCCATATTGTTTCGGAAAGCGCCGTTGCTGCCGGTGTTCGTCGTATTGAATGCGTCACCGGAGTCGAGGCCGAAAAATATGTTCAGCACACAGAAGAAAAATTGCAAAAAATCAGTGCAATGCTGAAAACAAATGTCAATGACCTTGAAAAAAGAATCCAAAACCTTTTGGACGAAAAGAAAAAGCTTGAACAAGAAATGTTTAATCTGAAAAAAGACTTTGCTTCAAGCAAGGCCGGAGACAATCAGGATAAATATCAGCTGGTTAACGGAGTTAAATTTGTGGCAAAAGTTTTGCCGAATGCAACTTCAAAAGAGCTCAAAGCCTTTGTTGACGAGGTTTATAACTATCTTGACAGCGGCATTGTCGCAATGGCCTCAATTCGTGATGATAAGGCGTCTATCGTAATCGGCGTTAAGGGATTGACCGACAAATATTCCGCTGTTGATTTGGTTCGACTGGCGTCTCCGATTGTCGGAGGCAACGGTGGCGGCGGAAGACCGGATATGGCTCAGACCGGCGGCCCTGATGCCGACAAAATCGGGCTCGCAATCAACGCAATCCGTGAGGCGATATAAACTTAACCGTTTGATTTTAAGGCACCTTGTTTCAAGGTGCCTTTTTTTGCAACCATTTTGCATTTTTTTGACAAAAACTCTTGACAAATCTAGTGCTTTTTGTCATAATCTTCACTGTAAATTTTATTATCCATTATATTATTAACTTTCAAAATTTTTACAATTATGACAAAAGAAGACAAACTTATGCTCCAAGAATGGGCTCAAAAAGCTGACAACATTCTTTCTTCTTCCAACTTGCCTCGCGTGTCCGATTTCGTGGAATGTTACAAGATGGCAATGGATGTGTTTGTATACTTTCTCAGCGACATCAGCGAGGAAGAAGAGAAGTTTTGGGATGGTGTGTACAACTATGTTTGCAATCTTGAAGGTGACATCAATGAGCCAAAGCTCTGTCGAGACTGTCGAACAAGCATCATCGGTTTAGGAACGTATGTTTTCAACATTCCGTCTGTAAGAAATGTCAAAAATGACTTGCCGAATGCGAATTTTGAGGATCTTGCCTACGGCAATAAAGATTTTGAGCTACAGTTGAGAGCTTTCGTACAATCAAATGTTCTAGCTCGAGATTTAGCTGCGATGTTTTGTGATTTTCATAACCAGAATGTCGGTCCGAACACTCCTTACGAGATGTGGCTTGAGATTTACAACGACGCGTCTGAAAACTTACGGCTCCCGCTTTTTGGTTCAACCTGTTTTGATTTGTACAAGATGACTGCAGATGAGCTCAAATTCTGTATTTATGTGTACAAAGACAAAGTTCTTGAGATGAGCGATCCGGAGCGAAGAATTAAGTGGCAGAACTGTATTGACGCCATGAGCTACGAATTTCATCTCCGATTCTTTGAAGATGCAGGAGAAGTTCCACAGTTAATGAAGGCGATTTTGTACAAGAACCTTCCGCCGAAAAAGCCGTCCGCTAAAGAAATTTCGCGCCAAAAGCAAGAGGAAGTTTCTTTCAAGATGGAAACTTTGATGACTTTGACCATGAAGATGCTCAAAGCAGAAAAAGATCCGTCAAAGAGAAGAGACTTTACCGACGCTCTGAAAAAAATGTTTGACGACTACTATCAGCAGTGTCTGGAGTTTGACAATCCGAGCCGGGCAACAATGTTTTGCCGAAATCTTCAGATTTCAGCAAACTTAATTGTTTGAGTTTTGTTGTTATCAAAAAGCACCCCGAAACAGGGTGCTTTTTTTATTTTTGCTTATTTTTTCTTTTGAAAAAAATGCTGATTGCCGCAATCAAAAGGCAAAGCGCCGAAATCGGCAGATTATGAATTTTTGAATATATTGTCGGCCTGCTCAAAGGCTTTGGCAAAAGCCCGTCAACAACTCCCCTCTTCTGCAGTCCGAGTTGCTCTGTTATCTGCCCGTATGCATCTATTATGGCGCTGATACCACTGTTTGCGCTGCGCACAATCGGCAGCCCCTCCTCTATCGCACGCATCTGCGCCGAAACCAAATGCTGATAAGGTCCCATACTGTCGCCGTACCATCCGTCATTGGTCAAAACCGCTATCCATTGCGGACGATTATTTTCATCAACAACATCAGCCGGAAAAATAACTTCATAACAAATCAACGCGCCTAAACTCGGCTTGTCTTTCAAAGATATCACCTTATGTGCATCTCCGGCCTTAAAGTCTCCGATTATCTTTGCCACCGGCTGCACAAAATCCGGAAGATATTTTCTGAATGGGATATATTCACCGAACGGAACGAGGTGAGATTTGTCATAAGAATCAACAATATCTCCGTCCTTATTCATCACCAACATTGAATTTTTCGGGCGATAATCTCCGTCCTCAAATTCATAATCCACCGCTCCGAACAAAAGATATCCGTCATTCGGCACCGCAGTAACAAATTTTTGCAGATATTGCGGCATAAAGCGCGGATTATACGGGCTTGCGGTTTCTCCCCAAATCACAAAATCAATATCGTCGATTCCGCTTTGCGCGCTCATCGCTGCATATTGCGCAAAATTTTCGCCCAGCGCTGATTTTTCCCA
This sequence comes from uncultured Alphaproteobacteria bacterium, assembly GCA_934276635.1. GTDB lineage: Bacteria > Pseudomonadota > Alphaproteobacteria > RF32 > CAG-239 > CAKQTH01. Next base: position 57,395 of record CAKQTH010000006.1, on the reverse strand, counting down.
TTTCAAAACCTGCGGAATTGCCGGCTGAACTATTCTTATTTTTGTATCAGAATTGCCGTTATCCGCATATTTTAGCCGTAAAACCCCGTATTCGGCATTAACAAAAAACACCAGAGCCATAACAATCAAAGCTTCTGCGGTCTGTCTGCCTCTTTTGAGAATTCCTGCCGCCGGAAGGCAGAAAAACAACACTGCGACAAATGACAACCCGAATGTTCCGATTATTGCTGCGGATTGAATAAGTTGCGACCAAAATGCAAACATTGAGCCGACCGGATTCCACGGAAATCCGCTGAGGAAAAATCCTCTTATCCATTCAAAAACCGTCCACATTGCCGCAAACACAAATATTTTGCGCCAAATTGACTTTGCAAACCATGTAAACATTGCCGGAAACGCGGCAAACAACCCGAAAAATCCGCCGGACGACAGCAAAATAATCGGGAAAAGCCAGCCTGTCCGCTCCGGCTCTATCAACACGGCGTTTCCTATCCACGAAAGCCCGAAAGAGAAAAATCCGAAACCGAACCAATAACCGGCGGCAAACGCCTCTTTTTTGCTTTTTGCATCGTTTAATATCAGCATCAGCGAACAAAACCCAATTATCGGCGCCATCAAAACATAATACGGCGGCAATCCGGCGACACAAAGCATTCCGGCTAAAAATGCGTATGTTTTTTTATATATCGGAATTCTGATTTTCATCTTTTTTCTTGAGGTTCATAATCATAATTTTGCGAATTCGGCGCGGATCAACCTCCAAAATTCTGAATTTCAGCCCGTTAGAGCTTTCTATCACTTCTCCTCTTGAAGGAATTCGCTGCAAAAGCTGATAAACAACCCCGCCGACCGTATCAATGTCTTCCATTTCCTTGTGCATTCCCTCGACAATGTCGATTCCGGTCTTTTCTTTGAGGTCTTCAATATCGGTTTTTGCATCAACAATCATTGTTCCGTTATCATTAATCGACGGCTCGCAAATTGTGTTCACATCATATTCGTCTTCAATATCGCCCACAATTTCTTCCAACAAATCTTCAATCGAAATCAGCCCATCAACCCCGCCGTATTCATCAACCACTGCAACCAGATGATTTTTGTTGCGTTGCATATCGCTGAGCAAATCAAGCACTCTCATTGACGGAGACACAAACTTAAGCTTGTGTTTGGCAACCTGACCGGCTTTGATTTTGTTGCTGCCTTTGGCCAGATATTTTGCCGCATCGATAATGTGCGCAATGGTGTCCATATCATCAAGACTTTCACCATACAGAGGGATTCTGGAGTGCCCGCTGCTGATCATCAGCTCAACCAAATCTTCAAGCGTTTCGTCTTTAGAAAAAGCCACTATATCCGCGCGCGGAACCATAACATTGCAGCATTTTTTATCTTTAAGATACAAAATATTATTCAGCAGCTGCTGTTCTTGTTTGCTAAGGTCTTTTTCACCGCACAGGTTCGCCTCTTCAATCAAATCTTCGATTGTTTCGCGGACAGTATCGTTGTTTTTGTGAAAGATGTTTTTCAGGTTATATTTCATTCATAGTCCTTATATGGGTTTTCAATATTCATTTTTTTCAGAATCGCAATCTCTGTCGATTCCATATATTCAGCCTCTTCCTCTTCAATATGGTCAAAGCCGCACAAATGCAAAATTCCGTGAACCAGCAAATGCGCATAATGATTTTCAAAGCTGATATTTTCGATTTTTGCCTCGCGCTCAAGCGTATCAAGCGAAATTATGATATCTCCGAGCTCCGCAATGTCCGCATTTTCAAGTTCTTCTGAAAAAGCGTCATCGTCAATGTGCGCAAACGACAAAACATTGGTCGGCTTGTCCATATTTCTGAACTCTTTATTGAGTTTGTGAACCTCTTCATCGTTGCTGAGACATATATTTATTGACAAAGGCATCGGACGGGGCAAAAATTCGAGCTCATCATTTTCTTTCAGATAATCAACGGCAAGCGCAAAAATGCCTTGTGTAGCATCTTGCTCCTTTTTGCCTTCGACATTCCATCTGTCGTCATCAACGATGATTTCAGCCTTATTTTCTGTCTGCATCATCTTTTTTTGCTCTTTTTTCATAGGCTTGAACAATTTTTGCAACAAGTCCGTGACGGACTACATCTGCCGAGCTGAAAGTAACCGAACTGATATTCGGCACATTCTTCAGGGTATCAAGCGCATCGCGCAAACCCGAGATTGTTCCGCGCGGCAAGTCTACCTGGCTCAAGTCGCCGTTAACAACCATTCTCGAATTTTCACCGAGTCTGGTCAAAAACATCTTCATCTGCATCGGAGTAGTGTTCTGTGCCTCGTCCAAAATCACAAAAGCGTTGGAAAGCGTGCGTCCGCGCATAAACGCAAGCGGGGCAATCTCTATTTCTCCGAGTGCGATTTTTTTATCCACATTTTCCGCCGGCAGCATTTCATATAATGCATCATAAAGAGGACGAAGATACGGGTCTACTTTTTCTTTCAAATCACCGGGTAGGAATCCGAGGTTTTCACCAGCCTCAACCGCCGGACGGGAAAGAATAATCTTGTCGATTTTGCCCTCAAGCATCATCGTAACCGCAAGCGCAACCGCCAGATATGTTTTACCTGTTCCAGCAGGACCCAAGCCGAACACAAGCTCATTGTCCATCATTTCCTGAATATATTTTGCCTGTGTGGCCGAACGCGGATAGATGTGGCGCTTTTTGGTTTTCAGCACAATATCGGTCATATTTTTTGCCTCTTCAGCATTTTTATATTCTCCGCTGAAACGAACCGCGGCCTTAACTTCCTGTTCACCGATTTCAACGCCTTTGCTGACTTTGTGATACAAAAGGTCAATGGCTTCTTTTGCCTGTTCAACCGCTTGTTTGTCGCCGGTAACCGTAATCTGATTCCCAAAGCATGAGATATCAACGCCGAGGATTTTTTCAAGCAATTTCAAATTTTTGTCAGATGTCCCGACAATTTTTTGCACCAGCTGATTATTATAAAGTTCAAAACACAATTCTGCCATTTTAGACCACCTTTCCGCTAAGAGAATTTGTTGTGGCTTCCACCACTTTCACATTAACAATTTTGTTGAGCAAAGATTTGTCCGCATCGGCGTGTAGATTTTGCATATACGGAGTTCTGCCGACAAGCTGCCCTTTATGCCGCCCTTTTTGCTCAAAAAGAACCGACATCGTTTTTCCGATGCAAGACAAATTAAACTTTTCCTGATACGAGAAGAGCAGATTCTGCAACTCTTCAAGTCGTTGTTTTTTTACCTTTTCTTCCACCTGATTAGGCATAATTGCCGCCGGTGTTCCGGCTCTTTTAGAATATTTGAACGAAAAGGCCTGAATATATTTTACATAATTTACCATTTCAACGGTTTTGGCAAAATCTTCATCAGTTTCACCCGGAAATCCGACAATAAAGTCTGATGACATCCTAAGCTCCGGATTTGCCTCATAAAGTTTGTCAATAATGCGTTTATAATCATCTGAAGTGTGGCGTCTGTTCATCGCCTTGAGAATTCTGTCCGAGCCTGATTGAACCGGAAGATGCAGATACGGCATCAGCTTTTTCAGGTCATGATGGCAGGCGATTAAATCGTCATCGACATCGGCCGGATACGATGTTGTATATCTGATACGCTCCAAACCGTCAATTTCGGCAATTCTGCGTAGCAAATATGCCAGATTGCGTTCTTTGCCGCTTTCATCTTCGCCGTGGTACGAGTTGACATTCTGCCCCAACAGATTAAGTTCCAAACTTCCGCCGGCAACAAGTTTTTTTGCCTCGGCAACAACCTCTGCAACCGGACGGGAATATTCCGCTCCGCGGGTATACGGCACAACGCAGTATGTGCAAAAATTGTCGCAACCTTCCTGAATTGCCAAATACGAACAGCCTCCCGATGCTTTATTCTCCGGCAAAAAATCAAATTTTGCCTCAACCGGAAATTCCGTATCAATAATGCTGTCCGCGTGTTTTTTGCGGCGCATTATTTTTGCCAGCATCTCGGGAATTCTGTGATATGTGAGCGGGCCTGTGGCAAAATCGACAAACGGAGCGCGTTTTGCAATTTGTTCGTCTTCTGCCTGAACAACGCAGCCGACAACGCCGATAATTGTATCAAGTCCGTTTTGTTCGCGTTCTTTTTTTATGAGCTCTGCCCGTCCGAGGTCGGAAAAAACCTTTTCTGCGGCTTTTTCTCTGATATGGCAGGTATTGAATATGGCGATATCTGCATCGGCCTGATGATTTGTTGCCTCAAGCCCCATATTTTCCAAAATATTTGCAATTCTTCCGGAATCATAGACATTCATCTGGCAGCCGAAAGTTTTTATATAAAATTTTTTCAAATTTTTCTCATCTCGTAATTTATGTTATTCTCTCTGTATATTATGCTATTGGTTAATTTTTTTCCATACATTTTTTATGTTTTGCAAAAGATATTGCGTTTTTTCTTTTTTAATTGACTTTTTTTGTCCATTATTGTACCATAACAATAGGTTTTACACATTTCAAGGAAACAACTATGGCTGATATATCCGAAAATTATACAAACAATTTTGAATCTTTGACCGATGAACAGAAAATAATCTTTCTCAGAACTTTGATTTTTCTGGCAAATGCCGATGACCGCTTTGATAACGAAGAGCTTTCGTTTATTGAAACAATCGCCGACGAATACGGGCTTGATAAAAAAATTATTCAAAAATATATCAAAAATGATTCGGAAGAAAGCCTTTTGGCGGATTTGAAAAAAATTTCACCCCGCCGCGTTGCGCTTGAACTGATTAAAGAAATGTGCTTTTTGGCTCACAGCGACGATGTTTTGTCCGACAGAGAAACTCTGTTTATCGGCAATGCAGGTCAGGCAATGGGCATAGAGCTTGATAAAATCGAACAAATAAGTAATTGGGTAATTGACAGAATCATCTGGCTTGAACAGGCAAGATTGATTTTTGAAGATGTAAAATAAGGAGTATATATCATGGGAGATGATACAAGCACCTTAGAAAAACTGCAAAGAATAAAGCAAGCTGCTTTACTCAAACGCGCAGATGCCCCGAACGACAAGCAGATTGTCAAAAAAGGCATAAAAAGCACCTATCCGAAAATTCCGGACAGTGCAAACGACAAGCTGTCAAGCCAAATTATGCACCTTGACAATGATGCAACCTTAAAAATGGGACAAGACAAAGTCAGAGTTGACGATTTGTTGTTTTCGATTGCAACTTCGCTCGAAAATACCGACTCCGGCATCGGCACACATAACGAATATCTTGAATGGATTGATGAAACCAAAGAAATTCTCTATAATATGAATGACGGTGAAATTACCGATGAAGATATCAACCAAAGAGAAGGCTTTGTAAAAGATTCGTTCAACCGCGAAGCCGAGATTATGGTTTGTATCGGGTTATATGAAAAAAGCGCATCGCCGGAAGCAAAACAAAAAGCCGCCGAGCTGAAATATAAACTCTTAAAACTCAGAGAAATGCGCAGTATCATTACTCAATACACAAAGTCTAAAACATTTGCAAAAGTCGAGCAAGAAAGGCAAGAAGAAGAGAAAAAAGAAAATGCCGAAACACATTCCTGCTGCTCGCATGAACATAATGAAACCCTTGCACAAAATCAAAATGATTCGAATGATAACTCAAGCCTTGACGGGCTTTACACTGTTCTCGGATTGGGACTTACGGCTTCCGTTTCGGCTGAGGTTTTGCGCAGATACGGGATTGACCACACAAACGATTTTGACCTCAAAAACAATTATGATTGGGAAAAACGGCTGCGCGAAAACATTGAACGGGCAGATTTGAACGCCATGAATTCTTATGACAGAGCCATCAGCGGACGCATCGTTGAAAACAGAATTAATAACACAAGCCGTTCAAAAGAACAAATTGCCGAACATCTTGCTCAGATTACGGAAAGACGCGCTCCGGTGCACAACGATCCGCGCTACAATTATAATGAGGCGAGAAAATTAGCATTTAATGTTGACAAATTCCATCAAGTGAGTAACAATCGCTGATGAGTGATACTTTTTTATAAGGAGATTATTTTATGGGTATTGTATTGGAGCCTTTCTTTTATATATTGGCGTTTATAGCTAATCTGTATTTTGTGGTAGTTGTTGTTGAGGTTGCCCTTCATTGGCTGGTTCACTTCAAAATTATTGAAGTAAACAACAAATATTCACAGAAATTGGTTGAAATTCTCAAAGCTCTCACAGAGCCGGTTTATGCGAAGATTCGTGCAAAAGTTCCTCCTCTCGGCGGCGTTGATGTTTCTCCGTTCATTATGATTATTGCATTGCTCTTTGTTCTCCGCCTGTTCAGCAACATTATGAACTATGCTTTGCAATAGTGTGATAGATAAAACAAACGAAGGTTTTTTGTTAAGAGTTAGGCTGCAACCTAACTCTTCTTCGTGTCAGATAAAAGATGTTTTTTGCTCTCCGGACGGCGATTATTTGAAAATCAGCATATGCGCGGTTCCCGAAAAAGGCAAGGCGAACAAAGAGCTGATTGATTTTCTGGCAAAAAAACTCAAAATCGCAAAATCATCTTTTGAAATTGTATCCGGTGAGCTTGATAAATATAAAAAAATCAGCATAAAAACAAACATCACGGACAAAGACAAACTTTTGGAACAACTACTCAAATCATAAAGGAGAAGTTTATGAGCGCAGAAATTATAGACGGGAAAGCTCTGGCACAAGAAGCTCGATTCTTTTTGAAGCAGGAAATCGAAAAAAACGGATATACCCCGAAGCTGGCGATTATTTTGGTTGGCGACAACGCAGCCAGCCGCCTTTATATCAAGGGCAAACAAAAAGCCGCGGCAGAAGTCGGAATTTGTGCCGATATATATGAAAAAGACAAACAAACTTCTCAAGAAGAACTGCTATCGCTAATAGATAAGCTGAACGCCGATGAAACAGTCAACGGAATTATTGTTCAGTTGCCGCTGCCTCGCCACATAAACGCCGAAGACATCACCGGACGCATTGCTGCGCAAAAAGATGTTGACGGCTTCGGACCGATGCAAAAATGGCTGCTTGAAAACGACGAGAAAAACGCGCTTGCCTCGGCAACTCCGAAAGGCATTATCAAAATGATAGAAAGCATCGGAAAATCTTTTGTTTCGCGCAATGCGCTTGTAATCGGGCGTTCCCACATTGTCGGCCGTCCGATGGCGACAATGCTTTTGAACCGCGATTGTACCGTCACAGTTGCGCATTCAAGAACAAAAAATTTGGATGAATTGTGCAAAAATGCCGATATTTTGGTTGCGGCCTGCGGCTGTCCAAAGCTTGTGAAAAAAGATTGGATAAAAGAAGGCGCGATTGTCATTGATGTCGGGATAAACCATATTGACGGCAAGCTTTGCGGCGATGTTGATTTTGAAAATGCGCTTGATGTTGCGGGCTGGATATCACCGGTTCCGGGCGGTGTCGGGCCGATGACGATTGCAATGTTGCTTGACAACATGGTTTTGGCCTATAAAAAGCAAAAAAATCTGTTATAACCTCTTAAAATTTTTCCGCCGCATCATATATATATTGCAAACTATAACTTTCAAAGATGAGAAATTGTGATGCGGCGGATTTTCTTTTTGCACAAAAATTGGGCGGTTATGAACGCCTTTTACGATTTTTTGACGGCTCGCGGTTATGAAGTTTTTGCAACGACCAACGCCTATAAATTTTTGCTGTATGCCAGAGAAATTGCGGCTGATATCCTCATAATCGGCAGCAAAAACGACTTTGACAGGAACATAATTTCCAGTCTGCAGAAAAACGGAATACTTTCGCGCTCGCCGCTGATTGTTATTGCCGACATGAAAAATCAAAAAATATATCCCGAGGTTGCGCACTATCTCCCTCTTCCGATAAATTTGGAAAAATTTGTTGACATTGTCGAGAGCTATTGCGACGGCGGAAAACAACACGATGTTTTGCTGGCGGAAAGGTTTATTGAATCAGATGCATTTGATTTTCCGAACAAAAATTCCGTTTTCAAAGTTCATAACATTGACGCGGCAAACTTGTATCTGAAGAAAAACAACCCGAAAAATGTGATTATAAACCTCAAAAAATACGACAACTCGAGCATAAACAACGCGCCGCACGCTTTTTATGTGGACAAGAAAGATAATATTCAAGACAGCGAAAAGTTTTTAAGCTAATGATTATAAAAAATTGTAATCACTGAGGCTGAAAATGAACTTTATCCGCAAATCGTACGACAGTGTATTGTCGCTTTCTTCTAAGAAAAACGCGATGTTTTGGCTGTTTGTCGTCGCTTTTGCCGAAAGCTCGTTTTTTCCGATTCCGCCTGATATTATGATTATTCCGATGGTTCTGGCAACTCCGAACAAAGCATGGAAAATTGCCGGATTGGCTACGGTTGCCAGCGTTTTGGGTGGCTGTTTGGGATATCTTATCGGCGTATCGTTTTTCGATTTACTGGCCAAACCAATGCTGGAAATGTATGGTTATATGGCGCAATTTGCTAAATTTCAGCAATATTATACCGAATATGGTTCATGGATTGTGTTCGGCGCCGGCATAACTCCGTTTCCATACAAAATCATTACAATCGCCAGCGGAACCGTACATCTCAACTTTTTTGTTTTTACAATCGCCTCAATTTTGGCGCGAGGATTGAGGTTTTATTTGGTAGCATGGTTGCTTTACAGATTCGGAGCGCCGATGAAACGATTTATTGAAAAAAATCTCGGTCTTCTTTCAATTTTGTTTTTTATTCTGCTCATCGGCAGCTTTTATCTGCTGAAATTTTTATAAAACCTCGCGTTTTCCGCTGTGGTCAGGCGCGGAGATTACTCCGTTTTCTTCCATTTTTTCCACAATCGTGGCCGCACGGTTATACCCGATTTTCAGACGTCTTTGAACATAGCTGATAGAAACTTTTTTGTCATTGCGCACAATCTCAACGGCCTGATTATACAAATCGTCACCGCCGGAACTTTCATCATCGTCATCAAACAAAGACTTGCCGTTTTTGCCGTCAAGCTCACCTTGCGTAACCTCTTCGATATATTCGGGCGCGCCCTGCTCTTTCAAAAAGTTTACAACCGCCTCAACTTCGCAATCTTTCACAAAGCTGCCGTGAATACGCATCGGGCGCAAACCGGCCGGCATATAGAGCATATCGCCCATACCCAACAGCTGCTCGGCGCCCTGCTCCCCGAGGATTGTTCGGCTGTCGATTTTTGAGGTAACCTGAAAGCTGATACGGGTCGGGAAATTAGATTTTATGGTTCCGGTAATTACATCAACCGACGGACGCTGCGTCGACATAATCAGGTGGATACCGGCAGCACGCGCCATTTGTGCCAAACGCTGAATGGCACCTTCAACTTCTTTGCCTGCAACCAACATCAAATCCGCCATTTCATCAACTACAATCACAATATACGGCAGCGGTGTCAAATCCATTTTTTGTTCTTCATACAAAGGCTTTCCGCTTTCAGCATCAAATCCGACATGAATTTTGCGCACGGCCGGAATTCCGCTCTCTTTAATTTCCTTAACCTTTTGATTATAACTCATAATGTTGCGGACATTAAGCTGCGCCATCGAGCGATATCTTTCTTCCATCTCGTGAACCGCCCATTTCAACCCGACAACGGCTTTTTTCGGGTCGGTAATCACCGGTGTCAACAAATGAGGAATTCCGTTATACATTGAAAATTCGAGCATTTTCGGGTCTATCATAATCAATCTGCACTCTTCGGGCTTCATTCTGTACAGCAGCGACAAAATCATCGTATTGACGCCGACGGATTTTCCCGAACCGGTGGTTCCGGCAACCAAAAGGTGCGGCATTTTCGCCAAATCGGCATACACATTTTTACCTCCGATATCTTTCCCGAGCGCAACATTGAGGCTGTTTTTGGTATTCACAAAATCTTCGTCTTCAATCAAATCCTTAAACCAAACGGTTTCGCGATTTTTGTTCGGAAGCTCAATACCGATGGTGTTTGAACCCGGGACAACCGCAATACGAACCGAAACCGCGGACATAGAACGCGCAATATCATCGGCAAGCCCGATAACGCGGGAAGTTTTAATCCCCGGTGCAGGCTCAAGCTCAAACAAAGTTACGACCGGCCCCGGACGAACCTTAACAATCTGTCCGTCGATTCTGAATTCCTGAAGCACGGAAACCAGCTTTTTAGAAATTTCCATCAATTCTTTTTCGGATATTTCGTTGTTTTCTCTGGTCTTTTTCGGGCGGGACAGCAAGTCGGTAGACGGATATTGATAATCGTCTTCAACTTTTTTGGCGATAAAAGTTTTTGCCTGTTTTACCGGTTCGTCTTTTTTCTTTTTCGGAGCTTTGCTTTCTTCATACATTTTCGGTTCTTTGCGTTGCGGCTTCTCCGGCTGTTTTTTCTTGCCCCAAGTTGCAACGCAGACAACCGCGTTTTTCACCGCAGTTGCAACAAATACAACGGCAAGAACGATTTTTTTGACGACATTATACCATTTTTTGCAGGTCAGTCCGCAGGCAAAGTTGAAAAAGAAAAACGAAAACAGCCCCAAAACAATCATTATCGTTTCGGTCAAATATGAAAAATTTACCGCAGAATTAATCATGGTCATCAATTTTTCAGCCATGTATTTTCCCATACAGCCGGATATGCTGACATTGTTGAAAATATTCACATTTTTGAGACCGAGCATCGTGGAAAAAAACAAAATTCCGAGCACAAACGAAATCACGCGATATTTCAGCTCCGGAACATTTTGATACCTCAAAAACGAATATCCCCAAGCAACAAATGCAAATAAAAACACCGCAAAAGCAACACCGAACCACCCCAGTGTCAGATTGGCGGTTGTGGCTCCGAATGTACCGAGATAATTTTGCACCGGCGCGCTGCTGGCCATATTAAACGATGGGTCGTTCGGGTTATATCCGACAAAGCTTCCCCATATCAAAAAAGCCACCGCAATAAAGAACACGCCGCATAATCTTTTACATATTTTGCTCATAAAATCAGATTGTTTTTTGTTTTTTGTTTTTACCATTTTTTCTTTCCTCTTTTATTATCTTCATAATTTACATACAAAAGTTCAAAAAACTCTTAATTTTATAAACAAAATTCAGCAGATTTGTTTTGTTTTCTTGACTTTTTTGCGCACCGATATAAAGCTATACGAAAATTATGAAAGAAAAGGACTGAATTATATGAAATATGCTTTTGTATTTCCAGGACAGGGTTCACAGTTTGTCGGCATGGGAAAAGAACTGGCCGAAAACTTCGCCTCTGCACGAGAAGTTTTTGAAGAAGTAAACGATGCTCTTTCACAGGATTTGTTCAAACTTATGACCGAAGGAACAGAAGCCGATCTGATACTGACTTCAAACGCTCAACCGGCGCTGATGGCAAATTCCATGGCGGTTATCCGCGTTTTGCAAAAAGAATTCGGCGTTAACTTAGAACAAAAAATTTCGCTCGTGGCTGGGCATTCGCTCGGAGAATATTCCGCTTGCTGCACTGCCGGAGTGTTTTCATTGACCGATACGGCAAAACTGCTCAGAATCCGCGGAGATGCGATGCAAAAAGCCGTTCCTCTCGGCATGGGAGCAATGGCCGCGGTTATCGGTATGTCGGTAAAAGATATCGATGCACTGATTGAGGCTGCATCTGACGAAAACCATTATTGCGTTGCCGCAAACGACAATTCAAACGGACAGATTGTGATTTCCGGACATATGCAGGCGATTGATAAAGCGATTGAAATTGCCGGTGAATTCGGCGCGAAAAAATGCGTAAAACTGTCTGTCAGTGCGCCTTTTCACAGCCCGCTGATGGAACCGGCCAAAATCATTATGGACAAGGCGTTGCATCAGGTCTGCGCATCAGATGCAAAAATTCCGGTCGTCGCAAATGTTCTGGCCGATAAAATCAGCAAAAAAGAAGACATTATCGACTGCCTCATAAAACAGGTTACCGGTGCGGTCAGATGGCGCGAAACAATGGCGTATTTTGAAGAAAACGGCATTACGGACATTGTTGAAATCGGCGCCGGAAAAGTGCTTTCTTCACTGGCACGCCGCGATTTGAAAAATATTAACTCTTTTTCGGTAAACTCTCCGAAAGATATCGAAAATTTGATGGAAAATTTATAAATAAACAACAGAAAGGAACTCTAAAATGTTTAGATTAGACGGAAAAGTTGCATTAATTACCGGTGCTGCCGGCGGTCTGGGCGATAAAATCGCCCGCACTTTACACGCTCAGGGCGCTACTCTTGCTCTGACCGATATGCGCGCAGAACCGATGGAAAAACTGAAGGCCGAACTCGGCGACAGAGTTGAAGTGTTTACCGCAAACCTCACCAATCCGGACGATGTAAAAGCTTTGGTCGGAAATGTTGAACAAAAACTCGGCAAAATTGATATTTTGGTAAACAACGCAGGCCTGACCAGAGATAATCTGTTTATGCGTATGAGCGATGAAGATTGGCAGCTTGTTCTTGATGTCAACCTCTCTGCCGGTTTCAAGCTTGCAAAAGCCGCCGTTCGCGGAATGATGAAAAGAAGATTCGGCCGCATTATCGGCATCGCTTCGGTAGTAGGCGTTATGGGCAATGCCGGTCAGGCTAACTATTCCGCATCAAAAGCCGGAATGATTGCAATGAACAAATGTTTGGCGCAAGAAGTCGGCTCCCGCGGAATTACCGTAAATTCCATCGCTCCGGGTTTTATCAGAACTCCGATGACCGATGTTTTGCCTGAAGATGTTAAGGCTGCACTTTTAGGGCGTATTCCGGAAGGAAAACTCGGCGAGGCTCAGGATATTGCAAACGCGGTTGCCTTTTTGGCTTCTGACGAAGCGCAATATATTACCGGCCAGACAATCCATGTCAACGGCGGTATGGCTATGATATAAAACAAACAAGCCCCTTGCCGCTTTGGTCGAGGGGCTTATTTTTTGCAAGAGATAATTATGGAACTTGAAGACAGACTGATAGAAATTGAAAGCGCGCTTGCCAACCTTGAAAAAGTTGTGGACGAACTGAACGAGGTTGTAATAAAACAGGCAAAAGAGCTTGATTTTTTGAAAAAAAGCAACAAATACATCACCCAGCTGGTGGAAGCGGAAGTTGTTAAACCTTTGTCGGAAGAAACCCCGCCCCCTCACTACTAGAAAACATTGCTATGCGTTACTGCCGCAGGCGATTATGGTTTTGCACGATGTTTTGAGTAACCCGAACGCCCAACGCAAAATCAAAACGCCGCCGATAATTCCAATAAGCGGGTCTAAAAATACCCAGCCGAGATAGCGGCCTGAAAACAGCGCTACCAGAGCCAAAACGGAAGTCATCAAGTCGGCTGCAATATGCAGATATGCGGCTTTATAATTTACATTTTCGTCCTTTTCATCATCGTGATGACGATGCTCTTGTTGATGATTGTGGTGATGCCCCTCTCCTCCCATAATCATTATGCATACAACATTTACGGCCATTCCGATTATGGTCACCAAAATTGCCTCAGAAAAAGAAATTGTAAGCGGATTGATAAACCTTCCGACCGATTCATATATCACGGCAAAACCGGTCAACAGCAGCAAAATTGCATTGATATTTCCGCCGATTGCGTTCATTTTGTCCGCCTTGTCGGTATATCGCAGCGCAAGGCAACAGAATATGTATGTTATAAACAGTGCGGCGGCGTGGGTACCCATATGGATTCCGTCGGCCGTCAAAGCCATAGAATTTGAAACAATACCATAATATATTTCTCCGATCATAGTCACAAGCGTTAAGACAACTGTCAGCAGCGATTTTTTCTTTAAGGTCTCGGTTTTCATTATTTTATCCTTTCAATATGGCTGACGAGCTCGTCAATAAGTTCTTCGGTGTTTTTTTTGCTGGCGACCGCGTCCGCGATGCAGTGCTGCAAGTGGCTTTTGACAACCTGTTTCCACACACCCGAGAGCGCAGCCTGAACAGAAACGACTAGGTTCAAAATTTCCATACATTCTCTGTCATCTTCTACCATTTTGCCGAGTCCGTTGACTTGTCCGGCAATGCGGTTTATGCGGTTCATAAGCGCCTTTTTTTCCTGAGTTGAAGCAATCATTTTCATTTCCTTTTATAAAATATCCCATACCCCTATACCTTATATATTACGACTTATGTTTTTTGTTGTCAATCAAAAACAAACACCTCATAAAACTTTGTGTTTATTGAAAGGTATACACCGACGATTACCTTATTAGCGTAACAAAATAACATCAATTTTTTAGGAGATTTTAAGATGATAGAAGGTGTTCGTTATCCTGTTTTAGCATTTCAGACCGGAGGCGCCGGAGAATCCAATGACGGTATTCCGCCGCAGCCGTTTGAAACTTTTTGCTATGATTCCGCCCTTATGCAGGCAAAAATAGAAAACTTTAATGTTGTGCCGTATACATCTGTTTTGCCAAAAGAATTATATGGAAATATTGTTCCGGTAGACAAGGTTGTCGACCAGTTCAAACATGGTGCCGTACTTGAAGTTATTATGGCTGGCAATGGTGCGAATCGCGACGAACACAAAGCTATTGCCACAGGCGTCGGAATATGCTGGGGAAAAGATAAAAACGGAGAATTAATCGGCGGTTGGGCAGCCGAATATGTAGAATATTTTAATACACCAATCGACGATGAAATTGCGGAAGGACATGCAAGAATGTGGCTAAACAAGTCTCTGCAACACGAGCTTGATATCCGCGGTGTTGAAAAGCACAGCGATTTTCAGATATTCCACAACTATTTGAACATTTCGCAGCAGTTCGGATATTGTTTAACCTGCCTCGGCTTCTTAAACTTTGAACATGCCGCGCCGGCAAAAGTTTAGCCTTTTTCAACAAAGAAAATCTCCGCCCCGAAAACGCGGAGATTTTCGGGCATTTATAACAAAGGAAAACAGATATGGATATCAAAAACAAAAATAAGGCCGCAACTCCGCCGTCAGCAAAAGGACTCGGCGTTTTGGCCTTGGCCGCAATCGTTGTCAGTTCAATGATCGGCGGCGGAATATACAGCCTTCCACAAAATATGGCCGCCGGAGCATCGGCAGGTGCAATTTTGCTGGCTTGGATAATCACCGGCATCGGGGTATATTTCATTGCAAACACATTCAAAATTCTTTCTATGGAAAAGCCTGATTTAACTGCCGGAATCTATATGTACAGCCGCGAGGGCTTCGGTCCTTATGTCGGTTTTACAATCGGTTGGTCGTATTGGCTGTGCCAAATTTGCGGCAATGTCGGATACGCCGTAATCACCATGGACGCCTTAAATTATTTCTTTCCGCCGTATTTTACCGGAGGGAACAATCTGCTTTCGATTATCGGCGGCTCAATCATAATTTGGGGCTTTAATATGTTGGTTTTGCGCGGTATCAAACAGGCAACCGTCATCAACCTTATCGGTACGGTTGCAAAAATCGTTCCGTTGATTTTGTTTGTTATTATCACTGCGTTCGTATTTTCCGACAAGCAGTTCAGCTTTGATTTCTGGGGCGAAAATTTGGATACAAAACTCAGGCTCGGCGGAATTTCCACTCAGATTAAGAGCACAATGCTCGTAACCCTGTGGGCATTTATCGGTATTGAGGGCGCGGTTGTAATGAGCAAACACGCCAACAGCCCGCAAGATGTCGGAAAAGCAACATTAATCGGCTTTTTGGGGTGCTTGATTATTTATATTCTGCTTTCAATCATTCCGTTCGGATATATGTCGCAGGCAGAATTGGCAACCATACCGAATCCGTCGACTGCCGGAATTTTGGAAAAAATCGTCGGTCCGTGGGGTGCATGGCTGATGAACATCGGTTTGCTGGTGTCGGTTTTGACTTCGTGGTTGGCCTGGACAATGGTAACCGCGCAAATTCCGCAGGCTGCTGCGCAAAATGGAACATTTCCTAAGCTGTTTGCAACCGAAAACGAATATCAGGTACCGTCCGTTTCGTTGTGGATTACCTCGTCTTTTATGCAGGTGTTCATCTTGTTGGTATATTTTTCAAGCAACGCGTGGAACACAATGCTCAGCATTACCGGCGTTATGGTTTTGCCGGCATATCTGTCATCGTGCGCATATTTGTGGAAAATCTGTGCCGACGGCGAATTCGGCGCAAAATATACCAAACGATCAGCCGCTTTGCTCTCGGGCGTTGCCGGCGCGATATATGCGGTATGGCTCATCTATGCGGCCGGATTGAATTATCTTTTGATGGCCGTAATTTTTATGGCTCTCGGCATTCCGGTTTATATCTGGGCTCGCAAGCAAAACGCTCCGGAAAAACATTGCTTTACAATCGGAGAAACGGTTTGTGCCGTATTTTTGGTGGTTTTGGCTTTGTTTGCCATATACGCAATGGCCAGAGGCATTATAGCGGTATAATAGACAAATTTGCTTGACAAGATACTATAATACTGATATTATTATGCTGTTCAAAAAATTTTTATGTATAACTGTTAAATCCCTATAATTATGAAAACAAAAAAATTGTTTTATGAAGCAATTGCTGCTGACAATTTAGAAAAGTTTATGAAAGTTTTGTTTTCAGATTTATCGCCTGATGACAAAATGGAAATTTATCTGCTTGAAAACGGTTCGAACAGGCTTATTGATATTTATATCAAAAATCGTTGTTTCGGCCGAAGAGCACAAACCGTATTGAAAAAATCGGGCAAGAAAAACCTTATTGATTTGTTTGACAGTCTTTGGGGCTTTTATGCTGATGAATATTAACTCTTAAAACTTTTTAAATATGTACAAACAAGATGCTATGAAGCTTTTCCGTAAAGCAATTGAAGAGAAAAATTTGGCAGAGTTCAAAGATTTGTTCCAATACTATCCTGTGTTGGACGAAGGTATTGAGTTTTGCCTGATTAAGTATGGTTCCGAGGAGATGATTCGCTACTATCTGTCGTCTCATGTTCTCTATGAACCGGACGAGTATGTTCTGAAAGACATTTGGCCTGTAATCTATAAAGAGTATAAGGAAAAATGGCCTGACAGATAACTTCTCGAACAAAAGAAAACAGTGTAATCTTCGGATTACGCTGTTTTTTTGTTTTGATAATTTTTATAATTCCTTGACAAGAAATCATCGCGGAAATAATCTTTCTATGTTACTTCAAAAATAGGATACAAAATGAAAAAACTGATTATAAAAATAATGTCTTTGTTTATAAAAGACAAAGAAGCGCGCAAAATTTGGCGTCATAACAAGCTGCGGCGCGATTCTATCCTGCTAGGGGGGGGGTAGCTACGCCGTTCTTCCGTTTGTAAAACTTCACCCCGAAACAAAAATCGGCAAATTTGTTTCAATCGCTCAAAACTGCACCATCGGCGTCGGCTGCCACCCGATAACCGGAATTACGACAAGCCCACTGCTTCCATACAAAAACAAACCAGTGCTCAAAAATTATGTTGAAGAACACAGCAAACCGGTCACAATTGGAAACGATGTCTGGATCGGCAAAAACGCCGTGATTATGAACGGATTGACAATCGGCGACGGCGCAGTTATCGGCACCGGTTCGGTCGTCACCAAAGATGTTCCTCCGTATGCGATTGTCGGCGGTGTTCCTGCAAAAATCATCAGATACCGCTTTGACGAGCAAACGATAAAATCCCTGCTGGAATCAAAATGGTGGGATTATCCTGTCGATGTCTTAAAACAGCTCCCGTATGAAGACCCGAAACTTTTTCTTGAAGAATTAAATAAACTGAAAAAGCAATAAAATAGCATATTTGAGAACGAAAATCGGTGTTTTTTTCGGTGACTGTCGTTGACTTTTGATGGAAAGCAAAATTAACTTCGTTTTTAATACTGATAAATACACCGGAGAAAAACACAAAAAACCACCGAGGGGAGTCGGTGGTTTTTTGTTGTTTTGTTTATACTACATTGTTTTCAGCTTTGCCTGCAGGCTTTTTATCAGGCCATTCAGGCCGTCCGGCGACTTTTGAATATATGAAGTGTATTCGTTTCTGGCCGAAATCGCAAGGCTGACATTTTCAATAATGATATCCACAACCTTATATTTTCCGCCCTTTTCTTCAACTCTCCAGACAACCTTTGCCGGCGCGGCATTATCCATCGGCACAGAAGTATTTACAAACACCTGATTTTGCGAATTTTTAGAATTGAGTGACGAAGTTCCCTCAAACACAAACTTTTTGCCCTTAAATTCATCAAAACGCGCAGACCATGTTTTGATATTCAGCTCGCGATACACATTTATAAAATCTTTTCTTTGTTCGGCCGTTGCCCCGCGCCAATAGCGTCCGAGAACAAACTGTCCGATTTTGGTTAAATCCAAATTTTCGTTGAAGAGCTTATAAAATCTGGCATCTTTTTCTTCTTTTGAAACATTTGCGTTGATAATGTCTTCAATTCCCTCTTTGGTAACATTTTTAATAAAATTTTCGGCTCCTTTCGCATCTATGGCAGCATTTGCGTTTGCCGCCAAAAGCATTGCGGAAAATATGGCCAATAACATTTTTTTCATATCAAAATCTCCTTAATAGTCTTCTGAAAAAACGTCTTCTTCATCATCGTCAAAATCAAACTCGAAAGATGTTTCGTTTTCGGCTGCTTTTGCGCACATTCTGTTGATTTTTTCGTGATTTTGCAAAAACATCGTGCGCATCGAGGCATAGGCGTCAATAGCGTTTCTTTCCAAATCATCGGTCAGATCCATCGCTTTTTCACGCACTGCGATTCCCTCGGCAATCGTAAAACCCCAAGCAAACTTATCACTCACATTTGCATCTTTATATGTTGCATAATAAATTGGGTTTACTGCCGCATCGGCGCCGTATGCCAGTGTAGAACGAACCGTTGCCGGCCCCAAAAGCGGGAGCACAATATACGGACCGTCTGCCATACACCAAACTGCGAAAGTCTGGTCAAATCCGGTCGCTTCCTTTTTCAGGCCCCAACCTCTGGCCACATCAAAAAGCCCGCCTAAGCCGAGCGTTGTATTGACCGCAAAGCGCGCAACCTCAATCCCTGACTGTTTGATATCTCCCTGCAGTCCGTTGTTTATGGTATACAGCGGCTCATGAATATTTGAAAAAACATTCATCACCTTGTCGCGGATTTCCGGCGTTGTAATTGCGCGGTACCCTTTTGCCAAAGGTTTTATAACATATTTATCCGCCTTCAGATTAAACACAAACATCGCGCGGTTATATGGTTCAAAAGTATCCGCACGGTCGGTTGCCGGCACATAGCCTTCTTTGCTGACGCAGGCGCTCAACAACCCAAAACCTGCGCACAAAAATATATGTTTTTTAAAATTTATCAACATCTGCCTCTAACTAATATTACTTGTCTAGAATATATAGGATTTTTTTTGTAAATCAACAAAAACAAGCCGGATTGTCCAAACTTTTTTAAGTTTATGAAAAAATGTTACAATAAAGAAATTTTTTGTGTCTTGCGTAGTTTTTCGGTTTATTATAATTTCGTGTCAGTTAAAAACTATAAAAGGACGAATAAAATGATAAACAAACCTTCTGATTCGATTAATTTGTTTGATGTTCAGGCATCGCAGAAAGTTATCGGACAAGACAAATTTTTGAAAGCTTTTGAAAAAGTTTTGAACCACGGTGGATATTGCCAGGGTCCGGAAACCAGAGAGCTTGATGAAAAATTGGCCGCATATTCCGGCACAAAATATTGCGCAACCTGCTCTTCAGGTACAGACGCTTTGATTTTGCCGTTGATGGCATGGGGCGTTAAAGAAGGCGACGCTGTGTTCGTTTCTTCTTTCACCTTTGTTGCATCGGCCGAAGCTCCTGCAATTTTGGGCGCTACTCCGATTTTTATTGACTCCGACCCGAATACTTTTGATATGGATCCGAAAGATTTGGAAAGAGCTATCGAAGCCGTTAAAAAAGAAGGAAAACTCAATCTTAAGGCTGTTATCGCCGTTGATATCTTCGGTAACCCTGCCGATTATGATGAAATTATGAAAATTGCACACAAGCACGGTATGAAAGTTTTGTCCGACTCTGCTCAAAGCTACGGCTCTGAATATAAGGGCAAAAAGGCCGGCTCTATCGCTGATATGACCGCAACTTCATTCTATCCGACAAAACCGCTCGGTTGTTACGGCGACGGCGGCGCAACATTTACAAACAGCGAAGAAGAAAATGAACTGTTGAAATCGTGCCGCGTTCACGGTATGTCTCCGGAAGACCACTATGACAACATTCGTTTGGGTCTGACTGCTCGTATGGACTCTTTCCAGGCCGCGGTTTTACTCTTGAAGATGACTGTTCTTGATGAAGAATTGGTTGAAAGAGAAAAAATCGCCCGCCGCTATGACGAAAAACTCAGCTCATATTTCACAAAGCAAAAAATTCTCGACGGTTGCAAATCTGCCAGAGCTTTGTACACAATCGCTTGTGAAGACCGCGACGAATTGATGGCATATATGAAAGAGCGCGGAATTCCGTGCGGCGCATATTATCCGCGTCCGGTAAACACTCAGACTGCTTATGCAAAATGGAACTTCAGACCTCTGCCTGTTTGCGAAAAATTGGCAAAAACGGTTCTGAGTATCCCGATGCACCCGTATTTGACAGAAGCAGCTCAAAACTATGTTATTGATGTAATGAACGAATTTGCAGCTTCCAAAGGTCACAAATAGTTCGTTGCAACACTGCTGAAAAAAAGAAAGGCCGAAGGATTTTCCCTCGGTCTTTTTTTGTACAAAAAAGCAATATTAT
This sequence comes from uncultured Alphaproteobacteria bacterium, assembly GCA_934276635.1. Lineage (GTDB taxonomy): Bacteria > Pseudomonadota > Alphaproteobacteria > RF32 > CAG-239 > CAKQTH01. The sequence continues at coordinate 36,607 of CAKQTH010000006.1, read as the reverse complement.
CCACCCTGCTTTCGGCCAAAAAACCACATTATTGCAAAAAAATATACAAACTTGACAAAAAGCACTTGCGTATTTGTACAAATTAGTATATATTGCCTTCATTGACAGTTTTTTATGGAGTGAATGATATGGCTGATAATTCAGAATATTTGGATAGATGGCTTGCCTCAAAAGAAAGAGTTGATAAAAAATATCTCTCTGATTTGGCAACTTTTTCCGAGGCTATGGACAGCACCGATTTTGAACAATATGCGAAAAATATGGAAAATGTGCTGCACAACCTTCAATATATCAGAATGATGGACGCAAATTATAACGCCGTCACCGAAATTATCGATGCTCATGACTTTGTTTCTCCGCTTGCCGACAAGGTAGAAATTGTTGACGAAGAGTCCGGCAAAAACCTTGAAGGCGAACAATATGCTGAAATGATGAACATTTTGGTTGATGCCAAAAAGCTTGATACAATCGAAAGCCTGAGCGAATCCGTACCGTTTTCAAAGGCTTCAAGATCTCAAAAAGAAGCCGCCGTTATTGAAAAAATGTCAAATTCCCTTATGGCTGAATTGGCATTGATGTATGGTGCAGACGGGCTTGAGTTGCCAAAGCCCGAAGACATCAAAAATATGTCCGGCTATGAGAAAACCGAAGATGAAAAACTTGTCGACAGCGTCCGTGAATTTTTCGCCGACAACAAAAAAATCAAGCTCAACTCCAAACAGTTTTTGGCTATGGCCGTCACACAAAAGAAAAAGTCAGACAACTTTTTCGACCGTCTTGCAAACAGATTCGACGGATATAAATCCAAAACGATTTCCGGCCTTTCCGAACTGAAAGAAAAATTCGGCTCAAAGATTAAAAAAGTATGGGGCGAAACCGCTGAAATCACAGCAAATGTTGCTGATTCGATTGCAAACAACTCTTTGCGTACAATCGTCGGAATCGGCGCATCTTTGTCGGTTGCCGCCACTGTCGGAACCGTTGCTCCGGCCGCAGTTGCCATTGCCGCATACGGTGCATATTCTTACGCTGCCGGAAAATATTGGCCGGCAATTCAGGAAAGACAAAAAGCCTACCGTGCGGAAAAAGGTCTCAAGAGACTTTGGGGCAGATGGCTGTTTGACAAAGATTTTTGGAGCAAAGAAAAACTGCACCAAGCTATGGAAGCCGCAAAAGCTCGTCCGGGATACAAACATCGCCGCATTGCAGGCATTGTTTCTGCTGCCGTATGTACGGTAGCCTGCGGAGGAGCCGGCGTTGCGACCGCAATCCCCGCATTGAAAGAGCTTATGATTAACAACGCGATTGTCCGCGGAACCGTAGGTCTGACCACAACAGTCGGCGCCACAAGCTCACAGATTGCCGAATACAAAAACTCGGTTAACGACTATGTAAACAAGCCGAGCGAATTTACAAAACACAACCTCAAATCCGCAAGAATCGGCTTAGGTTTAGGTTTGACCGCTTCTGCCGCCGGCGCATATTTTTCACTTGACCGCTTAGGCGAAGGTGTCAAAGAAACGGTTGTAAATTCGATTAATAATCCGGCAGAAACCGTTTTGAACGGCGATACCATTCACAGCTCAGACTCCGCAAATACTGCAAATTCGGTTGTTTCCGAAACAAAGACAACCCCTGCCGAACACCATATTCCGACAGAAGAAAAGCCTACTGCCCGTCCGGCAGAAAGACCTACATCGCCGAGAACAACGACCAGGGTTGAAAATGTTGCTACAAAACCGGCCGCAGAACCGAAATCAGAGGCTCCGTCCGCAATAAACGAAACTCCTGTTGTCGAAGAAGCAAAAGCCACAAAACCGGTTGTCGTTGAAGAGTCGACAAAAGCAGAAACAACCGTTGTTGAAAATGTTGCTCTGGAGGCTAAAGCCGAAGAACCTGTTGCCGCACCAAAAACAACTGCTGAAGAACCTGCTGTTGTTGCAGAAGAAAAAACAGAAACCTCCGCATCGGTTGAAGAACCTGTTGTTGAACAGCCTGCCGCTGCGGAAGAAGCGGTTGTTTCAGAAGAGTCGAAAGTTGCGGAAGAACCTGAGGTATCAAAACCTGCGGCTGTTGAAGAAACCACTGTTGAAGAGACAGCTCCGGAAGTTGCTCTTGCCGAGACCTTAGATGAAAAAGAGGCCGAACTTCACACTGTTTTGCAAAACAGATACGGCGAGGACAATCCTCAGACCGCAGAAGCTTTGGCGGACAAGAGTTTTCTGGCATATCGCCAATTGCTTGAAGAAGGAAAAACCGACGAGGCCGACAAGCTGATGCAAAATCTGCATGAAGATTTTGAGGACAAAGAAGTTTTGGCCGCCCGCCGCGAAGCATATAAAATTGAGGCTCACGACAGCGCAAAGCTTGCAAAACTCAAGAGCGACACAAAGGGCTTTTACAACAGCTATGTCCGCGCGCAAAAAGAATTTGACGCTATGGAAACAAGACTCAACGAAATGCGTGCCGCTGACGAGGCAAAACTTGCCGAAATGCTTGAGCAACAGCGTTTAGCCGCAGAGGCTGCCGAGCTTGTGGACGGTGAAACTCCGGCCGCTGACGAAGCTGTTCAAGATGCCGCACAAAACACCGAGACTCCGGTGGCAGAAGAAATCAAGCTTGAGCCTAGCAGAGAGCGCCTTGAGCTCGAGTTGAAACATTCGCAAAAGATGGAAGAACTGGTCAATCGTCAGGTTCAGCTTGCCGAATATGATATGAAGCTCCACACTTTGCAGCTCAAAGAGGATTTGGCGGACAACAAGGATCTTGCCCGCGAGATAAAGAAAGATATCCGCGAATGGGATTGTTATGAAAAGAAAATCGGCAAACTTGACGCAAAGATTGAAAAGCTTGCGACGGAAGACTACAATCCTGAGGACTTGACCGGCAAAGGCGAGCACGATGTTCCTGTTTCTAAGGAAAGTAGCCGAATCGCCAACGAAAACCTCGAAAAATTCAACAAGGCCGAAAAGCTGAAACAGATTAAGGCCGGACTTGAAAAAGAACAGGCAAAACTCGGCACTCGTGAAGATTTGGAAGAACATCTGACCAAAGTCAATGAAGAGATTTCTGAGATAAAAGGCGAGCTCAAAGACATTCGCCGCGGCCTGCAGGAAGAAGTTGAAGAGTTTATGAAAGACGCTTATGAAGGCTCCGAACAGCAAATTAAGGCCGATGCGGTGAAGGTAGAATATGCTCCTGTGGCATCAGAACCGGAGGCTCAGACGATTGAGGCCGCACCCGAGGCTCAGCCGGTTGAAGCGACACCTGTCGAACACAGCGATAGCAAAGTTGCTACAATTGAGGCAGAAAAAGACCATATTGAAGAACCGACAGCCGTAGAAAATGCCGCAAAGGCAGAAAGCTCCGAATCGGTAGAAGATGAGATTCAAAAGGAGATTAATTCTCAGGTTGAAGAGCAGACTGTTATTGCAAAAATTCAGAACCGCGTAAATACGGTCAAGGCCGGTTTGGCAACCGAAGATGCCGAAATTACGACCAAAACCGCGCCGAACGGAGTTGTCACGACAACTTATGACTATGGCAACGGCGAGGCAAACCCGATGGTTGTTGAATATCCGAATGGAAAAGCCGCGATAATACAGGACAGCACCGTAACTCTGTATACTTTGGACGGCAAAGTTCATGAATATGTATGCAGCAGCGAGATGTCCGCCGCCGAAAGGCTCGAAGCCCGCAACTCCAGCGGCAGAACAACCTTTACGGAATATGTTGACGGCGAAAAAGGCAAAAAAGTCAATCCGGCGTACATATTCTCGGTTTTGAACCAAACAACCCGAGCAACCAGATAATTTCTTGGTTTCTCTCCCCTCTTCTGTTAAGAATCCCTGTTTTGCAAAAAGCGGGGATTTTTTCGCTTTTTGAAAAAAAAGCTTGACAATCGGCGGGGGGGGTAGACTGCATGTTATTAAATGGAAAGCAAAAGCCGGAGTGACTTATTGTCCTCGGGCTTTTTTTGTTTTCCGCAGGGCTAATTTTTATGATGGAGACATATATGAATACTAAGAAACTATGGCTGACAACCACTGCAATTTGCTGTTTTGCGGCTTATATACCAACGGCTCACGCGGCAATTGAGGTCGGCACTTGGGCAGATTTCAAAAACGCAATCACTTCGGGCACGGAAACCGACATCATCTTAACCGGCGATATCGTTGTTGATTCAGCAGATTCATTAACTCTCAACCGCGATATAAATATCTCCGGCAAAGATGGTAATAAATTTGCAATCTCCGCCGCTGACGGGGTGATTTTTAGTGATTCATTTCTGGAAACCTATAGAAGAGGAAATAAGTTAACTCTCAAAAATGTCAAAATGAATGGTTTTAGAGTGCCGGTTTACGGTACTGTAGAAAACATCATAAGTTCTGTTTTTGAAGGAAACACAGGTTTATTCCAAGGCGGAGCATTAGCTTTGGCCGGCACAGGTGAAACTAATATTTCTGATACAGAATTTATAAATAATGTCGCTCCTTCTAATGGTGGAGGAATTGTTCATTGGGCTGGCAATGGTCTTAATATTGATAATTCAAAATTTATTGGTAATATTGCAAATGCTGATGCTAGCAGTAGAGATACCGGAGGTGGAGCAATTTCCAGCTCAGGTTCAATCGGAAAAATATCAAATTCAACATTCAAAAATAATAAAGTTTTGTCTTCTGCGATAATGAGTGGAGGCGGTGCAATTGCATCATCTGGTCATATAGATGAAATTACAGGTTCCGTGTTTGAAGAAAATGAAGCTGTCTGGGGAGCTGGCGCAATCGGTGCAACAGAATCAATTGATAAAATAACAAATTCAATATTTTCTAGAAACAAAGCAGGTTTTGCCGGTGGTGCAATTTTTACCGGAAACACAATCGGAATTCTGAGTGGAAATTTTTATGACAATCATGCCGGACAATATGGTGGTGCGCTTGTTGTTGCCGGTACTTCTCTCGGTATGTCCGGTGATGTTACAATCGCGGCGGCGAGAGGTCACGAGGCCGAGGGGATTTTGCCCGAGGTCGTATTCAAAGGCAACTATGTGTTGAGCGACCCGTCCGACGAGAATTCTGATAAGCTTTACGAGGCGATTTACAACGATGGCAAAATAACTTTTATGACTGCCGGCAACGGTATGATTACAACATACGATTATTTCGCGAACACCTCTGGCGGTGTGATGACATTCGACGGAGACGGGACGGGAACATTTAACCTTTTCAACGACATCAAAGGCACCGGAAATCTTATCGTTGCCAGCGACTATGTCTTTAATATGATTAACGACACGATTAATGTGATTCAGGGCGATACCCTGACGCTGAACTCGACAGTAAAAATGGCGGTAGATGTCGATTTGGCAAACGCCGAGATGGATCATATTGATATCGGCGCAGCGGCGGGCACCGGCTCGATAATCGTTGATAATATGAAGATTTTTTCGGATTCCGCAACCGAAAAGACAAATATCGCTTTCACCAACACCGCGAAGGATAAAGTCGACACAACAGTAAGCAGCGCCGAAACATTAAAATATCGTTATGCGGTCGAATATGACAAGGAAACCGGTGAGTTTAAGTTTGTAAAGAGCGACAAAAACAGCTCGCAACAGATTGCCGAAAGCGTCGGTGTTCCGTCAACATCTGTCGGTGTTCAGCAGACACAAAGCGCTCTTAACTCACTGCTTGCAAACCGCGATATTTATATAGGCTCCGGACTGTCTTCCGGTGACCCGGCAAGGGCTACCACCTGGGCGAAGGCGTTCGGTTCGAAGGACAGCGTCGAGCTGAAACATAGCTATAACAGCATCGACACTCAGTTTTACGGAGTAGTCGGCGGAGTCGACAGCCGAACCTTTATCTATGACAACGGAGTGAACGCAGTTTACGGAATTTACGCCGCATATATGGGTTCCAACCAGAAACAAAATTCGGTTAAAGTTACTCAAGACGGCGGATACCTCGGCGTTTCGGCAGACTTAACCAAAAACGGCGTATTCTCTCGCTTTACCGCTCACGGCGGCTATATCGCCAACGAGGCCAAAACCGCTTGGGGCAACGACAAGTTCGATATCTGGACAGCCTCTGTTTCCAACAAAACCGGCTATGAGATTGACTTTGGCGAGTATACCTTAAAGCCTGCGTTGTATGCTTCGTATATGTACATTAACACCGAAAATTACACCAGCAAGGCGGGCGCAAAGCTGAAAAATCACACGAAGAATGTGTTTGAGGTTACTCCGGAAGTCAAGCTAGCAAAGGATTTCGGCACAGGTTTGGAAGGCTATGCAAAAGTGGCTTATACCTGGAACTTCTATCAAGGCGGCAAGGTTACTGCGGACGATGTTTTGCTCCCGAAGATGAGCGTAAAACCGTATGTTGAGTACGGCGTAGGGCTCGAGAAAGACTGGAGCGAAGAGGAATGGAATCCGAAAGATATCACGAGCTATGCGGAAATTAACCGTCACGACGGCGGCCGCACCGGCTGGGATATTAATGCAGGACTCAAGTTCCAATTCTAAACTGTTTCGACCCGCAAAATTGGTTGGTCACCATGCGGGTCGAATTTATCGGCTGTTGCCTCCGTAGCAGCCGAATCCCCTATATTATTATGTTCTACACAAAAAAAAGAGGCTGCTCCCCGCAACCTCTTTTTTATTAAGTCAGCAAACCTCGAACATATGCCTCATTGTGCAGCGAAATCTGCAACTTGTGTATTTGGCCTTTTTCTCCGGGTTTTACACATCTTTAATCTGTTCATATAGCAGAATTGCCTTGTCAAGCAGCCTGTCAAGCAGAATTCTTGTATTTAAGCATGCATTTTCCCAAAATTCTTTTTCATCTTTCGGCATATCCGCGGAAAAAACAAAATAAATTTTTGAGGAAATTTTGTATGCTTTTACAATATCCGACAATTGCGGCTTTGCATTTTCAATCCTTTGTGCGTTTTTGGAACACTCCAAAAAACAATCTGCGCAAAGAATATCGACGACAAAATCTCGATTTTTTTGCTGATTAATTTTTTTGTTTTCATAATTGTAATATATTTGAGATTAATAATAAATTTATGGCTGACGAATGGCGCAAATCTGCCCTCAAATCAAGTTTTTTGTCAAAAATTATTTTAAGATATAATAGATTGTTTGTGCAAAATTTGTGCAACTTTGAGGCAATTTTTTACAATAACATGCAATTTTTTACAATTTTTCGTTTGAAGATTTAAGCATAAATCAAGTGGAGCGCCTACGAAAAAAGCCTTGTAAATCAAAGCTTTCTGGCGGAGCGTAGAGACTTCGCAGCTCTGCTGCTCTTGCTCTTTGGTATCTAAATTCGCTTCGGTCGCTGTCGCTTCCCTTACTCATTAAGATATTACAAAGAACTTGCAGACAAAATCGTCTCTCCTGAGACGATTTTGCTTAGCGTTCCTCTCGGTTCGAGTCCTCTTTACTCAATACCGCATAAAAAAACCGCCCTTTCGGACGGATTTTTTCTGGCGGAGCGTAGAGGACTCGAACCTCTGCATCGCTTTAACACGATGACGGATTAGCAATCCGCTGCATTACCACTCTGCCAACGCTCCAGCGGTAACTTCCGCTATATTTATATTATCTTTCGTTTCTAGTCAACAAGTTTTTTGTTATTCGCAAGCATTTTTTTCGCATGTTCGTATTTGACCGCCGCTTCAAGGTTTAATTCTGCGCATTTGCCTTCAATAATCCCCTCAAGCTCATTCATAAATTCCGCAGAACTTTTTCCTTCCGCACTTATCGGCGGCAAAAACTCTATCACAACCGTTCCGCTATACCGCAAAAACGAATTTTTTGCCCAGAAAAAACCCGTATTCAACGCCACCGGAATAACCGGCAGTTTCAGCTGTTTTGCAAGCAGATACGGCCCTGCTTTGTACCCCTTAGTCGTTCCGGGGACACAACGCGTACCTTCCGGAAATATCATTATCGGGCGGCCTTTTTTCACCATATTTTCCGCCGAATGCAGCATCTTGCGCATTGCCGCGCCGCCCGCTTTTCTATCCACCGGAATCGTACCATAAAAATATTGCGCCCAACCAAAAATCGGAATATATGTCAGTTCTTTTTTCAGCACAAAAACAATGTTGTTGATTACCGTATTAAAACAATATGTTTCGAGTGCGGATTCGTGTTTTGAGGCATATATCACATCTTTTTGACGCAGATTTTTAAGCCCACGATATTCAATTTTGATTCCGCCGAAAATCTTCATAAAAAACAAAGCCGGCGGCATAATCATATAATCCCACATATAATTTACGGCGCGGCGCGAAAAAACTCCGACAATTGATGATATGATACACCCGAGCGCGATTGTACCGTATACAAAAACATTTGTTAAAAGCGAACGCAAATACAGCATTTTTATACTCCATATTTTATTTTATATTTCAAATTTTCTGCCGCATGAGAAAAATACACATACAAAAACTTGTGATATTCGGCAAAAAACAGCTTAAATGTGCCCCAGCTAAGCCACCATTTTTTTGCAACATTATCCGAATATACCGGCGACACAAAAATCTCAATACGCGGGTTTAAGTGAGCAAACTCTTCCTCACTACGCGGAGTGTGATAATTTGAGGTCACCAGATATATTGATTTTACAAAATTGTTATTCATCCATTCTGTCGTTTCTTCCGCATTTTCAAGCGTTGTGTGAGACGCCTTTCCGAGTTCCACCAGTTTATTTTTTCCGAAACTGACGCGGTTTTGCTTTAAGATGCTCTCAATTGAAACATCTTCGGGCACACCTGATATAAACATCTTTTTGCCCATACCTTTGTTGAGCAGCGAAAATGCGTGACTTATACGATTTTTTCCGCCGGTCAGCACAACAATCGCATCGGCTTCCTTTTCGGCTATTGTATCATAATGATTGATATGATAGGCGAACACGACAAATCCACCAAGCCAAACAAAAACAAACAAAAACAAACAGATATAAAACAATCTTTTCATATTACATCAACTTTCCTAAGGTGCTTTTTACGGCATAATACGCCGTTGTGGCAGAGATTGCGGAAACAATAAACGGAATCGCACATACCTTTATCCAGGCAAAAACGCTCAGCCCGGCTTCTTTAATAATTCCACCGTCCAGGTCTGCAGAAATTCCGGAAATTCCGTTTATTGCCAACACTGCTACCAGCAGGCCGACAACGCCAGAGACCAGACTTGCGGACAAAGCTTTTTGAGCATATTGCTGTGCGATATATGTGTCTTTTGCGCCCATAATATGCAGAATTTCAATGATATTTTTGTGCATACCCAAATTTGTTTTGGTCGCATAATATATCGAAAACCCGCATATCAGAGCCACGATAATCAACACGACCGCAGCAAGAGTATTCAGCGCATCAGCAAATTTAATGAGCTTTTGCAGCCATAAATTATGATTATCCATTGCCGCATACTCAGATACATCGGACAATTTTTGCGCCATTGCATCATAATCCGGCTCCATACCTTCATTGAGCGAAACATCAATCAGCGTCGGCATAGGCAATCCGGAAAGGTCAACTCCGTCACCCAGCCACGGGCGGATAAGTTCTTCATGTTCTTCTTGAGAAAAGATGTGCACAGAGCTGATTTCAGGCTGCATTTCTAAAAATTTTACGACCTTTGAAACTTCTTCTTCGGTTGAAGAAAGGCTGCTTTCTTCCGTCACAGGCATCACCTGAACCGTAAAAGATTGACGCACTCCCTCATTCCAATTTCCTATCATCGAGTTGATTGCCAAAACTCCGGACAGGGTCAAAGACAGCAAAAACACCGTTCCGGCGGTCAAGAGCCGCAGAAACATTCCGAACTCGCCCTTATCCAGCGGAAGTTCGTGTTTGCGGGTAATGATATTTTTTGAAGTATATCTAGGCATTTTCCGCCTCCTTTGACTGCAAAGACAGATTTTTGTTTTCTATGCATATGCACGGATACGGAAAATCCTGTATCAGTTTTTCGCTGTGGGTAGCAATCACAACCGTTGTACCGAGCCGGTTCAGTTCGACAAACAGCTTCATCAGTTTAGACGCAATCTCGCTGTCGACATTTCCGGTCGGTTCGTCCGCCAGCAGAATTTCCGGTCGGTTTATTACGGCTCTGGCTATCGCCACGCGTTGTTTTTCACCGCCGGAAAGGGTTGCGCATGGTTTATACATATTATCTTCAAGCCCTACCCATTTCAGCATTTCGCAGACGCGTTTTTTGATTTCATTTTCATTCATATCGCAAATACGCAGCGGAATTGCCACATTGTCAAATGCAGACAGATGTTCCAAAAGGTGAAAATCTTGAAAAACCACGCCGATTTTGCGCCGCAGCATCGCCAAAGTATCACGATCCGCGGTTCTCAAATTGTTTCCGAAAACTCTGATTGTTCCGGTCGAGGGGCGCTGAGCCAAATACATCAGGCTCAAAAGCGAGGTTTTTCCGGCGCCGGATTTTCCGGTCAGATAATGAAACGATCCGCGTTCCAGCTGCAAATCGGCATTTTGTATGACAAAAGGGCCCTCTCCGTAGCGGATTCCGACCTTTTGCAAATCTATAACGATATTTTTCATTCCCATTTATGTCCGTTTATAAACCGCTATGCTGAAAGATACATCAAGATAGCATTTAATAAAACACTTTTTTTCTTTGATTATATAAAAAATATGCATATAGTGAAGAGGAAAGGAATTCAGATGTTAATAAGTTGTCCGAAATGCAAAACCGTATACGAAATTCCGGCCGATACAATTTCTCCGGACGGGCGGTATATGTCCTGTTCAAAGTGTTCGGAAGTGTTTTTATGCAAACCGGAAGATGCGCTGATTGAACAATTTATCGACATGGAAAACGCGGTTCCCGATGATACAAAAAAGTATGTGAGCGATATTCTGGCCGCGCAACAAAATTCTGAAAAATCAATATATAAATCTACAAAACTTGATGTTATACTTTCACTTGTCGCGATAGTTTTCGTTTTGCTCTGTTTGATATTTTTGCGCTATGACATTGTGCGTTTGGCTCCGTTTGCGGAAAAAGCATATGACTTTGTCGGACTTGAAAGCATCTACCGCGGGCGCAACCTTGAGTTTGTAAACATTGCCCGCCACGAATTTATTGAAAACAACATCAGCAAACTGGAAATTACCGGTGAAATTTATAATACCGGAAAATATGTCGTCATGGTTCCGAACATAAATCTTCAGATTGTGGACAAGAAAGGTCAGGTTGTGCTGTTTGAAGAGCACAAAATCGAGCTTAACCGATTGAATCCGGACAATACTTTGTCGTTTAAGATAATCTCGGTAAATCCGACGCCGTACGCAAAATCAATTTATCTTACTTTTGCCGAAAAATAATCTTAAAAATCGATTCGTTCGTTAAGAAAATTATAACCATATGCGGTGCATAATGCAGGAATCTTATGTAAAACAGACAGGATTCCGAAATGAAAAAAATAAACACGCAAACCGTCCTTAACACAATTATCAACGATGACTGCATTGAAGCAATGAACCAAATGGAAGAAAAATCGGTTGATTTGATTTTTGCCGATCCTCCGTACAATATGCAGCTCGGCGACGGGCTTACGCGTCCGGACAACACTACCGTAAACGGCGTTGATGAAGAATGGGACAGTTTTGAGAGTATCCGCGCTTATGACGAATACACAAAAAAATGGATGACTGCCGCCCGCCGGATTTTGAAAGATGACGGCGCAATTTGGGTTATCGGCTCATATCACAACATTTTCCGCGTCGGATATATCTTGCAGGATTTGGGGTTTTGGATATTAAACGACATCATTTGGGACAAGACCAACCCAATGCCGAATTTTAGAGGCACGCGGTTTACAAACGCCCATGAAACTTTGATTTGGGCGGCAAAAAGTCCGAAATCAAAATATAAATTTAATTATGAAGCAATGAAGGCGATGAATGAAGATACGCAAATGCGCTCAGACTGGCATCTGCCGATTTGCACCGGGAAAGAGCGTCTGAAAGGCGACGATGGCGCAAAACTGCATCCAACGCAAAAACCGGAAGCTTTGCTTTATCGCGTGTTGCTCGCTTCAACCGATGTCGGCGATACCGTGCTTGATCCGTTTTTCGGTACCGGCACAACCGGAGCCGTGGCAAAAAAGATGGGGCGCAATTTTATCGGCATTGAAAAAGATGCAACATACATTGCCGGCGCAAAGGCTCGTATTGCAGAAATTGAGGCAACCGCTGATTTAAGCTGTCTTGAAACCGTGTCAAAAAGAAAACAGCCGAGAGTCCCGTTCGGAGCGGTTGTTGAGCGAGGATTGCTTTCTGCCGGAGATGTTTTGTATGACGCAGGCCGCTCGCATATTGCAAAAATTAAGGCTGACGGAACACTGAAATCGGTTGAAGGAGAAGGCTCAATCCATCAGGTCGGCGCGGCGGTTCAAAATGCTCCGGCTTGCAACGGGTGGTCATATTGGTACTTTGAAGATAAAAATAAAAACCTTATATCTATTGACGAGTTGCGCCAACAGATAAGATTTGAAATGTACGGAGATGCAATTTAAGAAGTTGATAAAAAAATCGCAGAAAAAAGAGAATTTTTCCAAAATTTCCGCAAAAGACAAAGCCGATGACAAAAAGGCGGTTTATGCGGCGATTGATTTGGGAACAAATTCCTGCAGGCTGATTTTGGCATCACCTACTCCGACCTCGTTTCGCGTAATCGAAACATTTTCAAAAGTCACACGGCTCGGCGAAGGCATTATACAAGACAACGAACTTTCAACGGCGGCAATCAAAAGAACCATCGGTGCGCTTAAAGTCTGCGCTGGAATTTTGAACGAATATGCGCCGATAAGAAAAATGCGCTTTGTAGCGACTGCGGCCTGCAGAAGAGCAAAAAACTGCAATCAATTTGTAGAACAGGTCAAAAGAGAAACCGGTTTGGAGCCGGAAATTATATCCACACAGGAAGAATCCAGACTTGCGGTCGTCGGCTGCGCCCCGCTTTTGAACCGCAGCATCAAGCGAATGCTCGTATTTGACATCGGCGGCGGTTCGACCGAAATTTCGCTGGCCAGAGTTACGACAAACGGCAAAGTTTTCATTGAAGGATTTGTTTCGCTGCCGTACGGCGTTGTCACCGTATCCGAGGCTTTTCCTCCGAACGGAATGACAAAGCTCGAATATTCAACCGTGGTTGAGCGGACGCAAAAGATTATTGAAGAATTTGATAAAAAGCACAATATCAGCGAAGGAATACGCAATCAGGAAATTCAGGTTATCGGAACCTCGGGAACAGTAACGGTTTTGGGTGCGGTATATTTGAATTTGCCGCGATATAACCGTTCTGCCGTTGACGGAATCTCAATATCGGGTCCCGACATATCGCGCGTTGTTGAAAAAATCAAGCGCATCGGCAGTGAAGGCAGATGCAAACACCCGTGTATCGGCCCGCAAAAATCCGACCTTACGATTGCCGGCTGTGCGATTATTGAGGCGCTGTACACATTTTGGCCGATTTCTGAAATTACGGTGGCCGACAGAGGCATCAGAGAAGGAATTTTGCTTGATATGATGCACAACCACAACAAAAAGCCGCATCACAGATATCGCAATTTTTATGGGAGAAGACCGAAAAATGAAAAATAATTATGCCTCCATAGATTTAGGTTCAAATTCATGCCGCTTGCTGATTGCCGACCAAAACCGCAAAAAATTGTGTTCGTTGAATTCGTCGACAATGCTGGCGGAAGGTTTGTACGCATCGGGAAAATTGTCTGATGCGGCCATAAAGCGCGCGGTTGACACCTTTTGTTTGTTTTCGCAAAAAATGAAAGAATTTAATGTGCCGGCAAAAAATGTTCGCGCAATAGCGACCGCGGCCTGCCGTATGGCCTCAAATTCGGCCGAATTGCAAAAAATCGTAAAGCAAAAATCCGGCATAGACATTGAAATCATTGATGAAAAAGAAGAAGCAAGACTGAATCTGCTGGGAGCTATCTGTCATGTGTGCGGAAAGTCAAAATATGCGATTGTGTTTGATATCGGCGGCGGCTCGACCGAAATCACTCTGGCAAAAAACTGCAAAAATCCGCAGATTTTGCATACCGTGTCCATTCCGCTCGGCGCCCGCAACGCATCCGAGTGTTATGGTCTTGCCTCTTATAACAAAGAAAATGCGGAAAAGCTGCAAAAAGAAATCCGCAAATATACGACAAAGTTTATTGAAGACGCAAATTTGCAGAAATATTCCGACGACATGTGTTTTGTTGCAACTTCAAGCACGCCGCTGCGGATTGTTTCCATCATCGAAAACACCGGAAAATACGACCGCGAAGTTTCTGACGGAAAAGTCATAAATGTTAAAGATGCCGACAAGGCGATTGCCGAAACGCTGAAATTATCACGGCAAGAGATGGCAAAAAGCCCGTATATCGGAGAAAACCGCTCAACAATTTTTGCCGCTGCGTGCATAATATTTCAAACAATTGCGCATGATCTTAAGGCAAAAGAAATTACGGCGTCTTTGATGACCGCAAAAGATGGTATAATTCAAGAACTTACGGAAAGAGAAAATGGGAAAATTAACTGCATCGGCAAAGCAAATTCGCGGTAGGCATATGCTTGCCGTCAGAGTAAAAACCTCAAAATATCGCGACAAATCGTCAAACAGATGGCTGGAAAGACAGCTGAACGATCCGTATGTGGCCGAAAGCAAAAGACTCGGCTACCGCTCACGCGCAGCGTTTAAGCTGATACAGCTTGATGAAAAATACAAGTTTTTGGGCAAAGGGAAAACTATTGTCGACCTGGGCTGTGCTCCGGGAGGCTGGACACAGGTTGCGGTTTTGCGAAACAAAGGCAGCGGCCAGGTTGTCGGAATTGATATTTTGGAAACACAGCCGATTGATGGCGCCACAATGCTCTGTCAGGATTTTACGCAGGAAGGCGCCGCCGACAGGCTTAAAGCTCTGCTGAACGGCAAAGCAGACATCGTTATGAGCGATATGGCCGCCAACACAACCGGACACCAGCAGACCGACCATTTGCGCACTATCGGGCTGGTTGAAGCCGCCTATGAGTTTGCAAAAGAAGTTTTGGCGCCGAACGGAATTTTTATTGCCAAAGTTTTTCAGGGCGGCGCGGAAGGCGACTTGCTCAAAGATGCAAAAATCAACTTTGCTAAAGTTTCGCACTTCAAACCCGATGCCTCAAGGCAGCAGTCGCCGGAAACATATCTGGTTGCACAAGGATTCAGGGGAAATCCGAACGACAAATAGCGATACTGCAAGATAAAAGCTCCGTCATAAGGCGGAGCTTTTTTGTATGCACAACACACTATTTTTCGGGCGCATCGTGAGGCTCAAACGGCGGTGGAGGCATCATTTCGCCATCATCGGGACGAGGCATCATCTCTCCGCGCGGCGGCATCATTCTGCGGCCTTTTTCTTTTCCGTATTTCCATTCTTTTTCCATCATTTTTTTGTGATATTTTTCAAATTTTTCGTGCTGTTCTTTTTTCATTTTATCGAACTTTGTTTTTTGTTCCGGAGTCAGGATTTTTTCAAATTCGGCCATATTATCGCGGCGAATCTTGTCCATTTCTTCACGAGTTTTGCGCATTTCGTCCATCAGCGGCTCAATTTTTTTGCGGCTGTTTTCGTTGAGTTTTTTTGCAAGTTCCTGCTGTTCCGGCGTCAAATCGAGCTTTTTGGCGAGTTTTTTCTGCATCTTGCGTTCAAAATCGGGTCTGTCGCTCTTTTTCTTCATATGCTTTGCCGCGTCTTTTGTTGTGGTAACAACCGCTTTTTCGGTCGTTGCGGCAGTGGAGGCAGCCGGCTGAGCCATTGCATTAAATCCGAACATCAGAGCCGTCGAGAAAACTCCGCATAACAAGACTTTTTTATTCATAATTATCTCCTTTCAAAAAATTAAGTTTTACAGAAAGTTCCTTGCGGGCGGCGGCCAATCTTGACTTTACCGTTCCGACCGGAACATTTGTTTTTTCCGCTATTTGGTCATATGACATATCTTCAAACTCATATAATATTATCACTTTGCGCAATTTTAAAGGCAGGCTGTCAACCGCATTCAAAATTATTTTTTGTCTGCGTTTGGCATCTATGCGGTTTTCGAGCTTCGGCCGCACCGAAATTTTTTCAATTCCGCCATGCAGACTTTGCCCTTCGCGAAAAAACTTTGAGCGGAAATAGTCGCGTACCAGGTTTGAGATAACCGCCCTCACCCACGACTGCGATTTTCCCTGCTCCGCATATTTTTTGCGGTTTTGCCAAATTTTCAAATATGCTTCCTGTTCCAAATCTTCATTATACGAACCGGTAAGTTTTTTGATAATCGAGCGAATCGCATCTTTATAATTTTGCCAGCTTTCGTCTGCCATCAGCTTATCCTTAAAAGTCCGTATTCATCGGTCGGAAAGCCCATATCCTCAATCACCGAGCCGGTCTGTGTCAGATTTATATCTTCGTCCATTTGGCTGAAATTGTAGATATACGGCTGATTTTCGGCATTCAAAAACGGCAGCACGACCAAAGCCGCAACCGCAAACATAATGCCCATGGCAGACATCTGTTTGCGCCTTCTTTTGCGGGCAAAATAAAGCTGTTTTGCCTCTTTGATAATATCTGAAATGTCGTTTTCCATATTTTCCTCTTTTTTGTTTTACATATATTATAACGAAACAAGTTTTAAAATTGTTCATTTTTTTGAAAATTTTTTATTGACAAAATATATCCAAAACCATATCTTTCAAGCATTGTCTAACTTTTAATTATTTACTATTATGAAAACAAAAGAAGAATTGGTTGCGTACCTTGTAAAAAACCTTGGTTTAACCTATGACTTTGAGCAAAATCCTTCCATTGTCACCGACAAGAACTTTGCTTCCAATCTTGCTCCGTTCGAACTTGCGCTTGCCGCCGTCGATCTTGTAGAGCACATCGGCCGCCCTGACATCAGAGCTCATTTTTCACTTTTGCCCGATGAGCCGTCGATTGACGATGTAGCCGAATTGGTATACAAATACCAAATCTGACAATCAAAACTCCGCCCTGTCAAAAAGGCTGCGGAGTTTTTTGTGTACAAAAGCGCTTATTTTTTCCATCAGATAAAATATGGTATATATCTTTGAAAAAACAATGGAGATAAAAGAATGTACAATATGACATCGGACAAAGCCGAAGAATTTATATCTGACGAGGAAATCCGCGCAACTCTGCAATATGCGGATGAAAACAAAAATAATATTTCGCTGATTGAACAAATTATCAAAAAAGCCGAAGAAAGAAAAGGTTTAACTCATCGCGAGGCGTCTGTTCTGCTGGCTTGCGACGACAAAGAAATAAACGAAAAAATCTTTGCTCTGGCCGAACAGATAAAAAAAGACTTTTACGGCAACAGAATTGTGCTGTTTGCTCCGCTGTATCTTTCAAATTATTGCGTGAACGGCTGCGTATATTGTCCGTATCACGCCAAAAACCGCCATATTCCGCGCAAAAAAATGTCGCAGGAAGAAATCCGACGCGAGGTTATCGCCCTTCAGGATTTGGGGCATAAACGCCTTGCAATTGAGGCCGGAGAAGACCCGATAAACAACCCGATTGAATATATTTTGGAAAGCATCAAAACCATATATTCCATAAAGCACAAAAACGGCGCAATCCGCAGAGTTAATGTCAATATTGCGGCAACCACGGTTGAAAATTATCGCAAATTGCACGAGGCAGGAATCGGCACATATATTCTGTTTCAAGAAACTTATAACAAACAGTCGTATGAAACTTTGCATCCTACCGGTCCGAAACACAATTATGCATATCACACAGAAGCCATGGACAGAGCCATGCAGGGCGGAATTGACGATGTCGGGCTCGGAGTTTTGTTCGGCCTTGAGATGTATCGCTATGAATTTGCAGGACTTTTGATGCATGCCGAACATCTGGAAGCAAAGTTCGGCGTCGGCCCGCACACAATCAGCGTTCCGCGTATTCGCCCGGCAGACGACATTGACCCGAGCGCATTTGATAACGGAATTAATGATGATATTTTTGCAAAAATCGTTGCCTGTATACGCATTGCCGTGCCGTATACCGGAATGATTGTTTCGACCAGAGAAAGCCAAAAGACCAGAGAAAGAGTTCTTCATCTCGGGATTTCGCAAATTTCCGGCGGCTCAAAAACCAGCGTCGGCGGATATGCGGAGCCGGAAGACAAAGAAAAAAATTCGTCTCAGTTTGAGGTCTGCGATACCCGAACTCTTGATGAAGTTATCTGCTGGCTGCTGGAGATGGGATATATCCCGAGTTTTTGCACCGCCTGCTACCGCGAAGGAAGAACCGGCGACAGATTTATGGAAATCTGCAAAAATCGACAGATTCAAAACTGCTGCCACCCGAACGCTTTGATGACGCTAAAAGAATATCTTGTTGATTATGCTTCAGAAAAAACGCAAAAAATCGGTGATGAGATGATAGAAAAAGAACTGTTGAATATTCCGAACGAAAAAGTTCGTGAGATTGTTCGGCAAAACCTCAAAAAAATCGCCGAAAAAGGCTTGCGCGATTTCTATTTTTAGTCAGCAATTGCGGCAAACAAAAAAGCGCAGATAAAAATCTGCGCCTTTTTTGATGCAAGGTCTTTCCGCCGGAGACTTATGAAAAAACATATGATTGAGCTTGGAGAGAACAACCACTCGCCATATCGGCGGAAAAAATCTCCATGTAAGGGAGCATGAGTTTTCTGTTGAACCGCAATCGCATAACGAACTTACGGCGCCAACAACTCCTGATACCAAATCTGCAACCCCGGCATTATCCATTATAGATTGCCCGATACCTGCGGTAAATTCCAAAAATCCTGAAGCAGAACCCCAATCTGCAGTTACCAATGTAGAGCAAGCATATTTAGAAAGACCGTCTACAACCATATCAAAAGCATATTTGTTATCTTGTGCTTGAGCCACATGCATTTGTCCACCCATTGCATTCATTACTTTTTTTACTGCTTTTGAACCTGAACCATTCCAGTCTTTATCCATTTCCTCTGGGAATACACCCAAGTTGTGAGCAATGTCAGTGGTCAATCCATTATAGTCGCCTTGACCGGCAAATGTTGTTCTGATATTTGCTGCGGTCATTGTAACCTGGTCAACCAGTTTGTTTACTTTATATTTTGCCTGAAAACTTCTTCTGAAACATATTTTTCCGCATAAACACGCCAATCTTCTCCATTGATAAGCAGTCGTTTCGCTATCGGGGCACGATTTTTGTGATAAGAATACACAACCTCAAACTTCAGGCCTCTTTTTTCCGCATATCGGAGACATTCATCAATAAGATACGCTGACTGCTCCGGAACATAATATCGGCAGCCTCCGTCTGTGCAAAACTTGTCTTTCGGGCAGATATTGTCCTCAAATTGCGAGCAATCCGTTTTATCCCAATTTATGGTATAGCCGATATAGCGTCCGGAAAGCAAATCCCGCGGATCATAACCCGAAATTGCAACAACCACATCTCTGCTTTCAAGAACCGTCACACACAGCGATGCGCCCCAAACAACCAGTGCGGCAAAAGGCAAAAAGAACAACACGGCGACAAATTTTTTATTCATAAAAAATCTCCATTTTTCTGATATATTTTGACGATTTTTTCCAGATATACAGCATCAGCAAAACGACAATTCCGCACAAAATAAATCCGGCGCCGCTTTCCATCAGGTTATCAAAGCGCGAGATGAAAAACCAGATGATGTAAAGCTCCGCAAGATGAATGTTTCGCACAAACGAATCAATGTTTTTATAATAAACCGCCGCAAGCAGCCGAAACGCAAAGAACACAAATACAAACGCATTCGCCAGAATACCGGAAATGCTGATTCCGACGCAAAAAACAACGATATACATCAAGAATATCGCCAAATCGGCCGCAGCAGCCGGCAAAACAACTTTTTTCTTTGCTGCCGAATACAATTCTTTGCATATATATGCCGCAAGCCCGAAAAATGTGGTTCCGAATATCATTCCGCAAACCGGACAATCCCTGAACATTAAATCTAAAAACTCGGACAATCTCTCAAAATCGATTGATGACAACAAAAGCAGCAGCCACAGCATATTAATTGACTTGAGTCGGCTAAACAACACAAAAACAACGCTCAGCACAGCCCAACCGAAAGAAAACGACGACCAACCGCCCTGCAGATTAAAAACCTGAGCAATCAGGCCGATTGTCGCCCCGACGCCCAAAACCGACAATCCCAAAAACAATTCGGCCGAATTCTTTTTGTTTTCAACAACCGCACGATACGCATAATACAAAACCGTCCCGAGCAGTACAAAATCTGCCGCAACCTTTGCCGATGACGGGATTGCGTCCCAATTTGCCCCTATAACCAAAATTATTCCGATCCCGATGAACAAACCTGCAATCCAATACATCAACTTTGCCGAAAGCGAAGTTTTTCTGCTCTGTTCAAGCTCCAAAATTTTTTGCGACTGTTCGGCGCTGATAATCCCTTTGTCCGTCCACAGCTTTAACTTTTCTGACAATCTCATCGGCAATTTCCTCCCCTTCTTATTTTTTAAGATATATCAAAAAATTTTATAAAAAAGCAATATTTTTCACTTATTCAAATAAAATATTGTGGCAAAAATTTTATTGATGTGGACTTTATCAAATATCATTGTATCATTTGTTTATTAATAACAATTTTCAGAAAGGATTTGTAATGATTGATAAAAATCTGATTTATGCTCCGTTTACGGGGATTTTGCCTACCGCTCAATTTGCCGGACAAGTTGCGGCTCCTCCGTATGATGTTCTTTCGTCGGCAGAAGCAAAAGTTAAAGCCGAAGGTAAACCGTACAGCTTTTTGCATGTTTCTAAAGCTGAAATTGATTTTGACGGCGATGTTTCTCCCTATGAGGAACGCGTTTATCTCAAAGCTGCCGAAAACTTTAATAATATGCTGGCAAAAGGCGTTCTTTATAAAACCGAAAAACCCTGCTTTTATGTATATCAGATGATTATGGGCGACCATGTTCAAACCGGTTTGGCCGTTGCTGCCTCGGTTAAGGCGTATAACGAAGGGCGCATCAAACGCCACGAGCTGACCCGCGTTGCAAAAGAAAACGACCGCGTTAAGCAAATTCGCACCGTCGGCGCTCAGACCGGTCCTGCTCTTTTGATTAACAAAGACCTGCCGCAAATTAAGGCTCTGCTGAAAAATATTGTAGAAACCAAAAAGCCGGCATTTTCGGTTGTCGGTGATTATGGCGTAAAACATACCTTATGGATTGTTGACGACGACAAAGAAATCAAGCAGATTGAAGATGCTTTCAATGCTCAGAACGAGGCATATATTGCCGACGGACACCATCGCTCTGCCGCTGCTTCCCGTCTTGCGGCCGAAGATGGCACAACCGATACCGGACGCTTTTTGGCTGTTGCATACTTTGAAGATGAGATGAAAATTTGGGACTATAACCGCGTTGTTTTTGACCTCAACGGCCATACCGAAGAACAGTTTATGTCCGAAATCAAGAAAAATTTTGCCGTAAAAGAAATTTCGCGCGCAAAGCCTTCAAAAAAAGGCACATTTACAATGTATCTGAACAAAAAATGGTACGAGCTGACACATATCGGCGCTCCGATGCCGTCCGATCCGGTTTCACAGCTTGATGTTAGCCTGTTGAGCGCAAAAGTTCTGGATAAAATTTTGGGAATTACGGATTTGCGCAACGATGAGCGCATTGACTTTATCGGCGGAATCCGAGGTGCGGAAGAAATCGAAAAGGTTGTTGACGAGCACAAGGGCAGCGTCGGATTTATGGTATATCCGACTGCTGTTGACGAGCTGATTGCGGTTGCCGACAACAAGATGCTGATGCCGCCGAAGTCAACATGGTTTGAGCCGAAACTGGCCGACGGAGTTGTTTCTAAAACTGCGGCCAACGAATAATCGGCATAAAAAGTTGAGGGCGGAGATTTTTCCGCCCTTTTTATTATCCTAAAAAAGAATTTATCTGATATCTCAAATTTTCTTCAAAACTTACAACATCAGAAGTCATATTTTCTAAATTTTCAATTTTGCGATACCCTTCCGCATCGCCGTATTCCACCCGTTGCAAAACAACCTCGAGCGGATTTTTCAAATCATAATTTGCCTGATAATTATATGTTTCATCAGAAAAATAATCTATAACTTCAAGCTGATATTTATCCTGATAATATTTGTCGTACACATCTTTTATCAGCTTTATTGTCTGCGGGCAATTATAGCATGTCTCCGAGTTATAAAACACATAGATAATCGAGCGCTCATATTTCGGATGTTCTTCATCAAAATATTGTTCAAGGCTGATATCCGGATTAAAACCTCCCTGATATGTCAACTCGGCATGCAACGGAATTGCCGCACCACACAAAATCAGCAGTACCACAAAAAATCTGAACATTTGCCCCTCCTTATAAAATTACAGGGACGAGCAAGCCTCCTTCAGCCAAACTTTTTCCTCATCATTCATATATTTTTCAAGCGTGTTATACACCTTTTGATGATATGTATTGAACAGGTTTTGCTCGTCCGTGCTTAAAAGATATTTATTGATGAGCCTTTTATCAACTGGTGCCATTGTCAAAGGTTCAAATTTCATAAAACGGCCGTCAAAAGGCGCCTCTTTTATCAATACGGTCTTGACCAGATTTTCAATTCTGATGCCGTGCGAGCCTTCTTTATATATTCCCGGTTCAATCGAAAGCACCATATTTTCGTGCAAAAGGCCGCTTCCGCTTTCGCTCATTGACGGAGGCATCTCGTGCACATCAGAAAAATGTCCGACCCCGTGTCCGGTTCCGTGCTTATATTCAAGTCCGTATTTCCAAAGCTCGCGCCGCGCGATATTATCAAAATTTTTATCCGGCGTATTATCCGGAAAGATTGTCGATGCCAAAGCCAGATGCGCCTTCAAAACAAGCGTAAAATCGTTTATGATATGTTCATCAATATTCTTTCCGACCGCGATTGTTCTGGTCACATCTGTTGTTCCGTCAAAATATTGCGCACCGCTGTCCAGCAGCAACATCGAATCTTTTTCAATGGTTTTATTGGTCTTTTTGCTCGGCGAATAGTGCACAATCGCCGCATTTGAACCATATGCCGCTATTGTGTCAAAACTGTTCGAATAAAAATATTTTTGCTCCTGGCGCAAAGAATACAGCTTTTCACAAATATCAAGCTCGGTTTTGCCCTCTCCGCACTTGTCAAACCAGCACAAAAATTTGCATAATGCAACGCCATCGCGGATATGCGCATTTTCAAATCCGCTCATTTCAACCGCCGATTTTATGCTTTTTGCCTCGATTATCGGATTTTGCATATTATATCCGTGTTTGATGATGTTCGTAATTTTTTGCGGAGTGTTTTGTTTGTCTATGCCGATTTTTTCATCGCCGAGAGATTTCAGTCTTTGCGGCAGATTTTTCATCTCGGTATAGTCTATACCTTTCAGATTGTGAGCAAAAATCTCGTATGAACCGTTTTTTGCAATCAGCGCAAACGCACGCAAAACCGGAGTATTCGGCAAAATATCGGAGCGAAGATTGAGCAACCACGAAACCGACGCGCTATCGCAGAGCAGATAATGTTCAAGTCCGCATTGCGCCATTTTTTCCGTAACGATTTTGAGCTTTTCTTCTGCCGTTTTTCCGGCAAACTCAATTTTGTGCTCAAACACATTTGCGCTTTTTTCGCTGACAAGACTCCCGAGCAGATTATCTTCATCGGCAATCATCTCCACGCCGCAAAACACATCTTGCATATATTTGATGCTCTTTTGCGTAAAACACCACGGATTATACATCAGCGAGCGGATTTTTCCGCACACAAACGGAGCCAAAATCGCCGAGGTTGGATACAATCTGGTGCAATAAATTTCGATATTTTTGTTTTCAACCTCTTGCTTTGCCTGAATTTCATACCGCCCGTCAACCAGCAGCACGCTTTTGTTTTGCATCACCAGCAAAATTCCGTTAGATCCGCTGAAACCGGTCAACTCCAAAAGTTTGTTTTCTTCATCAAGAATATCCTGTTTTATAAACATATTGCTGTGATTTATCAGATAGGCATCAATTTTCATTTCTGCCAATTTTTTTTGCAACTCTTCAATTTTCATCACATTTTCTCCAAAATAACCGTGTGCCAATTGTCCGTTTTGAAAACTTTTTTGCGCTTGAGGCCGAATTTTTCGTGTTCCGAAACAACCCATTCAAGCTGATCTTCCACAAAACCGGATATAATTCCGAAACCGCCTTTTTTCAGATATCGCGACATATCTTTTGCCATCGCAATCAGCGGACGAGCCAAAATATTTGCAAAAATCAGGTCGTACGGAGCGCATTTTTCTATCTGAGGCAGTTTATAGCCGTCACCCTCATAGGTTTCTATGCTGTTCGCAACACCGTTATCTGCGGCGTTTTGCGCGCAAACCCTGACCGCCTCGGCATCAATATCAACCGCTTTGACTTTGGCGCCTTTCCACTGCTTTGCCGCCGCAATCGCCAATATTCCTGAACCGGTGCCGATATCAAGCACATTTTTGCATTCAACCCGATTGTCAAACAAAAAACTTGCGGCTTCAAGACACATTTTTGTGGTCTGATGTTCCGAACCGAAAGCCGTGGCGGCGTATACCATAACCGGAATTTTCGAGCTTTTCGGCTGAGATTTTTCATGCGAACCGTAAATCAAAAAATTTCCGGCCTCAAACGGAGCAAATTTTATGATATTTTCGGCCAGCCAGTCTTTTTCTTCCAGTACTTCAACCTGATAATCCGGAAGCTTTGCCCCGAACATTGCCGCCGCAGCCTTCATTTGTTCATCGTCAAAAGATGTTTTGTATCCGACCATTTGTTCTTTGCCGTCATCGGTATAGTTTACAGCCGTCACCTCAAAATATTCATCGGCAAATTCGGCCGTATTTTCCGCAATCTCATCTACCGGCTCAAACTTTATCATTTTGCAGCTGCACACATTTTTATTCATTTTATCCCCCGCAGTTATATAATTGTTTACTTTTATGATTTATTGTACACAATATTATAAACAAAACCATAAAAAGAGATTAAGATGAAAAAAATATTTGCACTTATTGCTTTCTTTGCCCTTTCGAGCTGCGTTCGCTTGGGAGAGTATAATTCGCTCGGTTTCCGCGACCTTATCATAGACGGCGCCGGAACTCTCACTTTTTCAAAACTTGACACTTCGTATACTTTGGTCAGGACCGAAGAAATTACCGAAGAAAATTTTGAAGAAAACAAAAATGTTGTGGCTCACACCGGCGGCATTATTTATTCGGTCAAAAAATATGTCGTTTCATATTATGAGAAAAAGGTTCTCATAACCCCTGACGATATTACCCTCAAAGGTATGGCCTCAAATGTTGAAATCAAAGCAAATGTTCAGTATGAACGCATCGGCACCGTTAAAATTGACGGCAAAAAATATTATCTGATAAACCCGCAAAGTACAGATATTGTCCTTGTTGACAAGAAAGGAAAAATTTATCCGTATATCGGACGCAAAATTGCCGATAACAAAATTATGATGCTGACAACAAAATTTGTCGTAGATCCGGAAAACGCAAAATTGCGCACCGCCACAAACCGCAAAACCGCAACTTTGGAACCGCATGAAGGTATTGAAGTTATTTTTGACGGCAAAAAAGGCGACTTCTATTATATCCGATTCAAAGATTTTGACGGAACCGGAACAGAAGAATATAAATCGGTTGAATTCTCCGAGGATTATGACTTTGTTGATTTCGGCAATTTGAAAGTTGAAATTATTTCGGTTACTCCGAACAGATTTGAAGGAAAAGTTATAAAATAGAAAAAAGTTTATAACCTCTGTTATCCCCTTTTTTTTGATATTATATGTATTGAAGAAAGGGGATTTTTTATGCAGTTTGTCAGACCGAATATGTTAGATGAAAATTCGCTTATCATGGATATCCGCACGCCGCAGGAATATGAAGAAGAAAAGCTGCTGCTGCCGCATATCCATATTGATTTTGAAACCTGGAATATTGATGATGTAATCAAGAAATATCACTTTGACAACTCAAAAACCATCAACATTCTCTGCTCATCGGGCGGAGGACGCGCCGAAACCGCAGCTCAGGAACTTGAGGAACACGGAATTGATAATGTCGCCATTGTGCTCGGAGGCATGGACGGCATAAAATATGACCATGTTCCGACCGAAAAACATTAATCGATTGTAATTTTTATTTTGCTGTGCTATGCTCGCTCAAAATTTGAGGAGTATAAAATGCCTGATTTCAGTTTTGAAAATAAATACGGCCGCAATGTCGTCGGCATAGACGAGGCCGGACGTGGACCTTGGGCAGGACCGGTCGTTGCCGGCGCCGTAATGTTCAAAAATCAAGATTGCAACCATGAACTTGTTTTGATGCTTGACGATTCCAAAAAATTGTCGGCAAAAAAGCGCGAAAAAATTTATCAGATGCTGTTTGAAGAACAAAACAAAGGCAATCTTGTTATCGGCATCGGACAGGCAGAAGTGGAAGAAATCGACAATCTGAACATATTAAACGCCACATTTTTGGCGATGGATAGAGCTTTTGAACAGCTGAACACCGCTCCTGATATGGTTTTGATTGACGGCAATCAGAAGCCAAAAACAATTCATTCTCCGTGCAAAACTCTGGTGAAAGGCGATGCCAAAAGTTGCTCTATTGCCGCCGCCTCGATTGTGGCAAAAGTATATCGTGACAATCTAATGAAAAATCTGGCGGAAAAATATCCGTTTTACGGCTTTGAAAAAAACGCAGGATACGGAACAAAAGCCCATATTGAAGGCCTGAAGTCGCACGGCGTAACCTCAATTCACCGCCGGTCATACAAGCCGATACAAGAGTTTTTAGCGTCTGACCGGAAGTGAGGGATTTTCATCAAAATAGGCATCAATCTGATGTTCCAAATCATCAAGTTTGAGCAGAAGTTTTGCATCAGGATTGTGCTTTTTTGCCTCTGCGGTCTGTTTTTTTGCCATCATCATTTCGCCGATTTCAAAGCTGTATTTTGCCGATGCATAACCTCTTTCGGCCGGCTTGTTCAGCTCATCATAAACCCTTGCCAACAAAATCCAACCATAGGGAGATGAAAAATCGCGCAGTGCCTGATTTAGCACCGTTTCAGTATATTGCAAATCGGCTTTTGTATGTTCGCTTTCAAGCATGGTTTGCGCCAGATTAAACTTAAACAGCGCCGACGACGGTAAAAGTTTCAATGCCTTTTCAAACTGGACGCGGGCTTCTTTTGTTTTTCCCTGCTCCAGATAAATTTGCCCCTTAAGCTCCAAAAAATGCGGATTTTCTGGCTCTCTTTTCAACAATTCATCAATTTTTTGCATTGCCTGCGAATACTTAAACTCTTGCAAATCTGCGATTGTGCGGGCATATATTGCATCTGTGCCAAGATTATCCGACCGATAAATTCGGCGGACTTTTTCCGGATGCAACAAAAATCCGGCCAGCTTTGCCTTAATTCGCGCCAACTTTTTATCCAGCGGAGAATTTTGCGGCAATTTTGACTGCTTTGCCGCGTTTTCCAAAAAATTTATACGCTCGTCCGTAATCGGGTGAGTCCGAAAATACGGAGTTTCCACCCTGCCCTGCAACTTGTTTTGAGCCTTGATTTTTTGCATAAAACGAGCCATTCCGGCCGGCGATTGTCCGATTTTTTTCAACAGTCCGACAGAGGCCTCGTCCGCACTGCGCTCTTCTTCAACCTGATAGGCCGTAAGATTGTGAACCGCCGAAGAATTTCCGCCGAGCATAATCGCCGCGGCAACATCGCCTCTGCCGGACGCAACGCCTGCGGCACCGGCCAAAATCAACGATGCCAGACTGAATTTTTGCAAATCCTGCATCTTGAGCTTTTGCCGAACCAGATGCCCTCCTTTGATATGCCCTGTTTCGTGCGCCAAAACACCTGACAATTCGTTGGTATTATCAACCGCCAAAATTGTTCCGGTAAATACAAACATATTGTTTCCGTCACTGACAAACGCGTTCAGCGACATATCATTGACGATATAAATTTCGCGACGATTAAACGGAAGTCCGGCCGCTTTATATATCGGCTCAATCACCGCCTGAAGATATTGTTCGGTCTCTTCATCGTTGATAATGCTAATGGCATTGGCGCAAAACGGAAAGAGGGACAGCAACAAAGTCACTGCCCCTGCAATATTGCGAACAAAATTCGCTATTCTCCGCCGATAAGTTTTCTCCACCAGCCTGTCTTCCTTTTCGGTTTTTCTTCTGCTTGCGGTTCCGGTGTCTCTCTTTGTTCTGCCGGCTGTTTGCCGTTGTCCGGCTGACGAGAGAAGTTTTCGCCTCTTTGGTCGCGTCCGCGGCGTCCTCTGTCAAAGCGGTTGCGGCGATTGCGGCGGCGGCCTCTGCGGCCGTTATTTTCTTTTTCTTCAGAGTTTGTATCTGTATCAAAAGAATCTTCCTCAATCAGCTCATCTTCTATCGGTGTTTCCTCATCCTGATGAATTTCCGGCGTCGGTTTTGTATTTTTTATGCGCTCAAATTTATAATCAGCCACATTTTTAATGCTGTCATCGGCGCAAATTACAATCTCCATACCATATTTGCTTTCAAGTTCACAAAGGTTTTTGCGTTTTTGATTAAGCAAATATGCCGCAATGTCAACCGGAACGGAAACATTGAGTTTGGCAAAACGATTTTTGATGCCTTCTTCCTCAATCTCGCGCAGAATAAACAATCCAGCGGATTCTTCGGTACGCATCATACCGATGCCGTGGCAGTGCGGACAAACAACATAGTTGCTTTCAAAAAACGACGAATGCATTCTTTGGCGCGAAATTTCAAGCAACCCGAAACAGCTCATTTTTGCAATCTGAACACGGGCTCTGTCATTTTTCATCGCCTCTTTCATACGCTTTTCAACCGCATGATTGTTCTGCTGTTCTTCCATATCGATAAAGTCAACGACAACAAGTCCGGCAAGGTTGCGCATTCTGAGCTGGCGCGCAATTTCATCTGCCGCTTCAAGGTTGGTATTCAGCGCAGTTTCTTCAATGTCTTTTTCTTTGGTCGCACGCCCCGAGTTCACATCAATCGACACCAAAGCTTCGGTCGGATTGATTACCAAATATCCGCCGGATTCAAGCTGAACTACCGGATTATGCAACTTGTCAAGCTGATTTTCAACCTGAAAACGCTGGAAAAGCGGGATATCTCCTTTGCGTCCGCCCTTGATTTTTTTGAGCTGATTCGGCGCAAAAATCTTCACAAATTCTTTCGCCATTTGATATGCGCGCTCGCCGTCAATCAAAACTTCGGACACATCTTTTGTGCACATATCGCGCAATGCCCGCTTAATCAGATTTCCTTCCTCGTGAATCAGCATCGGAGCTTTCGACTTGAGCGAATTAATTCTGATTTGGTTCCAAGTGCGGATTAAATAGTTGTAATCGCGTGTAATTTCCTGTTTTGTTTTTTCTTCACCGGCAGTTCTGATAATCATCGACATATCAGACGAAAGAGGCAAAGATTTCATAATGTCTTTCAGGCGTTTGCGGTCTGCCGCGTTTGTAATTTTGCGCGATACGCCGCCGCTTTTGATTCTGTTCGGCATCAAAACGCAATATCTTCCGGCCAGCGACAGATATGTTGTCAGCGCTGCGCCTTTGTTTCCGCGTTCTTCTTTAACAACCTGAACAAGCAGAATCTGACCTTCTTTGATAACATCTTGAATTGTGCTGTTATAATACAATTTGCGCAGTTTCAAGAGCTTTCTTTGCATCTCAAAATCATATTCCTGCTCATCGTCTTCATCATCAACCTGATCATCTTCATCGCCGCCGTTTGCCGGAGCAACATCTTCATAAACGCCTTCGTCCTGAACGGAAGATTTTTCAGCCAAAACTTTAAGTTCTTCTTTTGGCTCGGTTGTTTTATCTTCATTTTCGCTTTTTGCAGCATCAGCAGTCTTTTTGCGGCGTCCGCGGCGCTTTTGCGGTTTTTGTTGCGGTTCTAAATTTTCTTCTGCGGTCTCAGGGTCGGAATTTTCTTCCGTATTTTCCGCTTTCGGCTCAACAACATTTTCAACAACCGCAACAACTTCTTCCGATAGTTTTGCATTTTCTGTTTCGGCAGAAATTTCCTCTGTTTTTTCCGCAGATTTTTTACGGCGTCCGCGAGAAGATTTTTTCTTCAGAGTGCTTTTTTCTTCCGGATTATTTTCCGCAGTTTCTTCGCCAGGCTTTTTTTCAGGCTGTTGTTCGACTTTAGCCTTTTCTTCAGCCTCTGCCTTAGCCTTTTCTTCGGCTTCCAATCTTGCTTTTTCTTCCTCTTCGGCTCTGGCCTTTGCCTCCGCCTCGCGCTGCAATCTCATCTGTTCGCGTTTTTCTTCTCTTTCGCGCAGCTGCTGCTTTTTATTTTCGATAATTTCATCGACTTCTTTATCGATTTCCTGCATTTTTTCGGGTGAAACATTATAATAGTCCGGATGGATTTCTCCAAACGCTAAAAATCCGTGTCTGTTTCCGCCATAATCGACAAACGCCGCCTGCAAAGACGGTTCAATGCGCATTACTTTTGCAAGATATACATTTCCTTTGATTTGTTTTCGGTTAGAAGATTCAAATTCAACATCTTCAAGTTTGTTGCCGTCCAAAACGACGACTCTGGTTTCTTCTTGACTTGTATCGTCAATCAACATTCTTTTTGTCATCATAAACCTCATATTCCGGGCGCTTTTCAAAAAAAGCACCATATCCGCGCAACTTATCAGGTTTATTAACAAAGGAGGCCGCTGCAAAACGCAAAAGCCGTATCACAAAAGCGAAATAAGCCAGCCTTATAAAAAATGTCGCCGAGCAGCTTGAATTCGCAAATATTTTCCGCAGCTTTGGGGATATTTTTAGTTCTTCTTGATTAGTTTCTATCCCGAAAGCGCATAAACCTGACAAAACTCATATTCAACGCGGCGCACATCTTTCGCCATGAAAAACGGCTGTATCGCAATTTGAACCAAAAAACAAACATTTATACCTTCGCAGGCTCAAACCCGATAATCTCTCGCGTTGACTGTTCACAACAATATACAATTTCTTTTTCAAATACAACAGTTTTTTCTTGTTTGTCATAAAATTTTTATATCTTTCGGCAAAACATCTTGACAATCGCCGTCTTTTTTGTCATATTTTTTGCAATAACTTTATTATTAACTTTTCAAATTATATCATTATGGAAAAATTATCCGAAGAAATCAGAAAGCAAATTTCTGAGGCGCAAAAAGAAGTTGTCAGACTGACTTCAAACGGCCCGATGTTGATGATTGATGGTGTCAGAGTTTACGGCATCTGCCTTGATGTTTTGTCAAATTACGGTATGATGCTAGAAAAAGATGAGCTGAACTATTGGCTTGATGTTCGAAAATCGATGATGGACACTTTTGTTGCAAACGAGAGTGTCATATTTGAGACTTTTAACGAGACAAAGCAATATCTTGAAAAGACCCGCCTCAAAATCACCTCTTACTGTGCCGAGCTCAAAAAACTCGAAACGGCAACCGGTGAAGAAGCAGAAAAAAAGAGACAGGGAATAAAAGATTCTCTCTCTTTTTACAAAACGCTTGTTCCGCTCAGCATCTTTATGCTCTACCCTACCGTCGGTATCTATTGCGATTTTTATGGCAGCGACCCGAAAAGCAAAGGATATCAGGTCTGGACAGACATTTTCAACACCGCAGCTTTGGTTTCCGGAGATTTGCGGCGCGGCTATTCAAAAAAAGATTTGTTCCGCATGCACTACAACGAACTGAAGTTTGTTGCGGACAATCTGGTCAAACGAATTGCCGATGAGCCGAACCGCTATGTAGAATCAACTTTGTGCGTGTTTTTACAGCAAATAGAAGACGAGCTCAAAGCAAGAGCCGCCGTACTTGACAAGAGTGCCCGATAACGGGTGCTCTTTTTTTTGTGCCCGATATTGACAAAACGCACTTGACAATAACGGCATTTTTTGTCATAATTCGTTTCATAAACTTTATTATTAACTTCTAAATTTTTATCATTATGGGAACAAAAAATCAGATTAGCGAAAAAAATCGCAAATTTATCGAGCAGGTACTTTTGCAAAAAAGTCTTTTCGATGCTTCGGCCGGGAATGCACAATTTTCAAGACTCTGTCAGTATTTTACGATTGTAATTTCTCCGCTTGAACTTCGCAACACTCTGGCAAGCGGCATCATCAACCTTTCCGATTTGGTAAAGGCGTACAAAATTTCATCTCGGGCGGTGTTTGACCTTTCGGGATTGATGCCTGAAAACGAGGCTGCGTATTGGCGCAATGTTTACGGACAGTTCAAACTTGTGCTTCAATATTACAGCGAGGAAAGTTTGATTGACAAAGCGTGGGAAAAAGTCATTGATTTTAATGCGCTGTTCCGCAAAAATCCGCAAATCAGAGATGCCAAACTGAATTTGCAGACCGCAAACTTATGCAAAATTGCAGATGGCGATGCACAGCTTGAAGAAGAGCTGGGAGCCGTTGTTGCCAACGCCGTTTTCTATCGCAGCCTGGCTGAAATTTATTGTGATTTGCATCGCCACCGGGTCGAACCGAATACAAAATTCAGTACTTGGTTTCGAATCTACAACTCTTTGTCGACGCGGCTCGGTGTCCCTCAATACGGATTTACCCGCCGCGATATCAGAAGAATGAGTCCGGACGCCATGCAATATTGCAGCGACCTGTTGAAGATTGACCTCTGCCAAGAAAAAAATGCCGCAAAAAAAGCAAAAATGCAAAAAGCGGCAAAGGCTTTGGATTATGAGCTTCATCTCCGCGATTTGTGCGAAGCCGGACAAAACGACGAAATGCTCAAGCAGATTTTGTACAAAAATCTTTGCAAAGCAAAACCGCTTTTGACCGCCGGACAGCTCAAAAGAAAGGAGCTTGAAGAGGAAATTTTTATCTTAAGGCTCTGTATGCAACAAACAAAAAAGATGCTCATGGACGAGCCTTGCCCCGAAAAGCAGGATATGCTGGAAGAGGTTTTGGAAAAGATGCTGCATAATTTGTTTATTTTGCGCTTAGAGGCTAAGGGACATATGTATTTGAGAGAATACAAGTTCTGCTGATTTTCAAAAGGCACCCCTTTTCGGGTGTCTTTTTTTGCACCCGTTTATTGACAAAAAAGCTTGACAGCCGTAGAATTTTGTGCCAATATCAGCAACATAAATTTATTATTCACTACTAAAATTTCATTATTATGAACAAAATCAAAATCAGTGAAGAAGAAAAAAGATTCGTTGCTAAGGCCTTGTCCGGCTATGGTTCCGCTGCGGAAAAAGACATTTTGCGTGCTTACGAA
Source organism: uncultured Alphaproteobacteria bacterium (assembly GCA_934276635.1). GTDB lineage: Bacteria > Pseudomonadota > Alphaproteobacteria > RF32 > CAG-239 > CAKQTH01. The sequence continues at coordinate 3,143 of CAKQTH010000006.1, read as the reverse complement.
ATTGCTGCCGCAGCCTGGTTTTTCATTCATGGTAAGTCAGCAGAATCCGATGAAATCAGCCATTGCGGTTGTGATGCAGTCACAAATCGCAACAAAATGTCAGAAAACGAAAAAGAGTTTTGGGAGCGTTCGTACGAAAAAGCAAAATTGCTTATGTTGTGCGGGTTTGACAAACCGAAACTCCGTATTTCCGCCAAAATTTGGGCACATGACTATTTTAGACTGCGTTCAAATTTTCCGCGTTTGACATCTGCAAGCTCCGCCCCGTCCGCTGAAGAAATGCAAAAAATCGCCAACGGAAGCCGCGTTGCCGCCTCTATTATGGAAGACATGCGAAACGACTGCGTTCACGCTCTCAGACTGGCAAAATGCTACTGCGACATATATTCGGAAAGTGCCGAATTTGATGTGTCGTATGATGAGTCGGTCGTCGGACAAAACTTTGGCGCCGCCTACACCATTTGGCACGACATTCACAACATGGCTGCCGATGCGCTAAATCTGCCGCGCCGGGGCTACACCGCAAATGACTTGCGCCAAATGAGCGTCGAAGAGATTTTGTATCTTGCCAAAGAGCTCGTAAATGAAAAGGAAAACGGCACCGACGAGAAAAGTCTTCAACCTGTTGTAGAGCTGATTGACCAAGAAGTTCTTATCGGCCGCAGCAACAAAGAGACAAAAAAGCTGGCCAAAATAAAAGGCTATCTTTATTCAAAATTCTTCTGATTGTTCAAAAGACACCTTTTTCATGGTGTCTTTTTTTGTGTCTTTATTGACAAAATTCGCTTGACATTGGCGGTGTTTTTTGTCATAATCTGCATTACAAATTTTATTATTAACTTCTTAAAATATTTATAATTATGAACAAAATTCCTGAAGAAATCAGAAAACAAATTTCTGAAAAGCACCAAGCCGTGCTAAAAGACTTGGACAACAAACAGATTACGATGGCCGATGCGCTGACCCTTTATCTGACCGCTCTTGAGCTTATGGTAAACTATGGCGCGTTGATGGACAAATCGGAACTCCGTTTTTGGTTCAGCATCCGTGTCAGGGTCGTTTCTTCCTTTTTGGCTCAAGAAGCATCGCTTTTTGATGACTATACCGAGATGGTCAAGCACCTATCCTATGTTTCGTCGAATCAAAAAGATGCCAAAGAGCTGCGCGAGTCGCTTGAAGGAGCAAAAAGCACAGAGGCCAACGAAAAGAAAAGGATTTTAGACGAGCAAATTGCCCTGATGCAGGACACTATTGATTTTTCTGCTCCTGCGATGTTGGCGGTTTCTTCGATTTTTTGTGATTATTACGGGCAAAATCCAACAAGCGCCGGATATCACAATTGGTCGGAGATATATAATATTGCCGCTGCCGCGTCCGAAGAACTTCCTCGCGGATATTCGCACAAAGACAAATGTCGGATGAGCTTGAGCGAGCTGCAATATTTGGCCGACAATCTGCTCAAAGACATTGCGTCTTCGCAAAATCCTCAGGTTCAATCATCTCTCGCGATGTTTTACAAACAAATCACCGATGAGGTCGAAAGAAGAACCCAAACTCCAAAAGATGCCCTCAAATAGGGCATCTTTTTTTTCGCTTTTTGAAAAAAAAGCTTGACAATCGGCGGGGGGGGGTAGACTGGAAGCATTAAAGAATTGCAAGGTTTGCGCGGGTTTTTACGGCTCATAAAACGCAACAAAAAGCAAGTATTATCAATATGATAATTTTTGATTGAACTATGGGCTTAAAAAAGGCGATTGCGCGAATCGGCAACTTTGCGGATTTTTAAAACATATTATAGGAGCGCAATTATGAGCTTTTTTGCTTTCAAAAAAATTCTTTTAACCACAAGTGCGATTTGCGGAATCTCGTTGGCTAGCACAGCGAACGCCGCAATTGAGGTCGGTACTTGGGCTGATTTCAAAAACGCAATCACTTCGGGCACGGAAACCGACATCATCTTAACCGGCAATATTACCGTTGATTCCGCTTATTCATTAGCTCTCAACCGCGATATAAATATTTCCAGCAAAGATGGTAATAAATTTGCAATCTCCGCCGCTGACGGGGTGACTTTTAGTAGGGAGTTTATACAAAATGAATCCGGCAAAAAATTAACATTGTCAAATGTCGAATTAAACGGGTTTAATCATACATCAAACAGAGCTGTCGGCGGAGCGATTTATAATAATAGTGGCACAATCTCAAATATTACCAGCTCTACTTTTACCGGAAATACTACACTGCACGGCGGTGGGGCGATTGATAATTATAATGGCACAATAGGGACATTGAGCGCAACTTTTGAAAATAATAATGCATCACATGGCGGGGCGATTGTTAGTAACGGCACAATCTCAAGTATAACCGGCTCGACTTTTACTGGAAATAGTGCAAACAATGGCACATACGGGAGCGGCGGGGCGATTTGGAATAACGGCACAATCTCAAGTATTACCAGCTCTACTTTTACCGGAAATACTGCACCGTACGGCGGCGGGGCGATTTATAATGGGGTGATTGTTAATAAGGGTGGTGGTACAATCTCAAGTATAACCGGCTCTACTTTTACCGGAAATAGTGCAACAGGCAACGGCGGCGGAGCGATTTATAATAATAGTGCCACAATCTCGAATATTATCGGCTCTACTTTTACCGGAAATAGTGCAACAGGCAACGGCGGCGGGGCGATTTGGAATAGTAACGGCACAATTTCAAGTATCACAAGCTCTACTTTTACAGGTAATACCGCAGACTTTGGTGGAGCAGTTTATAATGGTGGCACAATCGAGACATTGAGTGCAACTTTTGAAAATAATAAAGCGAGTGATACCAATGAAGGTGGTGGCGCAATTTATAATAAAGGCACAATCAATCTGGTAGCCGACGCGGCGGACACAACCGACGGACTGCTTAATGAAGTTTGGTTCAAAGGCAACACTGCGGCTTCAGGTAAAGGAAGCGGAATTTACAATAGAGGAACTCTGACCTTTACGGGCAACACTAACGGAGCATTCACTTTTTATGACAACATTTACAATGATGGTAATGATGCCATAGTTAACTTTGCCGGGGACGGGAGTGGTAAATTTAATTTGTTTAACGATATCAAAGGCCGTGGCGAGATTACATTTGATGCCGCGTAT
>CAKQTH010000005.1 GCA_934276635.1 uncultured Alphaproteobacteria bacterium | reverse complement strand
AAACTTCGCAAAGCTCGTTTTTGTCGGACGGGATTTATCCCTGTCTTGCTTGTAAGTTCGCCGGTTCGGCTTACTAACTGCGCTTCGGGCACTTGTTTGTTAGTTTCGCTCTTATCGCTGTCGCTCATCGCTCAACAATCAAACTTCGCCTGTCGTTAAAAACAACCGGAGCAATGGTTGTTTTTCGCCTCCAGCCCGCTCCATTTTTCAATCCACCTGTTGAGGTGGTTTTTTTGTGTCTTTTTCAGAATATCGATATTCCGGCGTGTGCCGCCGCAAACTTCGCAAAGCTCGTTTTTGTCGGACGGGATTTATCCCTGTCTTGCTTGTAAGTTCGCCGGTTCGGCTTACTAATACCTGGAAATGTTTTTTTGATGAAAATTTTGCATAATATCAATTGATTATGGCAAGAAAAACTTAAGAATAAAACAATAATCACTTTACTTGTTGCCGAAACTTATTGACAAAAATAGGGATAAAAACTATAATCAACTTAAAGTGGTCGATTCGGGGGGGGGGAAGAATCAGTATGCCGGAAAATATTAACGAGAGGATTAGCAGATTAAGAGAAAGGTTGAAGTCCACAGGACGGAAAACTGCGCTTGGTGCTGCAATGCTTCAGACGCTGGCACCTAATATAAATGCTTCCGAATATGTTATGTCGCAGAGCCAACGGAACGATTTTTCTCCAACTCCGATAGAAATCAGCACAGAATCGCTGAAAAGCTCGGAAATAGTATCTTCTCTGAGCGGCAGAACATCAGCGCAAGCATTTCGATATGCTGACAGCGATAAAGAGATTTTAGATGCGGTTATCGCCGGATATAACAATCAAAAAGCAAACAATACGCAAGGTCCGTATACGGGAGAGTTTGTTGTCGATCTTTTGACCAGAAGTCTCGGAAATGCAGAAAATAAAGATTCGAGCTTGCTTATAAAATCTTTGGATTTGTCTTCTGATGATGCGACATTAATCCTTGAAAATTCGACGATTATGAGCGGAATTGATGACAGCAGCAAAGATGAGCTGATAAAAAAGTCTTTAAATATGGAAGATTATTCTTCGGAACAAAGACAGCAGGCATTGCTTGATTTGACACACAATGAAAAGATATTCGGCAATCTTGGCGGCGATAAAGCGGATATGCTGAACGACGGCCTTGCCTCGTCTGTTCAAAATGAAGTCAAAAACAACAATCTTTCTGCGGAATTTGCAGCGTTTGCATACGAAGAAAATCAGTGGCTCGGAGATATGACTGCAGAAACCGATAGGGCATCGACGCAATCAAAATTGTTGCAGACAATGTATGATGATAAAGATTTTTGGAACAAACTGGATAAGTTTCAGAAGTCATTATTGATGCAAGATGCGTTTAATTCGCCTGAGGTAATGGATAATCTCGGACAGGGAATGCGTCAGGATATCGTCGGAAACAAGTTGAAAACTCTGTTAGATGAAAAATTATATCAAAGCGAATCAAATACATATAATACGGCAATGTCTGAGTTGTCTCAGACAACAAAGTATGCTGATAAATACGATATGTCGGAAAGTATGGCACAAATCAATGAGTTCGGCACCGATGCTTTGAAAAAAATAGAAAGAGAAAAATACGACAAGAGCAATCTAAACAACATAGAAAGCCAAACTCAGACCGCTTATCGTATTGCTTATGCCGTTGATGATGCAATGGGAAAAGGCTATACGATCGAAAAACTTGATGAAACCGTTGCAAAAGAGAAAAACAATAACGCGTATGCATACAATTTTGTAGGTTGGTACGGTCAAGTGGAGCAAAACGATCCTCAAAATCACGATTTGCTGCCGTATCAAAAAAATAATCATTTGATGCCTCAAAGCCTTTTAGCTCCGAGAGAAGAAGACAAGGGCGGAAATGTTCAATATTTGCAAGACGGAAAAATCGAAACAGCGGAACAGTATATTGCATTTCGCCGGTTTTATGAAAATAATCCGGATTATTCCGATAAAGAGGCCGTAAGCAAGATGAAAGAAGCCATCGGCGTTTATGAAAAAGAAAATCCGACGGCCGAAGATTTGTTTGAATATTCCAAAGCCGCATATTTTGACAATCTGAAAGACGACAAGGCAAAAGAAGGGATTAAAACTCTTCAAAATGATATTACAAACAGCCTGAATTCAAATAATTACAACTCTCGCGGCGTTTCTTCCGACAAGCACAAAATCAAGGAAGGCGGCACAATAGATAAGCTGTTTGAATCCAGAGAAAACAAGACAAAAGAAATTTCGGAAAAACTGAATTGGGAACACGGTATAGATTGTCTTCCGGCTATCGGTGTTGCCGTTCAAAATGGAAAAGTGCGCGACAAAGGCATTGAACAGACGCAAGGTGTTTATTTTGTGGGCGGTGTGATTTATAACAATGCTCCGTTAAATAAGGATACGGCGGCGGCTAAAATGAAAAGTGAAGGTGTTGTAAAAATCACCTGCGGACTTGCTGATGATAAGGGAATTCCGTGTGAAGGTCTTCGCCTTGAAAACGGCAAAAACAACAAATTGACGGTGGATATATACCGGGAAGGCAACAGCGTGCGGCTTGTCAACAATAATGCGGCAGGGGCTTTGCAACGAGGAAAAATCAATGCGCTGACCACCAAAAATGTGCAGCATTATATCGGGAAATACGGCGCAAAAATAAATGAAGAAAAAGACGAATATAAAGAAAATGCAAAGTCTCTTGTCGGACAAAACAACCAGTCGTATTATCTCGCAAAGTCTTCTCCGAGCTGGACAAACAGCGGTAACGGCGATCATAAGGCGCTTTACAGCTATGAAAGAAAAGTTCAAAACGACAATTCATCAACAAAAAATTCAGCGCAAAAACTTGCGGTTTATAATGTAAATATGAGCCGAAACGGCGGCAGATAACAATATTTTCACAGCTTTGCAAAACTTATCAACCGACATTTTCTCAATGATTTTCGCGGAAAAGCACATTATATGCAAAAATATGTTGAAATTGTATATAAAATAGTATATAAGGCTCTTGACTAGTTTGGAATATATGTTATAAATGTATGAAAATTAGTTGTATTTGTTTAATTTTATCTGGGGAGTAGAAATCCTTGACAGTAATGAAAAAGAAAAATAGAGGCAGAATGGAAAACGGGACACCAAACCCGATTGATGTACATGTTGGTAACAGAATTCGTTTGAGAAGATCGATTCTCGGCTACAGCCAGGAAAAGCTATCTCAGCTTTTGGGCTTGACTTTTCAGCAAATCCAAAAGTATGAAACCGGCGCAAACCGCGTTGGTGCAAGCCGCTTGTGGGATATCGGAAATGTCTTGGGTGTTTCTATGGACTTCTTCTTTGAAGATCTGGATAAAGAAACCGCAGACAAGAGTCCTCGTATGTTATCTGTTCCGGCATCTGACAGCCTTATGTGTGCCGCTGAAGAAGCCGAAAAGATAGATTTGGATCCGATGAAAAGGCAAGAAACTCTGGAGTTGGTTAATGCTTATTACAAAATCAATAACCGTAAATTGGCCAGACAATTGCTGGATTTGATTGTTAATATGTCTAAAAACAATCCGTGTCTTCCTGATTATCGCCCAAATAACAATAATAATGACTAAGTTTTATGAGCGCTTTGAAACAGCTTTTGCGGCTGGAGTATGGCGCTCTTTTTTTGTAACTTTTTCCCTCAAAGGAGCGGTTTATGCAGTCCGGTGAAGCACCAAAATTTTTCGGACGCCGTAAGGGCAGAACGATTCGCAAAGCAAAGCAATCTCTCACTGACAAGTTTTTGCCGAAAATCAGAGTAGGTGTTGAAAATATGCCGAATCTGCCTGATTGCTTTGGTTTTAAGCCCCAAAAAATAATGCTTGAAATCGGATTCGGTGATGGTCAACATCTTGCCGGACAGGCAAAATTGCACCCTCAGGACGCGTTTTTGGGTGTTGAGGTTTTTCAAAACGGAATCGCGAATCTGCTGAGCCTTTTAACCGGCGTCAAAGAAGGCAACAATCTTCCGGAAGATTTTGTGTTGGAAGAAGGCAGAAGCGACAATGTCAGAGTTTTTGATGACGATGTTCGTTTGTTGTTCAGCCATATTCCGGACGAAACTTTTGACAAGATATTTGTGTTGTTTCCAGATCCGTGGCCGAAGAAAAAGCATGCTCCGCGCCGTTTTATAAATCCGCAAAATTTGGATTCGCTTTCCCGCATTTTGAAAAAAGGCGGAATTCTGCGCGTTGCCACCGATCACCCGATATACAAACCATGGGCGCTGAGGCAGCTTTGTGCCAGAGATGATTTTAAGTGGACGGCAAAATGTTCAAACGACTGGAGATTGCCGCCGGCCGATCATGTTGAGACAAAATATCAGAAAAAAGCGATTGCCGAAGGCCGCCGCCCCGTCTTTTTTGATTTTATGAAAATATAGCTAATATGCGGGATAGGTGCTGATTGTCGGCTGGATATTCGGCTCTTCTACCTTGTTTATGTCTTGTACCGGAACGGATTGAATATCATAAATTCTTCCGTCGTCTTCATATATGGTATCCTGAATTTTTTTTGCCTCGGCCTGAGGCGTATTCTGTGGAGTAACCTGCGGATTTATCGGCAGATTTTCGGTGATGACCGGAGATGCTGACGAATGCTTTTCCCAGTTGTCGATTTTGGGAGAGGGGGCTGCCGGCACTTCGTTTTCAGGCTCAGAATCCTCCGAATGGTTTATAATCGGATTGCCGAGCGGATTCGGCGCGTCGGCCGGCTGCTCGACAATAAAGGTGTTTTGACTGCCACTCGGAGTCGCCGCGCTGCCGAAAACAACCGTTTCTTGTGCAAAAGCGGCGGTTGTTGATAATAAAAAAGTTGTCGATATTAGCCATTTATTCATTTTTATCACCCATAATATCTTGTATATGTGAAATATAAGCATATTTTGTTGTAAAACAAGCTTATGCCACATAAAAATTAAATGTTAGGAGGTTATGATGAAAGAATCTGTAAAAACAAAGGAAAAGGCGAAAAAGAAAGAGGTTGTCACAGAAAAGAAAACGACAAAATGCGAGTGCGATTCTACATGTAAATGCGGTTGCCAAGAGGGCAAAGAGTGCACCTGCACCTGCGGTTGCGACAGTGATTGCACATGTGGTTGTTGTTGCAAAGATTGCAAATGCAAATGTTGCAAAAAGAGCATGTTTGACTGCTATGTTGAGGTTATTGAAAACTACATCAATTTCTGCGGTCGTTTGAGCCGCCGCGGGTATTGGTCATTTTTCCTGATGAACATATTGCTTTTCATTGCCGTTATTTTTGTTGATGCGATTGTTGGCGGCAGCGGATTTGTCACTGTCACCTACATACTTTTGATGACTATTCCTTCAATCAGCGCAATTATCAGAAGATTGCACGACACCGGACGCAATATGGCATGGTTTATTGTGCCGATATTTGTATTGCCGCTTTATGTAATTACGACAAACAACTTTATCCTTTCGATTCCAGACGGATTGTCTGACGGAGTGCAGAATGCGATATTGCAAATAAATTTTGTCTTGAGCATCATTGATTTGATTCTCTCGTTTGTTGTAACTTTCTTTATGATACAAAAAGGGGATTGCGGCGAGAACAAATACGGTCAGCCGACTGCATAATTTGTTATGGCGATATAGTACGAATAAGGCCTCGCAATTTGTTGCGGGGCTTTGTTTTTGTTTGGATAAAAATAAAATAATCTGTTGTATTTTAATATATTGTTTGTAGAATAAGCGGGTAATAATAATTATGAGGAGTCTGCAAAATGACATATAAAGCAGCATTTATAAGATGTTTGAAAATAATAGCGGGAATTGTGATTGTCGGTCTGGCGTATGTGATTTACACATTGCCGCATGTTGAGCAAATCCCCGATGAAGCCTATAAATCACTTGATAAGAGCAAATTTGCCGATTTGTTGGCGACTCCTCATAAAAAACTTGTGTGGTTCGGGGCGGATTGTCCGGTCAGCAAGGAAAAAAAGTCCATTATTACGCTTACAATATATTTGTCGCATTTCAATAAATATTATGAGCATAAACCGTTTTTGCAAAATTCGCTTTATGTCGCTCCTGATGATATATTCGGGCAATTTATTATGAAAAACTGCGCAAATAAAATGTGTATTGTGATACCCGGCTCGCGCAAAGTTGTCAGCACAACTGAAAAATATATGGTCAGGGATATGAGCAGATATTTATACGAGTAATAAGTGTATTTAATGCTTGCAATATACTGAGGCATAAGGTATGATAATCCATGTTTTTACAAACGGATAATATAGCAAATTAAGTGTTAATGAGACAAAAATGAATTTTATTAAAACGGATATTGACGGGGTTTATATTATTGAACCTCGAATTTTTGAGGACCCCCGCGGATATTTCTTTGAAAGCTATAATGAAGAAGAATTTGTTAAAAACGGGATAAAAAACAGATTTATACAAGACAATCAGTCAAAATCGTCATACGGCGTGGTCAGAGGGCTGCACTGCCAACTCGGAAAATATTCTCAGGCAAAACTTGTCAGAGTGATTGTCGGAAAGGTGCTTGATGTGGCAGTAGATGTTCGCAAAGATTCTCCGACTTTCGGGAAGCATATCGCGGTTGAACTTTCGGCCGAAAATCAGCGCCAACTGTTCATTCCGCGAGATTTTCTGCACGGATTTTCGGTTTTGAGCGATACGGCGGTCTTTGCTTATAAGGTGGACAATGTTTATTGCAAAGAGGCCGAATTCGGGATTCGCTATGATGACCCGCAAATCGGTATAGATTGGAAAGTCCCGGCCGATAAAATAATTACTTCGGACAAAGACAGAATTGCAAACAATTTACGGGACTATTTATCAAAGGAGATGTAAATGTCTTTGATAAGCGTGATTATTCCGTGTTACAATCAAGAAAAATATATCGCAGAATGTCTGGATTCTGTTTTGGCGCAAAGTTTTAAGGATTTTGAGGCGATTGTCGTTGATGACGGATCTGTTGATAACAGTCTTGAAATCATAAAACAATATGCGCAAAAATATCCGCAAATCAAAGTGATATCGCAAAATAACAGCGGAGTAATCGCCGCAAGGAATAATGCAATAAAACAGGCGGAGGGAATATATATTTATCCGCTTGATGGTGATGATACGATTGAGCCGCAATGTCTTGAAAAGCAGTATGCGGCGGCGGTTGAAAATAAGGGAGATGTCATCTGGTCATATATCCGCAAATTCGGTGCCGAAAACGAGGTCGTAACCTCACATAAAATTTCAATTTGGACAATGTGCGATTGCAATTTTGTTCCGGCTTGCGCGTTGTATCGCAAAAGCGATTGGGAAAAATACGGCGGTTATGACTCGATAATGGACAAAGGCTATGAAGATTGGGAATTTTGGTGCAATTTTGTTGAGGAGGGCAAAACTTTTTATTGCGTGCCGGAGGTTTTGCAAAATTATAGAATTCTGGAAATTTCTCGAAACAAATTTTCAAAGAAAACAGCCAAAGAAATGAAGAAAAATCTGTTTCGTAAACACAAGAAAATTGCGGCCGCGAGAATACTTTTGAAAATATGGAGATTCTTCTATAATAAAAAAGTCAAAAACGATAAAATGGTTGTAAAAATTTTCAAAATTGTGGTATACAAAAGAAAAATCAATAGACAAGGAGATTAAATAAAATGACGAAAGTCTTAATTACGGGCGCTAACGGATATATCGGGCATCATGTGGTTCAAAAAGCGATTGAAAAACAGCTTGATGTCAGTGTCGTCGATATAAAATTCAATGAAAAACAAGACGGCGTCACATATTATACAGATGATATTTTGCAAGACGCCTCGGCACCTGATTTGTATAAAAGACTGGGCAGCCCCGATGTGATTATTCATATGGCATGGCAGGACGGCTTTAACCACAATGCGGATTCTCATATGCTGAAACTTCCGCAACATTATCGCTTTATCAAAAATATGGTAGACAGCGGCTGTCCTTCAATCGCAGTTATGGGCTCAATGCATGAGGTCGGCTATCACGAGGGCGAGATTAATGCGGATACTCCGTGTAATCCGATGTCGCTGTACGGAATTGCAAAAAATGCGCTTCGTCAATCGGTTATGACATATTGCGACAACAAAGATGTTTCTTTGAAATGGCTGAGAGGTTTTTATATCACCGGTGATGACGCTCACAACAAGTCTATTTTTGCAAAGATTTTGGAAATGGCTTCAAACGGACAGAAAAGCTTTCCGTTTACTTCCGGCCTGAACAAATATGACTTTATCGAAGTTGACAGACTGGCAACCTATATTGTTGCGGCGGCAACCCAAAACGATGTTAACGGAATTATCAATGTTTGCTCCGGAAAGCCGGTTGCGCTCAAAGATAAAGTTGATGAATTTATCAAAGCGAAACATTTGGATATCAAACCGGAATACGGCGCTTATCCGAGCCGAAAATATGATTCTCCGGCCGTTTGGGGAAATGCTGATTTGATAAATCAGATAATGAAAAAATCAAAGGACAGATAAACAGCACTTAAGGACGATTATATGGAAAACAAGCAGCCTCTGGTTTCTGTGATTATGCCGGTTTATAACGGAGCCGAATGGCTCAAAGAATGCATTGACAGCGTTTTGGCTCAAACATTTGCCGACTTTGAATTTGTGGCGGTTAATGACGAATCAAAAGACAATTCTTTGGAAATTTTGCAGGAATATGCCAAAAACGATAAAAGAATAGTTTTGTTTAATAACAAAAATATCGGAGCAGGGCCGAGCCTTGATTTCGGGGTGGCGCACGCAAACGGAAAATATCTTTGCTTTATTGATCAGGACGATTTTTATCGGAAAGATTTTTTGGAAAAAATGGTTGCAAGCATAGATCATTTTGACAGCAACTTTGCGCTTTGTTACGGACAGGCCGTAAATGAGCACGGAGCATTGTCGCCGCTCGGATATCCTTATTATGATGAAACCGCAGTCGATGTGCGCGATATGCAAAGCAAAATGCCGCTGTATGAAAAGTTTATTCCGCAGTGGACAAAGATTATCAAACGCGATTTTGTGTTGGAGCATCATATCAAATTCGGCGGCAGAACCAACAGAGCGCACGATTTTCCGTTTCATCTGCTGGCTTTATGGTATGCCGAGAAAATTTCTTTTGTTCACGAAAACTTATATTTTCACCGCAGACATTCAAAACAGATTTCGGCTTTGGCAATGCAGGACCCAACGCCGGGGATTATGCAGAGTTTTGAACAGCTTAAAGAATATGCAAAAACTTATGAGCCGAAAAATAAGGATTTTATGATTTTTGCGATAAGACTGCTCAGCTGCATCAAGCTGAAAGGAAAAAACAAAATTTATGCAGGTTTGCTTAAATGGAGATATATGTTTTTCAGTCAGCTTAAGCATTTGTTCTATCACACAAAAATCAGTGGCAACAAAAAGTATACATACATTTTGTGCTTTAAGTTGAAGAAAAAGATTAAAAATACGCGGGGGAGGGTATTGTCATTGACGAAAATTCCGGCAGATAATGTTGGCAAATACGCCTATTGCGTAAAACCGATTTTTATTGCAAATGCAAAAGAAACTTCTTTCGGCAGCTTTGTCTCGATTGGCGAGAATTGCAGATTCGGGCATGGGGACCATCCGTTGAACTATCTTTCGACCTCGCCGTATTTTTATTATAACGAGCTCGGGTTTAAGGACAAAAAGGCACCGTCTCATCAGGAGTTTTGGAATTATGCCCCGATAGAGGTAGGCAACGATGTTTGGATCGGCGACAATGTGTTTGTGAAAAACGGGATAAAAATCGGCAACGGAGCGGTTGTCGGTGCCGGTAGCGTGGTAACAAAAGATGTTCCGCCGTATGCGATTGTTGCCGGAGTTCCGGCAAAGGTTTTGCGCTATCGCTTTGATGAAGCAACGATTGCAAAGCTTGAGGCCTCGAGATGGTGGTATAAGAGCGATGATGAAATCAGACAGCTGCCGTATGACAACATTCCGGCCGCCCTCGGCTTTTTAGACGGAGAAGAAGATGAAAACGGAAAAAATTAGCACTACAATAATTCTTGCCGCAACGCAGCATATGCCGGTTTCCGGATATGACAGCCATATGCTCCCAATTAGAGGAAAACCTTGTATTGCGTGGGTTATTGATGAGTTTTATCAAAAAGACAATATCGTTTTGGTGCTTAATAAAAACAATACAAAAGTTATGGATTATATTGAGCACAGATATCCAGAAATCAAGATTGTCGGAGTTACGGAAGAAGATGAAATCAACAAATATCATATGTTTTCCATTCTGAATTCTTTGAATGCCGGATTGAGCAAGGTTAAGGAAAATGAGACCCGCCTGAAGATTGTTTTGGGCGATACTTTGTGCCGTATGGGAGGAAACAACAACTTTGCCTCTGATATGATTTTGGTTTCATCAGACTTTGATTCTTCTGACAGATGGTGCTTGGTTGAAACAAATGAAAATAATCAAGCCAAAGAATTTTATGATAAAAAGCCGAATTTGCCCACAAAAGGAAAATTTGCGGTTGTCGGATATTATCAGCTAAATGATGTAAAACTGCTCAAAAACATTGTTGATAAATGCATTGAGGCTAAAAAGAAACAAATATCTGATGTTTTGTCAGAATATATGAAGATTCACTCCATAACCTGCAACAAAGTTGAAAATTGGTTTGATTTAGGGCATCGGGCGGGAATTATTAAGGCGCAAAATAATTTCTTTAATTCAAGAGATTTTAACAGCCTGTATACAAATCAGATAACCGGTACCATAACAAAAATATCTTCTAAAATTCAAAAGCTCAGAGATGAATATGATTGGTATAAAAATTTGCCTGATGAGCTCAAGGTGTTGTCTCCGCGGCCGATCAGTTTTGAAGAAAACTTAAATGATGCAGCTTTAACAATGGAAATGTACGGCTATCCGGCCTTGTCAGAGCTGTTTATTCTTGGAAATTTGAGTATTGAAGAATGGAAGTTGATAATCAAAAGATTGTTTGAAGTTCATCAGGTATTTGAAAAACACAAAGGAAATCTGGATAAAGAAAATTTTTATGATTTATACCTGCATAAAACATGGCAACGGCTTAAAGATTTGCGCGAACAAAACCCTTATTGGGAAAAGATGTGGCAATATGATGATATCATCGTCAACGGGCAAAAATATAAAAATATCAGATTTTTTGAGACAAAGTTGGTTCAAAAAATTGATGAACTGGTTCAATCCGTTGATGTGAGCGTGATGCACGGAGATTATTGTTTTTCAAATATTTTGTTTGATACAAACTCGTTTTTATGCCGTTTGATTGATCCGAGAGGTCGTTTGCACGATCAAACGATTTACGGTGACCCGCGGTATGATATTGCAAAACTGAGACATTCGGTTGTCGGCGGATATGATTATGCGGTGCACGGCCTTTTTGAACTTGTTGAAAAAGGCAATGAGTTTACTGTTGCAAACAATTATCCTGATTTTCAGGAAAAAATGACGGATTATTTTGATGAAATGACAGAGCAGTTCGGATATGACACGACACAAATAAAATTGATTGAGGCATTGTTGTTTACATCAATGATACCGCTGCATAAAGATTCGATGGAGCGCCAAAAACTGTTTTATTTGAAAGCGGTAAAAAAATTGAACGAGCTGTTTGAGGAGTAATAATTTATGGATAAAAAGTTGAGAATTTGCATAGATTTGGACGGAACAATCTGTAGCATCAGAAAAGAGGGAGAAACCTATGCCGATGTAAAAGTAAAACCCGGAGCTGCCGAAAAAATACATAATTTGAGAGCCGCCGGACACACTGTTATAATCAATACGGCGCGGAATATGGGCTCGACCGGGCACAATGTCGGCAAAGCTTTGAAAAATGTCGGAAAAATCACATTCGATTGGCTTGAAAAAAACGGGATTGAATATGATGAGATTTTTTTCGGAAAACCGAATGCCGATATAACGATTGATGACAGAGTTTTGCGTTTTTCGGACAATTGGGACGAAATCAATGAAGATTTGTTATATAAAGAGGCAAAAGCAAAATGATTAATATTGTGATTCCGATGGCCGGTGCCGGCAGCCGCTTTCAACTTGCCGGATATGAAGAGCCGAAACCATTTATTTTGGTTAACGGCAAAATGATGATTGAACATGTTTTGGAAGGATTGAAGATTGAAAATGCCTCTTATACGCTGATTATTCAAGAAGCGTTTAAGCAAAGTCATCAGGCAAAATTGGATATGTTGGCAAAAAATTACGGAGTTAAGTTTGTCGCAGTTGAAAAGCTGACGCAGGGTGCATCTTGCACGGCATTGGCGGCTCACAAAATTATCAATAACGAAGATATGGTTATCTTTGCCGATTCTGACAACTTTTTTTCGAACAATGCATTCAGAAATTTTATTGAAGATGCAAAACGGCGTAAACTTGATGGTAGTTTGCTGACATTTAATACAACAAAGCCGTGTTTTTCGTTTGTTGAGTTGGACAATGAAGGCAAAGCTTTGCGCACGGCCGAAAAAGACCCGATATCAAATCACGCGATTACGGGCGTATACTTGTTTGCCCGCGGTTCTGATTTTGTGGATTGTGCCATAAATATGATGATATACGGCGACAGAACGAAAAATGAATATTATATGTCAAATGTTTATAATTGGGCGATTAAGGCTGGATTGAACATCGGTTGTTTTGATATCAACGAAAATGATTGGGCTTGTGTCGGAACTCCTGAACAATTGGAAGAATATCTCAGCCGGAGAATATCTTAAATGATAAAAAGGGTTATTTTATCAAGGGTTGCGTGTCTTGGGCATTTTACTCTGCGCAATTTGTCAATCAAAAATTCCAGGTTGGTTAACCACCAGAAAAACAGGTGCGATTATGCGGTTTTGATGCATCAAAATCAGGACGCAAAAATCAATTTGCCGGAAGTGAAAAAATTTATTGCCGGAAATTATGATTATATTTTATCGCTGCTGGAACAGGAGCAATCCGACATATTCTCGTATGCCGAAGAAATCGTCGGGGGGGGGTATGAGGTTATGCTGATTATGGATTCGTTCAGCGAGCTCACGGACAAGATGTTTCTGAGCCTCAGCAGCCCGAGCCGTTTTCTGGCGCATTGGCGGGATATAAATCATACCGAAGAATTTGAAAAATTGTATCGCTGTACCGACTTGCTGCCGATAGATGAAATCAAAAAATGTTATGATGACTTTTTTGCAATGTTTGTAAAAACTTACGGCAAGTGCCCGATTTTGTTTTTGAATTTCCCGACGAATTTAGACGCCCGAGAAGAATATAAAGAGCGGGGAAGGGCGATTGCCGCGGCGATAGACGAGTTGGCAAAAACAAAATATGATAACATAATTGCGATAAAAGCCGATGTTGTGGAGCCGAATCCGACTGATGACGCAGTTTATCACTTTTCTGAAAAAACATATAAAATGCTTGCAAAAAAAATTGAGGCGCTCGGGTTTGCCGGAATATCGTTTTCGGATTATGAAAAGAGGCGCAAATGGCTTAAAATTGCGCGTAAAATCAAGCTGCTTGCCATAAACTTTATTCCTTGCGCCGAAGCCCGTCGCCGCTTGAGGAAAAAAATCAGAATGGAGCAGGTATAAATGATAAAAAAACTGTTTTATAAATGTATGTACGAGGTGATGTTCGGGGTGCTGCGCAAAAAGTATAAGCTCAAATATAAGCTTGAGCGGGCAAAGCAGCTGAACAATTTTGTGCTGATAAAACAAAACGGCGAAAAGATTAAAAATCCGAATATCCGCGGACTGAAATTGGAGTTTTACGGCAAAAATTCCACAGTCGAAATCCATGAACCAACAAGTTTTGAAAATTGTGTGATAGGCCTCAGCGATAACAATTATGTCAGTATTGAAGGCTCCGTTTACGGAATTTATAACCTGAAAACGGAAACTCCGCTGAGAAAAGGCTCAAAGCTTGTTATCGGCAAAAATTTATCCTGCGTCGGTTGCCGGTTATATATGAATGATGAGCCGGATATTAAGGTTGTTATCGGCGATGATTGTATGTTTTCTACCGATATAACAATCAGGCCGTCCGACGGGCATGCGATTGTTTCAAAAGACGGAAAATATCTTAATAAGGCCGAAGATATCGTTATCGGAAATCATGTTTGGCTCGGAATGGGCGCAAAAGTGCTTAAAGGCGCGCGGATACCGGACAATTCAGTTGTCGCGATGTCTTCCGTGTTCTTAAAAAACTCATATAAGACAGAAGCAAATAGTTCTACCCCCCCCCACCTTAGCGGAAATCGGTACGATTTTTGCCGGAATTCCGGCTCGCGTTGTAAAACAGGGAGAGTTTACCTGGCATCGTGAAAATTGTTCGGGCTATTGCGTATGGGATTATCTTTTGAAGGAAAATAAATAGATGTATACACCGATTATAAAAGACAAAAAGTTTGTTACATATGATGAAAAACCGGTATTTTGCGCCGATTATCGCGCGATTTCCAACAATCTAAAAAAACCGTATTCTCTGACCATTATGATGCAGGGACCGCTGAAATCGGAAGATGATTTTACGATAGAAACCCTGAAGTTGTATAAGCAGACTTTTCCGAATTGTCCGATAATCTTGTCTACTTGGAAGACCGAAGATCCGCGCGCAATCAAAAAAATCAGGGCCATAGGTGTTGATGTTTTGTTGAACGACGCGCCGGAAACAAAAGGTTTGTTTAATATAAATTATCAGATTTTATCAACTCAAAACGGCCTGAAATACGCCAAAGAAAAGGGCGCCGAATATGTCATAAAAACCAGAACAGACCAAAGATTTTATGAAACAAATATTCCGCAGTTTTTGTTTAATCTGCTGAAGGTTTTTCCGGTGTATGATGCAAATGTTCAAAAGGCTCGGTTGATAACGCTTTCGTTTGATACCTTCAAATACCGCCTGTATGATGTGTCGGATATGTTTTTGTTCGGGCATGTTGATGATGTCATAAAGTTTTGGAGCTGCGATTTTGAAAAGCGTACAAAAACTCCGAAATGGAAAAATATGTTGGACTATTGCAAACTTAAATTCAGCGAAATTTATTATACGACTGAATATCTTGAAAAATTGGGATACAAAATCGATTGGACGCTCAAAAACAGCTGGCAGGCATATGCGCGATATTTTTGCATTGTCGATGCGCACAGCCTCGGACTTTATTGGCCGAAATATTATAATTTTGTGAACAGATGGCGCAACTTTTTGGGTGTAAATCCGCAGCTTGAGGAACTCACATTCAAAGAATGGTTCAACCTCTATACCGATTTGGATAATATCGAGGCGGCAAACGGCGATGAGTGGCTGTTAAACGGGTTTAAGCTCAAGCCCTCAATTTTAATGAATGAGGCCATATTTGAAAAAAAGCCGCCGTTTTATGTGAAAGCGGCCAAAAAAATCGCCAAATTTTTATATAGAAAAAAAGTCGGCGACGGCAAAGTGACCATAAAAATATGCAAAATACAGGTCTGGAAAAAGAAAATATAAAGAAAGTCCCCCGAAAATACGGGGGACGATTTTTTTACTCCTTCGGATATTTTGCTTTGATTTGCGCGATTTTCTCCTGCCACAGATTTGTGGAGTTTACTTTGTCCCAATAAATCATATCCAATTGTTCGCCGATTGAAGGATATTCATTTTGGCGCAGCTCCCGATATGTCGGGGTTTGCGTAACAACTTCTTCAATAATCCAGCTTTTCGGATTTATTTTATAGCCGTTTTTGTTGCAAAAAATTGCTCCTTGAGTATAGTTTTCTTTTGTAAGTTTGTCTCCGAGTTTCATAGTTTATGCTCCTTTTCCCATTGTTGTCCAATAAAAACTTTTCAAATATCCCGAACCGCCGACATACATTGTTCCGGCAATGAAAGATGTTGCAGTAACATTGTAGTTGGTCGGATTGCCCACTCCGTTAAGATAAGCAAAATAGTTTTGAACGGCGGAAGTCAGATTTATCGTATAGTTTTTGTCATTATACGGCTTCAAAAGGCTAATCGTTGCAAAGCCGGCGATGTTGCTAACATCGGTCGACTGATAGCGTCCGCCTTGTTCAATCCAGCCTGATTTGTATATTCTATACCAGCTCCCGTCTTCGTCCGGGCCATAGCTTTCTGTCACAAAATCAAGATTTGCCGCAGCGTTCCCGAGATCTTTATCTGCCTTGTTTGCAACGGCAGCGGCGGCCGATGTTGCATTTGCGGCCGCGGTTGAAGCCGTTTGAGCCGCAGACCTGGCTGCTGACGAGGCCAAAGTTGCCGCAGTTGCCGAATTCTCCGCAGATGTTTTGTATTCCTTTAAGGTTGTTTCAAGCTTGTTGACTTCTACCGTCGAGTTTTCAAGATTCGTTCCGTCGGAATTCCACACAATGGCTTTTCCGGCAGAAGGTAGCGGCAGAGTTAAATTTACATCGTCTCCGGTCGCATACGGCGGCAACACCATCGAGCGGTTTAAGTTGTCGGCAATTTGCTGCTGGCAGGCAACCTGATAATCAAACTCATAGTTCAAAGCATCAGCGCGCAGAGAGCTTCCTTCCTGAAAATCGCTGGTACGCTCAATCGGCAGTTCGCGAACCAAT
The DNA here is from genome assembly GCA_934276635.1 of uncultured Alphaproteobacteria bacterium. Classification (GTDB taxonomy): domain Bacteria; phylum Pseudomonadota; class Alphaproteobacteria; order RF32; family CAG-239; genus CAKQTH01. The sequence continues at coordinate 61,877 of CAKQTH010000005.1, read as the reverse complement.
GTTACGATATTTCCGGTTGCCGGCGCAGCTTCAAAAGTTATGCTTCCGCCGGTGCTGTTTTCGTATGTGCTGATAGTATAAAAATTTTTGTTTTGGAGTTCTTCTCCGACATAAATTTTCAAATCGGTATTATGAAAAATTATGAACGGAAACTCGAATGTTTTGCTTTCTCCGTCCGCAACATATTGAATTCGCGGAGGAATATTTTTTACCAATATATGATCAGTCATTATATCTCCTTTCTTTTATTTTGCACAAAAAAAGAGCCTTCTCACAGCGAGAAAGCTCTTTCAGACCTTCATATAACAGCTAACGGGCAAGCGTGGAGGACACACTAAACCCGTTACCTGATAGCATTGATAGCACATTTATTTGTAAAAGTCAAGGAATATTTTCCTATTTTGTTGATGTTTTATATCGTGCGCGCAAAAAGAAACCGCCAAAGCGGCGGTTTCTGTTGTGTAACAAAATTTCCTGTGGGGAAATAGGTTATTTTGTTTCGTTGAGTCTGCGCAGAACTGTTTCTGTGATATCTGTTCCGCCCGTAACAACAACGGCTTTGTTCAATACCAAAGAATAGCCTTCTTTTTTCGCAATTTCTTTAATCAAAGAAGTAATCTGCTCGTCGATTTCCTGCAGACGCTTAGCATATTCCATCTGTTCCTGCTGCTGTTTTGCAACCAGTTCGTCAGAATATTTTTTACGAAGTTCTTCTTTTTTCTTTGAATCTGTTTGTTTGTCAATGTCAGCATTAGCTTCATCGGCAAATTTCTGCATTTCGGAAATTGCATTTTGTCTCTGAGCTCTGAGTTCCGCAACATCGGAAGATGCGGCAACAACCTGATCAATATTAACAATCGCAGTGCGGCAGCAGTGTCTGCAAATCAAGGCACAAGCGGTAACAGCAATAACAACGGCGATAACTCCGCCAAGAATATAGTATTTTTTCATTTGTTTAATCCCCTTAATATAATTAAAGACTGGAAGAATAATATCAACAGGTTGCAAAATAAAAAGCATTTTTTGCAGGTTATCCACTTTTTTGGCATAAAAAAACAAAAAAAACGGGGCAAAACCCCGTTTTTTTCTAAATTAACTGCAATTTTTCAGCCAGCTTTTCAATCTCGTCGATATAATCAACAAGCAGCTGCATACCGTTTGCCCAAAATTCCGAGCTTGAAGCGTCGATACCGAACGGTTCCAAAAGGCTGCGGAAGTTTTCGGTTCCGGTGTTTGCCAACATATCCATGTATTTTTCGGGGAATTCTTCAATTTGCCCGTCTTCATAAGCTTTTATCAGGTTGTTGACGACAAGCCCCGCAAAAGCGTATGAATATACATAGAACGGTTGATTAAACAGGTGAGAAACTCCCATCCAGCAGTATTCGGCTTCATCTTTGATGTCGCAGCCGTAATAGCGCTTGATTTCCTCTTGCCAGATTTGCGATATTCTTTCTGCCGGAAGTTCGTGTTTTTTAGCCTCGCGGTGAACACGATCTTCAAACTTGTAGAAAGCGATTTGCCGTTGAATTGTAGCAACCATATCGCCGACCCGGTCAATCAGAAGGGAGAGCTTTTCTTTGTCGTCTTCGGCTGCGGCCAGCTGCTTTTGGAAGAGCAGGTTTTCCGCAAACTCGGAAGCGACTTCGGCCAAAGCTGTCGGAGTGTTGTCGTTGATGATGCTGCCTTGCGATGACAAAAGGTGGTGGATACCGTGTCCAAGCTCGTGGGCAAAGGTACGCGCATAGCTTTTGTCTTCGTTAAAGTTCAGCAAAATAAACGGCTTGTTTCCCTGAACACAGAAAGCTCCGCTCGATTTTCCGTCTTTCGGAGCAACATCAATCCAACCGTTGTTGATGATGTATGCTCCCAGACCTGCAAAGTCGGCATTAAACTCAGCAAACGCTTCAATCACATCGACAATACACTGTTCCCAGCTGTATTTGTTCTTAGGTTTTTTCGCTGTGGTTTTTACCGGATTGTAGGCTCTGTCGCAATAACGCCAATGGTCGGTTTTTGCAATTTTTGCCATCAGGTTATAAAACCTTTGAGAAACAGGGATATATGAGTCAACCACCTCTGAGCTCATCATCAGCAAATCTTCTTTGGAGATGCGATTGTCAGCGCGGCTGAAATAAGCAACATCGTCGGCTCCGCTAAAGGAATCATCGATGTTTTTGTCCTTGACAAGCATATTGAACGCAAGCGCCAGAATATGCTCGTTGTCTTTGTAGGTTTGGTTAATAACCTTTTGGATTTTCAGCCTTTCGTCAGCTGTTTTTGCGGCTCCGAGGAGACTCTGAATCTGAGCTTCATTATAGGTTTTGTTGCCTACTTTGAATTTCAGACGGGCGCAGGTTTCGTCATAAAGGCGGTCCCAGGCCTGAGATACATCGGATTTTTGGCTCAAAATCAGCGAATTTACCTCATCAAGGAGATAATATGCAAAGAAATGATCCTTCATCCACGGAATGTATTCACGCAAACGATTAGAGTTTGAAAACTCAAGGATTTTTTCTTCGGGCAGGGTGGTCAATTCGTGAGGAATAAAACCAATCTGCACCTGAATTTCGCTCTTTCCGAGTTCGTTGAAAATGCGGTTTTTGAATGCGGTAGCTTTTTCGTCGGTTTTCTGCGTTACGCTGTTAAGGTTAGCGAAAAGAGCAAGCTTACGCGACATTTCCATCAGCTTTTCGTATTTTTTGAGGAACTCATAAAATTCGTTAGCTGAAAGCTCGGCAATCAAATCACGATACTCCGATAAGTCAGAAGCCAAATCCTGAAAGGTTTTGAGGTCCAACTCAATTTGCGGGTCTTCGGTGCTCTGATAAAAAGCAGATGCCAAATTCCAGTTCGGAAGCTGTTCACTTTGAACATTCCCGTTTTTTTTACCAGTCGTTTTCATAAAAGTAAAAATTTAAGAATGAAACATAAAAATTATTTGATATAAACAAAGGTAACTTTTTTATCTGATTTTGTCAATATTATTTTGTCATAAATCCGGATTTTTTTTGAGACAAGCATATTGACATCTATGCAGAAATGTGCAATATCAGATGGTGAATTAAAATTATTAAGCCTATGAGAGAAGAAATTATTACCGATGTGAAAAAATCACAGAATTTCACATTTAAAGCCAAAAAAGGCCAACGTTTCAAAAAGATGAATCAAGATGTCAAAAAAGTTGACATTAACGGAGTCCGTTTCGAAGCTACTGTTTTGGAGCTTGAATCTTCGCTTGATGCAATCAGAATCGTGATTCCTGTTTGCGGTTGCTGGTCAGTTATCAATGATTATGCCATATTTTTCATTTCGCGTGAAGATATGGTTGTCGGCGTGTTTGTGATTAATATCGAACGCGTCTGAATTTCAAAAGAGAGGTTTTTATACCTCTCTTTTTTTGTGCAAAAATATATGCAAGGTGTGAGAAGAGGAAAAACGGACGAAGAAAAGAAGGGTATTTTTGCGTTTTCGGCAAATAATCCTTGATTGACAACTGCCGAGGGGGGGTAAAATGTCCTAAGGCTAAATTTTATAAGGATTATTAAGATGAAAAAACATGTTTCCAACCAGAGCGGTCGGTTGATGATTGAAATGCTTGGCGTTTTAGCAATCGTCGGAGTTCTGTCCGTTGCCGGCATCGCCGGATATTCAAAAGCCATGGCCAAATACAAAACAAGCTGATTGATCAGGTCTCCACCGTGGCGGCCAATGTTCGCACCACTTTCGCAGGGTAGGGAAATTATAATGGACTCGATGATCAGACTGTTATAGGCTTGGGATATTTCCTGAGGAGTTTTCTAAAGAATGCGATATCAACAAAGAAATTAATATAAAAGGATATTTGAAAAATGCATTCGGGGGACAGCTTGTTGTTTTTGGTGATGTTAGTGGAAATGATGATACCAGCTTTTTTGATGTGGCGGCAGACAACCTTTCTAAAGATGCATGCACAGCTTTGGTTCTTGCTGATTGGGGATCAGCCTCAAGCGTTGTCGGCTTGAGGAAAACAACATCAAATAATGATGCTTATAATGTTGCAGGTGATGATAGAGAACTTTATTCGTTGTCAGAATTAAGAAACAGTTCGACAACTATTGCCGCAGAAGTTTGTGATTGCGGCTCAGAAAACAAGTGCGTTGTAAACTGGCGGTTTAATTAATCAGTAATGGAGAAGTTTTTCCGTTTCATTATTTTACAAAAAAGCTCCTGATTTCAGGAGCTTTTTGCTTGTTATGGTGAAGATTATTCATCATCTGAAGAAGTGTCGGGTTCTCTGACTTCTTCGTTTTCGTTGTCTTCATCAAAGGCCGGAGCCGAAACAATATCCGAAACATCGTTTTCCGGGGCCTCTTCAATTTCTTCATCATCGCCTTCATCGGCATTCAGCCAGGTGACCGAAACAACTTTTTCATTTTCGGCAGTGCGGAACAAAATTACGCCCTGCGTTTTTCTTCCGGCTATTCTGATGTCGGTAACCGGCATACGAATAAGCTTTCCTCCGTCGGTAACCATCATAATATGGTTGTCGTCTTCAATCGGGAACGAAGAAACTATCTCTTTGTTTCTGGCCGACATTTCCATATTTGCAATACCCTGGCCGCCACGTCCAGTAACACGATATTCGTATGAAGACGAGCGTTTGCCGTAACCGGTTGAGGTAACCGAAAGAATAAATTCCTCACGCTCTTTCATATTTTCATATTCTTCAGGCGTCAAAATCGAGAGCAATCCGGTGTCTTGCGGAGCAACGCACATATTGTTCGGATTTTCGGCTTCCATCTTTTTGATTGCGGACGATACTTTGAGATATTCGTCACGAGCCTCGGAAGAAGCTTTAATATGCTTCAATATCGACATAGAAATAACTTCATCATCGTCGGCAAGCTTAATGCCGCGAACACCGGTAGACGCACGGCCGACAAATACGCGGACATCGTCAACTGGGAAGCGGATACATTTTCCGCTGCGGGTTGCCAGCATAACATCGTTATCTTCGGTGCAGAGCATAACATTGATAAGTTTGTCGCCTTCATCAAGCTTCATTGCGATTTTGCCGTTAGCCTGAACATTCACAAAATCCATCAACGAGTTGCGGCGTACATTTCCGCTCGCGGTTGCAAACATAATCGAAAGATTTTTGCACTCTTCTTCGTTTTCCGGCAGCTTCATAATCGCTGTAATGTTTTCGCCTTCACTGAGCGGCAACAGGTTAACAAACGGTTTGCCTTTAGAGGTCGGCGAGCCGAGCGGCAGTTTATAGACTTTCATCTTATAAACAATTCCGTTGGACGAGAAGAACAGAACTGGCGTGTGGGTAGATGCTACAAACAAGCGGGTAACAAAATCTTCTTCTTTGGTCGCCATGCCCGATTTTCCTTTGCCGCCGCGTTTTTGCGCCTTGTAGGCATTAAGCGGAACGCGTTTGATATATCCGGCATCGGTAACCGTAACGACCATATCTTCGCGTTGAATTAGCGATTCAACATCGGTATCATATTCAATATCCTGCATTTCTGTCAGACGCGGAGTTGCATAGTCGTTTTTAATCTGAACCAATTCTTCGCGCATAATGCGATAAAGCTCCTCGCGAGAAGACAAAATAAACAGAAATTCTTTGATATCTTCACCGATAGCAACAAGTTCATCGTGAATCTTGTCTCTTTCCAAACCGGTCAAGCGCTGCAGTTTCAAGTCAAGAATAGCTTTTGCTTGAGCGTCTGAAAGGTGATAAAATCCATTTTCAACCTTGCGATCCGGCTCATCAATCAGATTAACCAGATATTCGACATCTCCGGCCGGCCATGCACGAGAGAGCAGGGCGTCGCGCGCGTCGTTCGGGTTCGGAGCCTTCCGGATAAGTTCAATCACAGGGTCAAGATTTTCAACCGCAATCGCCAAACCGACCAAAATATGAGCTCTGTCACGGGCTTTGTTTAGGTCAAAAACAGTGCGGCGGCGGATAACTTCTTCACGAAATTCGATGAATGCGGCGATAATATCCTTCAAATTCATCATCATCGGGCGGCCGTTGTTGATTGCCAGCATATTCATACCGAAACTTGTCTGTAACGGAGTATATTTGTAGAGCTGATTCAAAATCACATCGGCCTGAAAATCTTTTTTGATTTCAATAACAACGCGTACGCCCTGGCGGTCGGACTCATCGCGGATATCCGAAATTCCCTCAACTCGTTTATCTTTCACCAGTTCGGCAATTTTTGTAACCAAAACGGCCTTATTAACCTGATACGGAATTTCGTGAACGATAATGGCTTCTTTGTCTTTTTTGATTTCTTCAATTGTGCACTTTGCGCGCATCATAATCGAGCCGCGTCCGGTCAGATACGCCGATTTTGCGCCGCCGTGGCCGAGAATAAGTCCTCCGGTCGGAAAATCAGGACCAGGAACGATATTAATCAAATCATCAATCGAAATTTCCGGATTGTCGATGTATGCGCAGCAAGCGTCCAAAACTTCGCTGAGGTTGTGCGGCGGGATATTTGTGGCCATACCGACCGCGATACCGTTTGCACCGTTAATCAAAAGGTTCGGGAAGCGAGCCGGCAAAACAGTCGGTTCTGGTACAGATTCATCATAGTTCGGCATAAAGTCGACGGTATCTTTGTCAATGTCTTCAATCAGGGCATGAGCAACTTTTTCAAGTCTGGCTTCGGTATAACGCATTGCAGCGGCGCTGTCGCCGTCCATAGAACCAAAGTTTCCCTGACCGTCAACAAGCGGAAGACGCATAGAAAACGGCTGAGCCATACGCACCATGGCTTCATAAATAGAGCTGTCGCCGTGCGGGTGATATTTACCCATAACCTCACCGACGATACGCGCTGATTTTTTGTATGGGCGGTTATAATCAAACCCGTTTTCATACATAGAATATATAATTCTGCGGTGAACAGGTTTCAGTCCGTCTCGAACATCAGGCAGTGCACGGGATACGATAACGCTCATTGCATAGGCCAGATAGGACTGGCGCATTTCTTCGGTAATCGAAACCGGGGTGATATCTTCGTTCGAGGCGACTTTATTTTCTATATTCTCAATTTCTTCCATAATCTTCCCTTATTTTATAGATTTTTCAAACTTTCAAAATACTATCAAACATAAGGGAAAATAGGAAGTTTTTTTTGAGATTTATCCACTTTTTCACATCAAAAAAACTTATTGTTGCTCAATTTTGTTTTTTGCGGACTGCGCCATATTTCCGGCCTCTGTTCCAATTTGGCTTCCGACCTCTGAAACGGTTGATTCTTTGGTGATTTTTCCGTTATATATGCCGACAATAATGATATATACCAGCAAAATTACAGCCAGATAGAAGACATATTTCAAAAATGTTCCCATTTTCTTTCTCCTTTAAAGTGTTATACAAAAAAAATATGCAGAATCTTTTGGTTTTCAATATACACAATATTATTATATGCCGCTGTGAAATAAGCTCAAAAAAGGCACGAGAGAGGGTGCAAAAAATCGAGTATAAATACAAAAGAATGCAAGAGTTTAGGATATACAAGGACTTCATGCAACAGCGTGAGAGAGATTGTGTATGATACTTGTGCCAATGAAAGCCATAAGACATATTGTGAAAGCAGAGGTTATAATGATAAGGTAGAACAAAACTGTAAAGTATTTGGCTATATTTGTCCTTGTAGCGATGATTATGCAAAATGTACGGAATGGAAATAATAAATAAAATATTTGGTGTCGGGCGGTTGTTCGGCACCTGAAGACCAAACGCAAAAGGAGACAAAAAGAAAAGGCACTTGATGAAAATCAGGTGCCTTTTTTGTTGATTAAAGAGCAGGTTATGCGTCGCGCAAATCTCCGCCGGTCTTCTGTTTTACGGACATTGCGATTTTGTTCATAATCGTTTCAATCTCCGTATCGCTGAAGGTCTTGTCTTTCGGCTGCATCGTAACGCTCAACGCAATGGATTTTTTGCCCTCCGGCAGGTTTGCGCCTTCATAGACATCAAACACGCGAACATCGGTAATAAACGCTCTGTCCGCAGTTTTTGCCGCCGCAATCACATCGGCTGCGCATACATCTGCATCAACGATAAACGCCAAATCCTTATCCAACGCCTGCAAAGACGAAATTTCTAGCTTTTTGAGGGCTTTGGAAGCTCCGGCGCGCGGCTCCGGAATATTGTCCAAAAATACTTCAAACGCCATAACTTTTTGCTTTAAGCCGAACGCCTTGTTTACACTCGGGTGAATCTCGCCGAAATATGCCAAAACATTTTTGCCGAGACGCAAAGCTCCGCTGCGTCCGGGGTGATAATATTCCGGCGCATCGCGTGTTACCTGAAGGTTTTCAAACGGGCCGTTCGCCGCCGCAATCGCAGCAATCGCGTCCGCCTTGACATCAAACACATCGTACGGACGAATATTTTCAAGCCAGTTCTTTTTATTCGTATTTCCGCTTCTAACGCCGGCGGCAATCGTGCGCTGTTCATTTGGTTGCGGACCGAAAAATTCTCCGGCGACTTCAAATATCGACAAGTTAGGCATACCTTTTGCCACATTGTTTTTGACCGCAAGCATCAGGTTTGGTAGCAGAGAAGGGCGCATCTCGTCCATATCCGCCGCAATCGGGTTAATCAGCAAAACAGGTCTGTGATTGTCGCGATTGAACAATTTTGCCAATTTGGAATCCGTAAAGCTCCAGGTGACGGTTTCAAACATCGAGCGGTTGGCCAGCTCGTGCTTTACCGTAACAATCCTTTGTTGTTTCGGGGTCAATGTTTGTTTCGGAAATTCGTCCGTCTCCATTGAAACGGCAGGAATCTCGTCCAAACCAATCATTCTGACAACTTCTTCAACCAGGTCGTGTTCACCTTCGATATCGCCGCGCCAGGTTGGAGAAACGGCCTTAATTCTACCATCTTCTTCCGAAGTTTCAAAACCTAAGCTGTTCAAAATCTCCATGATTTTTTCTTTGGATACTTCCATACCGATAAGGGTTTTCAGCCTTTCGGGGCGAATATACGCCACGCGTTTTTCTTCCGGCTCTTTGCCCGCAATCACAATCTCGGACGCCTCGCCGCCGCAAATCTGCAAAATCAGCTGAGTGGCATAGTCGGAGCCCAAAATGTTGGATTTCGGGTCAACCCAGCGCTCATAGCGATAGCGGGAGTCGGAGTCAATCTGAAATTTTCGGCCAGTACGAGCGATATTTTCCGGAGTAAACAGTGCGCATTCAACAAACACATTTTTTGTGTCGTCGCAGCAGCCTTTCTGCGTTCCGCCCATAATTCCGCCGAGGCATTGAATTCCCTCATCATCGCAAATTCCGAGCGATTTGTTGTCCAAAGCATATTCTTTTTCTTCCAGCGAAACAAATTTTTCACCGTCATGCGCCATACGAACGCAAATATTTCCGACAAGCTTGTCCGCATCAAAAACATGCAACGGACGCGCCATGTCATAGTTTATGTAGTTGGTGACATCAACCAGCGGAGAAATCGAACGGAGACCAATTGCAGCAAGTCTGTCTTTCATCCATTTCGGCGTTTGTGCATGGTTGTTCACGCCTTTAATATATCTGCCGACATAAACCGGACAAGCCTCTGTTGCCTCAATCGAAACGCTGACCGGACTTTTGAATGTTCCGGCAGTTTTTTTGATGCAGAGCGGCTTTAAGGTACCCAAACCGGCAGCGGCCAAATCTCTGGCGATTCCGCGAACGCCCAAACATTCCGCACGGTTCGGCGTAATCGAAATTTCTATAACAGGATCAATCGCAAGCACATCTGCAGCCTTTGTTCCGGCTTTTGCGTCCGTGTTTAGCTCAATAATTCCGTTGTGGTCTTCACCGATACCAAGTTCTTTTTCGGAACAAAGCATACCAAAGCTTTCAACGCCGCGGATTTTGCCGACTTTCAGCACTTCTCCATAACAAGGAATCAGCGTTCCAACCGGCGCAAAAATGCTCTTCATTCCTTTTTTGACATTCGGAGCACCGCAAACAACCTGCAATTCGTTTTTGCCGTCAAAAACCTTGAGCAGGTGCAGGTGGTCGGAATCCGGATGAGCCTCACATTCAAGCACATCGGCAACAATAAATCCGTTCAAATTTTCGGCCGGATTAATGACTTCTTCAACTTCCAGTCCGATTTTGGTCAAAGTTTTTGCAATTTCATCAACACTTGCGTTTGTGTCCAAGTGTTCTTTCAGCCATGATATGGTAAATTTCATCGGTTTGCTCCTCCATTATTGCTCAATCCGCCGGTGAGCGAAGAAAAGTCAAGCGGATTAAATCCATAGTGTTTCATCCAACGCAGGTCAGATTCAAAGAATGTTCTCAAATCAGGAATGCCGTATTTCAGCATTGCCAGTCTGTCGATGCCCAGTCCGAACGCAAAGCCCTGATATTTGTCGGGGTCAATGCCGCCGGCGCGCAGAACATTCGGGTGAACCATACCGCAGCCCAAAATTTCGAGCCAGTCTGTTCCGGCGCCGATTTTGAGCTCGTCTTTGGTTTTTAAGCAGCCGATATCCATTTCGGCAGAAGGTTCTGTGAACGGGAAAAACGACGGACGATAGCGAACCGGAATTTCATCGAGCTCGAAAAACGCCTTAATAAAGTCATAAAGACAGCCTTTGAGGTTTGCCATTGTGGTGTGATCATCAATAACAAGCCCTTCAACTTGATGAAACATCGGGGTATGTGTTGCGTCCCAGTCGGAGCGGTATGTGCGCCCCGGTGCGATAATGCGGATAGGAGGCTTTTTGCTTTCCATCGTTCTGATTTGCATACCCGAAGTGTGGGTTCTGACCACATAGTTGTCGTCAGCATCGTCACTGTTTGGATTTTTGATATAAAAAGTGTCCTGCATCTGGCGGGCAGGGTGGTTTGCCGGCATATTCAGCGCGTTAAAGTTATGAAACTGGTCTTCAATATCCGGACCTTCGGCAACTTCAAAGCCCATCTGTCCAAAAATTGCGACAACTTCTTCATAAATCTTTGAAACAGGGTGGATTTTTCCCAGAGTTTCGGGTCTGCAAGGCAGCGAAACATCAATAGATTCATTTTTGAGCTTTGCATCGAGTTCCTGTTTTTCAAGCAGAGTTTTTTTGTTTTCAATTGCGGTTTCAATTTCCATTTTGAGGAGATTAAGGGTTTTGCCCATTTCCTTTTTTTCTTCAACCGAAAGGGAGGTAAGGTTTTTCATCATATCGGTTATAACGCCTTTTTTGCCCATTGCGGCGACTCTGGCATCGTCAAGAGCTTTCAAGTCTTGGGCATTTTGCACAGAATCGAGGATTTTTGTTTTTATATCAATAAGTTCCATCACACAAACCTTATAAAATTACACGAAAAAGAGCCGTACCGGATAAAAATCCAGACGACTCTTTATATATTATATGTAGCTATACCTTATTTCTTAAGAGCCGCTTTAGCGGATTCTACCAGTTTGGCAAAATTTTGGGGCTCTTTCAAAGCGATATCAGCGAGAACTTTACGGTCAAGTTCAATACCGGCCTTGTTGAGCCCGCTGATAAATCGAGAATAGGTCATATCGTGCAGACGAGTAGCCGCATTGATTCTTTGAATCCACAATGCACGGAAGTTTCTCTTTTTTGCTCTTCTGTCGCGATAAGCATATTGGAGAGCCTTTTCAACTCTTTCAACAGCTACTGTAAATACATTTTTAGAACGACCTCTGAAACCTTTCGCCAATTTCAAGATTTTTTTATGGCGAGCGTGAGTCGTTACACCTCTTTTAACACGAGACATCTTTCATTCCTCCTACAAATATGGCAAAAATTGTTTAACGAGTTTAACATCAGACTCGTTGACCAAAGTGGTTCCGCGAGCGTTTCTTTTCATCTTTGTAGGTTTAGAAAAGAGGCGGTGTCTTTTGTTAGCAAAGTTTCTTGTCAACTTTCCGGCTCCGGTAATGCCAAAGCGTTTTTTAGCGGAGCTGTTAGATTTTAATTTCGGCATTTTAATCCCTTTCAAAAATGGTTGGATTGTTATTTTGAGCGGTCAGGCATGCCAATTTCGCCCGATTCGCCCATATACGGTACGCTTTATACTATATGTGCTCCAAAATTGCAAGCATTTTTTTCAAAAAATAAAATATTAGAGATAACAAATAAAAATCTGTATATTCAATAAAAATATGTGTTGACAACCAATTTATGATAGTTTTTACTGTTGAAGTGAAAGATGCGCGTGGGGGGGGGGTAAAGTTTTTACGCTTTCCGCCTGTCTTTAAATCTTCAACAACAAGACAATTCAAGGAGAAAAATATGTTAAAATTGTCAAGAACTGGACTAACGATCTTAAAAAGACGTTATAAATCTGTTTTGCTGAAATGTTTGGCTATCAATGCTGCGGCTTTGATGGCGGCAGGTGTTGCAAACGCTGCTGATGTTTCCGTTACGGGCGCAACCATCTGGGGCGGAGCAAGCTCAGGCGATACCACAAACACAACTCAAGCGGATTATACAACAAAAGCAGAAGGTCAAGCTTTGGCTGCTGCCATTAACACAAATACCGCAGATATAGAAACAAATAAAAATGCTATCACTACTTTGCAAACAACTGTTGGTGAAAAAGCGAACCAAAGCGATTTGACTGCCGCAACAGGCAGAATTACGACATTGGAAAACGCTGGCTATCAGACCTCTTCCGATGTTAACACAGCTATTGATGCAAAGTTGGCCTCCTATACCAATACAACTGATATGAACACCGCTATCAGCGATGCAATCACAGCAAACAATGCAAACTACACAACAACAACTGACTTGGCAACAAATTATGCCACAAAGACAGAGCTGACAGACGGTCTTGCCGGAAAACAGAATACTCTGACAGCTAACCAGCAGGCTGCGGCAGATTCTGGAATCACAACAGAAGGTGTTGCTCAAATCACTACAAATAAGAATGATATAGCGACTTTGAAAACAACCGTTGGTGATGCATCTAGCGGTTTGGTAAAAGATGTTGCAGATTTGAAAACAACCGTTGGTGATGCTTCGAGCGGTTTGGTAAAAGATGTTGCAGATAACACAACTGCTATTGCAAATAACGCAACTGCTATAAATGAAAATAAAACTAATATTACGGCGAATAAGGACGCTATTGATAAATTAAATGGTGATGTTGATACGGCTGGTTCTGTTTTGAACTCTATTCGTGAAAATGCTGAAAGTGCTAAGTTTACACCGGCTGGGAATATTTCATCAACAACAATCGGCGGAGCTTTAAGCGAATTGGATACAGAGAAAGCTAATCTTGCTGGAGGAAATACCTTTACAGGTGATCAGACATTCCAAGATAATATTTCTGTTGGTGGCACACTCGGTGTAACAGGTAATACCACTGTTGGCGGCACATTGGGAGTAACAGGCGACACAACGCTTGCAAATACAACTGTTGGCGGCACATTGGGAGTAACAGGCGACACAACGCTTGCAAATACAACTGTTGGTGGCACACTCGGTGTAACAGGTAATACCACTGTTGGTGGCACACTCGGTGTAACAGGAGCTGCTACTTTGGACGACACATTGACAGTTGCTGGTGAAACAACATTGAACGGCGCTACGACTGTTAATGACGCACTCACTGTAACAGGTGATACATCTCTTAAAAACACCACTGTTGGTGGCACACTCGGTGTAACAGGAGCTGCTACTTTGAATGACACATTGACAGTTGATGGTTTGACAACTTTGAGTTCTACAAACGGTATGACATTTGATGGGGCAACAGTTGTTAAATCAATTGACAATGGCGCAACGGCTGTTACTGGTGCTGGCGATGCCGCAGCGTTGGCTACAACCGCGACTGTTATGGCTTCTGCCGAAAATGCGAAATATACCGGCACAACAAAGGGTGCTGATGGTTCTACACCATCTACAATTACGGGCGCTTTGAATACAATCGGTGATGTTTCTGCTTTAACAACAAGCACAAACTTCACAAATGGTGGAAATATAACAGTTGGGACAATTTCTGATGCTTTGCAAGGCATTGACAAGACTTTGGGCAAGATCCATGGTTTGGCTAATGCTGACGGCTCTGTAAACAGCGCTGCCTCTACTGTTGGTAATGGCACAAACCTTGCAAGAGGTACAACAGTTGAAGATCATCTTGTAAGCCTTGATAACGCAATCGGTAACAGAACGGCTATGACAAATACAATGGCTGTTGAATACACCAATGCGGGTATTGCAGGAAAAGATTTGTCGACTGCCCTTTCTCAGGTTGCTTCAAACATCGGAACTGCTACAACTACAACATTTAACGGTGTTGCCGCTGACGCTACCGTAAATGCAAACATTGACGCAATCAACACTGCTCTGGGAGATGTTGTTCCGACAATGGCTACAACTCATTATGCTGCAGGTACGACAAATCTGTCTGATGCTGTTAAATCGATTGATGAAAAATTGTACAGCCTAGATAACGATGTTAAGAGCTTGAAGAAAGATTTCCAAGCCGGTATGGCTGAAATGGCTGCTTTATCGGCTCTCGTTCCGAATGCTCGCGCAACCGGTGATACTCAAATTTCGTTCGGTACAGGTGCGTATGAAGGTCATACTGCGGCTGCACTCGGTGGTTTCCACTGGATTAACGACAATGTAATGCTCAATATCGGCGCTTCTTGGGGCAACTCCTCGAATGCTGCATATCGTGCAGGTATCACATATTCTTGGTAATATGAACACTACAAGGCCTTGGACGGAGAAATCCGCTCAAGGTCTTTTTTTATATAGGAGCTGTTTATGAAAAAAGAAAAAAAACTTTACACCCTGTGTCAAAAAATTGATAAAACCGTTGTATTTGCCGTGATTGCGGCAATTTTGTTTGTTATAAGCATTGTTCACTGCGCTAAAATTCATTCACTTCAGCAGCAAATTGAGGCAAACCGCGTTGTATATGTTTATGATGTGAGCAAACTGGTTGCGATGTCTCCGAATCTGGTTTCTATCCGCCAAAATTATGATGCGAAAATTGCGCAACTTTCCGAACAGGTTGATGCAGCTGTTGACAAATTGAATAAAATGAAAGATAAAAAAGCAAAAGCAGAATATTCGGAAGTGTATCTAAACTCATTGTCGCTTAAACGCAATGATTTGATCGAAGAATATCAACAGGCGCTCAAAGATGCCGGAGAAAAAATTAATGCCGCTTTGGTTGAAGTCGCTAACAAAAAAAATGTTAATGCCGTCTTTTCGATGAATTCGATTGCCGTAAAAACTGCCGATGTTGTTGATATTACGGATGATGTTTTGAACGCTGTAAAATAAGTTTGAGGTGACTATATATATGGACGACTTGTATCAAATGTTCGATTTTGTGACGAATGAAGACGGGGAGATTATGCTCCTTATCTTTGCGGCGGAAGTCGAACCCGAAAACCCGATGTTTGAAGTCGATAAGGCAGAAAACACGCTTTGGGTTTATCGAACATCTGAAAACGCGGTCGGTCTGTGTGATATTGAGCCGCAAATAATTGAAAAACTTTCAAAATTGAAGACTCTGCTCGTGTGCGAAATGAATCTTCCGCCCGCAAACGAAAAGTCTGAAATTGTTTATGTTTATGAAGCCAAACTATTATAAAGGGGATATAAGATGAAAAAACTTTTGTGTCTTACAACTGCTCTGTCAATGGCTGCATACGCTGCCGGCGCTGCGGAAATTGCGGTTAATGAAAGCCAAAGAACCGACACGCAGATAAGCGTTTATAAAAATATGGCATTGGTCAAAGATTCCAGAAATATTTATCTTCCAGCCGGAGAAAGCGAACTTTCGTTTGAGGGGGTGGCCGAAAGAATGCGTCCGGAAACGGCGGTTTTGCTGGCTGTGGGAGTAAATGTTCTGGAACAGAACTATGACTATAATCTGATTACTGCACAAAATCTGATGCAAAAATATGTCGGCAAAAAGGTTAAAACCGCGGTTGAAAATCCGAAAACCGGCGAAACGGTGTTCTCTGATGCCGAAATTGTTAGCCAAAGTTACGGCACTCCGGTTCTCAAGTTTTCTTACGGAATTGATCCGTCGTTCAACGGACGCATAATTTATCCGGAAATTCCGGCAGATTTGCAGGCAAAACCGAGCTTGGCGGCAAAAATTATGAACGAAACCGCAGCACAAAAGGAAATCAGCCTGATGTATCTGACCGGCGGTTTGAGCTGGGATTCGAACTATGTCGCAACTTTGCTGTCGGACAGCGAGCTTAACCTAAAAGGCTGGGTAACCGTTAACAATGTCTCCGGTATTGATTATAAAAATGCAAAAATCAGCTTTGTTGCCGGCAATGTGAACGAACAAATCGCACGCCCGATTATGGCAAAAGGTATGCGAATGATGGCAATGGCCGCAAATACAATGGATACGATTGCGGAAGCTGCCGCAATGCCGGACGAACAGTCTCTTGCCGGATATCATATGTATAACATTCCATTCCGTGTTGATTTGGCGGCAAATCAGACTAAACAGCTGAGCCTGCTTGAGGGTGATATGGTCAAATATCACAAAAATTTAGTGCTGAATTCTCCGCTGTATTTCGGGCAAAACAGCGCTTCTTCGTTTGAAAAATCGACCTTGACGCAAAGCTATGTCATCAACAATTCGACCGAAGACAATTTGGGGATTCCTCTTCCGTCCGGAACAGTCAGATTTTATCAGCGCGACAAGGACGGAAATCTGCAGTTTATCGGAGAAGATCGTATTTCTCACACTCCGAAGAACGAAGAGCTGAAACTCAATCTCGGCGATGCGTTTGATGTGTTTGCGTCCGGTTCTATCACCTCTAACCGCAAGGTTTCGGAAAATGTGAGCGAATTTGAAGCGAAAGTGAAGTTTACAAACTCTTCGGACAAAGATGTCGATGTTGTGTTCAAGCAGAGTTTTCCGGCTCAATACAAAATTTTGAGCGAAAATATGCCGGGCGAGAGCAAGGATATCCGCCGCAATGAGTGGAAATTTAAGGTTGAGGCCGACAAATCGGTTGAGCTTAATTTCGGCGTGCAGATTATTTACGGAAAATAGTTTGTAAAAAAACAAAAAACGGGTGGAATTTTCTGCCCGTTTTTTTTGCGATGTTTTACGCAACAAAAAAGGCTTGCAAATCTTTGATTTACAAGCCTTTCGTATTGGTAGGGGTGGGGAGACTTGAACTCCCACTGCCTGAGGCAACAAGATTTTGAGTCTAGCGCGTCTACCAGTTCCGCCACACCCCCATAAGGTAAGTGCATACATATAATATATTTTTTGTCTCGTCAATAGTTTTTTTACAAAAAAATGATATTTTTTTCAATATAATTACGGGAGATTGATTAAGTGTTTGATTTAAGGCAAAATGCAGAAAAAAATATTTTATGCGGAAACAAACTTTATTTGCAAAAAAAGTATCGTAAGGCGCTAAAGTTCTATATTGCCGCGCTCAAACATAATCGCAATAATGTCACGGCATTAATAAATTGCGCAAATTGCAATTTTATGCTTAATAAATATTCAAAAACAATATATTATATAGATTTGTTAAAGAATAAATTTGATTATGAAAACGACCTGCTGGCCGGACAAACATATTTTGAAACGGAAGATTATGCCAAAGCGGCCGAATGTTTTGAAAATTTGATTGAGCAAAATCAGGCTGATTCCTGGGTGTATAACTGGCTGAGCCAATGCTGCCAAAAGCTTTCAAAGCCGGAAGAGGCGATAAAGTACGGATTTAAGGCTGTCGAACTGTCAGATGGAAAAGATGTTGCGCACCAGCTTAATTTGGGGTATTTGCTATATGAGATTTCACTTGAACAAAATACCGATATCGTATTGAAATATGCTGAAAAATGGTTGAAAAAATATCCCGATAATCAGCTGGTTGAATATATGGCTGGCGCTATTGTCGGAAATCAGGCGGCAGACAGTAACGGCTTTGGCGGGATTCGCGAAATATTCGACGCCTTTGCTCCTGAATTTGAAAAAACTTTGAGCGATTTAAGCTATCAAACCCCTGAAATTGTTGCACAAATATTGCGCAAACACAAAATCAAAAAAACAAAAGTGCTCGATTTGGGCTGCGGAACCGGCCTTTGCGGTAAATATTTAAAAGAATATGCGTCATTCGGCGGCCTTATCGGGATTGATATTTCTGCAAATATGCTGAAAGAAGCAGAGAAAAAACATATATATTTCAAACTGATAAACTCTGACGCCGAGTCCTCTCTCAGCGCAAAAAACAATGTATTCGGGCTGATTTGCGCCGCAGATGTTTTGACTTATTTTTCTGAGCTTGATAATGTATTTTCAAAGGCTTGTAATGCTTTGAAACAGGGCGGTTATTTCATATTTTCGATAACCGAAAACAGCGGGGCTGAAAATTTTGTGCAGCACAGATCCGGCAGATTTCAGCATTCTGAAAGATATATTGTTGATTTGACAGAGAAAAATCATTTTACCGTTGTTGAAAAACAAAAATCAACCATAAGAACCGAAAACGGTGCACCGGTCAAGGGTATTGTGTTTTTGTTATGTAAAAACAAATAATTATCTATTCACAAATTCTTCAGCCTGAAGTGCGGCAATACAGCCGGAGCCGGCGGATACAATCGCTTGTCGGAATTTTGGATTCTTGACATCTCCGGCGGCAAAGACTCCCTCAATGTTAGTCCTGCAGTCTCCGCCTTTCGTGACAATATATCCTTTGTCGTCCAACTCCAAAAATCGCTTGAAAATGTCAGTATTCGGCTTGTGTCCGATAGCCAAAAACACGGCATCGACATTGATGATTTTTTCTTCATCGGTCTTCAGATTCTTGATTTTTATGCCGCGCAGAGTTTCCGGTTCTCCGTCGGCAATCAACTCTTCGGCAACGCTGTCCCATTCAAATTTAATTTTCCGGTTGGCAAAAGCCCTCTCTTGTTCGATTTTGTCGGCTCTGAGATTGCCTCTGCGGTGGATAACCGTAACATTTGCCGCAACCGAAGTCAGGAATATGGCCTTTTTGATAGCCGCATTGCCGCCGCCGATAACTGCGACATTTTTGCCTTTATAAAAAAATCCGTCGCAGGTGGCACAGATTGAAACGCCGTGTCCGATAAGCTCTTTTTCGTTTTTCAGTCCGAGCCATTGTGATGATGCGCCGGTTGCGATAATTACGGCTTTTGAAACAAACGAATTGCGGCCGGAACTGCAGACAAACGGCCTGTTTGCAAAATCCACCTCGTTGATGGTATCAAAAACAAATTTAACGCCGAGGTTTTCCGCCTGTTTTTGCATTTTTGCCGATAAGTCGGCGCCGGAAATCGGAGTATCAAAACCGCAATAGTTTTCAACCATATCTGCGGCAATCAGCTGCCCGCCGATTTGATCTCCGGAGACAATAAGCGCTGAAAGGCCGGCTCTTGAGGCATAAATTCCGGCAGAGCATCCTGCAGGTCCGGAGCCGATGATTAATATATCTGTTTTAAATTCCGCCATATACAAAATCCTTTCGAGATAGATATATGGCGGAATATTGTTTTTACAAGGGGTTATTTTGCGTATGAAGCACGGCGGATACGATCGTTTATGGCCAATCCGATGCCTGTTTCCGGAATAGGGGACATTGCGATTTTTGCAAATTCGTTTTGTTCGTCGGCCATACGCAAATAAGCAAACAAATTTGCCGCAGCTTCACACAAATCGCCGCCCGGGCTGAGGTTTATATCAGCATCTTTAATCTGTCCGAAACCGATCAAAAACTCGTTCGGAGCTTTGTTGACGGCATTAATGCGCAGAGTATGGCGGCTCGGGGCATAATGTTTCAAAAGCTGTCCGGGCGAATTCGGCATATCCGGATTGCCGTGCGATATCACGATTGTTTCATTTAAGAAGCTTTCGAGCTCTTCCAATGTAACGCCGCCGGCTCGGAGCAAAACCGCACGCGGTGTCGTCAGGTCTATAATCGTGGATTCAACACCGACGCTGCATGCTCCGCCGTCCAATATCATATCAACCTTGTCGCCGAGGCTTTCAAAAACATGCGCGGCAGTAGTCGGAGATATGGTCTGCGAAC
Source organism: uncultured Alphaproteobacteria bacterium (assembly GCA_934276635.1). Classification (GTDB taxonomy): domain Bacteria; phylum Pseudomonadota; class Alphaproteobacteria; order RF32; family CAG-239; genus CAKQTH01. Next base: position 41,830 of record CAKQTH010000005.1, on the reverse strand, counting down.
GGTTGGCAGAAGGGGCAACAATCGGAACTCCGCTTTGTTTGATAAGCTCTCTTGCTACCGGATGCGACGGCATACGAACCGTAATTGTTTTCAATCCGGCACAGGCCAAATCAAGAGCAGGATTATCTTCTTTGCGTTGCAAAACAAAAGTCAGCGGCCCCGGCCAGAATTTTTGCGCCAACAAACGAGCTCTTTCATCAACAACGGTCAACTCTTCAACCGTGTCAAATGTGCACACATGCGAAATCAGCGGATTAAACGACGGGCGCCCTTTTGCTGCAAAAATCGAAGCAACTGCTTTTGCGTTATAGGCGCAGGCGCCAAGACCATATACCGTTTCTGTCGGGAAAGCGACAAGCTTGCCTTCATTAATCAACTTTGCCGCTTTGATGATATTTTGTTCATCAGCTGTATATATATTAGACATCATAAATCTTCAAAAAATCTATTATTGCATCAAAAACATTCTCTTCGGAGAACTCTTCTAGCACCGACAAATCGTCTCTGTCAAGAATTTGATATTTTTTAACCTCAGGTTTATACACAAAAAAATCAAAACCGGAAAGACCCAAAAGCAGGGTGCTGCCGTCCGCGTGTAAACGGATATTTTCTTCAAAAATATCGCGGATTGAGCTTATATTCGGAAAAATTCCCAATATGTATGCGTCGTTAAATGTAATTCCGTTGGAAAGATGTAAAACTTTCAAAAAGCTCTCGGGAACAATCGGCAAGCCTTCCGCAGTCAGTTTTTTTTGCATCAGGATAATGTTTTTGACATCAAGCGGATCGGCAAGCGTTACAAAACGATTGTTCTGCAATATTTGCAAAAAGTTTCTCATTTTTCTCTTCCTTTACGCATTTTTCTGATTGCCTCGGTTAAAATTTCGGTATTTGCGTATTCTCCGCTACCTTTTGTCTTTGTTCTGACTTCAATTTTCTTTCCGCCGATCTGCGGAAGTTCTGCCGGCTGAGGGATATATTTAAGCTTTCCAGATTGTTCGGCCTCCGTAATTTTTTTCAGATATTCATGGTGATATTCTGCCGAGCGAATAACTTTTCGTTCGTTTGAAAAATCGGCATAAATCCAGCTTGACGGATCAACGCCGCACATAACCGCAACATTTGAGTCAAAAATATGCAGACGATTTGAATAAGCCTCATCGTTGTTCTCGTATTTTACGATGGTATCAAATGCGTGCAGCAAAAGTTCGTGAATATCGGAGCGGACTAGCACAAAATTGCTGAAATTTTCAAGTTCCTGCAGGTTAGGGTGGCTGTATCCATCGATTTTTTGCGAACCGGCCTCGTCAACCGCAGTCAGGTGGTGTACCGTAAAGTTCGGCCCAGTGACTCGGTTCCCGTGCTCGTCCCTGGCCACAATATGATCGTAGAGTTTGTTTTCAAACAAAACATCATAAAAACTGTCCGGATATTCTTTTCCGGCAGTCAGAGAAGAACAATCCAATCCTTTCTCTTTGTAATATGAAATAGCCTCTTCGGTGCAGATGTATTCAAGCGGCGTAACATTTGAAGAAACGCCGAAATGCTTCATCTCTCGCAAAAGAGAGCGGATATATCGCTCGTCAACTTTCATTTTTCGGAGATTGTCCGCGATTTGTTCCGAATTTTTGTGCGCCACCGCTTTTACAAACTCAAATTTTGTGCCGGAAAACAGCTTTGCAGATTTGTGCTCCGAATCATTCAGATGAGTATACAAAACATCTGCAAAATCAAAGATATTCATATTTTTGAGCATTTTTGGCGGAACTTTAATTTCTGCCAAAGCCTCGCGCATGGTGTTTTCAATTTTTCCGAAATTGTAAAACTGAGCAAAATGATACGCCCATGCCGGAGAAGAAAACAAGTCGTAAGACTGCATAAGTTTTTGTTTTGACGACTGAGAATTGCTGTTTTTATTCTTGCGGAAAAGATGATACGCTTCACTTAAGTTGGTTGCCGAAATCTTGTCAATAAGGCCGTATGCGTCCCATCGTATCAGCTTTTTTGCGCCCATATCTATCGGAACATGCAGGCTTTCATCGTTCATAATCTTTGAAAAAGCAAGCGCCTGTTCAATTTTTTTGCGATAAGCCGCTTTTGTCTGTTCGGAAAGTTTTCCGTCGTTCGGAGCTCCTTTTGCAGTTTTGTCGCCATAGTGATAGATTTTGAGAATCTGCATGGTGACCATATCTTTTTCTTCGGGCTTCAGCATACCGTATTCCCGCAAAAAACTGGCGTTTTGATATACCAATCGATACATTTTTCCGAGTTTTTTAATCAGCTTGAACTGATCTTGAGGGGAGAGCTTTTCAAACTTTTCTTCAAAATTGCGATATTTGTATGAAGAAGAACAAATTTGTCTGCAACGTGAAACGACTCTATCTAAATCTTTTTCGTCTTCAATTTCAAAAATCAAACGGGCTTTCTGTGAATTTTGCAAAGCAGAACGAAAATCCTGTTTGTCTTCTTGATTTTGCGTATTATTTTTATGGCTTGCCATGGCGTTCTTTTTTGTTATTATTGTGTTTTGTCTAAATATAGTACGGATTGGGGTTTCTGTCCACAATTATTTTGTGATATCTGCAAAAAAATATGGAGAATATCAAAAAAATGTAATACGATAATGCAAAATGTGCTCAAAAGGAGAAATTATATGACTGAAATTTTGTTTGAATCAACACCTAAAATCGATAAAGCCGATCTGGCGGTTGTTGTTGCCAAAGGCCAATCTTTGAAATCAGCATGGCTGGAAAAATTTTTGGACAGCAAAGAAACAGAGTTTTTAGACGAGGTTTTTCAAAATGATTATGACTGTAAAAAAGAGGGCGGTTTTGCGGTTTATCAACTACCGGACAGAAAAGTTTCGGTTGCGATGGCTCCGAAAGACCCGAAAGAAACCGATTTTCAGATAATCGGCGGCAAAATCGCGCAAAAAATGAAAGATTGCACGAATATTGTCTGCGTTGTTACAAATGAGGCGTTTGAAAATGCGGACAAACAAAAATCGGCATATAATATCGCGCTCGGGTTTGAACTCGGCGGGTACAGCTTTGATAAATATTTTACGACAAAAAAAGCCTGCGAATATTCTTCCGTCGAAAAGCTGATAATTGCGTCTGAAGGCATTGAAGCCAAAGGTTGGGCTGAATATGCCGCGCTTGCAAACGGCGTGCGCTATGCCAGAGATCTGACCAATGAACCGGCAAACTATTTGTTGCCGGAAGTTTTTGCTCAAGATATCAAACGGCTTGAGTATTTGGGACTTGAAGTTGATATTTTGGAACCTGACGAGCTGAAAGAAAACAATTTTAATCTGCTGCTGGCCGTGGCTCAAGGGTCCGATAATCCGCCGCGTGTTGCGGTTATTAGATGGAAAGGAAATCCGGACAGTGAAGAATATGACGCCGGATTTGTAGGCAAAGGCGTTACTTTTGATGCCGGAGGCCTGTCGCTTAAATCTTCGCCGAACCTGTTGACGATGAATCACGATATGGCCGGTGCCGCGGTTATGGTCGCAACAATGAAAGTTGCCGCTTTGCAAAAGCTGAAGGCTAACCTGATTGCGATTGTCGGATTGGTTGAAAATATGCCGTCGGGAAAAGCTATAAGAGTGAATGATATTGTGGCTTCTATGTCAGGCCAGACCGTCGAAATTTTGAATACAGACGCCGAAGGACGCCTGGTTTTGGCCGATTGCCTTTGGTATTTGGGCACAAACTTTGCTCCGAAAGTTATGATTGATGCCGCAACTTTGACCGGTGCGGTGGCTAATCTGTTCGGGCGCGAATTTGCCGGAATTATGGGTAATAACAACGAACTTACGCAAAATCTCATTGCGGCTGGGAATCTGACCGGAGAAAAACTTTGGGAACTCCCTCTGACAAAGGCTTATGACGATATGATAAAATCTGATTTTGCCGATATGAAAAATATCGGAGGCAAAATTGCAGGCGGTATGACTGCCGCATGCTTTTTGCGCAGATTTATTCCGAACGACATCAAATGGGCGCATCTGGATATTGCCGGAGTTGACAATCAAGAGAAACCGACGCCGCTTAATCCGAAAGGAGCAACCGGTTTCGGCGTTTGCCTTTTGAACAGATTCATTAAAGAATATATCACAAAATAAGAAAGGAATTGAACTTATGAAAACACTTATAGGAATACCGGCCAGATACGGCTCAACCAGATTTCCGGGGAAACCGCTTGCAAAAATCAAAGGCAAAGAAATGCTCTTAAGAGTTTGGGAAAATGCTCTTGCCGCATCAAAGAAATTTGAAGATTGTCAGGCGGTTGTTGCAACAGATGATGAAAGAATTATGGATTTTTGCAGACAGCACAATATCAACGCGGTAATGACTTCAAGCGAATGCAAAACCGGAACCGACAGAATTGTGGAAGCGGCGGATTCTTTTGCCGACAAGCCTGAGTTTGTCGTAAATCTGCAAGGCGACAATCCGGTATGTCCCGAGTGGTTTTTGGAGGCAGTGATCGCCGAATATTACAAAGATAATTCGGTTGAGACGGTAACTCCGGTCGTTAACCTTAAATGGAACGAACTTGATGATTTGCGCGAACACAAAAAAGCTACTCCGTTCTCCGGAACAACTGCGGTTTTCGGCAATAACGGCGATGCTTTTTATTTTTCGAAAAACATTATTCCGGCAGTCAGAAAAGAAGAAAAACTGCGTGAGGAAGGTGAATTTTCTCCGGTTTATCGTCAGGTCGGACTTTACGGCTATCGTTATGATGTTCTCAAAAAAATATCGTCTCTGCCTGAAGGAAAATATGAAAAACTTGAAGGATTGGAACAACTTCGCTGGATTGAAAATAATATCAAAGTCCGCTGCGTAAAAGTTGATTATCGTTCATATGACAAAATGGCGGCGCTTTCTGGTGTTGATTCGCCTGAAGATGTTGCCCGCGTTGAACAGGTTTTGGAAGAATATAACCTTTTGTAGGAGAATATGATGACAACAAGAATAATTATTGCCCGCCACGGCAACACATTTACAAAAGATCAGACTCCAACACGCGTCGGAGGCCGCACGGATTTGGATTTGGTTGAAAGCGAAAGAGGGACAAACCTCGGACTGTATCTGAAAAAGTTTGATTTGGTGCCGGATATGGTATATGCCGCGCCGCTCAAGCGCACAACCAAAACGGCAAAACTTGCAATTGAGGCTATCGGAAAAGATATTCCGTTTGAACTTGATGATTCGTTTGTTGAGATTGATTATGGTCCCGATGAAAACAAAACAGAAGATGAGGTTATTGCCAGAATCGGGCAGGAAGCCATTGATAAATGGAACGAAAGCGCGATTGTGCCTGACGGCTGGAAAGTTTCGGTTGAAGGTATTATAGATGCATGGAACAATTTTGCCGCCAAAGTCGAGAAAAAGTTCAAAAACAAAACTGTAATGGTTGTTTCTTCAAACGGAATTATCCGCTTTGCACCATATTTGACCGGAGATTTTGAGGGATTTTGCCTTGAACACGATATCAAAGTCGGTACTGGCAATGTATGCGTTTTTGAAAAAGAAGAGGGCGACAAACATTGGAAATGCACGGCATGGAACATAAAGCCAAAAAAAGAACTTGAAAAATAGGTTTTGAACAAAGCTCCGTCGGCCTCAAAAGCTTTCGGAGCTTTGTTTTTGCAAAATAAAAAAATATTTTTTGCGGAAAAATATCAAAATTGTGCAAAAACAATATGTTATATGGTGGTATTATAATACTATATTATAACATATTGAAAATAAACGAAATTTTGTTGTTGACAAGACGATTTTTCTTGGTATATTCAAACCGAATTTTTAACAATCATTGGGAATATGAAAATGAACACATATGCAACAAAACCATCTGACATTGAAAGAAAGTGGTATGTAGTTGACGCTCAGGGTGTTGTTCTCGGAAGATTGGCTTCTCAGGTAGCCAAAATCCTTCGCGGAAAACATAAACCCTGCTTTGTTCCGAACATCGATTGCGGCGACTATGTAGTTGTTATCAATGCAGATAAAGTTAAACTTACCGGTAAAAAGCACTCTGACAAGCTGTATCACAAACATACAGGTTGGATCGGCGGCATCAAAGAAACAACAGCCGGCAAAATTTTAGACGGAAGATTTCCGGAAAGAGTTATTGTTAAAGCTGTTGAAAGAATGATTTCACGCAATCCGATGGGCCGTCAGCAGATGACAAAGCTCAAAGTTTATGCCGGTGAAAATCACCCGCACGGCGCCCAGAATCCTGAAGTTTTGGATATTGCCGCTATGAACCCGAAAAACAAAAGGAGTGCATTATAATGGCTAAAAAAATTGAATCTTTGCAGGAAATTAAGGCTGCAGCTACTCCGGCAGAAGTTAAGACAACCCGTAAAGCTAACCGCGACAAACAGGGCCGTTCTTATGCAACCGGAAAAAGAAAAGACGCAGTTGCAAGAGTTTGGGTTATGCCGGGTAAAGGAAATATCACAATTAACGGCAAATCTATTGACCAATATTTTGCTCGTCCGGTTTTGAAGATGATTATCGCTCAGCCGTTTGAAGTTACAAACCGCGTTAATGAATTTGATGTAGTTTGCACCGTAAAAGGCGGCGGATTGTCTGGTCAGGCTGGAGCTATCAAACACGGTATCTCTAAGGCTTTGAACGAATACGAGCCGGAACTCAGAACAACTTTGAAAAAGGCAGGCTTCCTGACCCGTGATGACAGAGTTGTTGAGCGTAAGAAATACGGTTTGGCGAAAGCTCGTCGTTCTTACCAATTCTCGAAACGTTAATCGTTTTCGGAACACACAAAAAGAGGTTGTTTTTACAGCCTCTTTTTTTGTGCTTTATATCCTGACAGTCTGAAATGATTCTCTATTGACAGCAAATCGCAAAAATTATATTCTATGCAGTGTCCGAGATATTACCGAATTTAACACTTTATCAAAGGGGAATTTTTATGAATAGAATATTTTATTATAATTTCAAGCCGATTAACGCGTTTTTGCTGTTTAATATTGTCTTTACCGCGATTGTCGCTTCTTTCTTTATGTGCGGCTGGAAAATATTGTATCTGCCGCAGATGTGGGTTTTAATCGGTACAGTTTTGTTTGCATGGGGCATATGGTACTATAAATATATCCACCCGCAGATTATGGCGGTGGTGACGGATGAAAGCATCAAAATTGATCATACTCAGCCGCTGAAATGGCAGGATATCAGCCATGCAGAGATAAAAGAAATCCTTTGTTGTTGCAAAAAACATCGCGTTTTGTCGCTGGTACCGAAAGAGGGCACAGATTACAAATATGTTTGGTTGCAAAAGCACAATCCTTTTCCACCGTTTTCGATTCCGTTGTATGGCTTGATGACAAAATCAGATGAAGAAGAAATCAGCGCAATCGTTGCCAAAAAGGTTACGATAAAACAATAGGATGCAAAAAGTGAAAATTCTGATTATCGGGCCGCTCGGAGCTGGGAAATCGTCGTTGGCTTATACTATCAACCGAAAATTTAGGATTCCGCGACTGATTTTAGACGAGATTTGCCGCAATCCTGCAGACGGCAACTATTATCCGCAAGAAGAACAATTTGCAAAGCTTTCGGCGTTTACAGCCGAGCATTCCGATTGGGTCGTGGAAGGGTGTCAAAAATATTTGTACGAAAAACTGGAACCTGATTTGATTGTGGATATGCGGATAAATCGCTGGGTTGCAATGTGGCGGTTTACAACGCGTTTTATCAAAGCAAAACGGCTTATCGGAAAGAATATTCCGACGGATTTTCCGGTACAGCCGTATCATTATCGTCCGATTACACTGGCCAAAATTCGTGATTATGACATTGCCGGGCAGGAAATTAATGCGGAAATTGCCGAATTTTTGCAAAATACAACTCTGCCGGTTCTGACTTGCAAAAGTTTTAGGGATTATCCGCGGATTTTTGCTTATATTAATCAAAGCATAAAATAAGTTTTGCTTGAAAATTTTCGGCGGAAATGATAACTTTTCAAAAATATGTTTAAAACAGGACTTTTTGTTATGTCTAACCGAAAAACAATCTTTCATAAACTTATGCCGATACTGACTTATTTTGTATTTTCCGTCAGCACGGTGTTTTTTGCGATTGCGGTATATGTCAGGTGTCTGTATAAAAAGGTTGACTATGAGCAGCTGATTAATACGATGATGCAAATCACGCCGCAAATACTTCTTGAAAATGTGGCGCCGAAAGATGCCGCTTTTGTGCTGGCCGCGTTGCTGATTGTTTGGATTTTCGGCTATTTTGTGTTGAAGAATAAATCTCGGTTGGTTTGTTCTGCGGTGATGCTGGTGACCGTTCTTTGGCTCAGCGGATACATTAAATACCTTTATATTAACAGCTTTACATCAACTTTATATGAAGAAAATTATGTTAACCCGACGCAGATAAAGTTTGATTTTCCGGCAAAAAAGCGGAATTTGATTGTTATTTATCTGGAAAGTTTTGAGCAGGATTTTGCTCTTGAAGAGTATCAGGGCAAAAATTTAATCCCTAATTTAAGCAGCCTGCAAAACGACGAAAATCACAGCTTTGCGTATCACCAAATTTATGGAACGGACTATTCAATCTCCGCGTTTGTGTCCGGAAGCTGCGGAATTCCTCTGAGGATGCTGAAGGAAAGAAACATCAATGATACAAAATATTTCCTTCCGCAGGCGGTTTGTTTTCAAGAAATTTTGGCGCAGAATGGCTATCAGACCGCGTTTATCAAAGCGGCCGATTTAGGTTTTGCGGATACCGATATTTTTACAAAAACGCACGGATATCAAAAAAGTATGGGATACAACGAGCTGACGGCAAAATATCCGTATCTTAAAGGAGAAAAATATAAAGGCGTGTTCGGAGGCATTACCGACAGAGGGCTGTATGAAATTGCAAAAAAAGAGGTTTATGAATTTAAGCAGGACGAACCGTTTCTTTTGACATTGTTTTCTCTTGATACGCACGAAACTTCTTTTTCGTATAGTCATCAGGCTTGCAAAACATATTTCGGAGACCTCAGAGATCAATATATTTGTTCTGACGCGGCCGTGTATGAATTTGTAGAATGGCTGAAAAAACAGCTGTTTTGGGAGAACACCACTCTGATTATTGTCGGCGACCACCCTGCGTATATTTATAAGGGCATAAAAGAAACTCCGAATCCGAAAATTTATAATGTATTTTTGAATTTGCCGCAGAAAATGCCGATAAATCCGAACAAAGATTTTTCCACAATGGATTTTGCGCCGACATTTTTGGAAAGTATCGGAATAAAAATTAAGCCGCGTGCATACGGGCTCGGGCGTTCGCTGTTTTCGAAGGAGCCGACTCTTTCCGAAAGCCTTGGCGACAGCTTTAATGATATGGTTCAGCAAAAATCGGTTTTGTATAGCAAATTGGCCAAAGCGCAAAACGCCGAATCAAGCAAATTTGAGTCTTATGAGTTAGGCGCGGAGCTTGATAACAATACAATTTTAGGCTATACTGATGTGTCTGAAAATATTTTCAAACGCAATTATATAGACCGAATGAACATAAAATTTGAAGAAGAAATAACAACGGATTTGCTTGTAAAACTTGAGTTTTCTGCCGTGGCGGATTATGGCTCGAAAATAACTTTTTATGTTGACGGAAAAGAGGTTGCGGATTTAAAGGTTACAAAATCGACCGTTTGGCCGCAAAATATTCAATTTATGATAAAGAAACAAGATATTACCGATAACAAAGTGCGGCTTAAATTCCGCAACAATAAAGGCGTTCGCAGTGTTCTCGGTATGGGCATTGCACCGCTGAAATTATCAATCGATAAAATAAAAGAATAGGGGATTTTTTTGTTTTTTATAAATAATCCTTGACAACCTCTGGGGGGGGTAAAATGCCCTCAGGTTAAATTTTATAAGGATTATTAAGATGAAGAAGTATACTAGTGAGCAGAGCGGCCGGTCGATGATTGAAATGCTGGGCGTACTGGCAATTGTCGGCGTTTTGTCGGTTGCTGGTATTGCCGGTTATTCCAAAGCTATGGCAAAATATAAGACAAATAAGCTGATTGACCAGGTATCCATAGTCGCGGCTAATGTTCGTACAACTTTTGCCGGACAGGGTAATTATAAAGGATTAACCACTGAGACGGCGTATCAATTGGGTATTTATCCGGAAGAAGTATCAAAATCGTGTGATGTTGATGGATTTGATGAGGAAGAAGGTTCTGACAAAAATTGTCTCAGAAACGCATTTGGCGGCGCAATATATATAGGTGGTGACATATCTATATTTTCTTTGTATTTAACAGGGATTTCCAAAGATGCCTGCTCTACATTATTGACAACAGATTGGGGGACATCGGCTGGATTTCTTGATTGGACGGGTGAAGTTTGTGCATATAATGAAATTTTTTGCCCACTATCTGTACTGCGAGAAAGAGGAGCTTCAATGATTAGTAAATTATGTGCTGAATCAGAAAGTGAAGATGACTCTGCGGCAGTTCTTGTATTTAAATGATTGAGCACAAAAAACATCTCCGGTCAGTCAATCGGAGATGTTTTTTGTTAAGCGTTTTTTAGTTTCCGAATTTCAGCTTGTTCCATCCGGTATTCTTTTTTTCTTCTTGTTTTTGTTCGGCCTGCCATTTACGAATAGGGCCGTTTGCCTCTTCAACCTGTTTCTTTTGCTCGTCTGTTTGAGCAATGCCAATCGGAAGCAGCTGGTTTAACAGCGCAGGAGAAGCAAAATCACGGGCTTTTGCGCTGTATATGTTGATAATTTCATCAACCATCGGCGCAACCGGAGCAAGATTATAGGTATGAATATTCCCGGCATAAAAAACCGTATATGACTGACACGGACTTGAGAGCAACACATCGGTATAATCAACGCCGCGAACAAAGCGGAACATCATTTGCGGCTTTATGATACAGTTGTCAATTTCGCTCGATATATTTGCATCTTTGGTGAAAAATTGTTCAATCAAAGTTTCTCTTTCGGCCGGCGGCAAAATCCCGCAAAACGAGACAAGCGCCATTCCGTCGATGGTATATCCCATATATCCGCTGGGCTTTGAGGCTACTTTATAGCAAAATACCTGTTCCGGATTCATCAGGTTTGAGATTGCGCTTTGCGTGATATAGTCCGAAACGCGGGAAATCATCTCGAGCTTTGGGGCTTGAACAACGGGTTCTTCTTTTCTGCGCCAAGAATCGCGTCCTCCGCCGAAAGATTTCAGCCCGCTTTGCGGTTCTTCTTCCTCTTCAATACCGAATCCGAGCTCGTCATCGGTGTCATTTTCTTGCGCCGATACCGGACTGCATAACAGCGCCGGAACGGCAATTGCGGCAAAAAGATGATATATACGCATCAGATTTTTCTCCATAAAAAATTAACTAACACAAATATATAACCAAAACACAAAAACTGCAAATCAAAAATCTGTTTACAATGAACAAATTTTAAGACTTTTTTATAAATAATGAAATATGATGATTGAAAATAAAAAGCATAAAGGAGAAAAAATATGCTGATGACAATATTCGGTTTAGATATCCATCTGTTTTTGCGAGTGTTTTTTGCTTTTTGGCTGTCTTTGGCCATAACTCTTGCAACCGGACATAAATTTATTGCTTTTTTGCATGCGCATCAGGCAAAAGGCCAACCGATACGCGATGACGGCCCGCAATCTCACATGGCCAAAAAAGGCACTCCAACAATGGGCGGAATCCTGATTTTGGCGTCGGCGTTTTTGAGCACATTTATTTTTGCCGATTTGCAGAATATTTTTGTTTGGGTATGCCTGTTTGTGATGCTCGCATACGGATTTGCCGGATTTGTCGATGATTATGAAAAAATCGCAAGAGATTCAAGCAAGGCGATGAGCGCAAAGATGAAATTGCTGCTCCAGTTTTCGGCGGCTTTGGTTGCAGTTGCTGCGATTTCATATGCAACGCCCGAAAGTCAGCGTTTTGAGCTTAATTTCCCGTATCTCGTCGGTATCAGTCTGAAACTATGGTACTTCTATGTCCCGTTTGCAATGGTCGTAATTGCCGGCGCTTCAAACGGCGTAAATTTGAGCGACGGATTGGATGGTTTGGCCTCCGGATTGCTTTCAATCGCGTTTGCATCATTTATGCTTGTTGCGTTTTTTGTCGGCGCATTTCCGCAGCACGGATTTTTGGAAAACATTGCTGGTACGGCAGAAATGATGATTGTATGCGCGGCAACCGTCGGCGCATGCCTCGGATTTTTGTGGTTTAATGCCCCGAAAGCTCAGGTTTTTATGGGCGATACCGGCTCGTTGGCATTGGGTGCGCTGCTCGGCACCGTTGCGGTAATCCTGAAGCAAGAGGTTTTGCTTGCGGTTGTCGGCGGTGTTTTTGTGGCCGAAACCATATCGGTATTTTTGCAGGTATTTTGGTTTAAGCGCACCGGAAAAAGAATTTTCAGAATGGCGCCGCTTCATCATCATTTTGAACAGCTTGGCTGGCCTGAAGTTAATGTTGTTGTCAGATTTTGGCTCGTTGCCGTAATTTTGGCGGTTATCGGCCTCGGTTCAATGTTTGTGGGAGTAAGCTTCTAAATGTTTTTTTCTCGCAACAACCGCAGTATTTTGGCAAAATGGTGGTGGACGGTCGACAAACCGCTGCTTTCCGCCGTTATTCTGCTTATTGTGCTCGGTGTGTTTTTGAGCTTTTCGGCAAGTCCGGCCGTTGCGGTCAGAATAGGGTACGGCGCATACCATTTTGTTGTGTATCATATTGTTTATGCAATATCTTCACTGGCGATTATCCTAGTTGTTTCTTCATTTAATTTGAGATGGATTCGTCGTATGGCCGTGGTGCTGTATCTGGTTGCGGTAATTCTGACAATCTGGGCGCTGTTTGCCGGTGTTGAAAACAAGGGTGCTTCCCGATGGATCAGAATTTTTGGGCTTTCTCTGCAACCAACGGAGTTCCTCAAGCCTTTATTTGCGGTGTTTACGGCGTGGCTTTTGGACGGATATCTGCGCACAAAAGAAAAGGGATTGTTGGTTTTGCTGGCTTTCAGCGCCGCACTAACTTTACTGCTTGTGTTTCGCCAGCCTGATGTCGGAATGACTATGGTTCTGGCGTTTGTACTGTGCGGACAGCTGTTTTTGGCCGGCCTGCCGATGAAGTTTGTTGTCGGACTCGGCGGAGCGGTAGCGACATCCGCCGTATTTGCATATTTAACATACAGCCATGTGCGGTATCGGGTTTCGCAAATGTTTGCATCAAAAGGCGAGCTCGGATATCAAATCAAAAATTCTTTGAAAGCATTTCAAAACGGCGGAATTTTCGGAAAAGGCCCCGGCGAAGGAGTTGTTCGCTCGAAGATTCCTGATGCGCATACAGACTTTGTGTTTGCAGTTGCTGGTGAGGAATACGGGCTGTTCTTCTGCCTGTTTATTGTTGCGCTGCTCGGCTTTATTGTTATCCGCGCGCTTTTGGCGACAATGAAAGAAAAAAATATGTTTTTAATCCTGTCTTTGGCGGGATTGGTTTGCATTTTCGGTATTCAAGGGATTGTAAATATGTGTTCGACAATTCATTTGGGGCCGACAAAAGGAATGACTCTTCCTTTTATTTCATACGGCGGTTCTTCTTTGTGGGGGAGCGCTCTCGGTATGGGAATGATTTTGGCAATTACGCGTAAAAATGTTGCAGCGGAGGACGAAGATGAAAGATAACAAAGCAAAAAAACAGCTGATTTTTTTAACGGCGGGCGGAACCGGCGGTCATATCTATCCGGCGGAAGCTGTTGCGGCCGAACTTTTGGCTCGCGGATATGATGTTGAATTTGTTACCGACGCCAGAGGCATAGGAAATTATAAAGGAATCCTCGGAGAAATCAAAAATTATGCGGTATGCTCCGGCGCTTTGGTCGGAAAATCAAAACTGTTTAAGCTAAAAAGCCTTATAAAAACCGGTTTCGGAGTTATGCAGGCTTTTGTGCTGATATTGCGCAAAAAACCGGCGTGCGTTGTCGGGTTTGGCGGATATGCCTCGTTTCCGTGTTCGGTTGCGGCAGTTTTGCTCGGGGTAAAGCTTGTGTTGCACGAACAAAATTCGGTAATGAGCAGAACAAATCGTTTGCTCGGCCGTTTTGCCGATGTGATAGTGAAAAGTTTTGCGGAAGTGAAATATCTGCCGGCAAATAAAAAGATTGATTTTTGCGGTATGCCGATAAGAAAACAAATTGCCGATTTGCATTCTCAAAACCGCAATATGGTTGATGATGAGCTCAGAGTTCTTGTTCTCGGCGGTTCGCAGGGAGCAAAAGTTTTTGCCGATGTTTTGCCCGAGGCGTTTAAGCTTGTGGCAGACAAGGGAATAAAAAAGCTTTCGGTTGTTCAGCAATGCCGTCAGGAAGATTGTGCCGAGCTTGAAAACAAATACATCAAAACAAACATAAAGGCGAAAGTTTCGCACTTTTTCGGAAATATGCCGGAATTGTACCGCAATTCGGATATCATAATTTCTCGTGCCGGAGCATCGTCAGTTTGTGAAATTTTGGCAGCCGGAATTCCGTCAATTTTGGTTCCGTTGCCGATTGCGGCAGACAATCATCAATATTTTAATGCGATGAATGTGGTTGATGCAAATGCCGGAATTTTGCTTGAACAAAAAGATTTTACGGCACAAAAAGTTGCCGAACTTTTGACTGAAGCAGAAGAAAATCCTTCAATGCTCGAATTTTTCTCGCAAAATGCAAAAAACAGCGCTATTATTGATGCGGCGTACAGATTCGCCGATGTTATAGAAAAACAAATTTCAACCCGAAAGGACTGATATGTATTTTAATCCGCTCAAAAAAAATCAAATGGCAGAGATGCTGCCGAAAGTTCGCGGCAAATATTTGTATAATGTTCCGATGAAGAGGCACACAAAACTCTGCGTCGGCGGCGATGCGGAAGTTGTTTTTTGTCCTGAAGATATTGCCGATTTGCAAGATTTTCTGCGTCAAAAGCCCGAGAATATTCCGATGTTCGTTTTGGGCGGCGGCTCTAATGTTTTGGTTCGTGACGGCGGAATTGCCGGGGTTGTGGTTTCTCTGACTTCTTCTAAATTTTTCAGAAAGTATGAAGTTGAAAACAATCTTTTGACTTGTTATGCCGGCCTGCATAATGAAAAATTGCTCAGAATTATGTGCGATTCTTATTTGGGCGGATTGGAGTTTTTGGCCTCAATACCGGGAACAATCGGCGGCGCGGTGAGGACAAACGCCGGCTGTTTCGGATATTGCATCGGAGATTTTTTGCAATCGGCAATGATTGTAGATTCGACCGGAGAGCTGAAAAAAGTTTATCCCGAAGACTTAAATTTAGGATATCGCTCAAGCCTGTTTCCGGACGATTGGATTGTTGTTTCACTGACCTTCAAACTGAGGCCATCTACAAAGCACGAAATAAAAAACAAAATTAAGGAGTATCAGGAATATCGGCTTGAAAAGCAGCCATATAACAAGCGCACGGCCGGTTCATTTTTCAAAAATCCGGACGGATTAAAAGCCTGGGAACTGATTAAGAAATCAGGTGCGCAAAACCTTAAAGTCGGTGGCGCGGAAGTATCGGACAAGCATTGCAACTTTATTATAAATTCGGGCAATGCAACGGCTGAAGATATTGAAAAACTGGCTGAAGAAATTGTTAATTTGGTTAAACGAAAAACATATATAACTCTTGAATGGGAAGTCAAAAGAGTCGGCGTAAAAAAATAAGATGATAAATTTGCAAAAAATGAAAACAGGCCATAATGTTATTGCGGGAAAGAAGGTGTCTTTGCCGGATAGCTTGGTCTATTCAATAATTGGCAATTTGTTGATTTTGCTGATGATTTTTTCTTTGTCCGCCGCGGTGGTAATGCTCAGAGAAGATATTATCGGTACGCAGCTGCAAACAACAAAAGAAAAAATCGGCGATTTTACTTCGCAGATGGGCTTTGTGGTTGATGATGTGATTATTGAAGGGCGGAAGAATACCCTGAAATCAGATGTCGCAAACGCTTTGAATATCAACCGCGGAGACAATGTTTTGCAATATAATCTGTGGCAGGCAAAGCGCAATCTGGAGGCTTTGCCGTGGGTCAAAGAGGCCTTTGTACGCCGCAGCTTTTTTCCGAATGTGATATATGTTTCGCTGGTTGAAAAAAATGTTATTGCGCTTTGGCAGTTTGAGGACAATTTTTATCCGATAGACGAAGACGGTCAGGTGATTTCGTCAGATTATGTTCCGCCGGTCGAAAGCCTTTTGATTATCGGGCCTGACGCGCCGGAAAATGTAAACAGTCTGCTCAATGTTTTGAAACAGGATAAAGATTTGTTCCAAAGAGTTAAAGCAGCGGTTTTTGTCTCCGGCCGCAGATGGGATATAATTTTGGACGACATCGAAAACGGGCTGACCGTAAAGCTGCCGGAAGAAGATATGCAAAAAGCGTGGAAAAAACTTATAAAATTGAGCCGAACAGAGGGACTTCTTAAGCGTAAATTAACCTTCATTGATTTAAGATTAAAAGGTAAGGTCATTGTGAAGCTTGAAAAAGACAGCAATAACAGCAAAATAAAAAATAAAAAAGAGCACCAAATATAAGAGAGTGAGAGTATGTCGTCGCATTCTTTTAACCGTTATAGCACAGTCGCGGCTTTGGATATCGGAAGTTCCAAGGTCTGCTGTATTATTGCGCATATAAATAAAGAAGACAGAACCGGCGAACCGATTAAAATTGTTGGCTATGACTGTAGCGCATCAAAAGGAATTAAAAACGGAATCGTCACCGATATTAACGAGGCATCGCTCAGCGTGTGCAACGCGGTAGAAGCTGCCGAACAGATGGCGGATGAAAGAATCAGCAAAGTTATCATAAATATTTCGGGAGACAGAGCAAAAAGCTCAATAAAACATGCGGTTATAAACATAAACAAAAATCGTCCGATAAATTCGGAAGATGCGAGCAAAGTGGTTTTGACATGCCTCAGCAAAGTTAATATTGCCGACTATGAACTTATACACGAGTTGACTGGAAATTATCGAATTGACGATGGAGAAGAAACCCGTGAGCCGCGCGGACTTTATGCGGACAAATTGTCTGTTGATGTTTTGCTCGGAGTGTTTCCGTCCAGTATGTATAAAAACCTTGAAAGCGTGGTAGAAAATGCAAGACTTGAGGTTGAAGACAGGGCGTTTTCGGCATATGCCTCGGGTCTGGCTTGTTTAGTAGAAGACGAAAGACAAATCGGCGCCACAATCGTTGATATCGGCGGAGAAGTTACAAATATTGCGACTTTTCGCAACGGATATCCGGTTCAGTTTTCGGCAATCGGAGTCGGCGGAAAATATATTACAAACGACATAGCCTGGGGGCTTACGACTTCGGCAGAACACGCAGAAAGCTTGAAGAATCTGCATGGCTGTGCATTTTTGACAAGTCAGGACAGAACCAAAAAGATAAATGTTTATCCGGTAGGCGAAGAAGACGATGTTTCCGTTCGCGCGGTGCCGAAATCGGAGCTGATTAACATCATTTCGGCTCGAGTCGAAGAAATTTTTAAGCTAATTAACAAAAAACTTGATGAACACGGGCTGAAAAATGTGACGAATCACAGAGTCGTTTTGACCGGCGGTTGCAGTCAGCTTACCGGAATCAGAAATGTTGCGTCTGTTTTGCTTGACAAACAGGTGCGTTTAGGCGTTCCGCGAAACATTGCAAATATGCCGTCCGCATTGTGCAGTCCGGAATATTCTACGGCTGTCGGCCTGTTGATTTATGCATTGAACAGCGAAGGCAAAAAAACAAAAACCGTAAAACGATCAGCTTCAAGCGAAGGCGGATTTTTCTCAAGAGCATTCGGCTGGATGAAACAGTCTTTTTAAGATATTTTTATTTTTTTTGGTAACTAAAACTTAATCTATTTTACATATAGTTAAGCCAACTTTTTATAAAATATAAAATAAAAATCGGAGAATCTGAATATGACAATCAAAATAGGTGTTGGAGATAAAACCATATCGCAACTCAAACCGCGTATTACGGTTATCGGAGTCGGCGGTGGCGGCGGCAATGCCGTTAACAATATGATTTCCAAAAATCTTGAAGGCGTGGATTTTGTTGTTGCAAACACCGATGCTCAGGCGTTGGAAAATTCTTTGGCCGGCAAAAAGATTCAAATCGGGCTTGAAACAACCCGCGGCCTCGGCTCCGGTGCGAGACCCGAAGTCGGCAGAATGTCCGCAGAAGAAGCCAAAGAAGAAATAGAGGCTTCGCTTGAGGGGGCAAATATGGTGTTTATTACTGCCGGAATGGGCGGCGGTACAGGCTCCGGCGCAGCTCCGGTTGTTGCAAAAATTGCAAAAGATAAAGGGATTTTGACTGTCGGCGTTGTCACAAAACCGTTTGCTTTTGAAGGCAAAAAAAGACAGGAAATTGCCGATGCCGCAGTAGAAGAGTTTACTAAAGAAGTTGACAGCATCATCATTATCCCTAACCAGAATCTGTTCAGAATCGCCGACAAAAACACAACTCTTTCCGATGCATTTGTGATGGCGGATAATGTGCTTTATTCCGGCGTTCGTTCGATTACCGATTTGATGATGATGCCAGGGTTGATTAACCTAGATTTTGCCGATGTAAAAAGCATTATGGAAGACAGAGGCAAAGCGATTATGGGGACAGGCGAGGCCGAAGGTGAAGATCGCGCTATCAGAGCTGCCGAACAGGCGCTTGCAAACCCGTTGCTTGATGATTGTTCAATGCGCGGCGCAAAAGGCGTTTTGATTAATATTACCGGAAGCTCGGACATCACCCTTATGGAAATTGACGCTGCCGCAAACCGTATTAAAGAAGAAGTTGATGAAGATGCAAATATCATTTTCGGCTCCAGTTTTAATGAAGCTTTGGACGGCAAAATCCGTGTTTCGGTTGTCGCAACCGGAATCGGCGACGGGGTTCCTCTTCGCGAAAGATACGGAACAATGGAACGCAAAAGCCCGTCTTATATAGATGAAAGCTATATCACTCCTGAAGGCGCAGCTTTGCCGAAAACGGAAATTTCAGAAGAACCGGCCACAAAGCCGGAAGAACCGGAAGTCGCTTCGTTTGAAACCGTTGAAGAAGTTGAAGAAACAACAATTCCGGAACATATTGCATCAGAAAACAATGAAGAAGAAAAAGAATTTCCGTTTATGGACGACGAGCCTGATGTAATGCAGGAAATTGAACATACTCAGCCGCTCAATATCGATGAAATCAGAATTGACGAAGAAATTCCGTTTAATCATGCGCACGATGCAGATTTTGACAAGTTTGAAGACAACGATATGTTTGAAAACTCGTCGGTTATGGACGGAATGCCGAAAGCATCTTCTTTGTTTAATGCAATCATCAACAAGCAGGAAGAACCGGCAAAAGATATTGAAGTTGAAGATATAATCCCTGATTTGTCCGATACTTTTGAGCCGAAAGCTCCGGTTGTGAATGTTGAAAAAGAACCGGAATTGTTCTCCGGATCCGTTCCTGAAGAAAGAGAAGAAAAAGAGGAACCTGAAGTTTTGGTTTCTCAAAGCAGAACTCCGACATTTTTGGAAAGAATGGCCGGTTTTTCGATAGCAAAGCGCAACCGCAAAAAAGAAGAACCGAAAATTGAGCCGAAAGTTGAAGAAAAAGCAGCTCCAAAGCTGAGCTCAGATTTCGGCGATGACGATATTTTTGATGATGACGAAAAATTAAACCTTGATATTCCGTCGTTTTTAAGAAGAAGTTAATCCGCAAATTTTGAGGAAGAAAAAGCTCCGGCGATAGTTTTTCGCGCGGGGCTTTTTGTTTGTAAAAATCAATAGGTTGTTGCAAAATAAGAAATAAACTTATATAAAGTATAAAAAACAGGGAGAAACTAATGATTTTTTCAAAATTTGAAAGAGTAGTCGCCGGACGATATCTGCGCGCAAAACGCAAAGAAGGTTTTATATCCGTAATTACCGGATTTGCCTTTGCCGGAATTGCACTCGGTGTTGCAACGCTTATTATCGTTATGTCGGTTATGAATGGTTTTCGTCATGAGCTTTTGGGCAGGATTTTGGGTATTAACGGGCATATTTCCATTATTGCGCAGGCGGGTCAGCCGTTTAACAACTATGTTTCAGCCGTTGCGGAAATCGAAAAATTTGATGAAGTTCAAACAGTTATCCCACTGATAGAAAAACAGATTTTGGTTTCTACCGGCAGAAGCGCGGAAGGAGCAATGGTGCGCGGCATATCGGCCGAAGATTTGCAAAAGAAAGAAATTTTGCGCAATTCGGTTGTTGATGTTGATTTAGATGAATTTGTCGATGACGGAGTGATTCTCGGCCGTCGTCTGGCCAACAAACTCGGCGTCTTCCGCGGAGATGAAATTACGCTTATTTCGCCGAACGGAAAAGTTACGGCGTTTGGAACGGTGCCTAGAATGAAATCATATAAAGTTATCGGAACATTTGATGTCGGTATGTATGAATATGATTCTTCGTTTATTTTTATGCCGCTTGACAGCGCGCAGCTGTATTTCGGTATGCAGGACGGAGTTTCGAGCATTGATGTAACGCTTAAAAACGACCGATATTTAAATGAGGTGAAAGAGGCGGTTGAAGAAAGTATTGGCGATGCGGCATATGTGTATGACTGGCAGCAAAGCAACGCGGCGTTTTTCAATGCTCTCGGGGTTGAACGCAATGTGATGTTTATCATTTTGACGCTGATAATTTTGGTTGCCGCGTTTAATATCATTACAGGTCTGATTATGCTGGTAAAGGACAAGGGTAGGGATATCGCCGTTCTCAGAACATTCGGCGCGACCAGAGGAATGATTATGCGGATATTCTTTTTGGATGGTGCGTTTATCGGGATTGTCGGCACAATGCTAGGCGTCGGCGGAGGGCTTTTATTCTGCCGCAATATTGAAAATATCCGCCGATTTTTGGAAAATTTGAGCGGCCACGAATTGTTTTCGGCAGAAATATACTTTTTGTCGCAGCTGCCGGCGGTTGTAAATGTGTCTGAAGTTATGATTGTTGCAGTCGTTTCTTTGAGCTTGTCATTTCTGGCCACGATATATCCGGCTTGGCGCGCCGCAAAAATGGATCCGGTGGAGGCTTTGCGTTATGAATAAAATTATACCGACATTACAGATGAAATCTGTAAAAAAATCTTTTCGTCAGGGCAGCGAACAGCTTGATGTTTTGCAAAATATCGATTTTGATATTATGCCGAACGAAATTGTCGCACTTATCGGACCTTCAGGCTCCGGAAAATCTACATTGCTGCAAATTGCCGGCCTGCTTGAAAAACCCGACAGCGGTGATATATTTTTAGACGGAGGTTTGTGCAGCGAGATGAATGACAACCTGAGAACAGAGCTGCGGCGCGATTATCTCGGTTTTGTTTATCAATATCACAACCTGCTGCCTGATTTTTCGGCATTAGAAAATGTGATGCTTCCGCAGCTGATTAAAGGCACAAAGGAAAAGCAGGCAAAAGAAAAAGCCGCGTGGCTGCTTGAAAGATTGGGCTTGAGCGAGCGGTTGAAACATCGTCCTGCAGAGCTTTCGGGCGGCGAACAGCAAAGAGTGGCCATTGCCCGTGCGATTGCCAATACTCCGAAGCTGCTGCTTGCGGACGAACCGACCGGAAACCTTGATCCGGACACATCTGAGGCTGTTTTTGCCGAGCTTTTGAAGATTGTAAAAGAAACCGGTTTATCCGCGCTTATTGCAACTCATAATATGGATTTGGCAAAGCGTATGGATCGCAAAGTTCAGCTTAAATCGGGGCGTTTGGCGGATATAGGTTTTTCAAGCTTTATACAGGGTAAAAACTTTTATTAAGAGGGAAAGCAGATGAAAAAATTTTGGATTTTGATTGCAATGTTGCCGATGTTTGCTTCTGTTGACGCAGATGCAAAATTTCAGGTTACTCCGGTTTCGCGCAATCCGGCGGTCAGACTTGCTCGCGCGGATATGGAATATTGCGACAAAGACAAAGACGGTTTTTTGACATTTGAAGAATATGACCTCAGAAAAAACCGCCCGATGACCGTAAACGACCGCAAAAATGTCAAAATAGCCAAGAAAAAAGGCTATTACAAAACAAATGAGGAGCGATTTAAAGAAATGGATACTCAGGGCAAAGGAAAAATCACCCTCGAAGATTTGGAAAGATATTATACCAAATTGCGCGAAGACGGCGAAGAAATGTTCTAAACCGCAAGCTCTATCAGCTTTTCGATATATCTTTTTGTTTCGGCAATCCTGATGGAATATTGCTCAAAATTTCCTTCAATCAAAATCTTTTGGTCTGGACGAACTTTGATTTTTCCGAAACTTTTTGCAATAAAATCAATCAGTTTTTCAGGCTTTGCAAATTGTTTGTTGTGAAAATCTATCAAAATCCCTTTGCTGCCGGCTTCAATTTTTTCAACATTGACGGCATAGCAAAGCTGCTTGATTTCTATGGTTTTCAACAGATTTTCAACTTCTTGCGGAAGAGGGCCGAAACGATCGATAAGCTCTTCTTTCATATCTGAAATCTCGTTTTTGTCCTTGAGGTTGCCGATACGGCGATAAAGCCCGAGCCTGATGCCCAGATCCGAGATATATTCCTGAGGTATCATAATCGGCACGCCGGTATTGATTTGCGGCATCCAATCGCTGAATTTCGGAGCTTCTTCATGCTCCTTAATTGCGCGTTGGCGAACAAGTTCTTCTTCCAACAGGTGATGATAAAGCGCAATACCGACATCTTTGATATGTCCGGATTGTTCTTCGCCCAAAACATTTCCGGCACCTCTGATATCCATATCGTGGCTGGCAAGCGAAAATCCGGCGCCGAGAGAATCAAGCGCCTGCAAAATACTGAGCCTCTTTTCCGCAGTCGGCTTGAGAGCTTTTTTGTTCGGAATCGTAAAATAGCAGTATCCTCTGGCTTTTGAACGGCCGATACGACCCTTGAGCTGATAGAGCTGAGCCATTCCGAACATATCCGCACGATATATAATCATAGTGTTCACATTCGGCAAATCGATGCCCGATTCAATGATTGTGGTCGAAAGCAGCATATCATATTTTTTGTCGGCAAAATCGGTCATAACATCTTCCAAATGTTTTGCCGGCATCTGTCCGTGAGCCGCCACAATTTTGATATCCGGCAACAGCTGACGCAGCTTGTCTTCAACTTCAATCAGGTCGGATATTCTCGGACAAACGAAAAATGTCTGGCCGCCGCGATATTTTTCACGATAAACAGCTTCTTTTATCATAACCTGATCAAAAGGCATCACAAAGCTGCGGGCGGCCATTCGGTCAACCGGCGGAGTCGCGATAATACTGAGCTGTTTGATACCTGTAAGTGACAACTGCAAAGTACGCGGAATAGGGGTGGCGCTGAGGGTCAGAATATGCACATCTTCTTTCAGAGTTTTCAGCTTTTCTTTGTGTGTAACGCCAAAATGCTGCTCTTCATCAACAATCAGCAGTCCTAAGTTGCAGAATTTTATATCGTTTGCCAAAAGCGCGTGGGTGCCGATTACAATTTCAATCGAGCCTTCTTCCAGTCCTTTTTTAACTTCTTTGGCTTCTTTTTGCGTCACCAGACGAGACAGCATCTTAACTTTGATGCCGAAACCTTTCATACGCTCCAAAAATGTGAGATAATGCTGGCGCGCGAGCAAAGTTGTCGGCACAATCAGCGCGACCTGAGCGCCGGAAGATGCGACCGTAAATGCGGCACGCAAGGCAACTTCAGTTTTGCCGAAACCGACATCGCCGCACACAAGCCTGTCCATTGGTCGTCCGAGAGACAAATCCGATAACACATCGCTTATGGCGTTCTTTTGATCATCTGTTTCGTTATAAGGAAATTTTGCGCAAAAGTTTTCATATAAGCCGTGTTCCGGAACAAATGTCTCTGCGGTTTTGAGGTTGCGCAACGCCGCGATTTTAATCAATTTTTCGGCAATATCTTTGATTTTTTCTTTGACTTTGGCCTTTTTTGCCTGCCATGCACCGCCGCCGAGATTGTCAAGCTTTACGCCCTCATCATCGGAACCGTATTTTGATATTACACCGATATTTTCAACCGGAACAAAAAGGCGGTCGTTATTTGCATACAAAATTTTGAGGCAATCATGAGGCGCGCCACCGGCAACGATATTTTCAAGCCCTTCAAAACGACCGACGCCGTGTTCAATATGAACCACAAGCTCTCCAACCGAAAGCGAGTCCATATCCAAAATCACATCATTGGCATTTTTGCGCTTTTTTGGCCGGCGGTTTTGCTTTTCACCGAAAATATCGGCCTCGGTAACAAAGCAGACATCTTCATCGCGGAATCCGTGGGCAATTTCCAAAACGCAGATGGCCGTTTTTTTGATTGAAAACAGTTTTTGCGCGGCCGAATAGGTGTCCGCAACCGCAATATCCTTAAATTTATATTGTTGCAAAACGGAAACAATGCGCTCGCGCGAACCTTCCGAATTGCAGAATATTATGCGATTTCTGCGTCCGTTTTCGGCCAAATAATCAGCCAAATCTTCATAAACTTTGTTCAAAGATATGTTTTTTGCATGAAAAAAGTCTCGCCCCGGAGTTGCTCCGGTCACAACCGCACCTTCGCTTTTCGGAAGATTGAGCGGGCTGAAAACAACAGTATTCTGCCGATTGAAAATCTGTTCTTTTTTGAGGTATAAAAGCTCGGGAGAAATCGGGCGGTATGCATCTGTCTGTGACTTTTCGGCAATTGGCAAAGCCTCAAGACGAGCCTGAAAATGCTCAATAATCGATGAAATTTTGGACTCCGCGGCCTCGTCGGTGTTTTTGCCCAGAACCACGGTTGCCAAAGGCATATAATCAAAAATCGAGGGAAGGGAGTCTTCATAAAACAACGGCAGCCAATTTTCCATACCTGTATATTTTTTGCCGGCAGAAACAGCCTCATAAAGTTCATCTTTGATGCCCGCGGCACCGAATATTTCACGATATTTCTGGCGAAAAGTTTTGATTGTCTGTTGCCCCAAAGAAACCTCTCCGGCAACCTGAAATGTATATGAATCAATATCTTGCAAAGTTCTTTGAGTATATGCATCAAAAAAGCGCATTCGCTCAATCTCATCATCAAAAAAATCAATACGAACCGGATTTTCGCTGCCGCTCGGGAAAATGTCGGCAATATCGCCTCTGATTGCATATTCTCCGCTTTCCATAACCTGTTCAACGCGGGTGTATCCGTTGGTTTCGGCATAATGTATAAAATCAATCAACGCAAGTTTTCCGCCTTTTTTCAGCGTTTTTTCGGCATTGAGAAAAACTTTTTTCGGCGGAAGCTTTTGCAAAACGGCGCCGATGCTGGTAATAACGATTTTCGGTTTGGACTTTCCGTTTTTGTTGCACAGCAAATCAAGCGTACGGATTCTTTGAGCCGCAATTTCGGCATTCGGCGACACTCTGTCATACGGAACCGTGTCCCAAGCTGGAAATTTCAAAATCTCGACATCTGGGCAAAAATATGCCAGTGATAACGCCGCCTGTTCAAGGGCATTTCCGTCGCTTGTGATATAAAGCAAGTCGTTTTTGAGCGCAAGCACAAACTTTGAAAGCCAAAACGCATCGTATCCGTCAACCATCGGGCCGACGATTTTGTTTGCAAAACTGTTGATATCTTTTGACATATTTCCCAACTTTATATTTTTGTATGTTAAAGTGAAGTATATACAATATATGAACAAGAGCAACATTTTTGTGAGGATTTTGATATAAAAAATGCGTCCGGAGATTTTATATCCGCTGTTTCGCGGAATTGAGAATATTTCAGGCGTCGGCCCGCGATACGCCAAACTTTTAACCTCGCTTTACGGCGGGGGGAAGGTTGTTGATGCGCTTTTTCATCTTCCGTACAATATTGTTGACCGGAGATATTCTCCGCTGATTGCCGATGCAAAAACCGGCGTTGTCTGTACCGTGCGCGGAAAAGTTGTCGAGCATATTGCGCCAAAAACCAAAAAACAACCGTATAAGGTTGTGATAGAAGACCAAACCGAACAGTTGGTGCTGTATTTTTTCAAATATTATCTTTCGACGATTGAAAAAAATCTGCCGGTCGGCGAAGAGGTTGTCGTAAGCGGAAAAATCGAGCTGTTTAATGGTATGCGGCAGATGATACACCCTGATTATATCGGCAGAATATCGGATTTTGAAAAGATTGCGAAAGTTGAACCGATATATCCGCTGACTGCCGGCATCAGCAATAAAATGGCAGAAAAAGTTGCAAAATACGCATTGTCGCAAATTCCAAAAATGCCAGAATGGCAAGACGAAAATTTTAAGAAACAACAAAATTTTCCGGATTTTGCCGATGCGCTTAAAAGGCTTCATAACCCGCAGAATATCAAAGATATTGACACAAATTCGATATATTGCCGCCGAGTTGCTTATGACGAGTTGCTGGCCAATCAGCTGGCTTTGGCAATTTCGCGGGAGAAAATCAAGCGGCAAAAAGGAAAATCCATTTGCGGAGACGGAAAACTGCGTAAACAGATTTTGCAAGACCTCGGGTTTGAGCTGACTGACGCGCAGAAAAAGGCACTTGAAGAAATATATGCCGATCAGAAGGCTGATTTCAGAATGCTGCGGCTTTTGCAAGGCGATGTCGGGAGCGGAAAAACCGTTGTGGCGTTGCTTGCGATGCTAAATGCGGTTGAGGCGGGTTTTCAGGCCGCGATTATGGTTCCGACCGAAATTCTGGCCGAACAGCATTTTGAGACTATGCGGAAAATTTGCGAAAAATCAAATATATGTATCGAATTGTTGACAGGGAGGATTAAGGGTAAAAAACGCGAAGAAATTTTGCAAAAACTCAAAAATGGTACAATCAACATCTTAATCGGAACCCATGCACTATTTGTTGACAATGTGGAATTTCATAATTTGGCGCTTGCGGTGATTGATGAACAACATCGTTTCGGGGTTCAGCAAAGGCTTGCTCTGTCAGCAAAGGGGTATCGCTGCGATATTTTGGTGATGACCGCAACTCCGATTCCGAGGACGCTTGTTCTGACCTCGTACGGCGATATGGAATATTCTCAGATTGCGGAGCTGCCAAAAGGAAGAAAGCCGGTTGATACACGCGTTATGCCGGATACAAAAATTGATGAAATCATAGCCGGATTGCAAAGAAAATTGGACGGCGGAGCGCAGGGATATTGGGTTTGCCCGCTGGTGGAAGAATCCGAAAAATCTGATTTAGCTGCGGCCACAGCTCGTTTTGAAATGTTGCAAAAGTTTTTCGGCGACAAGGTCGGACTTGTACACGGCAAGATGAAAGATGCACAAAAAAACGAGATTATGCAAGAGTTTAAGTCAGGCAAATTAAAGCTTTTGGTAGCTACGACCGTGATAGAAGTCGGAGTTAATGTGCCGAACGCAACCGTTATGGTTGTTGAAAGAGCGGAGCGTTTCGGGCTTGCTCAGCTTCACCAGCTCAGAGGACGCATCAAGCGCAGCTCCGAACCTGGATTCTGCGTGCTGTTATACGGCAGGCCGCTCAGTCAAGTGGCTCAAAGCCGACTTGAAATTATGCGAAAAACCGAAGACGGGTTTGTGATTGCCGAAGAAGATTTGAAATTACGCGGCGGCGGAGAAATTTTGGGTGTCAGACAGTCCGGCTTTGAAAGCTTTAAAGTGGCGGAAATGCCGACGCATACCGATTTGTTGCTGACTGCATCAAAAGACGCAAAATTGATTATGCGGACGGATAACAACCTTCATTCGCCGCGCGGTGAGGCGTTGCGCAACCTGCTATATCTGTTTGAAAAAGATGCGGACTTAAAAACTTATACAGCCGGATAAAAGGAGAAAAATATGCAAAAAAGCGCACAATACCAGGCAGCACTGGAAATTTTGGAAAAGATTTTTGAAAACAAATATCCGGCGGACGGAATTATCAACGAATATATCAGAGCCAGAAAATATATCGGCTCAAAGGACAGAAAAGCCATAATCGACACGGTTTGGCGGGTTGTCCGCAATCGTATGAAACTGGGGTTTGACTGCAAAAGCGACAAACCGCGTGATTTGCTTTTAACCCTTTTGAAAGATGAGGATTTTGATGTTTTGTGTGCAACATCGCCATACGGTCTCGCGCCGCTGTCTTCTGAGGAAAAACAAATGCTTAAAAATCTGTCGGAAGATGTTTATCCGGACTATGTTGAGGCCGAAACTCCAAAATGGTTGTTTGAAAAAATCGGCGGTTTTGAGCTTGCAAAATCCCTAAACCGCACGGCTCCAGCCGATTTCAGGATTAATTGTTCCGACCGCGACGCGCTGATAAAAGATTTGAAAAAAGAAGGACTGTTTTTTGCAAAAACTCCGTATTCGCCAATCGGAATCCGCTCTGAAGAAAGAATAAATCTGAATAATTGCGCTGCGTATAATGAAGGAAAAACAGAGGTTCAGGACGAAGCGTCGCAAATTGTTGCAATTATGTGCGATGTTAATCCGAAACAGAAAATTGTTGACTATTGCGCCGGTGCTGGCGGGAAAACTCTTGCTTTGGCATATCTGCTCGATGGTGAGGGGAAAGTTTTTGCCCACGATGTCAACAAAGCACGCCTGAGACCTTTACCGGAGAGAATGAAAAGGCTCGGACTTTGTAATATTGAGATTAAAAACAATATACAAGATGCTGATTTTGAACGATTTATTGTTGATGCTCCGTGTTCAGGCAGCGGTGTTTGGCGGCGCAGCCCTGATGCAAAATTTCGCTTAACCCAAAAACAGCTTGATGAACTGAACAAAGCGCAAAAAGAAGTTCTTGACTTTGCGGCCGGACATACGGCAAAAGGCGGAGAGATTGCGTATATAACCTGTTCGGTATTGCCCGATGAAAACGAAAAAATCGTTGAGTGGTTTTTGCTAAATCACAAAGATTTTAAGACAATAAATCTGAAAGAAAGGTGGCAGGAAAAAATTTCTCCGAAATATCCGTTTGTTCGTTCCGATATGCTGAATTTTTCACCTTTGATTACCAATACCGACGGATTTTTCTTGTGTATTTTCAAAAAGACAGAATAGAAAGTTAAAGTATCAGAAAAACAAAAAAACCGCTGCAATTTCACAGCGGTTTTATATTGCTTTAATGCGAAAATTTATTTTTCGTCCGGATCGCGCAGAACATATCCGCGCCCCCAAACTGTTTCAATATAATTTTTTCCGCCCGATGCTTTTTCGAGCTTTTTACGCAATTTGCAAATAAAAACATCAATAATTTTCAACTCCGGTTCATCAATTCCGCCATAAAGATGGTTTAAGAACTGATCTTTGTTCAAAGTAGATCCTTTGCGCAATGACAAAAGTTCCATAATTCCATATTCTTTTCCGGTCAGGTGCAAAGGTTTATCTTTGACTGAAACAGTCTGAGTATCAAGATTTACTTCAACATCGCCGGTTCTGATAATCGAGTTTGAGTGCCCTTTAGAGCGGCGGACAACGGCCTGAATACGGGCAAGAAGCTCGCCTTTATTAAACGGCTTTGTCAAATAGTCATCAGCGCCGGAGCAGAGACCCTTAATTTTTTCATCAGGAGCAGCCAGCGAAGACAAAATCAGCACCGGAGTATTGATTTTTGCGGCGCGCAGTCTTTTAAGCACCTCGTATCCGTTGATGTCGGGCAACATCAGGTCGAGAATAATTATGTCATAATCATAGAGTTTGCCAATTTCCAGACCATCTTCTCCCAAATCGGTAGTATCTACAATCATACCTTCTTTTTTCAGCATAATTTCAATACTTTGAGAAATAGCGTAGTCATCTTCAACCAACAATACACGCATTATTTTTCTCCTCATAAATTTCAATAATAACAACATAATAAACGCTAAAATTTTATTTGTTAACTTTTTTATCCGTAGCTGTTAATAATTCTTAATTTTTTATTTGTGCTTGAAAAAATGCAAAAAAAATCATATATTAGAAACAAACAAAAAGGAGGTAAAAATGTTTGAATTAAGCCCTTTACCATATAATATGGATGCACTTGAACCTTATATTTCACACGAAACAATGCAGTATCATTACGGAAAACACCATCGCGCATATGTCGACAATTTAAATAAGTTGATTTCCGGAACGGAATTTGAAGCTATGAGTCTGGAAGAAATTATTGCCGCAACCGTCGGAGACGAAAGATATACAGCCATATTTAACAATGCCGGACAGGTTTATAATCACAATATGTTTTGGAAATCTATGAAAGAAGAGGGCGGTGGAAAACCATCGGGAGCTATGGCAGAAAAAATAATGCGAGATTTCGGCTCATATGAAAATTTCAGGCAGCAATTTAAGGACGCGGCGGTGTCTTTGTTTGGCAGCGGCTGGGTTTGGTTGGCCGAAAAGGACGGAAAACTTGCGATTTTGAAAACGCAAAATGCGGAGAATCCGTTGATAAAAGGATATGAGCCGATTTTGTGCTTAGATGTGTGGGAACATGCATATTACATAGATTATCGCAACAGAAGAGCCGATTTTGCGGAAGTATTTTTGGCTCATTTGATAAATTGGGAATAAAAATTGCGATGAAGTGAAGAAAAAGCTTGCAATAAATATAAAATTATATTAAGTAGAGAGGAGCAAAATCGAAGGTCCCATCGTCTAGAGGCCTAGGACGCGGCCCTCTCAAGGCTGCAACACGAGTTCGAATCTCGTTGGGATCACCAATACAAAAAAGACCGCATTTATTGCGGTCTTTTTTGTATTTGACTATGTCAAAAAGAGATTCGGACGAGCAGAGTTCGGAGCGGGAAGTTGGCGATGACGAGTTCAAAACTTTAGCGAGCAGCTTAGTTTTGAACGAAGGCAGAGGCTTACGACGCGAAAGGAACCCGCGCAAAGCGTGGGAATTTACAATCTCGTTGGGATTACCTAATTATATCATAAAATCTAGTGCAGAAGTGAAAAATACTATGGATAACAATTTTAACAATAAAAATTGTTGCAATTACTCTTAAAATTTGATATATAATTTTTATTATATCATTAAATAATATGGGTATGTGAATGAGTAAGGTAGATTTGTTATTAGTTAACTCTCCACTAAAAAATTATGATGTTGAGAAAAAATACAACAACCAGACATTACCTGTCTTAGGTCTAGGGTATATTGCAACAGTTGCGGCTAACCAAGGATTCAATGTTGATGTGTTAGATGCAGAAGCGCTTGGTTTAGGTATTAGTAAAATAACTCAAACAATAAATGAAATTTCTCCTAGATGGGTTGGATTAAATTTGTTAGCTCCAACATATAATAACTCTGTAAAACTATTGCAAAACATTTCTCCATCAATCTCTGTTATGCTTGGAGGGCATCAGACGAGAGCTTTAACTCAAGAAATCCTTAAAGATGAAAAAATCCCTCGAATTGATGCGATGATAATTGGAGAAGGAGAATTAAGAGTCGCAAAAATTTTAGAGGATATTGAAAATCGTAAATATTTGCCATTAACCTATTGGAAAGATAATTCAGGACAAATTTGGTGTGGATCATGTAAAGGAGACGCTACAAAATGGCTTATCCCTGATATTAATGCTCTTCCTTTTATTGACAGAAATTTTTTAGTGAATGATCCATTTAAATCTGAAGACGGAAGCATAGAGGCAAATATAGTTGGATCTAGGGGATGTCCATATGATTGTTCATTTTGTGGTGCTGCGCATAGTATTACAGAAGACATTAAGCCTAGGAGACGTTCTTCTATAAATATTTTGGAAGAACAAAAATACTTATATAATAAGTATGGGGTAACTTCATTTAGATTTGTCGATGAATTATTTTTAGCTAATCCTCAAAATATACAAGAATATACGGATTTAATATTACAAGATAGCATTGCTAAAAAATTTCACTGGGATGCAAATGGTAGAATTAATATTTTTGATAAAATTGATTTATCATTATTGTGTAAATTACGCAAAGCTGGATTAAGAGAGGTAGCTTTTGGGATTGAAAGTGGTGACGATAAGATGTTGCAATATATTGGTAAAAAAACTAATGTCCCAATGATATATAGATGTGTACAAAAAACATTAGCAGCAGGAATAAATGTAAAAGGTTTTTTTATAATGGGATTTCCTAATGAAACAGAAAAGCAGATATGTAATACAGAAAATTTAATTAATGAACTAAATAAGTTAAATATTAGACAAAAGGCTAAATTTAGAGCAAGTGTATTTGAGTTTAGGCCATATCCAGGTACAAAGGAATGGAATAGAATTCTTAACAGTCACAATGATATATCTATAGAGCGTCTTCTTCAGTATACTTCCTCTGATGTTACACAAGGTGGCAAAAACGAGTATCTCTATGCTCGTGATGAGTTTTCAGCATCTCTTAACTATTCTTTTTCAAATGTTCCAATTGAAAAAGTGAGAAAAACTATTTTAGATGTAATGAAAAATCAAGGAAATAACAGATGATGAATAACTTATGTAATAGTTGCAGTTATAATAAAATAAAAGAGATACACCTTCAAAAATGTGATGTTATGTGGGTTGGTGTATCGCTAAAAAAATGTATGAAGCCTGAAGATGCTCTTTCTCCTTTATCATCAAGCGGGAATCTCTTAAGGAAGATAGAGACGGCTTATAGCGGAGCGGCGTATTATCGGACAAACATTTTAAAATGCGCACCGACAGATATAAATGGAAAATTAAGATACCCGACCAATCAAGAGATGAAAAACTGCTATTCCTTTTTGGAACAAGAAATACTAGACACTAGGCCTAAAATTATTTTTTTATTGGGAGGATTGGTTTCAAAGTTTGTTTTAGACAAATTGAATATACCGTTTAGTCGCTTTCCTGCAAACTATCACTATCAAACCTATATGATAAACGGGATAAAATATGTTGCTGTTCACCACCCGTCATATATAAACATTTATAAAAAGCGTACTGAAAATCAATATATTGAGTCAATAGTCAAATTGGTTAGAAATTGTGTTGATGCAAATCATAAAACCTATCCTTGCAAAAATATTGTTGACAAAAATAAGGCAATGGAATAATATAAAGGAAAATTTATGATTATGAATAGAAAAATTAAATGTTGTCAGGCTATTAAAAATCAATACCCTGATGTTTGTACTGAAAACTGTTATGAAGCTATTGCCAACGGTAAAGGTTCAGAAACAGAAATGCATGGCTTTGTTGTTGATAATACATATTTTATCGATAGCAAAACTCTGAAAATTTTCAAAAAGGATTATTTTATTCTTGTTGAAAATATTGAAGATTCTTTGTCAGATTAGATTATTTTGAAAGAAACCGGCGGGCACAAAACCTGCCGGTTTTCTTTATTTTTCAATGCACAAAAAGTTACTGAAATCTCCACACAACAACGCAATTGTTTTCAGTGCTTGAACAATTACAAATATCAGAACTTATTGTAACTGTATTATTTTTCAATTCTATTGGCTCAAATATATCTAAAGATTCTCCTACAATGCTAAGCAAATCTTGTCCTGCCGAAGTTTTGACTAACCCTTTTACGGCAGATGCCGGACCCCAATCGGCCATAACCAGAGCGGAGCAGGCGTCTTTAGATAAGCCGTCAACGCCGATTTCAAAATATGACCAATCGTCATTAATGGCATCATCTGTACGAACTTCCCAAACTCCGCCAAAAGCATTTTTCAGGCAATTATCACCATTATTGTAGACGCTATCGGAACATCCTTTTGAAACTTCTTCGGGAAATATCCCCAAAGAATACGCTTCTTCAGTATATAATCCCTTATAGTTACTCTGTGCCGCGAAAGTTGTGCGGACATTTGCCGCCACGGTGGATACTTGGTCAATCAGCTTGTTTGTTTTATATTTTGCCATAGCTTTGGAATAACCGGCGATACCTGCAACCGACAGAACCCCGACAATGGCGAGCACGCCAAGCATCTCAATCATCGACCGGCCGCTTTGGTTTGAACTGTATTTTTTCATCTTAATAATCCTTATAAAATTTAATCTGAGGGCATTTTACCCCCCCCCGGCAGTTGTCAAGAATTATTTATGATATAAAATTAAAATCCAATGCAGAATATGCGGCCGATGATATCTTTTTCATCTTCTTTGCGGATTAATGTTGTAAATGAGCTAAAGTTTGTAATATTATGTTTTTTCAATAAATTTTCTATATATTTTTGCGAGTGAGCATAACGGCCGGACGGTTGCATAACATATCCGTCGCGATCGGGCAGGTCTTCAACCGAAAAACACATTTTATACTTTTCCGCCGCGGCCAGAAACGGCTCCAAATCTCCGATATAACACAGCACATCGGCCGCAACCAACAAATCCGCCTCTGGCTTTTGCCTTAAAAATTCGATGATATCAGACTTTATAAGCTTGTCATATTTTCCTGTTTTTTCTGCTTTTTTCAGCATCTCAGACGAGATATCAACCCCAATCAGCGTCCTTTTGTCATTCGCTTTGAGCGCTGCGCCGACAAGCCCCGAACCGCACCCCAAATCAGCAATTTTGCCGTCGATATTTTGGATAATTTCGGCAATTTTATCTGCCAACCGATAGTCGATTCTTTGTAAAACATCATCATAATTGTCGGCAAAAGCATCGAACAAAATTTCGCTATATTCATGATTATCATCGATATTTTTGCCGTTCAGAGCTGCTGATGTGTGTTTTGCAACCGGATTTTCCGGCGTATATTTCAGCCAGTTTTTGGCAATTTTCAGCGCGGTGTCTTTGTCGTTTTTTGCCAGCAAAGTGATTGTTTCAGCAATGTTTATTGCCAACTGTTTATCATTCGGAATCTTATTTAAGGCTGAAAAAAATAGTCCGAGAGCCTCTTCATATTCATTTTGCTCTTTCAAAACAATGCCCAAATTGCGCAGAACCGCTGGATTCTCTGGTTCAACCAGCACCGCTGCCCGATATTCATCCATAGCCTCGGCTTTGCGGTTGCAATTATACAACATATTTGCCAAATTCAGATGCGCATCAAAATCTTTCGGGTTTATATCAAGTGCGCGGCGATACAGCTTTTCTGCCGTTTCAGCATCATTCGCTTCGGCTGAAATATTGGCCAGATTAATCAGGGCAGGGAGGTTTTCCGGATTAATCTCGAGCGTCTTTTCAAACATATTTTCAGCATCTGAAACCGATTTTTGTTGCAAATAAATCAGCCCCAAAAGCAGTGAAATATCCTCATTTTCGGGAGCAAGTTTTGCCGCTTTGTCGGCATATAAAAGTGCCTTATCAAAATTTTCAGCATCAAAATATTTTTTTGCAATATTATATTTTATCATATAGTTATCGCATATTTGTTCATCAAGCAAATTAAGCTCATCAAGGCCGCCGTTCAGCAAACACAAGGCAAGTTTCGGCTCCACATATTGCGGATTCAAAGCCAAAGCCCGTTCATATAAATCGGCCGCTTTTTGCGTTTCTCCTTTTTGCTCGGCGGTCAGTCCCGAAAAATATACGGCCTCTTTCATATCCGGCTGCAGCTCTAAGGCTTTTGAAAATTCAAATTCCGCCTCCGACAATTTTTTGGTCTGTAAAAGAGAAAACCCTTGATTGAAGTGATAAAACGGATTGTCCGGTCGTTGTTTTGATGCCCGATAAAACAGCTCAACAGCCTGATTGTGCGCATTTTTTTCTTGTGCGATCATACCCAAAAGGTTGAGTACATCGGGCTGCTCCGGCACGGCTTCCAATATCTGGCGATACAGTTGTTCGGCCTCGGCAAAATTTCCGCTTTGGTGCAGTTTCAGTGCGTTTTGAAACATCAAATCATACGACATATCTCTCTCCCTGAGCCTCATTTTATCCGCAAAAAAAAATATTTCCAGCATTATTTAAAATTGTGCTTGAAATTATTCAATTTTTATTATATCCTGCGCTCACTTCTGAGGATGTGGGTTGAAATATTACCCCGTCTTGCCATTTCGGGTAAGACTATCAGGACAATAATGTATCAACAAAAATTAAGGATAAACTTATGAAAAGTATTGTTTCTACAAAGAAAAAGAAAGCGCGCAGCTATGGCGCAAATATCTGGGGCGATCCGAAAAGCCCGTATGTAAAAAGAGAATATGCTCCTGGTCAACACGGTCAGAGAAGAAAGAAAACTACTGACTATGGCGCTCAATTGTATGCTAAACAAAGATTGAAAACATATTACGGAAATATTTCGGAAAAACAGTTTGCTAAATATTATGCTGAAGCTATTCGCAGAAGAGGTGATGCTGCCGAAAACCTTATCGGTTTGCTCGAGTCTCGCTTGGATAACATTGTATACAAAGCAAAATTTGTTCCGACCGTGTTCGCTGCCCGTCAGTTTGTTAACCACGGACATGTTACCGTAAACGGCAAAAAAGTAAACATTCCTTCGTATGCTTTGAAAGCCGGCGATGTTGTTGAAGTTCGCGAAAAATCTAAACAGCTTCCGGTTGTTATTGCCGCTGTAGAAGCTCAAACCCGCGATGTTCCTTCATATGTTGAAGTAGACAACAAAAAACTGACTGCAAAATTTACATTTGTACCGAAGTTTGATGATGTTCCTTATCCGTGCATGATGGAACCGAATATGGTTATCGAGTTCTACTCAAGATAATAAAAATCAAAACGCTGTTGATAAAAACCTTGTACTGCTTTATGTACAAGGTTTTTTGTTTTAAACTGCGGTTATTGTTTGCAAAATTGAGCAAATTCGGAGTGCCAATATGATAGATAAATATTCATTAGAAAAATTTATGCAAAAATTCAACATCATCAGAAAACCGATGAAAAAGAAGTTTGAAATTAATCCGATGATTGTTGACACATCTTTGCGCGCAATGGTGTTTTTTCTGCTGATTTCCATAGATTTTTTGCTGTTTACGGGCTCCGGAAACATAAATTTGTTCAACGGCTGGATTATTGCGACGGAAGTGTTTTATGTTTTGCTTTTGTTTGCTTTTGCGACAGCGCTTATATTCGGGCTGATAGCAAAAAGGCTGATGATTCAAAATATTCTGGTCGCGGCGATAGTATATTTTTTCATTTTTGCGCTATATAACCAGTTTGCCCAATTTGATTATAAAGGCTTTATCGGCGGTTGGTTCGGTGCAACGGACGGAATTTTGGGACATTATTCCGATAGTATTGCTGCTGTGATATTTGCTCTTATAGCTTATTGTTTTTTCAGTAAAAATAACAGAATACAGGTTGCATACGTCACATTTTTGGTCTTTTTGCTGTTTTGCGGGATTTTAATGCACGATCTTACTCACTACACCGACAAAAACGAGTTTTTCGTCAGCTATAACAATCAGGAAGAAAAAGCCGATAAAAAAGATGGACAGAAAGTTGTATATCTGTTTTTGCCGAACGCTTCATCAACACAATACATAAAAAGCTGGAAAGACACTCCTGACGCGCAAAAAACCGTGGATATTATTAATGCGTTTTATGCTAAAAACAATTTTACGGTCTATCCGAACGCCTATGTTGACGACAATAATCAGTTTTTGAATATGGTCAGCCTGCTGAACACACAGCGCGACAACGACCCGATGGATAATATCTTAAAGACCAAACTTTTGTATCAATATTGGAAATTCTTTAACCTGAAAGACGAATATATCTATTTGAAAAGAAACGATTTGTTCCAAACATTCAAAAACTCTGGATACAAAATTTCGGCATACAAATCGCACGGATTTGACCTCTGCCACCAAAAGCACAAAATAAATGTCGACCGATGCGTTGAAAAAATCACTAAACCGATAAAAATTTGGGACGAAAAAACAAACAGTTTTAAGCAATCTAAAGTTATGTTTGCCGAATGGCTGGACAGCACCGGGATCTTTAATAATCTTGCCGGCGCATACAAAACCGTCAGCTTTTTCTCCGATGCGGATTCAATTCCGTTGGTCGGGATAAACTACCGCAACCTGTATGTTGTCAGCTCCGTCCGCACATTGGACAGACTTTTGAAAGATATTCAAAACGACAGCGGAAATCAGGCCTATTTTGTGTTTATGGATATTCCGTCAGATATGTATACTTATGACGAATTCTGCCGCATAAAGCCGCAAAACGAATGGATAAGCCTGGTCGATTTGCCATGGGTAAAAAACAACAAGGAGGCAAAAAAGAAGACGGCGTACCTCAAGCAAACACAATGCCTTTTCGGCAAGCTTGAAGAATTTATGCAGAATCTGAGCATACTCGGGCTGACCGACAAAACGACCGTTATAATTCAGGGAATTTCAGGCTTTGAAGAAAATGTTGACGGCAAAAGCGCCCCGTTTATCAAACATTTTACAGGGGCTCAACTGATTAATATGGCAATCAAAGAGCCTAGTGCCGAATATTATTCGGAAAATATGAAAATTTGTCCGGCAACAAATATCATAAACAACTTTTTGTATGGCAACAATTTGTGCCGCGATTTGGAAGGGCTTAATGTCCATATGTCGATAAAACGAGAGATTTTCAACAAGTTAAGCAAAAACAATCTTTCTGACGAATATTTGCATAATACGGCCGAAGCGTTTGACCGCTGGTATATAAAGTGGCTGAAAAACAGCAAAAACAACACTGCGCCGGAGCCGGAAATTGAAAATTACGCAGACGATACGGACGATGAAGAAGAGGGCAAATTTGATGATGATTAAAAATCGTGCCGTTGCGGGAAAAATTCACGCGTTTTGCAAAAACAAACGAGCTTTCGGCGCGTTGATTATTTTTCTGTGCGTGTTCGTTCTCTCGTTGTTTTCGGAGCTGATTGCAAATGACAAACCGTTGATTATGCGATATAAAAATGAACTCTACTTTCCGGTTTTCAAAACTTATACCGATGCTGATTTCGGCGGAGATTTTCCTACTGAGGCAAATTATAAAGACCCGTTTATTGTCAAAAACATCAACGAAAACGGCTGGATGCTGATGCCTCCGCTTGAGTTTTCTTTCAACACCATCGATTATGAAATCGACAAACCGACGCCGACTCCGCCGAGCAAAAGGCACTGGCTCGGGACAGACGACGAGGGCAGGGATATTGTCGCAAGAATTTTATACGGCATCAGGTTGTCGGTTGTTTTTGCTTTTCTGCTGACGATGATATCTTCGGTTATCGGCGTTTTTATCGGTGCGGTTCAAGGCTATTTTGGCGGAAAAACAGACCTTATAACGCAAAGAGTTATTGAAATATGGGATTCTTTGCCCCAGTTGTTTATTCTGATTATCGTGGCCAGCATTTTTCTGCCGACTTTTTGGTCTTTGCTTTGCATCTTGCTGTTTTTCAGCTGGACAAGCCTGACCGGAATGGTCAGAGCCGAGTTTCTGCGTGCCAGAAATTTTGAATATGTGATGGCGGCAAAATCGCTCGGAGTTGACAATTTTACCATTATACGCCGCCATATTCTGCCGAATGCGCTTGTGGCAACCATAACATTTGTTCCTTTTATTTTGTCTGAGGCGATAGTTTCTCTCACCGCGCTTGATTTTCTGGGGCTCGGCCTGTCGCAAGACTATCCTTCTTTGGGCGATTTGGTACGGCAGGGAAAAGACAATCTTCAGGCTCCGTGGATAGGAATCAGCATATTTTTCGTACTTTCAACGCTGCTGACCTTGCTCATATTTATCGGGGAAGGGGTTCGCGATGCTTTTGACACGAGGAAAAATCAATGAGTCTGCTTGAAGTTAAAAATTTATCGCTCGGCTTTCACCGCAATGACGGAATGGATTTTTTGGCGGTTGACAATATTTCTTTCAATTTGGAAGAGGGGGAAATCCTAGGGATTGTCGGAGAATCCGGCTCCGGAAAATCGGTTTCATCGCTGTCGATTTTGGGATTATTGCCGTATCCGCGCGCATTTCACAGCGAAAAATCATCAATAAAATATAACGGGACAGAATTGATAAACGCTCCGGAAGATGTGTTGCAAAAAATCAGAGGCGGGGATATTTCTTTTGTTTTTCAAGAGCCTATGTCTTCTTTGAACCCTTTGCATACTATCGGAAATCAAATTGCCGAAACGATAATTCTGCACCAAAAAGTCAGCAAAAAGAAGGCGCTGACGCAAGCATTTAAGCTGTTGAAAATTACCGGCATCAAAAATCCGCGTGCCCGTTTGAAATCATATCCGTTTGAGCTTTCGGGCGGGCAGCGGCAGAGAGTTATGATTGCAATGGCCATTGCCAACAATCCGAAAATTCTGATTGCCGACGAGCCGACAACCGCGCTTGATGTGACCGTTCAGGAACAAATTTTGGAACTTTTGCTGAAGTTGCAGAAAAAGCTGAATATGTCGGTGATTTTTATCAGCCATGATTTGCGCCTGGTCAAAAAAATCGCGGATAAAATTTGTGTGATGTACAAAGGAAAAATTGTTGAACAAGGCAACACCGGACAAATTTTTGAAAACCCGAAAAACGCTTATACCCAAAAATTAATTAAGTCGTTTATTCCTTTGAATAAAAACAAAATTTGCAAGTCTAACAATGTTGCGTTATCCGCAAAAAACATCGTCGTAAAATTCCCTATGAAAAAGAATTTTTTCGGCAAAGTCATTGATGAATTGATTGCCGTAAACAATGTTTCGATTGATGTAAATTCCGGAGAATGTCTGGGAATTGTCGGCGAATCCGGCTCCGGAAAAACAACTTTGGGACTTGTGCTGGCGCAGCTTCGACCATATGCCGGAGAAGTCTTGATTGGAGGGGAAAAATATGCCCCAGATTCAAAGGAATTGCGCAAAAAAATACAAATAGTATTTCAAGATCCGTATAACTCTTTGAATCCGCGTATGAATATATTGCAGATTGTTGCCGAAGGACTTAATGTCCACTATCCTGATATGGATAAAAACGAGAAAAAACAAAAAGTTATAGATATTTTGCAAGAAGTTGGCCTGACAGAAAACGACCTGTACAAATATCCGCATGAGTTTTCGGGCGGCCAGCGGCAGAGAATAGCGATTGCCAGGGCTTTGGTGGTAGAGCCGAAAATTTTGTTGCTCGATGAGCCGACATCGGCGCTTGATGTAACGGTACAGGCGCAAGTTGTTGAATTGTTGCAAAAATTGCAAAAAGACAAGGCCCTGACTTATGTATTTATTTCGCATGATATGAAAGCAATTCGCGCAATTTCTGACAATGTCGCCGTTATGAAAGACGGGAAAATCATTGAATGCGGCACCGTAACGCAGATATTTGAAACGCCGGGACAAGATTACACCAAAACCTTGATAAACGCCGCAATACTTGCGTAACAAAAAAGACCGGTATTATGAGTGCCGATCAATTTTCTAAAGGAAATCCTATCCTAATCCTTTCGTGATTTTAGGATAATTGATAATGGGCTACATGTCAAATATTTTTAATGAAAATTGTCTATCATAATCAAAGCTCCTTAAATACTTTGGAATATCAAACACTTAAAGTTTGAAATTTTATTAATTTCTAAAAAAATACGGAAAATCAATATGATAGCAAAAATTAATGCAACATAATATAAATTATGCGACAAAATGTATTTATGAAAAAAGACGGCTTATTCTATTCTAGCCTATTGTTTTTGATGCGAATTTATCTTCCTTTATTCTATCATTTATAACCAAATAAAATTTATATATCTGTTTCAAATTCTATACATTATTTAAACCGCCAGCCAACAGTACAAATATTTTCTGAATCCGAACAATTACAAATTTCCGCCGCAATAGTTGTCGAACTTGTTTTTAATTCGGACAAAGAATAATGGTCTCTATTATCTCCTGCAACATCAAATGCCGCA
>CAKQTH010000004.1 GCA_934276635.1 uncultured Alphaproteobacteria bacterium | reverse complement strand
GCCGCGGAAGTTTGTGATTGCGGCTCAGAAAATAAGTGCGTTGTAAACTGGCGGTTTAATTAATCCATTGATAAAAATAACCCCGCAGACGATGCGGGGTTGTTTCTTATAAGGCTTATTCCTTCTTCTTCACATGAAGGACGATGCCGTCGGCTTTTTCGACAATTACAGGAGTTCCCGCCGGAAGATTTTCTTTTGCCTGAGCCAGCCAAACCGTGTCGCCGACGCGGACTTTTCCTCTGCCGTCAACCATATCCGAAATCAAGGAATATTCATTGCCGACAAAAGATTGCGCGCCGCCGTTGAGGTCGACATATTCTTTTTTGGGAGCTTTGGCAATTAACTGCCCGTAGACATACCAGCCGAAAAAGACGCTGACTACCGACAAGCCGGTAAAGGTCAAAAGCTGGTATGAGGCGGTTATTTCCGGAAAAATGCTCAAGATAACTCCGGTTAAAAACGCCGCAATACCGATCCAGATGACAAACACCCCGGGGATAAACAGCTCGGAAGTCATCAAAACCACACCGGCAATCAACCAGCACCAGTTTTCATAATCGGCAAACCACTCAGAAAAT
Source organism: uncultured Alphaproteobacteria bacterium (assembly GCA_934276635.1). Classification (GTDB taxonomy): domain Bacteria; phylum Pseudomonadota; class Alphaproteobacteria; order RF32; family CAG-239; genus CAKQTH01. The sequence continues at coordinate 79,912 of CAKQTH010000004.1, read as the reverse complement.
ATATCCATCGGTTATTTCCCTTCATTTTTCCACGGATTTTCGATTTTTTTCTTTTTGCCGTCGTCTTTATCCATAAAAACTTCTTTCGTCAGTTCGGCAATTCCGGTCAGTGAACCAACCAAATTGGAAGTTTCGAGCGGCAGCATCAAAAGCTTTTGATTCGGCGATTTTACGATTTCACTCAAGGCTTCAACATATTTTTGCCCCAAGAAATAGTTCAATGCCTGAATATTTCCGGCTGCAATGGCGTCTGAAACAACCTGAGTTGCCAAAGCTTCTGCCTGAGCCGATCTTTCGCGGGCTTCCGCATCGCGAAATGCGGCTTCTTTACGACCTTCCGCCGACAAAATCGCAGATTGTTTTTCGCCGTCAGCAGTCAAAATCGCAGCTTGTTTCAAACCTTCCGCTTCCAAAATGTTGGCGCGTTTTTCTCTTTCGGCCTTCATCTGACGAGCCATTGCATCAATCAAATCGCGAGGAGGAGTAATGTCCTTAATCTCAACACGGGTGATTTTTGTGCCCCAAGGAATTGTGGCCTCATCAACAACATGCAAAAGTCTTTGGTTCAAAACATCGCGCTGGCTCAACAGTTCATCAATTTCCATTCCGCCGATAACGGTTCTGATGTTGGTCGTAACCAGATTCAAAATACCGTTTTGGAGGTCGTGAATTTGGTATGCGGCGCGGACAGGATCCTGAATTTGAAAGAACACAACGCCGTCAACGCGAACCATTGCGTTATCTTTGGTAATAACCTCCTGACTCGGAACATCAAGCAGCTGTTCCATTTTGTTCATCTTTTTGCCCAGAGTGTCAATAAACGGGATAATAAGGTTGAAACCCGGTTTGCAAAGTTTTAAGTATTCACCGAAACGCTCAATGGTATATTCATATCCCTGCGGTACAATAACAACACCTTTTGAAAGAATGATAATCGCTGCGACAACCAGCACAATCGTAAATGTAAAAAATCCTGATAACATAATATTTCCCCTAAAAAACAGGTTAACTCACAAAGATATTAAATCCGCAAAACTACGAGTCGTCAAGAATATTTTTTTATATGCTAAAACAATTTTTAAGACAATGAGGATAAAATGGCAAAAAAGTTGATTTTTCGGAGTATGAAGATGAATAATTTTGAAGAAATTTTGTTGCAATATGGTATCAAGGGAGAGGTTGTCGAAATTATTGACGGGCCGCTGCTGAAACAAATAAAATTTTTGCCGACCGCCGGCGCAAAGATGAAAAATATCGTTTCGGCTCTGCCTGATATTGCAAGACAGGTCGGTGCGCAGTCTCTCAGAGCCGAGCCGGCGAAAGAGGGCGGATACATATTTTTTCAGCTTCCGCAAAAAGAGCCGAAGACGATTGATTTTGTGCAAATTATGAATGATGACACTCTGTGGAATAAAAAAGGAAAGCTGCCGATTTGCTTGGGGGTTGATACTTTCGGAAAGTCGTATTTTGCCGATTTGGCGAAAATGCCGCATCTTTTGGTTGCCGGAACAACCGGCTCTGGAAAATCTGTCGGGCTGAATACATTTATTCTGTCGCTGATGAAGGCAAAAAAGCCGTACGAGCTGAAATTTGTGCTGATTGACCCTAAGCGCGTTGAGTTTTCGCTTTATAATAATCAGCGCTATATGTTGATGCCGGTCGTCGGAGAAATGTCGCAGGCTTCTGCGGTTTTGGCATATCTGGTGGAACAGATGGAAAAACGATATGCGCTGCTTGAAGAAAATATGTGCAAAAATATAGGTGATTATAATGAAAACTGTGGAAATCTGCCGTATATCGTATGCATTATTGATGAATTTTCCGACTTGATTGCGAGTGATAAAAAGGTTGAAGGATATATTCAAAGATTGGCGCAAAAAGCTCGGGCTGCTGGAATTCATATCATTTTGGCAACGCAGCGTCCGTCGGTAGATGTTGTTACCGGCGTGCTTAAAGCAAATTTTCCGACCAGATTGGCCTACAAAGTTGCAAGTTCGGCAGATTCCCGCACCATTTTGGATACGGCCGGCGCAGAAGATTTAATCGGGCGCGGCGATGCTTTGTTTTTGGCCGCAGACGGACTGCTCAAACGAATCCACGGCGCATATATCAATGATAAAAAAATTGCCGAGTTTTTGGAGCCTTTGCGCGCAACAATAAAGCCGATTAATCTGCCGCAAAATCAAACCGCCGACGATGAGAAAAAATCGGACAAAAAAACGGAGAAAAGCAAAAAATCGTGGTGGAGAAAGGTTTTTGATTTTTGGGAATCGCTTCGCCAAAAAGACAAGAAAATCATTATAAATATGGTGTTCGCGCTATTCGAATTTTTGTTTGGCACAAAGGAAAAAGAAAAGAAAAAGAAGTTGACAAAAAAGTAAATTTGCGTAATATAAACAATACAAATTTATTTTTTATCCGATTATTAACTTCTTAAAATTCTATCATTATGAATGAGAAAAAACTGTTTGAAAACTTTATTCTCGTGTCAAAAAGGTTTGACAAAGACACCAGACTCCTTCAGGCAAATTGCAACTATTTTCTGGCGAGCGTCGGTGGAAAAAAGCTGCTGATTGATTGGAAGAACGACACAATTATGGATTTCGGGGCAAAACAAAATGCTTATGATGAGATAAAACTCACCGAAAGCGGATATGTTTTGTTGCACAGATTCGGCTCAGATGCGTATACTTTGTTGCATCCGATGATCAAAAATCCGTTCGAACATCAGGTTCTTGATTTTAAGGAATATCCTAACGGATATGTCTGCATCAAAACCAATGAGCAGAACGGGAATCGTTTCTGTGTGCTGAATAAAAAGTCGCGAATGACGATTTCTGCCCGGCATATTGATATTTTTGCCGACAAGACAGCCCTTATCCAACGCACGCTGTATTCCAAGTATTCTTTGGTGACGCTTGACGGAAAAGTCCTGATTTCCGGAATCGAAAAGTTCAGGATTGACGACGAAGAGATATATATTCCGTATACCGATGGTATCTCTGTTGCCGGATTTTCCGCCATTTCGAGCAAAGAAAGGCCGCAAAGCCTGTCAGTAGACCGCTACGGCTGCATAGTGATATATTATCACTGCCCGGAAGAATATGTTGTGACCAACGGGGAGGCTGTCGTCCGCTTTAAGTCAAGAACGACGCCGATTGGAAACAATCTTTGTATTGCCGAAAGAGAAACTCCAAAAGGCAACAAAGAAAAATTGCTCTATCGGCTCAGCGACGGAAAGCTTATCGGACAAGTTTGGGACGCCAAGATGAACAATCAGTCAGGCGACTATGCTTATCTGAAAGGAACATGGACGGTTTGTTCGGAATCCGGACGAGTTTTGCCGATTCCTCAGGCTGTTGAAGTTGAACTTTTTGACAACGGCGATGTCGGATATCGAAAAAGTTATTCTTCCGGCAAGCATCTGTATCGAAGAAGCGGCACAGACACAAAGGTCAATATTGGTGAAGGTGTTGCATCCTATTGTCGGTCGGAAGATGTTGAGTACGATATGGCATTCTGTGGCTCGGAATTTTTGGTGAAAAACGGAGAAAACGGCATTAATCGTCTGATTTGCCAAGCAAATTCTCTCAGCTTTTCTGCCGAAGATGTTTTCCCGGCCGCAAAAGACAAAATCGTGCTGAAACTGGGCAAACGCTATGGTTTGTATGACAAAAACCTCAGATGCCTCGGTGTTTCCGAAGACAAAATCGAAGCACTGTCGGACGGAGCGGTCAAACTGTTTGACAAAGACGGAAAAATCACCTTTGTTACCGCAAAAGGAACGCTTATTGCGAGCAAAGTCGATGATGTTTTGTCGTCCGGTCGGAATATCGCGCTTGTTATCGATAACGAGCTCTATATTCTGTATGAAAAGTAAATAAAAAACAGCCCTTGAATTCAGGGGCTGTTTTTTTGTTATTTGCAAATTTGAAGCTTATTTCAAAGCATCAATGGCTTTTTGCAATTCTGTGCTGTCAACGGATTGAACGATTTTGCCGTTCAAAATCAACAACGGGACGCCGTTTACATTTGCTTTTTGAGCCAAATCAACCGCGCCGCGCAATGTTTTTTCAACATCGGCAGAGGTCATATCTTTTTTCATCTGCTCAACATCAACGCCTGCTTTTTCTGCGGCATTGTTGATTTTTTCTTCGCTGAGGCCGTTATTGATTGCCATAACAGCTTTATAGAAATCATAGCCTTTGCCTTGCATATTTGCGGCAACGAAAGCAGATGCGGCATAGCCGGATTCTCTGCTCAGGAATGCGAGAGGTTTGAACACAACTTTGATGTCGGCATTGTCGGCAGTGAGCTTTTCAAGTGTCGGAGCCAAAGCGTGGCAATATCCGCAAGCAAAGTCAAAGAATTCTACTATAACAACCTTTGCATCAGCCGGGCCGGTGAACGGAGTCAACGGATCGTTGTTAAATTGTTCAATATTTTCAGCGATGGCAACTTGAGCCTCTTCACGAGCTTTTGCCTGACGCTCAGCTTCTGCTGCTCTCATTTCCTTTTCAACGGCTTCACCAGCGGAAATCAAAATTTTCGGGTTTGAAACCAAAGTTTTTTCAACGCCTTTCGGTGAAGACATATAAACGGCTACGCCGGACAAAACCATTGCAACCAATGCGAACACAAAAGAAACCACAGATAATTTTTTCATAACTTATGTCCTTAAATAAAAGTTTAATCAAAACAATATAAATCTAGACGATTATTTTTACATTTACAAGAGTTAATTTAAAATAATTGTATTTTATATTTTTTTAAGATAAAGTTCAGATAAGGATAATAAGGAGAAGAAACAAAATGTTCAATGTAAAAATTTCGTTGTTTTCGCAGACTAAAGCGCTGGAAAACAAAATTGATCTGCTGCATGACAAAATTATTGATATGGCGATGACTTTCAGACAGGCGCTGAATATTTTTATTGTTGAAAAAAGAAATGAAGAATATCGACATCTAAACAAAACCATCAAACTTATCGAGCACGAGGCAGATGTTTTGCGCCGCGACATTGAAAGCAAATTGTATGAACAAAATCTTATTCCCGATTTTCGCGCAGATGTGCTTGAAATGGTTGAAAATATTGATACGGTGCTGAACAAGTTTGATGAAGTTGCGCACAAACTTTATATTGAACAGCCGGATATACCGGAAGATTACAGAGTTTTGTTTTTGGCGTTGGTGCATCAGGTTACCGAATGCGCCGAAAACATGGCAATCGCATCAAGGGCGTTTTTCCGTGATTTTTCAACGGTTCGCGACTATTCTCGCAAAGTTTATAATCTGGAGCACGAAAGCGACGGTTCTTCCGTTCAGATTCGGCAGAAAATTTTTGATTCGGATATGCCGCTTGCCAACAAACTGCAGCTTAATGCCATAATCACCGAAGTTGCGGATATTGCCGACGCGGCAGAAGACTATATTGACGAACTTTTGATTTTTACCATAAAGAGAGATATATAGTATGAGTTTCGGATTGCTGTTTTTCTTATCAAGCGGATTGTTTTTGGGCTGGTCGCTCGGCGTGAACGACGCGGCAAATATATTCGGTACCGCGGTCGGAACCAGAATGGTAAAATTTCGCACTGCCGCAATTATTTCATCGATTTTTGTGATTTTGGGAGCGGTTATCAGCGGCGCCGGAACCAGTGAAACGCTTGAAAAACTGGGCTCGGTAAACGCTCTGGCCGGTGCGTTTATGGTGGCCTTTTGTGCTGCGATTTCAATCTGGGCCGTCTCGCGCAACGGGCTGACGGTTTCAACCTCTCAGGCGATTATCGGAAGCATCGTTGGGTGGAACATATACAGCGGAAAATCAACCGACATATCGCTTTTGAGCCAAATTGTGATGACTTGGGTTTTGTGCCCGATTTTGGCGGCGGTGATTGCGGTTGTGTTGTATTGTATGCTCAAATGCTTTTTAAATCATGCGCATATCCACCTGATACGGCAGGATTGTTATACCCGTATCGGTTTGATACTTATCGGGGCGCTCGGGGCATATGCGCTCGGGGCGAACAATATTGCAAATGTTATCGGCGTATTTGTAAAAGACAACCCGTTTCGTGCCATCAATACCGCATATTTTGATGTCTCGTCGCTGCAGGTTTTGTTGTTTATCGGCGCTTTGTCGATTGCGGTCGGAATTTTTACATATTCGCACAAAACAATGATGACGGTCGGAAATTCTTTGATGCAGATGTCGCCGCTGATGGCTTTGGTTGTTGTGCTTGCAAACTCAATCGTGCTGCTTTTGTTTTCTTCAAAAGGGCTGAATGTTTGGCTTGATGCACACGGGCTGCCGCAGATTCCGCTGGTGCCAATTTCGAGCACGCAGGCGGTTATTGGCGCGATTATCGGAATCGGAATTTATCGCGGCGGGCGAGGAATACACTGGAAAATTGTCGGAAAAATCGCTCTCGGCTGGGCGGTTGCTCCGCTGATGGCGCTGGTTTTGTGCTTTATTTGCCTGTTTTTCTTGGAAAATGTGTTTAATCAGACAGTTTATCTGCCATAAAATATAAAATTTTGCTTGAGATATTTGTATAAGAGGTTACAATCAGGCAGGTTTTGAAAAAATAAGAACTAAAAGGAGAAAATAATAATGTCTAAAATCTTGATTACATCTGCACTGCCTTATATTAATGGTGTTCCCCACCTTGGGCATATGGCCGGTTGTCTGCTTCCGTCCGATGTCTATGCCAGATATATGCGCCTGATGCAAAACGAGGTTTTATACATTGCCGGAACCGATGAACACGGCACGACATCTGAAGTCGGAGCGCTGAAAGCCGGTATGGATGTGCAGGCTTATTGCGATATGAACCATGCCCGCCACAAAAAAACATATGACGATTTTGAGCTTTCGTTTGACTGTTTCGGCCGCACATCTTCCGAACAAAACAAAGAAATGACATATCATATTTTTGAATGTCTGGACAAGAACGGATATATTGAAGAAAAAAGCATCAAGCAGATTTATTCGATTGATGATAAAATGTTTTTGGCCGACCGCTATATTACCGGAACATGTCCGTATTGCGGATATGAAAAAGCGCGCGGCGACCAATGTGAAAACTGCACCAAAGTTTTGGAGCCGACGGATTTAATTAATGCCCGCTCCTCAATTTCCGGCTCGACGAATCTGGAAGTCAGAGAAAGCAAACACCTGTTTTTGAAACTTGACAAGCTGTCGGGCAAACTTGCCGAATGGGTAAAAACAAAAGAGCCGTTTTGGCCTGCAGTGGCATATACGATTGCGCAAAAGTGGCTGAAAGAAGGCTTGCAGCCCAGATGCATCACCCGTGATTTGAAATGGGGCTTTCCGGTAAACAAAGCCGGCTATGAAGACAAAGTTTTCTATGTTTGGTTTGATGCGCCTATCGGATATATCGGGATTACAAAACAATGGGCTGATCAAAAACCTGATGAACGCAGCTGGAAAAGCTGGTGGAAAAATCCGTCGGAAGTCCGCCATGTTGAGTTTATGGGCAAAGACAATGTTCCGTATCATGCAATTACATTTCCGGCAACTTTGTTCGGAACCGGAGAAAATTGGACGCAGGTTGACTTTTTGAAAGGCTTCAGCTACCTGACTTATGAGGGTGGAAAATTTTCAAAATCGGAAAATATCGGAATTTTTGCCGAGGACGCGGTTAAGGAATTTCCGGCCGATTATTGGCGCTATTGGTTGATGGCAAACGCACCGGAATCGTCGGATACAAGTTTTTCGTTTGAGCTGTTTGCATCGGTTATAAACAAAGATTTGAACGGAGTTTTGGGCAACTTTGTTTCTCGTGTTTTGAAGATGACATCATCAAAAATCGGCAATCAGGTTCCGGCCGCCGGACAGTTCGGCGAACGCGAAAAATCGCTGATTGAGACCTTGCAAAAGCTTGTCGACAACTATTTCAAATATACCGAAGAAATGGAGTTTCGAAAGGCTCTCGGCGAGCTCCGCGCAATTTGGGTAGAAGGCAACAACTATATTTCTGACAGCGAACCCTGGACTGTGATTAAGGAAAATCCGGAAAAAGCGGCAATGATTTTGCGCGTCTGCATCAATCTGATTCGAATTTTTGCAATTTTGAGTGCACCGATTATGCCGGCAACAGCGCAAAAAATGCTTGACAGATTCGGGCTTAAACTTGAAGACGCGTCGCTCAAAGACTTTAAGATTGCAGAGCAAATCAACGCATTGAAAGAGGGCTGCCCGTTTGAAGTCGGAGATACTTTGTTTGAAAGAATTTCTCCGGAAAGAGTTGAAGAATTGAAACAAAAATACGGAAGTTCAAAATGAGAAGACGACACGGCAACGATGACCTGTTCTTGCACGGGTGGGCAAAATTTTTTCATAATCTGATTATGTTTATTTTGTACCCCCTGCGCAGACCGCTGAATTTTTTGCTGTTGATGATATTGTTGTGCGGAATTGCTCTTTTGCCAGCGTATTTTTTGGATTTTGATCTAAAAGAGTTGCCCGGGTGGTATAAAGAGCAAAAAGATGAAATCTGGCAAAAGGTTTCAAACAAGGCGCAGTTGATGTATTTTGCATATTCTGAAGACGATGCGCCGGTTGTTCGCCGCCGAAAAAGCAAAACGGTTTCGGCTGCTCGTCCGAAAAACGAGATTGTGGCAAAGAGCGCGCAGCCGACAGAACAAAAACAGCCGGAAGCAAAGCCTGAGCCGAAGCGCTATGTCGGAGATGAAATTGATATAAAATATCAAAAAGATATGGAAAAATATCAAAACGAATCCGTGCGTAAAACCGGCCGCAAAAATCCGCTGTATGGCACGCAATCAAGATTCAGACTGAATTATACGCCTGAAATTATGGAAGTTTACGGCAAGGCTGAAGTCTATAATGCCAATGAAATTATGGTCGGCAATGTATATATGTTTTTGTTTGGGATATATACGGACGCCAAAAGTTCGAATTATGAATATGCCAAAAAATTCTTGCAGGAGAATATTGAAAACCAAAATGTCAGGTGCGAGATTTTGGCCTATACCGAACAAAATATCGCGACGGCAAAGTGTTATCTCGGGGCAAGGAACATCAACGATATGCTGACCGATGCCGGATTGGCGAAAAAGGTTTTTTAGGCGGGAGCGGATATGTGGCAGCCGATTTTGATGATAAACGGATACATAATCAGCATACTCGGGCTTTGTATGCTGATACCTGCCGCCTATGATTTGTATTTTTTGCGCAACGGAAATATCTCTTTTGCAATTGCGGCCGGAGTCACCGTTTTTATCGGGATGGGAATGTTTCTTTCCAACCGCGGAAAAATTAACAAAATCAGCATAAAGCAAGGATATCTGATTACGGTTTTGAGTTGGTTTTTGTGTGCGTTGTTTGCCTCTCTTCCGTTTTTGATTCAAGGCAGTATCACTCCTTTTTGCGATGCGTTTTTTGAGGCTGTGTCGGGGATTTCCGGCACCGGTGCGACGATCTTGTCTGATGTCGAAAAAATGCCGCGTTCGGCGCTTTTGTGGCGATCTATGCTAAATGCGCTCGGAGGCATCGGAATAGTGATTTTTGCCGTGGCGCTGCTGCCGTTTTTGGGAATCGGCGGAATGCAGATTTTTCAGCGCGAAAATTCTGACAGCGACAACAAATTTATGCCTAAATTCAGCTATATCGCAAAAAGAATCATCGCGGTGTTTCTGTCGCTGATTTTGCTGTGCTGCGTTTGCCTGCATTATGCCGGAATGGATTGGTTTGATGCCGTAAATCATGCAATGACAGCGGCTGCGACAGGAGGTTTTTCCACCAAAAACAACTCGATAGCGTTTTTTGCCAGCCCGAAAATAGAATTTGTGCTTTGTGTGTTTATGGTTTTGGGTGCCTTGCCGATGACATTTTATGTTATGATTTGGCAAAACCGCGAGCTGAAATCGTTCCGCACTCCGCAGATTATGTTTTTTTTGAAAACTCTGGCCGTTTTGACTGCAATGCTTTTTTGCTGGCTGGTATATACTCATCGTTACGGATTTTTCGATGCACTTAGATATGCGTTGTTTAATGTGATATCCGTAGTGACGACGACCGGATATTCTTCGGCAGACTTTTTACAGTGGGGAAGCTTTGCCGCTGCGGTATTTTTCATTATATCTTTTTGCGGCGGGTGCACGGGCTCAACAGCCGGTTCGGTAAAAATTCTGCGATGGGAAATTTTGTGGGCGTATATGAAAAAAAATCTTATTTCCGCCGCTGAGCCGAACAGAATAATTCCGCTGAAGGTCGGAGAAAAAAATGTTGATGATAAAGTTGTGTCGTCGGTTTATGTTTTTTTGAGCGCGTTCGGACTGACGGCCGTGGTCGGAATTATGTTGCTTGCAATTTCGGGGACCGACCTGTTTACAAGCATCGGGGCGGTTACTGCGTCAATAACCAATGTCGGCCCGGGAGTGGTCAAAAAAATCGGCCCGAAAGGCAATTATGCCGAGTTTTGCGCGTTTGCAAAATATGTGTTGTCCGCAATGATGATGCTCGGCCGTCTTGAGATTATTACCGTGTTGGTAATTTTCAGCCGTTCGTTTTGGCAAAAATAATCAAATAAAAGTCTTGATTTTTTGAATGTATTTGCTATATTGATAGTACATTTGAATTATTTTAAGACTTATTAGTATGCGTTTTTCCCGGCCGTATATAAAGCTTTTAAGCGCCGATTGAGAGATATTTTCATTACATCTTTTGATGTTTTGTATTTATATATACCTCGTTTCCTGCCCTGAATTTGTGTTTTATATGCCGCTTACAGTATCATACTTTGGAAAGTCATGGATGGCATGTTGTTACGCAAGATGATGACAGACCAAAGAAGAGGAGTATATGATTTTTTCATATACTCCTCGAGTTTTTTAAATAGATAGAGGCTCGGTCAGAATATCCTTGAAAGTTGAGATAAATTGGTATGCTTTAGTGATGTTGTATAAAAACAAAAGGAGAAATTTTGATGATTACAAAACTCTTAACAATATCGAAAGTGTTTTTATGCTTGATGCAATCTGCCGATATCAAAGAAAAAAGCAGGTGGCAAAAGAGCTGAATGTGTCTGTTGATACCATGAACAAATATATTGATGTGCTGGAGCAAAGCCTGGGCGTTAAGCTGGTGTCGGCAGTCAGTATCGGCTGTACATTGACGCAAAACGAGCCAAAAACTACCAGAGATATTCCGAAGATCAGGGTGGTTATCGACTATTATAAAGAGCTGTTTAAAAATTTATAATTAGACGATAGCTGATTTTTCTTGACAAAATTTTGAGGTGATGATAGGTTGATTTTTACAAAACAATTATCAACTTTATTATTCATCTTTAAAATTTTTACAGTATGGAAGTATTTTTTATTATCGAAGCGGTTCTCGTCGGAGTATTCGCAGTTTTTCTGATTGTTGCCGGAATTTGGCAGTTGGTTTGTCCGAAGAAGCAAAAGATTGATCCTCGGGGCGACAAAATCGACATCTATGAGATGCAGTCTTATTTTAATATAGAAGACATCTCCCCGAAAGAGCAAAAACTGCCTAAAGGTCAAAGTCTCCGGCCGAATCGAAAAATGATTAAAAAAGGAAAATAAAATCCTTCCGCCGACAAAAGAGTGTGCATAAAAAAGCACGCTCTTTGTTTTTTAAAATAATGCTTGATTTTGAAAAAAGAATAATGTAATAATCAGCGTATTGAAGAAACGGGGGTATAGCTCAGTTGGGAGAGCGTTTGAATGGCATTCAAAAGGTCAGCGGTTCGATCCCGCTTACCTCCACCAATAAAAAAGCCGTCGGATTATAAATATCCGGCGGCTTTTTAAAGTTCGGCATATAGGTTAAAATTGATATTTTAAGCCTGCATTTGCATCCCAACCTTCTCGTCCCCCGTCATGTCTGTTAATCTCAGCAAAAGATGTAATATTTTTCGGGTTCCATTCTTCCTCGCTCCAATCTTTTTCAACACCTATGCCATATTCAACATATGGTTTTACGCTGAGCTTAGGAAGCAAAACATCATCAGCAGTAACTTTACCGCCATGATAGAAATTCCAGGTGTAAGCGATTTTTGCATATCCATCCAAACCGGCGCCAAAATCCTTTGCCAGCTTGACTTCTGGGGTTACTTCTAACACATTCTTTGATGCGGAAGAAATTTTTGCTCCAGCTTTACTGGTATAATCTTCAGTATTTATGTACATATACGATGCGTAAATCGACGGGGTTAGGACATATTCGCCGAAAGCAATATCATAGCCGGTTTTGTTGGAAATATTTGTGGTATACATGTCAAATTTATCGTCTCCGTAAACAGTCCGCGCCGTGTTTGCAATATAGCCGCCGTTCAAGGCAAAGTTACTGAACAAACTGAGAAGCCTCAAATTTGCATAAAGACCTAAATATCCGCCATCTTGCGAAACTTTGTTATCTTCGTATTTTTGTCTTGAACCCATATAAGCGGCATAAACTCCATAAACAGAGCTTATGCCGTTATCATAGGTGAATTTTTTGCTGTCAACACCTCCTATAATGCCGTAAAATTGGGTATCAATTGCATCAAAATGTTTCAGCTCAACACTATCTTTTGAGCCGAACGCCTTTGCCCAGGTTTTTGGCTGCATTTCATCGCCCGAGGCAAGTCCTTCAAATGGCGAAACCACGCGCCCTAGGACATGGGTGTTAATAGAATTATTCAACAACTGAATGCCGGAATGAATGGAGGTTATGCCAAGTTCCTGCGATGTTTTGTTAGTATCTCGTACTTTTCTGCTGAATGTAAAGTTTCCGTCTGCGTATGAAACATCATAATAGTGCATAAAATTCTCGGCTTGAATACGCGATATATCAGAATTTACGACAACCGAATTTGTTTCTGCATCAATAAATGAGATTATAGTTTTCGGTTCAAAAGTTTGCGACAGAATATTCATATTTGCAATATTTATGGAACCTGTTCCATTTGCGGTTTTTGCAATAAAATTATCCATTTTTGCGTTTTTTAAATCAACATCAACATTCATTGAAATAACAGAATCGATAGTCAAAGTTTTTGATGAGATAGCATTTATAGTGCTGTTTATCATATCAATGGCATAGTTATCGGCAAACTTGATTGAGCCCTTTTTACCGTCGTCTTTGATGTTGTTATAAAGGTTAAGGGTACCGGCATTGTCGGCAGAATAAAATTCCAATTTTCCGCCGTCGTTGTTAATATAGTCATCAAAGGAGAATATGCCTCCGTTGTCTGCGTGAAAAGTCAGAGTCCCTTTGCTGTAAATGGCCTCATTTAAATCACCGGCGATAGTATTTCCGCTGAATCTTATTTCATCAAGCAGCTCGTTGTCAGCGGTGTCGGCATAAAAGTTGATTTCCTTTTCGTTATAAATTGCACCGCCTTTTTTATCAGAGTGGTTGCTGACGAAGTTGGAGCTGACTTTTCTTATGATGTTTTTGTTATAAATTGCGCCGCCGTTGTCTTGAGCTTTGTTTCCGTTAAATTCGTTTTTGGTTATTTTGGTGATTTTTCCGTTGTTGTCATTATAAATCGCACCTCCATGAACAGTTGACGAGTTTTGATTAAAATCTGCCGAAATTTTGCCGATTGTGCCGACATTTCTGATTGCTCCGCCATCTTGAGCCATATTTTCCGTAAATTCAGAATTGACTATGCTGCCGATGTTGGCGTTTTTATCATTAAAGAGCGCACCGCCGGAGCCTGTTGATTTGTTGTTAATAAATTTTATGCCGGATATTGTGCCGATTTTTACGCTGTCGCCGTTATTGATTGCGCCGCCTTTATTTGCTTGATTTGAGATAAATTCGGAATCATAGATAGCGTCAATTGTGACATTTTTTTCACTATGAATTGCACCGCCTTTGTCTTCTGACACATTGTTCGAAAAGACGGAGTTTCTTATAGTGCCGATTTTTGAATTTTTATCGTTTGAAATCGCAGTACCTTTTCCTTTTGATTTGTTGGAATCAAAGACAACATTTTCAACAGTAGAGATTGTTCCGCCGTTTTGAATAACTCCGCCTTTTGTAATTCCTTGAAATCCGGAAATTTTTACACCTGACAGCTCAAGCTTTTTGCCGCTTTTGAGCGTTAAGAGCGACTTTGTGATGGTTCCGTTAGGGCTGATGACAAATGTGTTGCCGTCATTGCCGCTGATTTTAAGGTCTTTGTTGATGGTATAAACATCGGTTGCTGTGATGTCGTTCATCAGGACAATGTCTTTGCCCGCGTCCGCCGCGGACTTAAACTCCGCCCAGTTGGTGACTTGCATGGTGTCAGCACATGCCGCAGTTGAAAAAACAATTACCCCCCCCCAGAGTGCAGAGATTGCTAGCAAAAATTTTGTGGTACTAAAATATTTCATAAAAAATCTCCTTGTTAGAATTTATAGTTCATACCACCTTGCAGTGAGAAGTTGCTGTTTTTCTCGATATATTCGGCAGCTTTAACATAGAAGTTGAACTGTTTCCAGCCGTAATCAGCCTTGAGCGAGATAACTCCTCTGTCGCGCGAATTGCTGTATCCGTGCATATTGTAGTATCCGTCGGCATCGGCGAATCCGGCAGAAATGCGCTGATACGGGTTGTTCATTTCGCGATAATATGTTCCGCCGAAGCGCAGTCTGAGTGTTGACGAATTTGCATATTCGATAGATTTTCCGAGATACAATCCCAATCCTCCTTCAATCGAAACCGCATTCTGCGATTTTACGAACATATTGTCTTTTTCTTTGATTTTGCCGCTGTAAAGACCGAGGACATTGATTTCGGCCACCGGTTCAATCGTCAGGCCTTCAAATTCAAATCCGCGTCTCAGCTGGTTTGAAACCCCGTATGTGTATGACGAAATATTCGCTCTGTGGGTTTTGTCGCCCTCAACTTTGCGTTTATAGCGGCCATAACCGGCGCCGAACTGCGGCATAGTCACGAATGTTGTATCGCCGGAAGAAAGTGCAACCGGAACATAAACCTGAGCCATAGCCTGATAGGTGGACGAATCGTCATCAAACTTTGAGGTATTGGTGCCGATAGACATGCCGAGTCCATAGTTTACGGTGTTTGAAACATCTTCGTTATACAAGCTGTAAAGGTTGGAACCGTTAGATTTATAGCCTTCAAGACCATCATAGCTTGAGTTGCGGTGATGATAATATTGAATACCGGTAATAAAGTCTTTGCGGCTGTTTTTGAGGTTTTCAAAAATTTCATCATTCAGCTGAGCTGTAAAGTCGCGATTAAAGTCCATATTCTGTTTTGCCAGAGATGGAACAAAATCAAGTCCGAGTTCATCATTAACGATTTTATCGTATTGCGCTTTGTGGGTGGCGACTTTCATACGATTAAACATTGCGACGCGGTTTCCGTTGTCGTAGTTTGAGGATAGATAATCGCCGAGCTTTTTATCTTCCATAATATCGTTAAAGTCGCGCATAGACATAACTATTCCAATCGAGCCGGAAGAAGATGGCGACCGGAAAGTGTTGGCATTGAACATATACGAACCGGAGGCAACGGTCAGTCCGTTATCTTCACCGAGGAAGCTGTTTCTGGTGCTGTATTCGCGCAGATTTTCGTTAGATGTCACAATTTCGGAGTTCGCGACTATATTGCCGGAGAAAGAGTTTCCGGCGATGATTGAGCTAGAGGTGACCTGAAAACTCGAGCCTTTGGCTTTTGTCAGATTGTCAAAGTTGATGTCTTCATTGGTCAGCAGGGTGCCGTTATTAACGAAAGTTGAGTTTTCATCAATAATGATACTGTCTTCAAGAGAAGCGCGGCTAGACGAAGAATCCTCGGACGGGTCTTCTGCCGCTACGGAGAGGAATCCGTCGCTGTCTTCATCTTCAAACACAAGCTCAAGATTTTCTTCCGGAATATTCAAAGCGGTAGCCAGAGCGGCGTGTAACTGTTCAAACTGCTCGGGTGCTTCCGGTGCATCTTCTTTCGGAGTCTCACCAGAAGGAAAATCATTTGATTGACTAGTTATTACCTTGTTGGTGGCTGAAGAAGATGCTTTGTTGTTATCATTATTGAAAGGTATTTGGATGTATATTTTACCGGTTACGGCATTGGAGTCGCTACTTTGTGGAGGATAATAATATCCTATATTGTTTTTTCCGGATATAATGATTGTAGGCTTTCCAAAGCTGTCTTTGTTTTCGGTTCCTTCAATCTTACTCATAGAATCTCTTTTGATGCCGATTGAGTAGTTGTCATCGCCATCTCTTGTATCCTTTATTAATATTTGGCTATTCCCGGCGTTTCCTATATCGCCGATTTTAATTATAGAGTTATTTTCAAGTTTGACGCCGATTGTCTGCCCGTCGCCTGAAGTTCTTTCAATATAGATTTTTCCGTTTTTGTCGGTTATGTCAACATTAGAATAGATAGAACTGCCGGTGCTGTTAGTAGCGCCTGTTGCCCAAATTCCTCCTGAGCCATTGGCATTTTCGCCGTAAACGGAGATTGTGCCGTTGTTGACAACGGTTCCGCCGTTGGTTGCGCGCATACCATACGAACCTGCACCTGTAACATAAATTGTTCCGTTGTTGGTTGCGGTTGCGCCGTTGTCTGCAAACATTCCGTATGAATTTTCACCGGTTACCCAAATTTTACCCTCGTTTATTGCAGATGAGCCGGCTCCGGTTGCGTACATACCATATGAATTGTTACCGGAAACTATAATATTTCCAACCGCGCTGTCACCACCCTCGAATTTATTTCTGATACTGCCGTTGCCGCCAAAAGTGAACATTCCGGCAGCGCCTTCACCTGTGACATAAATGCTGCCGTTGTTGGCAGTAACCGAGGCCGAAGTGTCTTCTTTCTTTCTCCCATCGTTTACCATACCGACGGCGCCTTCACCGCTGACATTTATAATGCCGTTATAGTCGTTATAAACATCTTGCAGATTTTCTGCCCAGGTTCCAATAGCACCATTGCCTGCGACATTAATGGTTCCTTGGTTGTGCAAGATGGTCAAAGCATCTGTATTTCCGCCGGATTGTTTCATACCTATCGGGCCGGTGAAAGTATATCCTGAAGCGGTTACATCTTCTTTCAAAATCGAATTATTGGAGTTATCAATATTCGAACTGATATTGAGTTTTCCGCCCGAGAGGTTGTTGGCATTAAGAATACCGATTGATTCCGCCCCAGTGGTGTTCATCTCATCAGAATCAATGTCAAAATCGGTAAATCCGGCGGCAATGTTGATAGTTCCGGCATTGTCTATCTTAGTTAATCCGGTACCTTTGACTATGTTTATGGTTCCTTTACCTGAATTTCTATCAGCAAAATAATTTTGCGAATAAATGCCGTTTGCGGCTGTGATGCCTCTAAGATAAATTGTTCCGGCGTTGTTTATTTTCGTGTGAATAGCGCCTTGACCAGAATCGTTAGTTAACATAATAGCAGAAACATTGTTGTCTCCATTAACTTTTATTGTGCCGTTATTTGTGATTGTGCCACCGGTAGTTGCTTGTATAGCTCTTGCCATATTTCCGCTAACTTCAATTATTCCGTCTTCTTCGTTAGTGAAATTGCCATCATATAAGTCTGCTTCATCGGTTGCGCTGTTTACACGAACACCGACTGTCGAAATGTTAGCACCTTGAGTAGCTCCTACGACATTGATTGTTCCGGAGTTGGAAGCTGTTCCAGTAAAATCAATATACATACCGATTGCGCCCACCTCGACATTGATTGTTCCGGCATTTTTGAATGTTAATGTATTTTCAAGATTTACTGTTCCATTGGAGCCCCCAATGCTCATTCCGTATTTATTAGCATTGATTGTGCCATTGTTTATCATCGTAATATTTTTGAGATTGTTGATAGAGTTTGTTATATCAACATACAAACCGTAACCAACATTTTCGATGATAGCATTTTCGTTGTCATCGCTGGTGCCATTGTAGATATAAATATCGTCATCTTTCATAGCTGAAAATATGCCGTATATTGCGCCGGAAATGCCGCCGGTGTTGAGCACGGTCGAGCCGTTGTCCTGATGTATGCCGTACGATATATTGCCAGTGTCGTTAATGGTAATATTACCTTCGTTTTTAACCGTCCCGCTGTTTATGTATATTCCATATACATTGCCGATATCTGCATTAATAGTAATATCACCGCTGTTTATAACACTGTGTGATTGTTCATCAGTATCTGTGCCGCCTTTGTAAACATATATACCATAAGCGCCTGCACCTGCACTATTAACTGTTGCGGTGATATTTCCCTGATTATTTACATAGTTGGTGTTTGTATAATTTTGTATTTCATTAGTATTAAGTGTAGTAAGTTCTGCGCCTGCCAAAATTCCGATAGCCGGAGCGTATGCGCCTCCCGGAGTATTAACATATATATTTGAATTTGCAGTAGTGCTTATAGTTATAGTGTTTGCACTGTTCTTTGCATATCCCTCGATGCCAACGCGAAGTTGGTTATCATCTTCGTCATAGGTTTCTTTTCCTATTGTGCCGGAGTTGGTAACATTAATTTTGCTATTTTGAATATTTGGGAGAAGAATTCTTGCGCTAATCCCATAATTTGAGTTGATTATATTGCCGGAATTTTCAACACTACTTTCGGTCTTTTGGCCTGTATGTGTTGCAACTAAACCTATACCGAGCGCGGTACCAATAGGACCATTGTTTGTTCCATGCCCTTCTAAGCTTGCAGTATTAGTAATGGCAAATTTGTTTGCAATTACTACAAGGGCATTCCCGTCTGCAATAATGTTTCCTTCATTTCTGACGGTAGCATCATTAGTGTTTTCGACACGAATACCTGCTTCTGTTGTTTCAATTTTTTCAGCAGTGTTTGTAATAGTAGCAGTACCATTATTAGTATTTACATTGATACCATATGTACCATTTGCGGTTGAATTGATTGTGCCTGAGTTTGTAATTGTAACAGCCCTTCCGCTGGCTCTTATACCGGCACCATAAGAGCCGTCGTTTGTACCGGTTACGGTCAATTGACCGGAGTTTGTTATATCAATGATGTCTGCATTTACATAAATAGCGTCGGAGGATGATTCGATAGTTGCTGTATTATCAATTATAAATTTTTTGTTAGATGTATCACTATGAGCAAAAATGCCAGTATTTGAAGTCCAAATACTTTTTTTGTTTGTAATTGTTGTGGGCGTGTAGGGTGTATCGTACGGAGAAGATGTATCTTCCACATAGATACCGTATTTTATACGAGTACCAGCGGCGCTGCTGGAATTTCCGATAACACCGTTATTTTCAATCTCGGCCACCGAACCGTCCGCATAAATACCATAGGTTTTTGCGCTGGAAGTAGCGTTTATGATAATATCGCCATTGTTGGTCAGTTTCTTCATCTCTTTGGCATTGATACCTTTTATTGTTCCGGTACTACCTTGGGGTGAGTTTATTGTTATCTGACCGTTGTTTGTAAACACAGCGTTGGACGGAGCATAGGAGTCATCGTTTTCATAAGATGTTGCTATATCAATACCGGTAAGGTTCTGTGATGAAGCTTTACCAGTCACGGTTATAACATAATAGTTGGTTGTGGTCATAATATTGTGAAGAGATATGCCGACGGCATTTCTGTATTCTGAACTAACTTTGAGTTGTTTGCACTTTGTAGGATCGGTACGGCAATTAGAGTCGCCCGTGTAGCCTAAGTTTGCATCACTTTTTGCATTAGGACCGTTCCCGGCTTGTGTGATATCAATACCAGCAACATATGAATATTGACTTGCCGCAACAGAGGTGGTTAAATCAATATTACCTTCTATATCTATGTCTGTGGCTTCAGGCTGTTCTGTCTGTAGATATATACCATATTGGGCATATGAAGAATCAAGGGTTATGTCCCCTGTTGATTTGAACGTATTACTAATATCATATCCGTAAATCCCCATTACGGCACTATCATTACCATTGCCTTTCTTAATATATATTTCACCGTAGTTGTAAAAATCATTGATATTATCAGCATAAATGCCATACTTCATTATCCCGCCGCCTTGACGACTGCCTATGAGCGCTTTATTTGTAAAAGTATTAAACACATCTACATGAATACCGTATATTGCATTACCGTCAATTTTTCCGGTGCTTTCATTTGTAAAAGTGCTGGTATTTATATTTGTACCTAGGGCATAAATCCCGTTTTGGAGAGATTTGCCGGTAATTGTGCCGCTGTTGGTAAATGAACCGACATTTTTACTGCAGATACCATATTTGCCTCCGTTGCTTATAAGGCTTCCCTTAAAGGATACAGTTCCTACATTTTTGGTATAGATTCCGTTGCCGGGAACATTTATGGTGCCGTCATATGTCAGCGAAGAAGAATCTTTCAGGCTTGAGTCGTTTATAATCGCAATACCGCCGATAGAATCGCTGTTGTTAATGGATATATTGCCGGTTGAAATATAGTCTTTGTTGACATTTGACCCTTTGATTAACCAAGCAAGTTCACGATAGCCTACTTGGAACAATTTACGGTTGAGAGTAAAAGTTCCTTTGTTTACAAATTCGTTGGCGTCAAGCAGATAATCAAGGTCATAGTTGTCGTCAAGTGCGGAGTTCCAAATTATTGTTCCACTGTTTGTAAATGTTCCCATTTTCCCGTTTTGATACAAAAGAGAACCGTTTGCGTTGCCGGTGAAAGTGATTGTGCCTTTGTTTTCAACTTTGCCGAAGTTCCCTTCCAAAACATATTGCGGAGTAGGATTCGAGACATTTGCGGCGCCGTTCAATGTTATTGTCCCATTCAGGGTAATCGGTGAGCTGTCGGTGCCGAGCGCCGTGCCGTCCTGGTTCCCGTTATAAATAACCGATTGTCCATAAGAGTTGAGATCTATCTTGCTGTTTTCTCCGAGCGTTACTTTTGTCTGGCCTTCAATATAAATTGCTTTTGAGCCGCTGGTGCCGGCTTTCAAATTGATTGTGCCGTTGTTGATGATTTCAGAAATGTAGCCGCGTCTTGTTCCGTTCAGCGCCGCCATACCGAAAGCAGAAGTTACGGTTGTGCCGTTGCCGATGATGATTTCTTTGTCATTTTGGATTTTTCCACCGTTGACAGCTACCATTCCGGCCGCGCTGTTCTGCCCGCCGATAATGGTTATGCGGTTTGAGTTTATGGCTGTTGTTTGGGCGTCAGCGCGCATTCCCATACCGCCGACCAAGCCTTGCCCGCCGACTAAGCTGATGGGGCTTGATTGAGAGCCCTCGGAAGTGTTGGTCGCTTTATGGGTTATTGTTATATTTCCGGTGTTTTCCAAAATCGCGCTGCCGATGCTTGAGGCCGGAGACATATTTGAGGCCAGATATGAACCCATACCGACCAAGCCGATGGTGTTTGCGTTGTTTGATTCCAAAGTTATGGTGCCGGAGTTAGTGGCTTTCATAACAACTTCGTTCGAGCTGCCTTCTTCTTCATTGTCATAAGTCGGTAGTTTGTCGGTTATTTTGGAAACAAAACTCAGCATCATACCGATGATGCTGCCACTGCCGGAGCCTGCTGCAGGTTCCATGTGGCCGCTGATGTTGCTTTCGTTAAATATGCTGGAGCCGGTGTCGCCGTACATGCCGACAATTGCAGCGTTTTTGAATGTTCCGCCTTCCTCGAGTTTTAACTCAATTTCGTTGAGGTTTGTTGCTTCTGCATAGTTGCCGGCAACCATACCGATTGCGCCGTTTCTGGCAAACACATCAATTTTGCCGTAATTTTTTAGAGATGAAACCTTTGTATAAGGAACTTTGATTGTTTTTTCTACCTCATTGCCCTCATCATCGGTTTCAATAATTGTTTCATCTCGGTATTCTGTTTTGTAGCCTTGAACGACCATACCGATTTGTCCGGCAGAAACTTCCGGTACGGTATATGAGTTTACGCTCGCGCCGTTTGTAACTTTGAAATATACGCCGAAATTTTGCGCTAAAGACAGTGGCATTTTGGTGATGGTGTATCCTCTTTCCAGAATGTCGATAGCAGAAGTAACCGATGAGATTTCCGGCAGTTCGCCAAGCGTTTCTACATCGTTATAATAAATTTTGCCGATAAGGTTTTGTTCGGTCTTTTCTCCTGTGTCTTCATCAACCAGCGGCTCCAGCTTTTTGGTTCCGCTGATGATTGCAAGGCTCTTGTCTCCGGCCAACAACGGGGTTTCTTCTACCGCACTGCTGCCTCCGCCACCGCCGCCCCCGGCCAGTGCTATGGCAGTAATTCCGGCAACACCGGTCAAAGCCGTTTTCCAAAAATTAGGGCTGTATATAAAGCCGGTGTGAATCACATTAAACGCCTGGCGAGGAGTTTCGTTTACGGCAACCACGCGTGAAGACGACATAAACGATTCGTATCTTGCGGTCGGAATATTTTGGGTGCAGGGGTGTTTCGGGTTTGCGCCGGCCGCGCGGAAGGTGTTGTATGCGCGTTGGTCGTTACGATAAATTGATACGCAAAGTCCCGTATTTCCGTATTTGTCAAGAGAATCAATGTTCAATCCGCGCTGAACGGAACCGCGCAGAGCATAAACTTCGCCGTTGTGAGCCAAAGCATACATTTGGTTAAAATCTTCAGGAGCCAAACCTGCGGCAGAAGCTTCGTCTGCAAACGAAAATGCACAAAGAACAGCAAGACTTATAATCTTTTTCATCGAAAAACACCCAAATATTCGGTTAAAGTTAGTATATACTTGTTGCCGATTGTATGTAATAAGTCTTAAATTTAGGTTAAGTGCCGTTATATTTTATCAAAATTTATGCGCGGATCGACTACAAAATATATGATGTCGCCGACCAGCTTTAAAATCAGGCCGAGCAGGGCGAAAATATACAATGTTCCGAAAATTACCGGATAGTCGCGCGTCATAATCGCCTCGTATCCGAGCAAACCTAGTCCAGAAAGCGAAAAAATAACCTCTATCAAAAGCGAACCGGTAAACATCATCTTTATCAAAAGTGTCGGAAATCCCGAAATGACAATCAGCATCGCATTGCGGAACACATGGCCGTACAGTATCTTGTTTTGGTTCAGTCCTTTTGCTTTTGCGGTCATCACATATTGTTTGTTTATCTCGTCCAAAAAAGAGTTTTTCGTCAGCATTGTCAGGCTTGCAAATCCGCCGATTACAATCGCCAAAACCGGTAATGCGATGTGCCAAAAATAGTCAATGATTTTGCCCCACAAACTCAGCGAATCCCAATTGTCGGAAGTCAGCCCGCGCAACGGAAACCACTGAAGATATGTTCCTCCCGCAAAGAACACAATCAAAAATACCGCAAACAAAAATACCGGAATCGCCGAGCCGACAAAGATAAGAAACGAAGTCGCAATGTCAAATTTCGAGCCGTCTTTCACCGCCTTTTTGATTCCGAGCGGAATGGAAATCAAATATATTATCAAAGTTGACCAAAGCCCGAGCGAAACCGACACAGGCATTCGTTCAACAATCAGAGTCGTCACCGGTTTGTCCTGGTAATAGCTTTTGCCGAAATCAAATTTTGCATAGTCTTTTATCATCTTGAGATAGCGCTCGCCCATCGGCTTGTCAAACCCGAACTGTTTTTCAAGCTCCTTAATCAAATCTTCGGGGACTCCCTGTGCGCCCTGATATTGATTTTGCGTCATCGCGGTGGTGTTGTTCATCTGCGCGGTGCCCGAAAATTGTGACTTTGCATCGGTATTCATTCCGCGGTATTTTGAAAGCATATAATCAACCGGGCCGCCCGGAGCCAGCTGGATTATGCAAAAATTGATGGTCAAAATTCCGAGCAAAGTCAGTGGAATCAGCAAAAGTCGTTTGATGATATAGTTTCTCATTGTTTGCACTCCGTGCTGTTTTCTGCGGTTTTGTCCCACCATGTATAGAGCTGAAATCCCAAATGGAGCTTGTTTTCGGGGTGGCACAATCTGTTTTGATATGCCACGCGGTTAAACTGAGAATACCACTGAAACATCAGATAGTGTTCGCTCAAAAGAACCCTGTCCAGTGCCTTGATATGCGCGATATAATCGTCTTTTTTCTGCGCGGATATAATCTTTTCAATCAGCTCGTCGACAACCTCGTTTTTGATGCCAATATAGTTGAAACTTCCTTTGGTATTCGCTGAGCGCGAACCCCAATATTCCCGTTGCTCGTTCCCCGGCATTTTGCTGACCGGATACGAAATTATCGCAATGTCAAAATCAAACGAATCGAGCCGATTTTTGAAGATGTTGATTTCTAAAATTCTAAAGGTCATTTTGATGCCGATTTTGCGCAGATTTTCAATAAACGGCAGCATCACGCGGTTAAAAATCGCACCGTTTGACGAGTTGCTCAAAACTTCAATTTCAAGCGGCTCTCCGGTTGCAAGATTTGTCATTTTGCCATCAACAAAATCGTATCCGGCTTCTTTCAGCAGCTTTACGGCCTGACGGAGATTTTCGCGGGTTTCTTCAACGCTTTTGTTTGACGGATTTTTATATTCTTCAAATGCCTCAGGCCTGATTTTGTCTTTGTATTGTTCCAAAATCCGCAATTCTTTTTCTGGCGGAAGGCCGGAAGACTCCATCTCGGAATTTGTAAAATAGCTATGCAGGCGCGAATATTGGTTATAAAAAAGTTTTTCGTTCGCCCAATCAAAATTAAAAGCCAAATCAACGGCTTTGCGCACATTTATGTTTTGAAATTTTTGTCGGCGCAGATTAAACGAAAAGTTTTGCAAAATCGCCGGATTTTTGTGAAACATTTTTTCTTGAATGACTTTGCCCGATTTTACTAAATCATTATTATAGCCGGTGACCCAAATTTTTGCGATATATTCTTCTCGAAGGTCGATATTGCCCGAAAACAGCGCCTGCAAAGTTACGGTCGTATCCTGATAATAATCAAATCTGACCGTATCAAAATTGTAAAATCCTTTTTGCGTCGGCAGGTTTTTTGCCCAATAATCTGGGTTTCTTTTCAGCACAACATATTTCCCGAGTTTGAAATCGGTGATAACATACGGCCCGCTGCCCAAAAGCGGAGTTGTCGCGGGTTTTGAAAAATCTTTGTTTTCAAAGTCTTTTTTTGACATAATCTTTATTTGCGATATAATCAGCGGAAGCTCTTTGTTTTCGGAATTTTTTTTGAAATAAAACCGGACATGGCGGTCGTTTATTTTTTCTGTTTTTTCAACATCGCCGTAATAAACTTTATAAATCGGCGAGCCTTTTTCTATCAGGGCATTAAAGCTGAATATCACATCGTCCGCCAAAACTGGAGATCCGTCGGAAAATTTTGCGTTTTTGTTTAAGATAAAACCGATAAAAGACTTGTCTTCAGGGATCTCAAATTTTTGAGCAATCAGCGGATATGCGGTGGAATAGTCGTCTGCCGGCACAACCGCAAGCGAATCAAGGGTAATGTCAACGGCGGGCGATGCCGGATTCCCCTTCAAAATAAACGGATTGAAATTGTCAAAATTTCCGTATCCGGGAAGGACGATTTTTCCGCCTTTCGGGGCGTCTTTGCGGGCATATTCAAAATGAGTGAAATTACTGCCGTATTTGGGTTGTCCGTATAGGGCAATATTGTCTTTTATTTCAATTTTTTGCGCACAAAAAGAATCTGTTGCAAATGCAAAGCAACATAAGAACACCAAGGCAAAACCAGAAAATTTATTTATAATTTTTTTCATCTGTCCAACCGCCGAACGGATATGCAATTTCTTCTGTTTCAGATTGTTCTGTTTCCGGTTTGTTTGGAGCCTCTTCCCCAAACGGAGAAGATGAAAAAGACGGTTCGATTTTTTCGGTTCTTTCGCCCGAAGACGACAACGATGCAAAAAATTCATCTTCATCTTTTTCCTGTGAAGAAAAATGCGGCTCTTCTTTTTTGGAAAAAGTTGATTTCAACGAAGAGAAAAATGATTTTTTCGGAGCTTCCTGCGGTTTTGCTTCTTCTATCACCTTATCGACAATTTGTTCTCTGCTGATTTGTGGTTTTTCAAAAGCATCGTTTCCGCCGCTTTGAACCTGTTCGGAAACCGGAGCCAGAATGGAATAAGCCTTGCCCATCACGCCGGTTTGGATAATGTTAAGAAAAACTGCGTCCTGATCGTGTTTCTCGAGCATTGAGAGCAGCATCTGATAACGGGAGCAAAATTCCATCAATGTTCCGGCAATAATTTGGTCGCGTTTTGCATATTCAAAAATTCTGTCGGCAACATTAAGTCCGGCCGGATTGTTCGCTATCAAAATTTTTGCAATGCTCCAGCGTTCGCCGTGCAAAATTCTGTTCCAAAGGTTTTCCATTTGTCCGGAAGAAACAAGATTGCAGCGCATCAGCAAATCGGCCAGCATTTCGTTCATATCAGAAATAAACAGGTCGAATTTGTTTAAGATAAAACCGTCTTTGATTTCGTGTTCGGCATCAATCATAATGCGAACCATCAGGTCGGAATAATCCTGATTTTTGCGCATTTGCTGCATCAGCTTGAGGGTTTTTCGGTTGATTGATTTTGTGGCAAAAAATTGGTGAATATAGCCGAAAATCATCCACATAACCAGCACCGGAAGCAATATCAGCGCCGCATATGAGGCGGCCTCAGGCAACGCTAGAGCCGAAAAAGATGTTTCGCCCAAAGCATTTTTCACATATATAAACGCATATATCAGCCAACTGCAAGAAACAAACGCTGAAACAAAAAAAGCAAATGTCAACATCAATCAAACCCCGATAAATCTCTAAAACAACAAGCATATTATTATTCTTTGCGCCAAAGTGCAATTAAAATATCCGAAATTCACATATTTTGCATATAAAATTCACAAATCGCAAAATAATAGTCGCGCTTTAAATAAAATTATGCTAGAAATGCGGCATATATTGTAAAGGAGATGGCGCAAAATGAACGAATCTGAGATTTTTGTTCTTGATTTTGAAAAAGAAATTGCTCAAACCAAAGAAAAATTGGCAACTCTCGAAAATTCTGCCGAACAGGGTAAAGATGTTGAAAAAGAAAGAAAACGGCTGGAGAAAAAGCTTCAAAAACAAACCGAAGAAGTGTATTCTTCTTTGACACCGCTGCAGCGCACGCAGATTGCGCGCCACCCGAATCGCCCGCATTGCCTGGATTATGTCAATGCGCTGATTTCCGATTTTATGCCGCTCAGCGGGGACAGGCTTTTTGCCGATGATGCCGCGATGATTGCCGGAATCGGATATTTTCACAATGTTACGGTTGCGGTTATCGGACAGGAAAAAGGCAACGATTTGGAAAGCCGAATGAAATATAATTTCGGTATGGCTCGTCCGGAAGGATATCGCAAAGCGCAAAGAATTATGGATTTGGCAGAAAAATTTAATATGCCGATTATCAGCTTTGTCGATACGGCCGGAGCATATCCGGGGCTTGATGCCGAGGCCAGAGGGCAGGCACAGGCGATTGCATCTTCAATCGAAAAATGTCTGCGCGTAAAAACTCCGATTATATCGATTATTATCGGTGAGGGCGGTTCCGGGGGCGCGATTGCGATTGCGGTTGCCGACAGGGTATTGATGCTTGAAAACTCCATATATTCCGTGATTTCGCCTGAAGGTTGCGCGTCTATTTTGTGGCGTTCCGCAGACAAGGTAAAGGAGGCGACGGAGGCATTAAAGCTGACTGCGCACGATTTGAAAAAATTCGGTGTTATTGATGAAATTGTCAAAGAACCGCTCGGCGGTGCGCACCACGATGTGCAGCAGACATTTCAAAATGTTGACAACGCGCTTTATCACAATTTAAAGTCGCTGCTTTCGATCCGCCCGAACGAACTCAAAGAAGCAAGAACCGAAAAGTTTTTGCAGATGGGAAGATTCCCGACCACTAAAAAAGGCAAAGAAAATGCAGATAAATCTTGATGAACAGACTTTGCTGTGGTGCCTTATCGGGCTGGTTATATTGTTTAATATCGTTACGATTGTAGTGATATTATGCCGCTCTGGCAAAGATAAAATTATCGAGTCTATGCGCAACTCTCAGGCGGAACTTTCCGGCAAAATTTCGATGCTGTCCGAACACGGAATGGCTCAAAACGGAAAGCTGGCCTCGGCGCTTGAAGAACAAAAACTTTCGATGCAGAAAATTATTGATGAAAAGCTTTTGGCTATTACCAAAAGTGTGGGCGAGGGGCTCGAAAAATCGAATAATATGACGACCAAAACATTGACGGATTTATGCGAAAGGCTGACCAAAATCGATGCGGCGCAGCAAAAAATATCGCATCTTTCCGAGCAGGTCGTTTCTTTGCAGGAAGTTCTTTCAAACAAACAGGCTCGCGGTGCGTTCGGAGAAATTCAGCTCAATGATTTGGTCACCTCGGCGTTGCCTCCGTCGGCGTATAGTTTTCAGGTTACGCTTTCTAACGGAAAACGCGCTGATTGTGTGCTGAATCTGCCGAATCCTCCGGGTATGATTGTGATTGACTCAAAGTTTCCGCTTGAGAGCTATCAAGCACTCAGAGAGGCAAAAACCGACCGCGACAGAGTTGATGCGGAAAGGTTTTTTAAGGCGTCCGTGCTCAAACATATTAAGGATATTGCCTCAAAATATATTGTGGCCGGAGAAACAGCCGAATCGGCGCTGATGTTTCTTCCATCGGAATCGATTTATGCTGAATTGCATGCACATTTTACAGATGTTGTTGAGGTTTCGTATCGTTCAAAAGTATGGATTGTGTCTCCGACAACTTTGATGGCGACCCTGAATACTGTTCGTGCGGTGTTGAAAGATGCAAAAATGCGCGAACAGGCCGGCATTATCCAAAAAGAAGTTGTTTCACTGCTTGAGGATATCGGGCGTTTGGACGAGCGAATCGACAGTCTTTCAAAACATTTCGGACAGGCCGGAAAAGATATTGAAGATATCAAAATTTCTTCCGGAAAGATTTCTCGCAGAATTGAAAAAATTGAAGATGTTCAAATAGAAAAGAAAGACGACCATATCAAAATCGAATACAATCAATAAGATACGCTATCTTTTGCGGACGGCGACAACTTTTTGATATATTCGGCCGAAAAATGTGACTTTTCGCCAGTTGAAATTTGCCGGATTGTCGGCAAAGCTCTTGATTTCCGTTTTCCACAAAGTTTCGGCAAACGGCTGATAAAGGCGGTTGAACATTCTGATAAAATAGCGCAGCGGGTTCCATTTTGAAGGATTGTGATAGTCGACAAACACGACCTTTCCGCCGACTCTGACTGAATTCAGCGCGTTGTTTATAATCTTTGTTTTTGTGGCATTTGGAACTTCATGCAAAAGCATATAACAAATCACCACATCGTATTTTTCTGCCACCGGCAATGCGGCGTCTTGATGCAAAAATTTGATTTCCGGATACGAATATATAAATTTGTTTTTGAGCCGATCAATTTGTACCTTTGAAACATCAAGAATATCAAATTTTCCGTATGAGCCGATTTTTTCGGCAACTTTTTCAATCTGCAGGCCGTATGTTGCGCCCATCTGCAAAACTTTGTTTTGATAATTTACTTCAACGCAAACTTCATTTGCCAACTTGTTGTTATATCCGAGGGTTGCGAGAGTCCACAGGCGGTTGTCGTCCAGATTCTGTGAGATTTCGGCATCTTCATACATCGGGCCGTAAATTTCGGTTATATACAACGGGGTTTTAACTTTTTCTTCCGATACGGTTTTTTTAGCTGTTTTTACGGCAGCAGTTTTTTTGTTTTCGGAGGTTTTTGCCGCAGATTTCGGCGAGGCCGATTTTGCCGCAGTTTTGACTGCGGGTTTTGTTTTCTTTTCTTTTTCTGCGATAGTTGTTTTTGCCATTGTATCCTCAATAAACTCAAAATGTTATGATATCATACCCGAAATATTTATTTTTGCAACTTGTTTTTTGTCGAAATAAGGCCGAGGCGCATAGCTTTTAAGCCGGCGGCGGTTCGGTTCAGAACATTAAGTTTTTTCAAAATGGCCGTAACATAAAACTTTACGGTTCCTTCAGAAATATTAAGCGCATAGGCGATTTGCTTATTGGAATAACCGGCGGCCAGATATTTCAGTACATCAATCTGACGCGGCGAAAATTCTGAGGCTTTTATGTGTTTTGTTGCCGGCGAGCTTTCGGTCATCGGCGCAAAAAGCTTGTCTTTGCGGTCAAAAAGTTCTTGCGGGATATATACGCCGCCTTCCAAAACCATATTTATGGCAGAGATAATGTCGTTGTTTGACGATGCCTTTGTGATATAGGCCGAAACACCGATATCTATGGTTTTGCGCACGATTTGCGGTTCAAACACCGCTGACAGAATTGCAATCGGAGTATCTGCGGCCAATGAGTGAATTTTTTTGATTCCTTGCAGCGACTCGGCGCCGGGCATTGCCAAATCTGTCACAATCAGCGAAAAATCGTGTTCGTTTTGCAAAATTTCAAACACTTGCGTATAGCTTTGCGCCGTGATGATTTTTGCGTCCGGAAAATGGCTTTGCAACACAAATTGAAGGCCTTGCAAAAAAAGATTATGGTCGTCGGCAATCAAAATTTTCATCTTATTTCCTCCAGTCTCCGCAAACCGCCTGCCAGCATGATAAAGCGGCGACAACAGCGGTTTCGGCGCGCAAAATTCTGGGGCCTAAGCTGACCGCGCGGGCAAAATCTTTGCTGCGCAGAGCAGTCAGGTCCGATTCGCAAAATCCGCCTTCGGGACCGCATAAAATTGCAGCTTTTCCTTTGAAACCGGAAAAAACGGAAACGGCGTCTTGTCCCTGCATTGTTTCGTCCATAAAGAACAATGTGCGGTCAGGCTTCCAGTTTTGCAGCATTTTTTCAAAAGAAACAGCATCTTCAACGGACGGAACATCGAGTCGTCTTGACTGTTCGGCCGCCTCGATGCACTGCGCTTCGAATCGCTCTTTTTTGATTTTTTTGGTGATGGTGTTTTTGGTGATTACCGGAACAATTTTTTGCACTCCGAGTTCGGTTGATTTTTGCACCACAAAGTCCGTATTGTCTTTTTTCAGCGGGGCAAACAAAATCCACAAATCGGGAGATTGTCTGAAATCGGCTGTTTTTTGTATAATTTCAAAAAACAGTTTTTTCTTGCCCTCAAGGCACAATTTTGCACAAAATTCTCCGTTTTTGCCATCAAAACAAAGGATATTTCCGCCGTTTTTGCATTTCATCACATCAAAAAGATAGTGATATTGCATCTCGTTTGCGGCGATTTTTGCTGCAATTTTGAGCTCTTGCGGAACATAAAGCCTGATTTTGATTTTTTCCGGCATTATAAAACCTCTGTATAATTGAAAAATATATGAACACAATAAGATTATATGTGTTAAAAAATGCATAATGAAATAAAAAAACGCAGGAAAATATTATGATCATTACAATAGACGGGCCGGCAGCGGCCGGAAAAGGCACAGTCTCGGGGATTGTCGCCCAAAAATACGGTTTTGCATATTTTGATACCGGAATGTTGTATCGCGCGGTCGGGCTCGGAACGGTTTTGAGCGGACATAAGCCGGAGGATAGAGCTGCGGCGATAGAGGTGTCGGCAAAACTCGATTTCCCGAAAATGATAGAGCTGTCAAAAAATCCGGATTTTCGGAGCAATGTGGGCAGTCTGGCCGCGTCTGTCGTTTCGCAATATCCAGAAGTTCGTGAAAATCTGCTGGCTTTGCAGCGAAATTTTGCAAAAAATCCGAAATTTGCGGACGGAAAAGCGGCGAACGGCGTTGTTTATGACGGAAGAGACACCGGAACCGTGGTTTTTCCGAATGCGGATTTGAAGTTTTTTATTACGGCTGATTTGAAAGAGAGAGCTTTGCGCCGATATAACGAATATGTTGAAAAGGGCAGAAACACAAGTTTTGAAGAAGTGCTTGAGGCGATGCGTCTGCGCGATGAAAAAGATATCAATCGTGCGGCGGCTCCGCTTAAACCGGCCGCAGACGCCGTGTTGATTGATACAACGAAAATGAAAATTGATGATGTTGTAAATCAAATTTCCGCATTGATAGAAGAAAAACAGGCAGAATAACCGATAATTATAAATAATCCTTGACAATCGCCGGGGGGGGTAGAATGCCCTCAGGTTGAATTTTATAAGGATTATTAAGATGAAGAAATGTACTATTGAACAGTCCGGCCGGTCGATGATTGAAATGCTGGGCGTTTTAGCCATTGTCGGAGTATTATCCGTTGCTGGTATCGCCGGTTATTCCAAAGCTATGGCAAAATACAAGACAAACAAAGTTGTAGATCAGATAAGTTCACTTGTTGCTAATATCAGAACAACTTTTGCCGCTCATGGAAACTATAAAGGACTTAGCAAAAGCAGTGCATATAAACTTGGAATATATCCTGAGGATATGGTTAAAAGTTGCAATACTGACGGATACAATCCTCAATGCATGAAAAATGCTTTTGGAGGCGAAGTATATATAAAACAAATGGAGGAAAGCGAATCGTCACAATATGCATCAGGTTTTGTAATTAATTTTGCCGGATTGTCAAAAGAGGCGTGTTCTTCAATATTAACAATTGACTGGGGTTCGAATTCTGGCTTTTGGGGATATGGGACTAATGAAACCAGTCAGTTAAAATACAAAACAGATTTAATGCCTGCCGCATTATTAACAATAGGGCAAATTGCTGATATTTGTAAATGCAAAGAAAACACTTGTTCAATAATTCTTGGTTTCAGTTAATTGTTTCAAAAAAAAGGGGGCTTTGTTGAGGCCTCCTTTTTTAGTTTATTTGAATGTCCAAATAATGGTATTGTTGCTGCTCATACATGCGTCTTTCGCATCGGCGATATCCACCGGCAACTTGTTCTCTCCGCCCCATGAAAATTCTTTGCTTTCTTTGGCATTTTTGATTGTCAGGCTCAACAGCCCGAGTTTTTCCATATAATCAAGGTTATAGCTGGACAAAATCACACAGTTTTTGCGCGACAATCCCTTATAAACAATATCAAAGCTCTGAGAACCCGGCATTGCCATATATCCGTCTTCTCCGCTGCCGACAAAAATTTGCGCACCGGTCAGCGATATAATTTTGTCGCCTCTGACAGCCTCTTTCGGAGCCAGCTGATTTTTTATGATATAATCATTGCTCAAGCCCCAATAATCGGGTTTTTGCCGAAAGCTTTCGTGAATTTTTACCGACATCGCTTTCATCTCTTCCATAGCCTGTGCCGAGATATTGCTCGGGTTGCTGAACAGCAAAAACAAAAGGCAAAGTATCAAAAGTCCGCCCAGCGAATATAATATCATCTGGCGGGATAACTTGATTTTTTTTCGTTTGAATTCAAGTTTCATGGCTCTATATTCCCATTGATGAAGTAATTTGGTCTTGCATCTCGAACACGCTGAGCACCGTCCAAGCAATAACGCCAGAAACCGACAGCAACGCGACCATGTTCAAAATAGAGGCTTTTTGCTCAATCAGATAAACCGATTCTTCCAACCAGTCGTTAGCAAGTTTTTCCAATGCTTCTTCAAAGTTATCAAGTTCGGAATATACTCTGAGGTCGGCGATAATTTCTTTATCAGGAAAGTTCAGTTTTGTTTTGGACAGAGCTTGCCCCAAGTTATCACCATTGTTTACAAAGTGTGAAGTTTTTTCAATTCGTTCCTGCAGATATTTGTTCGAGTCTTTATACAGCGCACGCAAAGCCGTTGAAACCGGCACACCGCCTTTTACAAGCGCAGACAACGCCAACAGCCATGTAATACCCGAAAACACCTTATACAGCGACCAAGGCGGTATATTATCGACAATGGCTCTGATTCTTCCGGTCCAAACGCCGATGGTTGCATATATCACAATCATTATAATCGGGAATGCTGAAAACGCGATAAGCCAGTTATTTGT
Source organism: uncultured Alphaproteobacteria bacterium (assembly GCA_934276635.1). GTDB lineage: Bacteria > Pseudomonadota > Alphaproteobacteria > RF32 > CAG-239 > CAKQTH01. Next base: position 46,056 of record CAKQTH010000004.1, on the reverse strand, counting down.
AATCCATTCCGAAATATCGGCCAAGTCTTTCGCAGAACCTTTCCAACGAACACCCGGCGCGGCTTCAAGCATCGGCGGCACCATGTATACACCGATGGCGTACACAATAAATACGGCCAACATCAACAAGAACGACGGGTAAGCAATCGCGCCGATAATCGGGCGCACCATTTTAGTGGTACCTTCCGTCACCTTAATAAGGTTAAACAACGCATTTTCAAGGTCTGAAACATCACCGACCGAAAGCATCAGTCTTTCGCGGTTAGGCGCCCAGCCCTTGAGCGCATCAGCAAAAGTTTGACCGTTTTGCAGGGCTCTTCCCCACGCCGCCAGAGCAATAGCCATCGGTTCTGCCGTGTTTTTCCCTCCGTCGCTCATACTGTCATAAAGCATATCAATCGCGTTCATCAAAGAAAATCGGTTGCTCATCAGCGATGCCAATTTACGGAAAATTTTAAGCCTTGCTTCGTTTGAAAAATTACATACGATTTTTGCGTAAAAAACTTCAATAGAGTTTAGTTGTCGACGCGTTCTTGCAGAAGCTTGAGATTTTTCAGCCATGTCTTTTTTGCTCCTTTAGTATACAGGTCTTTGGTCGAGCAGTCCGCACCATCTTTCAAGCTCTTCCAAATCAATTAAGCCGCGCAGCATTCTTTCGATTGCCGCATCACGCAAATATCTTCCGCCTAGCTCGCTGATCCAATAGTCAATAGCCTGACGGGTTTCGTTTTTAATCATCATCTCCAAAAACTTTCCGTCCGGAAGAATAATCTCTGGTACCGAAAGTCGTCCGATAAATCCGCGGTGGTTACACTTTTCACATCCTTCGCCGCGCAGATATGTGTTTTCCATTCCATAATCGCCGAGCGCCGTTCTCAGTCGTTTTACCATCGGGTCGTTCAGTTTTTCTTTTACGGACTTGCGGCAATGAGGACAAAGTTTTCGGAAAAGTCGTTGAGAAATAAGCCCCTTAACCAATTCTGGGTCGTTCAACATATACGGCTGAATTCCGATATCACGAAGACGGGTAACAATTGCAGGCGCACTGTTTGCGTGCAATGTAGACCAAACACCGTGACCGGAAAGTGCGCCCTTAAAGGTCAATTCCGCTGCCGAATATGAACGAATTTCACCGACCATCATAACATCAGGGTCGGAACGTAGCGCTGCGGACAATGCTTTTGTAAATTCTTCTTCTTTTTCTTCTTCGGTATTGGCGTTTGTCACCGGCATTTGCCGTGCGCCCGGAATCGGATACTCCGGCGGGTCTTCCACGGTAATCAGGTTAATTTCATAGTGTTTTTCCTGCAAAAGCTTAATCATATTTCTTTGCAGGGTTGTAGATTTACCGGAACCGGTTGGGCCTGCAATAATGCTGAGGCCGACAGGTGCAGCGCGCAGTCTGTAAAACAAAGCCTGCTCCTCGTCGGTCAAACCCAATGAACCCAAATCACCACTTCCGTCCGGATTGTCATCTGCGTACAAAAGACGCATAACCAAATATTGCGAACCGAACGCAATCGGGTTAAATTGCAAACGAATAGCCAGCACATTGTGCGGCAGCATCAATTTTCCTTTGGATCCGCGGAGAGGTGTTGCACCTGATTTTTGTGCGCCTTGAAATTCGTTTTGAGCATAGTTTGCATCGGACACATCTGATGATGCGAACGCGGCGCGGACAAAAGCCTCACCCCAGTCTTTGTTGTATTCCATTTCGGTTTGCATCATACCATTTACGCGGAACATAATGAGGGTACTGTCCGCCACGACAATATGCACATCCGACACTTTTAACAATGCGGCGCGGTTGATAACATTGACAAAGTCTTTCTGCATTTGCAGTTGATCTTCGTCATCGTCATCAGTTTCGGTAATTTGATTTCTTTCACCGTACGAATATATTGCGGCCATTTCGTTGGCACTGACAAGGCGCGCCTTTTTTATCAGCATTTTTTTGCGTTTTACAAGTGCTTCAAAGCTGAGGACGCGGCCGTCAAATTCGTGCGATTTTGTGACCAGATAGGTCCCGTCCGAAAACAGAGCTAACAGTCTTCTTGTATCAGAGTCGATAACCAGCTGGCTTGAACCGGGCAAAGTGAGCAAAGTCAAACCCTTGTCGAAAAGTTCGGTAACGATGTTACCCTTCTTTTCGGTTTTGTTTTCTGATACTTTCAGATCAGATTCGGGTTGATCTTCTTTTGTTTCCGGTGCGGTTTCGCTCATTTTTTGCGCCTATTTTACAAACATACCGTTTCCGAGGCTCGGGATTCCTTCATCAGTCATAAGCTGTATCGGAGCAGGGCGGTTGTTTTTTCCGGAATCTTCTTTGATTTTTGCCGCAACAGGCAGAATCTCGGAAGGCGTCGGCTCCTGATCAACGACGCCGCCTGCCGTAAATTGCAGATAATCCTTAACTCCTTTCTTATCAAGGGTTATATAGTTGTGAGTAATGTTTTCAACAATATGTCCGGTCTGCAGAATAGAGCCCTTTTTAACCAGGAATGATTCTCCGTTTTTGTTAATCAAACGCGCAACCAAATCAGCTCCCTTGCCGCGAATTTCCATAATTACATAATCTTTGTTCAGATTGTTCGGCGTAATCTGGCTTTCTTCACTGTTTTCGTCAGAAAACGGATTGTTGCCGACAGATGTTTCGGCCTCAAGTCTTTTACGCAACTGAGTATTTTGCATATTAAGCGCGGCAACGGCTTGAGAGTGGCTGGAGTGAGCCAGCTCTGCAGATTCTGTTAGTTTGAGCGACTTGTCGTTTAAAGAATCCAACTTTTTGCCGAAATCTTCAAGCATGGATTTTCTTTCGTCTTCAAGCTTTTGAATGTTGTCATAAAGCTTTTGATTTTCTTCAACCCATTTCTGTTCGGTTTCAAGCATCTTGTTGCGATAATCGTTCAGAGCTTTTTCCTGACGCAAAGCTTCAAACGCAATTTCTTTGTCTTTCAAAAGCTGTTGTTCTTTCAAAAGCTCGATTTCTTTTTCGGACTGTCTGTCTTTTTTGCGCTGTTCGCGTTCTTCGCGCTGTTCCTGCTCTTCTTCAATCGCACGCAATCTTTCGGCTTTTATGGCCGCAATCTCGCTTTTGAGTTTTTCACGACGCAGTTCCAATGACAAAAGGGTTGTCTGTTTTTCAATATCCGACATCTGAGAGAACAGTTCGTTGTCAATCTGTGACAAAATAGAATCGCCGAGTTTTGCCAGATTTTCCATTTCTGCTTCATGCTGAGCCTGTTTTTCGGCAAGAGATTCTCCAAAGTTTGCGCGAGATTTTCCTCCGCCCAAAAGTGGTGAAACGGCATCGGCATTGTCTTCTTCCGGCAAAATATTGTCATCGGCGGTAGTTTCATCAATCAAACCGTTGTCTGCCGGAATATTTTCATCGGCAGCAGCGTCTGCCGCCGTCATCGGAGCAGGTTCTGCAGTCTCAAGTGGAATTTCAAGAGAAATATTTTCCTGTTCTGCCGTCGGAGCAGGTTCTTGCGCAGTTGCATCAGCATCAACCTGTCCTGCCGCAATGTCTTCTGAAACAGCCGCATCGGCTTGTTCTTCAGGTTGTTTCTCTGTATCATCTGCCGGAAGTCCGAGTTCATCGACTTCATCGTCAGCCAGAGAAATAACGCCCTGCGCGTAGCTGACATCGGCCAGAGAAAAACTCATTGCCAAAATCAGAGCCAAAGCGGAAAGTGTGTTTTTGTTGTTATAGCGCATAGATTGCTCCCTCATATTGCCAAATTTTTGTGTTTATATCATATCTCAGGGTTTTGATTTCCAACCCCGGAAACTTCATAAGAATATCACTCCATGTCAACGGATCGTGCGTTGATGAAAAGCTAAATGTGACCGAACGATAAACATTTTTCTGCGGAGATGTGTATGATGCCGTTCCGAGTGATATGTTTTGTTCCAAAGACTGAAACAAATCGTTGATGATGTTTATCAGGTCAGTGGTTGTTGTCTTCGGAGGAGAATTTATTTCAGAAACATTTTTCATCTGAACGGAGGCCATAAGCTGCCCGCCGTTAGAAGAAACCGAACGGCTTGAAAAATCGATTCCGGACACATCTAAGGCCTTGTCTATCCATAATACACGGCCGATTTCTCGTCTCCACGATGTTGTGATGCTTGTCGGAGTGCAGGTAATTCCCTCAATTTTCCACCCCGGAGGCAGAATTTTAACTAGCTCTTGAGCCCCGTAATAGCAGTTTGCCATAATCTCCATCGGGTTCAAAATTTTCTCCCAAGGCTTAACTTCAGGCGGAGGCGGCGCCTCTTGTATCTCCTTGAACTGAACTGGCTGAACCACCGGCTTTTGCGGAATTGCCATAAAGATAAAGTCAACTATGGTAGAAAGAAGCCAGATACCTGCGATAATCGCCGACACAATTAGCAAAACAAGCTTAGGCCCTCTGATGGCGTTGATTTTTTGCAATTTGATCTGAGTTCCTTTGCTCAGAAGCTGCTCCAAGTCTTCTTCTCTGGTGCCCTCAATACCCCATTCTTGCGGGGCGATTTTCTTTCCCCAATCAGGAACATTAAGCATTGAGAAAAATTGATCTTTGGCGTCCATTTCATTAAGGTACAGCATATCACCGTCGGCAAGAACAATATCGTTTCTGACGCAGATATACCACCAGCCGGAATCGACCTTAAATACGGCGATAAACGACGATAAATCAGACCAAGTGGAAGCCAAAGCAATTGCGGCAACGATATCGCCTTTTTTATATCCTTCCTGCGATACACATATACCGAACTGCGGAGCTTTTCCGGGGCGGATACAAAACAGGTCGGAGCCTTCCAAAACCCCTTCAGATGCCTCTTTTATTTCAACCAGAGGATCTTCGGAATTTTGCAGCTGCTGCCAGAACAGGCTCGTTGCATAGGTCTTTTGACCAAGCGTGAACCTTGTTCCGGAAACTCTGGTTTTTTCCTTTCCGTATTCTTCGTTCTCCAATTTTGCATCTTCTAACACTTTAGTTTCCTTTAGTTGTTATGGTTTTTTATTTTATTCTGGTTTCCGGATTGAGCGGTGTTTCCAAAACAACCGGAGTAAGCAGAATGACAATCATTGTCTTGCTTTGGGTTGCAGTGTTGCTTCCGCCCAGAATAATGTTGTTTGGAGAGAATTTGCCCTGTTTGTCAATGGCGTTTTCCGTTCTCTCATATCCGCTCAAAACAAGCGTTTCACCGGATTTCAAAGCAACTTCCTGCGAGAATCCTCGAGATTCGATAACCGGGTTTTGAATATAGCTTCCGTTTCCGGTGTCAACCTTTTCAAGGCTCAGCAAATCGGACAATGTCATATTGAACATAATCAACAAACGGCCGTGTTCCAAAATTCTCGGAAGAATATCCAAGGTGAAACCTGTTTCGATTTCTTCGGTGTCGGTCGAAATATCAAAATATTCATCACTTCCGCTGTTGGTTTTTGTAATTTCGGAAATATAGTTTTGAGTCTTTACAACCTGAATCGGTGCCGGTTTGTTGTTAAGGGTTGTAACCGTGCCGCTTGTAATCAGGTTTGTTTTACCTTTTTTCGAAATTGCGTCCATGGCAGCCTGAATTGTCCAGTTGCCCGGAAGAAGCGTCATATTCATACCGCTGTTTGACGGGCTGGCAATCACGCCAGTTTCGGTTGTGAGCGACGAAATGCCGATATTGTTGTGGCCGTCCTTAAACACTGTGCTCCAATCCAGAGACAGGTTGTCCGAATCGCTCAAAGAAAGTTGCAAAACCTTTACGCTGATGGCAACTTGTCTTGACAAGCGGTTGTTCTGTTCGTTGATGAATTTTGCAACCTTTTTGATGTCGGTCGGAGTTGCGGTCAAAGAAACGGTTCCGTTTGCCGAATCCATTGTCAGCTGAGCATCGGAATCAACCATGGAACGAATTGCATTTTCAATGTTGGACCACATTTCAACCTGAGCAGAGTTAGACAAGCTTACGGAGTTTGAACCCGCACCGCCGCCTTCGGTAGAAGAACCGCCGACGCTGACGGACAAGCTTGAGTTTGTCGGCAAAGAATATACAACAAAGGTCTTGTTGATATGTTTGTAGAAATAAATTTCTTTCTTTTCATATTTCCACCAAATGCCGAAACGAGATGAAATTTCATCTAACAGGCCGCTCAAAGGTCCCTGATAAGAAACAAGCATTTTTGTCGGCTCTGTCCAATCCGCGCCGATTGAATCCATTGCCGGAGCGTTTGCTGACGCTGCCGAAATAGCCTCAGATTCAAGCTGCGGCGCATAGCGAACTTTGAGCGATGTAATTTTGTTGATGGTATCGCCGATTTCATACAAGGTAATCGGGCGGTTGCTTATCATTGTGATGCCGTCTTTTCCTTCCAGATATTGCGGAATCGGTTCGCCTTCATATTCCACTTCCGAAGTATTTCCGAGCCAGATTTCATCTTTTACACGGATAACATCGTTTGGAGCAAGTTCTGTCGGCGCAGACGCCTTTACCTGAAGTCTTTCAATATTTTCGGTTTCTCTGTCGATGCTTTCTTCCAAACTGCTGGACATTGAGCAAGAGGAGCAAAATGCAACCAATGCTGCTAAAGTCAAAAAGTTATATTTAGTTGTATGCATTTTCGTCCTCCATTGTTTCGACTACTAAAACGCGGTTTCCTTTATAAAATGTTGCTATCGGAGCAGGTCTTGCTCTTGCAAAAGCTCTGATGAGTGCAGATGCCACATCGGCAAATGTTCCGCGGAACATTGCGCCTGCCGTCAGAGTATAGTTGCGGTTTGTATCCCAAACCAAACGCCAGCCGGCACGGTCGCTCCATTCGGAAAGTAAAGATTTGAGGTTTTGACCTTCTTCTGCAATCCAATCTTCAATCAAATCTTCTTCCATGATATATTCTTCTTCAACAACTCCCTGATCGGGTTGTTCTACAATGTTTTCATAGGATTCTACGGTAATTTCTGTGGTATTTTCTGTCGGCGCTTCTTTTTTCAAAGTGTCTTTAAGCGTGCTTTTCGGAGCGGTTTTTTCGGGCTCTTTGCATGTTTCTGCCGGAGCAGGAGCAACTGTTTTGTCAGCATTTATTTCATATTCTATAACTTCGTTTTCGATGCTCGGCGGAATTACGGCCGTCATATTATTTCCGGCAGCTGCTTGCGAAACTCTGATATCACGCGGATTTCTTTCGCCGTATTGACGATAGTCTGCGGCAACCTGTGTATAGTTTGTGAACTGATCCTGGCAAGCGGCGTCAAGATAATTGTCATCACATGGAGACGGAGCAACCGATTTGCTCATATAAGCATTGGTGTCACAGTTTGAGCCTGCGGGACAATTTCCGTCATGCTGAGAATTAAAGGCAGCGCAACCGGCAAGCGTAAAGATGCCGAAAGTGCATGCTAATAAAAAGAGTTTCCTGTTCATATCCGTAATTCCTAAGTTATGTTTCATTGTATTTTCCTATAATACCTTTTGAAAAATAAGAATCAAGCAACTTATTACCAAGACTGATAATATGTGGGTTGTTCTTTTTTCTGTTCTTTCCTTTCCGGAACGGGGTTAATTTTCATACTTCTTATCACAAAAGAGTTTGGCTCTCTTGAGGTAAAAATTGTTTCAATTTTTTGCTGAGGAACTCCGTTTTCAAGGAATACGCCCTGCAAAAGATTAAGCCTTTTTTGCTGCAAAGCAAAAGAGTTCGAACCGTCAATTCTGATTTCTATATAAATGTCTTTATGCTTGTTTGCGTTGTCGGCAAAGGCCTTCAGCCATTTAAGCGTTGAGCCGGAAATTTCTGCTCTTTCGGGTTGGAAAGACAATCTGATTTCGGTCGGCAGAATTTCGGGAATTTCTTCGTCATTGCTGAAATATTTTATGCCGTTTGTCGGCTTTTTGTCCGATGGTTGTTTTTTCGGTTCTTTTTCGTTTGCAAAAATTTCATATTCTTCCAGATTTTCATCGGCATTTTTGTCTTTGCTTGAGCTGAACAGAGAACCAAGACTTTTGAAAAATCCTTTAGATTCTTTTTTTGGCTCTTCGGTTTTTTCTTCAACCAACGGATTTCCCGCAACGACATCTTCTTCGGCTTCATCATCGTCGTCAGAAGATACAAGGTTCGGAGTCAAGTTGTCGTTTTTCAAAATATCATCCGGCACCGGAATCAAAATATTTTGCATAACCTTATAGGCCACATCTACCGAACCGTCCGGTTTTTGAGTTAAATCTTTGTCGGCAGAGAGCGTGTCCGCAACGACTTTTGCTTCCGGAACCGATATTTCTTCGGCCACAACAGCGGTTTCTTCAATGCTCTCAACTGGCAGATTGTTGTATGCCTTGTCGGTTATGACATTGCGGTTTTTCGGAAATTTTGTGCCGCGGGCAATAACCCATGGTGAAGAATTATCTTCAACCGATGCATTTTCATCTTCGTGATGAACGACAATTTCTCCGCTGACGCTGCCGGTAGCCGTCTCTTCTTCTGCTTTGGTTTCTTCCGGCTTGACTTCTGTTGCATTAACCAGACTTGAAATCATAACATCGCCGCCCGACATTGCAACCTGAGCCTCGTCTTGCGCAGAAGCGATATCCATAGATTTTTGCGCGCTTTTTTCAAGCGGTATCCAAAGATTTATGTTTTCGTCCCAAGAAGTGTCCGCCAGACTGATATTTCCGTCGTCGGCAACAACATCATTTTCGGCGATGATTGTTTTGTCGTCTTTGTTTTCAACAGCGGCAGAATTGTTCGGAACAACCTCATTTTGGGCAACTTCAATCGGCTCCTCAACAGTCTGATTTTGCGAAAGTTTCAGTGCCTCTTCAAAAGAAAGTTCTTCTTCCACGGCTTGCGGCGCGGCATCTGGATTGTAAACAAACGCAGAATCAGCGACAACAACAGGCTGCTCAATTTTTGTTTCCGGCGCGAAAACAATTTCATTTTGAATTTCTTTTTCCGGCTGAACGGTGTTCTCAATATTTTCTTCCTTGATTTCAATATCTTGCGTCTTTTGCAAATCTGCAATGTTGGTCATTGTGGCAGAAGCAACGATAGTGCCTTTGTCTTGTGAAAAAAGTGCGATATTTTTATATGTAATTTTTTTTGTCGGCTCAACCTGTTTTTGGGTATGCAAAAGCGCTTTATCTACTGCAAAAACAGCACATAAAGAAAAAATAAAGCTGAAAATAAAACTTTTTATTCCACTTTTTTGCATATGTTAAATCATACTCCAATTACGCCGAACCCCTTGATTTTTCAAAGAGAACACGGCAACAAACAAAGTTTTGCCGAAAAACTTATGTTCAGAAGATACACTCTATTATGTTAAAATTGAGTTAATATAGGAAAAACAACGATTCCGAATGTTATTTTTTTGCAATTTTTGCCAGAGGGTGATTGGACTGAACGGTGTTTTTCAGCTTTTCGGGAAGGATATGCGTATATATTTCGGTGGTGGTGATATTTTCGTGTCCCAAAAGTTTTTGCACCGAGCGCAAATCCGTTCCATTATTGATTAAAAAAGTTGCAAAAGAATGTCGCAAAACATGGGGGTGGACTTTTTGTTCCGAAATTCCGCATAATGCGGCCAGATTTTTCAGATCTTTGAAAAAAATCTCGCGTGAAACTGGTTTTTTGGGATTTTTTTGCGACGGAAATAAAAAAGCACAGTCACGGTTTGCCAAAAAATCCTCTCTGTATTCAAGATAATTTTGAATTTTTTCTATGGCGTATTGAGCAATCGGGACCAATCTTTCTTTGCTGCCTTTGCCTTTGACAAACACAATTCTGCGCGCAAAATTTATGGCGGAAACCGGCATATTTACAAGCTCCGAAACTCTGAGCCCGCAGGCATACATCAAAACAATCATCGCAGCGTTGCGCAGGCCGGTAAAATTGTTTTTTTCTGCCGCTTTGTTTGAAAGTTTGATGATATCTTCTTCAGTCAGAAAATCGGGCAGAGTTTTGTCTTTTTTCGGGGCTTCAAGCAAAGTTGCCGGATTTTCTTTTATAATTCCTTCGGAAAGCAGAAATTTGAAAAAATCGCGGACGACCGAAAGTTTGCGCAAAATCGAACGCGGCGCATATGAGTGCAGATACAGAAAATGCACAAAATTTTTCAAATCGTCAGACGTGATGTTTTTGCAATCTTTGTTCTGAAAAAACTCTGCCAGTTGATTTAAGTCAAAATGATACGAAAGTTCGGTGTTTTGCGCCGCTCCTTTTTCTGCGCGGACAGAGTCAAGAAAAAGTTCGATGATTTCGTTTTTCATTTGTGTATTGCGATATTTTTTTCAACATGAACGGTTTCGGGCGAAATATCTTTTGCGGCAACATAAACAATTCCCAAAAGAACTATCGCTGCCAAAATATAAAGCAAAGGTCGGTTATTTTTTTGTTTCATTGCGTAAAATCCTTAAAATTATGTTGAAAAATTGCAACATTATTATATTATTATCGGCAAAGGTTTAAATAAGTTTAAAACAACAGAGTATAAAAATGGATAAAATTGTTTTGCTTGTCGGATTGATGGGCAGCGGAAAGACGAGCGTAGGAAAAAGACTGGCTCAAAAACTCGGACTTCCGTTTGTCGACGGAGACAGAGAAGTTGAAAAAGCCGCCGGTTTGTCTTTGGTCGATGTTTTGAAATGTTTCGGAGAAGAAGAATATCGTGCCGGAGAACAAAGAGTTATGAAACGGCTGCTGCAGGGCGAACCCTGTGTTCTGGCTTCCGGCGGAGGCTCTTTTGTGGCGGAACAAACCCGCAAAATTGCAAAAGACAAAGCGATAACAATCTGGCTGAAAGCCGATGTTGATGTTTTGTGCAGTCGGACCTCGGGGCGCAATCATCGTCCGTTTATTGAAGGCGACGACAAACATCTGAAGAACAAACTCGAAAAATATATCGCCAATGAATACCCGTATTATTCCGAAGCCGATATTGTGGTAGAAACCAAAGAAGAACAAATTGACAATACGGTTAATCGGGTTGTCAAAGCCATTAATGCTTTTATAAAAGAGAAATAAGATGATTATAAGTATTGCCGCAGTGATTTTGCTGCTGATTTTGTCCGCATATTTTTCCGGTTCGGAAACCGCTTTGACCGGAGCTTCTCAGGCCTATATGATGGATCAGGAAAAAAATGAAGACAACCAAAAGGCAAAGGTCGTCAACCGCCTTTTTGCGCAAAAAGACCGCCTGATTATTACAACGCTTATCGGCTCAAATCTTTCAAATACGCTCGGCACGGCGCTTGCCACCAGCGTTTTGATAGATATGTTCGGCAGCGAAGGCGTGTTTTATGCCACGGTGATAATGACGATTTTGGTTTTGGTATATACGGATATGTTGCCGAAAAGCTATTCCGTTTTGAATGCCAATACGGTTGCGTTGTATGTCGCGCCGATTATGCGCTTTTGGGTATGGCTTTTTTCTCCGCTTGCATATGTTTTGCAGTTTATTGTCCGCAACACATTTAAGTTGTTCGGTATCAAAGGCATGAGAGATTGCGACAACGAAACCCGCATATCCGAAATAAGGGGCGCGATTTGTATGTACGGCGGCGGAGAAATCAAAGAAGAAAAAGCTATGCTTGAGAGCATTCTTGATTTGTCCGATGTGCAGGTTTATGATGTAATGAAACACCGAAAAGATGTGTTCTCGCTTGATATTGATATGCCGATTGACGAGATGCTCGAAAAAATCAAAAATTCGATATATTCGCGTATTCCTCTTTATAAAGATAGGCCAGAGAACATTGTCGGGGTTATCCGCTCAAGCGTGTTCTTAAAAAGCTGTGTTGAAAACCATGGAAACTTGGAAAAGGTTAATGTCAGAGAGCTGCTCAGCGCGCCGTGGTTTATTCCGGAAAATACAACACTTCGCCAGCAGCTGAAACAGTTTCGCGACAGACGCGAACATTTTGCGATTGTGGTCGATGAATACGGCTCGTTGCTCGGAATTGTGACGCTTGAAGATATTTTGGAAGAAATTGTCGGCGATATTAATGATGAAAGCGACAAAGAAAAAATCGATATCGGCACCATAGAAGAGATCGGCAAAAATGCCATAAAAGTCGGCGGGCAGGTAACTATCCGCGATTTGAACCGCAAATACGGCTGGGATTTGGCCGACGAAGAGGCGGTTACGGTTGCCGGATATCTTTTGGATATGGCGCAGACTATTCCGGAACAAGGACAAAAATTTATATTTGAAGGCTTTGAATTTGAGGTCTTAAAACGCGTTAAAAATCAACTTGTATCAATTAAAATTACAAAAACGGACGAATAAGAATGAGAATTTCAGGACGACAAAATGACGAAATGCGCAAGGTTGAGATTATCCCTAATGTCAATCTTTATGCGGAAGGCTCCTGCCTGATAAAATGCGGAAATACACATGTTTTGTGTACGGCAACCGTTGAAGAAAAAATCCCGTCTTGGCTGAAAGGCAGCGGAAAAGGCTGGATTACGGCAGAATATTCGATGCTGCCGAGAGCGAACCGCCAAAGAACTCAGCGCGAGCTGAAATCGCCGAGCGGCCGCACGCAGGAAATTCAGCGCCTTGTCGGCCGCAGCCTGCGCTCGGTAGTGGATTTGAGTGCGCTCAAAGAACACTGCATTACAATCGACTGCGATGTTTTGCAGGCGGACGGCGGAACCCGCACCGCTTCAATCACCGGAGGATTTGTGGCCTTATATCTGGCAATTCAAAAAATGCGTAAAGAAGGCAAATTGTTGGTCAATCCGATAAAAGAATTTGTGGCGGCGGTTTCATGCGGAATATATGAGGGCGAACAACTGCTCGATTTGGAATATGAAGAAGACAGCGCGGCTCAGGCGGACACAAACTTTGTGCTCAGCGCCGGCGGAAAGATTATTGAAGTTCAGGGAACAGCAGAAGGCGAGCCGTTTGAAGAAGACAGATTTTTGGAGCTGCTCAAACTTGCGAAAAAAGGAATTGCGGAACTCATCGCGGCGCAGAAAAAAGCAATAAACGAGGCATAAAATGATAAAAAAAATCGTGTTTGCCAGCCACAATCAGGGCAAAATCAAAGAAATGAGAGAGTTGTTGGAGCCTTTCGGAGTTGAGGTTGTTTCTGCGGCAGAATTGAACCTCGGCGATATTGAAGAAACCGGCACGACTTTTGAAGAAAACGCAAAACTGAAAGCCTATGCGGTGATGAAACAAACCGGACTTCCAGCGCTGGCAGATGATTCCGGGCTTTGCGTTGATGCTCTTGACGGGCGTCCGGGTGTTTATTCGGCCAGATATGCCCCGAACCGCGATTTTGCAAAGGCAATGGATATGCTTTTGGCCGAAATGAACGGTGTTCAGGAAAAAGACAGAGGCGCGCATTTTTCGTGTTTTTTGGTGATTGCGTATCCCGATGAAACATGCAGAGTTTTTGAAGGACGCGTTGACGGCAAAATCGCTTTGAAAAAATCGGGAACCGGCGGTTTCGGCTTTGATCCGATTTTTATTCCGGACGGGTATGATATTTCTTTCGGACAATTTTCGGCAGAAGAAAAAAACAAAATTTCGCATCGCGGCAGAGCACTCGCAAAATTTGTCGCAGAAGTTTTTTAAGCGGTTGACTTATTTTCGGCGATTGCATAATATCCTGATATGAATTGCAATGTTTTCAATATTCCGGCAGCAAATCGATTTGCCGATTTGATAGCCGAAACTCTGCTCAGACAATATGCCGATGATATGTTGATGTTGTCGCAGGTTGTTGTTTTTGTGCCGAATCGGCGCGGAGCTCAAACAATCAAAGAAGCGTTTGTTCGCGCGCAGGGGCTTGCCCCGACGATTCTGCCGCGCATAATTCCGCTCGGAGATTTGGAAGAAGACGAGATTTTTTTGTCGGAAGATGCTTTTGCAAGAGATGTTTTGCCCGCGGTTGATAATATGGAAAGACATTTGATTTTTACAAAAATCATATTGTCGAAACCTGCCGATTTCGGATTGCAAAAGTTTTCTGCGGCACAGGCGTCGGCGCTGGCCGGTCAGCTCGAAAAACTGATTGATGAGGTGCACAACGAGCGGCTTGATTTTGATGAATTGAAAAATCTGGTTCCGGAAAAATATGCGGAACATTGGCAGGAAACTTTGAAATTTTTACAGATTGTTACGCAATATTGGCCGCAGATTCTGGCAGAAAAAAATGCGGTCGATGCGGCAGAAAAACAAAATATACTGCTGAAAATCAAAGCCGAAAGCTGGGAAGAAAACAAGCCGAAAACACATATAATCGCGGCCGGAATTTATGCGGATTATCCGCAGATTAAAGAATTTTTGCGGGCAATAAAAAATCTTCCGAACGGGCAGATATATATTGGCGGACTTGATAGAAATTTGAGCGATGAGGAATTTTTCGGCGCAGATGAAAATCACCCGCAGTATCAGCTTGCAAAACTGCTCGAATTTTTGGATATCAGCCGCGATGATGTTGTTGACCTGTGCCCGTCCGAAAATCCGCAGCGAGAAAGGTTTGTTTCGGAAGTTATGCGGCCGGCGCAGGGCAGCGATAAATGGCTTGAGCTGAAAAACCGCCCGTTTCCGCGCGAAACATTTGAAGGGATGCATCTTGTTTCGTGTGAAGATTTGCGCCATGAGGCGTTGACGATTGCGCTGATTATGCGCGAAAAACTTGAAGACAAAGAAACGCGTATAGCGCTTGTTTCACCGGACAGAAATTTGGCCAGAATGGTTGCCTCAGAACTTGAAAGATGGAAAATAACTGTTGACGACACGGCGGGAAAACCATTGCACCTTATGCCGGTTGCAATATTTTTGCGTCAGATTGTGCAGGCGGTTGAGACTGATTTTGCCGGTGTGCAGTTTTTGGCGCTTTTGAAAAATCCGCTTTGCCGCTGCTCGCAAAAAAACAGTGATTTTCGCAAAAATGTACGCGATTTTGAAACAACGGTTCTGCGCAAAAAAGACAAGACGGACATTGATAAAAATTTGCAGCAGTGGGCAGATGAAATAAAAGAAAAAATGCTGCCGCTGAAAGAACTTTTTGCCCAAAAAGCCGCAAAATTAAATGATTTGATTTTTGCGCATCTTTCGGTTGCCGAAACATTGGCGCAAACGCAGGAAATCTCCGGTGCGGGCGCTTTGTGGCGCGGAGAAGAAGGAAAAACAGCTTCGGCGTTTTTTGCCGGACTGCTTGAAAAATCAGATATAATCGGAGAAATAGAATGCTCCGAATATGCCGATTTTTTGGAAAATATGATGTCGGCGGAAGTTGTCCGCAAGCAATACGGAACGCACCCAAGATTGAAAATTATGGGACCGGTTGAGGCTCGTTTGAATAATTTTGACACGGTCATAATTGCAGAAGTAAATGAAGGTGTTTGGCCGCCGTCGGCTGATGCCGATCCGTGGATGTCGCGTCCGATGAAAAAAGAATTCGGGCTGCCGCTGCCGGAAAAGGAAGTCGGAATTTTTGCCTTTGATTTTGCAAATTTGCTCAGCGGGCAAAATGTATATATTACCAGAGCGGCTCGTTCAGGCGATGCGCCGACCAACAAATCGCGCTGGCTTTTGCGCTTTGAGACTGTAGCCTGCGCCTCAGGCATAAAAATAGAAGATTTATACGAAAACGAATATGCGCTTTGGGCAAAAGACATTGAACGGGCGGCAGCATATGCGCCGGCAGAAGCTCCGGCGCCGCGTCCGAATGTCGTGCTCAGACCGCGGCGTTTTTCGGCATCTGCGCTTCAGACTTTGATAGACAATCCGTACGCCGCGTTTGCAAAATATATTTTGAAACTGTATCCGCTTGATGATATTGACGCAGAGCCTGACGCGCGGGATTATGGTGTTTTGATTCACAAAATTATCGAGCAGTTTAATACTATATATAATGCACAGCTGCCGGAAGATGCGGAAAATATATATTTTTCGTTGGCAAAGCAACTTTTTGAACAGCACAGCGCCGAAGAAATCAACAAAGTTTTCTGGTGGGCAAAATTTGTAAAAACCGTGAAATGGATTTTAAGCCGAGAAGTCGACCAAAGAAAAGGCATCAGGCGTATATATTCCGAAAACAGGGGAGAGCTCGAATTTGAGCTTTTCGGCGGATGCAGTTCGATTAATGCAAAAGCCGACCGCATAGACGAATATGAAGACGGCTCGGTTTCTGTTATAGACTATAAAACCGGCTCAAATGTTCCGAACAAAAAATCGGTTATGAGCTACAAAAATGTTCAGTTGATTGTCGAGGGCATAATTGCGCAAAATGGCGGATATGAAAAAGTTTCGTCCCGCAAAGTGAAAAACCTGAAATATTGGAAATTTAAGGGCGGCGAAGTCATAATCAACGAACATATGGAGAGCTTTTTGCAGCAAGGATTTCAAATAATTAAAAATCTGTTGGATAGGTACGACAATCCGGATATGGCATATGTTGTTAAGACCAAGCCGAAATATGCTGGTCCGCATGATGATTATGAGCATTTGTGCCGCATAAAAGAATGGGGAGTTTCCGGCGATGATGAAGACAATGTTGGAGAAAATGGCGATGACTGATGAAAAAAACACAACAGCTGACAGCCTTTCGATATTGGCCGAAAAAAGACAAAGAGAGGCCTCTGATCCGCAAGCGTCGGTTTGGGTTGAGGCATCGGCCGGAACCGGAAAAACAAAAGTTTTGACCGACAGAGTTATCCGCCTTTTGCTCAGCGGAGTTTTGCCGTCAAAGATTTTGTGTCTGACATATACCAAGGCCGCGGCGGTAGAGATGAAAAGCCGTATTGCCGGAAAACTTGCCTCATGGTCGGTTGCCGATGAAAAAAAATTGGAAGAAGAAATTGTCGGTGTTTGCGGCAGTCTCCCGTCTGATGAAAAGCTCAAAAAAGCGATACTTGAGCATGCGCGCCGGTTGTTTGCGTTGTTTTTGGATACGGCCGGAGGAATGCGGATTCAAACAATTCACGGTTTTTGCCAAGATGTATTGAAAAGATTTCCGCTGGAAGCCGGAATTTCTCCGCATTTTGAGGTTATGGACGACCGCAAATCCAAAGAGATTTTGAACAATATCAAAAAAGAAATTCTGGAAAACAGACAAGAGCCGGAGATTGCGGCCGCCATAGAATATCTGGTTGAAAATATTTCGGAATATTCATTTCCGGATATTTTGCAGATGATTACCGAAAGCCGCAATGTGCTTGCCGAATTTTTGCACAAATATAAAAGTTTTTCCGAGATGAAAGAAAGACTGGCGGAATCTCTCGAGCTTTCGGTTGATGAAACAACAGAAAGCCTGCAGCAAAAGTTTATGCAAAATACCGATATTGAAGAAATCAGGAAGATATGCGCAGCTCTCGGAAAAAATCCGAAGAAAAAAGATACGGACGCGATGGAAATTATGCTGTCAATATTGGAAAAAGGCTGGAGTAAAGAGCTTTTTGAGCAATATAAAGGGATTTTTGTCGGCGCCAAAAATAAGGAAAAAGCTCTGCCGGTTTGTGAAGACAACAAAAAACAAACGCCGGAGCTTGTTGATTGGCTTTCATCTGAACAGCAGCGCGTTTTGCAATATGTAGGTAGGGAAATCAATCTGAGGGTTTTTCTTTCGACAACCGCAATTTTGACGATTGCCGAAAAACTTATATCAAAATATGACGAATTTAAGCGAAAATCTTCTAAAAACGATTATGAAGATTTGGTGCTTATAACCAAAAATCTGTTGGAAAACCGCGATGCCGCGCAATGGGTGCTCTATAAACTGGATGGCGGTATTGATCACATTTTGGTTGATGAGGCGCAAGACAATTCGGGTGAACAATGGGCGATTATTCGGTCGTTGAGTGAAGAATTTTTTGCCGGTTTTGGCGCTGCCGGCGAAAAACGCACGGTATTTGCCGTCGGTGACAGGAAGCAATCTATTTACGGATTTCAGGGAGCTAACCCTGGTGAATTTGAAAATATGCGGCAATATTTTTCAAAAAAATCACAAGATTTTAAGACCGTTTCGCTTGATGTTTCGTTTCGTTCAACTCCTCAGGTTTTAGATGTGGTCAATATGGTTTTCAAATCAGAAAACAGTAAAAAAGGCGTCGCACCCGAAAATCAGACGGTTGAACATCTGGCACACCGCGTCGGACAAGCGGGCAGGGTTGAGCTGTGGCCGATACTTGAGGCAAAAGAAGCAAATGTTGACGAGCGGGAAGAATTTGACCTGCCGAAAGCCGGTGCAAGTCAGGAATTGGCCGGAAAAATCGCAAAACGCATCAAAGAAACAGTGCTTGAAAAAACATATATCCCGAGCCGGAAAAGATTTGCCTCATACGGAGATTTTTTGATTTTGGTTCAGCGCAGAGGGCAGTTTGTGGCCGAATTTATTCGCGAATGCAAAAATCGAAGTATTCCGATTGCCGGTGCGGATAGAATAAAACTTTTGGATCAGATTGCGGTGCAGGATTTGTTGTCGCTCGGAAAATTTTTGCTGCTGCCGGTTGATGACCTTAGTCTGGCAGAAGTGTTGAAATCTCCGCTTTTCGGGCTTGATGACGATGATTTGACGACGCTTTGTGCAAAAAGAGGAAACGCGTCGCTATGGAGCAAATTGGCTGATTTTCCGCAATATCGCGAGGTTTATGAATATTTGCAAAATCTGCTGAATATGACCGATTTTTTGCGTCCGTACGAGCTTTATAACCGGATTTTGAGTGTTGATAAAAAACGCATAAAGTTTGTGGAAAGGCTCGGTATTGAGGTTGAAGACGGGCTGAACGAATTTTTGAATTTGACAATTGAATTTGAAAGAGAACATATTCCGTCGCTGCAGGAATTTATTCGCTGGATGGAAGAAGACGATGTTGAAATAAAGCGCGAAACCGAGCAGTCTGAAGTGAACGCAGTCAGAATTATGACGGTGCACGGCTCAAAAGGGTTGCAGGCACCGATTGTGATTCTGCCGGATACGCTTCGTAAACCGCCAGCAAAAAGGGTGATGGATCTGCTGGTCGGAGATGAGCTCTATTTTCCGCTTTGCTCGGCCGATTATGCCGATGAATGTGAAAAAATATATCAAAAAAATCAACAAAAAGCGATGGACGAATACCGTCGGCTTTTGTATGTTGCGCTGACCAGAGCCGAAGATGTGCTTTGTATCTGCGGGTTTAAGAAAAAAAATCAGAAAGCGGACGACAGCTGGTATAATCTATGCTTTGAGGCAATGGAAAAAATTGCGAATCCGAAAGAAGAAATTTTGGTTTATGAGGCAAAAGAGAAGAATATTCCTGAGGTTAAGACCGATACGAAAATTAAAAAACATCTTCTGCCAGATTTTGAGTGGATAAAAACAGATGCGCCGCAAGAGGCTCCGCTTTCAAAACCGTATCGGCCGTCGATTGATGAAAAAGACGATGAAATCTGTGCGTCTCCGATAGAAGAAAAAGAGCAATACCGCTATAAGCGAGGGCTGATAATCCACAAAATTTTGCAAATGTCCAGCTCTATGCCGAAAGAAAGCAGAAACGAAAGAATTTTGGAATTTATTGAAAAAAATATGCCCGAAGCCGGAGAAAACACAATACGAACAACGGCTAACGAGGTTATATCTTTGCTTGAAGATGCTCGTTTTTCCGATATTTTCGGCGGAAACTCCAGTGCAGAGGTTTCGGTTATGGGAGAAGTCGACGGCAAGATAATTTCGGCGCAGATTGATCGTTTGTATGTTTGCGGCGATTGTGTGAAAATTGTTGATTTTAAGACGAATCGCCCGGCAGCGGATTCGGCAAAAGATGTTCCTCAGGCATATATAAAACAGCTCGGGGCATATGAAAAGCTGCTGCAAAAAATATATCCCGATAAAAAAGTTGAAAAATATATTTTATGGACCAATACCACAACAATGATGCGCATTGACTGAAAAATTTAGTTGTTTTTATTTTTTTTCACCTTTAATATCGGATAAAAAGTATTATGTCGTGAAAATAAATTATATTTATGAAAGGGGTTAGAAATGAAATCTATTGTAGATGCAGAGTTTGATAAGGAAGTTAAAGACAGCAAGGGTTTGGTTCTGCTTGATTTTTGGGCGGAATGGTGCGGTCCGTGCCGCCAGCTCGGCCCGATTTTGGAAGAAGTTTCAAAAGAAATGGGCGACAAAGTAAAAATTTTGAAAATGAATGTTGACGATTCGCCTGATACGGCCGCAAGTTTCGGCATCAGAAGCATTCCGTCAATGTATTTGTTCAAAGACGGCAAGCAAATTGATGTAAAAGTTGGGTTGAATTCTCAATCGACAATCAAAGATTGGCTTTCGGCAAATCTGTAAATCAGTCGAAAAAATAACAAAACGAGGCATTATATAAATGTCTCGTTTTTTGTGTCGGTTTTGACAAAAAACTTGCAAATAAAATATTTTATGATAATATATGGTCAGTATATATTATTCGGAGAGGAAATGTGGCTGATATAAATTTTGCGGAAATTGAGGGTCAAATTGAAGCAGGCGTTCTGACGGAAGAAGATGTTAAGACTTATCTGGCAGAGCTCGGGTCTGCTCAAAATGTGCCGGAAGAAGAAATCAAAAAAATCAGAGAGGCGCTGTACAAATATAGGGATACGGTGCTGGTCGAAGACAGAAAAGCCGAACAAAGACTTGACAATTTTGTGCAAAATACTTCTCCGGAAGAATTTAATCATAAAGAAGCTTTCATAAACAGAACTGTTACCGCGCAAAAGTTCAGAGACGAAAATTCGCAAATGATGGTTTTTGATGAAGAAACCAACGCAATGCTTTCCGAATATATGGCTTTGAGCACCGGTTTTAAGGCTTTGGTCGATGGGCCGAGAATACTTGATGAAAAAATGCTTGATAATGCAAGCAAAAATGAAGCTGCCCGCACAGAATATGAAATTGCAAACGGCATCAATCAGGAATATTGCACCAAACAGCTTGAAAGTTTGGCAAAACAGCTTGAAGATGAAAAAGACCCTGAAAAACGCACTCAGATAGAAACTCAGATTGAAAAAGCAAAAGAGCAGCTTGTTGCGCCGATAAGCGGCCTGAAAGATTTGCCGGAAGGCATAAATTTGAAAGATCATCAGGAGTCGGTCAGCGCATATCTCGGCAATAAGATGGCCGCGCTGCAAAGCACTTCAGAGAAAATTTCGGCAAAATTTAAGGATTCTAGACTTGGGCGCAGATTGAACGATTTGGATAACAAACTGCTGAATTCCAAAGGCGGAAAAGTTTATGCCGTGGCCAAAAAAGTCGCAAAAAATGCAATTTTGAATTATGGCGGACTTATGGCTTGTACTGCCGTTTTAGGTCCTGCCGGCGTTCCGGTTTATTCTTCACTCAAGGCAATCCATATGGGAGCAAAGGTTTTCCGTAAATCGAGAGAAGACCGCAAAGCCGCTCGTGAAGAAGTCAAAAATTTGGAAGAAGATAATAATGTTGATGT
The DNA here is from genome assembly GCA_934276635.1 of uncultured Alphaproteobacteria bacterium. Classification (GTDB taxonomy): domain Bacteria; phylum Pseudomonadota; class Alphaproteobacteria; order RF32; family CAG-239; genus CAKQTH01. The sequence continues at coordinate 24,650 of CAKQTH010000004.1, read as the reverse complement.
AAATTCCGAAAAAGCAAAAATATTGCAGGCAAAAATCGCAGCGGCCAGAAAGCGTGCAAATCAGGGTTTTGCCGGATATCTGAAAAATAATCCGCATGAGGTTGTCGGAATCGGTGTCAGCGTTTTGTCGGCTGTTACCGCAGGATATATCGCAATTGACGGCGGTACGGCGATTGCAAGCGCCACAAAGCTCGGCGAACATTTCAGCGCCAGAACGATTACCGGCGCCGGAACTTCTGTCCTCGGCGGTATTGCAAATACTGGAGTTGACCTAGGTAAAGCGCTCAAGGCAAAAACCAAAGAAGAAAGAAGATTACACTTAAAAGCCGCAACAAAACATTTTACCATGGGGCTTGCGGCTGCGGCTGCCGGTCTCGGAATCGGCGGATTGATTAAGGCTCATACCGGAGATGTTACCGATAAATTGTCTTCCAGCGTTGAGCACAATGGGGTTGAGGCAAACGCTCCGCAGATTTCTCTCGGCGATGAGGGAGTGAAGGCAGAGCTTGAGTTTTTTGCCAAAATGCACCCGAGAGGGTTTAATGAGGTTTTGGGACAGGAAGGCAACGATTGGGAAGTCTCCCGCGAGCTGCTCGGCAGAATCGAAAAAGGCGATATTCCGCAAGAAAAATTGCAAAAGCTGCTTGAAACCAAACGCTCGCTTGTAGATGAAAAACTCGGATATTTGAATCCGGAAGACAAAGCGGCGGCAATTGCGGCTCAGGAAGCCAGAAACGCAGCCAAAGCCGCGGCGGCCGAGATTGCAAAAGGAGCGGCGGAAAATTCTAATATCGCGCCGCAGGTTGATTATTCGAATATGTCGTTTGAGCAGCAAAATGCGGCATATCAGAGACAAACGCTTGATACGGTTTTGAACGATAATGAAAAAGCCAGACTTGATGAAGTTGTCGGACAGCCTGAGCCAAAGCCGGCAACGGCAAACGAAATCAGCGATGAAATCAAACAGATGCACAATCTTAATCATGAAATTATCGACTATTATGGTAAAAGAGATGATTTTGCAAATGCGGCTGTTGAGGCTCAATATGTTAAATCGGGGCAATATGCCGATGATATGTATAATATTTTGTATATTCCGGACAAGCGCGTTTTTGACGGCAATATCTATGTCGACCACACGGACGAAACCGGCAAACTCGTAACCGAACAGTTTAATCCGAAAGATATCAGAAGCGCGATTGTTCACCATGTGCAGGAAAAAAGTGGAGATTTTGTTGATGGAATCCATACAGATGTAGAAAAAGAGCTGCTGACAAGAATCGGACTGACTGATGAAAACGCTATCAATAAAGCTTATGAAGGACTTTCGACGATTTCGGATAAAGAGAGTGTAATAAGAGAACAGGCCGGAGCAGATTTTGATGCTCAGCATTCCGATTTGGGAATGCAAGCCAAATTAGAGTCTTATAACAACTGGGAAAAAGGACTTTCGGCAGAAGGCCATAATGAAGTAAACAAGGCTTTTACCGAGCTTGATGCTCAAAAAACCGCAGAAATCAAAGCACCGGAAGCTGCTCAGCCTGAAGTTAAGGCTCCCGAGCCGAAAACTCCGGAAGAATATGCCAAAGCGGTAGCCGAAGGAAAAATGACCAGAGAAGAAGCAATTGCCGGTATGCGCAAAGCCGCAGAAGAAAGAACCGCGAAAGTTCCGGCCGAAAATAAGGTCGCAGAGCAGCAAACAAACGGTGCAGCAAACGGAATGCGGATAACCACAAAAACGGATTCAACGACTTACCATGACGGCAAACGCACGATTACAATTGAAAAAATAGAAATGTCAGATGCTACCGGAAATTCGGTAGAATATGATAATTATCTGCGTCGTCAAGATGCCTTCCGCGCGCATAAAGCATACGGCTTGACAGATAAGCAAGATGTTGATAATTTCTGTGAAGCTTCAAGGCAGGTTCGTGAAAATGGCGGATCTTTGGTGATGAAAACAAACGAGGACGGCTCCCATGAATTTTTCTGTAAAAATGAAAAAGATGAGATGACGCCGGTATCTACTGCTCCGAAAAAGAGTATGTCAGAGGTACAGGAAGAGGCGAACACCACCAAAACGGAAGACCGCGCCGCAGCCCGCGCAGCCAGAAGAGAAGCTCGCAGAATGGCAAGAAACAGAGGCAGAGAATAGCTTTGGAAAAACATAACAAAAAAGTCAGTGCGCTAAATGTATTGCAAAACTCATTCGGGTATGTCGCGGAAAAACCCGATGAGTTTGCAATGTTTGTGCTTATAAATTTCGGCTTTTTGCTGTTTTTTACTCTTTTTGTGCAGAGTCTTTCTGGCCCGCTGTTTTTGCCGTGGATTTTGGTTTATTATGTTTTTTGGTTCGGATTTTTCAGGTACTATTACAAGCGGCGGCCGTATATTTTGACCGGGAAAATTTTCGGTACGCTCGGACCGTCGGCAAAAATTATGCTGATGATGCTGATTTTGTTGCTTGTTCTGATGTTGGGGCCGTTTGTTCCTCTGTTGTTTCATTATAATGAAGAATATGCGCTGTTTTTGGACAGATATGTTAGCGATATCAAAAATGTTGATTCCGGACGCATAACTTCATCAAATTACAGAATGATTTTAGTTTTTTATGTGTCACTGATGCTGCTCTCGCCGTTTATTCTCGTTCGTCCGATGTTTGCATGGATATCTTCGCTTATCGGCCGTAGCGGGGCGCTCGGCAACGCATATGCCAACAGCCGCGGCAACTATTTTCCGTTTTTGCTGATTATGCTGGCTTTTGAGATTCCGGCGGTTTTGCTTGAAGTCCTGTTTTCGATTTTGGAATGGAATATAACAATTGAACAGCTTTTGCTCTCGCCGCTGATTGTTCTTGGCAATATATCGATTGCAAAAACCTATGATATATGCTTTTTAAGCCCTGAGAAGGACTAAAAATTCTTCTTCAGATATAATCTTTATCCCCAGTTCCTGCGCGGTTTTTGCCTTTGAGCCGGCATCTGCGCCCATAACGACATAGTCGGTGTTTTTAGAAACCGAACCGGCAACTTTGGCTCCGGCAGCTAGAGCTTTTGCTTTTGCCTCAGAGCGCGAAAGGTTGGGCAAAGTTCCGGTAAACACAAGCGTTTTGCCGGCAAAAGGAGTGTCTTTTGCAATCGTTTCATTAAAATCGGAAACCGTTATTTGTTCAAGCAGGCGGTTTATCAGCGAGATGTTATGGATTTCCTGAAAAAATTCCACAATATCTTTTGCCATGGCCGGACCGATGCCGTCAATGTTCAAAAGTTTTGCGGTATCCGATGCAATCATATCTTCCATAAAGGCGGAAAATGTATGATAATGTTGAGCAATCAGGCGCGCGGTTGCGGTTCCGACCTGTCGGATTCCGAGCGCATATATAAACCGAGGCAAAGAGATTGTTCTGCGCGAATTTATAGAATTAAACAGATTCTCTACCGATTTTTTGCCCCAGCCTTCGCGGTTTTCAAGATGAAGGCCGTTTGCGGCAGAAAACAAATCATCACCGCCGCCGTTTTTTTGTTCCAGCAAAAAGATGTCTACCGGATTTTTTATGATTTCATCACGATAAAAGTCTTCAATTATTTTTGCGCCGAGGCCTTCAATATCAAATGCCTCGCGTGAAACAAAATGTTTCAGCCTTTCAACGGATTGAGCGGGGCAGGTCAAGCCTCCGGTGCAGCGGCGGACGGCTTCGTCTTCTTCACGAACCGCGTGCGCTCCGCACATCGGGCAAAAATGCGGAAATTCAAATTCTTTGGAATCGGCAGGTCTTTTTTCGGTCAAAACTTTTACAACCTGCGGAATTACATCTCCGGCACGCTGAATTATGACATAATCGCCGATGCGGATATCTTTGCGCTTGATTTCGTCTTCATTATGAAGAGTGGCGTGCGAAACCATCACTCCGCCCACATTTATCGGTTCCAAATCAGCAACCGGCGTCAGTGCGCCTGTACGCCCTACCTGAACTCTGATGTTGTTTATGCGCGTTACGGCTTGTTCGGCCGGAAATTTGTGGGCAACCGCCCAGCGCGGAGTTCTGGTCAAAAATCCCAATCTTTTCTGCAAAGCGATGGAGTTTACTTTATATACCATACCGTCGATATCATAATCCAAAGAGGAGCGAATTTCGGTCAAGTGCACAAAATTGTCTTCAATTTCTTCCAAATTGCGGCAAAGTTTGTTAAGCGGGTTAATCGGAAAGCCCCATTTTTTCAGATATTCAAAAAATTCAAATTGAGAATGCCACGGACGGTCAGAAACTTCTCCCCAAGTGTAGGCAAAAATGCTCAGATTTCTTTCGGCGGTAATGCTTGCATCAAGCTGGCGCAAAGAGCCGGCTGCCGCGTTTCGGGGATTGGCAAAAGTCTTTTTGCTCTCGTTTGCATATTTTTGATTGAGCGCGAAAAAGTCTTTTTTGGACATATAAACTTCTCCGCGGACTTCCAAAACCTCGGGCACATTATCAGGCAGCTTTTTTGGCAGAGAAACAATGGTTTTCAAATTTTGCGTGATGTCTTCGCCTTCCGTTCCGTCGCCGCGGGTGGCGCCTCTGACAAAAACTCCGTGTTCATAGCGGGCGGAAAAACTCAGTCCGTCAATTTTCGGCTCGCACATAAAATCTATATTTTCGTCTGTATTCAAAAATTTTTTTACCGACTGAACAAATTCGGCAACTTCTCCGATTGAAAAAACATCAGCCAGCGAGAGCATCGGAAAAGTATGCATCACTTTTGCAAAACCGCTTTTTACGGGGCTGCCGACGCGTTTTGACGGGCTGTCCGGACGCACAAGTTCCGGAAATGCGGATTCTATATCAATATTTCGTTGTTTGAGCCTGTCATATTCGGCATCAGTCAGATACGGATCATCATTTTGATAATATGCGGCATCGGCTTTTGCCATTTCTTCTGCCAGATATTTCAGTTCCTGAGCTGCTTCAAGCGGTGTTAAGTTTTTGATATCGGTCATATTCCCTCGCCTTGTTACTTATGGAACAATTTAGCAGTTTTGAAAAAAAAATCTACTTTGATGCAAAAGTTTTACCACGAAAAGCTACATCAAAACTTCGGTCGGGGACATTATGGATTTGGGGTCGGCATCTTTGGTCAAAACCGCATAAAAAATCGGATACATTCTTTCGCATTCTTTGACGGCGATAGAAATCATCTGCTCGATTTTTCCGGCAAACATATTTTTGTCTTCACTCAAAATTACGGAATGTTTGAAGACAGGCATATTTTGTTCCGACCAATATGAAAAATGTCCCATCCACAAATCGGAATTTGCAAGGGCGAGCAGTTCAAAGATTTTGCTTTTGTCGGTGGTATTGACCTCAATATCTATAAAACATGAAATTTGTAGGCATTTGATATTTTCTTCCCAGGCAAAAAAAATAAGCATTTCTTTCCATTTGCCCTGCATTTCAATCACGACTTCGTTGGAATTTCGGCGCTCAAGGTCAAAAGACTTTGCCCCGAAGATGTTTTCCACCACATCAATCGGGTTATATGCGAAGACGGATTCTTTTGCCAACATAAAATAAAGTTCCTGCAAAAAATTTTAACAACAGTATAAAAATTGCACATTTGTTATATTATACAATTAAGATATGAAAGTTTTCCACTTTTATGAAAAAAAATTTTTTCACAATTTGCAAAAATACACAAAATCAAAAAGTTGACTAAACAGCCTGTAGATAAAAAATTTTTTATGTGTGGATTATAAAAATTTTTAATATACTTTTAAACAATTTTATAAAACAGGACAAAAAAATGATAGGATTGGATTTTCCGGATATATCTCCGATATTGGTTTCTTTCGGCCCGATTGCCATCAGGTGGTATTCTTTGGCGTATCTGTTCGGCATTGTTGCGGCGGCACTGCTTGTTTCTCGCGATGTCAAGAAATACGGCCTTGCTCTGGACAAAGAAAAAATTGAAGATTTGGCGTTTTATGTAACGCTCGGCATTATACTCGGCGGACGGCTCGGCTATATGTTGTTTTATGGCAGAGAACTGCTGTTTGCAAATCCGCTCAGCTTGTTTGAAATCTGGAAAGGCGGAATGTCGTTTCACGGAGGGATTGTCGGCGTTATCACCGCGATATATCTGTTCTCAAAAAAAACGCAATACCCGTTTTTGAAAACGACCGATATGGTTTGCGTATATGTTCCGATAGGCATTTTTTGCGGCAGAATTGCAAATTTTATAAATGACGAGCTTTGGGGCAGAATAACCGATGTTCCGTGGGCTGTACGCTTTCCGTCCGGCGGATATATGCCGCGCCACCCGTCGCAGATTTATGAGGCTTTGGCAGAAGGATTGCTGATGTTTATAATTTTGAAAACCTTGTGGGCGATGAAAAAATTTCGCTCGGCGGAAGGATTTTTGTCCGGCGCGTTTTTGTTCTTGTACGGAACATTTCGTATGCTGATGGAACAGTTCAGAGAACCGGACAGGCAGCTCGGATTTTTGTTTGCGCATATCACAATGGGGCAGATGTTGTCGCTGCCGTTTTTGCTGCTTGGTATGTATCTGATGCTGCGCGCACTGAAAATTAAGCCTTTAGAGTAACATTCTGCGCAAATTTTTGTCCCTGATTAAAAATAGACTGAGCGCGGGTGATGACATTGGCCACGCCCGAATCGCTCCGTTTTTTTTCGGCTACGACCGAAGAAATCGTTATTTTTACCGGTTGCTTTGATTTTTTTAATACAAATTCGCTTGAGGCAATATCGCGCCGGATTTCTTCCATGGAGTTGACGGCCGAATTTCTGTCTTTGTTATAAAATACAAGCAAAAATTCATCATAATCAGTTCGGTATATTCCAGAGATATCTTGGTTCTGCGCGACCTGATTGACAATCATTTTGACCAGCTTATAAGTTTTTTTGCGGCTGAACGATGAGGCAATATGCTCAAAATTGTCAAGATGCATTATTGCAACACTGTATTTCAGCGGGAAAAATTTTTGCTCGTGTTTGAACAAAATGTTGGCGCAAAATACTCCGGTAGATGGGTCAAAAGTCGCCTCATTATAAATATCGAGCACAATTTGCATAAACACAATCGCGGCAGCTGCGGCGAAAAATAAACATACAGCTGACGGCTGTGAAGAAAATAAGAATCCGCAAAACAGGCTTAACATACTGAAAAACAAATAAATCTGTCTGGTGTTATGCGATTCGCTTACGGCAAAAAAGGCAACAACAAGGCAGGCCGCAAACACGCAGAAACTTATGTCGTTTAAGCCGAAAACGGTCGGCGCGGCAAAAAGGCTTATATCATATTTTGCCAGCATCTCAAAAATTGTGAATTCAAGCAAAAGAGCAAATAAGACATAAAGATTTGTCTGTGTTTTCAGTCTGTATTGCCGACAAAAATAAAAAACCGTAAGGTTTATCGGCACAACTGCGGCCATGTAGCAATATTGCGCGGTTGACCAATAGATTGAGCCGTAATTGTGTTTGAGGCCGTTGATTGCCAGATACGAAACCAGCATATTCAGCAAAAAGAAAAACGGTCTGGTGCGGTTAAAATAAAACAACAATGCCGCGCATAAAAACAGCAAAACAAAAAATGCCGTATGAAAAGACAAAAGCACAGGTTCGGAAAACGGGTTGTATCCGAAAAAGAACAAGCAGCTGATGCCGAAAACGAACGCCGGAAGCAATGAGCCCCTCAGCGAATCAAAAACTTTGTGCAAAAAAAACGAAAAACCTCCCACCGGATGTCCTTTCAATACTCGGTTGTTCGATAATCTGCAAAATATGCTCTAAAAGTTTAAATTTTGTTTACGCACTTTAAGATTGAGCTGTCTCCGTACGAATAAAAACGATATTTGTTTTCAATCGCGTGTTTGTATGCATCTTTCATTCTTTCGGTCCCGGCAATTGCGCAAATCAACATGAACAGGGTCGATTTCGGAAGATGAAAATTGGTGATTATCATATCGATTATTTTGAATTTGTATCCGGGCGTGATGAAAATGGAGGTCTCACCGCAGAACGGATGCAAAATCCCGTTGTCGTCAGCCGCACTTTCAAGCAGACGGACGGAAGTCGTGCCGACTGCAATAACTCTGCGGCCTTCTTTTTTTGCCTGATTTATAATGTCGCAGGCTTCTTGCGAGATGATGCCGAATTCCGCGTGCATTTTATGATTTTCGGTATCTTCGGTTTTGACCGGCAAAAAAGTTCCGGCGCCGACATGCAGCGTCAAAAATACTTTTTGCACGCCCAGTGCATCAATCTCATTGAGCAGCCTTTGCGTAAAATGAAGTCCGGCAGTCGGAGCGGCAACGGCTCCCTGATGGCAGGCATAAACCGTCTGATAGTTTTCTTTGTCGTTATATGGACTCCAGATGCCTTTTTGGGGCTTGTCGCGTTTGATGTACGGCGGCAGCGGCATTGAGCCGTATTTTTCGAGCATTTTGGCAAAATCGTCTACATCGCAGTTAAATTTCAGCAAAACTCCGTCCTCGCCGTTTTTTTCAACAACTTCGGCCGAAAAATCCGATTCTTCGGCATCAATCTGCGCATTATAAAACGCGATTTTATCGCCCGGTTTCAAACGCTTGGAGTTTTTGATAAACGAATGCCACAAAAGGGCTTCCTGCGGATGGTAAAGCGTAACCTCAAGCAGCGCCTCGCCTTTTTTTGCATATAAACGGGCAGGGATAACTTTGGTGTCATTAAAAACCAAAACATCACCTTTTTTCAAAATTTTCGGCAGGTCATAAAAATGTCTGTCCGAGATTTTCCCTTCTTCGGACAAATCCAAAAGTTTTGAAGAATCGCGCGGGTTTGCCGGCTCTTTCGCAATCAAATCTTTGTCCAGCTCAAAATCAAAAATGTCAACTTTCATCGTATTTAGCCTATCATTAAACGCTTTACATTTGCCGATTTATAATGTATACTTCGCCGCAAAGCAAGAAGTTTTTGCCGTAGTTATTTTGTATAGATAAAAAAATATGATTTTTTGACAAAAAAGTATTGCAAAGTTGTCAAAAATAGTGTATATTGCCAGACAGTTAAACAAAATACAGGAGTTTTTAAAATGGTCATGAATTATGCAGAAGCGCTCAGACTTCAAAGCGTTGTCGCGAAAAACAATCCGGAAGAGTTGAAAAAGCACGATATTGATGCTGACAAACTCAAAGAGATTATGTCTGTAATGCGTCTTGCAAACCGAATCGATTCAAAAAACATGGACAAGAGCATCAAAGAAAGAGCTCTTGACGCCAAAGATGCTTATTCTGCCGAAGAATTGCAAAATATGTCTTTGGAAGAGTTGGCCGTGCTTGAAACAAAAGTATCCGCCCGCGTTGCCGGTGATGTTGAGGGAACAAACGCAAAAGCCAATGAAAAACTTTTGAACGATATTAAATCTGCCGTCAAAAAAGTTCTCGGTGCGAGCGTTGCGGCAAATGCGCTTGACGGAAAAGACATTGCTCCTGCCGAATATCTTATCATGACCGGATATATTGAAGGCGAAAAAGAGCTGAAGTTTGTTGCCGCTCAGTCTGAAAAATATGATATGGAAAATCTTTTGGATAAAACTCCGGAAGAAATCGAATCGAGAATGAGCACCTTAAACGAAATGATTTACGGCGACCTGAGCACCGAAGATTTCGTAAAGAAAGTTTCTAAAATCAACAAAGCCGAAACAAAAGAGCTGACAGAAGTTGTAAACAGCATCGCTTTTGTTGATGACAACGGCGAAAATATCAGCGATGAAGAAAAGGCTAAAACCGTTGATGTAATTTATGAATCCGCCCGCGGCGATGCATATGTTGCCGCGTATAAAGATGAAGCTTTCTTTGCCGCAAAGAAAAAGTCCGAAAAAGAAGCGATTATGGCCGACCATTTCATAAGCGCAGTTTATGCAAAATTGCGCACGGCTGCCGTTGCTTCCGGTATGGAATTTTCTTATGAAGACAAAGAAGAAAAAGAAGTTAAGGCAGAAGCAAAAGAAGAGCACAAAAAGGCTCTCGAAAGCTTAAAAGAAAGCCTGAAAGGTGCAAAAGTCAAAGCTTCTCAGGTTATGAACGCGGTTGCCGACACCACAACAAATGTCGAATCTTTTGCAAAAAGAGCGTACAGCAAAGTTGCAAAAGGCAAGACAGCGAAAGTTTTGCTTGATAAAACTCAAGAAGTATGGGGCAAAGCAAAAGATTTGTGGGGCGAACGCGCACAGGTTGCCCACGCTGTTTCTACGGCCGTAAAAGATAACAGATGGCGTGTTGTTGCTAATTTGGCAGCCTCTGCCGGTGTTGTTGCCGGAACGACGATGCTTGCCGGAACATGGCCGGTTGCTGCGGTAATTGCCGGATATTCCGCATATTCCGCTGCCGGAAACTATGTATTCCCGATTATTGCAAAAGCAAACAAAATCCGCCGCGAGGCAAAAGAAAACAAGCAAGATGTTCCGTCTTTCAAAAACGCATGGAAATCTGCTCGTGAAGAGTTGAAAAACGACGAAAAATATTTGCGCAGAGCTAAATACGGCGCAATCTCGGCCGGTATTGCCGCAGGCCTTATCGGCGGTGCAAGCCTGTTCCTTCCGGGGTCTGAACTTGTGGCTCAGACTGCGGTAAAGAGAGGAATTGCGCGTGCAGGTGTTGTTGCCGGTTCTCTGTCTACGCAGATTGCAAATTTGAAAGCCGCAAAAAAGGTTGTAAACAAACTTAAAAAAGAAAATTCCGATGACGCAAAAGCTATGGAAGCTGCGAAAAAAGAACTTTCTTCCTGTAGAAAACAATTCTGGCTCGGCTTGGTGGTTTCTGCCGGTGCAATGATCGGTTTGAGCAAATCCGTTGCCACAACAGAAGCTCTGAACGAAAATGTTATCAGCGACAACGGCGTTACGAATGGCGGCGAGTATGAAGTTCATCAGCCGGAAGATCAAGATGCACAAGCATCTTCCGCAGTCGTTGAGGGTGAAAATCATGAAGCTGCGGCCGAAGAATTTGTTCCGGCGCATCCGAATGCTCACAGCGACCATCGTCTTGATCAGTCAACAATTATGTTATTGCGCGGTGAAGGCGATGAAAAAGAAAAATATGCTGCGTTGCTTGCCCGTGTTAAAGAAATGGGATTGCAGGACAAGTACGAATCTTTGAACGGATATTCCGATTCGCAGTTGGCATATTTGTTGGTTCGTCGTATGTGCGATATGAAAACTTCTCAGGCAACTGAAGCTTGGAGATTTTTGAGCGGCGGTGATTGTGGCGATATGACAGAAGAGAAGATTGCCAAAATTGCCGAATATGCAACCAAAAACTATAATATTGACCAAGATAAGACCATTGGTGAATGGATTGGCGAAGGCGAATATCGTGGAATTTGTTCACAGAGACTGTTCAACAACATTGAATGCGAAAGCACGACTTCAAATTATAGCCCGTGTGCGGAAGATGTTGCCGAAGAAGTTAAGGCGGAGCCTGCGGTTCAAGCGGCACCTGTTCCGGAAGCCGAACCAAAAGATGAACCGATTGTTGTTGCCGAGATTGAATGCTCTGGTACTGATGAAGACTGCATTGATGAAGATGTAGTTGATGCAGAACCTCAGTCTGATGAATCGGAAGAAACTTCGGTTGAAGAAGAACAGCCGGTTCCTGCTGAAGAAAAAGAAGAAAAGAGAGTGATTAAGTCTACTCTCGGAGCAAGAGACCACGGAAATACGGCAAGAACTCCGTCTCAGCTGCTTGCTGATAAAAATCACAGTGGTTTAGGCAAACATCCCGGGGTTTTTGTAAAACAAAGAACAAGATAAATTCTTGAAAAAACAAAAAAGGCGCTTGAAAAAGCGTCTTTTTTTTTGTGCGCTTGCAATGCAGGCAAAATAAAACCTCGGAGCCGGAAAGCCGCGAGGTTTTAGATTTTTTAATAGAAACCGTTATCGCAAGGTTCTCTGTTTTTGTACTTGTCGCAATAGTATTCGGACCAATCCTCAAGATCATCATCGGGAATACCTAATAACTTTGCCGTAACTTTTCCGTATGGATTCGCAAGCGAATCGAACCAAAAAATAAGAAAAAGCCACACTTTCCAAATAACAATGTCAATCAAAAGATAATTGACGACCAGCAAACCGATTGCAATCATGACGTTCCATCCGGCAGCAGTGATGCTTACGGGAGGGAAAATAAACAGTGCCAACAACCCGATATAGGTTAGATGATGGTACAGATGAAACAAAAATGTGCTTTGTTCAACGCCGATGTCGGTTCTCAGAGCAAGTTCTTCAGCAAGATTTTTCAAGGTGAAGAACACGGATACAAGAAGGAAGACGGCAAGACCGCCCAGACTAAATGTTGCGTTCATAATCATGGAAATTAAAAATTACTTTATAGTGACAAAATAGCTCGTATTTTTGTCAAAGTCAATAAAATTTGCAGATTTTTTGCAAAATAATAAAAAAAATGCAAAATAGGGCTTGCAAAAAAAAATAAATTGAGCTATTAAGGCGGTAATGCGATGCGCCCGTAGCTCAATTGGATAGAGCATCTGACTACGGATCAGAAGGTTGTGAGTTCGAATCCCGCCGGGCGCGCCAATTAAAAAAGAGCTCCTTTTTAGGGGCTTTTTTTAATTGATGGAAGCCCGAGAGGGAAAGACGAACTCACAATGGTGAGTTTGATAAAAGTTCGCTTTTTCACACATCTGAAGGCGAAAGGGGCAGCATGGCAAAAATTCATGTACTGATGTGTACACTAAAATTTTTACCAGCTGACTTTCACCTTCATCTGCACAAAAAATCAAACTTTTTATATGGCAGAGCGACTAATCGCAAAAAAAGTAATCACAGAAAGAGGTTGAAAAAATACCTCTTTTTTTGTACATGGCAAGAAATCCTTGACAACTGCCGAGATGGGAAAACTGATTATGACTAAAGTCAGTATTGCATATATAAATATTTCAATATATAATTAAGTTATATCAAATTGTTATATGAGGGGAGTGTTATTATGAAAAACTATATTTCCAACCAATCCGGCCGTTCAATGATTGAAATGCTCGGCGTTTTAGCTATTGTCGGCGTCCTGTCCGTTGCTGGTATTGCAGGCTATTCAAAAGCTATGGCAAAATACAAAACAAATAAAGTTGTGGAACAAATTTCAACAGTTGTAGCTAATATAAAAACAGCATTTGCGGGACAAGGAGATTATAAAGGTATGGATTCTTATGATGTTCCATATAATTTGGGCGCTTTCCCAGATGAAATGACAAAAGACATTGATGCTATAGGCCCATTACATGCACTTGGTGGTCTCGTTAATGTGTATTCTGCACCTGATCAGTATTCTTTTGCTATGGAGTTGCTTGGTCTATCTAAAGACGCCTGTACAGCAATTGTCACGACAGATTGGGGTTCGTCGGCTGGATTTTTGGGAATTTCGGGTGGTGCTGAAGGTTGTGATAATGGGATTTGTCCACCATCTGTGTTACAGGGAAAGACTGTCTCAATGATTAGTGAATTATGTACCGGAACAGAAGGTAAAAATGACTATAATACAGTTCTTTTCTTTAAGTGATTTAGATATCTTAACAAAAGACATTTTTCAAAAATAGGAATAAAATCCTTGACTTTTGCTTAAAAATATGTTATACAACGCATAAGTAACGGGGAATTGGTGCGTCCGCATCATAAATTCCGTTAGTATCTAAACCGTGGTTTTCCGCGGTTTTTTTGTTTTTAAATTACAATTAAAGGAGATTAACAATGATAAATTTATTAAAAGGCTTGTTTTCGGATTCCGATGAAGATGAAGAAGAAAATATATTCTCAAAATCAGATGATGAGATTCCGGAAGAATCTGAGAATAAATCAGAAAATGATTGGGAGGGATTTTCAACGGTAGAGGATAAAGAAGAAAAATCAGCGTTTGAGGAGGCAAGAGAAGAGGCCAAAAGCAATGAAGGACTGAAGTTGAGCGAGAGTGTTTCGAGCGGTTATGCAAATCCGCAGGATACGGCCAAGGTAAAATACGGGCTTAATCGAACCGGCTATTATAATGATGATATCTCGACAATTCCGAATCAAAAAATGTTGGACGGAATAATAAATTTCCAAAGAGATAATAATTTAATGCTTGATGGCAGAATAAACCCGTCAGGACAAACTCTTAGACAAATTAATAGAAGAGTACGAGAGAAATTAGCTATTATTGAAAGAAAGAAAAAAACGCTTAACGGCATAAATATAAATAAAGATGATAATAGTATATCGCATTGGCATGAACGAAAAAAAGAGCTTATTAAAAATATGAAGGAGGATTTAAAAAAATATGAAAACTCAAAAGAATTTGCTTATTTAGATCCCAAAGGAAATATTACAACCGGAGTTGGAAAAAAGGTAGATGATGAAGAAAGTTTTTATAATATTAATTGGCAAAAAGATTTAAGAGATGCAACAAAAGAGGAAAAATCGCAGATATATAAAAAATTTCAAGAAATGAAGAGAAATAATAAGTACGGGCAAAAATATGGTGCTAATTATTATAAAGACAAAGCAGATTTGAAAATAAAACAGGAAGATATAGATAGATATTTAAATGAACATCTCGAAAGAAATATTAAACAACTGCAAAAAACATTTCCTGAATTTGAAGATTTTCCCCAAGGTTTGCAAGAGGTTCTTATTGATATATGTTATAACACCGGAAATGTAAACAGTGATAAATGGCCAAATTTACATAAAGCTATAAAAGAACGAGATTTGCCAGGTATACAAAAAAATGTACATAGGAAAGATGTTTCAGAAGATAGAAACAAACGAATTGAGAACAAAATTAAAGCTATTACAGAATGGAAAAGATAACTATCTGTAAGACGAGGATCTAATACCGGTATAGATGATAGCATCTAATTTCTTGTATTGGGCGCTTTATTTCTTTGAAGCGTCCAATGCAATTACTAAATGTTCATAACTTGACCAATGGTCTTCTCCTTTTGATTTACTTCTTCTTTCAATCAGAATATAATTTTTCCAAAAATCAGGATCATCGTGCGGTTTTTGAATAACATATGCAATAATGTCTTCAACAGTGTCTTCAACCAAAGGATTGTAATAGCTGCAGAGCATTTCTACCATAATTTTTGTGTTTTTTAACAATTTGCAGTCATATTTTACGGAATAATCCTCTATATTTGTCTCAATAATTTGAGTCGGAGTGATTTGAGTTTTCCAAGAATTGTTTGAAAAAGGTTTCATTGTTTTATAAAAAACAGGATTTACAAATTTTTCCACATCTTCAGCAGATGAATTTGCGGGATCAAAACAAATAAGCAGTAAAACTAAAGCGGTAAAAAATTTTCTCATGATTATCTCCTTTGCTGACAGCATAGGGATAAAAAATAAAAATGTCAACTATTCAGTTTGTTTTTTAGAAATATCAAGTTCGCAGGAAAAAGTGGAAATTCATGTATCAGTATGCATGTTTAAATTTCCACCACACCTATTTTTGTTTCTATTCGCCGCAAATATCAAACTTTTTAATAAAGCATGTTTGGCGATTGTCGGTGTTTTGTTTGTCGCCGGTATTGCCGTATATCCCAAAGCTATGGCAAAATATAAGGCAAACAAACTGGTTGACCAAATTTCAACCATTGCCGCCAATGTTCGTACAACCTTTGCCGGACAGGGAAATTATAAGGGGTTATCCTCAAATGCGGCTTACAAGTTAGGTGTGTTCCCAGATGATATGATTAAAGATTGTGATCTTAACGGAGCTATTCGTACGGGTGTGTTAAAAAAGCATTTGGAGATTATGTAGCGATTTCACAGACCGACGATGATGAAAAAAGTAAAGTATTAAGACTCTTAAATTCCAAGCATTAGGTTTCAGAATGTGCCATCTTGTCTCTGGATTGTATATTCCAGCAGGCGGGAAAGTTCCTGATTGAAAAGGATATAGGGCATTGCTTGTCCCATTGTCCCGCATCCGAATTCATTATTACAATAATTGTTATTATTTGTAATTGTATTATATAGCATAATATATGACTGCTCATAATTGTTAAGAGCTTTTATCGCAGATTCGCGATATTCTTCCGGCATTATGTGATGAAGCTCTTCAATTATGGCTTTTTTCTTGCATTTTATTTCTTGTATGCTTGTATTTTTAATTTCTTCATCAGATAAAGAATTTTCTGTATGTTTGTCGCATTTTTTTAGGATTTGGGCAATATGATTTTGAGAATGATTGAAAAGGTTGGTTTCTTGGCTGAAAGATGGTGAAATTATGCAGTATACCGCCAAAAAAAACATCAATTTTCTCATGGTTTTCTCCTTTGCTGACAGCATAGGGATAAAAAATAAAAATGTCAACTATTCGGTTTGTTTTTTCGAAAACAACAAAAGCTAAAAGTTGAATATTCTAAAAATTTCGGCAAATAATGCTTGCGGTTATTTTTATATTTATTATTATAATTTCAGGAGGGAAGAATGTCTGTTATAAAAAAGTTGTTTTTAATAGTATTTGATTTTGGGCTGGTATCGTTTAATGCGCTTTTGTATGGTTTTCTTTTCTATACTTTTGTTGAAGGTTTGTACACAGGTGTAAGGTGCGCGGCAAAAACATGCAATTTTATTACAAACAATCTCATATTATACATCATATACAACAGTGTAATGCTTGCGATTGTCGGTTGGGCTTTCGGATATGGTTTATATAAAATGTATCATCATAAAAATAATGCAAGAATTTTTATTCTCTTTCCGTTTTTATGGCTCATTACTGCTATCGCTGTGTTTATTTTAAGCAATGTGATATTAAGCCTTTTATGAAAAAACATCTCCGGTCTTTTGATCGGAGATGTTTTTTTGGCTTTTTATGGCCTATCTTGCATTTTCTTTTTTGCTCTCTGATGATTTTTCAGATGAAGATTTAGAGGTTTGAGACATAGAATCTTTTTTGTTCATACTGCAAGTCATAATTTTTCTCCTTAAGTTAATTAAATTTTAATAGCCAACGCTCATAATTTATGCACGGAATATAACATAACAAGGCATACTTGATATATAATTTGTTTAGGTTGTCATAAAGGATTGTTTGATGCTGATATTAAAACATTTGCCAATAAGCTCGTTTTCGGAAAATCTTGCATATATTCACAAGGATTGCATTTCTTATAAAATAGATGAAATTTCGGCTCTTACCAAAATTGAAATTCATGGCGGAATGCAGCCGATTTATGCGTTTTTGCAGATTGTGGAAGATGAAAACATTGTAAATCCTAACGAAATTGCGCTGAATAATGAGGCATTTCAGCAAATCAGCCTGCCGGAAGGAGCCAATGTTACGATTACGCTTTCTCCGCCGGCGCCGAGCCTCAGTTATGTCAAAAAGAAAATTAACGGAAATATTCTCAGTGAAAGCGAATATAAAGCGATTATCAAAGATATCGGTTCGCGCAGATACTCAAACACGGATATCGCATCGTTTTTGGTTGCCAGCGGATCGTTTATGAGTGCAACCGAGGTGTTGGCGATGACCAATGCTCTTGTCAGCGATAGAGCCTTGACCTGGGACGATGAAGGGATTGTGGTTGATCAACACTGTTTGGGCGGCGTTCCCGGAAACAAAACCGATATTATCGTTATGGCGATTGTGGCGGCATATGGTTTGCCGATGCCGAAAACGGCATCCCGTTCGCTGACTTCTTGCGCCGGCGTGGCGGATACTTTCGGCGTTTTGGCAAATGTGGAACTTGACGACCGAAAATTTCAGCAGCTGGTTAAAGAAAATCGTGCTGCGGTTGCGTATTATAATGCGCTTTCAATTTCCGAAGTCAACAAACTGGTATTTTCAATTGAGCGCCAGCTCGGTATTGTCAAGCAGGAACATGTGGTTGCCTCAATGCTGGCAATGAAAAAATCGGCCGGAGTTACTCACCTGTTGGTCGATATTCCGGTCGGCCGGAATTCGCGAATCAAAAGCACGAACGAGGCAATGCATTTGCGCAAACTGATAGAATATATCGGCGATATGTCGCAGATGGTGATTGATGTTGTGATTACCGATGGTGCGGAACCGGTCGGAAATGGCGTCGGTCCGGTGCTCGAGGCCAGAGATGTGATGCAGGTTTTGCGCTGTAATCCGGCCGCGCCGCAGGATTTGAAAGAAAAATCTCTGTTTTTGGCCGGCAGAATTTTGGATTTTGACCCGAAACTGAGAGGTGGACAGGGATACGCGGTGGCGCAGGAGCTTTTGAAAAGCGGAAAAGCGCTTGAGGCGATGAACAGAATTATGAACGCTCAGGGAAAATACCCACAGCCTCAGCTCGGACATCTGACCAGAGATATTGTCTCTTCCGTTTCGGGCGTTGTTGAGGCGATAGATAACTCGCGCATTATCAAAATCGGCGTATGGGCAGGTGCGGGACAGCATCCGGACGCCGGTGTCGATTTGTTTAAAAAAGTCGGCGATATGGTTCAGGAAGGCGATATTCTGTATCGAATTTATTCTTGCAGCGCGGCGGATTTTGCATTGGCAAATTCCATTGTCGGTGCGGATAACGGCTACAAAATCACAAAAGTTGTCTTCAATCCGTAAAATATCTGAAAAAAAATTTGCCGAACACTTGCTAAGCTGATTTTCGCTCCCTATATAAGCTCTTAGAAATAAGGTTTGCTACTATTTTATGGAAAAGGAAAGAAAATGAGCAATAAGGTTATTGGTATAGATTTAGGTACAACAAACTCCTGCTTTGCTGTTATGGAAGGCGGAGAAGCCAAAGTTTTGGAAAATACCGAAGGTGCAAGAACAACTCCGTCAATGGTTGCATTTACGGATACGGAGCGTTTGGTCGGATTTCCGGCAAAGCGTCAGGCGGTTACAAATCCGGAAAACACATTGTTCGCAATCAAGAGATTAATCGGTCGTCGTTTTAATTCTCCGGAAGTTGAAAAAGACCGCAAGCTGGTTCCTTATAAAATCATTGAGGGCGAAAACGGTGACGCTTGGGTAGAAGTTAAAGGTCAAAAATATGCTCCGTCGCAGATTTCGGCTATCGTTCTGCAAAAAATCAAAGAATATGCCGAAAGCTATCTGGGTGAAAAAATCGACAAGGCCGTTATTACGGTTCCGGCATATTTTAACGATTCGCAAAGACAGGCAACAAAAGATGCCGGTAAAATCGCCGGACTTGATGTTTTGCGTATTATCAACGAGCCGACTGCGGCAGCGCTTGCTTATGGTCTTGATAAAAAGACTTCGGGCACAATTGCGGTATATGACCTCGGCGGCGGTACATTCGATATTTCTATTTTGGAAATCGGCGACGGCGTTTTTGAAGTTAAGTCGACAAATGGTGATACTTTCCTCGGCGGTGAAGACTTTGACCAGCGTTTGGTATCTTATTTGGCAGACGAGTTCAAAAAAGAAACCGGCATTGATTTGAAAAACGACAGACTTGCTTTGCAAAGATTGAAAGAAGCTGCCGAAAAGGCAAAAATCGAATTGTCGTCAACCACTCAGACAGATGTAAACCTGCCGTTTATTACTGCTGATGCAACCGGCCCGAAACACTTGAACATCAAGCTCACTCGTGCAAAACTCGAATCGATTGTTGAAGATTTGATTGACCGCACGGTTGAACCTTGCCGCAAGGCGTTGAAAGACGCAGGCTTGAGCGCTTCTGATGTCAACGAAGTTATTTTGGTCGGCGGTATGACCCGTATGCCGAAAGTTCAGGAAAAAGTTAAAGAAATCTTTGGCAAAGAGCCGCATAAAGGCGTTAACCCTGATGAAGTTGTTGCCGTCGGTGCTGCAATTCAGGGCGGCGTTTTGATGGGCGATGTAAAAGATGTATTGCTGCTTGATGTTACGCCGTTGTCTTTGGGGATTGAAACTTTGGGCGGTGTGTTCACTCGTTTGATTGACCGCAACACCACAATCCCGACCAGAAAGTCTCAGGTGTTCTCGACAGCCGAAGACGGACAGACCGCGGTTACCATCAGAGTATTCCAGGGCGAGCGTGAAATGGCTGCCGACAACAAATTGCTCGGTCAGTTTGATTTGGTAGGAATTCCGCCTGCACCGCGCGGTATGCCGCAAATTGAGGTTACATTTGATATTGATGCCAACGGTATCGTCAATGTTTCCGCAAAAGACAAGGCTACAAACAAAGAGCAGGCGATTCGCATTCAGGCCAGCGGCGGCTTGTCTGATGCCGATATCGACAAGATGGTTAAGGACGCGGAAGCAAACGCCGAAGCCGACAAGAAGAAAAAAGAGTTGGTAGAGGCCAGAAACCAGGCTGATGCGCTTATCCATACAACCGAAAAAACTTTGAAAGAAAATGCTGACAAAGTTTCTTCCGGCGACAAGGATAATATCGAAAACGCCATCAAAGATTTGAAGACAGCGCTCGATGCCGACAATCTTGACCAGATTAAGTCAAAGACAGAGGCTTTGATGCAGGTTTCAATGAAACTCGGCGAGGCGATGTATAAGGCTCAGCAGTCAACGGCTGATGCCGGTGCGGCTCAGGGAGCAAGCACGGGTGAACAGCCAAAAGACGAAAAGGTTGTTGACGCCGACTTTGAAGAGGTTAAATAATCTCCTTCTGATGATAGAAAAAAGAGCTCGAAGAAATTCGGGCTCTTTTTTTGTGCTGATTTCGCGGCTATTTTTTCTCCGGCCGCATATTGAGGCTGACCTCTTCGTCAAGATAAAACATTTTGCCTGTAAACGGGTCAATCAGCAGATATCCGATGACGCCGCCGAATGCCAGATTTCCTATGCCGTACCATTTGCTGACATGCCAATCAATACTTTTCAGGGTGGTTTAATAGCCGTCTTTTGAAGCGGTAATGGTGTATCTTGCCGGATTGAAATATCCGTCTTCTTCGGCGACTTTCAGGGTTACGATTGTCGGAGCCTGTCCGTCAAAAATAATATCGCCGGATTTGTCGGCTATTTGTATGTCAACTTTTTCCACATTAGATTTGATGGGGATAGCTTGCGAGCTGTCGCGCATAATAGAGGCACAACCGCCGAGAGAACCTGCAAAAATGAAGAGGGAGAAGAATAAGAACAGTTTTTTCATTTGGAACATCCTTGTTTTTGGTTAAATAAAAACCCACCGATAAAGGTGGGCGGATGTTCGAAAACCGTATACATTCAGACGGCTCGGCTTATTCAGCGCACAGCCTTATTCGCCGACATCCGCCCGAGAGCAGAAATCGGCATATAATTAAAGTCGTATGCTGACGACTAAACACATAGAAGGGTTTTCTAAGCCCTGAATATGCTTGTGGCATATTCGAGTTTCATCGTATACGAAAATGGTTAAATAAAACTGAACTTTTGAAAATCGCATAAAATAAAACTCTTTGCATTTGTACAAAGAGCGAAAAGGCGGGCAGATGGTAGAAAACCGTATGTGTTTAACCGGCTCGGTTTATTCGGCGCGCAGCCTTATTCGCCGACATCTGCCCGAAAATATATTGCCGCAAAAAGCTTAAATAAAACTGAATATTCGAGGCATAAAAAATCCCCGCGCATTTGAGCGAAGGGATTTGTTGTAAAATCTTTGATTGTTAATTCGGCGCAACAATCATACTCATTTGTTTTCCTTCAAGTTTTGCTTCCGAATCGATGCGGCAGACGCCCTCGAGATCGTCCAAAATTTTATCCAACACGGTTTTGCCCATGTTGTTGGCGCTCATCTCGCGTCCCTTAAAGCGCATCGTAAACTTGACCTTGTCGCCTTGGGCTAAAAACTTTTTCGCTTGTTTGATTTTGACTTCATAGTCGTGAACATCAATCATCGGGCGGAGTTTGAGCTCTTTAATATTTACAACTTTTTGATTCTTTTTGGTCTCATTCTTCTTTTTCTGTTGCTCATATTTATATTTTCCGAAATCGAGAATTTTGCAAACCGGCGGATTCGTATTCGGAGAAATCTCTATAAGATCCAGCCCGGCCTCGTCAGCCAAAGCCAATGCCTGTGGAACAGACATAACGCCGCGGTTTTCGCCTTTTTCGTCAATCAGACGAATCTCTCTTGCCCTGATTTCTTGATTTATGCGCGGTCCATCATCTGTGTGTACTGGCGCATTTGTAAATTCTTTTGGTATTTTAGCCTCCTAACAAAATTATAAAAAACAACAGGTATTTTATATAACAAATAACAATTTTCAAGAAAAAACATCATACAATGCGAAAATTTAATTATTTCTTCCGCCGCGCGCGGACGAAATTCGGCTGAACAAAACATCTGTCTGCTTTTTTGCCTCGGCTGCGGGAATGCCCTTGATTTTTTTGGCGGCCATAACATCTTGCTGCCGAATCGGAACGCCGCTGGTGATGCGCTCCTGCATTCTTTTGTCAGCCATATCGCGCATTCTGGAGTGAACATGGTCAAGCTCTTTGCGCACGCGGCCTTTTTCAATGCCGCCGGCCTGCTTTTCGTCACTGAGCTGGCGGTCGCTGAAAAATTTGATAAAACTGTTGCGGTTGTTTTTGTTCGTCAGGTCAAAACTTTTGATAGTGTTTACATCGTCCGATTTTGAATGTTTGCCGATATCAACCGCCTGATACGCTCCGATTGCCTCAATCTCGCGCGGATCGTGCGTAATATAAATTATGGTCTTGTCTTTTTGATTTTTCAGATAATTTACGATATTTGCCGACATTTTTTCATCAACGCCGGAAGTAGGCTCGTCCAAAATCATAATCGGCGAATCTTTAATCAATGCCTGAGCCAGCCCGATTCGGGTTTGCTCTCCGCCGGAAAGCTTTGTTCCGGTAGAAAGCACGGTTTTGTCGTCAATGGTTCCGCCGTTTTCTTTCCCGATTCCGAGGAGCTTCTTGATTTCCGTAACTTTTTCTTCCGGCGCGTTCGTATTCCCGAGTCTGATAAATGTATCAATCGAGGTTTCCAAAAATTCCGGCCGCTGAAAAGACATTGCGATATTTTGCGGCAGAGCTTTCGCGTTCAGGTCTTTATAGTCTTTGCCCTCAAAGTTGTTTCCGTTAAATGTGCCGATTTTTATGTTTCCGCCGGTAAGGTCGTCGGAGTGCATCAAAAGTTCGGTCAGAGTGCTCTTTCCGGCTCCGCTTCCGCCGCTCAAGATGGAAACTCCGGGCTTAAAGGTAATAACCTCGTCGCTTTTAAAGAATATCTTATCCTGCCTCTCGCCGATTTTTCCGTCTTCTTTGCTGCGGTGCTTATATTGAATATGATCAAGCTGCAGAACATTGGCGTTGGTGTTGATGTTCTCTTTGCCATATTGGAAATCTTTGACTTTTGACTTAAATTTTTTATAAGCGGTGGCAAAAGTCTCGATAAATTCCTTTCTGCCGAAATGTCCGGTCGTGATTCGATTAAACGAATACAGTGCCGTGCCGGTACCCGCAACTGCGGCAACGGTTGTAAGAGCGGGCAACCCGGCGGAAATTGCCGCGGCAGCGACCCCTGCGGTACATAATGCCTGCAAACCGAACATCGGCAAGGTGTATTTTGTGGTCTGTTTTGTAAATTCTTTAAATTTTTGTATCAGAGATTTTTGTTTGTTGCCGAATTGCTCATAAGAAAAATCTTGCGCGTTCACGGATTCTATCTGGTTGCTGCTTTGAAGCATCTGGCGTCTGTATGTGTCAACGCCTTTTGATTTTTCATCAATACTGCCTTTGTAATATACTTTGTCATTTTTGAGCTTTTTTAACATAAAATAACTCGGAACGCTTGAAACGGCGGCACTTCCGAAAACTACACCGGCCAAAAGAGGGTTGGACGCCAGTGCTGCGCCGGTGATTCCGATTCCCATTGCCGCGCCGGTATAAGCCTTTATCTGATTGGCTTTCTGTCCCAAAAATTTTGCGGCCGCATCGCTGGCTGTCTTTATATATGTATTTATTTCTTCCGGATTCACGGTCGCGCGTTCGCTGCGGGAGCGCTGGTCAAACTCTTTGAGTAATGAGGTAGATGTTCTTTGATAAATTTTTTGCGCAATATAACACTGAAACATTTCTTCAATTGAAGAAACGGACGATACACCGGCGCCGGCTGCAATATTCCCGAACAAAAATCCGGCATTACCAGCCATCATTTTTCCGGTAAAATTGTCAATGGCGCCCAAAAGGCTGCCCGTAACGGCCAAAGCCAGATACTTTTTCTTGTCGATTTTGATTAAATCTTCGATTTTTTGCTGCGCTTCACGCAAATCTTCTTCGGACAACTCGATTTTATGCTCTTTTTCTTCAGACGAAGCATTGCTGACATTTTCACTGAGATTCGATTCGTTTGTTTTGTCTGTGGCCATAATAGTTATCCTCTATACAATATTAATAATATTATATTTACATATTTTGTCACATTTGTCAACACAATATCTGTGAGCGACATATATATAAGGAGTGGCAGTGATATTTTTTGCCGAACCGATATTGCGAATCGACGAGCTTATAATAAAGTGCGTAAAATCAATATGATATTAAGAAGGGCTGCGAAAGATTGAGGCGCTCAGACAAAAATGGCAACAATTAGCAAATAAGCGCCGCAAATTTTTTTGAACTTTTTTATTTAGGATTTTTAATGGGTTGAACGATTTTTGCAAAAAAGTGAAAAAAAAGATGAAAAAGGGTATTGACAAGAGGGAAGTAATGTCATATACAAGGCATCACTGCGTCGT
>CAKQTH010000003.1 GCA_934276635.1 uncultured Alphaproteobacteria bacterium | reverse complement strand
CTTAGCTCAGCTGGAAGAGCATCTCGTTTACACCGAGAGGGTCGGGAGTTCGAACCTCTCAGCGCCCACCAATAAAAAAGCCACTCGTCAGAGTGGTTTTTTTATTGGTATGTGGCGGTTGGTACAAACTTCCAAGTAAAAGTTCGTCTGGTGGTACAGAAATAGCAGGCAAATCGCTCGGTCGTGTATGTCTTTATACGCCTGCTTTGCTTTCATCTGTCCTGAATTTTTATGAAATAATAGGACGATATATTGTTTTGTAAAATATTTCTTGACAATTAGCGGGGGGGGGTAGGCTGTAAAAAGTATATTAAAATCAGTGTGTCAGGTTACTAATATGAAAAAGTATGCTTCATGCCAAAACGGGCGGTCGATGATTGAGATGCTAGGGGTTCTCGCAATTGTCGGAGTATTGTCTGTTGCCGGAATTGCGGGATACTCTAAAGCTATGGAAAAATACAAGCTTAATAAGGCAATTGAGCAAATTGTTGCGCTTGTGTCCGGCATACAGCGAGCCTGCATAAATCAGAGCGGTTACAGCGGCGTGGAGTGTAACGGCGACGGCGATGAGTGTCCGTATTTGCATTCGTTGGGAATTATCCCGAGCGGAATGATATCAAGAGAATCGAGAATTCTGCATTCTCCGTGGGGAAGCGACATAAGCGTATGGGAAAGCAGCAAATACGGAGAGGAGGGCGATTATAATGAAGATGAAGACAAAAAGGCTTTTACAATTTATATCCAGTTTAATACGCAGGGTGAAGTTGACAAGTATTGCGTTCCGCTTGCAATGTATAATTGGGCAAATATACCGGGGATTATAGCCGTCGGAGGAAATCCGGGTGATGAGGTAGTAAAGTCTTATGTCGGGTGTGACGGAAAAAGCGGGGGAGATGAAGGTACTTCGGTCGGGTGCCTGAGCGGAAAAACCGTGCCGTTGCCTCTGCCGCCGAAAGAGGCAGTGGCCGCTTGCCGAGCAATGGACTTAGCTTTGAAATTTTATTGAATAAAAATTTAATAAACCTAAAAATGTTGTTGACAATAAAAAATCATTAGTTTATAAAAACTCGCAGTTGATAAGCCGACATAGCTCAGTTGGTAGAGCAACTGATTTGTAATCAGTGGGTCGGGAGTTCAAGTCTCTCTGTCGGCACCATTAAAAAACCTCCGTTAAGCGGAGGTTTTTTAATGGTGCCGGCAAGAGCTTGGACGGACGACCCGCTTGGTGTCGGGTCGAGGAAAAAAAATCACCAAAAGTAATTGGTGATTTTTGACGCAGATTACGCGTTTGTTAGCAAGCAGGCAAGCGACAGCGAAGCATGCGAGCGTTACATAGCGGTGACCGAAGCGACGAGGCGCGCTCAAAGAGCAAGCCGAAAGGAGCAAGAAGCAAGTCTCTCTGTCGGCACCATAGAGTTTTCAAGGGTTTGCAAGAAATTGCGCACCCTTATTTTTTTACCTGTAATTTCGTTTTACCCCTAATTTACCCCTAATTTTCAACTAAAAGCAATTATGTTTAATCAAGGTTTTTTTAAGTCTGATGAACTATATTTATAAAAAAAATAAGTATAGATTCGAGCTTAAATCTATACTTATTAAATCGGAGTGTTGCGGTGTTGCAAAGTATAGCTAAAATGTTTTTGCGGCTTAGTATCCTCGGCTTTTGCGCAAATGTGCGTGCGTGATTGCAATTGCCAGAGCGTCAGACGAGTCGTTATTTTTCGGCTTGCATCCGGGGAGCAGAATTTTCACCATGGTTTCAACCTGATTTTTTTGAGCTTTCCCGACGCCGACAAGCGCTTTTTTCACTTTATTCGGCTCATACTCTTCAAGCGGAATGCCGAAGGTCGCCGGAGCCAAAATCACAACTCCTCTTGCCATACCGAGTTTTATTGTTGATTGCGGGTTGGTGTTCAAAAAAATCTGCTCAATAGATGATTCTTCGGGCTTGTAGGTCTCTATAACTTTGCAAAGCTCGCGATAAATCATATCAAGTCTGGTAGTGATATCAAGCGAAGAATCGGTCGGGATAAAGCCGTCGGCAACATAGCTTATTCTGTTGCCTTCGGTTTCTACAATTCCCCAACCTGTTGATGACAAACTGGGGTCTAATCCCAAAATTCTCATTTATTCTTCACTCATCTGAGCCAAAATGTCTTCGGCAATTTCAGCATTGTGATATACTTGCTGAACATCATCGTCGTCTTCAAGCAGGTCGATAAATTCCAAAAACTTTTTAGCTGTTTCAAGATCTGTAATATCGGTTTTTACGGACGGTTTCCAAATCAGACGAGATGCCGACGGAGTTCCGAATTCTTTTTCCAAAGCTTCGGTAACCGTGTTCAAATCATCTGTCAGAGTTTCAATTTCGTGATGTTCTTCATCGCTGACAACATCGTTTGCTCCGGCGTCCAAAGCCTTTTCAAACATTGTGTCCGCATCGGCAGCGGCAACCGGATATTGAATAAACCCGATATGCTCAAAGTTAAATGCAACCGAACCGGCTTCACCCATAACACCGCCGCGTTTTCCGAAGATTGTGCGGATATTTCCGGCTGTGCGGTTTTTGTTGTCTGTCAGAGCTTCAACAATGATGGCAACTTTGCCCGGTCCGAAACCTTCATAACGAACGCTGGTATAATCTGCTCCGCCTGCGGTCTGGCTGGCTTTTGCAATAGCGCGTTCAATGTTGTCTTTCGGCATACTTTCGGCGCGGGCAGCCTGAATTGCAAGACGCAAACGCGGGTTTTTATCAGGTTCCGGCAATCCGGATTTTGCGGCAATGGTAATGTCTCTGGCCAGTTTTGCAAATACTCTGGCTTTTTTGGCGTCTTGAGCGCCCTTGCGATACATAATGTTCTTAAATTGTGAATGTCCTGACATAAAATTCTCCTTGATAGCTGTTCAGATAATGGAACATATATACAAAAAAGAAAAATCGCGCAAGTATTTTTGCACAAAATCGTGTAAATTATTCCTCGCTCGCGGTTTGACCTTTATAGAGCAGAAATTCCGGTGTTTTTCCGGCAAAAGAATCATACTTTTTTACCAAGTCGAGAGATTGTTCGTCAGCGGTTATTTTTTGTGTTTTCGACGGGCATTTTTTCTCTTTTTTACAAGGTTTGGATTCTTCTTTCGGAGCGGCGATTTGAGCCTCTTGTTCCTTATCTTTGTTTACTTTTATTTCCTGCGGGGTTTTTAAGATTTTTTCCAAAATTTCCTGCGTTTCTTGCGAGCGGCGGTTGGTATAAACAATGTTCTGTTTTTCTGCCGGTAGCAACTCAAGAACTTTTTCCAAATTTTGCAGCTGTTTTTTCTTTTTGATAAGGTTGATGTCGTCAACAATCAAAACCGAGGTTTGCGACAAATCAAAATTGTCGCCGTCTTTTTGCCACGAGAGCAACAAGTTGGGCGAGGCAATAATCACATTGGCCTGAGGTGCTGCATCATCATCTGCTTTTTCTTCATGATAGCGGTTGAAAGTTGTTATTCTGTCAGAAACGGTGGCAGATGTTTTTGAATCTGCGGTCAAAATCAAAATTGTTTGATTTTGATTGCGAGCCAAAATGTCAACCAGCGGAAAGACATAAGAACAGGTTTTTCCGCAGCCCTGCGGTGCAATCGTAAATACATCTTTTCCTTCCAAAATAGAGGGAATTACATCTGTTTGAACGGTAGTCGGTTCAAAAATTCCAGCGTCGTTTATAGCCTTGATTGTATTTTCGCTTAAACCCAAATCTGCAAAAGTCATTATATTTTCCTTAAAAACTCCAATAAAAAATTCGAAAAAATATTAAATAAATAAATGTTTCAAGTCAATATTTTTTTGCGATAAAGATTCGGCGGCAAAAGTATATTGCTGTTGATTTAATTTTTTTTATGCCGTATGATTGCAAAAAATTTATGGAGAGCCCGATGGAAGAAACAAAAATTGAAGAATTGAACTTTGAAGATGCATTGCAACAGCTTGAGACTATCGTCCGCGAGCTGGAAGGCGGAAAAATCAAACTTGATGATGCGGTAAAAGCTTATGAACAGGCCGCAAAACTCAAAAAAATCTGTGAGAAAAAATTGAATGACGCCCGCCTTAAAATCGAAAAAATTGAGACGGACGAAAACGGTGAGCTCAAAACATCTGATTTTATCGGAGAAGAATAAATGAATATTGTGCAGAACATAAAAGAATTCGCCGCGCGCTTTAATACCGGACTTTCGGTATATTTTCCGAAGCCGGAGACAATGGACAGGCGCGTGATTGAGGCGATGGAATATTCGGTTGCAAACGGAGGCAAAAGACTGCGCCCGTTTTTGGTTTGTGAAGTTGCAAAAATGTTCGGGGTTGATGAAAAAACTTCAATGCCGGTCGGATATTCGCTTGAAATGCTGCACTCATATTCTTTGATTCATGATGATTTGCCCTCAATGGATAATGACGATTTGCGCCGCGGGAAACCGACCTGCCACAAAGCATTTGACGAGGCGACCGCAATTTTGTCCGGAGACGGATTGCTGACTTATGCATTCGGGATTTTATCGTCGGATTCTTTGCCGGTTGATGCTCATACAAGATGCCGACTCGTAAATATGCTCTCAAGCGCGGCCGGTTCTTTCGGCGGAATGGTTGCCGGTCAGATGATAGATTTGGCGGTTGAAAAAATCGGCGCCGACAAAATTGAAGACAAAGAAAAAGTTATCAAACATATTGAAGAGATGAAAACCGGCAGATTGCTGCGCTATGCCTGCGAATCCGGTGCGGTTTTGGGCGGAGCGACGGCCGAACAAAAAGCCGCGATTGTGGAATATTCACGCAAAATCGGAATGGCGTTTCAGATTGCCGACGATATTTTGGACGCTGTCGGCGATGAAAAACTGGTCGGCAAGACTTTGCAAAAAGACAAGGAGCAGAATAAGCTGACTTTTGTAAATCTGTATGGGATTGAAGAGGCACGACGGATTGAAGAAAAGCTTATTGATGAGGCAAAACAAGCGCTATCGATTTTTGGCGAAAAAGCCAATACCTTGTGCGCACTGGCTGATTATATAATAAAGCGGGATTATTGATTGAAATTTCCGTCAGACATAAACGCCGTAAAAGCAATGTTTGCAAGGAGTTGAAAAAAATACTTGATTTATGTAATTTTGTATTATATAAAGCAGAAAGTTTTTGTAGGGGTATAGCTCAGTTGGTAGAGCATCGGTCTCCAAAACCGAGGGTCGTGAGTTCGAATCTTACTGCCCCTGCCAATAAAAAAGCCACTCGTCAGAGTGGTTTTTTTATTGGCAATAGGGGATGTTAGGTTCGAACTCACGAGGAAGTGAGTTTGACTACAAGCGAGAGGCGGGCGGGAGCGCGCCGGTGAGGCAGCGCCGAACGAACGCAGTGAATGGAGCGGCAGCGGAATAATCGTCTGCCCCTGCCAATAAAAAACCGTCCTTTTTAGGGCGGTTTTTTTGTTAAAAGTTCGGATAGCGGTCATCTAATACAGAAATTGCAGGCTCCTTTTTTCTTTGAAGTTCTCCCATCGTTATTTTATGATATATTTTTCGGCATTAACTTCTTTATAAGATTTTGATGATTATCTTATTTGCAAGGGAAATAATTTTTATGAAAGGAAAAAACATGACGGCTAAGCGATTTATGTTAAACGAAACGAGCTATCACGGATTTGGGGCTAAAGATGAGGTTGTCACCGAGGCCAAAAACCGCGGTTTCAAAAAGGCTTTAATTGTTACTGATGCGGATTTGGTAAAATTCGGGGTTGTTAAAAAAATTACCGATTTGTTGGATAAAAACAATATGGAATATGCCGTTTATGATAAAGTAAAGGCTAATCCGAGCGTTGATGTTGTCAAAAACGGCGTTGTTGCATTTAAGCAAGCTGGCGCGGATTATATGATTGCTATCGGCGGCGGATCTCCGCAGGATACGGCAAAAGCCATCGGAATTATCATCAACAATCCGGAATTTGCCGATGTGGTTTCTTTGGAGGGCACCGCGGCGACAAAGCATAAGAGCGTGCCGGTGATTGCCATTGCCACAACAGCCGGAACTGCGGCAGAAACCACAATTAACTATGTGATTACGGATGAAGAAAAAAGACGCAAATTTGTTTGTGTTGATCCGCACGATATTCCGGTTGTTGCGATTGTGGATCCGGAAATGATGTCGTCTATGCCGAAGGGGCTGACTGCGGCAACCGGTATGGACGCTCTGACGCACGCGATTGAGGGCTATACAACTCTGGCAGCGTGGGAGTTGGCGGATACATTAAACCTGAAGGCCATAGAAATTATATCGCGTTCGTTGCGCAAAGCGGTTGAAAATGACCCGAAAGGCCGTGAAGATATGGCATTGGGGCAATATATGACCGGTATGGCGTTTTCTAATGTCGGATTGGGCGTTGTGCATGGAATGGCTCACCCGCTGAGTGCGTTTTATAACACTCCGCACGGGGTTGCAAATGCGGTTTTGCTGCCGTATGTGATGGAATTTAATGCTCCGTATACCGGCGAAAAATTCAGGGAAATCGCCCGCGCTATGGGTGTCAAAAATGTTGATTCCATGACCAAGGAAGAATATCGCAAAGCCGCGATTGATGCGGTCAGACAGCTTTCTAAAGATGTGAATATTCCGCAGACATTGCGCGATATAAATGTCAAAGAAGAAGATTTGGAAGCTTTGGCCGAGGCGGCGATGGCAGATGTCTGCACCGGCGGCAACCCGCGCCAATGTTCAAAAGAAGCTGTGCTTGGGGTTTATAAAACCGCATTTTACGGCAAATAATCGGCTTAATGACAAGGGCAGAGTTCTTAAAAAGGCTCTGCCTTTGTCGACGAAAGAAGATAAAAATGATTAAAAACGAGCAGGCGCTGAAAATGTTTGAAAATCCGACGATTGAAGCGGTTCCGTCGGGGCTCGGAAGAATAATCATTCCGGCGTTCGGTTTTGCCGGCGGGACAGCAACCGAAAGAAGCGAGGGCGGAGTTCAAAAAGAAATAAACGGGCTGATTTTTCACAATCCGAAAGATGACTCAACTCAGGTGTTGAAGGCAAAAGACGGTGTTTTGATTTGCTATGATGCGCCCGGACGCAAAGAAAAAATTGAAAAATACCTCAGCGACAATCCGAAAACTTTTCAAACCGCGGACGGCATCAAAAAATTTATTGATTATCTTTGCATATATGTTGTAACCGATGACGAAAAGGCGGATTTGTGGGACAGTAATATAAATTTTGCGGCCGGTTTGGACGGCGCACCTGATATGGGAGATATAAAACCCGGCGGCATATTTGTCGGAGTTAAGAAAAAAGAAATCGTGCAAGCGGTATCTGTGCCGAAAGGTTCGCAGTTTGAAGGCGCAGAAGGCAACACCCAAACCGCCGGCGAAACCGGAGCCTATCTGATAAAAGACAGCTCCGGTATCAGAATGATTCAAAAAGCAGAATTTTTCAAAGCTTATAAAATTATATGGCAAAACAAATGAACGGACTGAATTATTCTCGGATGCTCTGTCTGCCGATAATCCTGCCGTCCAATGTTGTGTGTCTGACAACGGATTGGGTTTGAGCGGATAATCCGCGCAGTGTTTCTATGCGTTTACCTGCAGTGTTTGAAATGAGAGATTTTTCTGCGATGTCTTTTTGTGGTTGATGCAGAATATCGGAACTGTTTTTGTTTTCGCTCAGCTTTTCTTGTCTGTTTCGGATAAAATTGTTTTCTCTTGCCGCAGGAATATTTCCTTGATGAAATTCTTCGTTTTGTTTTTGCATACGGTTCAAAATATCCTGACGCGAGTTATGCGAAAAAGTGTCTTCCATTTTTGCCTGCCGTTTGTTCAATATTGCTTGAATAGTTTCGTTCGGCTTATCCGGGACAGGGATAAAAAATTCTTTCCCTGCATATTCAATATGCATAATTTGAGCTTTAAGAGGGTTTTTATCCTGTGTAACATAGGTTTCGGCATCAAATGAAAGCTTAAAATAATCTTCACCATCTTTTGTTTCCCCTCCGACTCCGTGTCTTATATATCCGTTTATAGCTTGGTCTCTGGTTAAGCGTTTATTTGTGTCTGTTTGTGCTTGTTTTTGAGAAAAAGTCCATTTGTTGTCGACTAATTCAAGCACTTTGTAAGTTTTTGGCTGTTCATCGGAATCGATATATTTTCTGCAATCTTCCATGCCAAAATTTGAGAAATATTTATCATCGGGGTTTTGTTCGTATACATTTATGAAACCGACTTTTACATCATGGCCGGATATCTGCCCGATTATTGAAGACACATATTTGTCACCTGTTGCTGTGCAGCCTTCCTCTGACCCAATATTTGTAACGCCATCATATTTTGCGGCATAAGAGATGTCAGGGGTGGCATATACAAGGCCGTTTCTTCCGGCTCTTGCGCTAAATGCTAAGTAATTATCCGAAGCAGTTGAACCGGAAAATAAAAACTTATCTTTAGGATATTGTGCGCTGATATCTTTTAGCGACATAAATGTTTGCGGCAATTCTTCTTCCGATTTTATGTCATACATTTGCATCGCTTTTTTCGAGTCAAACAAAGGATTGCTCTGTATCCTATCTTTAATCAAAGCGCCCATAATCAATTTGTTCAAATTTTCCTGGGAAAGTTCCGCTTGTTTTGAATTATCTGAATTTTCTTTGAAAATATCTTTGGCTTTCATCGGTACGGCCAAGCCGCTGCTTATATTCGCCCGATCAAAGTCCGCCATTAGTTTCGGCATAATTTCTTTAGCTTCTTTTACGGTCATCAAAGGAGAAAAAATTTCATATTTTCCTCTATCTGAGTTATCACTTGTTTCTTGTCGAAGGAGCCATTTATCGGGATCGTTGCCTGAACTCAGTCTGTTGTAAGACATGATGTTTTTTGCTTTATCTCCAACGCTTTTCCCCGATTGCAAACCGATATTAAACATAATTATTTCATCATCCGGCAATTTATCTAATCCTTCCACATAATCAGAAGAATTAAGTGTCTTCGGATTTTTAACTTCATCTCTTATTTCGTTGCAAAAAGAGCGAATAACGGCAGCTTCTTGGGGAATATAAGCGCTGTCAGTAAATGTTTTTTCAAGTGACTGTATGCGTTCTTGTGCGGATTTTATGTCTTTTTGAGCAGATGTGATTTGTTCATCAATATTTTTGTTGTCTCGCTGAATTTGCTCTGAATCATAAGAGGAATCTTCCATGTCGGAAATACTTTTAAATTTGAACTCAAGGTTGCTCGCATATCGGCCAAATTCTTTATTGCTCGACAATTTCTGTATTTTATCAGGTATATTGAGTGATTCATATTTTTCAATAAAAGAAGCAAGGTATTGTTGTGCCTGTTTATGCTTTTTCCCGTTAATCAGTCTATTAAAAAGCCCTTTCGGCTTTTGAGTCAGCCGGTGGTAAGAGTAGTCGTTTTTGGCAAATTCTCCGTTGTTGTTTCTGTATGAAGACAACAAATTTTTGATTTGTTCTTGTTGCTTAGGATCTGAAAAATATTGTTGCAAAATACCAATGTCTTTTTCAAACTCATTTAAGATATCATTATTGTTTTTTAATTGAGCGGAAAATTTTTGTAGTTTGGCTGTTTGCAAAGCTTTTTCTGAAAGAGCTTTTCTTTCAGGCAAAATTTGCGTTTCGGAGTATTGCTTGTATAAGTCTTGATTTTTCTGTTGAATAAAAGTATCAATGTCGTCGCCGTTTAAGATGGTATCCATCAACTTTTGAAAATGCGGAGATCCCCATATCTCTCCTTCTGAGTTAGAATAGGTTATATTCCCCCTCCCAAGCATGTATTTATCAAATGTTTCATTCATTTTAAAAGTCCTCGAACCAGATACAGAATCATTGTTTCTAATAAAATTATATGCCTATAAGAGAAAAAACGCAAGATAAAAAGAATAATCCGGTTTGTGAAAATTTTTTGAATCTGCAAAATGTTGCGATTTATTTGATAAACAAATAATATATTTATTGACATCTCAAAAATAATTGACTATGGTAAGCCCCATTAAGCCGAGGCATAATGTTGATGCAAGCGGTTTTGTCCGTGTGTTTGGCGCTTATGAACGCTTATTCGGTGCGCAGCTTGTTATTCTGCGGTGTCCGGCGTAGTTTGTGTTTTTAATTTAATTTATGGAATAGCTCAATGGCAAATATTAGTCCGATACAGTTTTTCCGTCAGGTAAAACAAGAAGTTAAAAAAGTTACCTGGCCGACAAGACAAGAGGTTATGAAAACATCGGTGATGGTTATCATTTTGGTCGCTATCGCAACACTTTTCTTCTTTTTTGTAGACCAGATTTTGGGCTGGATTGTAAAAACAATTTTGGGTATGGGAGTATAAATCATGGCCGCTCGTTGGTATGTTGTACATGTTTATTCCGGCTCCGAGAAAAAGGTTGCCGAATCTATTAAAGAACAGGCCGTTTTGAAAAAAATGGACGATAGAATCTTTGATGTCATGGTCCCGACCGAAAATGTCGTCGAAGTCAGAAAAGGCGCAAAAGTTAACAGTGAACATAAGTTCTTTCCGGGATATGTTTTAGTAAAAATGGAAATGTCAGATGAATGCTGGCATGTTATCAAAAACACCCCGCGCGTTACAGGCTTTTTAGGCAGCCGTAACAAGCCGCAACCGATCAGTGAGGCAGAGGCTCAAAGAATTATGCACCAGGTACAGGAAGGCATTGAGCGTCCGCAAACCGTTGTCAACTTTGAAGTCGGTGAACAAATCAGAGTTGTTGATGGCCCGTTCAGCTCGTTTGTCGGGCTGGTTGAAGATGTGGATGCTGAAAAATCTCGTTTGAAGGTTTCGGTTTCGATTTTCGGCCGTTCAACTCCGGTAGAACTTGAATTTTCACAGGTAGAGAAAATATGATAAAGAACTTTTTGAACGAATTTAAGAAATTTGCCGTTCGCGGCAATGTGATTGATATGGCAATCGGTATCATTATCGGTGCCGCTTTCGGAAAAATTGTCGATTCTTTGGTAAAAGATGTTATGATGCCGCCTATCGGCTGGGCTCTCGGTAAAGTGGATTTTTCCAATTTGAAGCTTGAGTTGACTGACGGGGTTACGATTAATTACGGTTTGTTTATCAACTCGGTTATCAGCTTTTTGATTGTTGCTTTTGCAGTATTTGTTCTGATTAAGGCAATCAACAAGCTACAGGCAAGCGTTATAAAACAGGAAGAAGCTGCCGCTCCGGCAACAAAAACCTGTCCGTATTGCTGTTCTGAAATAGCTCTTTGCGCAACAAAATGCCCGCATTGTACGGCAGATTTGCCGAAGGTCGAAGAGCCGAAAGTAAAGCCGGAAAAGAAATCTGCAGCAAAAAAGACAAAGAAAGCTGAAAAATAATTTTTAAAAATGCAAAAAAATGCTGGATTTTTAAAAATTTGTATGATATACAGCTTGTATTCTTTCGTAATATATATTGAAAGTGGGGTCAAAAGCCCCGCTTTTTTGTTAGGAAAAACTGATGGAAAAACACTATTTGCAAGATATGATAGAGCCTGTGGTTGAAGAACAGGGATATGAGCTTGTTCGGGTGATGACTACCGGCGGCGCATCTCTGACGCTTCAGGTTATGATTGAAAACAAGGATCACAAAAACCCGATTACGGTTGATGATTGTGCAAAGGTCAGCCGCGCGCTGTCTGATGTGCTTGATGAAAAAGACCCGATTTCGGATAAGTATAATCTTGAAATCAGTTCAACCGGCGTTGATCGTCCGCTGACAAAGCTTGAACATTTTTCCCGCTATGTTGGATATGAGGCAAAGGTTGAAACCGCGGTTTTGACTGACGGACGCAAAAGATTTAAGGGAAAAATTACCGGTGTTGACGGCAAAAATATCTCGATTGCCGAAGATGATAAAACTTTTTTGGTGGATTTTGACAATATTACAAAGGCAAAGCTCGTTCTGACCGATGAATTGTGGGAAGAATACTGCCGTCAAAATGCTCAAGACAAAAACGAAATTGAACTTTAATATTTAAAGAGGATAAAATGCAAACATTTGAAAGTATGCCAAGACCTGAGATTATTCTGGTGGCAGATACCGTTGCCAGAGAAAAGAACATCGACAAAGAAGATGTTTTTGTTGCAATGGAAACCGCGATTCAAAAAGCCGGCCGCTCGCGCTATGGTTTTGAACACGATATCAGAGCAAAGATAGACCGCAAAACGGGTGCGATTACAATGGCTCGTTATCGCGAGGTTGTCGATGAGGTTGAAAACGAGGTTACTCAGCTTACGCTTAAAGAAGCAAAAGCCTATGATAAAAATATTAAAGTCGGCGAATATATCATTGATGTTCTGCCGCCGATGGATTTCGGCCGTATTGCCGCTCAGACCGCAAAACAGGTTATTATGCAGAAGGTCAGAGACGCCGAGCGCAATCGCCAATATGAAGAGTTCAAAGAAAAAGTCGGCACGATTGTCAACGGCAATGTAAAAAGAATTGAAGGCGGAAATGTTATTTTGGATATCGGAAAAACCGAGGCTGTATTGCGCCGTGATGAAATTATCCCGAGAGAAAAGTTCAAAAACGGAGACCGCGTCCGCGCCTATGTTCTTGATGTCAGAAAAGAGGTTAAGGGACCGCAAATTTTTCTGTCTCGTACATGTCCTGAATTTTTGGCAAAATTGTTCACGCAGGAAGTTCCTGAAATTTATGACGGAATCGTTCAAATTATGGGGGTTGCCCGCGATCCGGGTTCTAAGGCAAAAATTGCGGTTAAGGCCAATGATGTTACGGTTGATCCGGTAGGTGCCTGCGTCGGTTTGCGCGGTATCAGAGTTCAGGCGGTTGTTACCGAACTTCAGGGTGAAAAAATCGATATCGTTCAATATTCAGACGATGCGGCTCAATATATCGTTGCGGCTTTGGCTCCGGCAGAAGTTACAAAGGTTGTTATTGATGAAGAAAAGAACAGAATCGAAGTTGTTGTTCCGCAAGAACAGTTTTCTTTGGCAATCGGCCGCCGCGGACAGAATGTTAAGTTGGCGTCAACTTTGCTCGGCTCGGATATTGATATCCTGACCGAAGAACAGGAACAGGAGCGCCGCGCAAATGAAAACAAGGTTCGCTCCGAGCGCTTTATGGAAGCTCTTGATGTTGATGAAATGATTGCGCATCTGTTGATTGCCGAAGGTTTCTCGACGGTTGATGAGATTGCAATGGTAGATTTGAACGAGCTTTCTCAAATTGAAGGTTTTGACGAAGACATTGCAACAGAGCTGCAAAATCGTGCTAAAGAATTTGTTGAAAAACGCAATGAAGACTTTGCAAAGAAGAGCAAACAGCTCGGAATCGACAAGAAACTTACGGAAATTGAAGGCCTTGACAAAGATATGATTTTGACATTGGCCGAAAAAGGAATCAAAACCATTGATGATTTGGCAGATTTGGCCAGCGACGAATTGATGGAAATGTTGGGCGAAAATGTTCTGACCGAAGCTGAGGCCAACAAGGTTATCATGGCAGCCCGCAAACATTGGTTTGATGAAGAAAAATAAGGAAATTAAGATGGAACAGGGCGTCGAAAGAAAATGCATCGTAACCGGAAAGGTTGTTGACAAAGATAACCTGCTGCGTTTTGTTGCGCTTGAAGGCTGCCTTGTTCCTGATTTTCGGAAAAAGTTTGCAGGCAAGGGGATTTATGTCACAAATTCTCGCGCTATGCTGCAAGCGGCGTCTGAAAAAAAGCTTTTTTCTAAGGCTGTTCGCAAAAATTTGGCCGGAGAGGACAAAATATGCGAAATAGTCGAAAATATGATGCATAACCGAGGACTGGAGTTCTTAAATCTGGCACGCAAGGCCGGAGCTTTGGTTTTTGGCTTTGAAAAGGTTCGCGAACAGTTGGTGCGCGGCAATGTTGAATTTGTGCTTGAGGCGTCTGATGCCGGCGCTGACGGCAAAAACAAAATCGCATCGCTATGCAAAAATGTTCCGGTGTTCTCGTTTTATACAATTGAAGAATTGGACAAGGCAACAAATCGGGTGAACACTGTTCATGCCGCCTTTTTGAAGGGAAAAATGGCAAAATCGGCATTGTCCGAATATCAAAAAGCGGAAAAGTTTTTCCGTGATGAAAATCTAAAAGGTTAAAGTGGAGAAATTAAGTACATGACAGATAATGCAGGCAAAAAATTAACATTATCGGGAAAATCAACCCTTACCCTCAAAAATTTGGGCAAGCCGGCAGTTTCTGACGGCCGAAAGGTTGTGCAGGTAGAAGTGCGCAAAAAACGCATTATCGGCGCACAGCCGACGGAGCATGCCGCAAAAATTGATGAAGCAACAGCTGCAAAGTTGAAGCTGATTGCCGAAGCTAAGGAATATGAGGCAAAACGCGAACAGGAAGAAAAAGAGAAAGAGGCTGCCCGCCAAAAGCAAAAAGAAGAAGCTGCGAAACAAAAGCAGGACGCCGAGCGTTTGCAAGAAGAAAAAGCCGCAAAAGAGGCAGCAGAAAAAGCAGAGGCGGAAGAAAAGAAAAAAGAGGAACGGGCGGCGGAGAAAAAAGCCGCGCCGCAGCTAAATACTTCAAAACTGGCAGAAGAAAAGCAACCGGCTGTAAAATATAAAGAAAAGAAATCTCGCGATTATGATGACGACGATGATGATGAAAATCGTTCGTTCGGCAATCGCAAAAAGAATGAAGTTTCCAACAAATCTTCAAGCCGTGAAGATGTTTTTGAGCAAGAACGCAAAAAGGTTACGAAAAGAAGTTTTGAGCAGCCGAGACGCGGCGGAAAAGTTAATCTGTATAACATTTCCGACGGTGATGATGACGATGATTACGGATATGCTCCGCGCCGCCGCTTTAAGAAAAAACAGCCGAAACCGGCAGTTCAGCAGGCGCCGCAGGAAAAAATCATTAAGGAAGTTGTTATTCCGGAAGTTATCACTGTTCAGGAACTTGCCAATCGTATGGCCGAAAAGAGCGCAGATGTAATCAAAAAGTTGATGTCTCTCGGCGTTATGGCGACTATAAATCAGCCGATTGATGCCGATACTGCGCAGATTATCGTTGAAGAGTTCGGACACAAATTTAAGAGAGTTGCCGACAGCGATGTTGAAGAGGGTATTGCAGGACCGGTCGACAAACCGGAAGATTTGATGCCTCGCCCGCCGGTTGTTACGGTAATGGGCCATGTTGACCACGGTAAAACATCGTTGCTTGACGCGCTGCGCGAAACGAATGTGGCATCGCACGAGGCCGGTGGTATTACGCAGCACATCGGTGCATATCAGATTACGGTAGAAGGCGGCCACAAGATTACATTTATTGATACTCCTGGACACGAGGCGTTTTCGGAAATGCGCGCCCGCGGTGCAAAAGTTACGGATATTGTTGTGCTGGTGGTTGCCGCAAACGATGGTATTATGCCGCAAACAATTGAGGCTATCCGCCATGCTCAGGCCGCAGAAGTTCCGATTGTGGTTGCAATCAACAAGATTGATCTTCCGGGTGCGGATCCGATGAAGGTTAAAACCGCTTTGCTGCAGCACGGTATCGCCGTTGAAGAAATGGGCGGAGAATGTCTGAGCGCGGAAGTTTCGGCCAAAAAGCGCATTAATATCGATAAGTTAGTTGAGGCAATATTGCTGCAAGCCGAAATTTTGGATTTGAAAGCCAACCCGAATCGCAAGGCGGAAGGTACGGTTATTGAGGCCAAAATGGAAAAAGGCCGCGGTTCGGTCGCAACCGTTTTGGTTCAGAATGGAACTCTTCATATCGGCGATGTCTTTATTGCAGGAAAGGAATGGGGACGCGTTCGTGCAATGTTTAATGAACACGGCCACAAGATATTAGAGGCTGGACCGGCTACTCCGGTAGAGGTTTTGGGCTTGCAGGGAACACCGTCCGCCGGTGACGATTTCGTGATTGTGGCAGACGAGAATCAGGCGCGTGAAGTTGCCGGATACAGAATCCGCAAAGAACGCGATGCAAAACTGGTTAAATCTGCAAAATCGGCGATGGAACAAATGTTGGATAAAATTAAATCAGGTGAAATCAAACACTTGCCGATTGTCATCAAAGCCGATGTTCAGGGCTCGGTTGAGGCTCTTGAGGGCACATTGCAAAAAATGTCAAACGATGAAGTTAATGTTCAGATTTTGCATTCTGCGGTAGGCCCGATTTCCGAATCGGATATTTCTTTGGCAAAAGCATCAAACGCCTTTATTATCGGCTTTAATGTCCGTGCAAATCCGCAGGCCAGAGATATGGCCCGCCGCGATGGTGTTGATATCAGATATTATTCGATTATCTATGATGTTGCGGACGATGTGAAAAAAGCTCTTGAGGGAATGCTTTCTCCGACGCTTAAAGAAAAGATTTTGGGTTATGCCGAAATTCGTCAGGTATACAACATTACCGGAGTCGGCAAAGTCGGTGGCTGCATGGTTACCGAAGGCTTTGTCAAACGCGGTGCAAAAATCAGACTGCTGCGCGACAATGTGGTTATTCATGACGGCGATATCGGACAGCTCAAGCGCTTTAAGGACGATGTGAAAGAAGTCAAGAGCGGTTATGAATGCGGTATGAGCTTTGAAAACTATAACGATATTCAGGTCGGCGACTATA
This sequence comes from uncultured Alphaproteobacteria bacterium, assembly GCA_934276635.1. Classification (GTDB taxonomy): domain Bacteria; phylum Pseudomonadota; class Alphaproteobacteria; order RF32; family CAG-239; genus CAKQTH01. Next base: position 64,129 of record CAKQTH010000003.1, on the reverse strand, counting down.
TCGAATGTTATGAAATTGAAGAAATTGCCGCAAAGCTGTAAGAAAAGGATAAAAATATGGTAGTTAAAGAACAATCGCAGAGACAACTGCGAGTCGGACAAGAAATTAAAAAGGTTATTGCCAGGATGATAGAAAAAGGCGAGCTCCGCGATCCAAAGCTGAGCGAGGCGTTTATTACGGTTACACAGGTTCAGGTTTCTCCGGATTTGAAATATGCCACCGCATTTGTGATGACCTTGAACGGCAAAGATATCAAAGAGGTTATAAAACTTTTGAACGAGGCCTCGTGGCAGTTCAAAAAACAAATCGGAAGCAGCCTTCAGCTGCGCTATACGCCAGATTTGCGTTTTGAAGAAGATTCGAGCTTTGAAGAAGTCGATAAAATCGAAAAACTTCTCAGAAGTCCGAAAGTTGCCTCTGATTTGGCAAAAAAAGACGCTTTTGCCGAATAATATTAACTTCTGATTAAAAAAATAAGCGGTATACTATAACTTGTGGTATACCGTTTTTTTTATTGCATAAATAAAAGATTATGGTAAAATTTTTCTATAAAGGGAAAAAGAGGGTTATCTGATGCACGAAATGATACTGAAAGCCGTAGCAAATCCTCCGAAAATATTATGGGGGCCTTTCCTGCCGACCTTGTTGAATTTGGGTCTGCAGTTTCCTTTTATGTTCATTTGCGTCGGAGCGTTTAATATAAACCCGCTTATGTTTATGGTGACAATCGTGCTCGGCCACTGTCTGTGTATTATGGCCGGAACCAAAGAGCCTCACCTTTCCGCAATGATTCAGGCCTACGGGCAAACAAACAAAACATCTACTAACCTATACAAACAGAAGGGGAATAAATTTGAGCCCTAATTTTGATTTTTTCAGTATTTTTACACAAGGGTTAACCAACCTCGAGGTTATGATTGCCGTAATCGGATTTGTTTCGGCATCTGCTTTTGCGGTTTTGTGGGCAACAAGATTCGGAGCTTGGGTGTTGCCGCAGCCGAGAGAATCCCGCGTTTCGGACTTTTTGCCGTTTTTCAGGCTGATGTCGGACGGAATCACCATCAGGTGCAAAAACGGTGCATTTGCCCGCGTGTTTAAGGTTGAAGGTGCGGATTTGTCGTTTGCAACCGAAGAAAAAATTTATTCAATGATGGAAGCCCGCAAATCTTGGATTGACGGTATGTCGGATTTGCAGGTTATCTGCCGCGTTGTTACGCTCAGAGAAAGAATCCCGAACAATGTTGACGGTGGCGACTTTAATAATAAGGTTTTGGAAGAAGTTTCGGCAACTTGGGATGCCAATCTGGATAGAATTTATCATAACCGCCACTACATCATCTTGTCTATTGAAGACCGAAAAGATGCCTTAAAAGACTTGAACTATGCATCTCAGGCGCTACTTGCGACATTGAACGATTACGGAGTGAAAAATCTTTATGAAACGGTTGACAGTCCGGCAACCGAAAGCCCTCTGTATATCTTTTCAAAGCTTTGCAGCCCGCTTTCCAATCCGGAACCTAAGGTCGGAAAAGCCGAAGGCGCCGCGTTTAATGAGCTTTTGACTGCTGATCATATTCATTTTACCGGAGAAAACGGAGTTATCAGATTTTTCTCCGGCGATAAAGAAATGTACGAAATTTGTATGGGTATCAGAACATCGGGCGATTATATGGACGAAAGTATGATAGTTTCGCTGCTTTCGATTGACAGCGAAATGGTGCTTTTGCACAATGTAAAGCCGATTTTTAAGGCTCAGGCGCGTATGCTTTTGATGCAACAACAGAGAATGGCGACCATTACAAGCTTTTCGGACGAGGTTATCGGCCAATATGCGCAGGCTTTGTCTTCAATTGAGGACAGCGACGCCGATTATCAGGCTCTGGTCGAATATTCTATGTCTATTATATTGAGAGGTTCGAGCAAAGAAGAAATCGATTTTGCCGAAAGTGAAGTGCAGAGAATCTGCCGTTTGTTCGGTGTGACGCCGGTTCGTGAGGGCTGGGTTGCTCAGGCAACATTTTTTGCACAGTTTCCGACTTATGAAACATATCCGAGAACATATCGCTATTTGTCCCGCGTTGTGGCAATGGCCATATGCTTTGACAAACCGTCAGAAGGTTTTTCGAAATCCGACTGGGGTCCGGGCGCAATCAGCGTGTTCAGAACAACTTCCGGTTCAGCCTATCAGTTCCAATTCCATGTATCTGCCGAAGAAGCTGCCGTTGCTCACTGCTGTATTATCGGTCCTACCGGACAAGGTAAAACTACTTTGCTTACATTTTTGGCCGGACAGGCGATGCGCCACGGCGATTTGAAAGTGTTCTTCTTTGACCGCCACCGCGGTGCTGAAATCTTTACTCGTTCAATCGGCGGAGCGTATATCGGGTTTGACGGCGACGAAAAAAATGTGTCGCTTAACCCGTTTGATGCCGAAGATACGCCGAACAACCGCGCATTTTTGCGTCGCTGGATGAAGTCTATCACAATGGTTGACGACGCATTGTCCGAAAAGGAAATCGCGCGAGCGGTTACAACCGCGTTTGACTATCTGCGTCCGGAAGAAAGAGTTATGAAAAATCTTTATAAAAGCTGTTTTTCACCGACCGGAAATATGAGACGGGAATTGTATCGCTGGGTTAATCCGGATCAATACGGAAACATTTTTAATGCCGAAACCGATAGTTTGGACTTGAAGGCAAAAAGATTTATGGCATTTGACTTTACGCATATTTTTGAGGACGACACCTTGGCTCCGGCGGTTATTTCATATATTATGCACCGAATTCAAAGCGAAACCGGCGAAACCGGCGTTCCGTCTCTGATTATGATCGATGAAACGGCGCCGATGCTTAAGCACCCGATGTTTAGAGATTACTTTATTATCGGTTTGCAAGAAGGCCGTAAAAAACGCCAGTCATATCTTTGCGCATTTCAACAGCCGAATGTTATTGACAAACTCGGCGTCGGCGAGGTTATTCGCGGACAATGTCAGACCGTTTTATTCTTCCGCAACCCGCAAGCCAGATTGGAAGATTATGTGACTTGGAATCTGACGCAAAACGAAATGGATTTTATTTTCGGTAAGACATATCGCGATTTTCCGTATGCGATTTTGCTTTCAAGACCGGCAACCGGCGAATCCGTGATTCTTGATGTAAACCTCGGTGGTTTGGGACCGTATTTGAGGCTCTACAACTCCAGCCGAAAAAATGTTTTGCTGGTTGAACAGCTGATTAAGGAATACGGAGAAGAGAACTTTGTTACAAAATATTTAAATTTGTAGCGATTTTGCAAAAAAATCTTTATCAAAGATATTTTGTATGTTATTATTTATCATCTGATGCTTTTGGGAGAAACAAAATGAAGAAGACCGCTTTATATTTCAGTTCAGTTGTTGTTTTGGCAACAATACTTTTTGCTCCGAAATCTTATGCGTTTATTCCTCTTCCGACGCTTGATACTTCATCTATCGTACAGGCCATAAAGAGCGGTATTGAGCAAATTAAGTCGAGCAAAGTTATTGTGGAAACAACCAAAACGGTCGCAAAAGTTAGTTCCAGCATCGGTGATGCCGTCAGTACGGTTTCAAAATTTACAAATGAGGCAAAAGATCAAATGGCCGAAGTTGAAAAAATGAGAAAACAGGCTGAGGAATACAAAGAACAATATGAAGAATACAAAGGTTTTGCCGAGGCTCAGGTAGAAAAAGCAAAGGCTCTTAAAGATGCTACGGAAGACGGCGTTAAAATGGCGCAGGAAAGAGCCGGTATTCTTGCGGATAAAGATGAAAATAAATCACTGTTCAGCTCTGCCGAAAAAAGTTACGGCGCAAATGATCTGGCGGAAGGCGATGAGCTTTTGACCCCGCCGGAAGATGATGAAGCAACTGCCGAAGAAGTAGAGCAGGAAGAAGATGAAAGCGACAATTCCGTTGAAGAACTTCAGCCGGCGGCAAGCAATAAGTTTTTGAAAAACAGACCGAATAATGTGATGCAGGTAGCGCCGGTTTCTGCCGATAAGACGCTCAAAGCTCCGGCTGCGCAAAAAGAAAATGTTTCAGCAATTTCAGAACCTAAGGCTATGCCGAAAGCAGATGCCGCCGGTGGGCTCAAAGCCGCACAAGAGGCAAAACCTGCAGCTTTGGATAGGGCCACGGTCGCTAAAAGTCCGGCTCTTTCCGATGCTAAAGCAAATGTAAAATCGGTGGCGCCGGTGTCCGAAAAAAAAGCGTTCAGAAAAATGCAAAAACAATCTTCCGCCGATGAATATATTTTTTTTTACGAACAAAAGAGTGTGATTGCGTCGGCAGACTTGCTCGAGACCACGGAAAAACAGTCAAAGCTTAAAACCGGCCGCGCCGGCAACGGAAATATTATTCTTCCGAAATCTTTGGCGGCTTATTGCGAGATGACGATTGATGAAGTGGAAAAAGATACTGACAGGCTTGAGGAATGCCTCAAAAAAGTTTTGGCAAAGGAAAGCGAAGACGGCAGCACGGAAGCAGGCGTTTCTACCGATGAGCTTTTGGAGTTTCGCAAAGACAACACTTTCGGCGCGATGAGTATGATTGTTAAAGCGGCAAATAAGGCGGCAAACTATGAGGAAAAAGTTATAGCCGATTTGCAGGAGGCCGCAGATGGGGCAACGGAAGTCCGCAGTAGTATGACAGTTTCGGCGCATCAGGCGATAGAAATGGCGAAAGTTGCAAACGATTATGTTTGGCTGCGCACGATTTACGGCCGATATAACGAGCTTGACGGCATAGAAGATTTTGTTTTTGAAGAAAAATAAAAGGCGAGGAGAAAAGATACAATGAAATATTCGGCTTTTTTAATGACATTTCTGATTGCCGCAGCTGCAAGCGCCGCAGACACCGATATCAGCGGCGCATCAAATGTTGCAACCGGAATGGCCGCCAACGGTGATTATATAATTCCGAAAATTATGGCGGAAAGCTGCAAAATCAAGATGCAGGATACCGATGAAGCGGCAAAGGCTACAAAAGAGTGTCTCTCTAAGCTGCTTAAAGACAGAAATGATACGGTGGAAAGCTCGAGGAGCGTCGGCGAAACTTTTACGGAAATGGCGGCGCAAAGCAAGCTGGAAACCTTGAAAACAATGGTTGCTGAAGGGATTTATGCCTCAAATTTTGAAGATACCGTAGTTAAAGAATTTGAAGAAAAAGGAAACGGAGACAGCGATTCCGCTTTGGGCGCACTCGGTGATATCGGTTCCGGCTCAATGCTCGGAATCAATCTTTCGGACAACAAAAGCGGTGAAGAAGGAAACGAAAACGGCGCGGCCAATATTCGTGAGGATATTGCGGTTTTGGCTGAGGCGGATTATGATTTTGCAATTGTGCTGAACAGCCATTTGAACAAAGTATTGTCAACCGAAATTATGAATAAGGCTTTGAAATATTTGTCGGCATATGATGCTTCATATATCAAAGAGCTGGTCGAAGAAGGAGGAAGCAATAATGAATAAATATGTTGTTGCGTTTTTGATGATTCTGGCGGCCGGTTCGGCAAATGCGCAAATCCCAATGCCGGATTCGCTGAATTTTGTTGTTGAAAAAGTTGAAGGATATATGGAAAAAGCTTCGGCATTCAAAGAAGAAGTCGTTTCTACCGTGCAAGAAAACATCAATCAGGTTACCGCTGTTACGGATATTGCCAAAGAAGGGATTGATAAAGGAAAAAGCGCCTATGAAAAAGGCAAAGATTTGGCCGAAAAGGGTAAAAGCGCTTATGAGCTGGCAAAAGATCCGAAAGCGGCCGGAACACAGCTTATGTCAGGTTTGGGGTCTGTCATAAACAGCAACGATTTTGAAAATAATTTGGAAGAAAAATATGTTTTTCCGGAAGATATTACATCTGAGCAATATCAGGAAAAAATGGATATGTTCAATGAGCTGAAAAGAAATATGGCCGCAAATATGTATGCATCGGCATTTGTGCGCCGCAATGAGCTTTTGGACGATGCCGAAGAAGAGGCCAAATCAAAACCGGCAACCATAAATAATATGAAAGAAGCGGTTGATGCGCAGGGGCCGCGTATTCGGTCGATTATCAGACGATTGAACTATATTGTTTCAACCGAAGCACAAATATATAATTTTTATATAATCGCGGATTCCGAAAAATATGGTTCTAAGGACAAAGAGGAGGAATAATAATGAAAAAGCTGAGAGTTATTGCTGCTGTTTTGTTTTTAGTGTGCATGGTTTTTGCAACCCCGTCATCTGCGATGATTAATATCGATTTCGGGCGTGCGGCCGGAAAAATTTCGGACTTTGTTACAAAGGCTTCGGAAAATGTGCAAAAAGTTGTTGAGCCGATTGCTGAAAAATATCAGACCATAAAAAAAGGCCTAAAAGGAGCCATGGAATCTTCTGAAAAAATCAAAAAGGCCAAAGAATTTTATAAGAATACAAAAGAAAAAATTGACGATGTAAAAAAGACGGTTGATGATGCAAAACAGGTAGTCAGCGATGCGAAAAATACCGCAAGCGGAGCACTCAGTGATGCAAAAAATGCAAAAGATAAGGCTGAAGATGCGAAAAAGCAGGCCGAGGCTGTGGCAACTTTGAAAGAATCCAAAGATGCGTTGACCAAGCTTGAAAAAGAACAGAGCGATTATGTTTCTTCCGAAAAACAAAGAATAGACGCGCAAATTAAGGTTCTTGAAGACAACAACAATACTCTTTCAAGAATGGGAGAAGATGAGGACGCTGAATTCCGTAAGGCTCAGATGGAAAAAAATAATGCCTCTATTGCGGAGCTTGAGAGCGAAAAGGGAGCAATCGAGCGGTCGGAGAAGTATCAGTCTTTTGAACAGCAGAAAAGCACTGCAAAAGAAGATATAAAGCTCAAGGAACAAGAAGTTGAAAAGTTGTCTCAGAAGGCACTGTCAAAAGGAAAAGATGTCGGAAACAAAGCGGTTGATAAATTGGCAGGAATGCTCAGCGGCGGCGACGGCGGATATGGCGAGGCTGCGGAAAAGAACTTTATTGCGGAAGGAAATCCGGTCGGCGGAGATTTGCTCTCGCAAATCAGCAACAATCGTAAAAAAGCAGCCGGTGAAGATACCTTGAATGCTTACATTGATGCGCTGCGCATTAAAAATAATATAGAATCCAACGAAAAAACTTTAGATGAGCTAAAAAAGAGCGTTATAGAGACAGACAGCCAGACCGGCGCGTTGTTGATTGAAACTTCGGGCATCAGGGTTCAGATTATGCATATTTTGCTTGATTATATCAAGTTGATGTCGGCAGATTTAAAGATGATGACCGCCAATGACATGATTAATATGCCATACGAATATCAGCACAAAGAGAACTTTAACTTTGATGATTACATCTTTACGAAAAAAGATGCTCAAGGGATTAAGAAAAGCAAGAAAAAACTCAGTGTGAGCGGTGTTAAAAACGCGGTATCGGATGTAAAAAGCGGGATAGATTCCGCAAAAGATACGGCATCGTCAATATCCGAACAATTCTAGAGGAGAAATAAGATGAATAAATGCATAAAAATTGTTATTTCCGCAATATTTGCAATTTATATCTCCGCCGGAGATGCTCGGGCGCTTGACTTTATTTCCGCAATACAGGGCGTTGTTGCAGATGCCGGTGCCGTGGTTAAAGATGTGTCGACGAATATTCAGGGCGTTAAAACAAAAATCAACAAAGTCAAAACGGCGATTAAAGATAAATATACCGCGGCAAAAAAGGCGATTTCCAATTCTGTTAATTCAAATTTCTTTGTCGGGACATCAAGCAAGCCGAAACCTCTGTCTTCTATGAAAACAATGGGAAAACGCTCAAAATTGCTCAGCAAAGAAGACCGAAAAGATCCGGAAAAGGTTGCAGAAGTCATCCATCAGCTGTTTTTGGCATATCCGAGCACCGATTCGGATATCAAGAGCGCATATCGCAAAAAATCGCGCGAATTTGTGACGGACAGTATTGTAGAATTGTATGTCAGCGTCCGTGCGCTTGATATGCAGATTGAAGAAATGGAAGACAAAGTTGAGGCATTTGCCGACACGCAAAGCCAGATGGCCGCATCTGCAAGCGGGGCAAGCGGTGAAGAGGGCGAATCGAAAGGCGACGGAGAGATTGTGGCTGCTTTGGTTTCCTCGTACGATGCATACGGCACAATTGACGAGTTGTTAAAGCTTGCGGAAACATTGTCGGTTATGCGCACACAATACTATGCCGCAAAGTTTTTGGACGAGATGGTCGAACCGGCCGAATTTGTTGAAGGCGGCGGAAAAGGAAAGAAATCCAAGAAGAGCTCGGCGCTTGATGAAAAATTGTTCAAAATGCCGACATATGCTCAGTCTGAGCCGTATTCAAAAACTTTTGCAATGGGATATGCGGCAGAGCTTAAACCGCAAAATAAGGCTATGGCAGCAAATGTTGTTGCAACTCAGGCAAAAGCGGCAGATATGAAGACAACAGCTGCGGCTCCGGCGACTGAAATCAAGAATTCGGCAAATGCAAAGCAAGCATTGCCGCAGCAGAAACTTTCTGCCGACAAGCCGGCATTCCGCAAGGTTACACAGTCTGTTGAGGTATCTCCGATGACATCGGCATCATCGGCTTTGCAAAGATCAAATGCTGCCGCAGCTGTTTCGGCTCAATCTCCGGCATTGTCTTCTAAGGTGGCGATTCCGACGGCAACAAATACGCTTTTGAAAAACGAGACAAAGTCCGCTTTGTCAAGCTCGTCGACAGCAAGTAACAAGATGGTTACAAAAGACGAAACTGAGCAGGAAGACAAGGAGTTTTTCGGCGATTATAAATTTGATGTAAAGGCAAATTCAACACTGACATACGAAACAGCCGAAAAGCCGGATATCGAATCGGCCTTTACCGGATCTGAGGAAGAATTCAGAAAATTAAAAGAGCTTGAAGCCGTTGCCGAAACTATGCGAAAATCAATGACTGCACACAATTTGAAACAATCGCTGCCGAGTTTTCGTGAGGCTTTCGTCAGCTATCAGCGCGCGGTTAAAAGACACAATCTGGCAGTTGAAAAAGTAAAGACCTCGGACAAATGTGCCGTAAATTATTTGGATCGATATTATCCGAGCGGTGCGAAAGTTTGGTACGGAGGCGCCGCGCCTGCAAATGTGACTGATTATGCAAGCAGAAAGGGTGTCTCCGGCTGGGCTTATAAGGCGTTTCAGACCGCAAAAGCACTGCAAAGCGACGATATTTCTCCCGATGATTTGGAAAAGAGCGATTTTGATGCCGAAGACGACACCGGTGAAGATGTTGATGCAACGGTGCAAAATTCTAAGGCAAAATTGAAACAAAAGCACTCCAGCGATGAAGATTCCGATGGTTCAAGCTCGGTTGCCGGAGCCGGTTCTCCGAGCCGTCAGGAGCAGATAAAAAAGAACGAACACCTGAAAGATAAGTTTAATTTCCTTATTGGCGCGGCGGTGGCCAAAAAGCTGGCGCAGGATCAATATACAACGCAAAGCTGGGGCAAGCCGAAACGCAAGTTTCCGATATGGAATGACCAGAAAAAATTCTATGATCAATATCTTGAGAAAAAATATCAAAATATGAAATTGTATCTGAACGATGTATGGCCGTTTTTTGATATGGACGAAAACGACGACGGCAAGACATTGACAGCGCTGACCGGAACCGGAATTGATATGATGTCGGAGCTTGTTTCCAGAACAAGATATGATGAAGACGATGACAAAAATGATAAGGAAAAAGAAAAAGCGAGATCTGCCTTCAGTGAGTTTAAAACTAAGCTGAACGGTCGAAAATATGATTACACGACAAACTTTTTTGCCAACAAAAAATTAGCCGAATTGGTAAGCGCTAAGAACCAGTTAATTCAAGGTGTTAAAAACACCGGAGAAACAGCGCGGAGATCTTTGGAAAATAAGAATAAAGCGATAACAACCCAGCTCGAAAAACTGTATACGCAAAAGAACGAGCTTCAGACAACGATTGACAACCTGAAAGATACAAAAAAAGAGGCTGAAGGCACAATCACGGATATGGATAACAATCTGGAAATTGTGGCCAAAAGACAGGAAATTTCCAAAGATAAAAAATCAGGACAGGCTATATATGCAAAAGAAACCAAAGCACAAAGCCAAAGTACTTTGGAAAAGACTAACGCGCAGCTGACGGTTGCAAATAAGCAGATGTCTGTTTTGCAACAGCAAATTACCACATTGGAAAATGAGATTGCCGCAAACAAGAAAAAGCTTAATGATGATCCGGACACCTGCAAAAAAAGTTTGGACCAATGCAGCCTTGAAAAGCAAAAGGAATGTAATAATGTAGAAAGCTACGCTTGTACCGATGCCAAAATTCTTTATATAGAAGAATATTATAGCGGAGCTGACGGAGAAATCCAAAAACAAAAAAATAATACGCTCGACAGCAGAAACAAAAACGGCGGTTTGGCAAAGATGTATAAAAAAATATACACAAACACTGTTGACAGAAACAAATATATCTTAAAATTTGTCGGTATTGTGGACGATATTGTCGGAACCCCGTCTGCCGGAAGCTGCACAGCGAAAGCCGATTTTTCTTCGCATAAATGGAACGGAGTTTTGGATTATGCAAAAGACAGAATAATTTGTGCAGAAGAAAAAATTAAAGCATTGCGCAAAAAGGACGATAACTATATCTATACTCCGGCCGGACACAAAGAACTTATGAAGATTCATAAGGAACTTATTGATGAACTGAAAAATCCGCAAACCTCTATTTTGACATCTTTAATAACAAAGGGATATCGGACGGATAGAATGATTAGTCTTGCAAAATCAATTCTGCAAAAATATGTGATGGATAAGGTTTGTGAAAACAATGTTTGTTTGAATGCCGATACCGACTTTTTCGTCGGGGCGTATCCAGTGGCGCGAGACTTTAAGGCTCCGCGTGTTGCCGCGCAGGAATATCTGCCGCCGATGCGCGAGATTATATATTTTGATGTTGATGACTATGTAAATATGCCGAAAAGTTATGGTTATGATGACAAAAATACTTATACCGGCAAAAAAGTTACCAAAGACGCAATTTTGAAGAGTGTATCAAATATGCCGGAAATTTGGCAAAGAATGCTTGATTTGCACTCGTATGTGGAAGAAAGCTACAATTTGTTTTCGACGGAAAACGGAACCGAAGGATTGGGAAGCCCGAGAGATGATAAGAAAAATATAGAATTTTTCCGCAGCGGAATTTATCCGTGCAAAATGGGCGACTATTATGTTGATATCAAAATACCGGCGACAACGGCAGTAACTAAAAACGGATATATTTTGAGCCGCAGAGCGCCGAAACAAAGCTTTGAAAAAATTCCGAATTGTCAGGAAATATATTTGAGTCAAACAAAGCCGTCGCCTATGAAACCGGGCGGAGGCGTTCAGGACACGGTTTCGGATAAGGTATATGCCAAAGCTCAGGGAGATGTTGATTTTAATGATAAAATATTCGCGGACAGAGGATATGCTTATAGCAGTTCGAAAGAAAGAGGCAGCGAGATGGGCTTGTTGTTCTCGGCATCGAAACAGCTCGGCAAGAGCTTTATTATGATTACAAAAGGTGCGAAAGATACTTTTTATAAAATCGATAAGGACGAGGACGGCGGAGACGCAACTGAAAGCAAAAAGACTAGCAACAGTATGGCTATAAAATATCGTGCGCAGCTCAACCGCAACCAATTCGGAGACTTTTTGACTTTGGCCGAAAACGAACAGACGACATTGCAGGCGCAGGAAGAACTCAAAGAAGAGGTCGATGCTTTAAGAGAAAGCCTTATTGAATCGCTGAAAAAAGCCGGATTTTCTCCGAAACCGGATTTGGATTTGGCAATAGACGCCGATTATAATCAGGTTGCGCAGGCGATGGAATCCATCAAGAATAAAAACCTGAAAACAGCATATTCTTCTTTGAGCGGAATGCAGGAAGAAAACAACGAGTATTTGAAAGAAAAATTCAAAAAGCTCAAAGGAATGTATGCCGCTTTGGTAAAAGACAATGAAGAAGTGGTGGTTGTCGGTGAAGATACGGACGGAAATTCGGCAGATTTTGCTCAAAAAGTTATATCCGAGCAGGTAAACCGCAAAGCCAGCGAAGAATATAAAAAGCAAGAGGAAGAAGCCTTTGCCAATGAGATGAAGGGCGGAGTTCAGCCGTATTGTGCAAATTATGCCGTAGATTGAGGATAAGAGATGAATGACGGAACAAAAATTTTAGCAATTACGAATGAAAACAAAAATTCTGAGCCGCAGCGCGCGTATGCGACCGAAGTTGACGGCCGGCTTTCCACTTTGAAAGAAAATTATTATAAGTGGTTGGCTCGTTTGCTCATTTTGTTTGCTTCCGTTTCTCTTATTGTGTTTATGGCTGCCTCTTTGGTGCTGTTTCGAATGGCGCCTAGGGTTGAAGTCGAACCGTTTTTGATTGTTAAACAGGATGCGACCGACGGGCTTGTGCGCCACGAGCCGATAGAGTATAATATGGCCTCTAAAAAGCAGCTGATGGAAATTTTTGTAAAGCAATATGTGATTATACGCAACTCGCTGATTAACGATGAAAGAGAGATGCAAATCAGATGGTTTGCAGGCGGCTGGGTTCACTTTTTGTCGATGCAGAATGTTTTTGATGAGTTTGACAAGCAAAGAAAAGCGGAATGGCAGTCCGTCAGAGATTCCGGAGCTTCTCGCGAGGTTGAAATTATATCGGTCGGAAAGCAGGGCGGAGAAAATTCTCCGGTTTGGAAAATCGACTTTAAGACTTATGAGTTGAATCCTCAGGCCAGAGACCTTAGGACCGGAGAAATTCCTTTGAAAACAAAGTATTGGACAGCTTCTATGACCGCATATTTTATTCGTGGCCGCGAGCTTATGAGCGTCAGATTGTTTAACCCGTTGGGCTTTACGGTGGTCAGATATTCGCAAACCGAGGTCGAAGTCCTATAATTTTATAAAATTTATCATATATTAATATTTTCGGTATAAGCTTCAAGCTGTTGATAAGTTGGGGATTTATCGGCTTCGGGTTAGACTTTTAAAAAAAAAGGTCTAAACTGAATATTGTCTGGACATATTTTATATAGGAACATCAAGATGTTTAAGAAGGTATTTCTTTTAGTTCTGGTGCTTGGTTTGACTTCTTGTTCGCTTTTCGGTTCATATTATGAAAGCGAACCGGTAGGCGTTGGCCGTGCGCTTAACGAACTTAAACTTTCTCCGTGCGCTTGTATGCAGGTAGAGCTTATAAATTCTCTTCCTGATTGGTTTGTTGAAACATTATAGTTTTTAGGACAAGTGTATGGCAGAAAATTTTAACAATAACGGTGTTAACACACGATTGATAGGCAACGGAAGACCGACTGCTCAACGCCCTTCGTCTGCTCCGCGTAAAAGAGTTAAGGCCAGTGAAGATGCGGTTTTGGTTAATGCCAGCGAAAAAAGATATCTGTGGACTGCCAGAGCCTTTGCGGTTGTGACCGCAATAAGCCTTTGTTGCAATCTTGTTTTGCTGATTGCGATTATGCAGCTTATTCCGCTTTATCGTGTTGAACCGTTTTTGTTGACTTTTCAAAGCAAAGATGAACAAGTTTATAACATTGTTCCGATTAACGGAAAAATGGAAGACAGAAAATCCATTACGGAAGCGTTTGTGCGCGAATATGTGCTGAACCGCAGCTCTTTTGATTCTGATTTACAGGAAATGGAAGCGCGTTGGATGCCCGGTGGAATGATTCAAGAGATGTCGTCTTCCGGCGTGTATGCTGATTTTTTGGAAAAAACAGCCAAACGCGCGCTCAAAATTATTCAAACAAAGGGCATTATTCGTATGGTCAGAATTCTGACGGTTAACGAACTTGACAGCGGATTGTGGCAGGTTGAGTATGAAACGCAGGATATGTATCCGAACTCTGCCGCTCCGGAGATAAATTATTGGACAGCCTCTTTGCGGATTGTATATCGCGAAAAAACCGTAAAATATGGCGAAAGAATGAAAAATCCGGTAGGATTTACAGTTGTAAGATATTCTCTAATGCATAATAAAGTACAATAAAAGGTAACAAAATGATGGTTTGTCAGTTTAGGAAAATATTTTTGATTTTGGCAGTTGCTCTGTTTGCAACGGGCAATGTAAGGGCACAGGTTTCTACCGGAAGCCTTGATCAAAACGCCGACCAAAGCACCGGACAATATACCCCGATGGATATGGGATATGCCGGGTTCAACTCTTTGGGCATGATTCAAAGCGCGTGGCTTGATCCTCTGCAAAATTTGGGTGAAGGACAAAGCAAACCTGCTTATTCAAAATATTATTGGACGCCTGATTTGGTGTTGCCGATGCGCCTGCGCGAAGGTATGATGACTTTGGTCAATTTTCCGGAATGGGAAATGGTAGAAGACATCTATATCGGCGATAGCGCTACTTTTGACGGACAAATTTCCGGCCCGAATACCTTGTTGCTATATCCGAAGAAAGGCGCCAATGTCGGCGTTGATACAAATATTATCGTTTTTGGCCGCAGCGGAAATAAATATGTGTTCTATGTAAAGAGCGAAGGGGTTAATACCGAAAGACTGACAAACTCAATTATTGATATCGAAGTTATTGACGGAAACGGAAAATCTAAGGCTTCCGGCGGCGTTCCGATAAAGAGCGGCGGACATGTAAACGCAAGCAGCAACAACGGAAATCCGTTCTCGGTAGATTCTCGCTTTACAAAAAGATTTTTACAAGATGACTGGCTTCAGAGTATCCCGATGGATCCGTCAAAATTCCGTTTTGATATAGAAGTTTATGTGCCGAATCCGGACGATGTGGTTATTGCACCGGAAAGAGTATGGCGTGACGATATTTTCACATATATTGATTTGGGCGAAAAATCGCTGACAATGACACAGCGCCCGATTGTAACTCTGATTGTTGAAAAAATTGAAACTCCGGTCGGATTCAGAACAAAAGGTCCTAACAACAGACTGATTATCGTTGAGGGTATCGGCGATATGGTTTTGCGCAACGGCAAAAGAATTGTTTGCCTGAAGTTGCGTCGTTCCGACGATCAGGGGCTCGAATTTTCTCCGACATATCAGGAACACGGCTGGGATGTCGGCCCGAAAATGCCTGACGGACAAGACGGTTCCGGTTCCGGCAACGGCGGAGCATACGGCGGCTCGTCTCAGGGTGGAGAAGCCTCTTATGGAAACGGAGTTAACTCTTATGCCAGCGGCGGAAATTCAATCAGCTATGAAGACGCAATGAACGGAAGATTGCCGGTCAGAGATAATGCTGATTATGCGGGCGGACAGAAAGGACAATACGGCTGGAATCGGGGTGCCGAACAAGGTCAGGGACAAGGATTTGGTCAAGGCGGCGCTTATGGCGCGGTCGGTGGACAAAATCCGTATAGCGGATATCGTTACGGCTCAGGTTTGTCTGATGCTTCCGGCTCAAATATTTCGATTGAACTCGGCACAGATGCAAATGTAACGAATTTGGAAACGCTTTGGAGTGATTTGTCGGATAAATATTCCGGAGTTCTGGGTGAATATCAGCCGTTTTATTCGGTTGATGCCCCGGCCGATGGACAAGGCAAAGAGCTGTTTCATTTGAGAGTCGGGCCGGTAAAAAGTTTGGACGCTGGCGACAAAGTTTGCAGCCAGCTTGGGCGTAACGGCGTATTTTGCAGCGTAGTAAGGATACAATGAGTAAAGAAGAACAAAGACTTACACATTCTGAGACCTATATAAAGAAAACCAACAGAATTATTCTGATTGTCGGAATAGTCTCTATGGTGGTTTTCTTTTTAGGCGTATTTTTGCTTATTCAAAGCAATACGGTGGAAGAGACCTTTGAAGAGCCGGTATTTACGGCCAATGATGATGCTCTAAATCTTGATACGGGGAATGTTCTGACCGACAATATAGAATTTTCCGATGTTGAAGAAGGCGAAATTCCGATTACGACCACGCCGGATCCGGTTGAAATGGGGCAGGTTGTGCTCGGTACGACTGCAGACAATGTTTTGACTATCGGCACCAACGGAAAAACCGCGATACGAATTGTGGCGGTAAATTTGGCTGACCCTCCGGCGGACGGATTTGTTTATGAAGAAAGATGCTCCAATCAAGAACTCAGAGGCGACCAGACATGCCATATTACCATAAAATGGGCGCCGATTGTGGCCGGAAATGTGCAGAATAACTTTGTGATATCGTGGAGAGAAACAAATGTCAGCGATGCGAACGCCAAAGCCTCAAAAGTTCCGGTATACGGCCGCGCAATCCGCAAAGAAGACTGCAATTTTTGCGAAGCTCCGGCGGCAGAAAGCAAAAAAGCCACAATAGATAAATCCCGTGTTGCAATCGGACCGAACGGAGAAGTCATTGGATATATCGATGATGACGGTTATGTCCGCGACGAAAACGGAAATATTATCGGCCGTGTAAATTCTGCCGGTATGGTTGTTGATAAAGACGGCAATATTATCGGTGTTGCGGATAACGAAAAGCTTGTGTATGACGAATTCGGTAATGTCATCGGAAAGGTTATGCCTGACGGAACAGTGGTTGACAAAGACGGCAATGTTATCGGAAAGGTTATGCCGGATGGAACGGTGGTTGACAAAGACGGCAATGTCATCGGCAAAGCGGTAGATACCGGATTTGTGTATGACGAAAACGGAAATATTATCGGCCGTGTTATGCCGGACGGAACGGTGGTTGACAAAGACGGCAATGTTATCGGAAAACTTAATGAGGACGGAACGGTGGTTGATTTTGACGGCAATGTCATCGGCCGAGTTGCCAAAGCCGGAAAAATCGCGACTGACGAGAACGGGAATTATCTCGGCGTTGTTATGCCTGATGGCTCAATTGTTGATGAAAACGGAAATATTGTAGGCTATGTTGACGAAAACGGCAATATATATACACCGGTAGAACCGGTAAAAAGACGCGGCGCCTATGATAAAGATGGCAATTTAATCGGCTATGTCGATGAAAACGGCAATGTTGTTGATTTTAACGGCAACATAGTCGGCAAAGTTAACGAAGACGGCACGATTGTTGATAAAGACGGAAATGTTATCGGTAAAGTTGGCGATGAAAGTCAGCTTGCATTTGATGAAAACGGAAATGTCATCGGGCGCGTTATGCCAGACGGAACGGTGGTTGACAAAGACGGTAATGTTGTTGGAAAAGTTACGGCTGACGGAAGAATCGTTGATGCGAACGGCAATGTTATCGGTGTTGCCGGACAGCGCAGAAAAATAGGCGCTTTGGTTAATACAAACCTGATTCCGGTAGCTCCGGACGGAAGTATTTTGGGCGAGGTTGCCAACAACGGAGATGTCAAAAACGAAAAAGGTGAGGTTGTCGGTAGGCTTTTGCCGAATACGCTTATTAAAAATCCGGCCGGCAGCAAAGTTATAGGCAGAGGCGTTGCCGGAGGAATGGTTATCGGCTGGGGCTGCAGACGCATAGGATACCTTGAAAAAAGCGGAAAAGTCATTGCCGGAAAAGAAGAACTTCCATACAGAGTTATTCCTGACGGCGTGATTTTGGACGAACAGAACCGCTATGTCGGACAACCGCTGAAAACAGGGCGTGTTTATGACAGCCGCTGCAATTATCTCGGAAAAGCAGGAACTGATGGTATTGTAAAAAGCGACGCCGGAAATTATGTCGGTTGCTTAAATCCGGACGGTGGTGTTTTGAACGAAAACGGCGATTTAGTAGGAAGAGTCGTTGAACACGGTGCCGGTTTCAGCTATAACGGAGAATATATCGGATATGTAAACGACAACGGCGTTGTGGTTTCGCCGGCAATGCTTCCGGTCGGCTGCGTCGGAGTTTCGGGAGATATTATAGACCAGAACGGGCGGCATATCGGCAAAATTTTGAACAGCAAATATGCGTTTGATTTGAAAGGCAATTTTCTGAATTTTGTAAACGACCGAGGTGAAGTTCCGGTCAAAGGCAAAGAAGGTATGCATCTGGCAATGAACAATATGATTATAGACAAAGACAACAAAGTTGTCGGTGTGGCGTTGCCGGAGCATAACCCGATTATCAACGCCAAAGGACAATATATCGGAACTCTGTTTTTTGATGGCAATGTTTATGATGCGGCCGGAAAATCCATCGGCAAGATGTTCGGCGACGGCAAGAGTTTTTACGGAGATATAATTGGGGTTAATCTGCCGTTTAATTCCGTTATAGATTTTTCGGGCAAAAAAATCGGAAAAGTTATTTATGACGGAAGAGTTATCAGCCGTTTCGGCGAACAGCTCGGTTATGTTGATGCCAAAGGAACATATTTTGACAATAAGGGAAATATGAAAGGTGCAATGGTTGTTTCAGGCGCGGCAATCGGATATGACGGTTCTTATTTCGGATATGTGGTTGAAGACGGCGATATCGCAGATTTGGACGGAGAAGTTCAAGGCGTTGCGACTGCGGACGGAAAAGTTCTGAATAAAGAAGGCAAACTGGTCGGAGATGTTGTGGCCGAAGGCGTTGCAATAGATGTATTCGGTGATGCAAAAGGTTATATTAATGCGCTCGGAAATGTTGTCAGCCTTAACGGCGAAAATATTACGGCCGTTCTTCCGGGCGGTTCGACCGACAAAAACCTCAGTCTTTTGAAACGCGGGCCGGTGGTTGATTTTTCGGGAAATTTGATCGGAATGGTTTTGCCGAACGGAGAAATTGCCGACAAGACCGGAATTGTTATTGGAAAAATGCTTTCCGACGGCAAAGCGGTTAACTCATATGGAAAACTTATCGGCGAGGTTTTGGACGGAGATATTGTTATTGACCAAAAAGATAAGGTAGTCGGTTTTGTAAAATATGACGGTACGGTTGTTTCCGAAAACGGAGATACAATCGGAAGAGTGCTCTCCGGCGGATATGTCATAGATAATCAAAATGATATTTTGGGTGCGATATATAAAATCGGCGCCAGCGTTTTGAGCAATGACGGCACATATCTCGGAAGAGTCAATGCATCCGGCCGCGTTGTTTCGGTTGACGGAAAAGATATCGGATATATCAAAAATAATGGTTCGTTTGTAGATTTAGATAAGAAAGTTGCCGGCTATGCTCTGCAGGAAGTTGCGCAAAATCGGAGGAACTAACAGTGGTTGCCATAAGTAAGATAATAAAAAACATAAAAATAATTGCCCTGACGGCCTTGGTGCTGCCTTTTGCCGCAATGTCAAATGCATCGGCGCAGGAAATTACGGCTATTGATTTTAACGGCGACCTGCTCGGAAAAGTTATTCCGGACGGAAAAGTCGTCAGCTTTGATAATGAACTTATTGGCAATGTAAACGCGGACAGCTTTATTATAAATGAAAAAGGCGAGCTTATCGGCGGCGTTATTCCGCAAGGTATTGTTATCGGAAATGACAACAAAATGCTCGGAAAAGTTAATAATGACGGTTCGGTGCGCCTGTCTTCTGGCAAATCTGCCGGCAGAGTTTTGCCGAGCGGTCTTGCCATTGATGACAAATATGACATTATCGGTGCGGTTTTGTTCCCTGGGTTGGTATATTCCGATGAAGGCAAAACAATAGGGCGCTTGACCGGTGACGGAAATTATACAAATCTGGAAGGAAAAGTTATCGGTTTTGTTTCGGCAGACGGATATGCCTACAAACGAAACGGCGACAGCTATGTTGTTGACGGAAAGCTTATTTCTTCAAAAATGGTAATTTCGCAAAACGGACAATTTATCGGCAGCGTGGCGCTCGGCGGTAAAGTTACGGACTTTGATTCAAATATTATTGGAAGCATTCATGCAAACGGATACGCCTATAATGAAGAAGGAAAAATCATCGGTCGTATCGTTAAAAACGGTTATGCAATATCCGACAACGGACAATATCTCGGTTTTGTAAGCTATAATGGCGATGTGGTTAAGGACAATGCGGTTGTCGGGCATATGCGCTTTGATGATAGAATTGTGAATGAACAGCAGGAAGTTATCGGATTTTTTGTTGATATTGCCGCCACAATATCCGATTTGCAGGGAAATTATGTCGGAAGACTTATGCCGGAAGGAAAAATCGCCAAAGCAAAAGAAATTATAGGAGCGGTTTCCGCCCGCGGTAATATGCTTAATTCCGCAGGGCAGATTGCCGGAAAAGTTATCAACTCCGGACCGGTGTTTGATTATCGAGCCAGACTTATTGCTCATGCGACCAAAGGCGGAGCGGTTATCTCTCTTGACGGCTCGGCAATGGGACGCATCAGCGGAAACAAAGTGTTTAATAATGTCGGAGAGATTGTCGGCGCAACGGCTTACGAGCAGCTGATTGTCGATAAAAACAACCGCGCAATCGGAATGAACGGAATTTCGGAATATATCAAAGGGCTTGACCGCAACTTTGTATCGCCGTTCGGATATGTTTACGGCTCTGACGGAATAATTTCCGGTTCGGCAATTCCTCTCGGCGCGGCGTATGATTTGTCCGGTTCCGTATTCGGATATATTTCGCCGAATGCCGAAGTTTTGAACGACAAATACGCAAAAATTGCCGATGTGCTGCAATACGGATATGCCAATATTGACGGAAAGCAGATTCGTGGAAAAAACATTAATGCACAATATGTTATCAACCGCAGCGGAGATATTCTCGGCGCAATTTCCGAAAACAATCTTGTGCTGAATTCCGCGCAAAAAGCCGTTGCAAAAATTCTGCCGGATATGTCGGTATCGGCCTCCGATGAAAATATAACAAATACGATTTCTCCGAAAATCGGTAATGCGTTTTCGGCCGATATGGTCATTGCCTCAAACGGATCGTTTGTCGGATATGTTGAAGAAACAGGCTCTGTTTTTGATAAAGAAAAAAGCATTATCGGAAAAATTTCGGATGGTGGCGTGATGATAGACGCAACCGGCGCCGTTCAGGGCGAGCTTTTGGAACCGGGCGTGGTTGTTGATGAAAAATGCACATTTTTGGGTGTTGTGACTCCGCGCGGAGATGTCAGAAACTATAAAAATTCGGTAGTCGGCAATATATTGCAAAACGGACAGGTCGTTTCGGAAGGCGGAGCCGTCGCCGGATACAGAGTTTTGCCCAATTTGCTGACAGATAATAAAAATGCGATTTTCGCAACTCCGTCGGTCAGCGGCTTTGCGTTCAGTTTGAACAATACTAAGCTCGGGTGTGTGGATATCCGCGGATATCTGAAAGATGATGACGGAAAGATGATTGCATCGTCCCTTCGTTATCGCCCGGTAATGGACTTTTCCGGAAAAATTATCGGCCGCAGCGTTTTTGATGGTTCGGTGGTTGATGATGACAGCAAAGTTATCGGCAGAGTTTCGCTTGATGAAACCGTGGTATCGCCGGAAGGAGATGTCATTGGCCGCTTGTTCCGCTATCGCTATGCTTTTGACAACAACAATGCTTTCTTGGGACGCGTTCTGGAAAGCGGCAGGGTAATCAACAACAAAAATGAAGATGTTGGACGAGTTGATTATGAAGGTTATGTTGTTGATAAAAGAGAAAAAATCGGCTATGCCGCATATGACCTTTATGTTTATGACGACAGTTGGAAAGCAATCGGATATATTGAAAAAGACGGCAAAGTCAGAAGTTTTTCCAAAAATGTATTAGGCACGATTGATCAGGGCTTTTTGCTCAACGAAAAAGACAAATTAATCGGAAGAATAAATCGAGATTATTGGGTTCGCGGTGCAAACGGAATTTCGGTCGGCGAGCTCGGAATCTCCGGAAAATTGTATAATACCGACAATGTCTTAATCGGTACTCTTGCGCAAGACGGCAAGGTTAAATCTTCTGACGGAAAAGTCGTCGGAGTTCCGTATTTGCTGCAATATTATTCGCCGAAAGCAAAAAAGCCGAGCACGACTGTCAATATCGGCGCAAACGAATCAAATCAGCAGGATGATGAAAAAGAAGTCAGCGGATTCAGCCGCCGTGTTATCGGGATTGCGTTGACACCGGACGGTGATTATCTCGGAAATATTATGGATAACGGCGATGTTGTCAGCAGAGACGGCTCTCTTATCGGAAAAAAGATGCCGGACGGACTGATTATTGATAACGACGGAAACCTTATCGGTATCGAAGAAGTCAAGCGTCCGAAAGGGCAGGATATATTTGTTCCGGCCGGAACTTTCGGTGACGGAGGAGCTTATGGTACCGGAACCGGCGTCGGAAATTTGGGACCCGGCGGCGGATACGGTCCGGGTGAAAGATATAACGCCCAACGCGCTGCCGCGCTCTCTGCGGCTCAAAATGAGCGTCGTCAGGCGATGTCGGTGCGCAAAATCAGCACAGGTATAGACGCAAGCACATTTGACGGCAAACAAAAAGACTGGACTGATTTGGGCATCGAAAAGAATATTTCAAGCTGGCGTGTTGATATGAGCGAGATGATTCTGGCCGATAAGCCGATTCCGGCAGTATTGGCGCGCTCGATTGATAGCAGCAACCCGACTCCGGTTACCGCGTTTGTTGAAAGAAATGTGTATGCCGAAGAAGGCCGCAATGTGTTGATTCCGGCGGGCAGCAGATTTATCGGAACGCTCGGCGGATTGACCGCGGGAGAAGAGCAGATGTCTAACTCTGCAAAAGTTCAGATTACATGGGACAGACTTATTCGTCCGGACGGCTCTACCTTTAAGCTTCAGGGAATTACCGGAGATGCGCAGGGCCGCGGCGGAGCGCTCGGATATCTTGATAAGCAGTTGCTTAAAAAATATTCTGCACCGATTATTACGACCACTCTTACCAGTGCCATATCCATGATGTTTGCGACAGACGAGTCGGGAACCGACGGGGTTGAAAGTTCGCGACAGCAGGCAATGAATGATTCGCGTGAAGATTTTCAAGACAGTATGAAGCAGGTATTTAACCAGATTATGCAAGATGCGATGGATATTAAACCGTTGACCTATGTCCCAGCGGGTACCAGAATTATTGTATATCCGAATGTGGATTTGTGGTTGCGCACAATCGATAATGCGGCTGAAGCAACGGCTAAAAATCAAAAGCCTAAAATCCTTATTGATGACGATAAAACTCAGGCAGAAAGAACAGCAAACGATAAGGGTATAAATATTAACGGCGTATCCGGAGGCGGCGGAGACGCGGCAGGAAAAGTCGTATATGAAGAAGGTTCGGTTGACGGCGTTCAGGCGCAAAAGTCAATACCGTTGCTTGAAGATAACTCGTCAAAAGCAAGATCGTCTTCTCCGACAACCATTCCTCCGGTTACCACAAGTCCAATCGGCACACCTCCGCCCCCGCCGCCGTCGTATGATACCGGAAACACAACCTATTCTGACGATCAGTCTTCAGGAGACGGTGGAGTTCCCCAATTATTCTAAAAGGAAGAAAATATGAGCTTTGCAGTATTGGAATCAGTTTTAAGGCCGTTGGCATATTGGTATAATCAGGACAATATCGAGGAAGTTGCGATAAATCACGGCGGACAGATATGGTTGCGCCTGCGCGGAAAAAGAGCGTATCCGTGGGTTGCCTACAATGATGAAAAGCTCTCCAAAGAATATCTGACTGACTTGCTTTATATTGTGGCAAACACATACGAACTTCCGTTTGACCCGATACAGGGCTCGCCGGTGGTATACGCCACAATCCCGGGTGAACACCGTTTTTCTGCCATTGCCGGCCGAAATGTGATGTATGATCAGGAAGATGTTACCGGCGGTATCGCGCTTACAATTCGTATTCACAGCGATGATGTTGCATTCGGATTGCAGGATTATGGTTTGGCGCAGGGGCAGGCATTGCACAAGATTAATCCGTTGAAACAGATTGCCGATCCGGAAGATCCGTACGAAAGGCTTATTTTAAGTTTAAAACGAGGCGATCATATTTTGGTTTCAGGTGCAACTTCTACCGGTAAAACAACCTTTTTGAACAACCTTTTGAAAATTATCAATATCAATAAGCGCATTTTGACGATTGAAGATACACGCGAGCTTTTGGTTCCGCACCCCAATCGTGTGCATTTAGTTTTGTCTCGTACCGAACAAACCAACCAAATGGATTACAGCAAAATCATCGACCTTGTGGTTCGTTTTACGCCTGATGCAATTATCGGAGGCGAGATTTCAACATCAAACGCAGGTGCAATTTGGGAGCTTATGGGATCAGGCCACGATAACTGTTTAGCCACAATCCACGCCGAAAGTTCCGAGGCTGCGTACAAGGCGTTTACCGATCGTATTTTGCATACATATCCGACGATTGACAGAAAGAGAACGATTGAGGAAATGCATCACAAATTGAGAGTCGTGCAAATCAACCGCGACGGCAACCTGCGTGCCATTACCGAAGTTACTTAGTTTTATAGGTGTGTTCCGAGTAGTGATATTGATGAGATGGTGTCGCCCATTCCAACGAGGCTTTTCGGCTTTTTTTCGAGCATTGTCGGAACGGCTATCAAGTCAAAATCACCACCGCAGAAAATTCCATAGGTCAAAAGATTTTCGCTTTGCAGATATTCTGATAAATTTTTCAATTCTGAATACCCGATTTCCGATATTTCAAAATTTTGAGACGACAACAGGTCTTTTTCTTCTTTCAAATCGCCGAGGACGGCGCGGCTGCTGCCGATTCTGGCGGCGAGCAACATTCCGTCTTTGGCTTTTTGCGGGCTGATGCTGATATTTTTGTTTTGCATGGTCATAAAAAGCCCGAGCATATGAAGTTCGATTCGGGAAATATTTGTGTACTTTTTTATCAGAGATATTGCCCTGAACATATCAACCGCATTCGGTTTGAGGTCAATATCCGGATAAAGAACATTTATGATGTCGCAGGCTTCACGCTCATTGAGCCCGATGGAATCAACGATTGTTCCGATTTCATCAAGAGTCATTTTTCTGGCTTTGTCCGACGGAGTAGATGCAATTTCCAGATGAAAAATGCTGTTTTTTTGTGCGTCGTTTTTCAAATTTAATAACAGATTTTTCATTTTTGGAATGACGGTGCCTGCGTTTTTTTCATCAAGCATATGAAAGCCGGAAAGAAAAATATAATCCTGATGAACAGTGTTCAGATATTTGACAAACGCATCATCGACAATCATATTTTGATTTTTTTCATCGCAGCTGACAATAAAACGATTGGACTTCGGACAAGTGAAAACTTTGCCTCCGATATGCGCGCTGTCGCCTTTTTTGAACTCAAAAATCAGATGAACCAGCGGCGTGTCGTTTTGCCGCATGGTGCGATATGCAGGAGTAGGATTTCCGAGCTCGTCAAAGGCTAGCAGGTTATCTTTGTTTAAGAATTGTTCAGCCTGAAGTTTTGGCAGAGAGTTTGTGTGAACCGCAACATTTTTGATGCCGCACAAAGACAAAAGATTGGCGATAATTCCGCCTTGTCCGCCCATTTGAAATTTTTGCGGCGGAAACATTTTTTGCAATGATACGCATATTTGTCCGTTTTTGGTTGTTCTCTCCTCGGCAATCCCTTCGGCAAAACATTTAAGCAGCCCGGATAAAACCTCGCATAAGGTGTCGGCTTTGCGATAGTTGCTTTTGGATTCTTTGAGGTCAAAATCAGGGCAGTTTCTTATTGCCTCGGCAAGCGCCTCTCCCGAAAGCTGAATTATGGCGTCTATGTTGGCATTAAAGCAGGACGCCGCATTTTGAATATGCGAAAGATTAGGCAAAAACTTTTCTGCCTCGGCAAGCAGCTTGTTCCAATGTTCAAAAATTTCCGCTTTGTTCATCAGTTGTTTTTCAGTCCCAAACTGTTAAGACGAATCAGCATTAGACAATAGTTGCTGATTTTGTTGACCGCGTCCGAAAATTCTGTTTTGTTTTCAACATTTTTTATCCAAACGGAAATTTCATCGTTTGAGCGGATATATTCGTTATCGGAGTTTTTCAGCAGTGCGGCCAGAGCCTTGATGTTGTTTTTTTCGTTTAAAGCACGCAATGTCGCAAAAAATTTATCCTGCTCGTTTTCTGAAATCTGTTCGCCTTTGTCGTTGATTTTCTTTACGGAAATAATCTGATTAAGCTTTGAGTTAATTCTGTCCTGCCAGCTTTGTTCAATTTGTTTTTCTGCCGATTTTGTTGTTAGATTTTTATAAATTGAGGCAAAGTCTGCTGAAAGCTGTTTGTCGCTCAAAATCTCAGAGCCGGAAAGCTCGCGGATAGTGTTTATTTCGGTGCTTATTTTCGGATTGTTACCGCCGAGTTCGCTCAAAATTTCTGCTCCGTAAGAAAAATCTTTGCCTTCAAGCGCGTTTTCTTTTATCATCATAACCGCGGTCAAAATCAAAGCCCCCTCGTTGTTTATGCGTGACAATCTGTCTACTTCGGCGGCTAGTTTGTCCGTGCGAGCGGAAAGCCCTAAAACCGAGTTGGCATCGGCCTTTCCGTTGATGACCGAGTTAATGAGCGTTCCGAGGGACGAAATTTTTTCTTCAAGAATTGTGGTATCGACCGCCTGAGAATTTTTGATTGCGACGATCCCGAGCGCGGCCTGCAAATCACCGATTTTTTGCTGCAAAGCATAAATATCCGTTTTTGCGGCTTTGCCGTTTAACTCTGCGGCAATGTCAATTTGCGGAGTTTCTGCCGCTTTTTCGGTTTTAAAAGAATTTTTTATTTGTTCAAAATTCTGCCATACTCCATATGCAATCGCAAGCACAAAGCCGATTAAAACAAATTCCAAAAATATCTTTTTTGATTTAATTTTTTGCGGTTGCGGATTTTTTTTCTCAACAGGTTTCATCATTTTGCATTCCTCATATAAAATTAAGTTGGCAATATTTTTTTTATAGTGTATATATTTTGCAGAAAACTTCAATAGCTTATTTGGAAAGAAATAAAAATGTTAATTTTAGGCATTGAAAGCAGCTGTGATGAAACGGCTGCGGCAGTCATAAACGAGAAAAGAGAAATTTTGGGTCAGGCTCTTCTTTCGCAAGAAGAACATAAGCAATACGGCGGCGTCGTGCCGGAAATTGCCGCCCGTGCACATTTGGAACATATCGACGAGATTATTGAACATTGTATGCAAAAATCCGGTGTAAAACTTCAGGATTTGGACGCAATCGCAGCCGCTTCCGGTCCAGGATTAATCGGCGGTGTTGTAGTCGGAGTTATGGCGGCAAAGTCGCTCGCCCTTGCGCTGAACAAACCATTTGTCGCGGTAAATCATCTGGAAGGACACGCGCTTTGTGCCAGAGTTTCTAACGATGTGGAGTTTCCGTATCTGCTTTTGCTGACTTCCGGCGGACATTGCCAAATTTTGATAGTTAAAGGCGTCGGACAATACGAGCGTTTGGGTACCACGATTGACGATGCGGCAGGAGAGGCGTTTGACAAGGTTGCAAAAATGCTCGGTCTCGGGTATCCGGGAGGGCCGTTAATTGAGAAAATGGCGGCGGTAGGAAATGCCGACAGGTTTGTTTTGCCTCGTCCTCTGATTTATTCGCCGGATTATAATTTGTCGTTTTCCGGCCTTAAAACTGCGGTTCGCAAAATTATAGAACTTTATTCCGACAACGGCGAGGTTGAACATGCGATAATTCCGCAGCAGGATATTGCCGATATTTGCGCTTCATTCCAAACCGCAGTCACCGATTGTCTGATAAAAAAGCTTGAAAAAGCAATAAAATATTTTAAGCAAAAATATCCTGAAGGAAAAGATGTTGTTGTTTCGGGAGGTGTTGCCGCAAACCAATATCTGCGTTCAAGATTGGAAGAGCTTGCAAACAATCACGGGCTGGAATTTTCGGCTCCACCGATTCGTTTTTGCACGGATAACGGCGTTATGATTGCCTGGGCAGGGCTGGAAAGATTCCGCGCCGGATATACCAATGGTTTGGATTTTAAGCCGCGTCCGCGCTGGCCTCTGGACGAAAACGCCCCGAAAGCAATCGGCGCCGGAGTAAAAGCATAAAATGAGCAAAATCGGCGAAAACAGAAGAATTTCTCAAATTATGGAAATTTTCAGAGAGCAAAATCCCGACCCGAAATGTGAGTTGGAGTTTTCTAATGCGTATACTTTGCTGGTTGCGGTTTTGCTTTCGGCGCAGTCGACCGACAAAGGTGTGAACAAAGCAACGAAAGCTCTGTTTGCCGCGGCGGATACTCCGCAAAAAATGTTGGCTCTCGGCGAAGAAAAACTTAAAAATTATATCAAAACCATCGGGCTTTATAACAATAAGGCAAAAAACATTATGCGTTTGTCGGCGGATTTGCAGGAAAAGTTCGGAGGTGAAGTACCGCCGGTTCGGGAAGAGCTTGAAAATTTGCCGGGTGTCGGCCGCAAAACGGCAAATGTGGTGCTGAATGTGTGGTCTGGTCAGCCGACGATTGCGGTTGATACACATGTATTCAGAGTTGCGCATCGGTTGGAATTCTCCGATGGCAAAACTCCGTTTGAGGTGGAAAAAGATTTAAGCAAAAAAATTCCGCCGGAGTTTCACAAAAATCTGAATCATTGGCTGGTTCTGTTCGGAAGATATATTTGCAAAGCAAAAAATCCGCTGTGCGGGCAATGTCCGATAGCAAAATTTTGCAACAGTAAAGACAAATGTTTATAAATGTCCGGTTTTCAGCAGGTTGAAATATTTATAAATCGAGCCTTTTTCGATTTTCCAACTGAAATCTTTGCGCATTGCGTTTTGAGTCATAACTTTGAGCTTTTGCGGTTTTGAATAAAACAGGCAGAGCGCGCGCCATATGGTTTCGGCATAGGCGTTGGTGTTGTTTTCAAGCCTTTTTGCACTGCGATTGTCGCCGTATACTTTTGTGTTGTTGTCGGTGAAAAATACTTTGGTGCGAAACCCGTCAATCCCGTCGTCAATAGTATCAACTAAGCCGCCGGTGGACATTGCAATCGGAAGAGCGCCTTTTGCCATGGCCTCCATCTGTGTAAGCCCGCACGGCTCAAATTTTGATGGCATCATATAAAAGTCGGACGCTAGTTGGATTGCATAAGCAAACTCGTCTTTATATCCGCAAAAGACAAAGATGCGTTTTGCAATCTCGGGATAAGACTGAGCAATGGTATCTTTCAACCTTCCGAGAGTTTCAAAGCAGTGCTTGTTTCCGGCGCCGCCCATTACCACAATCGGATATTCTTTATGCAGGTCGGCGTGCTCTTTTATCAGGTTGATAATTGCCTGAGTTGCGATGTCATAGCCTTTTTGTTCAACCAATCGGCTGGTTGCGCAGATTATCGGCGTTTTCTTAAAGTTTTTGATTGAGCCGAAAATGTCGTCAAATTTGTAGATGTCGACCAACGGAATGGTCTGTTCCTTATATTTTTCATCAGATGCCAGCTTTGAGAGGAGCCTGATAAATTCTTGTTTGTTATGCAGTTTGTTATATAAAGAATTGTCGTCAAAAACCCTGAAATCAAAGTCTTTAAAATATTCGTTCAAGTGATTGATTTTATCTTTGTTCGGCGAAATCAAATTTTTTTCATATCCGTTTACAATGCCGAAAAAGTTGCGATGGTCTTTTCTAATCTTAAGAATATCGCGAAAATCATAGCCGAAACATTTTTCTTTTGATGTTTCTTCCAAATAGTTTTTGGAAACCGTAACCACGCGGTCGGCAAGATTGAAATTGCAGGAAGCCTGATTGTAACAGTCGTGGACGATAAGGGTATTTTGCGTCCGCGGATTGTTGTTTTTGGTGGTTTTGGCATTTTTGAACACAACGGAAGCCAAACCTTCATACAACGAATTAAGGATTTTTGCGGTGTTCTCATAATCCCAGCCCTGATAGCCTAAATGATGCGCAATATGAATAATCGGCATATTGTGCAGTTCATCGGCCAAAGGCTTTTCTATCTGATTTTGCATCAATTTTGCGGCGGTAAAATATTTTGTAAGGCCGGAGAGCGCACCGCTGTGCCAATCGTTAGCAATAACCGAGTTCGGTTTTTTGAGGCCTTTTATTCCTCTTTTGCAGATTTTTTCAAGCAAGCAGTATACAGCCTTTGAAAA
Source organism: uncultured Alphaproteobacteria bacterium (assembly GCA_934276635.1). Lineage (GTDB taxonomy): Bacteria > Pseudomonadota > Alphaproteobacteria > RF32 > CAG-239 > CAKQTH01. Next base: position 34,117 of record CAKQTH010000003.1, on the reverse strand, counting down.
GAATGCAAATCTTTCAACTTCGTTGATATTAAATTCGTTTAACACATAGCAGCCGTCTTGAGCCGGCGGATTGTCTTTGTGCGGATTTATCGAAAAAAAGCGGTTGTTGCTCAAAAAGATATAATCAACTCCGTTGAAATTTCCGCAAAAAACATCGGTATTGTGCCCGACAAGCTTTTGATGCTCGTTCATAAACGGAACCGACAACCGACAGATTTTTTGAAGCGGTATTTGTTTGTTTTCAGCGCCGAAATATATATCATTTTCAAAAGATGTTTTTTTCTTTCCGGTGTTGCCCAAATACAGCGGGGTTACAACTGTGCACGAGTGCCCGTCTTTGCCAAAACAGCAGTTGAACGATTCGGCCAACTCGGAGGCGACCATGCCCAATCCGCCCCACTTCATAAAAGTTGCGGTTTCGGCGGTTACCATCCAGGTTGAAATGGTGTCAATCTGCGGCCATTCTCTTTTGCCTAAACAGGTTTTTCGGGCTGAGTTTTGAATGTCTTTGAGATAAGGGTTGCTGACCGGAGAATAAGATACCGCAAATTTCTTTTTGTTAAAGTCATTCGGCAAAAAAGATGCGGGTTTTTCGTTATTGATATATGTTCTGGTCATTTTTTCCTCTTAATCTACAAAGTAATTGTCGCATAATGTAGCACAATGACACATAAAATACAACAAAATTTTTGAAACTCTTGACTTTGTGGTTTTTTGTAACTAACTTCTTTGATATAAGACTTTTGTATATAAATTAAAGGGCGGAAAATGAAAAAAGATTATAAAAAACACGAAATGCCGGAAGAAAATTCTGTGGAAAATTTTGAAGAAGAAAATTTTGCGGAAAAAAATGTTCTCGATGAACATGCTGAAGCACAAAATATGATTGAGACTTTGCAGGAAGAACGCGACAAACTGAAAGACGATTTTTTGCGTGCGCTTGCCGATATGGAAAACCTCAAAAAAAGATGCGCTGCCGAAATAGAAAAGAACAATAAATATGCGATATCGTCATTTGCAAAAGATTTGCTCGGAGTTGCCGACAATCTGCAGCGCGCAATTGATGCGGCGCAAAACGGCGCACAAAATGCCAGTGGTTTACTCGAGGGAATTAAGCTGACGCAAAATGAGCTTACTAAAGTTTTTGAAAAATTCGGCATCAAAAAAATGGACGCGATGAACACCGTTTTTAATCCGAATTTTCACCGCGTGGTTCAAGAAGTTGAAGATAACGAAAAAGAAAACGGCACAGTTGTTGCCGAATTGCAGACCGGATATATGATAGGCGACAGAATTTTGCGTGAAGCGATGGTCGTTGTTACCAAAAAGCCGCAGATTGAACTCTGATATCGCCGAAATTTTCGATAAAAAAGCTAATATTTTGTGGTTATTCTAAAATATTAGTTTTTTTATTGGAATCTTTTGTTATAATCCGCCGTATGAAAATATTGAACAAATATATATCAAAACAGATTTTGGTCGGATTTCTGTTGGTTGTTTTTTCATTGCTGTCGATTTTGTGGCTTACGCAATCGCTTCGTTTTATGGGAATGGTGACGAGCAAAGGATTGCCGCTGTTTTTGTTTATTGAAATGACATCAATGCTGATGCCGAGGCTTTTTATCATTCTTGCGCCGATTGCGTTGTTTACCGCATCGTTGTTTGTTTATAACCGAATGGTTATGGACAGAGAGATCCCAGTGATTCAGGCGGCCGGAATCGGTCCTCTGCAAAATGCCAAACCTGCGATTTATGTCGGGTTGTTTTTGACCTGTTTTTGCTTTTATGTAAATAACTATGTGGTTTTTGCCGCAGAAAGAAAGCTGAACGAGCTGCAGTGGCAGGTGAAAAACGATGCAACTCATTTGCTACTTAAAGAAGGTGAATTTACACAGGTTCAGCCGAATCTGACGGTGTTTATCAGCGGGCACGAAGACGATGGTTCGGTTAGCGGAATTTTGGTTAACGATGAGCGCAAAGTAGGCACAAAGGTTACGTTTTCCGCCGAAAGAGGCCGCATAATCTATTCCGATGCTGGTCCGAGAATTATTTTGGTGAAAGGCTCGCGGCAAGAGGTTAACACCAAGGATTACAGTTTTTCATCGCTTTCTTTTGAGAGATATTCGGTGGAAATCGGCAACTTTGAACAAAAGCAGAAAAAAGAAGCCGGTGCGCGCTCAAAAACCTTGTTCGAGTTGCTGAACGCAAAAGATGACGCGTCGCTCAGCGAGGTGGAAATCCGCAGATATATCGTTGAAGGGAATAAGCGTATTTTGAGCCCGATATATGCTCTGGTCCTTTCTCTTTTGGGTTGCACGGGGCTTTTGGTCGGGAATTTTAACCGCAGAGGACAAACAAAAATCGTGCTCGGATCTGTGGCGGCAATGATTGCGATTCAGGCCGGCGATTTGGCATTTTCAAATTTGACGCAATCATCGTTATATTTTTTGCCGCTGATGTATCTTAATTGTTTGTTCCCGCTGTTCGTATGCTTTTATATGCTGTTGTTTTATAATCCGAACCTGCGGTTTTTCAGAAAAAAATATCGGGGATTTGAAGATGCATAAAAGTATCGCAAAAATATTTTTGTTGCTGACGCTTGTTCTGGGAATAGTTTCAGGAGCGGTTGCGGCCAGAGAAAAAGTTGCCGGCGAACCGCGAAAAAAAGAAAACGCGTCTCCGTTTGCCGAAGTCAATCCGTCGCAGAATATTACGCAAATTGTTTCGGGGCCGAAGGATGATACTGATGACATAGATTTCAGCGCCGATACAATGGAAAGCGACAACAAAAACGGCACGGTTACCGCGTCCGGAAATGTCGAGATTTTGTATTCGACAATGAAGCTTAATGCCGACAAGGTGATTTATAATCAGAAAAACGACAGCATTTCGGCGGTCGGGAATGTTCGCTTGAGTGAAGAAGGTGGCAATGTGGTATATGCCGACAATGTCGAGCTTTCCGATCACATGAGTCGTGCGTTTATGGAAAAAATCAAGGTGGAAATGGTTGACGGCACAAAGGTTTTTGCAAAGTCATTCCGCAAACGCCAAAACAATGACAAAGTGGTTGAAGACGCAATGTATACTCCGTGCGATTTTTGCGAAGGAAAGCACCCGCTTTGGCAGATTAATGCCCGCAAAGTCAAACACGATGCCGAAAGCCAAAACATAAACTATAATGATGCGGTTTTGAAGGTAAAAAATATTCCGGTTCTTTATACGCCGTTTTTGTCGCACCCTGATCCGTCGGTAAAGCGCCGTTCCGGCTTTTTATCTCCAACAATCGGAAGCAACTCTTATTTGGGAGCAACGCTTGAAACTCCGTATTTTTTTGATGTTTCCGATCATCAAAATTTTACATTTAACCCAATATTGTCAACCGGTAAAAATCCGATAATCGGCGGAAGATATGAGGCATATACTTATTCCGGAGAAATTGATTTTACGGGGTCGTACCTTAACGATACGGCGTCTGACCGCAAGGAGCACAGAGGAAATATTTTTGCTAAAGGCCGTTATGAATTGACGGATTTTTGGGTGGCCGACGCGGATATAAACTATGTTTCTGATGATTTATATTTGAAAGAATTGTCGCTGGCGCAAAAAGATGATGCGTGGCTGATATCAAATGTAAATCTGCAGGGGTATGACAATCGGGATTATGCGGCAATAAGCGCTTATTATTACACGCTTATCAGTTACAACCTCAGAGAAAACGACCGTAATGAATATTTGCGTCAGGACAGCAACAAACCTCTGGTTCTTCCGCTTATGACATATGAAAATATCAGCGATTCGTCTTCTATCGGCTCGTATTTCAAAAACACATTTGATTTTGCCTCGATTTATCATGAAGATTCTCAAAGTACGCAGCGCGCGACAATGATAAATTCGTGGGTTTTGCCATATACCAGCCCGATTGGCGAAAAGTATAAATTTGTGGCGTCCGTAAAATCTGATTTGTATTATGTCAACAGCTATAAAAATACCCAAAATGAAGAATTTACCGGCGAAACTTACAGAATTTTTCCGCAGTTGGGCGTGGAATGGAAATATCCGCTGATTCGCGCCTCCGAAACATCGCGCCAGATTTTAGAACCGGTTATCGTCGCGGTGCTGGCTCCGAACGGCGGCAACAAAGACAGAAAAATTCCGAATGAAGACAGCCAGGATGTAGACCTTGATGATACGAACATTTTGGATTTGGACAGATATTCCGGATATGACCGAAACGATACCGGCAGCCGCATCAGCTATGGTTTTAACTGGAGCTCATATGGTGAATATACAGGCCGCACATCTGCATTTATTGCGCAAAGCTATCGTTTTAACAGGACAGAAAGTTTTACCTCACAGATTAACGAAAAAGGAAATCTGACGGATTATGTCGGCCGAATTTATGCCGCGCCGAGCGAATATCTTGATTTTAACTATCGTTTTAGGCTGGATAAGGACAATCTTTCGGTCAGATACAGCGAATTGGGCGCAAAAATCGGTTCCGATATCTTAAACTTTTATATTTCATACATATATTTGAGGGATAATGCTCATTATTCGGAAAATATAGACGAACGACAAGAGCTCTATACCGCTGTTTCTTCGCAACTCACAAAAGATTGGAGCGTGACTTTGTTTAACCGTCAGGATCTGACGAAAGACGGCGGTTCGCTTGAGCATGGCGGAAGTTTGATTTATGAAGACGAGTGCCTGAAACTTATCGGGAAAATCAGCCGCTATAATTCCAGCGACCCGAGTCTTGACAACGGATATGAATTCGGCTTTACTTTTTATTTGAAAACCTTGGGCGGTTTTGGAGCATAGGAGAATTTTGAGATGAAAAAATTTTTGTTGATGATGTCTGCGTATATTTGTTTTGCCTCTGTCGCGTTTGCGCAGTCGGTTGTTTTCAGACAGTCGGAGATTGATGCGATGCAGCCGCAACAGCCCGCGCCGCAGATTGCGCAGGCAAGCGAGCCCGTGCCGCAGGAACCGCAGCGCCCGAAACCCGTAAAACTTTTCGGCGGAAAATATAAAATTGTGGCGTTGGTCAACGGCGATATAATTTCAAGCAACGATTTGCAAAGTTCGGTCAATATGTTTGTTGTAAATACCGGAATTTTGTATAACGCAAAAACAAAGGATATGATTATGCAGCGGGTTATGCAGTCGCTGATTGATGAAAAACTCAAAATTGTGGAAGCGCGCAAAAACGGAATTACCATACCCGAAAAAGAAATTCAGGCGTCATTGGCCGCTTTTGCCAAAAGCAACAAAATTCCGCTTGAAAAACTTGAGCAGGTGTTGGCGCTTGACGGGGTGAATATCAGCAGTCTGAAAACAAAAATTGAGGCAGATGCGGCATGGCAAAAACTGATATCCAAAAAAGCCGGCGCATATGCTCAGGTTACGCCCGCTGAAATTAAGCAGGAAAAGAAAGATATTGAACAGGATTTGCAAAAAAGTCGATATATGATTTCAGAAATTGTGATTCCGGTCAAAAATGCCCGCAGTATAGAAGATTTGGTGGCGGTTTTGCGAGAAGATCCGCGGTTTGAACTCTATGCAATGCAATTTTCGGGAAGCGCATCTGCTGGACGAGGCGGAAATCTCGGCTGGGTCAATAAAGAAACGCTTAATGAAAAACTTGTCAAACAGCTTGAAAAAATGAAAGACGGCGCGGTATCCGACGCGGTCAGAATCGGCGATAAATATTATATTATAAAGCTGATGGCAAAATATAACCCGCAAAAGGACAATGCAAAAGTTCCGTCAGATCAGGAAGTCGGAAAATATTTGCAGAACAAAAAGACGGACGAATATGTAAACCGCCTGATGCAGGATATCCGCAACCGCGCGATTATTGAAATAAGAGGTTGAGGCAATGCTTTCGGGACTGCGTGAAACGGTTGAAAAATACGGGCTTATGGCAAAAAAATCGCTCGGGCAGAATTTTTTGCTCGATATGAATATTACCGACAAAATTGTTCGCGAGAGCCTTGAAAAACAAAAAAAATCAGATTTTTCCGATTGTAATGCGGTCGAAATCGGTCCGGGACCCGGAGGCTTGACGCGTGCGGTTTTGCAACATTTTCCGAAGTCTCTTACCGTGATTGAGGCCGATGAGCGATGCATAGAGATTATGCGTGAGCTCAAAGAGGAATATTCGTTTTCGTTTGAAATTATACACGGCGATGCGATGGAGCAAAATGTTGCAAAAATTGTTCCGGCGCCGCGTTGTATTATCAGCAATCTTCCATATAATATCTCTGTGCCGCTGTTGACCGGATGGCTGCAAAATGCAAAAGAATATCAGAGTCTTACGCTGATGTTTCAAAAAGAAGTTGCGCAAAGGATTATGGCGGAAACCGGCAGCAAAGAATACGGCAGGTTGTCGGTGTTGGCGCAGTTGACGACGCAGGTCATAAAATTGTTTGATATCAATCCGAATTGTTTTGTTCCGGCGCCGAAAATCTGGTCAACCGTTTTGCTGTTTTTGCCAAAAGAAGAACAACCATCGCCGGAAGAGCTTTCAAAAGTGGAAAATATTACAAAACTGGCATTCGGGCAGCGCCGAAAAATGATTCGCCAAAGCTTAAAATCAATTCCTAACATAACAGGAATACTTGAAAAACTCAAAATTTCTCCTGAGCTCAGGGCGGAAGATGTGTCTCCGCAACAATATCTGCAGCTTGCAAACAACATTTAGAAAGAGCAAAATATGGCGGAAAATATGAAAAAAGCCGGCATATATTTTCATTGGCCGTATTGCAAAAGCAAATGCCCGTATTGCGATTTTTATAAAGAAATCGCAAAAAATATTCCGCAAGAAGAAATTATCGATTCATATATTGCTGATTTGGATTTTTATCACAGCTTTGTCGGCGATGAAAAAATCGTGTCGGTATTTTTCGGCGGCGGGACTCCATCGCTTATCCGGCCGGAACTGATTGAAAAGCTGTTGAGCCATATTGCAAAAAAGTTTTCCGTTGTGAAAAGTCCTGAAATATCGCTTGAGGCGAATCCGAATACTGACAGGCCGAATCTGTTTGCGGATTTGAAAAACGCCGGTATTAATCGTTTGTCGCTCGGAGTGCAGTCGTTTGATGATGACGAGCTGCGCTTTTTGGGCCGCACGCATACGGCGGCTCAGGCAAAACAGGCTCTGGACGAAGTTTTGAGCGTTTTTGACAATCATTCGGCAGATTTGATGTATGCGTTGCCGCATCAGACGGCCGAAAAATGGCGGTCAGAGCTTGAGTATGCCGCGCAAATCGGCCTTAAACATATTTCGCTTTATCAGTTGACGATAGAAGACGGCACGGTTTTTCAAAAAAAAGGAATCGCTCCGATGAATGATGACGATGCGGCGCGGTTATACCTTTATACCGAAAACTTTTTGCGCAATTTCGGATATGAAAAATACGAAGTTTCGAACTATGCGAAAAAAGGTTTTGAATCAAAACATAATCTTTTGTATTGGCAGGGAGATGATTATATCGGTATCGGAAAATCGGCGCACGGGAGAATCGGGTTGCGGGCAACGGAGCATCATCGACAGATATATGAGCTTACGCCTTTTGAACGCGCAGAAGAGTTGCTGATTATGGGGATTCGCCTGACGCAAGGAATTGATAAGCAAAAGTTTTTTCAAATTTGCGGCATAAAATTCGATGATTTTATTAATCGGGATTTTTGGGAGCAGGCAGCAAAAGAAAATCTGCTGATTGATGACAAAGAATTTTTGCGCGCGACTCCGCAGGGATTTTTGATTTTGAACTATTTGACCGAACATTTGTGCCCTAATCGGTAATGCCGAATTTTCCGTTTACGAGAACCATCAGAAGCGCCAGAAAAAATATCATTGCGAATCCTTCGCGGACGGAGATGTTGTCCGGAATTTTGTGCGATTGATTGAGCGCAAAAACAAAAATCGGAGCAACCAGCAGCAAAGCCACCACATATCCCGGATTCGGAGCAACCCTCAGAGCCAGTGTTTTTGATGTAATCAGCATCAAGCTGAAACTAACCAGATAAAATCCGCTTTTGATTACTTTTGGTGCAAAAACACGCTTGAAAAATTTGGCAAACGACGGTTTTTCTGTTTTAATAAACATTGCTACGTTATAGGTGCCGCTGATAAAGGTTGAAACGGTCAGATAATAAGCCAAAGCCGTCCAGACGCTGTTTGAGTGCATAGCAATCGCTTTGGTTATGATGCTCATTCCGGCAAGCGCAAACACCGCCGGCAGTACATAAACCGCAATCCGCCGCGAAATCTGAGATTGAACCATCTGCCAATAGCAAAAAGAAAAGCCGAACAGCGCAAGGAGCAGGGTTATAAAAACCGTGCCGTTGTTGAGCAGCTGCAAAAATTCGTCTGGGGTTATCAGCCACCAGATAAATGTGGTTACAAGCGCCACAATCGACATAAAACGAGAGGTTGCTCCCGCACCGTATTCGGCCGAGGCAAAAAACAGTCTGGAATCGTATATGCCTATCATAAGTCCTTGAGCAATAAGCAAAATCCAATAATAGGCATTGCTTTGCGGCCGAGCAAAAAATACCGCCGGAAGACATACCAAGCAGATGCCGAATCCCCGCCAGATGCCGAGAATATAGCCGTTTAGCCTGTAATGCTGGTTAAACAGGGTATAAAGGGCTGTAAAAAAGCCGTAAATCAGTCCGTTTATAATCCATAACATATTGCCTCACGGCTGATATATATGAGTAAAAACACAAAAATTAAAGGGGCAGAAAATCTTTATAAAAAACAAAAAAATAGAGTCGAAAAAAATATGATTTTTTTTGAATTTTTTGCTTGCAATGAGGCTCTAAATATGTTACAAGAGGCTCACAATATTGGTTTTAGAGGGTGAAAACTCTCTAGTGTTGAAAATATAAACATATTGTAAGCCTTTGAATTTTCATCGGTTTATTGAATTTAACATTGTAAATGGCGAGTTCCATAACAGGTATTTTGCCGTTTAGTTATAGGGAAAAGTATTTAAAATGATGGATACACAAAACATAAGAATTCGCCTCAAGGCTTTTGACCACAGACTTCTCGATTTGTCTACAAAAGAGATTGTTCACACAGCCAAAAGAACAGGGGCAAATGTAAGAGGGCCGATTCCTCTTCCCACAAAAATTGAGAAGTTTACGGTAAACCGTTCTCCTCATGTTGATAAAAAGTCTCGCGAACAGTTCGAAATCAGGACTCACAAAAGACTTTTGGATATAGTCGATCCTACACCGCAGACCGTTGATGCTTTGATGAAGCTTGATTTGGCTGCCGGAGTTAATGTAGAGATCAAATTGTAAAAACAATGTTGGCAGTTGAAAGACATTGTCAACCAATTGAAAAGGAAAAATAATAATGCGTACGGGTCTAATCGCAAAAAAGCTTGGGATGTCTCGCATTTTTGAAGCAGACGGAACACATGTTCCGGTTACTGTTTTGAAAGTAGATGGTCTTAGTGTTGTAGATGTTAAGACTCTTGAAAGAGATGGATATACAGCCGTTCAACTCGGAACGGGAGCCGTTAAGGCCAAAAATGTGTCCAAACCTTTGAAGGGACATTTTGCCAAAGCTAATGTTGAACCTAAGAAAAAATTGGCAGAATTCAGAGTTTCTGAAGATTGCCTGCTTTCTGTCGGCAATGAGTTGTCTGCGGATCACTTTGTTGTCGGACAGTATGTTGATGTTTGCGGAACTTCAATCGGTAAAGGTTTTGCCGGTGTTATGAAGCGCCACAACTTTGCCGGTTTGGAAGCATCTCACGGTGTATCTATTTCTCACCGTGCTCACGGTTCTACCGGTCAGAGACAGGATCCAGGTAAAGTATTTAAGGGCAAAAAGATGGCCGGACATATGGGTGATGAACGCGTTACCGTTCAAAATCTTAAGGTTGTTGCCGTTGATGCTGACAAGGGTCTTGTTATGGTTAAGGGCGGTGTTCCGGGTAGTGAAAACTCTTGGGTTCGCATCACCGATGCTATTAAGAAAACTTCATCTGTTGAGCTTCCGATGCCAGCAGGATTGAAGAAAGTTGATGAACCTGTGGCAGTTAAAGCCGAAGAAGCAGCTCCGGCTGAGAATGCATAATCGATAGAAGGAAAAAATTATGAAACAGGACATCTTAAATTTAGATAACAAAAATGTCGGCACAATTGAGCTGAACGATTCGATTTTCGGATTGGAAGTTCGCGCTGATATTTTGCACCGTGTTGTAAACTGGCAGTTGGCCAGACTGCAGACCGGCAACCATCAGACCAAAGGCCGTTCCGATGTTGCTTTGACTCCGGCAAAACCGTTCAAGCAAAAAGGTTCGGGCAATGCTCGTCAGGGTTCCAGAAAAGGTACTCAGTTCAGAAAAGGCGGCGTAGTATTCGGTCCGGTTGTTCGTGATCATTCGCATGAATTGACCAAAAAGTTTAGAAAACTCGGTTTGAAAACAGCTCTTTCCGCAAAAGCGAAAGAGGGAAATCTTGTTATCATTGACGAAGCAAAGCTTTCTGCTCCGAAAACTAAGGATTTGCTTGCAAAACTGAATGTTTGCGGATTGAAAAACTGCTTGTTTATTGATGGCAAGGAAGTTGATGCAAACTTCGCATTGGCAACCCGCAACATTGAAGGCGTTGATGTATTGCCGACAATCGGTGCCAATGTATATGACATTTTAAGAAAAGACAAATTAGTGTTGACTAAAGAGGCAGTAAGCTGCTTGGAGGAGAGATTACAATGGTAAAATCTAAAAAAACAGCAAACAATGCAACTGCTAAAATGTATGATACATTAGTTCGCCCAGTAATCACCGAAAAATCTATGCTTTCTTCTGAAGCAGGCAAAGTTGTATTTATGGTACCGCTTTGCGCTACAAAAGATGAAGTTAAGGTTGCCGTTGAGACAATCTTTAATGTAAAAGTAACTAAGGTGAATACAATTCGTCAGTTTGGCAAAACAAAGCGTTTCAAGGGATATCTCGGTGAACGCTCTGATTACAAGAAAGCTCTTGTAACTCTTGCCGAAGGTCAAAATATTGATGTAACAACAGGGATTTAGAAAATGGCTTTGAAAACATATAAGCCCACATCTCCGGGACTTCGTCAGCTGATTATCGTTGACAGATCAGAGCTCTATAAAGGAGCACCGGAAAAAACACTGACAAAAGGTCTTACAAAGACCGGTGGGCGTGATAATTTTGGACATGTTACAAGTCGTAGAATCGGTGGCGGACACAAACGCAAATATCGTATCATCGACTTTAAACGCAATAAATTTGATTGCGAAGCAACGGTTGAGAGAATTGAATATGACCCGAACCGTACATCTTTCATCGCTTTAATTAGTTATGAAGACGGTCAAAAGGCTTATATCCTGGCACCGCAAAGATTGAAAGCCGGTGACAAGATTATATCTGCCGAAAAAGCTGATATTAAGCCGGGTAATGCTATGCCTCTCAAAAATATGCCGGTCGGAACAATCGTGCACAATGTTGAGCTCAAATCGGGCAAAGGCGGCCAGTTGGTTCGTTCTGCCGGATGTTATGCTCAGGTTGTAGGTAAAGATGCCGGCTATGCACAGTTGAAATTAAATTCGGGCGAACTGAGAATCGTTCGCGAAGAATGCTTGGCAACTGTCGGTGCCGTTTCTAATCCGGACAATCAAAATAAATCGCTTGGTAAGGCAGGTCGTTCGCGTTGGATGGGTATCCGTCCGGTATCGCGCGGTGTTGCCATGAACCCAGTTGATCACCCGCATGGTGGTGGTGAAGGTCGTACTTCGGGCGGTCGTCATCCGGTAACTCCTTGGGGTAAACCGACTAAGGGTGCTAAGACTCGTTCTAACAAGAAGACAGATCGCTTTATTATGAGATCTCGTCATGAAAACAAAAAACAATAAGGAGAAAAGCTAATGACTCGTTCCGTATGGAAAGGCCCTTTTGTGGATGGCTATCTTCTGAAAAAAGCCGAGAAAGCTAGAGCTTCTAGCCGTAATGAAGTGATTAAAATCTGGTCTCGTCGTTCTACTATGCTGCCGCAGTTTGTCGGACTGACATTCGGCGTGCACAACGGCCACAAGTTTATTCCGGTATTGGTTACCGAGGATATGGTCGGCCATAAGTTCGGCGAATTTGCTCCGACACGTACATTTTACGGTCACGCATCTGACAAGAAAGCAAAGAGAGGTTAATGATGGCAGAAAATAAAGCAGTAAAGGCAATTTGCCACTCGATTCGCACTTCTCCGCGCAAACTCAATCTGGTTGCTCAGACAATCAGAGGGTTGGGAGTAGAAAAAGCAGTTGCAGAACTCACTTTTTCGAAGAAGAGAATCGCAAAGGTTGCTTTGGGTGTTTTGCAGTCAGCAATTGCAAACGCTGAGAACAATCATCAATTGAATATTGATAAATTATATGTTCGTGAAGCATATGTCGGTAAAGGTATGGTTATGAAACGCGTACACGCTCGCGGCCGCGGCAGAAGCGCCAGAGTTTTGAAACCGTTTTCAAACCTTACTGTCATAGTAGCAGAGCGTGAGGAGTAAGAAATGGGACAGAAAGTAAATCCTACAAGCCTTCGTTTGGGTGTAAACCGCACTTGGGACTCCCGCTGGTATGCTGATGACAAGTTTACGGATTATCTGCACGAAGATTTGAAAATTAAACAATTTTTGAAAGAAAAGTTGGCGCAGGCCGGTGTTAGCAAGATTGTTATCGAACGCCCTGCAAAAAAAGCCAGAGTTACAATTCACTCTGCAAGACCGGGTGTTGTAATCGGCAAAAAAGGTCAGGATATCGAATTTTTGAGAAAAGATATTCAAAAGTTGACTTCTTCTGAAGTTCAGCTTAATATTCTTGAAGTCAGAAAACCTGAACTTGATGCACAGTTGGTTGCCGACAGTGTTGCGCAGCAGTTGGAACGCCGTGTTGCATTCCGCCGCGCAATGAAGAGAGTTATGCAGTCTGCTCTCCGTTTGGGTGCAGAAGGCATTAAGGTATGCTGCAGCGGTCGTTTGGGCGGAGCAGAAATTGCCAGAACCGAATATTATCGTGAAGGCAGAGTTCCGTTGCACACATTGCGTGCAGATATTGACTATGCAACATCAACCGCTCACACAACTTATGGTGCTTGTGGTGTTAAAGTATGGATTTATAAGGGCGATATTATGGCTCATGATCCGATGGCACAAGACAAAAAGTTGGCTGCGCAGAAATAAAGGAATAAGAGAAGATGTTAAGTCCAAAACGTTTAAAGTTCCGCAAACAGCATAAAGGCCGTATTCACGGTTTGGCTAAGGGCGGTTCGGAATTGAGCTTCGGTTCTTACGGATTGAAGGCTCTTACACCTGATCGTATTACAGCTCGTCAAATCGAGGCTGCTCGTCGCGCGATTACCCGTGAGATGAAAAGAATCGGTCAGATCTGGATTAGAATATTCCCTGATGTTCCGGTATCAGACAAACCTGCCGAAGTCCGTATGGGTAAAGGTAAAGGCTCTGTTGAATACTGGTGCGCAAGAGTTAAGCCGGGCCGTATTATGTTCGAACTCGAAGGTATCGATGAAGAACTGGCTCGTTCAGCACTGGCTCTCGGAGCAGCAAAGCTTCCGATTAAGACCAAGTTTGTAAAACGCTTGAATTCTGATAAGGGAGAAGCATAATGGTAAAAACAAAAGATTTGCGCGCTATGAGCTTAGATGAGCTTGAAAGCAAATTGGTAGAAGACAAAAAAGAACAGTTCAATTTGAGAGTTCAAAAGTCTACTGGCCAGTTGCAAAACACCGCGAGCGTCAGAAAAGTTCGTCGTGAAATCGCAAAAATCAATACGCTTATAACAGAGCGTAAGAAGAATAGTTAGGAGAAAAGATATGCCTAAAAGAATTCTTCAAGGTGTTGTAGTTAGTGATAAACAGGACAAAACCGTCGTAGTCAGCGTAGAGCGTCAGGTTAAACACCCTGTTTACAACAAAATCGTGAAAAAGAGCAAAAAGTTTGCCGCTCACGATGAAAACAACCAGTTCAAAGTCGGCGATAAAGTTTCGATTATTGAATCAAAACCTTATTCAAAGACAAAATGTTGGACTGTATTGACAGATAATGCCTAGAAAAGAAGGAATTGAAAAATGATACAGATGCAAACCAACCTGGATGTTGCAGATAATTCAGGAGCACGTCAGGTGCAGTGCATTAAAGTTCTTGGAGGTTCCAAGAGAATGCATGCTTCCGTAGGTGATGTTATTGTAGTCTCGATTAAAGACGCAATGCCTAAAGGTCGTGTTAAGAAGGGCGATGTCCATAAAGCAGTTATCGTTCGTACAGCAAGCGACATCAGAAGAAAAGACGGATCGGTGATTCGTTTTGACAGCAATGCCGCAGTTCTGATTAACAAGGACGGAGAACCAATCGGTACTCGTATTTTCGGCCCTGTTACCAGAGAATTGCGTGCGAAGAAATTTATGAAAATCATTTCGTTAGCACCGGAGGTATTGTAATGAACCTTAAAATGAAAATTAAAAAGGGCGACCAGGTTATCGTGTTGTCAGGCGACGACAAAGGTAAAAAAGGTGAAGTAATAAAAGCTATGCCGAAAGAAAGCAAAGTTGTTGTTCGTGGCGTAAATTTGGTTAAAAGACATACCAAACCGTCACAGGCAAATGCAGGCGGCATTATTACAAAAGAAGCTCCGATTGCAGTCAGCAAAGTAGCTGTTATGACCGCAGAAGGCAAACCTTCTAAAGTCGGCTACACCGTTAAAGACGGCAAAAAGGTACGCGTGGCTCGTAAATCCGGTGAAGTAATCGATTAAGATAAGAGGAAATACTTATGACAAATTTTGAAAAATTGTATAATGAAGTCATTAAGAAAGCTCTGGTGGAAAAATTCGGTTACACCAACCCACACGAGATTCCTAAGTTGACTAAAATTGTCTTGAACATGGGCGTCGGCGACGCTGTTACAGACAAAAAGAAGCTGAACAACGCATTGGAAGAGCTCGCTTTGATTGCAGGCCAGAAGCCGGTTGCTACAAAAGCAAGAAAATCCATTGCTACCTTTAAGCTCAGAGAAGGTATGCCGATTGGCGCAAAGGTAACTTTGCGTTCGGACAGAATGTATGAATTTTTGGAGCGCCTTGTTAATATGGCATTGCCGAGAATCAGAGACTTCCACGGTATTACCGGCAAAAATTTTGACGGCAAAGGAAACTTCGCTTTCGGAATTAAGGAACAAATCATTTTCCCTGAAATTAACTATGAAAAAGTAGAAGATGTCAGAGGTCTTGATGTTGTTATTTGTACAACGGCAAAATCTGATGAAGAAGCAAAACTTCTTCTGACCGGTTTTAATTTACCTTATAAGAAATAGGCGGAGATTTTACTATGGCAAAAACAAGTTCAGTATATAGAAACTTGAAAAGAGCAAAGATGGTTGAGAAGTATGCTAATCGCCGTCAGAAACTCTCTAACATTGTTAAGGATAAATCAGTTGCTCCTGAAGAAAGATTCTTGGCAAGTTTAAAATTGGCTGAATTGCCGCGTAACTCTTCAAAGGTTAGAGTAAGAAACCGTTGTAAGGTTACGGGTCGTTCGCGTGGTGTTTACCGGAAATTCGGCTTGGCTCGTGTAGAGTTGAGAAAGATGGCTAGCTTCGGCGAGATTCCGGGATTGGTAAAATCAAGCTGGTAGGAGATTAAGATCATGTCTATGTCAGATCCTTTGGGCGATATGCTCACACGCATTAGAAACGCACAAAGAGCGAAGAAGAGTGATGTTGTATCACCTGCATCTCGCTTGCGTGAAAATGTACTCGAAGTTCTCAAAAGAGAAGGCTACATTGCCGGATATGAAAAACGCAATGTTAAGCCGGGAGTTGATGAACTTCTGATTAAATTGAAGTACCATGAAGGTACTGCCGTAATAACAGAAATTTACCGCGTTTCGACTCCGGGTCGTCGTGTATATTCAAATGTACGCGATTTGCCGAGAGTATATAACGGATTGGGTATTTCGATTATCTCTACACCGCGCGGTGTTATGAGCGACCACGAAGCCCGTTCCGCAAATGTCGGCGGTGAAGTATTGTGTCAAGTGTTCTAAGGAGGAAATACAATGTCAAGAGTTGGAAAATATCCTGTAATTGTTCCTTCTGATGTAACGGTCAGCATTGAAAACAATGTTGTACGCGCAAAAGGCAAACTCGGTGAGTTGAGCTTTACATTTGACGACAGTCATATTGCGACAAAGTTGGAAGACAACAAAGTAGTTGTTACCCCGATTTCTGAGAGCAAACAGGCTCGCGCTTTGTGGGGAACAACAAGAGCTCAGATTAACTCTATCGTTAAGGGAGTTAGCCAGGGCTTTAGCAAACAGTTAGAGTTGGTTGGTGTCGGATATAAGGCACGCGTTGAAGGGACTCGCAAACTCGTACTTTCTTTGGGATTTTCTCATGATGTAATTTTTGAGGCTCCGGAAGGAATTAAGATTGCTTGCGAAACACCTACGCAAATCAATATTTCTGGTGTTGATAAACAATTGGTTGGCCAGATTGCGGCAGAAGTTCGTAAATACAGAAAACCTGAACCGTATAAAGGTAAAGGTGTGAAGTATGTCGGCGAATACATCCGTCGTAAAGAAGGCAAAAAGAAATAAGGAATAGTTCTGATGAATACACCAAAGAAATTGTTCGAAAAAAGAAAAGCGCGCGTTAGAACAGCATTAAAAGCAGCTGCAAACGGCAAAATGAGATTGTCTGTGTTCCGCAGCAGCCAGCATATCTATGCGCAAGTTATTGACGATGCAAAAGGCTGTACAGTTGTTTCTGCTTCTACATTGGATAAAGAAGTAAGAGATAATGTTAAGAAAGCATCTACGGTTGAGGCTGCAAGCTTCATTGGTAAAATTGTGGCAGAAAGAGCCCTCAAGTCAGGCGTTAAAGAAGTTGTCTTTGATCGCGGCGGATATATTTATCACGGACGCGTAAAAGCTTTGGCTGAAGCAGCTCGTGAAGCCGGATTGAAATTCTAGGAGTTTATGAAATGGCACAAGCTGTAGATAATCGCAATAAAGCAGAAAAGAAAGAAGAACTGGTTGAAAAACTGGTATTCGTTAACCGCGTAGCAAAAACCGTTAAAGGCGGACGCACAATGTCTTTTGCCGCAATCGTTGTCGTAGGTGACCAGAAAGGCCGCGTAGGATACGGTTCAGGCAAAGCTACCGAAGTCCCGGACGCTATCGTAAAAGCTACGAACGAAGCAAAGAAGAATATGGTTCGCATTCCTCTGCGCGAGGGCAGAACTTTGCACCACGATGTTGAAGGTCGTTTCGGCGCAGGAAAAGTTGTTCTGAGAACAGCTCCTGCCGGTACCGGTGTTATTGCTGGCGGCCCGATGCGTGCAGTGTTTGAAGTTTTGGGCGTTCAAGATGTTGTTGCAAAATCTTTGGGCTCTAACAACCCGTATAATATGATTAAGGCAACTTTTGCAGCATTGCAGGCAATTAATTCTCCGAGAATGGTTGCAGCAAAACGCGGCAAAAAAGTTGGCGACATCGTTTCCCGCCGTGAGAACACTTCTAATGTCAAACTTTCAGCTGAGGAGGCATAAAAATGGCAAACAAGACAATTAAAGTTACTCAAATTGCCAGCCCTATCGGTCGTCCGAAAGACCAAAGAGCCACATTGATCGGCTTAGGTCTTAACAAAATGGGCAGAGTGTCTGTTTTGAACGATACTCCTTCGGTCAGAGGTATGATTAAGAAAGTTGCTCATCTGGTAAAAGTTGAAGAATAGAGCTTTGAGGAAGGGCGCGCAGCCTTAAACGGCGGCAGCCCTCTCCGACAAGTTCTTAAGAACGACTTTTGTTTGTAGAGTAATAAGATAAGTTAAGGAATAAAGATAATGAAACTTAATGAATTAAGAGATAATGAAGGCGCCAGACAGGCAAGAACCCGTGTTGGTCGCGGTATCGGTAGCGGCAAAGGTAAAACTTCAAGCCGTGGTCAAAAGGGTCAGAAGGCTCGTTCCGGTGTTGCAATCAAAGGTTTTGAAGGCGGTCAGATGCCTATTTACCGCAGATTGCCGAAGCATGGATTTAAGAATCATTTTGCTTTGCACTATGCTGTTGTAAATCTGGACACAATCCAGAAGGCTGTTGATGCCGGCAAGCTTGATGCTGCTTCAATCGATGTTGCAAAACTTTTGGAAACAGGTCTTGTCAGCAAGAAGTTGGACGGCGTTCGTCTGCTCGCACGCGGTGCAGTAACTTCAAGCATTACGATTTCTGTAAACTCTGCTTCTAAAGCAGCTGTTGCGGCTGTTGAAAAAGCAGGCGGTAAAGTAAATATCGTAGCTTAAATAAATTTTTATGGACGGAGTGATTGTGCCTGTGTGCCAACTCATTCTGTCCTTTTTTAATATAAACAGGGAATGAAAATATGGTATCTTTAGCAGAAAAAATGGCGGCAAATATTGATGTGTCGTCTTTCAGCAAGGCCGATGAATTGAAGAAAAGACTGTGGTTTACGGTCTTGGCTCTGATAGTTTTTCGCCTTGGCACATTTATTCCGCTGCCGGGGATTGATCCGCATATTTTGGCGGATATCTTTTCGCGCAATTCAAGCGGAATCTTGGGAATGTTTAATATGTTTTCAGGCGGTGCGCTTGAGCGTATGACCATTTTTGCCCTAAACATTATGCCATATATTTCGGCATCAATCATTTTGCAACTCGGACAATCCGTAATTCCGTCGCTCGGAGCACTGAAAAAAGAAGGTGAGGCCGGTCATCGCAAAATGGTTCACTACACAAAAATGTTGACGGTTTTGATTACAATCATTCAGGGATACGGAATTGCCGTCGGTCTTGAAGGCTTGACCGGTTCTGCCGGTATGTCTGCGGTTGTAACCCCGGGTTTTGTGTTCAAATTTACAACGATTGTTTCGCTTGTCGGCGGTACAATGTTTATCGTTTGGCTCGGCGACCAGATTACATCGCGCGGTGTCGGCAACGGCTCGTCGCTGATAATCACGGTTGGTATTATTGCCAATATTCCGGCTGCTTTGCTCCATACTTTTGAGTTGGGACGAGTCGGAACATTGTCTCCGATTGTGTTGGCATCGTTGGTATTTATGGTATTGGCTTTGATTTATATCATTGTTTTGGTAGAAAGAGCAGCCAGAAAGATTACAATTCAGTATCCGAAGCGTCAGATCGGTATGCGCATTACTTCTGCGGAAAGTTCGCATTTGCCGCTCAAGATTAACCCGACCGGCGTTATTCCTCCGATTTTTGCATCATCGCTTTTGTTGTTGCCGATTACGATTGCAAATATGTCGGCTGAAAACGGCCCGTCCTGGGTTCAGACCATAAGTATGTGGCTCGGACACGGCCAGCCGCTGTATCTCTGCCTGTATGCGTTTTTGATTGCGTTTTTTGCGTTTTTCTATACTGCGGTTGTTTTCAATCCGGAAGAAACTGCAGAAAATCTGAAAAAACACGGTGGTTTTATTGCGGGTATCCGTCCGGGTAAAAATACGGCGGAATATTTGGATTATGTAATCACCAGATTGACCGTTATTGGCGCAATATATTTGGTTGCATTGTGTATTTTGCCTGAAATTTTGATTTACAAACTGTCTATTCCGTTTGTTTTGGGCGGAACGACACTGCTCATCGTTGTTCAGGTAACAATGGATTTTGTAAGCCAGATTCAGTCACACCTTATTGCTTATCAATATGAAGGCCTCTTGAAAAAAGCCGCATTGGTGAATAAAAAGAGAAAATAAGGCGGAGGATTGAAAATGAATAAGAATGCGGGTCTGTTTGTGGTTTTTACGGGTGCTCCCGGGTGCGGTAAGGGCACGCAGGCTCGTATTCTCAGCAACAAGGTGCATATTCCCCATCTTTCCACCGGAGAGATGCTCAGGGCGGAAGCGCAAAGCGGCAGCGAACTCGGGAAAAAAATCGGAGAATTGCTGGCTGGCGGAAATTTTGTGTCAGATGAGATGATTATATCGATGATAAAATCGCGAATCGCACAAAAAGACTGCGAAAAAGGCTTTATTTTGGACGGATTTCCGCGTACATTGCCGCAGGCTCAATATCTTGATGAGATGCTCAAAGAAAAAAATGTCAAATTGACGGCCGTAATAGAGATACAGGTTCCCGACGAGATTATCATGGAGAGAATTCTCGGCAGATATACCTGTATGCGCTGCGGCGAGGGCTATCATGACAAGTTTCATAAGCCGAAGGTTTACGGTGTCTGCGATAAGTGCGGCGGGACAGAGTTTTCGCGCAGACAGGATGACAATCGCACAACGGTGCAAAATCGTTTGATTAACTATCGTTCGTTGACATATCCGACGATTCCTTATTTTGAAAAGCAGGGATTGCTCAGATGCGTTGACGGGACGGGGACGATTGAGGCCGTGAGCAAAAAAATTGATAATGTTTTGGGAATTGAGATAAAAGATTAAGTTTTTATGAAAAAAACGAATTTCTTTAAAAGAAATAGTTGACTAAAAGAAATATTAGCATATAATCCGGCTTAATTTTGAAAAATGGTGATCAATTTTTTGAATGTAATAACTAATTTATAGAAATGGAGAGTTAATTTGGCTCGTATAGCTGGTGTAAATATTCCGACAGCCAAAAGAATAGAAGTCGCTTTGACATATATTTTTGGTATCGGGAGAAAAACTGCTCAAGATATTTGTGCAAAATCTGGAGTTGACCTCAATCGCCGCGTTCATCAGTTGAGCGATGAAGAAGTCGCAAAAATTCGTGAAGTAATCGACAAGGAATACCTCGTTGAAGGTGAACTTCGTCGTGAAGTTGGCGTAAACATCAAAAGACTTATGGATCTTGGATGTTACAGAGGTTTAAGACATCGTAAAGGTCTGCCTGTTCGTGGTCAGAGTACAAAACAAAATGCCAGAACCCGTAAAGGTAAACGCAAGACCGTTGCGAATAAGAAGAAATAGTAAGAGGTAGCACCAAATGGCAAAAGCAGTACAACGCGTTAAGAAAAAAGAGAAAAAGAATATCACGGCGGGTGTAGCCCATGTGGATTCTTCTTTCAACAACACAAGAGTAACAATCACTGATGCTCAGGGAAATACGGTTTCTTGGTCGACAGCCGGTGCGCAAGGCTTCAAAGGCTCAAGAAAGTCTACTCCGTATGCAGCACAGGTTGCTGCTGAAGAAGCAGGTAAAAAAGCTCAGGAAAACGGAATGAAAACCCTCGAGGTTGAAGTTAAAGGTCCGGGTTCCGGAAGAGAATCTGCTATCAGAGCATTGCAGGTAGTCGGCTTCACAATTACATCGATTCGCGATGTAACACCGGTTCCGCACAACGGATGCCGCTTGAAGAAGAGACGCCGCGTCTAATCAGATTTATATGGCAGCGAAACTATCGGCCGATGGTTTCGTTGCCGCGACACTTTTAAAATATGCATATGCACTACAAAAAACTTAAGAGGATATACCGGTGATTCAAAAAAATTGGCAAGAACTTATTAAACCGACTAATTTGGAAGTTGTTTCGGGCGAAGGCAAAAACAGAGCCAAAATAGTGGTTGAACCCCTTGAAAGAGGATTTGGCTTAACCTTGGGTAATGCTTTGAGAAGAGTGTTGCTTTCATCGCTGCAGGGCGGTGCGGTTACGGCTATCAAAATCGACGGAGTTTTGCACGAGTTTTCTACAATCTCCGGCGTTCGTGAAGATGTTACGGATATCGTTCTGAATATCAAATGTCTGGCAGTCGCCGTTCATAACGAAGGCACAAAAACCATGACTTTGAAAGCTACCGGTCCTTGCACCGTTACAGCCGGAATGATTGATACCGGACACGATGTTGAGATTAAGAATCCTGAATTGGTAATCTGCAATCTTGACGCCGGCGCAAGCATCAATATCGAAATGACCGTTAACACCGGAAAAGGTTATGTTCCGGCATATCAGAACAAGGCAGCTGATGCTCCTATCGGACTGATTGCCGTAGACGCAATTTATTCTCCGGTAAAGAAAGTTTCATACAAGGTTGAAAATACCCGTGTCGGACAAATTACGGACTATGATAAGCTGACTTTGGTTGTTGAAACCAACGGCGTTATCACACCGGAAGATGCGGTTGCTTATTCTGCCCGTATTCTGCAAGATCAGCTCAAACCGTTCATCAACTTTGATGAGCCGGAGAGCGAGAGCGAATCGGAGAAAGAAGAGCTTCCGTTCAATCGTAATTTGTTGAAGAAGGTTGAAGAGCTTGAACTTTCGGTTCGTTCTGCAAACTGCCTGAAGAATGACAACATCATCTATATCGGTGATTTGGTACAGAAGACAGAAGCAGAAATGCTCCGCACGCCGAACTTTGGTCGTAAATCTTTGAACGAAATCAAAGAAGTATTGACAAAGATGGGTATTCACCTCGGAATGGATGTTCCGGGTTGGCCGCCTGAGAATATAGAAGACTTGATTCGTCGTTGTGATGAACACTTCTAAAAAATGAAGAATCGGAAAAAGAGTGCTGTTAATTGGCACTCTTTTTTTGTGGCAAAATAGTGGCGAGCGGAGAAAAAACGAATCGGGGAAGTTGGCGGGGAATAAATGGCAATTGTGGCGGAAAACAGGAGAATAGTGGCGGTTTGCGTTGCGAAAGCTGGCTGGTTTGTTGTGTTGAGGAGTGAATTTTTGAAACTGGAGCGAATCGATAGAGGCGCGGGACGAATCGGGCTAATGGGGCGAATTGGTTTTGTGAGGGCGAATCGTGTGTGTGAGGAAAAACGAATCGGGTTTGGATAAGCTATGGAGAATAGAAGTGCATAAGGTTTGCTTGTCGGGCGAATCGGGAAGGCGAGCTCTGAGCAATTTGCTAAAACGAATCGGCGGATAGGTGTCGCGAATCGGATTTGCGTGGCGGAATTGATGTGAAATTAAGATGAATCAAAAGGAAAGAGATGTGTCGCGAATCGGAGAAAATCCTTGATAATTGCCAAGGGGGGTGCGCTCAGGTTATATTTTATCAGGATTAATAAGATGAAAAAAATATGTTTCGAATCAGGGCGGTAGTTCGATGATTGAAATGCTCGGCGTGTTGGTCATTGTTGGAGTTTTGTCCGCTGCCGGTATTGCCTATTATTCCAAAGATATGACAAAGTATAAGACAAACAAACTGATTGATTAGGTATCCACAGTCGCGACAAATGTTCGTACGATATTTTCATTTCAGGGGAATTATAAAGGTTTAACCATAAAATGGCGTATAATCTCGGGATTTATCAGGAAGAAATGGCAAAAGATTGCACAAACAGCGGTTGCACACCAAAACATGCGCTTGGAGGAAATATAAACATTTCCAGCAGCTGTGATGTTTTTAATATAAGTATTTTTAACATTTCAAAAGAATCTTGTGTAGCTTTGGTGATGGCAAATTAGGGTTTCGCATCTAATATGGGTGCAATTATGGGGCTTAATGATAAGACGGCAACGAAATATTATACATATGCGCAAATAAAAGCCTCTTCCATTATATCGATTTCTTCTGATATATGCGTTTGCTCAAGTACGGAGAACAAGTGCGGAATAATGTTTTATTTCAAATAGATTTTGCGGTTTTGCGATTCGCACTCGAATATGTTGACAAAACGAGTGAAAAATGATACAAACAAACCCGATAACCAATTATTCTGCAAATTAAAATTTTTATGCCTATGAAAAAATTTATGGAAGAAAAGGGGCTTGAGGCAATTTTGCTGGTTGTGACTTTTATCGTCGGTCTGGTGATAGAGTTTATATTCGCAAATTCTCTCGGTTTCATGGTTTCTTTGCTGTCATTTCTGGCTTTGGTGCTGATTGTTATCGGAAATCTTGACGGTCGCGATCAACTGCCGAAATGAGCGAAAAGTTTTTTGTATCCGTCGGATTCGGCGGATATTTTTTTATCCGATTTTTCGAGGTATAAAAAACTTGCAAATAAAAATAAAATCTGTTAAAAAGCAAAAAAGTATACTTGAAATAAATAGATATTGTGAGTAGTTATAATTTGTCAAGAATTCTGTCAAAAAAATATTGACAAAAAAAGAAAATAATGATAAATTGATATTAAAGTTAGTAAAGTAACTAATATTTAACATATAAACGATATTTATTTATAAAGGAGAAAAACAATGACAATAGCAATTAGAAGCAAAGCTGACGCAGGCAAGGCTTATGGGCAGGCTGAAAAGTTCAGCGCAGGAAGACAGTCAATCGGTAACAGATTGAGAGAGTTTTCAAAAAATCATGCAGTTGGATTGACTACGGGCGGAATTATGGGCTATATGACAGCAATAACCGCAACAGCTATGAGTGTATCTCCGACAGCGGGTGCTGTAATCACAGGTCTTGGAATTGCTGTTCCGGTTTTGGCTGGTGCATCAGCTGCAGGTATTGATACTATTCGTAACAAAATTAGCGATAGAAAGGCCTCGGAGAGATAAGTCTTGCTGCTAAACAGTATAAACGGAAAGGGGAAGATGTATGTCTTTAGAAAAAATTTGGGTTGATGATTTTGAGTTTTTTGTAACCAAAGATAATGAACTCGGCATCGCTTTAGATATCGATGAGGGAATGATAGTCAGTGCAGACCTGATGTATGACGGTAAAAACTGTGCAATACTGACCCGCAACAACAAAAAAGCTTTTCTTTTGACAAATATATTGCTTGAAATTCGCGAAAGATTGAACAAAGCGGAAAAAGTTTTGGTAATTGAGCGAGTTGGTCCCAAAAAGGAAATTGCAAACGCATATGATGTCTCTGTAAGGCATGTTCCTGAAATTCCGTATCCTGATAACTTTGTCAGCGAAGTTGAACGATCTATCAATGAACTCAAAGAAGAGCTCGGAGAAGATGAATTTAATGAATTGATGAAGTCTTTGGCAGATGAATACAAGAAAACTGCCAAAAAATAAAAAGATTAAGGAAATTATTTAATTTCATTTTCCTTTATAAAGATTAAAGGGGGTCGAAAATGTCGATCCTCTTTTTCCGTGCTCAAAAGCGGCGATTTGTCGGCAATCGGAACCGCTGTATGGCCGCAATGGTTGCAAAAATGACTTTATCCCTATTTTGTGCAAAACGAATCGGGAAAAACATGCAAAATCCGTCTTTAAAAAGTCGCAAAAAACAGGTCGAAAATATCGGTTTTATAGTCAATTTTTCTATGCTTTTTTACTTGTCAAATTAAAAAAAATGTAGTACATTCGCGCTGAATTCGGTTACAATAGTAACAATTGCATGCAATTATTCTGATTTTTTTCGCCAAGAGGGGCAGATTCCCTACGGTTTGGCGTCTTTTAATTTAGCTGATATATCAACCTCCTGTTGACGGGGTGCTTTATGCCGGGATTGTCGCAGGATTTTAACCATAAAGGGATAAAAACAATGAAAGAATCTTATACGAGCAAAAAACGTGTAAGAAAAAACTTCGGACGAATCGAGCCCGTTGCTGATATGCCGAGCCTGATTGAAGTCCAAACGGCTTCGTATGACGCTTTTATCAATAACAAAGAAAGCGAATTCGGGCTTGAAAAAGTTTTTCAAGATATTTTTCCGATTAAGGATTTTTCAGAAACAGGTGAACTCGATTTTGTGAAATACGAACTCGAGGAGCCGAAATATGATGTTGATGAATGTCTCAAACGCGATATGACATATGCCGCATCTGTTCGCGCGACATTGCGTCTTATTGTTTGGGATATTGACGAGGCAACGGGAGCCAAGTCTGTTCACGACATTAAGGAACAAGATGTTTATATGGGCGATATTCCGCTCATGACCGAAAACGGAACATTTATTTTTAATGGTACCGAGCGCGTTGTCGTTTCTCAGATGCACCGTTCTCCAGGTATCTTTTTTGATCATGACGGCGGCAAAACCGTATCGTCGGGAAAATATTTGTTCTCTGCCCGCGTAATTCCGTATCGTGGCTCGTGGCTCGATTTTGAGTTTGATGCAAAAGATATTCTGTACGCTCGTATCGACCGCAGAAGAAAGATTCCGCTCAGCTCAATGCTTTATGCGTTGTATTCTGACGAAACAATGAAAAAGATTACCGAACTGAAAAAAGAAGGCAAGTCTATCGACCCGATGGAAATCAAGGGTATGAGCAAAGAAGAAATTCTTGCTTATTTCTATGAAACCGAAAGCTATGTTGCCGACAAAAAGAACTGGAAAGTTAAGTTTGTTCCAGAAAGAATGAAAGGCGTTAAGTTTGACTTTGATCTGGTTAATGCCGCAAACGGCGAAACCGTTCTTGAAAAAGGCAGAAAGCTGACTCCGAGAACAGCCAGAAAATTGGCTGAAGACGGTTTGGAATATTATCTGGTTGCCAAAGAAAACCTTTATGGCAAATTCTTGGCAAAAGATATTGTTGTTGCGAAAACCGGCGAAGTTTTGGCTGAAGCAGGTGCCGAAATCAATGAAGAACTGCTTGACAAACTTGTTGCCGCAAAGGTTAAAGAAATCGACACTTTGTATATTGATGGTGTAAATGTAGGCCCGTATATCCGCAACACTTTGGCTGTTGATAAAAACAGCAACCGCGAAGAAGCTTTGTTTGATATTTATCGCGTTATGCGTCCGGGAGAACCGGCGACATACGAGGCTGCCCACCAGCTGTTCAAAGGCTTGTTCTTTGAAGAGGACAGATATGACTTGTCTGCTGTCGGCCGCGTAAAAATGAACAACGCGTTGGATATTTCGTTTGACGATGCTCCGGATACATACCGCACATTGCGCAAAGACGATATTTTGCGTATTGTAAAGAGATTGGTTGAAATCCGCGACGGCAAAGGTGAAGTTGATGATATTGACCACTTGGGCAATCGTCGTGTTCGCAGCGTCGGTGAATTGATGGAAAATCAATATCGTATGGGTTTGATTCGTATGGAAAGAGCCACACGCGAAAAGATGAGCTCTGAAGTTTTGGCAAATGTAAAACCGCAGGATTTGATTAATGCTAAACCGATTGCCTCAGTTATCAGAGAGTTTTTCGGATCTTCTCAGCTGTCTCAATTTATGGATCAGGACAACCCGCTTTGCGAAATTTCTCACAAGCGTCGTTTGTCTGCATTGGGCCCGGGCGGTTTGAGCCGTGACAGAGCCGGATTTGAGGTTCGAGATGTACACCCGACTCACTATGGCCGTATCTGCCCGATTGAAACTCCTGAAGGACCGAACATTGGTTTGATTAACTCTTTGGCAACCTATGCCCGCATCAACAAATACGGCTTTATTGAATGCCCGTACCGCAAAGTTGTAGACGGCAAAGTTACCTCTGAAGTTGTATATCTTTCGGCCGATGAAGAAGGAAAATATAAAATTGCGGAAGCAAACGCAAAAGTCAATGACGACGGTACATTCGCTCATGACCTTATCGCCTGCCGTAAAGCCGGTGAATTTGAGTTTGCAAGACCGGAAGAAATCAGCTACATCGATGTGGCGCCGCAACAGCTCGTTTCTGTGGCAACGGCTTTAATTCCGTTCTTGGAAAACGACGATGCTAACCGTGCATTGATGGGCGCAAACATGCAGAGACAAGCAGTTCCGTTGCTGCGCAACGAGGCTCCGCTTGTCGGAACAGGTATGGAAGCGACCGTGGCAAAAGATTCCGGCGCAACATTGGTTGCAAAATATGACGGTATTGTTGACGCGGTTGATGCAAATCGTATCGTTATTCGTTCTCAGGACGAAAAAGCAAACGATGTCGGTGTTGAAATCTATAAGCTGCACAAATTCCGCCGTTCTAACCAGAATACCTGCCTTAATCAAGTTCCGCTGGTAAAAGTTGGCGACAAAATTAAGGCCGGCGATATCATTGCCGATGGTGCTTGTACCGAGATGGGCGAATTGGCGCTCGGCAGAAATATGCTGGTTGCATTTATGCCTTGGAACGGTTTGAACTACGAAGATGCGATTTTGTTGTCCGAACGCGTATCCCGCGATGATGTTTTGACTTCTTTGCATATTGAAGAATTTGAAGTTATGGCTCGCGATACCAAACTCGGACAAGAAGAAATCACCCGCGATATTCCGAATGTCGGCGAAGAAGCTTTGCGCAACCTTGACGAGGCCGGTATTGTTTATATCGGTGCAGAAGTTAAGGCCGGCGATATTTTGGTCGGAAAGGTTACTCCGAAAGGTGAATCTCCGGTTACTCCAGAAGAAAAACTGCTCCGCGCAATCTTTGGCGAAAAAGCATCTGATGTTCGCGATACATCGCTCAGAGTTCAGCCGGGTATTGAAGGTATTGTTGTCGATGTTCATGTGTTCTCTCGTCGCGGCGTTGAAAAAGACGAACGCGCGCTGGCAATCGAACAGGAAGAAATTTCCGCATTGGCAAAAGACCGCGATGACGAAATTTCTATCGTTCGCAGAAACTTCAATGCAAGATTGAAAGCAATGCTTGTCGGACAAGAAGTTGTTGATGCTCCGAAGGGACTTTCAAAGAAAAAGGCTATTACCGCCGAAGATTTGGACAATGTTCCGTCGGCTCAGTGGCGCAAGATTGTGGTCAAAGATGAAGAATTGATGGCCAGAATCGAAGAATTCGGCGCAGCTTTTGATGCTCGTCTTGAAAAGATTCAAAAGCACTTTGCCGATAAGGTTGAAAAAGTTCAACGCGGTGATGATTTGCTGCCGGGCGTTTTGAAAATGGTTAAAGTTTTCATTGCCAGCAAGCGCAAGATTCAAACCGGTGATAAAATCGCCGGCCGCCATGGTAACAAAGGTACAATTTCAAGAGTTCTGCCGCTGCAGGATATGCCGTATACCGAAGACGGAACGCCGGTTGATATCGTTTTGAACCCGCTCGGTGTGCCTTCTCGTATGAATGTGGGACAAATTTTGGAAACCCACCTCGGCTGGGCAGCAAAAGAACTCGGAAAACAGTTAAACGAACTTTGCGAACAATACAAAAAAGGTGAAAAGACCATTGATGAATTGAACGCACAACTTCGCACAATTTACGGTGACAAGCAGTATGACAAGCAAATTGCCGTATTGAACGAAGATGAAAAAATGGAAATGATTTCCAACCTGAAAAACGGTATTCCGATGGCAACTCCGGTATTTGACGGAGCCAACGGAGACGACATCAACAGAATGCTGACCCTGGCAGGCTTGCCGACATCTGGTCAGATAGATTTGTATGACGGCCGTACAGGTGAAAAGTTTGACCGTAAAGTTACAGTCGGTATCATTTATATGATTAAGCTGCACCACATGGTTGATGATAAGATGCACGCTCGTTCGGTCGGATCTTATTCTCTGGTTACACAGCAGCCGCTTGGTGGTAAAGCTCAATTCGGCGGACAAAGATTCGGTGAAATGGAAGTTTGGGCATTGCAGGCATACGGCGCAGCCTATACCTTGCAGGAAATGCTCACCGTTAAGTCTGATGATGTAAACGGAAGAACCAAAGTTTATGAAGCAATTGTTCGCGGTGATGATGCATTTGAAGCCGGAATTCCGGAATCATTCAATGTTTTGGTTAAAGAAATTAAGTCTTTGTGCCTGAATGTTGAAATGTTGAACGAAGAATAATAAGGAGTTGAATAAATATGAATGATATTATGAAATTTTTTGGTCAGCAGGTATCAGGCGATTCTTTTGATCAAATAAAAATCTCGATAGCCTCTCCGGAACAGATTCGTTCATGGTCTTACGGTGAAGTTAAAAAGCCGGAAACGATTAACTATCGTACTTTCAAACCTGAAAGAGACGGCTTGTTCTGTGCCCGCATTTTCGGTCCTGTAAAGGATTATGAGTGCTTGTGCGGAAAATATAAAAGAATGAAATACCGCGGCGTTGTTTGCGAAAAATGCGGTGTTGAAGTTACACTTTCAAAGGTTCGTCGTGAAAGAATGGGACACATTGAGTTGGCGGCACCGGTTGCCCACATCTGGTTCCTCAAGTCCTTGCCGTCGCGCATTGCAATGCTGACGGATATCCCGATGAAAGCTTTGGAAAGAGTTTTGTACTTTGAAAGCTATATCGTTGTAGAACCGGGGCTGACTTCTCTTTCGGTTAATCAGCTTTTGACCGAAGAACAGTATCAGGAAGCTCTTGATGAATACGGCGAAGATGCGTTCAGAGCATCTATCGGTGCTGAGGCATTGAAAGAAATTTTGTCTTCTATCGATTTGGAAGCAGAAAGAGCAGAAATGCGCGCCGAGTTGAAAGAAACAAACTCTGAAGCAAAAAGAAAGAAACTGGTTAAACGCTTGAAAATCGTTGAAGATTTCATCAATTCCAACACCAAGCCGGAATGGATGATTCTTGATGTTCTGCCGGTTATTCCGCCAGAGTTGCGTCCGCTTGTTCCTCTGGACGGCGGCCGATTCGCAACATCTGATTTGAACGATTTGTATCGCCGCGTTATCAACCGCAACAATCGTTTGAAGAGATTGCTCGAATTGCACGCACCGGATATTATTGTCCGCAACGAAAAGAGAATGCTGCAGGAATCTGTTGATGCTTTGTTTGATAACGGCCGCAGAGCCCGCGCAATTACAGGTACAAACAAACGCCCGCTGAAATCTTTGTCCGATATGCTCAAAGGTAAACAGGGTCGTTTCCGTCAGAACCTACTCGGTAAACGCGTTGACTATTCCGGTCGTTCGGTTATTACGGTAGGGCCGGAACTCAAACTGCATCAGTGCGGCTTGCCGAAAAAGATGGCTCTTGAATTGTTTAAGCCGTTTGTATATGCAAAATTGGAGCTGTACGGACACGCAACCACAATTAAGGCAGCCAAGAGAATGGTAGAAAAGGAGCGTCCGGAAGTATGGGATATTCTTGAGGAAGTTATCAGAGAACACCCTGTATTGCTGAACCGTGCGCCGACTTTGCACCGTCTTGGTATTCAGGCATTTGAGCCGGTTTTGGTTGAAGGTAAAGCAATCCACCTGCACCCGCTCGTATGTACTGCGTTTAACGCGGACTTTGATGGTGACCAAATGGCAGTCCATGTTCCGTTGTCGGTAGAAGCTCAGCTTGAAGCCAGAGTTTTGATGATGTCTACAAACAATGTGTTGTCGCCGGCTTCCGGTAAACCGATTATCGTTCCGTCACAAGATATGGTTTTGGGTATTTATTACCTTTCATATGATGCGGACGGCGTGACCGGTGAAGGCAGCATTTATGCCGACAGAGACGAGGTTATGCTTGCATTGAACGCAAAAGCCGTTGATTTGCACGCAAAAATCAAATGTCGTATGGAATATGTCAGCGATGACGGCGAGATTAAATACGGATTGGTTGATACCACCCCGGGTCGTATCATAATTTCCGATATTCTGCCGCATCACAAAGACATTCCGTATTCTTTGGTTAACCGCTTGATCAGAAAGAAAGAAATTTCCGAGATTATCGATGTTGTATATCGTCACTGCGGTCAAAAAGAAACCTGTATCATGGTTGACAAGATTATGACCCTCGGCTTTACAAACGCTTGTAAGGCAGGTATTTCTTTCGGTAAAGACGATTTGATTGTTCCGGCAGCAAAAGCAGAATTGATTGCCGAAACAGCGGCTCAGGTAAAAGAGTTTGAAGAACAATATCAAAACGGTTTGATTACCAAAGGCGAGAAATATAACAAGGTGGTCGATATCTGGTCTGCCTGCACCGATAAGGTTGCAGATGAAATGATGAAAAACATTTCAAAAACAGATCACGGATACATCAACTCTGTATATATGATGGCACACTCCGGAGCCCGCGGTTCGGCAGCTCAAATGAGACAATTGGCCGGTATGCGCGGTTTGATGGCAAAACCGAACGGAGAGATTATTGAACAACCGATTATCTCAAACTTTAAAGAAGGTTTGACGGTGCTTGAATACTTTAACTCTACCCACGGTGCTCGTAAAGGTTTGGCCGATACTGCGTTGAAGACCGCAAACTCCGGTTATTTGACCCGCCGTTTGGTTGATGTTGCGCAAGATGTTGTGATTACGGAAGCCAACTGCGGAACCGAAAGAGGCATCATTGTTCGTCCAGTTGTTGACGGCGGCAATGTGATTGTTTCCATCGGTGAAAGAATTTTGGGTCGTACAATCGGCGAAGACATCGTTCACCCGGAGACCGGCGAAGTCCTGATTAAGAAGGGCAAACTGATTGATGAAAACGATGTTGAAGTTGTTGAAAAAGCCGGCGTTGAACAAGTTAAGATTCGTTCGGTATTGACCTGCGAATCCAAGAACGGCATCTGCGCTGCTTGTTACGGACGCGATTTGGCCAGAGGTACTCCGGTTAATATCGGTGAGGCTGTCGGTGTTATTGCGGCACAGTCAATCGGTGAGCCTGGTACACAGCTGACGATGAGAACCTTCCACATCGGTGGTGCGGCGTCTACATCTGCCGAGCAGTCGAATATCGAAGTTCCGTTTACCGGCGTTTTGAAACTTGACAATGCTCATACGGTTGAAAACTCCGATGGTCACCTGATTATCCTGTCTCGTAACTGCGATATCGTAATTTTGGATAATGCCGGCCGTGAAAAATCGCGCCACCATGTTCCTTACGGTACCAAAGTTTTGGCAAAAGAAGGCGACACGGTTGAAAAAGGTCAGAAAGTTGCCGAGTGGGATCCGTTTACCGTTCCGGTTATTACCGAAAAAGCAGGTACGGTTGAGCTTGTAGATTTGATTAACAATGTTTCAATCAAAGAGTCTGTTGATGAAACAACAGGTATTATTTCTAAGGTTGTTATTGATTGGAGATCAAATTCGGCGAGTGCAGGTTTGCGCCCGAGCATTACATTGAAAGATGCAAAAGGCAAACCGGTTGTCGGAGATAACGGCAAAGAAGTTCGCTACTATCTGTCGGTTGATGCAATTTTGAATGTTGACAACGGCGCAGAAGTAAAAGTCGGCGATATCATTGCCAGAATTCCGAGAGAAAGCTCAAAGACAAAAGATATTACCGGTGGTCTGCCGCGTGTTGCCGAGTTGTTTGAAGCCCGCCACCCGAAGGATCAGGCAATTTTGTCTGATATCGACGGTGTTGTCGAGTTCGGCAAAGACTACAAGTCTAAGCAGCGCATTATGGTTGTACCGGAAAACGGCGAACCTGTTGAATATCTGATCCCGAAGGGCAAGCATTTGGCTGTTCAAGACGGCGATATCGTAAAGAAAGGCGATATGCTGGTTGAGGGTACACCTGCTCCGCATGATATTTTGCGTATTCTCGGTGTTGAGAAATTGGCAGAATATCTGGTTAAGGAAGTTCAAGATGTATATCGTCTGCAAGGTGTTAAGATTAACGATAAGCACATTGAGGTTATTGTATCTCAGATGTTGCGCAAAGTTGAAATTACATCTGTCGGCGACACGACATTCCTTGTCGGAGAACAGACATTTGCCGATGTCTTTGAGGCCGAAAATGCAAAGGTAATTGCCGAAGGCGGCACACCGGCTGAAGCAACACCGATTTTGCTCGGTATCACAAAAGCATCGTTGCAGACAAAGTCGTTTATTTCGGCTGCATCGTTCCAGGAGACGACCAGAGTATTGACAGAAGCTGCAGTTGCAGGTCGTGTTGATGATCTGACCGGATTGAAGGAAAATGTAATTGTCGGAAGACTGATTCCTGCGGGAACCGGAAGCGTATTGCGTAACCTAAAGAAGGTCGCAGCGCAAAACGACAAGGAAATTCTTGCTTTGCGAGAAGAAAAGAAGAACGAAAAATTGCAGCATGAAGAAAAACATGAGGCAGCAGCCGAAGGCGGCGCTCAAGTTTCTCAAGCTGAATAAAGTTCGCTGAAGAAGTTCGCTTTTTGGGCGGATAATTGGAAAAAGGGGTGAAGAAATTCACCTCTTTTTCATTTATTAACAAAAATCATATTGACAACCATTTATGGGGGGGTAGACTGAAACGCATAAAATAAAAGGTATGGGCAAAATGGCTTTGCCATTTGTTTTGTGCTTTTTATGAGGCTGATTTTTAAGATATTATAGGGGAAGAACCATGAACTTTTTTGCTTTCAAAAAAATTCTTTTAACCACGAGTGCGATTTGCGGACTTTCGTTTGCAGGTGGCGCCAACGCCGCTATTGAAGTCGGCACCTGGGCAGATCTCAAAAA
>CAKQTH010000002.1 GCA_934276635.1 uncultured Alphaproteobacteria bacterium | reverse complement strand
GCCGCGGAAGTTTGTGATTGCGGCTCAGAAAATAAGTGCGTTGTAAACTGGCGGTTTAATTAATCCATTGATAAAAACAACCCCGCAGACGATGCGGGGTTGTTTCTTGAAATAGCATCATTCTAGCGAGATTTTTCGCGTTTTGGTTTCGGCGAAAATTCAGGAAGGATGTCTTTTTCTTCAATGCCGGCGCCTCTTGCTGTTTTTGCATATGCGGCATAGGCTTTTGCTTTGAGTTCTTTTTCTTTTGCCGGAAGAACCTGCCATGATTTTTTGCAACACTCGGTTGCCGCGATTCTGCAGTTTTGGTCATGTGTAACTTCTTCACCGGCAAAACCGATAGCCTTTGTAATTTGTGATTTATGCATCAACGCCATCTCAAGATAAGCTTTGCTCTGAAGTTTCGGATTCTTCTTATTGTCAATCAGCTTATTCAAAAACTCTTCCTGAAGTTTATATGTTCCTTCTTTATCATCGCTGGCCGATGTCGCGTTTTTAATCATTGTATTAATCGCAAGGCAAGCATTATCAATACTTTCTCTCGGCATAATGTCCAGCATAGTATCAATAGTTTCTTTTACGGTGCTGAGCGATTCGTTTATATTGACTGGAGCGGCCGCCCCGATATTTTCAGATATACTATTCAGTTTTACCGAAATTACCCCGATAGCGCGGACAATCGGCAAAACCGGAAGAGCTTCATATCTTTCGCTTATGTCAGAAATGTTCTTTTCGCTGACGGTTTCGCTTTCTTTGTCGATAATTCCGTTCTTTCCGCCGGAGACAACATCGTCAATATAGGCAAAAGACTTGAACGGATTTATAATCGACGGGCTTTCAAACAGCAAATTAAATGCGTTATTACAAAACAAGCCGTTGCAATAGCTGATGGTTTCTTCCGAAAGATTGCCGTGTTCGTCGGTTTTTACAAGACCTTTTTCCTTATCGAGAGCATCAGCACCGAATGTTTGGATAAGAGTGTCAACCATTTTTTGATAAAAGTTATTGACCGGATTTTGTTCCGGTGTTGGAGCTAAAATCTTTTCCGACGCGCGGTTGATTCTTCTTTCCAATATGGCCTGTTTGATTTTTTCAAGCATTAAACGCATCTCCTTTTTGGCGATTTTTTTGTCATAATACAGCATAAATCGCCAAAAAGCAAGATGTTTTCTTTAAATTGTACAAAATCAGAAATGTCCCATGGCGGAAGATATGTCGTTGATATAATCTTCCATATCCTGTTCGTGGTCAATTTCATCGCGCAAAATTTTTGAACAGATTCTGAATGTTTCATAATCTTTGCCGAAACATGCGTCGCAAATCGATTGATAACGGCCGATGGCGCATCTTTCGGAATCGAGATTTTGTTTCAGAATTGTCATAACATAGCTGTCGTCCGGTGTTTCATATTTGCATTTTACGACTTTGTCCCAATCTGCAGGAGACAATACCGGAGTTCCGTCCAGCTGAACAATTCTTGTTGCCAGCCAATCGGCGTGTTTAAGCTCTTCTTTTGCGTGTTTTTCAAATTCTTCCTGAATATGCGGACGCATTGCGCCGACAACAATTTTTGCGCCTATCCAATATTGATAATATGCCAGCCATTCTTCTGCCAAAGCGGCATTTAACATTTTGAGTAGCTCGCCTTTATCAAGCTTTACGATTCTTCTTGCCATTTCTCCCATAATTTTGTTCCTTTCGCTATAAAAATGAGGGTCAAAATTTAAATAATCGTCAAAAAAGCAAAATCAATGCGGCAAAAAATATTTTGGGTTGTTTTTTTTGTTGGTGCTGTTATTATAAAACATATTATTTGAGGAGAAAAATATGGTTTTGATTGCTCCAAGCCTGTTATCGGCAGATTTTTCGCGTTTGGCTCAAGAGGTTAAAGCGCTTGAAAAAGCAGGCGCAGACAGATTGCATTTTGATGTTATGGACGGACATTTTGTTCCGAATCTGACATTCGGTCCCGCGCTTATAAAAAGCCTACGCTCTCATACAAATCTGTTTTTTGATGTGCATCTGATGGTCGACAATCCGCTTGAGGTCATTCCGTGGTTTGCATCGTGCGGAGCTGATGGGCTTACGGTTCATGCGGAATGCTGCCTGCATCTGGATAAGGCGGTTGAGCAAATCAAAGCTTTCGGCATAAAGGCCGGAGTTGCGCTGAATCCGTCAACATCTGAAAAAGAGTTGGAATATGTTGCCGACAAAATTGATGAAGTGTTAGTGATGAGCGTAAATCCAGGATTCGGCGGACAAAAATTTATACCTTCCGCAATCGAAAAAATTTCTAATCTGAAAAAAATGCTGAGCGGCAAAAATGTCAAAATTGCCGTAGACGGCGGAATAAATGCAAAAACAGCGGCAAATTGCATTGCGGCCGGTGCGGATATTCTGGTTGCGGGAACAAGTGTTTTTGCCGGAACGGATTATGCCGAAAATATAAAAATGCTGCGATAACGGAGAAAGAAAATGGCGCTGATAATGATTGTTGAAGACGAAGAACCGCTGGCTCTGCTTTTGAAATATAATCTTGAAAAAGAAGGCTATAAGGTTGAAGTTGAAGGAAACGGAGGCAAAGCCGTGCAGCATATTGTTGAAAGCGAACCGGCTCTGGTTTTGCTTGATTGGATGCTTCCGGAAAAGTCCGGCGTTGAAATTTGCAAACAAATCCGCAACAATCCGGAAATCAAAAATGTTCCGATAATTATGCTGACCGCAAAAAGTCAGGAAGAAGACAAGGTAAAAGGGCTGATGTCTGGCGCCGATGACTATGTTACAAAGCCGTTTTCGGTTCCCGAGCTTTTGGCGCGTATCAAAACCAATCTGCGCCGCACACCTGAAACTTCCGGCAAAAAAGAATATGTTTTTGAAGATATCAGAATGGATTTGGTTGAAAAAAAGGTTTTCCGCGGAGACAACTATATCCACCTCGGACCTACCGAATTTCGTCTGCTTAAGATGCTGCTTTCGTCGCCGCGCAAAGTTTTTTCACGCGAGCTTTTGCTCAAAAGCGTTTGGGGCGACAACATTTTTGTGGAATTACGCACGGTTGATGTGCATATCCGCCGTCTCAGAAAAACAATGAACGAATTCGGTCCGGATTATATAAGAACAATCCGCGCGGTTGGATATTCTATCGATAACAGCCTTTCTTCGGACGAAGAACAGTCCGAATCGGAACAATAAATTTGTAACAATGCAAAAGAAAAACGCGTGTACCATATTGTATATGCACGCTTTTTTGTGTTGTAATAATTAGTAACAAGAATTTAAAAGCGGTTTTGTGAAAAATTTGTTATAAGGTAGCCATTATCAATAACATAGAGGACTTTTATTGTGAGCAAAATACTTAAAGTTGCCGTAATCGGCGCCGGAATGATGGGAAAAAACCACCTCAAAACATATAAAAACCTTCCGAATGTCAAGTTGGTCGGTGTTTATGATATTTTTCCACAGGCGGCTCAAAACGCGGCAGAAATGTTTGGTATTAAGGCTTTTTCTTCGTTGGAAGAAGTTGCAAAAAATGTTGATGCCGTAAGTGTTGTTACAACATCTGTTACGCATGCCGAAGTCGGCGAATTTTTCTTGAATAAAGGCATTCACTGCCTGATTGAAAAACCGCTGGCCGCAACCGAAGACGAATGTATGCGCCTGATTAACGCGGCAAAAAAGAACAATGTTGTTCTTTTGGTCGGACATATTGAAGAATTTAATCCGGCAGTTGAGCAAATGACCAAAATTTTGAACGACAACAGCAAAATCCGCTCGCTTACCGCACAGAGAATGTCTGCCGCTTCCGGTCGCATTACCGATGTTGATGTTGCGATGGATTTGATGATTCACGATATTGAAGTTGTGCAAAATCTGGTTAAATCTCCGGTCAAAAATGTTCAGGCCGCGGCTGTCAAGACACCTGATCATCCGAGCGGAAAAGATTATATCACCGCTTTGGTAGAGTTTGAAAACGGCGTTACCGCAAATCTGACCGCCAGCCGTATTACACAGGCTCGCGTCCGCACTCTGACCGTTACGACCGATACAAACTATATTGATATGGACTTTATCAATCAGAGTATCAATGTTCATTCTCAGGGGCGTATGCCGTATGTAAATCAGGAAAATATTCCGGATTGGATGAACTATGGCTTAAAAGGCAGTGTTGAACAGTTGTTTATTCCGACAAATCAGCCGTTGCAGGCAGAACTTGCGCACTTTGTCGAGTGTGTTAACGGAAACGCAACTCCGCGTATCAGCGGCGAAAAAGCACTTGAAGCTTTGAAGGTTATCTGGAAAGTTCAGGAAAAACTCGGCTTTTCTCAGGCTGAACCGGTAGTTTTGAAAAAGGTTGTCGGCTAGGCTTGCCAACTGAAAAAAAATAAGGTATCAATGAGGCTGAACAAAATTCGGCCTCATTTTTTATAAAGAAACAAAATGCGATACAAAATAACCATAGAATATGACGGAACAAACCTTGTCGGTTGGCAAAAACAGCGCGAAGGCGACAGCGTGCAAAGCCTTTTGGTGGATTCGCTGAAAAATGTGTGCAAAGAAGAAGCCGAGATTTTCGGGGCGGGGAGAACCGACGCCGGAGTTCACGCTTTGGGACAGGTCGCTCATTTTGATATTTCAAAAGAATTTGAACCGTTTAAGATTCGCGAGGCGTTGAATTTTTATCTGCGCGAGGCCGATGCTCCGGTTTGCGTCATTAATGCGGAAATCGTCGATGAAAATTTTAATGCCAGATTTTCGGCAAAATCGCGTTCGTATGTATATCGAATCTTAAATCGCCGCGCCCCGTCCGTTTTGGATAAAAATCGGGTGTGGTGGGTGCCGGTTGAGCTTGATGTTGAAAAAATGCGCGAAGGGGCAAAATATCTGCTCGGACATCACGACTTTACATCTTTTCGTGCGGCGGAATGTCAGGCTTTGTCTCCGATGAAGACCTTAGACAAGCTTGATATTGAAAAAGTCGGCGATGAAATCAGGTTTTATGTTGAGGCAAAATCGTTTTTGTATCATCAGGTTCGAAATATGGTCGGAACGCTGAAAATGGTCGGCGACGGCCATCTTGCGTCGGAAAAAGTCAAAGAAATTTTAGAGGCGAAAAATCGCGCGGCAGCAGGGCCGACCGCACCTGCCTGCGGGCTGTATTTTTTCGGTGTCAAATATTGAGCATCAGCGCATTTGCCATGCGTTTTTGATATGGCAGAATCGAAACGGCGGTTCAATTAAAATCGCATCAAAGCGGACATTGCAGTTTTGCAGATTTTTGTGCGAGCGCAGATAAACTCCGGCGCCGGTCAAAATTCTTTGTTTTTGGATTGAAGATATGGCATATGCGGCTTTTTCGATTGATTGGCGCTTTTTTACTTCAACAAAAACAACGGTATTTTTGCGTTTGGCGATAAAATCAATTTCTCCGGCGGTTGTGCCGCGGCCTGTGATGTAGTTTTTTGCCAAAATTTGATATCCGTGGCAGCGCATATAGCCGCGGGCCAAAAATTCCGCCATTTTTCCGTTTGGATTAAATTTCATTTTTTATTTTAAGCCCCAGTTGATAAATTTCGTTTTTGTTTAAATTTAACTCATCGGAAAGCCTTTTGGCAACATCTTTTAGCGAATCTGTTGACAATCCGTCCTTAATCAGCGCAATCAATTCGGATTCGCCGATGGATTCTTTTTCTGCGGGCGGCGCAACCACAATAACGCATTCGCCTTTCGGCTCAAATTTTTCAAAATGAGCAATCAGTTCGGCAGCGGTTCCGTTTTGGCATTCTTCATACATTTTGGAAATTTCTCTGGCGACGGCAATTTCTCTGTCGGCAAAAAATTTTTGCATAACCGTCAGAGTTTTGAGGATTCGCGGTGCGGTTTCATAAAAAATCAGAGTAGAATTCAGGTTTTGAAGCTCCTTAAAAAGCTTTTCCCTCCCGCTGTCTTTGTTCGGAATAAATCCGGCAAACATAAAGCGGTTGCTCGGAAGTCCGGAAAGTTGCATCGCACAGATTACGGCACAGGCGCCCGGAAGAGAAAAAACTCTGATGCTTTCTTTTTTGCATTGGTGCACAAGTTTGTATCCGGGGTCGGAAATCATCGGGGAGCCGGCATCGCTGACCAAAATTACGGATTGACCGCCGCGCAATATCTCCAAAATTTTCGGACTGCACTCTTCTTCATTGTGATCTTGATAAGTTATGAACTTTTTGTTCAAATCAACGCCGAGCAGCGAGAACAGTTTTTTTGTAACCCTGGTATCTTCACAAGCCACGATTTCCGCCTCTTTCAAGATGCCGAGCGCGCGATAGGTGATGTCGCCGAGGTTGCCTATCGGCGTTGCGATGATATATAATCCATGCTCCATAATTTGAATCCTTTACAAGTGAAGAAAATTAGGTTACATCATATGCATATTCGGATTCTTTTATATTTTTGGGAAAAAATCAAGTGATAAAAAGATTTTGTACGATAGTTTTATGTTTTGCGCTGCTTGCCTGTTCGACGGACAGACAGCCGCAGATGTCCGACGCAATGCGTTACGGAACGCCGAATCTTCCGTCGGAAGAATATTCTTTTTCGGGATTTCGGGTCGCAATGCTGCTTCCGCTCAGCGGAAAAGCCGCAAAACAGGGACAGGGGCTCAAAAATGCGTCGCAGATTGCGTTTGTCGATTTGAATAATCAAAATCTGGTAGTTGATTTTTTTGATACAAAAAGCACCGCGGAAGGAGCAAGAGAGGCCGCAATCGGGGCAATTACCCGCGGGGCAAAAGTGATTTTGGGGCCTTTGACCGCCGAAGAGGTTGAGGCTGCCGCATCTGTTGCGGAAACGGACAGTGTTCCGGTAGTTTCTTTTTCAACCTCAATGCAGGTTTTGCGCCGAGGAGTATATTCGCTCGGAATTTTGGGCGATGAGCAAATCAAAAAAATTGTAGCATATGCCGCGGCAAACGGACGAAACAATTTTGCAATTCTGGTGCCGGACAATCACTACGGAATGACGCTGGCAAAGTCTGCTTATCGTGCGGCAAAAGTGAATAATGCAAAGTTGGTAAAAATCGGCTTTTATGCGCCTGATACGCTTGATTTTGCGGAATTAATCGCAAAGTTTAGCAACTATTCCGAAAGAGTGAAAAATCTGGCTGATGCAAAAAAAGAATTTGAAGCCGCGGCTGCGGCCGGCAATGAAAAGGCCAAATCAAAGCTGAAAAAACTTGAACAGCTTGACAGCCTTGGAGCACCTGATTTTGACGCGGTGATTATTCCGGAAAGCGGCACAAAACTCAAAACGATAGCTTCAATGCTCGGATATTATGATGTTTTTGCGCCTGATGTGCTTATTTTGGGCTCTGCGACATGGGACAACACAAATCTCAGTCGTGAAACTACATTGTACGGAGCTTTGTATCCGGCGCTTGACAAGCAATATGCCGCATATTTTTCCGGAAAATATTCTCAGCTGTATGGTGAATATCCCGAAACGCTCTACACTCTGGCTTATGACGCTATGGTTTTGGCATCTGCCCTGTCGGTGCAGGAATACGGCAGCATAAATTCAAGACTGCTTGACGAAAGAGGATTCTCGGGGCTTAACGGAAATTTCCGCCTGCTTTCCGATGGAACGAACCGCCACGATTTAAGGATTTTTGAGGTTACGGATTCGATGCCGAAAGATGTAACGACGAATGTTCCGCAACAGGCTCGTGAAAGTTTCGGCTTCAGTGAAGAAGTAACGCCTCAGATTTTCGGGAAAGACGAACAGACAGTCATCAGATTTTTGCAAAGTGATAATTAGTGTGAATTTGTTGAGTTTTTACTTGAAAAAAACAACAAATCTGCCAATATAAATAAAGTTTTTATGGAGAGAGTTGGGCTGAAAGTCCGCCAACCCGGTCAGGTTCGGAAGGAAGCAGCCGTAACGGATGGTTCAGGGTCAATTTCTCTCCGCTTCGTTTTTATGGAATTGTGATGCAGGAACAAGAAGATAAAGATAATCAATATTTGGTTTTGGCCAGAAAATACCGCCCGCAGAATTTTGATGATTTAATCGGGCAGGACGCTTTGGTGCAAACTTTTACCAATGCGATAAAAAACAACCGTCTGCACCACGCCTATGTTTTGAACGGAATTCGCGGAATCGGAAAGACAACTACCGCCCGTATTATGGCAAAAGCGCTGAATTGTACCGGTCTTGACGGCAAAGGCGGACCAACCGCTCACCCGTGCGGTGTGTGCGAGAACTGCCGCGCGATTGCCGAAGACAGACATATCGATGTTATGGAGCTCGATGCCGCATCGCGAACCGGTGTTGACGATATGCGCGAAATTTTGGACGGAGTCCGCTACAAACCGACCGTCGGCCGCTATAAAGTATATATCATCGATGAAGTCCATATGCTCAGCAAAAGCGCGTTCAATGCGTTGTTAAAGACTTTGGAAGAGCCTCCTTCTCATGTCAAATTTATTTTTGCGACAACGGAAATCCGCAAAATTCCGGTGACTGTTTTGTCTCGCTGCCAAAGGTTTGATTTGCAACGCCTGAGCACCGACAATCTGATGGGATTGTTCCACAAAATTGAGGGAAAAGAAGGCTTTTCGGCAGATGAAGAAGCTCTTGAAATTATTGCCAAAGCCGCGGACGGTTCAGCCCGTGACGGTTTGTCTTTGCTTGATCAGGCAATTTCTATCGGAGCCGGAAATGTAAAGACCTACATTGTGAAAAATATGATTGGTCTGGCCGACAGGACTCAAACATTTTCGCTGTTTGAAAATCTGCTTGACGGGAGTTTGGACAAAGTTGTCGCAAATTTGCAGAATCAATATAAAAACGGAGCGAATCCGCAACTGATATTGAATGATTTGATAGAAATCACGCATCTTTTGCTCAAAATAAAAATTGTACCGGACGGAATTAACTTTTTTGCAATGTCCGAAAATGAAAAAGATTTATGCAAAAATTTGGCCGGCAGAGTTTCGGTTGCTGTTCTTTCAAAAATTTGGCAGATGTTGATAAAAGGCGTCAGCGAAATGCAGCTCGCGCCGGTGCAGATTGATGCGCTTGAGATGATTTTGCTGCGGATTGCATATTCGGCAAATTTGCCTACTCCGTATGAAATTTTGAACGACATAAAAAAAAAGCCTGATTTAGTTTTGCCGCAACGGTCGGCCGCAACAAGGCCTGCCCCCGCGGTAAATCCTGCGCCGACAATTCCGGTTTCCGAGACCCCGAAGCAAAAAGATGAAGTTCCTGTCCCGATAAAAGAAGTGCAAATTCCGGCAGCGCCGACGCAAAATGCTCCGTTTACTCTTGGAAATCTGCTGGATTATTTAGAAAACCACAAAAAAATGATGCTTCTTTATACAATAAAAAACGACATATCGTTTTCCGAATTTTGTGCGGGCAGTATAAAGCTGAAAATTTCTCCCCGCGTGACGCGTGATAATCTGGCGGAGTTGCGCAAAATTTTATTAGAAGCCACCGGATATGAGTGGACGCTTGATGTTTCTGTCGGGATGCCGGAGAATACCATTGCCGACCGCGAAAATGCCGAATTTGAGCAAAAAAAGCAGAATATCAGCAAAATTCCGCTGGTGAAAGCCGTGATGAGCGAATTCCGCGGAGCAAAAATCGAAACATTTACCAGAAAAGTTGAAAAAACAGAAACAGATACCGGCTCTGATGACGAATCGGAAATGGTTTTTGAAGAGGATATATAATATGATGAATATGCAGGCAATTTTGAAACAAGCGCAAATGATGCAAAAAAAGATGGAAGAAACTCAAAGCAAACTTGCGGCGGAAGAAGTTTCGGGTACCAGCGGCGGCGGATTGGTCGAGGTTGTTTTGAACGGCAAGTTTGAGCTTAAAAAAATCCATATCGACCCGAGTTTGTTGGCTGACGGCGATGCGCAAATGCTTGAAGACATGGTTGTGGCGGCTCATCTTCAGGCCTACAAAAAGGCTGATGAAAAAATGTCGGCAGGTATGAAAGATGTTACCGGCGGAATGAACCTCGGCGGATTAAAACTTCCTTTCTAGGTGAAAAAAGTGGCCGGAAACGATATTGAAAAATTGATAAAAATGGTCGCAAAGCTGCCGTCTCTCGGGACGCGCTCTTCGCGTCGCATTGTTTTACAGCTCATAAAGAAAAAACAGGATTTGCTGCTGCCGCTGATTGAACAGATGCAAAATGTAGCAACAAATATCAAAACCTGCGAAATATGCGGAAATTATGACACCGAATCGCCGTGCGCAATGTGCCGCGATGAAAAACGCGACAGCTCAACCATTTGCGTTGTGCAAGATGTGGCCGATTTGTGGGCGATGGAGAGAGTTTCTTTTTTCAAAGGAAAATATCATATTTTGGGCGGAATTTTGTCTGCGCTTGACGGTGTTTCTCCAGAAGATTTGAACATCTCGTCGCTGCTCAATCGGTTGAAAACGCAAGAGGTAAAAGAAATAATTTTGGCGCTGCCGGCTACGATTGACGGACAGATAACCGCGCACTATTTGGTTTCTAAAATAAAAGAGCTGAATTTGCCACTGAAAATTACAACGTTGGCGCAGGGAATTCCAATGGGTGCGGAACTTGATTATATGGACGAGGGGACTCTCCAGCTGGCGCTTAATTCCCGCAAAAAT
The DNA here is from genome assembly GCA_934276635.1 of uncultured Alphaproteobacteria bacterium. Lineage (GTDB taxonomy): Bacteria > Pseudomonadota > Alphaproteobacteria > RF32 > CAG-239 > CAKQTH01. Next base: position 231,088 of record CAKQTH010000002.1, on the reverse strand, counting down.
ATGGATTAAAATACGACGCCGTTTCTGACAGTCAAAAACTGAGCGCAATCTTTCATCGAATCGAACAGTGATGCATCGGTCGCGGTGATAAACGCCTGAATTTTCAAAGCTTTGATTTTTTCAATCAGAGCTTCTTTTTTTGCCGCATCAAGGTGCGCCACAACTTCATCAAGCAACAAAACCGGAGCAAATCCCTTGTCTAAAATCTGGCACTTCGTCTGAGCTAAAATAAGCCCGATAAGCAGAGATTTTTGTTCTCCGGTCGAACACAGCTCGGCAGCCATATTTTTCTTTTTGTAATATACCTTAAAGTCGGTGCGGTTAATCCCTTCCGAATTGTCGGAATACAAAACCGATTGCCGCTGGTTTGCCAATATTGCGGCATAATAATCTTCAACTGCGAGCGCCGGTTTCGAATCGAGCATTTTTTCTATGGTGCCGTCAAGCTCAATTGATACATTCGGAAAAACATCGTCCGGCTCGTCCGAAATAAATGTGTTCAGCCGCTCGACAATGTCTTTGCGCGCGGCGGCAATTGCGACTCCGGTTTCGGCCATATTTTTTTCGAGAATTGTCAGCCAGTTGTCATTAAACCGACCTGATTTTATCAGCTCGCTCCATTCTTTGTACAGATGTTCAAACTGAGAAGTCCGCTTGGCATGCTCAATGTCAAAAGCATATACCATTCGATCCAAAAAACTGCGTCTGGGTTGCGCTCCGCCGCGAAACAGCCTGTCCATTTGCGGTGTTAGCCAAATTGCCGAAATATATTTTCCGAGTTCGGCCTGTGATGAAATTTTTTGATTGTCGATTTTGACGATTCGTCTTTCAAATGTGCGTGAAGTTTCATCTTTTTGCAGCGACTCGGAGGCTGTGCCAATTTCAAAATCTTCATCGTTTTTTTGAACGGAAGCCGATACCGCCCAATTGACCGGAGAATGTCCGAACTCAAAATTTTCGGGATTGTCGTTCGGAACGATTCGTTTGATATCCGCAAGCTTTGCACCGCGCAGACCTCGCCCGGGGGTCAAAAAAGATACGGCTTCAAGAATATTGGTCTTTCCGCTGCCGTTTTCGCCGGTGATTATAATCGGTGCCAGTTCAAGGTTCAGCCGCAAAAAATCATAGTTCCTGAAGTCGGTTAAAGTCAGGCGTTTGACACCTGACTTTTGAGCCGTTAGTTCTGAAATTTTTTCCGCAAGAGAGTTCAATCTATATCCTCATCGGCATCAAAACATAAATTGCGCTCGAGTCGCTTGTGTCGTGCAAAACAGCCGGCGACATCGCATCAGAGAACGAAAACTTAACTTCATCACCCTTAATCTGAGCCAAAATATCGAGCAGATAGCGGAAGTTGTATCCGATTTCAAGCGAATCGGCATCATATTTTGCGTCCATTTCTTCCATAGCGCTGCCCAAATCCGCACTAGAGGTAGTGATTGTAACATGATTCGGTTTTGTAATCATCTTAACGGCGCGGGTTTTTTCGGCAACTACCGACACACGATCAACCGCAGAAGCCAAAGATTTTACATTAACTTCAAGAGTTTTGTTGTTTTCGGTCGGAATAACGCGCTCATAGTCTGGATAAGATGCATCAATCAGCTTAGATGTCAATGTAACTTCGTCCATGGTAAAACGAATCTTGTTTTCGGAAACGGAAATGCTGATGTTGTCGGCAGTCGCATCGTCAAGAAGTTTTCTGATTTCTGCAACAGTCTTTTTCGGAACGATAATTCCGGTCATATTTTCCGCGCCGACCGGCAACGGAGATTCCACGCAGGCCAATCTGTGTCCGTCGGTGGCTACAACGCGCAAAACCTTAACTCCGCCTTCATTTTTGGCGTGAATATAAAGGCCGTTCAGATAATATCTTGTTTCTTCGGTGGATACGGCAAATTGAGTTCTGTCAATGACATTTTTGAGCTCTTCTTTTTCCATAATGAAGTTTGTCGGAAGCTTGTCGGCCGAAATAACCGGAAAATCTTCTGCGCGAATGGATGAAATAGAAAATTTCGAGCGGCCGGAATTAACCGTCAACTGGCCTTTTTCATCCGGATATGTAAATTCGATTTCTGCTCCGTCGGACAATTTTCTGACGATATCATAAAGCATATGAGCCGGAGCGGTAGTTGCGCCTTTTTCCAAAATTTTGGCATCAACAATTTCTGTAATTTCCGTATCCATATCCGTAGCCTTAAAGCTTACGCCGTCGCCGAGCGCCTCAATGCGTACATTTGACAATACCGGAATCGTATTTCTTTTTTCAACGATGCTCTGAACATGGCTCAGAGTTTTCAATAAATTTGCGCGTTCTATTATAAACTTCATTTCAACACCATTTTCTTAAGTTACAAAAACAAAAAGACCCATTGTTTTCTTCCAAAATCTTAGCATATACGCAAAAAATCAGAAGATAAAAAATGAGTCTTTCAACAGCTTTTTGCAATAATTATATTTCAAGAGCCCGACGCAGAGAATCGACGCTTTCCGCCAAAGCCGAATCTTCAACAATAAGCTCTTCAATTTTGCGTACTGCATGCATAACCGTTGTATGATCGCGGTCAAATTTGCGGCCGATTTCCGGCAAAGAACGAGAAGTCAGCTGCTTTGCCAAAAACATTGCAATCTGGCGCGGACGAGCAACCGTACGAGCGCGGCGCGAAGACTGCATTTCTTTTACCGAAATATTGAAATGTTCGGCAACTTTCTTTTGAATCTCATCAATCGTGGTGCGCTTATCAAACGAACGGAGCATATCCTTTAAGATGTCCTGAGTCATATCAAGAGTGATTTCATTTTCGTTCAACAGCTGAGAATGTGCGGCAATTCGACGCAAAGCACCTTCAAGTTCGCGAACATTTGATGTGATTTTTTGTGCCAAAAATTCTGCGACATTGTTCGGCAGTTCAATGCCGAGCTGTTTTGCTTTTGCTTCCAAAATCGCCATTCTGAGATCAAAGTCAGTCTGGTGAATATCGGCAATCAGGCCGCTGCTCAGACGCGATTTCAAACGGGCCTCGATTCCGTCGAGATCTGCCGGAGATTTGTCTGCGGAAATAATAATCTGACGGCCTTCGTCAATCAAAGAATTAAATGTGTAGAAAAATTCTTCCTGAGTGGAATCTTTGCCGCCCATAAATTGAACATCGTCGACCATCAAAACATCAACGGAACGGAATTGTTCTTTGAATGCGGCCGTATCTTTGTAGCGCAGAGCTCTGACAAACTTATACATAAATTTTTCGGCCGACAGATAAACAATATTCTTTGTCGGATCCTGTTGTTTGATTTTCCAAGCAATGGCATGCATCAGGTGGGTTTTTCCCAAACCTACGCCGGAATACAAAAACAACGGATTAAACGAAATGTTTTTCGATTCGGCAACTTTGCGTGCGGCAGCATAAGCAAATTCATTTGTTTTACCGACAACAAAGTTTTCAAATGTATAAAGAGGGTTCAGCGGAACGGAAATAGAATGGTTAGAATCGTCAAAAGACTGGATATTGGTGTTTGCTGCATCCAAAAAATCAGAAGAATTCAGGCTTCTAGGAGCCGGAGAAGTGTGGATTTTATCCATCAAATCGCGGCATGAAGGCGCGTATATACCGTTTTTGTTGCTGCTGTTGTCCTGAAGATTTTCAACGATAAAATTGATTTCTTTAATGTCAGGATTTTTATTTTCCCAGATTTTGCGGATTCTTTCCGAATAATAGGTGATAACCCAGTTTTTTATAAACCGTGTCGGTACGCATATATTCATGACTCCGTTGTTAAAAGTTCCTATAGTGAGGGGCTTAAGCCAACTATCGAATGCGTTTTCGCCGATTTCCGTCTTAAGCTGTCCGCAGATTTGTCCCCATTGGTCCTGTACAGATTCGCTGTTATTGTTTATTATTGCTTTTTCTGACATCTATAGTTCTCCAAAAAGTCTACTTACAATCAGTTGTGAAAGAATCACGAGTTATAAAAGTAAAAAGAATATTAACGGTAAAAAAAATAAAAACAATAGAACAATTGTCGAACATTGAAATTAAATTGCTTGACATATTTTTTAGATTCGTGATTCGCAAAAAAGGCGAAAATCCTATAAAAAACGCAAAAACCGACGCCCCTGAAAAAGGGGTATCGGTCTCTGAAATTTTAAAGTTTTAAGGCAGATTACAAAGAGTTTACTTTGTGAGCCAGACGAGAAACAACACGACGAGCGTGATTCTTTTTGAAAATACCTTTTTGAGAAGCTCTCATCATTTCAGACTCGGCAACGCCGAAAGCCTTCAATGCGTCTTCTTTATTGCCAGCCAAAACAGCAGCAATAACTTTCTTTACGAAAGTGCGTACACGATTTCTGCGAGCGCCTGCGATAACGGCTCTTTTGTTGTTTCTATTAATTCTGGTTTTTGCCGATTTATGATTGGCCATAATTTTTATCCTATTTCAAAGTTAAATCTAAAAAATTCTGTATGCTTTATAAACTGTACTTCCGTCACAAGTCAACAATAATTTTCAAAAATTTGTATTTTTTATTTAATTTTCTCCGTAAACACTGATGCGCAGGGTCAGTGGCTTAGCATATTCCTGCGAAATTTCAAGAGTTTCCTGCCCGCGTGAAAAAACAAGTTTCAACTGAGTAGATTTTTTGAGCTTCCAGCCGAGTTGCGGCATTGTGTCGGTATAATATTTTCGATAATCCTTATATGAAACATTGTCGCTTTCCAAAGTTGCTTCCAAAAAATGAGAACTTTCATTACCGAAAGACACCGTATCGGATTGAATCTGCTTAAATCCGTTCATGATCGGAACATCTTCCATTCCGCTGATAAAAGAATCGGCCTGTGCCGGCGCATAAAAAAAGATGGATAACAAAGCTAAAAAAGCACAAAGTTTTTTCATGGATAATACCTCATTTTTGTTTTTTGGGACAGAAATATGTTGAACGGCCGCCTTGCACAATCTTTTGAATTCCGCCGGTTTTGCAGATGTCGCAACAACAATCGGGGCAGGCGAGCCCTTCTTTGCCGTATACGCAGTGCATACCCTGAAAATGGCCTTCGGAGCCGTCTATATGGTGATAGTCGCGCAGAGTCGAGCCTCCGGCATCAATTGCTTTTTGCAAAATTTTTCTGGTCGAATCGATAATTTTTTGACATTCGGCAAGTGAAACTTTGTCTGCCGTCCGTAAAGGGCTTATGCCACAGTCAAAAAGAATCTCCGAAGCATAAATATTTCCGATTCCGTTGATGATATCCTGCTCCAAAAGACACAATTTTACGGCTGTTTTTTTGCTTTTCAGTTTTTCAAACAGATATTTTGCGTCCAGTTTGTCGTCAAACGGGTCGATTCCAGTATTTTTCAAAAAGCGATTCGTTTTAAGATTTTCGGTTTTGTCGGTTGTAAACAGACCGAATCGGCGTGCATCATTAAAAACCAGACAGCATTTGTCGGTTATTATCGCAATATGGTCATGTTTGGCAAATGTTTCCGGCTTTTTTTCAAAAACAAAAATTTTTCCGCTCATTCCGAGATGCCAGATAATGCTGTTCTGATTGTCCAAGTCAACAATGATATATTTTGCGATTCGTTTTACGGACAGAATCGTTGCGCCGCAAAGAGTCTGCTCGATATCGTCTGGTACCGGCGCACGGAATTTGCGGTTGTTTACGATAACTTCGCATATTTTGCATCCGCATATTTTGTTTTTCAAAGAATTTGCAACAACTTCGACTTCCGGTAGTTCGGGCATATTTATCCTCGTTAAATTAAACATATTTAATATAAAAACTACCACCGAATGCTTAATAAAAAGTTTTTTCGCTAAAGAGGTTGCAAAATAAATATAAAAAGATAAAACATAACAAATCGGAGAAAACAAAATATGCAAACCAAAAGACGCGACAAAAAATATTTCGCACCGCAAGACGGCGGAAATTATCACAAATGCGACAACCCTGACTGCAATGAAAGGGGAGAGTTCCGCGCGCCTAAAGATAAAAATCTGAAAGAATATTATTGGTTTTGCCTCAAACATGTTCAGGAATATAATGCCCGATGGGATTATTATGCCGACGGCCGCGATGATGAAGAAGAAACAGAAAAAATGCGCCGTAAATTTTCGCGCTTTTCTTCAAAAATCAAGTATCAGTTCGGATTCGATTTTGAAGAAGAATTTGCGCATAACGGCTACAATTTTGAAAATTTTACCTATGCCGACATATATTTTGACAGCCGTGAGCGCGGATATCTGAAAATTATGGAGATTTCTCCCGAGTCGCCCATAAGCGTTGATGATATCAAAAAGCAATATAAAAAACTGGTCAAAAAATATCACCCCGATTTGAACAATAATGACAAGCAAAAAGAAGAAAAATTCAAAGAATTGAACAATGCGTATTCTGAGCTGATGAAAAAGTTCTCATAAAAAAACACCGAAAAGAATCGGTGTTTTTGTTTTTTGATTTTTGAAAAAGTTATACATTGAACAAAAAGTTCAGCAAATCGCCGTCCTGAACAACATAATCTTTGCCTTCCGAACGCATTTTCCCGGCTTCTTTGCAGGCTTGTTCCGAACCGTATTTTACAAAATCGTCATACGAAATTGCCTCTGCGCGAATAAACCCTCTCTCAAAATCGGAGTGAATGATTCCGGCGCATTGCGGAGCTTTTGAACCTTTCAAAAATGTCCAGGCGCGAACCTCTTTCGGACCTGCCGTAAAATATGTTTCAAGTCCCAAAAGTTTGTATCCGGCGCGAATAATTTTTGAAAGTCCGGTTTCGGTCAGTCCGAGTGCGTCCAAAAAGTCTTTTTTGTCGGCTTCGGATTCGAGCTGCGCAACCTCCGATTCGATGGCGGCGGAAATGATCACGGCATCGGCGCCCTGATTTTTTGCCCATTCAAAAACTTTGCGCGAATATTCATTGCCGTCGGCCGCCGATTCTTCATCTACATTGCAGACATACAGCACCGGTTTTGAAGTCAGCAGCTGAAGCATTTGATATTGTTTGCAGGCTTCTTTGTCCGATTCGTTCGGAACTGCGGTTCTTGCCGGCTTGCCTTCTCTTAATGCCGCAATAACCGGTTCCATAACCGCCGCACGAATTTTTGCTTCTTTGTCTCCGCCGGTTTGAGCTTTTTTCTGAGTTTGCTCAAATCTTTTTTCGAGCGATTCCAAATCGGCAATCATAAGCTCGGTTTCAACAATTTCGGCATCGCGAATCGGGTCAACCGAACCTTCAACATGGGTAATGTTGTCATCATCAAAACAGCGCAAAACATGGATAATTGCATCGACTTCGCGGATATTGGCCAAAAACTGATTGCCCAGGCCTTCGCCCTTTGATGCGCCTTTTACAAGGCCGGCAATATCAACAAATTCAAGCTGTGTCGGGGTGACCGTGCGCGGGCTGACAAGCTCTGCCAGTTTATCAAGCCGTTTGTCCGGAACCGCGACTCGTCCGGTGTTCGGTTCAATCGTGCAAAACGGAAAGTTTGCAGCCTGAGCCGCAATTGTTTGCGTCAGAGCATTAAACAAAGTTGATTTTCCGACATTCGGCAAACCGACAATTCCGCAATTAAATCCCATAATTTTCTCCTATTTTTTAGTCGAACCGCGCTGCCCGAGCGCATTGCAAAAATCAGGCAGTCCGTTTTTTATAAGTATATCAATCAAATCGGCAACGGTGTCGATGCTTTGGTTCAAAATTTCTTTTTCTTCGCGGCCGAACGACGAAAGAACATAATCAATCACCTGATTTTGCTGATGTTCAGGGTGTCCGACGCCGATTCTGATTCGGTTATAATTCGGGCTTATTTGTGAATCAATGCTCTTAATCCCGTTGTGTCCGCCGCTTGAACCGCCGCATTTGGCTTTAATCTGTCCGAGTTTGAGATCCATATCATCATGAATCACAATCACATTCTGCGGCAAGATTTTGTAAAAAAGTGCGGCCTTAACTACCGAATTTCCCGAAAGATTCATATATGTCTGAGGCTTTAAGAGCAAAACCTTTTCGCCGGCGATATTTCCTTCGGCAATCAACCCGTCAAATTTTTCGCGAAATGTAGAAAAAGAGAAGCGGCGAGATATTTCATCTGCCGCCATAAAACCTGCATTGTGGCGGGTGTTAGCATATTCCTTGCCAGGATTGCCGAGGCCGACCACTAAATACATTTCAAACTCCGTCCGTTACTACTTACGCAAAAAGTCAACATGAATCGGCATATCAGATACCGGATGGAATTGAACATCCTGACAAACAACTTTGTGTGTTTTGCCGTCAACCACAATCTCAATATCAGCTTTGTAGAAGTCTGCCATATCCAAAGCTTTTTCAAGCTCAACCGGATGCAGGCTGATCAAAAGACTGTCTTGTTTGTTGCCATAAATAACGGCAGGAATGCGGCCTTCGCGACGACATGCACGAGCTGCCCCCTTACCTGCTTTTTCACGCAATTGTGCATTAAAAGTAATTTTTGTCATTTTATAAATCCTTATTTTTGTTAGCATTATACCGCTCGGCCTCCAGGGGTGTCCGAACGGATAGTCCGTTGTTTACACCATATTTTTATATATTTCAAGTTTTTTTAATCAAATTTTATAGATTAAATGCTAGATTTTTGCTCAAATACAGGAGAAAAAACATGTACTATGCAATTTTCGGATTTTTGTTCGGTTTTATAATTCCGTATATGGCGCGCAGATTTGCAAAATTTATGCCCGCGACGCCGGCTTATGCCGTATATCGGCTCATAAAACCGCATGTCTCAGTTTCAAAACGAAAAAAACTTTCAAATCCTCAATATCAAAAGCTTTGCCGCAGATATTTTATGCGCAGCCTCGGCTGGGCAATTGTGTGCGCGGCGCTCAGCTGGCTGACAAAAGCCGGGCTGGAGCAATATGGCTGCGCCGCAATTTTTTGTACCGGATTTTTGTGGACACTGCTTTTGCTCAGCGAAATTGATACCAGAATGTATATTCTGCCGGATATTCTGACTTTTCCGCTGTTGTTGTTCGGATTTTTGTTTTCGGTAACCTGCGGCTTTATAAACCCGCTTGAAAGCGCGCTGGCATCGCTTGTCGGATTTTTCCTTCCGGTGATTGCGTCGGCGTTTTTGGTCTGGAAAGACAAAAACGCACTCGGCGGCGGCGATATCAAACTGTTTTCGGCAATCGGCGCCTGGATGGGAGTCGAACTTTTGCTGTATGTGGTGATTTTGTCATCGTTTTTGTTCGGTATTGCATCAATTTTGAAAAGACAAAGAAGCGGTGCGTTCGGCCCGTCGATTGTTTTGGCTACAATAATTGTTGCTTTTTGGGTGTTTTCGGGTATACCTTATAAGCTGAATTTTTAGAGGAGAAGAAAATGTGCAAATGCTGCAAATGTGAAAAATGTGCCGAAAAATTGAAGAAGATTTTTGCGTTTGACGACACGGCAAAAAAACTGAAAAAATTGGTGGAAAAAAAGTATTTTGATACTTTTATTATGGCTCTTATCGGCCTCAATGCCGTTGTTTTCGGACTTGCGACTTCAGACTTTTTCAACACTTATTACGGTGATGTGCTGTTTTTGATTGACCGCCTGTGTATGGCGATTTTCCTGCTTGAAATGGCAATGAAGCTGATAGCTTACGGCGCCGGATTTTTCAAATCAGGCTGGAATGTTTTTGACTTTGCGGTAATTATGATTTCATCATTGCCGTTTACGCCGTATCTGATTGTGCTCAGGACATTTCGTTTGTTCCGATTTTTTAAGTATATGCGCAAATTTTACGGTCTGCGCCGCCTGATTAATACATTTGTGTCGCTTCTGCCGTCTTTCTTTTACGCATTGCTGTCGGCGGCCGTATTTGTGTATGTTTTTGCAATTATTGCCGTTATGTCGTTCGGCAATGATTTTATCGAGTTCTCCGACCTCGGAAACGCAACTTTTGCATTGCTTCAGGTGTTTACGCTTGACGGCTGGGCGGCCAATATCGCGCGTCCGATAATGAGCCTTTATCCGCATTCGTGGATATTCTTTATCTCGTTTGTGATGATTTCGTTTATGATTGTCGCAAGTTTTATAATCAACGCGGTGTCAGATGTGATGTTCAGAATGTCGCACCAAAACAAACACGCGCCGAAAACATATCAGAAAAAGCCGTATGTCAGAAAAGAAGACTAAAGCGCGCCCATAATATCAACAATGGACTGCAGGTTGTTTTCAACGGCCTGCAGTTCTTCTTTGTTTTGTTCACCCATTTTTAAAACCGCAGACTGTTCGTCAATAATTTTTTGCATATTTTCACGCATTTCTTCGTCTTTTTCGGTTTCGAGCGATTTTGTCAGAATATAAACGACATCGCCGGCATACCTTTTGAGATAAACCGTTTTTGCCAAATCATAAAGCCGCTGTTCCACAAAAAAGAAACGATTCGCTTCCCACCCGCGGTGTTTCAGCCACAAAACGGCCGTAAACGGCAAAACCTCGGACGGCAGTTTGTTTGAAAAAGAAACTGCTGACAAATCTTCATCTGCTGCGCGTTTTTTTGAAAACTCCTGCCATACGGGCAAAAAGTTTTTGATATCTTCATCTGTAATCGGCTTTGTATAATTGTAAATATGAGCTATGTTTCTGGACGGATATTCAACAATGGAGCAGGTCGCAACATTGTACAATCCCCAAATTGACAAACAAAGAACAACAAATTTGAACAGCTTTTTTTTCATCTTACCACCTGAGTTCGGAAATTGTGTAGTGCGGATATACATCATATGTTGAGGCCAGATTTTTGGCTTTTTGAACATCGGGAATATATCCTTCTCCCAAAAACTTTATATGAACGCCTTTTGCGACCAACACCGAATCGATTCCGTACAAAAACGCGAGTTTTATATCTGTTTGGATATTGTCGCCGATCATCAAAATTTCTGAATTCGGCACATTTTGAAAATCTTCAAGCGCATATTTAAGCATCTCGACTTCGGGCTTTCCGAAAGTAATGAAGTTTCCGCCCAAAGTCGCATATTGTTCGGCAAAAGCCCCCGGAGCGTTGCATATTTGCTCGTTGTCAAAACTTGAGATGTCATTGCCGACGCATATCATCGGCAAATTGAGCGAAACCGCATACGACAACACCGGCAGATGCTTTGCCAAAGTGTCTGCGGTCGTTCCGCCGGCCACAAACAGAAAATCCGCTTTGTTTATGTCTTCGGTTGGCTCAAAATCAAGCCCCTGCATAATTGCATTATCATATTTTTGGCCGATTTGATAATATTTTTTGCCGGATATATTAAAGTTTTTCACTTTGTTTTTGAGCATATAGTGAACCATTTCTCCGGCGGTCATAATCTGAGAAAAAATCGACAGAGGGACTTTGTGATCGGTCAAAATTTTTGCAATTTGAGAAATCCTCAAACCCGAGTTGCTGAGCAAAATCACATTTTTTCCGGCGAGTTTGGCTTGTCCCAGCGCCTTTACCGCATCAAAGCTGATATTTTTTCCGTCAGATATAACGCCGTTAAACCCAACCACAATCGTTGAATATTGATTGATAATTTTAGAAATGCCGACTAAAGGAGTTATCATATTTTTTCCCTTTTTCAGATGTGTCCCTATCTGCAAATATTGTATCAATCAAGCGTTAAATTATGGTAAATCAAAGGTTGTTCTTTTCTTTATTGCGGTCATAATTTGCGCGAATTTGCTTAAAAGGCTCAAGAACCCTAGGCAAAACTCCTTTGAGTTCCGATATGCAGATGCCGTAATTTGTAATCGGAACGCCCGCGGATTCGCAAAGATTGATGCGGTGCAGAATCTGTCTGCGGTTGAGCATACACCCGCCGCATTGAATCACCAGCTTATATGATGACAAATCTTGCGGAAAATCACACCCCGCAACATATGAAATCTGCAAATCAGCGGCGGTTTTTTGTTTCAGCCATCTCGGAATTTTGACATGGCCGATATCGTCTTCAACCGCGTGGTGAGTGCACGATTCGGCTATCAGAACTTTGTCGCCGTCTTTGAGTTTTGAAATAGCGGCCGCACCTTCGACAAATTTGTGCAAATCGCCTTTCAACCGGCCGAACAAAATGGAAAATGTGGTGCATTTTATGTCAGACGGCGTGTGCTCTACCATAAAATCGACAATCTGCGAATCGCAAATTATTAAATCCGGTTTTTGTTTCAGATTTTTCAGTGCGCCGTCAAAATTTTGCTCCTGCATAACCAGCATGGTCTGATTGTGGTCAAGCCCGTCGCGAATCGTTTGCGCCTGCGGAAGAATCAAACGACCTTTCGGCGCTTCTTTGTCAATCGGTACAAGCAAAACGGTTGTTCCGCCGTCCGGCACTAAATCGCCGAAAATCGTCGGAGTATTGATAAAATCGTCAGGGCAGATTTTTATAAGTTCGCGCTTGAAAGCCAAAATGACTTTGTCGCGGGAAGATTTATCAAGGCTGCAAACATCAATTGTGCCATCTTGCGGTTCATAATGATATAAATCGGCCTTGTTGCGCACCAAAATCATCGGAATATTACGCTTTTTAATTTCAGTGGAAATCTGCTTGTCATAATCGGCGGTTTCTTTGCCGGCTGAAACCAAAACGGCAATATCGGCTTTGTCCAAAACCTTAAAAGTTTTTTCAAGGCGGCTTGCCGAAAGAGCCGTATCATCGCCGAATCCGGCAGTATCAAGCCAGACAACCGGCCCGATAGGCAAAAGTTCCTGTGTTTTTTCAACAACATCGGTAGTGGTCCCTTTTGTGTCGGAAACAATGGAAATATCCTGTCCGCTGACAAGGTTCAAAAAGCTTGATTTTCCGGCGTTTACCGCACCTAATATTGCAATATGCAGCCGCATGGATTTTGGTGTTTTTTCCATAAATTTTCTCCTTATTTGAAGCCGGACAGGCGCAAAATTACCTCGTTTGCGATGGTCAGTCCGAAAATCGCGGTAATTGTGGGCATTGAGCCTAAGATGTTGCGCTGTCGTCCGGCAGATTGATCATCGTCGCAAGTTCTTATCAGTGCGGTTTTGCGCAGTTCGGAATTTTCTTCAGAAAACACGCACATAATTTTGTGCAAGTCAACTCCGCGCCTTTTCAGCCGTTTGCGTATAAATTTTGCCAGTGTGCAGTTTTTTGACTTGTCCAGAGCGGCAAATCTGATTTTTGACGGGTCGGTCTTCAGCGCGGCGCCCATTGATGAAATAAACGGAATCTGCCTTTTATACAATTCTTCCATCAGACAGCATTTTGAATTCAGCGCATCGATTGCATCAACAACAAAATCAACTTTTTCATCAAACAAAGCGGCGATGCTGTCCTGATTGACGAACAGCTCTTTGGTGATGACATTGCATTCAGGATTAATTTGTAAAACTCTTTCTGCTGCGGCCTCAGTCTTTTTTTTGCCTAAGGTTGAAGTCAATGCCAAAATCTGCCGATTGATGTTGCTTTCTTCAAAAACATCAAAATCGACCAAAATCAGTTTTCCGACTCCGCTGCGGGCGATTGCCTCAAGCGCATATCCGCCGACCGCGCCGAGTCCGACCATCATAACGCACGACTGCCGCAGTTTTTTGACACCGTCTTTGCCGAGCAGGGTTTCGGTTCGCATAAATCGTAAATTTTCGCTCATTTTATAAACTCCTGAGAATTTTTATAAATTTGTTCGCAAAAATTTTCCAGATTTTCTTTTCTGATTTCAGCAATTTTGTGCGCAATTTTTATGATATTTTCGGGAGAATTTTCTTTTTTCGGCTCAAATCCCTGATACGGAGCGTCAGTTTCAAGCAAAATTCTTTCAATCGGCGCAAAATTCAGGATTTCTTCGGCATTCGGATTCCTGAAAATTGAGGCTCCGAATCCGACATGTCCGCCGCGGTTTATAATCTGACGCAAAAATTCTTTTTTTCCGCTGTATGAATGAAAAACAAACTTTTCCGGCAATTTGCCCCAGTTGTTTTGAATTTTTTCGGCGGCTCTGACGCAGTGAATTGATGCCGGTCGATGATATTTTTTTGCCATATCGGTTTGAGCAAAAAATATTTCGCACTGCTTTTCCATATTGCTTTTTGCGCCGTCAAGCCCGATTTCTCCGACAATGGCAGCCGGATATTTTTGCAAAAAAGAATCGAGAACGGGCAGGTCGTCGGCACTATGACCTGATACATACCACGGGTGAATCCCGAATGCCGGAACAACCGTATCGGCATAGCTTTCGGCCAAAGCGGCATTGCCCGGCCAGTCATTTTTGGTTGAAGACATATTTATCAATTTGACGATGCCGAGGCTATGCATATTTTGCAAAATATCCTTTGCGGCGGCTGACTTTATGTCTTGCAGATGTATATGTGTATCAATAAATTTCATAAGCGGCAAAATCCAATGTTTTTCACAGAACAGATATTAGCATTGAAGAATATTTTGACAAGACCGATAATAAAAAATAAATTGTCGAAAGTAAGGAAAAAAATATGCGCGATTTGCTCGACTTGATAATAAACAAACTCAAATGGCCGGTTGCGGTTTATATGACCATGTCCGTTCCGGCGCTGTTGATGTCGATAGACTATTTCCGTTTTTCTTCGTCAAAATTTTTGTTTTTCGGTGGCGGAATAATATTTTTTGTTTTTTCAAAGATGATGAGCGACAGTTCGATTCGTTCGTCAATGCAGACGATTGCTCACGAATTTACGCATGCGTTTTTTGCACTGCTGACTTTTCACAAGGTTAAAAGCATACATTTGGACAAGGACAAAGGCGGCGATATGGTGTTTGAAGGCGAGGGCAACTGGCTGATTGTTATCGGGCCGTATTTTTTTCCGCTCTTTTGTTTCGGCTTTATGATGGTGATTCCGCTGTGGACAATGTTTTTTCCGAGCAATATTTTTATCAATCTTTTTCTGGGATATTTTATGGGGTATCACATTGATACGGTTGTTTCGCAGATTCACGACAAACAAACGGATTTGCCGAAAGTTTCATACACTTTCTGCGTGATGTTTCTTCCGGGGGCAAATTTGTTTATGCTCGGCAGTATTCTGGCTTTTAACAGCCTCGGGTGGAAGGGCATCAGCACATATATTTCACTGATAAACCACCTTAACGGCAAAAATTTTTCAGAGCTGTGGCACCTGCTGTTTTGAGAGGTTACAGCGCGTCGATAACCTGTTGCTCGCGGGCGTCTAATATCTTGTTGTTGACATATTCAAGCTGAATATATCCCTTGTTGTCCGGCGTGATTTTCAGCTCGAGTTTTGCCGAAATATCTTTGTTGGAAAAAGAAGAATAAAGCTGCGATTCTTCAGATTTCAGCGCATCGGCAAATCCGTCTTCTCCTATCTCGATATCGTCCTTTTCAACATAAGTCTCTTTTCCGGGGCCGTATTTTTTTTCAAGCAGCACATAATATTTTTTGTAAAGCTGCAAAGTTTTGAACGCGGTCGGAGTGTCTTCCTGTGGTTCGGATACGGCCGTGATTTTCCACAGTTCGTCATTGTCGCCGAAGTCCAGTTTTACACCAAAGTCTTTTAATGATTTCGGAAGATTCGAGGCCACAACTTCAACCGAATCGCTTTCTTGCGGCAAAATCATCAAATCGGCACCGGTTGCTTTTACATCATCATATCCGGAACCCCAATAAACTCCGAACGGAGCCGGAAGCTTTTCGATATCTGCCTTTTTTGTGATTATTTCAGGCTCTTTTTTTTCAATCACCGGAGCGGTCAGCTGCGGAATATCGACGGTTTTGATACCGTTCTGCAAAATATCGACGGCGGCTTTTGCGGCGGTATTCGTCTCTTTTGTTTTTTCAATCGTTTCATCAACCATTATGTCAGAATAAAAATCGCCGACTTCCGATTCTTGAGCAAATGCCGGAAGCGCTAAGGATATCAAACCGAGAGAGATAATATATTTTTTCATGAAAAAACCTCTGATTAGTGAAAGAAAAAAATTGAACAGTGTTCATTTATAGTATATATTACTACAAGATCGTAACTTTTTTATTAAGACATAAGATGGCAAAAGACAACATTCAAGACATTTTGATAAAGAAAGGGCGTGAGCTTATATATGCCAAAGGCGCCGATGCCCTGACCGCGCGAAAACTCTCTGAAATATCGGGATATTCGGTCGGCACGATTTATAATCAGTTCGGCAGTATGGACAGGTTTGTGCTGCTGCAAAACTGCCTGACCCTTGAAGAGTTGCAAAATTTTATGCAAAAAATTGTTCCTCACCGCGATGCATATGTCAATATCAACCGATATCTTGATGCTTTTGTGACTTTTGTTTTGAACAACCAAAATTTTTGGTCGCTTTTGTTCGGTTTTCATCTGAAAAACAATACTGCGAATTTTTCGAGATTTTATCTGCGCAAAATTGCGTCGCTGATGGCGATTGTCAACAATGCTTTCCGCGATATGTATCCGAATCTGAATCACAAAGAAAGAGCCGTGATGATGCACACTCTCTGGCTTTCTCTTTTTTCGCTGAGCTCGTTTTTGACCACCAAAGAGGCAGAAGGTTTCAGCCGCGTCAACCGCAAGACAATCTGCAAACTTTTGCTTAATACCTACCTTGCCGGATTGCTCCTTTTGCCGGAGAAATAAGATGGAAATCATAAACAAAATTATTTTTTATATCGATTCGTTTTTAAATAACAAAGCAATTTTGCAGCAGTTTTTGGACAATCGCTTTTTTTTGATTCTTCTGGTTGTGTTTTTGGTACGCATAAAATATGCAACATATCGGAGTATGTGGCTGTGCGCGGTTGTAAATATTCCGGGAACGGTGCTGCATGAATTTATGCATTTTATTGTCGGCCTTGTCACCAATGCGCGACCCGTAAATTTTTGCCTTTTGCCGCGCAGAGGAGACGATGGACGCTATGTAATGGGCAGTGTCGGGTTTACGAACATAACTTTTTATAACGCGTTTCCGACCGCGGTTGCCCCGCTTTTTCTGCTGGTTATCGGGTTTTATGTAAATCGCTATATGCTGCCGATGATGCAGCCGTCGTATCTGAATTATATCGGTTATGTGCTGCTTCAGACGATTATTATAGAAAATTCGATTCCATCAACAGCCGATGTCAGAGTCGCTTTCAGGTCTCCGTTGAGCGCGATTTTTTATGGCGTAATTCTGCTGGCGATTGTTTGTTATGCCTGATTTTTCGGCATAATTTTTTTTGCAAATTCAAATTTGTCTATGCCGTTAATATGCAAAATTTTCGGATTTTTCAGAATGTTCGGCAACTCGATTTGCACAAATGTGCTGCGCGTATCAGCCCCGTCGACAAAAGCAGTAACATCGCCGGAAGCCTGTAATATAAACCTGCGCGAAGCAATCGCCCAAATGTTCATAATCGCATCAAAAAGATATTTGTCGTCATCAGAAGCAGAAAGCCCGAGCTCACATAGTTTTGCTCCGCAGGCCGTATGTTCAATCATCATTTTGTTCGGGTGGCTTTTTACAAATTCAAAAGCTTTATCGCGGTTCTCTTTTGTCGGCAGATAACTTATGCTGTACAAAACAAGACTGTCCGGAGCGCTTGAAACATCTTCGTTATGTGCAATTTCAAAGGCTTCTTTAAGTTTTTTTTCAATCATATTTTTTGCCGCATCCGATGCTTTTGAGATATTTTTGCAAAGTATACCGAGGAGAAATGAAAACTGTCTGCATTCCGACTTTTATGCCGGCTTCAATGTTGTTCATACAGTTGTCGACAAAGATGCAGTCTTGCGCTTTTCGATGATTTTTTTCACAAAAACGGGCAAGCATATCTTCTGCCTTTTTCGGCCAAAAAACGCCGTCTTTTTCGCTGTCCGTAATGTCAAAACATCTAATTCCCAAATCGGCAAAATCTTTAATGCCGAGGCCGAATCTTTTGCGCAAAACATTTTCTATGTGGCAATAGTGATTGTCAGACAAAATCACGACATCAAAGTTTTTTCTGCATTGATGCAAAAGAGAAAGCAACACATTGCTTTTGCGGATTTTTTTGTAGCTGATGTTGGCAACAATGTTTTTGCAAAGTACTTCAAAGCTGAGATGATTTTTTTTGCATTGTGAACGCAGAACATTCCACATATCTGCGCCGTTTCTGATATTTTTTTCTTCTTCTTCGCTGATTTTTTGCAAAAACAATTCTTCTGTTTTGTGCAGAGCGTTAATAAAATCGGTATGGACGATATTTGAGGCCGGATATAAAACTCCGTCACAGTCCAAAATCAGGAGTTTGCGCATTCGCTGTTCTCCAAAGTGTTTTCCGCAGACTTTTCTTCAGCCGGAGTATCGGCTTTTTTGCGGCAGATTCTTTTGCGCGGCGCAGCAGGTTTTTCTTCTGGTGCAATTTCTACGATTTTGAAGGTTTTGCGCGAAGAAACAGATGCGCGTTTTTTGGTCTCTTTTTCTTCTTGATCAAGCGGAGTCGGAGTTTCAACGGCTTTTTCTTCTGCGGGGTCTTCAACTGTCAGATTTTGCGGCTCCGGTTGCTTTTCTGGCGCTGCTTCTGTCGGAGCGGAGATGTTATTTGTGCGGAAAGAGTTTTTCTTTTCATTTATATCAGTTACGATTTTGCGATAATGTTCGGCATATTGGCGGAAAGTTTCCATTTCGGTATAATTTCCGTTGCTGTGAGCTTCTTTTGCAAGTTCGTTATATTTTTTTATGAGTTCAAGAGCCGTGCCGCTGATTTTTCCGGCTGCGCTGATACTGTCAAATTTATAGTTCAAGGAAAATTGCGAACTGTTGGAGTTCGGTCTGTATTTGTTGTTAATTTTTTTCATATCTTACCACACAAAAAATGCAGGGCAACTGCCCTAAATTAAAAAAGTTTTTTGGAAAAAACAGCGCAAAACTCAAAAAACAAAAAATGCGCTCAAGCCGTATAATACACACATTTTTCAAATTTGCAATTTATTTTTTCAAGATAACGCATCGCGGAATTGCGGCCAAATCATTAACTGTTTTTTGCCAAACAAAACCGGCGGTTTCAAAGATTTTTTCAATCTCTTCCGCCTGATGAATTCCGGCTTCAAGCAAAATATATCCGCCGTTGTTCAAAATATGCGGGGCAACTTTGGCAATGGCACGATAATCTTTCAGTCCGTCGCTGCCGGAAAAAAGCGCTTCTTTCGGGTCAAAATTTATGACTTCTTTTGCGAGCGATGCGGCGTCGGATTCGGGAATATACGGCGGATTGCTGACAATCATATCAAATTTTTTTCCGATTTTTTGTGCAAAATCAACATTGTTCCAGCTTAAATGCATTAAGTTTGCTCTGTCGGCCAAATTGAGATTTTTTATATTTTTTTCAGCTGTTTTCAATGCGTTTTGCGACGCATCGATGCCGAGACCGTGCAGATGCGGACAATCTTGCAGAACAGACAGCAAAATGCAGCCTGAGCCAGTACCTAAATCAACAACGGACGAAAAATCGTTTTTTTGAGCGATTTCGATTGCGTTCTCAACCAAAATTTCCGTATCCGGCCGCGGCGACAACACATTTTCATCTACAAAAAAATCGCTTTTATAAAAAGATTTTTTCCCGATGATTTTATCAATCGGACAACCGGCAATTCTTTTTTGCGCCAACAAAGAAATTTTTTCCTGTTCATCGGCGGAAAGTTCTTCAAAGCCTGAGATTATGGAATATTCTTTGTTCAAAACAAATCCGGCAAGCATTCTGGCCTCAAGCCTCGGGCTTTCGATTCGATTTTTGTGTAAAATTTCACATATATTATTGAAAAAACAATTCATTTTTTGTTTACAAATCTTTGCTGAGCCGTTCTTTTACAAGTTCTGAAAGTTTGTCAAACGCGCGCTTTTCAATCTGGCGGACGCGCTCGCGGCTGATAGAAAACTTTTCGCCCAATTCTTCAAGCGTGAGCGGGTTTTCAAGCAACATACGATTTTTGATAATGGACTGTTCGCGTTCATCAAGCTGCGCGATGCATTCGAGCAAAATTTCTTTTTTATAAAGAGCTTCCTGACGATTTGCCAAAATTCCTTCAACATTTTGCGTCTTGTCGGCAAGCATATCAATGCGCTCGCTGCCGTCATCATCATCTCCGGCATCAATCTGCACATTAAGCGACGAATCGCCGCCCATTCTGCGGTTCATTTCAACAACATCATTTTCATCAACGACCAATTCGTGCGCAATTTGCTTTACAACGGTCGGTTCAAGCTCTTTGTTTTCATAAATTCCGAGACGGGCTTTTATGCGGTTAAGATTGTAAAACAGTTTTTTTTGCGCTGCGACAGTGCCGATTTTGACCAGTGACCACGAACGCAGAATATAGTCGTTGATAGATGCTTTTATCCACCAGATGGCATAGGTTGCTAAACGAACTTTTTTGTTCAAATCAAATTTTTTTATCGCCTGCATCAGGCCGATATTCGCTTCGGAAATCAGGTCTGAAAGAGGGAGTCCGTAACGGCGGTAGGTCAAGGCGATTTTGGCGGCCAAACGCAGATGTGAGGTTGTCAGAGTCTGTGCGGCTTCAAGATTTCCATTTTGCTTAAAATCAATCAAAAGCTTTTTTTCTTCTTCTTCGGAAAGTACCGGAAATTTTTTTATTTTTTCAAGATAGGCGACCAAACTGCCGGAATCAATCACGGCAGGAAGGTTATTTGTACTTTTTACAGGCACCAACTCTTTAGATTCGCTCATAAAAAAGCCCTTTCCCAAAAAATAAAATATCAATACCGCCGAAAAATTTATAATATTTTTTTATAAATTGCAATCGGTTTTAATATTCAAAAATAACTTTTTCCGTAGTGCCGATGCTGTCATACGCGTTCGGAATTTCAACAAAAACCGTGTTATCTTTGCGATAAACCACGATATATATAGTCTTTTTATTTATTTTATACGGGTCTTTACAAACGCGGATATCGTTGTCGCCGAGCGCATAGTTCATTTTCAAATCAATAATCAAATTTGCGACACTGCGCTCTTCATCGGGCTTGAACGATGAGGTGTCAAGGGATTCGAAATTTTGCGAATATTTTGCCAAAAGTTTTACTTTTCTGGCTTCCGACGGGGCAGACGATTCTTTTTCGGTTATATATTTTTCGAGCGTTTTTCTAACGCCGTCCTCAAGTTTTGTATCAGAGCACAAGGGCAATTCCGCGGCATTTGAAACGCCGCAGAACATTAGCCCCAAAAATGTGAAAAGCAAAAATTTTCGCATTATTTTCCTTTAGAAATTAATCGATTTCGGTGTGCGCGGGAACGGCAAAACATCGCGGATATTTGCAATTCCGGTCACAAGCATCATCATACGCTCAAAGCCCAAACCGAATCCGGCGTGTGGAACGGAACCGAATTTGCGCGAATCCAAATACCACGAATAATCTTCGATTCTCATACCGCATTCTTTGATTTTGTTGACCAAAACATCGTATCTTTCTTCACGCTGAGAACCGCCGATAAGTTCACCGATTCTCGGAACCAAAACATCCATTGCGGCAACGGTTTTTCCGTCATCGTTAAGGCGCATATAAAACGCTTTGATTTCTTTCGGATAATCGCGGACAATCACCGGACGCTTAAAGTGTTCTTCGGCCAAAAATCTTTCGTGCTCGGTTTGCATATCAATGCCGTATTCCGGCGCATATTCAAACTTTTTGCCCGATTTTTTCATAATATCGATAGCCTCGGTATATGTAATGCGGGCAAAGCCGTTTTCAACGATATTGTTCAAAGTGTCAAGCAGTGTCGGATCAACATATTTGTTGAAAAGCTCCAAATCTTCGGCGCAGGTGTTCATAACATGTTTGATGCAGTATTTGACCATATCTTCCGCCAAATCCATATCGTCATAAATGTCGGCAAATGCCATTTCCGGCTCAATCATCCAAAATTCTGCGGCGTGGCGCGGAGTGTTGGAGTTTTCGGCACGGAATGTTGGGCCGAAAGTATAGATATCACCCAAAGCCAGAGCATACATCTCGCCGTTCAGCTGTCCGGACACGGTCAAGTGAGCCTCTTTGCCGAAAAAGTCTTGCGAATAATCGACTTTTCCGTCTTTTGTATGCGGAATATTGTTCAAATCGAGAGTTGTAACCTGAAACATTTCGCCGGCGCCTTCGCAGTCCGAACCGGTGATAATCGGCGTGTGAACATAGCGGAAGCCTCTTTCATTAAAAAATTTGTGGATTGCAAACGAAAGCTCCGAACGGACGCGGAACGCAGCGCCGTATTTGTTTGTGCGCGGGCGCAGGTGGGCGATTGAACGCAGATATTCATCTGTATGTTTCTTTTTTTGCAACGGAAAATCGTCGGGAGCTATGTCATAAATTTCAACATTTGCGGCCACAACTTCATATTTTTGGTTTCCGCCTTTTGATTCGACCAATGCGCCGGTAATCGCTACGGACGAACCGGTGGAAAGTTTTTTGATATCTTCATAATTTTTCAAATCGGCATTGGCAATAACCTGCATATTTTTGAGGCAGGAGCCGTCGTTTATTTCAACAAACGAAAAATCTTTGGCATCGCGGCGGGTTCTAACCCAGCCTTTTAATAACACTTCGTCTTGGGGCTTTTCAGCGTTCAGAAGTTTGGCTATTTTTGTTCTTTTTAACATTATTTTTGTCCTGTTACATAGTTCTTCAAGATTTATTTTTGTGCACTATATATTAAATAACTTTAATTGTCCAGCATTGACAATAATAAATATTTGTATAATTATGCTTTGCAGGAATAAACCTTATGCAAAGGAAAATAAGATGAAAAAAATTATGTGTTTAGCAACGGCTCTTTTGATGAGCGCCTGTACATCAAATATCAACTCTGACCATTATACGACTTCAAGCGTCGGAATGGCTACCGCAGCAAGAATATGCACGGTTGTTTCGGTTCGTCAGGTTACGGTTCAAAGCGAAAATGGCGTTGGAACATTGTTCGGTGCGGGTCTCGGCGGTGTTGCCGGTTCGGCCATCGGCGGCGGTGATACGGCTCATATCCTCGGAGCAATCGGCGGTGCTTTGGCCGGCGGAATTGCCGGCGGTGCGGCGCAAGACGCTCTTTCTAAACAGGGCGGCTATGAATATGTCGTAAAACTTGAAAACGGACAGTTGATGACCTTGACTCAGGGGCAAGATGTTTTGCTCTCTCCGGGACAAAGATGTATGCTTCTTTCCGGCAATCCGGCAAGACTTACGGCATATTAATTTGCAAAAAGTTATGCGGCGCGGTGTTGAAAAGACATCGCGCTTTTTTTGTGAAATGTGAAAAAAATACTTGCAAAATAAGATATTAGGGTATAAATAGCGATTATCAATCCGCAATGGTGCGGGTTGTGTAATTTCACATGCGGACATAGTGGTTCTTCCGAGTTGGGAAAATCACTCCAGTGTCCTGATTTTTCGGGATATTTAAGTTCGCAGAGGTTTTAACTGGAAAAAGGGAAATTTAATATGACACTTCCTACATTTACACTGCGTCAGATGGTTGAAGCTGGCGTACACTTCGGACACCACGCTCGTCGTTGGAATCCGCAAATGGCTCCGTATATCTACGGAAAAAAAGATAATATCCATATTATCGATTTGCAAAAAACATATCCGATGCTCTATGCTGCAATGAACGCTGCACGCGATGTTGCCGCAAACGGCGGAAAGATTTTGTTTGTAGGCACCAAAAAACAGGCTCAGGACATCATTAAAGAAAGCGCTGAAAGATGCGGTCAGTACTATGTAAACTACCGTTGGCTCGGCGGTATGATGACCAACTGGAAAACTGTTTATAAATCAATCAGCCGTTTGGTAAAACTCAACGATATGGCAGAAAAAAATGCCTATGAAGGTTATACCAAAAAAGAAATGCTGAACCTCAAACACGAGCAGGAAAAACTCGCTATGGTTCTCGACGGTATCAAAAATATGGGCGGTCAGCCGGATATGATTTTTGTTATCGACACACCGAAAGAGGCTTTGGCTATTAAAGAAGCTAAAAAACTCGGGATCCCTGTTGTCGGAATTTGCGATACAAACGCAAACCCGAATGAAGTTGATTATCCGGTTCCGGGTAACGACGATGCTATCAGAGCAATTTCGTTCTATTGCGATATGATTTCTTCTGCAATTTTGGATGGTATGGCTTCTGAAATCGCAGCTCAGGGCGTTAAGGTTGAAGATGTTGAAGCTCAGGCTGCAGCAGAAGAAACCAAACCGGCTAAAAAAAGAGCTCCTAAAAAGGCAAAAGAAACAGCCGAAAAAACAGAGGAATAATCCTCTTTGGTAACTAATCGAGGCGGCGGTACAAAAATATCGCCGCCCGCAAATTGATAAGGTAAAGTTCAAATGACAAATATTACAGCCGCTATGGTTAAAGAACTCAGAGAATCGACCGGTGCCGGTATGCTTGATTGCAAAAAGGCTTTGGTTGAATGTGACGGAAATATGGATAACGCCGTTGACTGGCTGCGCAAAAAAGGCTTGGCTTCTGCTGCAAAGAAAGCAAGCAGAATCGCTGCCGAAGGTCTGGTTGCGGTTGCCGTTGACGGAAATAAGGGCGCTGTTGTCGAGGTTAACTCCGAAACAGACTTTGTTGCCAAAAACGAAATCTTCCAGGAATATGTTCGCGATGCTGCCATTGTTGCTCTCAGATGCGACGGCGATGTTTGCTCTATGAAGTCTTTTAACTGCCCGAAATGCGGAAAGACTTTTGAAGAGCGTTTGACTGATATGATTGCAAAAATCGGTGAAAATATGAATTTGCGTCGTGCAAAAATGCTTGAAGTTGATGAAGGCATTATCGCATCGTATATTCATAACGCAGCCGGCACAAATATCGGCAAAATCGGCGTTTTGGTTGCTTTGCAGTCAAAAGCTCCAGCCGAAAAATTGGCTGAACTCGGCAAGCATATCGCAATGCATGTTGCTGCATCAAATCCGCTGTTTTTGAACATTGAAAGCGTTGATCCGGCTGCCGTAGAACACGAAAAATCTATTTTCGCGGAACAGGCAAAAGCTTCCGGCAAACCGGCAAATATCATTGAAAAAATGGTAGAAGGCCGCGTCAGAAAATATTATGATGAAGTTGTTCTTGAAGAACAGGTTTATATTATGGATTCTGACAAGAAGGTTAAACAAGTTGTTGCAGACGCTGCAAAAGAACTCGGAACCGACATCAAGATTAAAGATTTTGTATGCTTTAAGCTTGGTGAAGGATTGCAGAAAAAAGAAGAAGACTTTGCTGCTGAAGTTGAAGCTCAACTCAACAAATAAGTTTTGTTTTGAAACAAGAAAAGCGCAGATTTTTATCTGCGCTTTTCTTGATGCAAGGTCTTTCCGCCGGAGACTTATGAAAAAACATATGATTGAGCTTGGAGAGAACAACCACTCGCCATATCGGCGGAAAGATAATATCCTTATTTAAATCTCCAACCTACAACACAATTGTTCTTAGTTGATGTGCAAGTGCAAATTGCAGATGCATTTGTAATACCTGAAGACTGCATCTCAGCAGCAGTATATGCAGCTGTGCCAGCTCCTACATAAGAGGAACCATCATTCGCAGCTACTGTCTTAAGTATACCTTCAAGGCCGGCAGCAGAACCCCAGTCAGCTGTTACCAATGTAGAACAAGCATCTTTAGAAAGACCGTCTACGACCATATCAAAAGCATATTTGCCAGCGCTCCCATTGCCCTCTTTTGCTTGAGCTACATACATTTGTCCACCCATTGCATTCATTACTTTTTTTTTGGCTGTTGAACCTGTACCCCAGTCTTTATCCATTTCCTCTGGGAATACACCCAAGTTGTGAGCAATTTCAGTGGTCAATTCATTATAGTCGCCTTGACCGGCAAATGTTGTTCTGATATTTGCGGCAGCCATTGTAACCTGGTCGGTCAATTTGTTAACTTTATATTTTGCCATAGCTTTGGAGTATCCTGCGATACCTGCAACAGACAAAACACCGACGATTGCGAGCACGCCGAGCATTTCAATCATTGAACGGCCGCTCTGCTCAATAGTATATTTATTCATAATTTAATTCCTCTCGTTTGTTAAAGAATTTCTCTCCAATAGCGTTGCGAATCTCCCAACGCTTGAGGTCAGTCTACCCCCCCCCGTCAAATGTCAAGGACTTTTTCAAAAATTGTGATATTTTGTTGTTTTCAGGCAAAAAAATACCCCGCATTCTGCTGCGGGGTGGTGTTGTCAGATATTTTTAGAACGGAATGTCGTCATCTAAATCAGCAGAAGATGAAGACGAAGAGCTGTCCCAGGAAGACGAAGACGGAGAAGCAAAAACATCGTCGCCGCCCGCAGCTGGAGCATCACCGCGGCCGTCAAGCAAAACCAAATTTCCGTTAAAATTCTGCAATACGATTTCGGTTGTATATCTTTCCGCACCGGTATTGTCTTCCCATTTGCGGGTCTGGAGCTGACCTTCAAGATATACCTTAGAGCCTTTGCGCAAATATCTTTCCGCGATATCGGCAAGTTGGGGATTGAAAATTACAACGCGGTGCCATTCGGTGCGTTCTTTTCTTTCACCGGTGGCTCTGTCTTTCCAAGAATCGGTAGTTGCAATATTTAAGTTTACGATTTTTGCGCCGCTTTGAGTGTTGCTGACTTTCGGATCAGCGCCCAAATTTCCGAGCAATGTTACCTTATTAATACTTCCAGCCATTATTTTATACCTTTTTATAAATTATTGTTACTGCCGTAAAATATATAATGCTTTTCAAAAGATGAAAACAAAATAAAAACAGCTTGTGCATATCGCCTTACATACGGATTTTGTTGGTTTTATACAACAGTTCCGACACTTTTGAAAGCTCAATGTCAAGTTTGCGCAGCAGGGCGGTTTGGTTTGTTTCTTCACAGGCGGCAATCGCCTCATGCAAACATTTTTCGGCTTTTTTCAAAAAGTCGGTGTCGCGATATTTTTTCCCGAATGCATAATACGCATTGCCGATTCCTTCCTGCAGCTCTATCCACTGAGCGGGATATTTGTTGCGGGAAAAAATGTTTTGAGCGCTGCTCATTGCGTTTGCGGCCATATTCAAAATTTCCGGACTGCCGGTTACGGCTCCCAAAGCAAGCAGATTTTGTCCCAGCGATTGCTCGATTTTTGCATAAACAAACGGATAAGCCTTTTCTGTATAAATCTTTTTTGCGCTTTGCAGAGAAGAGATTGCTTCCCTTAGGGATTCCACATCTTTTGCCGACAGCCATTTTTGCAAAAAAGTTTCGGCACAAAGGTATGAAATCCAAGCGTATTCATAAGGATATGTCGTTTGCGTGAAATAGCCCTGCGCCAGACGATATGCGCTGATTGCTTTTCCGGTACAGATGTTGATGTCGGCATCAAGATTTTTTGCCGCGGCGGCAAACATATTCCCGAGGTGGATATATACCGACGCAAGATGAATTTTTTGCGCAAAAGCCATTTTATGTTCCAGAGTTTTTTCAAATATAAATTTTATGTTTGAAAAACTTTGTTTGTTCATTCGATTTGAAAAATATGCCAAATACAAAGAGCCTAAAAGGTTGAGAATATACGGCATACAACCGAACGGAACATTGCCGGCGGCCTCATCTTTGCTCAAAAAATCCACGGTCTTTTTAAGAAGAGAGCCGTAAAGTGTCCGATCCTCGGTATTTGTCGGGCTCTTGCAAAGAAGTAGGGCGCCGATAATCAGATTTTTTGCGCTTTCGTTTAAGCCGGCTTCAAAAAAAGAAATCGGAAGGTACAGGCAGTCAAAAACGCGCCATTTTCGAACTTCAAGCGACTCGAATTCTTTTGCCGTGAAAAAATTTAAGCACACCATATTGTTTTCAACATGTCCGAAAATTGTGACCTCATAGCTTTTTTTGCGAGAAACTTTTGCAACAAAATCAGGAAATTCCAACAAATTTTTTGCATTTATATATAAAGACGACGCGGTCGGAGTATAGTCAATATAATCAACCTCAAACGCATCGACGGAGGCTAAGCCGGCGGCTATTGTTCTGCCGAAAGACTCGGTCGCGTCATCGGCTGTCGCACAGACGGCAATCCGCAAAATAGGTAAGCTTTCGGGAGTTGAAACGGTCGGAGTCAATTTTTCCGGTTGAGAGTGTTTGAACAGGCTAATCATCTTTATCTGCCTTATGGAAAAATTGATTTATATTGCTTTTGATGTCAGAAATAAACTGATGATTGATTTCGCGAAAAGTTTTTTGCCGACCTTCAAAGCCGAGTCTTCCGGTCAGCCACAGCATAAACAATACCGAAAACAACGGGAGCGCGGCAGATTTCAAAGCGTAAGCCTGTACCAAAGCCAAAATTGTCAAAAACAGCTGCAATCTGGCAAATTGCCGACATTTGAAATCACTGTTATCAGGCAGCCGCTCGTCGCTATCTTTTATTTCATCAAACGGAACCGGAGCTTTTTGCAGAAACACATAGCGCGAGATTACAAATATTGCGATTTCAATAAATATGAGGGTAGATAAAATCAGAGCGGAAAGCCCCATTCCTTCGCCGCAAAAAGCGATAAGCAGCCAGCCGGTGAAAAATCCGAAAACGCAGGAAGAGGCAGAGTTGATTTTCAGCTCCGCGGGGTGGCCGTTAAATATCAAAAACGCAAAGGAAACTCCGAGCAGAACAGACGCAAACATTGCAAGTTGAACAGAGGATAACCCGAATGCGGAGAATATGATTAAGTCAAGTCCGAGCAGCGAGCAAATTTCCGGCAGGAGGCCGTCCGTTTCGGCAAAAAAGCAAAATCCCGATGCAAAAATCAACCAGATTGCAAAAGTTGCGGCTCTGTCATGCCAAAAAGGCAGTAGCCCTTCAAAAAGCAAAAAATCTTTCGGCAAAACAAACATATATCCGACAATAAAAAGCGAAAGAAGAATCGGCAGAAAATATTTTTTGCGCAAAAAACCGCTCAGTCCGATAATCAGGCAACTTAAAAATATGTACGATATATCAAGCGAGGAAACGGAAAACAGAATATCCTGCGACTTTCCGAAAAATAAAGAAATTACAAAAAACACCGGCGCGCCGATAATGACAAGCGGCAAAAATACATAATTTTCAATTTTTTGTTTGAAAAAAAAGCGGTGTAATATGTTCAAGCCTCGCGAATATATTGTCATTGCCAGAAAAAATGCAACAACGATTACAGAAATTGCATATACATAAAACATATTTTTTCCTTTCTTTGCTTTTTTTCAAAACTATCCCATATATTTCTTTTTTTCAATCTAAATATAATTATTTTTTGCAAAACGCGGCAACAAAAAACGCGTCTGTTCCGCCGGCATAAAACGGCAGTGTCCGCAAAAATCCGTCGGTAGTCAAAATCCTTTTGTCGGCAAGCTGTTCAGAAGATATTTCTTTTTTTGAAAAATCCGGGTGTTTTTGCAAAAAGTCTGCGGCGATGTCTTCTCCTTCAACTTTGAAAATTGAGCATACGCAATAAACCAGTGTCCCGCCCGATTTTAGCTTTTCGGCCGCCGCAGCAAGCATTTTCTGCTGAATTTCCGCCATTTTTTTTGCATCTTCTATGCTTTTGATATAAGGAATTTCGGGGTGGCGGCGCAAGGTGCCCGAAGCGGAACACGGAGCGTCAACCAAAATCATATCAAATTCTCCGACCGCGCAATTTTGCAAAAAATCAAAAGCATCGGCGCAAACAATTTTGACTTTGTCCGAAAAGCCGAGACGAGCCATATTTGCCGCCAGTTTTTCAAGTCTGGAAGCCGAAATGTCAACTGCGGTGACAAATGCTCCGCCATCGGCCAGCTGTGCGGTTTTGCCGCCTGGGGCCGCGCATAAATCAAGAACTTTTTTGTTTTGCGGATTTCCGGCGGTTTTAACGGCCAGAGTCGCCGCATAATCCTGAACCCACCATTTTCCGTCCGCATAGCCGGCAATTTTTTCAACTTCAGACGCATTTTCAAGGTGCAAAGTCGTGCGGTCTTGCTTTTGCGAATCCGGCAATGTAAAATCATCGGCAAATGCCTGCTTTATCGAAATGTCAAGTTTCGGCTGTTTTGCATATTCCCGTTCAATTTTGCAGACAATGTCTCGGCCATAGTCGTTTTCGAGCGATTTGCGGAATTTTTCTGGCAGATTGCGCCCATCGTCCAAAGCCTGCAAGCTGTTTTTATCTTTGATGATATTGCGCAAGACCGCGTTTGCCATAGAGCTCAAAAAACGACCATTTTGCTGCTTTATGATGCCTACATATTCATTGATGACGGCATATTCCGGCGATGACATATAAAATAATTCGGCGGTCGCGCATAAAAGAAGATATTTTGCGCCGATATCTTTGTTTTTCAGCGGTTTTTTGATGTATTTGCGCAGGATCTTTTCCAAAAATTCTTTTTTTCTGAGCGTGGTCAAAACCAGCATTGTCACAAATTTTTCGTGTTTTTCGAGCATCTCTTCATATGAGGCAAGCGCATCTTTGAAAAAAACTTTTTCTTCCAAAACTTTTTGCAGAACTTTTGCCGCGTATTTTCTTTCAACAGACATATATATTCTCCGATAATATTTTTTTGCATTTTAATCCCATATTTTTATTTTACAACAAAGAAACTGTTTGCGTTTTTCGGCAAATGTGCTAACTTACGGAAAGATTATGTATGATGGAGAAAAATTAAATGTCGGGTATTGCAAAATATAACGAAAAAGAATCGTTTGAAGATTGGAAAAAAACTTGGGAAATTGAAGACAGATACAACTTCCGCACCATTGAAAAAAAATGGCAGAAAATTTGGGAAGACGAAAAAATCTACCATGTTGATATCGATAAAAATAAAGAAAAATTTTATGCACTGGTCGAGTTTCCGTATCCGTCCGGCGCCGGACTTCATGTGGGGCACCCGCGTTCGTATACCGCGCTTGATGTAATTTCACGCAAAAAAAGAATGCAGGGATTTAATGTGTTGTATCCGATAGGGTTTGACGCGTTCGGGCTTCCGGCCGAAAATTATGCCATCAAAACCGGTATCCACCCTGCCGTTTCGACCAAAGCAAATATTGAAAACTTTACCCGCCAGCTGAAATCAATCGGTTTGTCTTTTGATTGGGACAGATGCATCTCTACCTGTGATCCGGAGTATTATAAATGGACGCAGTGGATGTTTATCCAGCTGTTTAAGCACAATATGGCATATAAAGGAAAAATGGCGATTAACTGGTGTCCGGAATGCAAAGTCGGGCTTGCCAACGAAGAAGTTGTCAACGGCTGCTGCGAAAGATGCGGCGCCCCTGTTGTCAGAAAAAACAAAGAACAGTGGATTGTCGCAATCACAAAATATGCCGACAGACTTATAGACGACTTAAAAGATTTGGATTTTGTAGACCGCGTAAAAGCTCAGCAGATTAACTGGATCGGCCGTTCAGAGGGCGCGGAACTTGATTTTGAATTTGGCGATGACAAGCTCAAAGTGTTTACAACCCGTCCGGATACGGCGTTCGGTGTAACTTATATGGTGTTGGCGCCGGAACACCCGTTTGTTCAAAAATATATGAACAAATTTGAAAATCCGGAAGAAATCAAAGCTTATGTTGAAGCGACAGCCAAAAAATCTGAGCTGCAACGCTCCATTTCAGAAGAAAAAACAGGCGTTGAGCTGAAGGGAATTAAGGCGAAAAATCCGTTTAACGGCAAGATGATTCCGGTGTTTATTTCCGACTATGTTTTGACCGGATACGGAACCGGCGCGATTATGGCCGTTCCTGCGCATGACCAACGCGATTATGACTTTGCAAAAGCGTTTAATCTGCCGATTATTCAGGTTTTGGCCGGCGGCGATATCAGCGAAAAAGCCTGGGAAGAAGACGGTGAACATATCAATTCGGAATTTTTGAACAGTCTGAACAAAGAAGACGGAATGAAAAAAGCGATTGAATATGCCAAAGAACATGGTTTCGGCAACAGCAAAGTTAATTTCAAACTCCGCGATTGGATTTTTTCCCGCCAGAGATATTGGGGCGAACCGATTCCGATGGTATATTGCGAAAAATGCGGCTGGCAGCCTTTAGATGAAAAAGATTTGCCGCTCGAGTTGCCGTATATTAACGACTTTTTGCCGAATGATGAGGGCGATTCGCCGCTTGCAAAAGCTACCGATTGGGTTAATACAACCTGTCCGAAATGCGGCGGACATGCAAGACGCGAAACGGATATTATGCCGAACTGGGCGGGGTCTTCGTGGTATTTTCTGCGCTATTGCGATCCGCATAACGACAAAGAATTTGCCTCTAAAGAAGCTCTTGATTATTGGATGAATGTCGATTGGTACAACGGCGGTATGGAACATACCACGCTTCACCTTTTGTATTCGCGCTTCTGGCACAAGTTTTTGTATGACTGCGGATATGTAAACACCAAAGAACCGTACAAACGCCGCACTTCGCACGGTATGATTTTGGCGTCTAACGGCGAAAAAATGTCAAAATCGCGCGGAAATGTGATTAATCCGGACGATATTGTCGAAAATTATGGTGCTGACGCGTTTCGCCTGTATGAAATGTTTATCGGTCCGTTTGAGCAGGCCGCCATGTGGTCAGACGAAAGCCTGATGGGCGTATACCGCTTTGTCGGCAAAGTTTATGCCCTGTTCAAAAAGGTTGATGCGAATATCAAGCCGAATGAGGCTGATTTGCGGGCTATGCATAAATGCATTTTGGAAGTTTCAGAGCGTATTGATCAGATGAAGTTCAACACCGCGGTTTCGTCGCTTATGACCTATGTCAACTATCTGTCCGGGCTGAACAAAATTCCGCTTGAACTGTATAAAACTCTGCTCAAACTGTTGGCTCCGTTTGCTCCGCATCTGGCAGAAGAAATGTGGGCGCGCTGCGGCGAAAAGACATATATAGTTCAAGAAAGCTGGCCGGTCGGAGATAAAAATCTGGCCGCTGACAACACGGTTACCATAGCTGTTCAAATTTGCGGAAAAATGCGTGGAACAATCGAAGTTCCGATGAATTCGGCAAATGAAGATGTCCAAAAAGCCGCCTTGAATCTTGAAAATGTAAAAAAACAGATTGAAGGCAAAGAAATCAGAAAAATTATCGTTGTACCGAACAGGATTGTGAACATTGTTGCATAAAAAGATGAAAATATTTGTATCTGTAATCGTCCCGACATTGCTGTGCGCCTGCGGGTTTCGCCCGCTGTATGTGCAGCATGACGGCGACGGCGCATGGTATTCCGGCGAAAGTTACAATTCTTCCATTGTAAGCGAGCTGGCGCAGATAAAAGTCGAGCCGATAGAAGATCGTTTCGGACAGATAATCAGAAATGAGCTGCTTGACAGCCTGACCCCGAAAGGCGTTCCGGCCGAACCAAGATATCGTTTGTATGTGATGCTGGCAGAAAAACAGATTGTGCAGCAGGCTTTACGAGACGATATTACCGCAACGCGTGAAAGAGTCAAATATACCGTGAATTATTTTCTTGAAGAAAATCATGAGCAGTTATTGAGCGGAAATAGTATTGCATTTGTCAGCTATGATATTATGGCCAATCCGTATTCTACAACATCGGCGCAAAAAAAGACCGAGCGCGACGCGGCAAAAATCATTGCTGACGACATAGCGCTGCGATTGGGTGCGTATTTTCACTCTAAAATAACAAATTCGGGCGGGTATAGTGAATTTTAAGCAGGTTCAAATTGATAAATTTTTGAAAAATCCCGATGCCTCGTTTAAGGGAGCCATAATTTACGGCTCAAACGAAGGCCTAGTGTCGGAATATGTCAAAAGTTTTACGGCGGCAATCTGCAAAGATATTTATGATCCATTTCAAACCGCATATCTTGATATGGAAACACTCTCTTCCGACAAAACGGCGCTGATTGCCGAATATAATGCACAGTCGCTGATGGGCGGCCGCAGAGTGGTTGTTCTGAAAAATGCGGACGGAGATTTGGCAAAGCTGATGCCGCAGATTTTGGAAAGCAAAAGCGACACTTTTTTGGTTGCATATTCAACGACTTTGAAGAAAAAGTCGGCGCTGGTTTCAATGGCGGAGACCGATGAACGGCTGATATGCGTTGCCTGCTATGAAGACCGCGACGAATCGATATATGCGACCGCGCGGCAGATGTTTATAGACAACGGATATACAATTTCTTCCGATGCGCTGCAACTTTTGTATTCGCGCTTGTCGGCCGACCGCAAAACCAATATCGGCGAGATTGAAAAGCTGATTACATATGTCGGGTCAAAAAAGAATATTGAGGCACAAGATGTTGCGAACATTGTCGGCGAACTGGCGTCTTTCGGGCTGGAAGATATTGCATTTTATGCGGCGTCCGGAGATACGCAAAAAGCGCTGGCTGCATATGAAAAACTCTTAAAAGAAGGCGCCGAACCGGTTTCGATTACGCGAAATCTGATGTATCATTTTAATCGCCTGCTGGTTTGCAAAAGCTATATGGAAGAGGGGACAAATGTTTCTTCGGCCGCGGCAAAGCTGAAGCCGCAGGTTATATTTTTTCGCAAAGAAGCATTTGAAAATCAGCTCCGTTTTTGGTCAAGAGAAAAGATTTTAGATGTTTTTGAGCTGCTGTTTCGCGCTGAAAGGGATTGCAAAACAACAAATATGCCCAATGAGCAGATTGTCAGCTATTTGATTATGCAGATTGCATCGGCGGCGCGCAGACAAAGGAATTCGAGATGAGATTAGCCCTTTTTCAGCCGGATATTCCGCAAAACACCGGAACTTTGCTCCGACTCGGCGCCTGTTTGGATTTGCCGATTGATATAATTGAGCCGTGCGGGTTTATGTTTAATGAAAAAGCGATGCGCCGCGCCGGAATGGACTATTTGGATATGGTATCTTATCGCAGGCACGATTCGTGGGAAGATTTTTTGAAATACCGCGCCGAGCACCCCGATGAATATGGACGAATTGTCTTATTGACGACTCATGCCAGTGAGCCGTATACTGATTTTGAATTTTGCAAAAACGATATTATCCTTATGGGACGCGAAAGCGCCGGAGTTCCGCCGTCGGTGCATAATATCGCTGATGCAAGGCTTTTGATTCCGATGAACAAAAACGCCCGTTCGATTAATATGGCGTTGTCGGCGGTTATGGTCGTCGGAGAAGCTCTGCGCCAAACAAATTCTTTTCCGAAATAAATTTTTTTGTGGATTTAGGTCAAATTTTGTGGTATACTCTGCCTTGTTTCGCGGAAAATAAATAAAAAAAGGAAATGTTATGATTAAAAAAACTGTCGCTCCGTTGACTTTTAATGCCGGTGAATATGTTGTTTATCCTGCTCACGGGGTCGGTAAAGTTGCCGATATTGCAAAGCAGCAAATCGGGGGCACCGAACTTGAACTTTTGGTTGTAAATTTTGACAAAGATAAAATGACTTTGCGCATTCCGATGAGCAAAGTTGCAAATGTCGGGTTGCGCAAAATTGCCGAAGAAGCAACAATTAATGATGCTCTCAATGTTTTGAAGGGCAAAGCAAAGACCAAAAAAATTATGTGGTCGCGCCGCGCTTTGGAATATGAAAATAAAATAAATTCGGGCAATTTGGTTGCTATCGCCGAAGTCGTACGCGATTTGTACCGCAATGAAAATGTTGCCGAACAGTCATACAGCGAGCGTCAGATTTATGAACAGGCTCTTGACCGTCTGGCTAACGAAATCGCTATTTGCGACAGCATATCGGTCGACGATGCAAACAAAAAACTTTTGGATATTTTATCTAAATAAAAATGATAAAACAGCCCGATAACAAGGGCTGTTTTTTTTGATATAAATATGTATTGCCTTTTGTCGCATAATCTTGTATTTTCCGACAACGGAGAGATAAAAATGGCAGAAGATAAGTTTATAGAAATTCGCGGCGGACGCGAGCACAATCTTAAAAATATCAATATAGACATTCCGAAGAACAAACTTTCAGTAATAACCGGATTGTCCGGCAGCGGAAAATCGTCGCTGGCGTTTGATATCATATACGCAGAAGGGCAAAGGCGGTATGTTGAAAGCCTGTCGGCATATGCCCGCCAGTTTTTGGATTTGATGAAAAAGCCCGATGTGGATTCGATAGAAGGTTTGGCTCCGGCAATTTCGATTGAGCAAAAAACAACATCGCATAACCCGCGTTCAACCGTCGGAACGATTACCGAAATTTATGATTATATGCGTCTGTTGTGGGCGCGAATCGGCGTTCCATATTCTCCGGCGACCGGCCTTCCGATTGAATCGCAGACGGTCTCGCAGATGGTTGATAAAATTGCCGCGTATCCGGCAGGGACAAAACTTTTGCTGCTGGCTCCGATAGCGCGCGGCAAAAAAGGCGAATTCAAAAAAGAATTTGAACAGCTGGCAAGAAACGGCTATCAGCGGCTGAATATTGACGGTCAGGTTTATACCATGGAAGAACTGCCGACTCTGAACAAAAATCAAAAACACGATATTGAGGTTGTGGTCGATCGTTTGGTCATCAAAGAAAATATGAACGAGCGTTTGGCTCAATCGGTCGAAACAGCACTGAAACTGGGCGACGGAATTATATATGCCCAGAATATTGCCACCGGTGAAAAACAGGTGTTTTCGAGCAAATTTGCCTGTCCGGTGTCCGGTTTTACGATAGAAGAAATTGAGCCGCGGCTGTTTTCGTTTAACAATCCGTTCGGCGCGTGCCCTCATTGCGGAGGCATCGGCGCCAGCCTTTATATGGATCCGAATTTGATTATTCCGAATCAAAATTTGAGTCTGTCACAGGGTGCGATTGTGCCGTGGGATTCCGGAAAGTCGTCTTTTTATCGCCAGACCGTGCTTTCGTTGTGCGACTTTTTGAAAATTTCGGATAAAACTCCGTGGAAAGACCTTCCGCAAGAGGCAAAAGATATTATTTTATACGGTTCTGGCGGAATTTGCGTCCCGATGTATTATTCCAGATTTATGAGCGATAAGCCGTTTGAAGGGGTTATTCCAAATATGGAACGCCGGTTTATGGAAACCGATTCATCGTGGATAAGAGAAGAATTTTCAAAATATCAGTCGGCGGCGCCGTGCGAATTTTGCAAAGGAAAAAGGCTGAAACCGGAAGCCCTTGCCGTAAAAATCAACGGTATGGATATTATGGATGTGACCGATATGCCGCTGAAAAAAGCCTATGAGTGGTTTTCGGCGGTTGAGGATACGCTTTCGGCAAAAAAGAAAGAAATCGCACACCGAATCATCAAGGAAATCGTTGACCGACTCGGCTTTTTGAACAATGTCGGACTTGAATATCTGACGCTTTCGCGTGCGTCCGGCTCGCTTTCGGGCGGCGAATCGCAAAGAATTCGTCTGGCATCGCAAATAGGCTCCAAGTTGACAGGAGTTTTGTATGTTTTGGACGAGCCGTCAATCGGACTCCATCAGCGCGACAACGACAGACTGCTTGCAACTCTGACCGGACTCCGCGATATCGGAAATACGGTTATTGTGGTTGAGCATGATGAAGATGCGATGAAAGCGGCTGATTTTGTGGTTGATATGGGGCCGCTGGCCGGCGAACTCGGCGGAGAAGTCGTGGCAAAAGGTCCGCTGAAAGAGATTTTGAAAAACAAAAACAGCCTGACGGCGCAATATTTGAACGGAACCAAAAAAATTGAAGTCCCGAGCCAAAGACGCAAAGGAAACGGCAAATTTATCGAATTGACCGGAGCCTGCGCCAACAACCTGAAAAATGTCGATTTGAAAATTCCGCTCGGCACATTTACCTGTGTTACCGGTGTTTCGGGCAGCGGAAAATCAACACTCGTTCTTGAAACACTGTATAAGGCGCTGAGCAAAGAAATCAGCGGAACATACATTCCGTCCGGCCGATACGACAAAATCATCGGGGTTGAAAATATTGACAAGATTATTAATATCGACCAATCGCCGATAGGGCGCACGCCGCGGTCGAATCCGGCCACATATACCGGAATTTTCAGCTATATTCGTGATTGGTTTGCCGGACTTCCGGAAGCCAAAGCGCGCGGATATAACGCCGGAAGATTTTCGTTTAATGTTGCCGGCGGGCGCTGCGAGGCATGTCAGGGCGACGGTGTTACAAAAATTGAAATGCACTTTTTGCCCGATGTGTATGTTGAATGCGATGTCTGCAAAGGAAAAAGATTTAACCGCGAAACGCTTGAAATAAAATATAAAGGCAAGTCGATAGCTGATGTTTTGGATATGACGGTCAACGAGGCGCAACAGTTTTTTTCAAGCATTCCTTCCATAAAGAATCGGTTGGAAGTTTTGCAAAAAGTCGGACTCGGATATGTTCATCTCGGACAGTCAGCCACGACTCTTTCCGGCGGCGAGGCGCAAAGGATTAAGCTTTCGAAAGAGCTTTCCAAGCGCTCGACTGGCAAGACCCTGTATATTCTTGACGAGCCGACAACTGGACTTCATTTTGAAGACATAAACAAGCTTTTGAGCGTGTTGCACACATTTGTGGAGCAGGGCAATACGGTTTTGGTTATCGAGCACAATCTCGATGTTATTAAAACCGCCGATTATATCATAGATTTGGGGCCTGAAGGCGGTGACGGCGGCGGGAAAATCATTGCTCAGGGCACACCCGAAGAAATTTGCAAATGCAAACAAAGTTATACGGCAAAATATTTGAAAGACAAGCTATGAAACAAGCAATAAAATATAATGCCGATGATAAATTGACGGAGCTTATCGGCAAGTGGAAACAATATCTTGAGGCGGAAAAAATGTATTCCGAGCATACGCTTGATGCATACGCCAGAGATTTATCCTTTTTCATTAATTATTTTGCCGAAAAACAGACCGTATCAAGCATTGAAAATAAGACGGTGCACGAATTCCGCAATTTTTTGAGCCGACGGCTTAATCGTGTTTCCAAAACTTCTCTTTCTCGGGAGATGTCGTCTGTCCGCAGTTTTTATAAATGGCTTGAACGCAATAAAATTATTAAAAATTCCGCAATTTCGATCGTGTCGTCGCCCAAAAAAGATAAATCGGTGCCGAAAGCTCTTGATGTTGAAGAAACTTTTTTGGTTTTGGACGAGGCCGCAAAAAAAGCAAAAAGCAAATGGCAGGGGCTGCGCGATAAGGCGATTTGTATGCTGCTTTACGGCAGCGGACTGCGTATTTCTGAGGCTCTGTCGCTGAATGTCGGCGATGTCGGCAATGCGGATTGCATCAAAATCAAAGGTAAGGGCAACAAAGAAAGAATCGTTCCTGTTCTGCCGCAAGTGGTTGAAAGCGTGAAAAAATATCTGAAAAAATGCCCATATGAACTGAAAGATGGCGAACCTTTGTTTGTTGGAGCGCGCGGTGACAGACTCAGTCCGCGAATCGTTCAGCGCCAGATGCAAAAGATAAGGGTCGATTTGGGACTTTCCGACAATTTGACTCCCCATGCCCTAAGACACTCTTTTGCAACGCATTTGTTGGCCGCCGGAACGGATTTGCGGGCGATACAGGAACTTTTGGGACATTCATCGCTGAGTGCCACCGAACGCTACACCGATGTAGAGATTTCAACCCTGCAGAAGGAGTATGATAAATCTGAAATTTTGCAAAAATAAAAGAGGCTCGCCATAGTCGGGAGCCTCTTTCAATATTTTGTTGCAGAAAAAATTACTTCAATTTCTTTTCTACGAACTCTTCATGCTTTCTTGACTTTTTATCATATTTCTTCATCGTCAGTTTTTCAGGATGAGTTCTCGGATTTTTTTCTGCCAAATAGAAAGAACCTGTACCGGCTGTGCTTTCCAATTTTACTTTTACTTTTACTGCTTTTGCCATTTTTAATACTCTTAAAATTAGGGTTATAAATCAAAACATTTAGCCGTACTATACATTTTTTGCGCGTCTTGTCAACAATATTTTGCAAAAGTTCTATAAATATTGTTTAATTCTTCGCATAGCCTCGTCAATGTCATCGTTGATTGTCTCACGATTTTGCTGTGGACACAAGCCTTTTGTCGGCACAACGCAAAAGTCCGGCTCGATTCCGTGCTTGTTGACCGGAGTGTCTGATGGAGTGAAGAAAAACGCGTTAGTCAGCGCAAATCCTCGGTCTTCGTCTATGATTTTGAGGTTTTGCACGGTGCCTTTGCCGAAAGTCCCGGTGCCGACAACTTTGGCTCTGCCCTGTTCCTTCAACGCTGCTGTCAAAAGCTCGGCGGAAGATGCGGTGTCGCCGTCAACCAGCAAAACAATAGGTTTGTCTTTCCAAAAATCAGGTTTTTTGGCCGTATATAAATGGGCCGAATCGTCATTTTTGGTTTTTGTGGAAACAATAACGCTGCCTTTTTCAAGGAATAAATCGGCAATTTTGAGCGCCTCGGAGAGCAGCCCGCCCCTGTTGCTCCTCAAATCAAGTATCAAACCTTTTGCCGAGCGGTTTTTGGTGAGTCCGTCTTTGAGTTTTTTGTATGTGAGTTTGTTAAAAGTTTTGATTTTGACATACAAAACATTGTCAATCAGCCGGCTGCCGAAATATCTTTTGATTTTGATATTGTCCGCATCTTCCAGACTGGGATAATATTTTGAATATTCATCAAGCGATTTGAAAGCGTTTTCTGCCATGGAGTCAAAAATCATAAAGTCTTTCAGCTGCAGTTTCGGCGAAATTGAAAAAGCAAATTCTTCGACTCTGGCACTCAAATCAATCCATTCCTGCAGATTGGCTTTGTCCTGCGGTTTCGGAAAGATTTTTATGACTTCTTCTTTGTGATAAAAATACAAATTTTTCGGCATTTTGGTTATTTTGATGTCCGAATCGATGGAAGAAAGTCCGCTCACGGCTGCTTCTGTAAATTTTTCCGCGTCAAAATCTTCAACATATTCTTTGTCGATTATGGTATACAGATTTTGCAGTTCGTCTTTGACGGTGTCGGCCGAAGCCTGCGATGAAAACATAAGCAAAAATGCGGCGGCGGTTATGATGTTTTTCAGCATTGTTTTTCCTTAAAATAAGCAATCAACGGAGCGTGGTCGGAAGGTTTTTCGGAGTTTCTGGTCTTTTTGTCGACATCACATTTTTCAAGACGATCAACCATTGCCGGAGAGGCCAAAAGATAGTCGATGCGCATACCCAAATCGGCAGTAAGCGCTCCGCCGGAATAATCCCAATATGTATATCCGTTTTTGTGCGGATATAATGTGCGGAATGTGTCATAAAAACCAAGATACAAATATGCGGCTAGATTTTGGCGGACTTCTTCTCTGAACAGAGCGTTATTGCGAAAAATTTCCGGATTGTACACATCTTCATCTTTGAAAATCACATTAAAATCTCCGCCCAAAACAGTGTTTTCATGATATGAGAGCACAGTTTTGCAACGATTATACAGAGCGTCCATAAACCGCAGTTTATATGCAAATTTGCTGTCGTCGTTGGGATTGTTATACGGCGGATTTCCGTTCGGCAGATATATGCTTGCGACTCTGATTTTTTCTCCGCAGACAGAAGTAACAGCTTCCAGATATCTGGCGTTTTCGTCCGGAAAATCGGGCAAACCTTCGGCGGTTATTTCAATTTTTTCGCGGCTGAGAATTGCCACGCCGTTATAACTTTTCTGTCCCAGAATTTTTGCCTCATATCCGGCAGCTTTAATTTCAAAAAACGGGAATCCGGAAAATTCTGTTTTTATTTCCTGCAAAAGGACGATATCTGGCAAATTTAAACGCAAAAAATCAAGCAGATTTTCAAGTCTAGCATTAATCGAATTTACATTATATGTCGCAATTTTCATCTTTTACATCTCCGTTTTGAAAGATATAACATAAATTGGCAAAACACAAATGTTTTTGTGCTTTTGTTAAATGATTATAAAGTTTTTTCAGCGTATAATCTCAGGCAAATGGTAAAAATTATGAGGTTCAGATGTTCAGAGAATTTTCCGACAACAGTCGCAGTGAAGAATTTTTAAACGAGTTTCGTCAAAAAATGGCGGATCAGACTGCTTCCAATATTGAAGAAAGACAAGATGAAATGCGTCGTTCCCGCAGTGTGTTTATCGGTGCGCTTTCCGGCCTTATTTTTGCTGGTGCGGTCAGCTGGCTTGTTCTTTACAGCGGATATATCAACAATGAACCGGAGCAGATTCCGGTTATCCGCCGTTCGCCTGAAGCAGTGAAATCTCTTCCGAAAGACAGAGGCGGTATGAAGGTTGAAAATCAGGACAAGACCGTTTATAATATCTTGGAAAATAAGGACGATACAAATGTTGTGGTAGAAAAAGTTTTGCCGGCGCCTGAAAAGCCGAAACTGCCGGAAATTTCCGCGCAGGATATTCCGGAAGAAGTCGCAATGCCCGCAAAAGCTCCGACCACAATTGATGACATTATCGAAACCGCGAGCGAGGCTGTGGTTAATAAAGCGGCGAAAAACATTAAGAGCACCGAAGAAGAAATAAAGAAAGAAGAAAAACCGGAGCCGAAGCCTGAGGCTGAAAACAAGCCCGCAACAGAAGCAAAAGTTGTTTCCGCGCCGGTGCAAAATGTTGAAAAAACAGAGCCGCAAAAAACTCAGCCGCAGCAGTCGGCAAAAGCTGCGGAAAAGGGCGATTGGCAGATTCAGCTGATGTCCTCGCCGAATCGCGATGCTATTGAAAAATCGTGGCTTGATTTGAACAAAAAATATGTTGTTCTTTCCGGCCTCGGATATGAGATAGAAACGGCTGATTTGGGATCCTCCGGAATATTTTATCGCTTGAAAGCCGGTGCTTTTGCACAGAAAGCCGATGCCGATGAAATATGCGCAAAAATAAAGGCTTCCGGCGGTTCTTGTATAGTAAAGAAAAAATAGTGTTGCCAATTTGCATTTTTTAAGGTTATATAATAGCAAACATTATTATAAGGAGATAAAATATGTTATTTGGATTTTGGAGCTGGGTTCTGATTATTCTTGTTGTTACCGGTATTTTTATGGCAAATCATCTGCCGGAATTGCAGGAACAAGCTAAAGAAAAATTGAAATCCGGAGTTGAGGCCGCAAAAAAAGGCCAGCAGGAAATTCAGGAAAAAATTAAGAAAGCTCAGAAAAAAAGAGCCGAAGAAGCTGCTGCGAAAAAAGCCGCAAAAGAAGAAGCAAAAGATGATGACGATGATGAAGATTCTGATGAAGAGTCGGATTCTGAGGCTCCGAAAGCTGAATAATTTTGGACGATAAGACAGATAAACTGCCGTTTTCTTCAAGAGAAGGGAACAATGTGGAATTTTTGATTGTGCATTGTTGCGCCTTTGATGCGGAATCGGCAGTTTTAAGTTTTAAACAAAACGATGTTTCCGCACATTATATAATCAGGCAAAACGGCGATATATTGCCGCTGGTGGCGGAAGAAAATTGTGCGTGGCACGCCGGAAAAAGCCATTGGCACGGCCGCGATTTATTGAACAAAACATCAATCGGAATTGAGCTCTGCTCGCCGAGTTTGGGGCAAAATGCATATCCTCCGGCACAGATAAAATCGCTGATTTGCCTTTTGAAAAAACTGCAAAAAAAATACGGGATTTTGCCGCAAAACATATTGGGACATTCTGATGTTGCACCTCAGCGCAAGCCTGATCCCGGAAAGGCTTTTCCGTGGAAAAAATTGGCGCAAAACGGTTTGGGGCTTTGGTATAAAACAAAAGATGCCGACAAAGCAGAGACTGATGATGTTGCCGAGCTGTTAAAGATAATCGGCTATGATACAAGCGATATAAACGCGGCGCTGTGTGCATTTTGCCGCCGGTTTTATCCTTCAAAAATTTGCCGTATAAAGGATATGGCGGAGCTTTTGAACAATCTGGGCGGACAAAAGATTTTGCCGGATAAGC
The DNA here is from genome assembly GCA_934276635.1 of uncultured Alphaproteobacteria bacterium. Lineage (GTDB taxonomy): Bacteria > Pseudomonadota > Alphaproteobacteria > RF32 > CAG-239 > CAKQTH01. The sequence continues at coordinate 187,309 of CAKQTH010000002.1, read as the reverse complement.
GTTTGATAAGACGGCTCAAAGCGGTTGCTTATGCATATTTGAGTGCGTCTAAAAATCCTTGCAGAATATAAGCGGCGGCCGAAGCGTCCAAAACTTTTTTGCGTTTTTGGCGCGACATATCAACTTCTTTGATTAAAAAATTTTCAACGGCAGATGAGGACAGCCGTTCGTCCCAAAACGCGTACGGAAGCCCGATTTGTTCGTCAACCTGCTCGGCAAATTTTCTGACCATATCTGCGGTTTGTCCTTCAAGTCCGTTCATTTGCAGCGGTAGCCCGTAGACAATTCCTCCGATTTGTTTTTCTTCAACAATTTTTTTTATTTCCGCGATATCTTTTTGAAAATCCGCGCGATAGATAATTTTTTGCGAAGTGGCGATCAGAAGCGACAAATCGGACACGGCGACTCCGAGTCTTTTTTCTCCGAAATCAAAGCCCAAAACCGCGTGTTTCGGGGGCAGTTTTTGCTTAAAATCTTTAATTGTGAGGCATTCCATATTTCATCTTTTTGCTAATTGATTTTTAAGAATATTATATTACTATCGAAAATAAGTAAACTCAAAAATTTTATAGGTGGTTAAATGTTTTTCAGAATATTTATGCTGATGGTCGGCTTTTTGATGTTTTCAATGCCGGCAAAAGCTGAGCTTGAGATTGATGTAAACGGCGCGATGCGCAATCCGACTCCGATTGCTTTTCCGAGTATGAGTCGCGAAGGTTTTTGGATCGGAAGATATGCAAACAATATTCACGATGTTGTGGCTGCGGATTTGGATCGGTCGGGATTGTTCCGCATTTTGCCGCCATCGTCATATATTCAGGATTTGAAGGGAATTAATGACGAGCCGAAGTTTGTTGACTGGCAGGCGATAAAGGCGCAGGTTTTGATTCAGAGCGCGATTAGCGAAGTTGATAAAGATTCGCTCAAGGTGGATTTTCGCCTGTGGGATATTTCTTCCCGTCAGCAGCTTTTGGGACAGTCTTTTACTACCAAAAAAGACAACTGGCGTCGTATTGCTCATAAAATTGCCGATGCGGTTTATGAGCGTCTGACCGGCGAAAAAGGATATTTTGATACCCGCGTTGTATATATTTCCGAAAGCGGGCCGCTCACAAAGCGCGTCAAGAGGTTGGCGATTATGGATCAGGACGGCGAAAACCACAAGTTTTTGACCAACGGCAGATATATGGCCTTAACTCCTCGTTTTTCGCCGAATATGCAGAAAATTACCTATCTTTCATATGTCGGAAATACACCGAAAGTATATGTTATGGATGTTGAAACCGGAAAACAGGAACTTTTGGGACACTTCCCCGGAATGACATTCGCACCGGTGTTCTCTCCTGATTCGAGCAAGGTTTTGCTCAGTTTTGCCGCAAACGGAAACACCGAGATTTATGAGATGGATTTGAAAAATCGGACGACAAAACAGCTGACAAAACACCCTGCGATAGACACTTCTCCGAGCTATTCTCCGGACGGTTCAAAGATTGTGTTCAACTCTGACAGAGGCGGAGATCAACAGCTGTATGTTATGGACGCCGACGGTTCGAATGTTCAGCGCATCAGCTTTGGCCGCGGGCGTTATGCAACTCCGGTTTGGTCGCCGCGCGGAGACTATATCGCCTTTACAAAAATGGCAAACAAACAGTTTTATATCGGGGTGATGTATCCTGACGGCTCCGGCGAAAGACTGCTGGCCAACGGATATTTGGTGGAAGGCCCGACATGGTCGCCGAACGGCCGCGTACTGATGTATTTCAGGCAGGATAACGGCGGCAGACGCTCCGCGCCGGTAAAATTGTTTACCATAGACATAAGCGGATACAACGAGCGGCAGATTATTACGCCGACCGAGGCTTCCGACCCTGCATGGTCGCCGCTTTTGCAATAAAACAAAAACAGAGGTCAAACAGACCTCTGTTTTTTTGCCTATATTGACTATAAACTAAAAGGCATATCTTGCGCCGATGGAAATTTCATTGGCATATGTTTCCAGTTTTGTCCCATCTTCTGAAAAATCACCATAATCCATATAGCGATATCCGGCGTCAAGATAGATATGTTCGTTTACGGCATAAGATGCGCCGAAACCGACCTGCCATGCAAAATTGTTGTCGTCCATACTGCCAAGCTTAATTCCGTCTACATAAACAGTGCCTTTAACCTTTGCATATCCGATACCGGCGCCGATATAAGGCGTAATCTTTGTTTTGGTATCAATATCATAATACCCGTTCAACATAACGGATTGAGCCTCGACTTTTGTTTTGATAATGCCGGCATAAGATGTTTTTTCTGCATCTGAGTTGGCGTTAGTTTCCAATTCGGCGCGAACGCTTCCTCTTTCAAGCTTAGCCGAAAGACCGACAGCGATGCTTAATCCGACTAAATTGTCATTACCATTAAGTAGATTGGAATCATCTTCGCTCAGCTCAGAGGATAAATCGACATATTTTAATTTTGCGCCGACATAAGGTTTCAATTCAATAGCGTTTGCGTTTGCGGCAAACAGGCAGGCGGCAGTGCCTGCCAATAGTAACATTTTGTTCATTTAAGCTTCCCTCCTTTTTACAAAAAATAAATCGCCTTGATGAGAGGCGACCGGAAGTTGAAAGCTATTTTAGGAATAGTGTAGTATATTCAATATATTCTACTACCTTCCGGTCCTTGTGACCAAAAGGTAGTTTTTATATCTGCAAAACAGATAACCTAAAAGAGGCTTTCAAACCTCACATTAGTAATCAACCAATGCAACATCAAACTATACTATGGCCGTATAAAAAGCAAGCAAAAAAATAAACTCCCCGCATTTGATGTTGATGAGGGGAGTCTGTTTTGAAAGATATCTCAGTTCAGGTGGATAAGGGTTTTGGTATTTTGTTTCAGTTCTTCTATGCGTGCCAAATTGGCATAATCTTTTTGCCACGCATAGAGAGGAGAGAGTTTTTCACACAAAATAATTGTTTGATGGCAGCGGTCGAGCGCAGAAGTTTTTTCGGCCTTAATCGAATCTAATGCTTTTTCAAAAAAGTATATTTTTTTGCCTAATGTGGTTCCGTTGTCGGCAAGCCTTTCATAGGCTTCGCGCTTGTCTTCCGGCGGATATGTCTCTATCAAAACATCTTGCACATTATAAAAGTTTTCAAAGTCGCCGGATTCGCTGTAAAGGCGGCTCATTTTTTGCATAGTTGCAATTTTTTCTTCGGAATTGCGCGAAAAATTCAGTGCCCGCTGATAACTTTCGGCCGCATCGGCATACGCTCCTTTTGCGTTTTGCACCCGGGCTTTTTCCATAAAAATATCGCCCAAGTTGTTGTATGTCCAATACAAAATCATATCGCGTTTGCGGCTGTTGTCATTCAGACAGCTTGCATCGTTTGAACAATATCCGACAACGGAATTATAAGCTCTGACCTTTTTGCCGTAATCGTTTGTTTTTTGCGATTCTTCAAGAGCTGTGTAATACGCCTGCAAAATGCTTTCAAAATCTTGTGGTGATGTTTTCTTGCGCATATCAGTTATCAAAACCCCCGTTCCGCAAACAAAATTCTTGAGAATTGAGGTCGTATTTTTTGCAAATTTCACAATCGCGGCAAAGACACCCTTTGTCCTCTTTGATGCAATGGCTTTTTTCAAACGCGCAAAACATTTTTTCATAATGCTTTTGAGCTGAAAAATTTTCCATCAGTTTGAGGATATTTCCCGGTGTGTTCATAATCTTGCAACTGTCGGTGTACGATGGGCATGACATACATTTGCATTTTTGCAGATTTTCTTCGGTTTTAGCAACTTTTTGCATATTTTTTCTCCTTGTTAAAAGTGCGACACCATAGAGTTATTATCGCACAAGAAAAAAACAAGGGGAGGAAGGAGCTGTTTTTTGCTATATCAGGATAAATTCTTGTAATCTATTCAAATTTTGTTCTATCTCGTCAAATTTTTCCTGCTCAATAACATCGCGCCCCCAGGCTTCTGCCTGACAAGCCCGTTCAAAAAAAGCCGCCATCATAATTTCATCTGCTTGAGCAAAATGTTTGGCAAACGCTAATCCCAAAATTACGGATTCAACATCAAGTGCGCACAAATATGCCGACGCAAGTTCGATATCGCTCAAATTTTCAAGATAAGGCCTGAGGCGCTGCGAATTTTCCACATTGTCGTTTGCAACATCAAAAGTTTCGGTGTAGGTCAACAGCGTGTTCGTCTGATCATAAAACCAGCGAAGATACGGCAACCACAAACATTCTTGTCTGGCTTTCAGCCGAGGGTCACTGCCCCAAAAAAGCAGGGTGTCGGTTACGGCGTATTGTATCATTTTTTTGATGACTTCTTCGCGATTGTTCGCAATATAGCTGAAGGCTTCTTTCAAATCGTAGTTCATTGTTTTTTTGACATATCCTTTAATAAGTTTATGACGCCTTTGGCGGTTCCTTTGATTACATCTTTTGTTGTTTGGGTTACCGCGTTGATAGATGTGTCAACCGCATCGCTGGTGGCGGTATAAGCTTTTTTGCCGGTAGATTTAACGCCGGTAGCAGCTGGAAATTTGTCGGCAAACGATGTTCCTTTCAGCGCGGTATGACATGGTGCATCGTCTCCGTTCAACAGCACCTGAGAACCGAGCATTGCCGGTCCGGTTGCAATAAAACCGACAACGGCTTTTACGGCGCCGGCATCGTCCAAGGCGATTTTCGGATTTTCAACAGTGCCGCTGACTTTTATCAATGACGAAATCGCCTGCGACAAATTTGTGTCCTTGAGTTTGCGTGATGACGGGCGCATCGAAAAGTTGATTTTGTGGTTAGAAAGATTGATTTTTCCGTCGCTTATAAGTGTAAAATCTTTGGAATCTATGGCGATTCCCTGCGGAAAAACAGCCTCTCCGTCCTTGAAGTCTGCTCTTATAACGGCGCATTTCAATGTTCCTTTGGTCTTTGCCTGATGATAAATCTGCAAAGCCTGCGCAACCTGAGACAAAAGATTTGACTGCATCAGATTCAATTTTCCGTATTGAACTTTTGATTCGTTCAAAATTCCGACAGATTGGCCGTCCAGATTTTTTATCAGCTCGTTCGGAGTGTTCCCGAAAGATTGCAGCTTTGCGAAAATATCGGTGTTTCCGCCGCTGATGATTCCAAACGAATTTTCATCGCTAACATTAAGCGATTTTGCAACCTGTTGCAGAACAACGCCGCTGCCTGAAAGATTAATCGACAGGTGTTTTTTGTTTGCGTTCGCCACAATCTCGGCAGAAGCTTTTCCGCCGCCGATGTTAAAGTTCAGCGGAGATATGCTCAAAATTCCGTTGCTCAGCAAAATTTTTGATTTTATGGTGCTCAGGCTTAAATCGGAATTTATAACCAGCTGTTTGATTGAAATATTTGCGTTCAAATTAAAATCTTTCAGCAGATTATATGGGAGCGCGGTGTTCATAAAATCAGGCTCTGCGGCGGCCGCGGACTTTATCAGCGAAAATTCGTATGCGGTCGGATATTGCTGATTGAACGATGGCACGCTGATAAAATCGGAAGACAAATCGGCCTTAATCTGCGGAATTTTTTGTGAAATATCAGCCGAGATCGTTCCGGTGATTAAGTTTGTCGCAATGTTTAAGGTAGAAATTTCGGCATTGATTTTCGCCGTATTTGCATCAATTTTTGAAACCAGAGTTGTTTCCGGCATTCCGAACCCGGAGGCCGGATTGTATGCGTTTATTTTTCCGTTTACATTTGCATTCGGCGAAAGTTCCGAAACCGTACCGTTAAACACAACGGAAGAATCGGCGACCTGTATCTGCACATCAAGCGGCAAATCCGGTTTGTTTTTCATAATGGCAGACAACGAGGCAAAAGCGATTTTTCCGCTCAGCGGATATTTGTCGTATTTTGCGGAAAATGAAACACCCAAAGGCGCATCGTTTCCGGAATAATCGAATGCGATATTGTTGATTTCAAGTTTGTACGATTGTTTTGTTTTGTCGTCGATATAAGAAATTTCTCCGTCAACGATTTTTGCATCGCCCAAAAACAGTCCGCCGATAGTTGCGGCTGCAGTATTTTTGTTGATTTCCGTTTCAATTTTTTGTGTGGCGTCTTGAATTTTTTCCGGACTCAAATTTGAAAAATCCCAATTCGGTTTTCCGTCTTTTGACATCTGCAAATTGATTTTCGGCTGTTCGATTCGAACCTCGTCAATCACGATATTTTTTTCAAGCAGCGGGAGCAGCGCAAATTTTATTTTGATATTCTCAACGCTGAAAATATACGGAGATGACGCCCAATCGGTGTTTGCAACAGAAATTTTTGAGGCCGAAATTGTCGGAACAAGCGACGGGACAACACTGATATCGCCGTTTATTTTGACTTCGCGGTTAATTTCTTTTGAAACAATCTGCTCGATTTTTTGCTTATAATCATTCGGGTTGAAATTTTTCAGCAAAATATAACTGCCGATGACTGCGGCGGCGCAAAGTAAGACTATTATGATTAACAGGTATTTCAAAAATTTCAGCATTGTTTATTCCTTAAAATCAAGTCCCAAAAAATCGAGCGCTTCGGCAAAGTGCGGCGGGAGCGGCGCGAATATCTCCAGTTTTTTGTTATATAAGCACGATAAATCAATTTTGTATGCGTGGAGATAAATTTTATTTTTTATGTCCGATATTTTTATTTTCGGCTCTAGAAAATATTTGTCATCGCAGACAATCGGGCAGCCGATGGAATGAAGATGAATTCTGATTTGGTGCTTGCGTCCCGAAAGCGGATTGAGCATCAAAAGCGAAAATTTTTGCCCGACGGTATCAATGGTTTTGAACAAAGTCTGCGCCTTTTTTTCTTCTATCGGAGCGCTGATTGTGCCTTCTTCATCGGGTGGGCAGTTGTGTGTCAGCGCAAGGTAGGTTTTCGGCATCAGATGTTCGCGAAAGTTTTTGGTCAGAATGTCGGCAAATTTGCGATTGCGCGCCAAAATCAATATTCCGCTGGTCTCTTTGTCGATGCGGTGAACAAGGCGCGGAGCTTCTTCTTTTTCAAACCTCAAACCTTCAAGCATACCGTCAATATGGCGCGTAATGCCGGTTCCGCCCTGAACGGCCAATCCGGCCGGCTTGTTGATAACGATGATATTGTCGTCTTTATAAACGACCAAAGACTGAATAAAATCTTCATCTTTTTGCGAAACAAAATTCTCTGCCGGCGCGGCTTTTTCATTGCCAAGCGGCGGCACTCTGATTTCCTGCCCCATAAAAATGCGCAAATTGGCCTCGGCTTTTTTCCCGTCCACCTTAATCTGCTTAGTGCGTAACAGCTTTTGCAGCCGGCCTAGGGTCAATGACGGATAATATTTTAAGAACCAGCGATTAAGCCGCATTCCGTCATCAATTTGCTTAACTTTTATAACTTCCACTCCGGACATTGTTATTCCCCCTTATAATTATTATTTTTCGCCATTCTTTTTCTTTTGCCGCTCTCTGCGCAAATTGTCAAAATATTCAATTCTTTTTTTGACTTCCCGCTCAAATCCTCGTTCAACCGGAAAATATAATTTTCTGCGCCCCATGGATTCCGGAAAATAATTTGCACCCGAAAATCCGTCTTCACAATCGGGATCATATTCATATCCCTCATTATACCCGAGCTGTTTCATCAACTTTGTCGGAGCGTTCAAAATATTCTTCGGAGGCATCAGCGAGCCGGTTTTGTGCGCGGTTTCTATCGCTTTGTGCATTGCCATATATACGGCGTTTGATTTTGGCGCAGTGGCCAGATATGCGGTCAGCTGAAACACGGCCAGATTGCCTTCCGGCGAGCCCAAACGCTCATAAGTTTCGGCGCAGGAAATCGCCTGTACAATCGCATTCGGATCGGCCAAAGAAACATCTTCAATCGCAAACCTTATCAGCCTGCGCAGAAGATATTTCGGATCTTCGCCGGCGTCTATCATTCTGGCTGCCCAATACAGCGCCGCATCGACATCAGAACCGCGCAAAGATTTGTGCACCGCCGAAATCAGGTTATAGTGTCCGTCGCGGCCTTTGTCATAAACCGGCGCGCGGGAACGAATTATTTTGATAATGCTGTCTTTGTCAAAAATTTCGCCTTTTTTGGCATAAGAAAAAATGCTTTCGACCAGATTCAGAATGTATCTTCCGTCGCCGTCCGCGGTTTCTTTCAAAAACTCTCTGGCTTCACCATTAAGCGGAAGTTTTTTGCCCTCAAGTTTTTCCGCCCGTTGCAAAAGTTCTTCAAAATCGTCGGCATTAAGGCGGTTCAGAACAAACACCTGACATCTTGAAAGCAACGCGGCATTAAGCTCAAAAGACGGATTTTCGGTTGTTGCGCCGACCAAAATCACGGTTCCGTTTTCAACATACGGCAAAAAACCATCCTGCTGCGATTTGTTAAATCGATGTATTTCATCAACAAACAAAAGTGTGCCTTTGCCTTGCGACACACGGCGCTCTTCCGCATAAGCAAAAACTTTTTTCAAATCGGCAACACCGGAAAAAACAGCCGAAATCTGCTCGAAATAGAGGTTGGTATTTTCCGCAATCAGTCTTGCGATGGTTGTTTTTCCGCACCCCGGAGGCCCCCACAAAATAAACGAGGTAATTTTGCCAGATTTAACCATTCTGCCGAGCGGTGCGTTTTCTCCGATAACATTGTCCTGTCCGACAACCTCGGAAAGAGATTGCGGGCGCAGGCGGTCGGCCAAAGGTCTCTTCAGATTATTTGAAAACAAAGTATCTTCCATTATTCTTTATCCGTTTTTGCCGGAGTGTCGGCAATAATTTTGTTGTTAAAAGCATCGTCAGCCAGCCACCAATCCAAAATTTTGGGGTCTTCCTGCGGCGGAGTTGCGGAATTGTCAGCCGCCTTTTTGATTTTTCGCATCAGCTCGGCCGGAAACACCGGAATAATCGCGTTTTCGGAAAACGGAGGTCTGCGGTCGCGCGTAAAGTCATCAATATACGGGGTTGACTGAATAATCGACTCTTCCAAAAATCCTTTTGTCTCAAGCGCCGAAACCAACCTGTCGCGCACAAACATCGGATTTTCCCAATTAAGGATAAGAATCGCTTGATTTTCTTTGGTAATCGGCAATTTGTCGATGGCAAAAAATATGTCGTCCATATAGAGCCTTGTTTTTGCTGTTGCAACTTCGCTCAACAGATATTTTTCCCTCTCCGAAGTTTTGGCCGAAACCAAAATATAATTTATGCCCGACAAGATATCGCTGACTTTTTCATATCCGTAATTTTGTTTGAAAGTATCTAGATTTGAGCACAGTGCCAAAAATGAGATATTTGCTTTTTCGCCAAACGAAATTCCGGCAGACAGAGAGTGAATATATCCCAAATTTTCCAAATCATCGAGAACAAAAACAATCGGAGTTTGGTTGGAATAGTTTTCCAAAGTTTCCATAATCAGCATATTGAGCATAATCTTGCTCATATTTTTTTCTTCCGGCGTTCTTGCGGAAAGATAAAGGCTCATCGGATATACGGTGTCATCAACCGTCAGCCCTCTGATTTCATCATAAGAAAAATCGCTGTATATGGTCTTTTCTCTGATTGTCTGATTTTGAAAAATTGCCAGTGCGTCCGCAATCTGCATAAAGCGAGGGCTTTCGTTGGTAATATCTTTTTTTGTCAAAGAGGACAATATGTTCTTTAAGTGTGATGAATAATTGAACAATTCAGCCTCTGCCGCATATTGAGAAAAAATTTGACTCCAGCTGTTGCTGTTTGCATAACTTTGCAACAAAGAATCGTATATCATCGGCATAGATAATTCTTTTCCCTGCCAGTTTTCGGCAATGTTTTCCCAGCTGCCGATAGGCAGATAGTTTTGAGCATTAAGCTTGTAGTCTTTCAGCAGATTTATTGCCTCTTGCGCAACTTCATCGGGCATAAACACATAGTAGCTCATCAAAGAATTGTGGTCGTCTTCTTCAAGCTCGCTGCCGCGCAGCAGGATATTCAAAAAATAGTCGTTGGCAACGGCTCGTTCGGTTTTTTCCATAAAAAATGAGATTATGCCTTGCAGATAGGCAACGGTTATATCGTCGCACGGACCATTGGTCGAAAGAATCGATGTTGCCAGATTGACAATATATTTTTTCTTTTTATCTTCGGTTTCGGGCATACATTTTGCAGCCAGAGGATTCCACGATGCAAGAAAGTTGCGCTTTATTTTGTCGTCTTCATCTTTCCAGTTATAACAAAGAGTTTTGCCGAGCGTCGCACGATATCCCAGAGAAAATTTTTGAAAATTTCCGGTGGTGTCGATTGCCACAATGTTGCAGTCATCATTGCTGAAAATCGACGGGAGCGCAATGGAAGTTGTTTTCAAATTACTGTCCTGTGTAAAGGCGAGAACCGAATTGTTGAACGGAAGGCGGAGAGGGCGGCGGTACGCGCTTCCCAAAAAGTGAAAATCGCCATCAAACAAGCGGACTCGTTCAATTTCTTTTTCTGAAGCGAAAACTTTTTGATATGAAAGTTTGGTAATATAGTTCCACAAAAGAACGGCGCACAGCCCGAACAACAAAATCAAAATTGCAAAAATCAGGCACAAATTTATGAAATCAAGCGGGTGGCAGTCTTCCATCAGCTTAAAACAGATGTCGTATGCATCAAAAATTTCTTCCGGATTTTTAATCAGGTTAAACAAAAACAGCCCGAGCATATCAAACATATTTGAATTTGAGCCGAAATAGCAGAAAAAAAACAGCGCGAAATAGAAAAAACTGAAGCCGTAGAACAAGGCAAAGACGGCAAAAGCCGCCTGAACATAGGCAATGCCGATGTCTGCGGGATTATGACCTTTCATGTCCGCCTCTCTGCAAAAGGTTCGGATTTATTCTCGGACGCTCGCGCGGTTTTTCTTGAACCTGTTTAATTTGCTGTTGTTTTTCCTGCTCCTTAGCTTGATTTTGCTCCCGCTCGAGTTTCATCTGTTCAAGAACGGCGCGTTTGTTTTCTTCTATGGCGCGGCGCAGATTCTCCGTCTGTTGTTCTTTTTCGACGGCTTCGTGCTGTTGCGATTGATGCTGCGCCTCATTAAATTTTTCAAGAACTTCGGAGTCTTTAATTTGCGGCTTCGGCGCAATTGCAGAATATACTTTTTTGCCTGTCTTCAAAAGACTTTCGATGCTGATTCCTTTGTCTTTTGTGGTGTTCCAAACGCCGAATTCTTTATGCCCGTTAAAGAACAATTCGGTCATATCAATGCCGGAAAAACTTTTGCCTTTTTTCTTTTTCGGAGCCAAAATTCTGCGCAACTCAAGCGGAGTCGGGACCCTTCCCAACGCTTGAGCGATTTGTTCCGGAGTAATGATGCATTCGCTTAAATCAAGCTCCATGATGTTGATTCCGGTAAAGTCAACGCCGGTAAAATCAACGCCGCGCAAATCAAGATTTTTCAACGCGATTTTGGTCAAGTCAAGCAATGCCAGATTCAGTTTTGAAAGTTTGATTTTTTGAGGAAAATTAACCGCCAAAAACTCTATCAACTCTTGAAGTTCTTCAATTGTGAGGTCGTCAAAATTTGCCTCAAGCAGGAGAGCACCCTCAATATCCGCATTGTGCAGCAAAACATTGTACATTTTTGCCTTATTGAAATTGGCGTCGGTCAATATGGCGCCGGACATGACGGAATCGCTTAAATCCGCGTTTTCAAAATTTGCGCCAGCCAAATTTGCGCCCGAAAAATCAGCACCCGAAAGGTTTGCGCCGGAAAAGTCCGCGCCCCGCAAATCTTTGCCCGAAAAATTATATCCCGAAAAGTTTTTGTTTCTTCCAGAAAACGGGTCTTCCGGCAACTCATAAGATGATGATTGTTGTTTTTGCATCGGGCGGTGCAAAGAAGAAGCCGCGGTCGAAATCTCAGGTTTTCCTTGTTTTTGCAAAGTTTCGGTAGCCGGACTGTTTTGAACTTCTTCACCTTTTTTGAAAGATGTTACCGGGTGATACGAAAATGTTGAGTTTGTGCTGTTTTTTTGAACCGATTTAGGCTGCTGAGGCAGGCTTCTTCGGTGTGATGAAGGCGACCAGGCAAAGGTGTTTTCTTCACCGTCATACGCCTCGGTTTCCGTCACATGCGAAATCAAGCTGTTGTCAAAATTAATGTCGTTTTTATTTTCCGCCATTTGTGCCTCAAGTTTTATGCCCAGGTCCATATAACAAAAGATACACTCATTCTTTTTATTTTACAATTATTTTTTCTGTTTGCGGGCAAAGAAATTGCTTTACAATTAAAAAAAATTATGAATAGATAAAAACAATGTAATTTTTAAGAGAAAAAATGATGAAATCTTTATGTTTTTGCGCAATTTTGTGCGGCGTCGTCCTGCTCTCGTTAAGCGCGTGCCGCAACCGTTATGACGGTATTGCTCCGGCCATTGTTCCGGATATTGCTCCGAAAGTCGAAAAAAAAGAGCCGAAAAAAAATATGAATATGAAAATTATCGGCGCGATTGAACCGATTTATATTCTTCCGATGAAAACCCCGTTTTATGCCAGAATAGATACCGGCGCCGAAACTTCTTCAATTGATGTTTCAAACCTCAGATTTTTTGAACGCGACGGCGAAAAATGGGCGTCTTTTGATGTGGTGAACAGAAATAACGGCGAGACTCATAATTTTGAAAAAAAGATAAAGAAAAGAGTTGCAATCCGCCGCGTTGAAGAATACGAACGCCGCAGAGTCGTTGAGATGACCGTAAAGTTTGGTGATGAAACTTTTAAGGCTAATTTTTCACTGGCAGACCGCAAAGATTTTGACTATCAGGCGTTGGTCGGACGCAATATTATCGGCGGACGGGCAATCGTTGATATCACAACTTCAAACACTTTACACTGATTTTTGTTTTGACGGGACTTTTTATGAATATGAAAAAGATACTTACTCTCCGCTTTTGGCTTTCGATGTTTTTGTTGGCGACGATTGTTTTTGCCGCATACAGTGCTTATTATAAAGTTGCGCGTTGGGGATTTTCGCTGAAGCCAAAAGAAACTACCGATATCTGGACGATTGAGGCGCATATTTCGTTTAAGCCGAACGGTGAAAATATTGTTGTTTCAATGGCGTCGCCGAATTTCGGAGATGATTTTAAGGTTCTGGCCGAAGATGTTGTGGCAAAAAATTATGAACTGTCTCGCAAAAACAACAGATTGATTATGAAATCTCCGGCTGCGAAAAAAACTCAGCACATATATTATCGCGTTCTGCTTTATGACAACGAGGGAGGAAAAGGCAAAATCAGTGCGCCGGTTCCGCCCACACCGAGGTCTCCAATGTTTGATGAAAAACAAGCGATTACTGCCGAAGAAATTTGGGAACTCAGCAAACAAATCAGCGGTGATAAAGTTCAGCAGATTATCCGTATTTTGAATCAGCTTCCGCCGGAACCGGTTATCGCAGCCGTTCTGCCTCATCGCAAAACTCCGAAGGCGATGAGCGCGATTGTTTCCGATTTGCTCTCGTTCAAAAAAATTCCGAATCGTTTGGCGCGAGGAATAAAGCTTGAAGAAGACAAAAAGACATATGAGCCCGATTTAATGCTGGAAGCGTATGTGGACGGGCAGTGGAAGCTTTATAACCTTGAAAACGGAAAGAAAGGCCTGCCGAAAAACTTTATAATTTTTCAAAAAGGCGGAGATTCTTTGCTTGATGTCTCCGGCGGTGAAGATTCGACCATCAAATTTTCGGTGCAAAAATCGCCGTTGTCATCGTTTAATTTGGCTGGACATCGTGCAAAACTTGCGGATTCCGAAACAAATTTTGCATATTCGATATATTCTCTTCCGCTTTTGGAACAAAATACGCTTAAGTGGTTTACAATCTTTCCTCTCAGCATTTTAATTGTGGTGCTGATTCGCAATGTTATCGGAATGCACACCATGGGCACATTTACGCCGATGCTGCTGTCAATGTCGCTTGTCAAAACCGGTTTTGTTCCGGGTATGATATGCTTTGTTTTGATTGTCGGGCTCGGTTTTTTGCTACGGGCGCTACTGTCCAGATTAAATCTGCTGTTGGTGCCGAGAATTTCCGCAGTGGTGATTTTTGTAATTTTGATTATGCAGGGATTTACGATTGTGGGCTATCGGCTGAATCTCAATATCGTGTCATCGGCGCTGTTCTTCCCGATAATTATTACGGCGTGGATTGTAGAGCGTGCCTCTATCACCTTGGAAGAAGAGGGCGCGAAAGATTGTGCAAAAGAGCTGTTTAATACCCTTTTGGCGGCCGTGATTGTGTATTTTGTAATCAGCAGCGAATATATCCGCCATATTATGTTTGCGTTTAATGAGCTTAATCTGGTGATTTTGGCGCTGATTATGCTGCTTGGCACATATACCGGATATCGTCTGACGGAATTGACGCGTTTTGCATCGCTGATTAAGGAACACAAAAATGCGGATATTTAGCGCAATAAAATCTTTTTTGAAAAGGCCGTCCGAACTTGCTGCTAACGGCATTTTGGGTATGAACGCCAGAAACTATAATATCATTTCAAAAAACAACAAGCGCCGTTTGTATCCGCTGGTCGATGACAAAGTCAAGACAAAAGAGCTGGCAAACAAGGTCGGAATTAATACGCCGCACCTTATCGGAGTTATAGAATATCAGCACCAGGTAAAAAACTTTTTCAAACTTGTGGAAGGGCACAAAGAGTTTGTGATAAAACCCGCGCACGGCAGTGGAGGCAAAGGCGTGTTGGTAATAAAAAGCTTTGATAAAGAAAAGTTTGTTACTACTTCCGGCGAAAATCTGACTTATAACGATGTTTATAAACATATTTCCAATGTTTTGAGCGGATTGTTTTCTTTGGGCGGACAGGACGATGTTGCGCTTTTGGAAGAGATGGTTCATTTCAGCAAAATTTTTTCGGATTACAGCTATCAGGGAATTCCTGATGTCAGAGTGATTGTCTATAAGGGCTATCCGATAATGTCGATGATGCGTCTTGCCACAAAAGAATCGGACGGAAGAGCAAACCTGCATCAGGGAGCCGTCGGAGTAGGGCTTGAAATGTCGAGCGGAAAGGCTTCTACGGCGGTTTCTCACAATCGACCGATAGAGATTCACCCCGATACCGGATCCGTGCTCAAAACTTTGCAGGTCCCGCTTTGGAAAGAACATCTGATTATTGCGGCAAAGGCTTATGAAATGACCGGCCTCGGATACCTTGGGGCAGATATTGTGCTTGACAAAGAGCGCGGGCCGATGATGCTTGAACTTAATGCTCGTCCGGGGCTCGCAATACAGATTGCAAACAGCTCGGGACTGAAAAATGCGATTAAGGCGGTTGATAAATATTATCCTTCGGGATTGAGTGCGGAAGAAAGAGTTGATTTCGTCTTGAATCGCAAAAAATAAAAAACTACATATTTGTCAGCAGAAAAAATTATGAAAGGATTTCAAAATGACAAAACTTTTGGATAAGAGCAATACAAAAAATTTGGCTGATGCGGAAACCAAAAAATTGGAACAAAGCAAAACCAGAGCAAAAAAAATCAAACATTTGTATAAAACAAACAATCCTGAAAACGCATTACTGCTGAAGCTTAAAAACGGCGATGTCGTAATTGAGATGTTTGACGATGTTGCGCCGGAGCATGTTAAAAGAATCAAAGAGCTTGTTCGTCAGGGATTTTATAATGGTTTGAAATTTCACCGCGTTATCGACGGATTTATGGCTCAAACAGGCTGCCCGCTCGGAACCGGCACTGGCGGCAGCGGCAAAAAGCTGAAAGCGGAATTTAATAAGCGCCCGCACAAACGCGGCACGGTTTCTATGGCAAGAGCGATGGATATCAACTCGGCCGACAGCCAATTTTTTATCTGTTTTTCTGACTGCCCGTGGCTTGACGGACAATATACGGTTTGGGGCGAAGTAACATCAGGTATGGAATTTGTTGATATGATTAAGCGCGGTGAGGGCACAAACGGAACGGTTTTCGGCCCCGATGAAATTATATCGATGAGCGTGATTGCCGATTTATAAATTTTGCGCATCAAAAAGAAAAAAGGAATCTGCAAAGATTCCTTTTTTGTTACGGTTGATTTTTGCGGTTTTTCCGATGCCTTTTATAATCTTTGATAACCTGAATAAGGCAGCCGATTATATAGCATACAATCGGTATGGCAAAAAGAACCGTACATATAATTAATGAAGTGTTCATAATGTAAATAATTTAAGAGTTAATAATCAAATAGACGAACTCATTTTGGATAAAACCAGTGCAAAGTCAAGTTGTTTTTTTGCATAAAAAAATCGCCTCAATAAAATGAGGCGATTTTAAAATTGTCAGTACTACTCGGAAATGTCGTTAGATTCCGAATCATTACTATCTCCACTTTTCCCGCGGATTTCCTTTATAAAGGAAATTACGGCAATGACAAAAATTAAGAACATCAACACGCCGAAAAAGATAGCGATGATAATTTCTGCAATGTGCATAACGAAAATAATTTTAGGTTAATAAATAGGTTTACATTTATTAATATAGACAAAAACGGTAAAAAGTCAAGACCGGATTTAAAATTTTTTACACAAAAAAATCGCCTGTTTTCAAAGCAGGCGATCTTAGTTATTCTGCAATCAGATTACCAATTTGTCAGTTCGTCATACAAACCGGTGTATGAGCTTGATGAACCTTTTGTCATACCGACAGTGTGGCCGGTGGCTCTGATACCTTCACCGACTGTTGAATCGGTGATTCCGGTAACCGTATTTCCGACATCACTTGTAAATGAAGCGGTATCATCAAGAAGCCCAGATGCTGTGTTAGTAGACTTTCCGTTCATTCTGTCAGATTTGTTTTGCTGAGATTGCTCATATGACGAGAATGTATCCTGTGTCGAATTTATAAGGCCGGAAGTTCCGGAAAGCAAGCCTGATGTGCCGGAAGTCATTGTTCTGCCCCAAGAATCCGCAGAATTGTACATGGTGCTGAGTCCCGCAAGAACATTGCCGTCTTTCATCATTTGAGCGCCGGTCTTGCCGTCTTTTATAACATTCTTTGTCGATTTTACCATAGCGGTTGCGGTGCTTGCCATACTTGCAGCTGTACCGATAGCGCTTTGAACATTATTAACCTTGTCTTTTACGGCATTGGCGGCATGCTGAACATTCTTCATTGTCTGTTGCAGGTTTTCTCTCTGTAAAGATTGTCTTTGTTCACGGAGTGCTGCTTTTTCTTCCGGAGTAGAAGCGTTTTTCTCCATTGTTCTCAAAGCTTTAATCTGGTCGTTTCTTTCCTGCCTTTTTTCTTTGTCGGTCAGTTCTTTTTCTGCTACTTTCGGTTTTGCAAGTTCTGCTTCGATTGACGACGGAGAATCGCCGACTTTCAAAGAGGAGTCAGGGCGCAGCTCTTCCAACTTTTCACCTTCCGGAGTAGTTGCCGTCCCTTCTTCAGGTGAGGTCGGGGTTTCGCCTTCTTTTGCATTAGCCTGGTTGCTGACATCGCTGCCTTGAACCATAAATTGATCGTGATCACCGCTGGCAACAACCGAACCAAACTCCAAATGTTGTGAATCTTTATCAAAGATTACCATTTCAATCAGTGGGGTCATCATAGAAAGAATAAACAAACTAATCATAATGTTTGAGAAGTGTTTCCAGCTGATTTTGTTGAAGATTGCGGCAAATGTAAAGGCAATCATTCCGAAACCGGCGATAATATAGGCCAGCATACGCAAATCGCGAACTACAACCATCATTCTGACAGCGATTGTCTTAAAGATAGTGCCTCCGTTGGCATCGGCGGCACGGGAATAATTGCCGGCCAGCACAATCAAGCCGTTGTTAAAGTCTTCAAGTGAAAATTGTGAAGCAGAGGCAGCTGAGCAAACCATCATCAGAACCAATGTCAACATCATAGTTTTCATTATATTTAAGCTCTTCATAATTGCCTCCTTTTAGAGTTAATAAGTTTTAGTTTCCGCTTTTTAGTCCCGATTGCACATCTTGCAGGCTTCCTGGCTGTTGACCGACCATATAGTCGATAATCGCCGCAGTCGTGGAAATTACAAACAGTCCGATGCCGATAGCTGCCAGCCATTTCCAGTTCAAGTTACCGAAAAAGCCGCCGATTGCAACCGCAATAATGCCGAAACCTGCAACTGCGAAAATAATCTCGCGTAGGCCGACAAAAATTTCGACGCCTTTTTCAACCAGCGCACCAAACACGGCATAAGAGTCTGTTGCGAATAAAATCGAAGAACCCGCATACGCAATCAGCGAAAACAGAACCAACTTCTTAAAATTTATGCTCAACATATTATATCTCCATACCGTATGGTAATATTGAAAAAATTCTGAGGAGAGGGCGAAAGCCGCCCCCTCCTGTGGTATTATTAGTTACCGGATGCGTTACTGAAAGTATCGCCAAAGCCACCTTGACCGGAAGCATCAATCTGAGTATCGCCTGTTGCGTACTGAATCAAAGAACCGGCAGCAGCCAAAATCGCCAAACCTACAGCCAGCGACGCAAACCATTTCCAGTTCAATTTTCCGAATACGGCAGCAAAAGCCAAACCTACCAAACCGAAACCACCGACGATAAAGATCATGGTTTTAACATTTTGGAACACATTCAAAGCTTTGTTTTTTGCAGTGGTAGCAATTGTTGCACCCTGCGCGCTTGCGTCACCGGTCAAAGCCATTGTAAACACAAATGCCAATGCAAACAATGTCCACATATTGTTCTTTAAAAATTTCATGTTTTTTCTCCTTAATAAACTTTCTATACTCCTATAGAATAACTGATTTTTGATAATTTGACCAGCTTTTTCTTGCCTCGGTAAATCGGCATAACATATTGATTGCACACAATATTTTTCTGTGTAACAAAAGTTTCACATTTGTTGCTGAAAAATTAATGAAAAGAATCGGCTAATATTTGCGCAGGATTCCGCTCAAGATTCCCTGAACTTTGACTCTTGAGGCATCAAGCACGCGCGGAGCATAGTTTTTGTTACGCGCAATCAGCGATACGATGCCGTCTTCTTTTTTGAACACCTTTAAGGTTGCGTCTGCATCATCGACCAGAGCGACCACAATGTCTCCGTTTCTGGCTTGAGACGCCTGTTTTATGACCGCGGTATCTCCGTCCATAATTCCGGCTTCTATCATCGAATCTCCTTCAATTTTGAGCGCATAATATTTGCCGTATGAAACCATATCAAACGGAACGCCGATGGTTTGCGTTTCGTCCGCAATTGCTTCAATCGGCACGCCGGCGGCAATTTTGCCGTAGAGAGGAATACTGACCATACTGTTTTGCAACGCCTGTTCTCGCTTTTTTTCTTCCGCCACAATTTCAGACGGCTTAAATTTCGGCAGGCGCAAGACCTCAAGCGCACGGGCTTTGTGCGGGAGTTTGCGGATAAACTTTCTTTCTTCCAACGCCTCGAGCAAAGCATAAATTCCGGACTTTGACCGAAGCCCGACCGCTCCTTTCATCTCGTCAAAAGAGGGGCAGCACCCAGTTTCCTTGATAACTTTGTTGATATACATCAAAAGATTGTACTGTTTCGGCGTCAGCATATTTTTTCCTTATAATTGCGATTTTGTTCTACTTTAGTTCTTCAAATCAAAAAGTCAAGAACAAAGAATATTATTTTATTTATTGAAAAAAATTTCACTTATGTTTATAGTGCAAGAAAAATAATTGAAATGGACGAAAAATATGACAGAAGAAAACAATATCCACCGCCAGTCCAGACTGGCAAAACTCGAAACTTTGCAACAAAAGGGCTACAATCCGTATCCTTATAAGTTTTCACCGAACGCTTTTGCGGCAGATTTGCAGGAAAAATACAAAGATTTGGAAGCCGGAGTCGATACCGAAGACCGTGTTACGGTTGCCGGCCGCGCTATGGCCGTCCGCAACAGCGGTATGTTTATTGATTTGAAAGATATGAGCGGAAAAATTCAAATTTTCTGCCACAAAAACCATTTGCCGGAAGCGGATTTGGAACTTTTGAAATGTCTTGATGTCGGAGATATTGTCGGCGTCAGCGGATATATCAGAAGAACTCCGCGCGGCGAACTTTCCATTTCTGCCGAAAAATTTGATATTATTTCAAAATCGCTGCAGCCTTTGCCGGAAAAATTTCACGGTCTGACGGATGTTGAGGCTCGTTACCGCCAACGTTATGTGGACTTTATTATGAACGAAGACAGCAAGGCGATTTTCGAAAAAAGATGCAAGATTATTTCTGCCGTTCGCAAATATTTTGAACAGCATAACTTTTTGGAAGTTGAAACCCCGATGCTTCAAACCATTATGGGCGGAGCCAACGCAAAGCCATTTATTACGCACCACAACTCGCTTGATATGGATTTGTATCTGCGTATTGCGCCGGAACTGTTTTTGAAAAGGTTGGTAGTCGGCGGATTTGACCGCGTGTTTGAAATCGGACGCAATTTTCGCAATGAAGGAATCGACAAGAGTCATAATCCGGAATTTACGGGGCTTGAGGCTTATCAGGCATATGCAGATTACAATGATATGGCAGATCTGATTTCAGAAATGGTAAAATTTGTCGCTCAGACCGTTCTTGGCACAACAACGATAAAAGTCGGAGAACACGAAATTGATTTGAGCAAACCGTTCGCCAAAAAAACTTTCTTCGGCCTGATTGAAGAATATGCCGGGATTGATCTGCTCAAGGCAAATACTCTGGAAGAGGCAAAATCAATGGCAAAATCAATCGGAGTCGATGCTGACGAATGTTCCTGCTGGGGCAAAGTTGCTCAAGAGGTCTTTGATGAAAAAGTTGAAGAGCACCTTATTCAGCCGATTCATGTTATGGATATGCCGCGCGATATTTCTCCGCTGGCAAAAACTCACCGCAGCAACCCGCGTCTGGTTGAACATTTTGATACATATATCGCCGGAATGGAGATGGGCTGTGCATATTCCGAGCTTTCTAATCCGTTGGAACAGAAAGAAAGGTTTGATGCGCAATGTGCTGCCCGCGAGGCCGGAGATGATGAAGCGCAAATGTTTGATGAAGACTATGTAAATGCGCTTGAAAACGGACTTCCTCCGACAGGCGGTATGGGTATGGGAATGGATCGTTTGGCGATTTTGCTGACCGGAGCCGAGACGATTCGCGATGTAATCGCATTCCCGACTCTCAGAAGAAAGGACTGATAAACCTTGCAGAAAGTTGAAAAAATTCATATTTGGAAAGCTAAGATTCTGTGCATTAAGATATTAATCGTGCTGATTCTGGCTCTCGTCGGATATGTAATTTTTTCAACTGATTCGCAAGATGTTGCCGAAAATGATTCGCAGATTGCTGTTCTACCGCTTAAAGATTACAGCCATCCGGTAGTGATTGAAGAAGCTGCCGTCGCGGAAGAAAATCCGGTTGATGAGCTCGGAATTGACGAGCAGCCGGAGACTGTTGAAGAAAGTACGGAACCGCAAGAGGACGAACATCTGATTGAGCAGACATATGAAGAGCCGATGTTGCCGGATATTCATGATGAAATTGCAAAAATTATTGAGGCAACTGAAGACCCAACTTTTGATGAGCCGGAAACAATAAACGAATCGCAACCGGAAGAAAAATCCGATGAAAATACGGCGGCAAAAGAAGAGCCTGCCGCACCGGCAAAAAAACTCATTGCAATCGTTATTGATGATATGGGTATCAACAAAAAACGCACGGCGGAAATTAATGCGATAAAAGCGCCGATTACGGCTTCGTTTTTGACATACGGGACGCAGCTTGCTGAACAGGTTCAGACCTCAAAAGACAGCGGACACGAGATTATTCTGCATATTCCGATGGAGCCGTATTCCGCGGCAAATACCGCGCCGGATCAGCTGCTTGTAAAGATGAGTAATGAGCAAATTGCCGACAGATTTGAAAAAATGCTGCAAAAAATCGATGGGCTTAAAGGTGGAAACAACCATATGGGCAGCAGGTTTACGGAAAATCGCGAAAAGTTAGCCGTTGTGATGAAAATTCTAAAAGAAAAAAATATGTTCTTTTTGGATTCGAAAACTTCCGTTAAGGCTATCGGATGCGAAGTTGCGGCAAAATATGATGTAGATTGCGCAAATCGTGATGTTTTTCTGGATAACGAAAACAATTTTGAATATATTACCGGACAGCTGAAAAGAACAGAACGAATCGCTCAGAATAAGGGGTATGCGATTGCTATCGGGCACCCGAAGAGCGAAACGGTCAAAGCGCTGCAAAATTGGCTCAAAAATTTGGATAAAGACAAGTTTGAAACGGTTACGATAAGCGAATTATTAAAAAAAATGAAAAATACGCAAAAAAAATCTTGACCAAAACAAAAATAGTCTGTATATATGCAACCAGTCTGATGACGGTCCCATCGTCTAATGGTTAGGACATCGCCCTTTCACGGCGGTAATATGGGTTCAAATCCCGTTGGGATCACCAATACAAGCGGCAGGTATAAAAACCTGCCGTTTTTCTTTATTTTCCAGGCCTTTCAGCGAGTTCGAATGTTGTAAATTGCAAAGTTGACTTTTCGGGACTTTTTCCGAACCAGTTTATGCAAAAGTCTTTATTTTTCAATATATTAAGCGAGTTAGAATCTCGTTAGGCCTTTGGGATAATTATTTATGAAAACTGTCTGCCTGAAGAAAAGTTTTTGACATTGATGACAAGTTATTTTTTATACAACTTCTGCAAATTTTAGCAGGGGTTGCCAGCCGGGAGCAGCTATGCCAGGTCCGCCAGTCCGACACTCTCCGACCGGGATATGCCTATCCTCCGGCTCACACCGGCTAAGATAAAAAATGACTAACAAAAATTGAAAGAGGCCTTTGCGTGCGAGGTTTAAAATAGGCTTTGGTATTTTCAGTAGGATTTTTTAACTTCTTTTCTTAAGCTAAATAAATCGCTTGTTATGATTTAATGACATCGATGTCACTTAATGGATATTGATTAACCTTTAACATCCGAAAAAAAATAACTACAAAAGAAGATAAGCTATATGACAGGAATCGTATATATAAAGTTGGGATTACCTGGTTATTGTTTAAAGCTTGATTTGATAAAAAAGCATTTAGACGAAGTAGAAAAATATTGTACCAAAGAGAGGAAAGTTTATTTTGATGATAGATTTGATAGTGACCGGATTATTTTATCTCACGATTTGTTTTATTTGCCATATAATAACCATTGATTTAAACCTTGTGCCCTCAAGGGCAAGAGGTTGCTTTAAAAGTTCATGACATTAACGAGAAGTTATTTTTACAACCTTTGACATAAGCATGTTAAAAGTTCTTCTTCGCAAATTAGAAACGGAAAAATAATTAAAAAAACTGTTTTACATTCCCAAAGAATCACGACATTACAACGTTATCAGATTCTTTTTGATAGTTATAACACATTGTAAATAGGTATTATTATATCCAACCTCTGTAAATTTTAGCAGAAGTTTGTTATTTTATTAACATTTAACCTTTATCATAAATATTATTTTACTATAAACGGAACTATTAAATATGATACAAATAACAAATGAAAAAGATGCTGCTAACAAATTATGTGAGATTATTCAACAAGATATTCCTAAAAAATATAAAGTAGAAACAGGATGTAATGTATGTTATTGTGCAAAAATAAAAGGATATTCTGATGATGGATTAGCTATTTTTGAAGAAGCTCCTGGCAAAAAATATAAATATCAAACAGATATTTGTATCTCAAAAATAGAAAAAAAGAATTCTTCTAAAATTTATGTGCCTGAAATTATTATTGAAACCAAATTTAAATCATATAGTAGTCATGATGTTATAACTTATTCAGAAAAGGCTCTAGCTCATAAAAGATTACATCCCAACTTAAAATATGGTTTTATCGTGATTAATCCAGAAGACAATAAATTGCAATCTCGTTTTTTTGCTCATAATTTCGGTTTCGATTTTGCATTTCTATTAAATTTAAATAAAGCAGAAACAACGTTTTTTATAAAAAAGATTATACGAAAATTATTAAACTCTCATACCTCAGAAAAAAATCAAGCAATAAAGGGCTTTGTAAATTTATCAGAAACATATCCCAGTGATCCATAAACAACCCAGAAACAACCGAATTTGATAAAACAAGTAAAACATAAGCCCGACCTGAAATCAATCAAACCGAGCTAAATTATAAACTTTATCTATGGAACAGTTAATAAAAGTTGTTTAATACTCGCTTGCCAGCATAATTGTCATAACTCTGTTTGTGACTTTTGGATTGCTTGGATTCTCTGATAAGTATTAATAATTCTTGTCATAGTAATCTATTTTCCAGAATATCTTTTCACCTTTATAATCAAAACTACCAAAATCGTGTTCATTATACGGGTCGTTATCCGGTGTAAAATTATCAAAATCTCTTATCTTTAGCATAATTTCCGCGACTTCTTCATAAGTTTTAGCGTTTATGCCTTGAGTTAATACAATTTTACCACCAATGAGATGTTTGCGAAGTTTGTCATTTAAGGTTTTAACATCTGTCATAACACTCCCCTTAAGCAGACATTTCAGAAGCAAGAAACATCTTAAATCTTCTCAAAGCTTGTCTAACGGAAGTATGACTTCTTTTACCATAGCTTGATTTTTCACCGGTTGTTTCATATTGCGGCAAGATATCTTTACAGATTCAAGAGGAAAATACAATATTGCAAAGATAAAGGATTAGAACATTTTGTTACGTAATAGCTAATCATTAAATATAAAGGCTTATTAGCAAATAATTATAAAAAAATATTTCAATATTATAAATATATGTTTATTGGAGTTTTATTAAAAGTTTTCCGGCAATTTTTTGTTGATTTTTTAACAAAAATGTTTAAGATGTAGCACATATAACTATTGGAGATAAGTGTATGTCTGCTTTTAAAGTGGCTTTCAAGGCTATAATTCGTAAAGATAACAAAATTCTCGTTATAAAACGTAGTGCAAAAGAAGAAGTGTTTGAAAAGTTATGGGATATTCCTGGTGGAAGAATGAATTTTGGCGAAATGCCTAAGGACGCTCTTATCCGTGAAATTCACGAAGAAACAGGTCTTGAGGTTAATATATTAAATCCATTTACAGTATGGTCTTTTATGGCTTCGGAGGATTTACAAGTAATTGGTATTACAATGCTTGCAGACTATGTCTCTGGAGAGGTTAAACTTTCAGAAGAACATACTGAATACAAATGGATTGCCCCTAAAGAATTTGAGAAATTAGATGCCAATAGTAGTTTAAAGAAAGAAATTGCGAAATATGCAGCACGGTAATAACTTTATAATCCTTGCCACTCCGGCTCCTATAAGCCATAGAACCGCAGAAGAAAATTTGGGGCTTGGGTATTTGGCGGCAACTTTGCGAGAAAAAGGCTATGAAGTAGAGATTATTGACGGTTGGTTAACAGGCTTGACCCCGAAACAATTAGCTTCCAAAATCTTAACAAGGAAAAACCCACTATTTGTGGGTTTTTCCGCATATCAATCAAATATGGATATGGCGATTCAGACAGTAAATGCTGTAAAAAAAGAACGAATTGATATTCCTTTTATTGCAGGTGGATTTGGTCCGACATTTAATCAAAATGATTTTCTTAATGCCGGATTTGATATAGCCGTAAGGGGCGAAGGTGAGGAAACTCTCCCCTTATTAGCACAACATTTCCAAGATAATTCAGTAAAACTAGAAGAAATAAATAATATTTCCTATGAGGATGAGAATGGAAATGTGGTTAATAATCCATTAGCCCCGCTTTCAACAAATTTAGATGAATTGCCTTATCCCGCTAGGGATACAATGCAATTTGCTATAGATCGTCGGACACCTGTTCACGTTTTAACGGCGCGAGGATGTACTGGAAGTTGTTTGTTTTGCAGTATTAACGCATTTTTCCGTCTTTCCAAAACTAAAAAATATCGGCAAAGAAGCGTAGATAATATAGTTGGCGAACTAGAAAATTTAAAATCTATGGGAGTTCAACATATAAAAATAATAGACGATTCCTTTATTGATGGTAATAGAGATGAAAAATGGTGTGAAGATTTTGCCAATGCCATACAAGAGAAAAAATTAAAATTTTTACTCCGTGGTTCAATACGGGCAGATAAGATAACTGATAAAATTTTATTTAATCTAAAAAAGGCTGGTTTCTTTTCCTTTTCCTGTGGAGTAGAAAATTTTTCGGAAACGGCACTAAAAAGAATGAATAAAGGGGCTAATTTGCAGCAAAATTTAAATGCCTTAGATTTATTTAAAAAATACCATATTTATGTTCAAGCAGGGCAAATTCTTTTTGATCCAGAAACAACACTCCAGGAACTCAATGAAAATTATCAATATATGAAAAAATATGATTGGATTATAAGTAAAGGTGTATTTACAGAAATGTTTGCTGCGGAGGGTACTTCATTTACTAAACTAATCGATAAAAAGCATTGGAAAACATCAAATACCCATCAAATGGGCAATTATAAATATCGGATAATTGATGAAAAAGTCAATAATGCTCACGACGCATTAAAAAAATGGCACATTTCACACATGGGTTTGTACGATAAAGCAATAGATCCATTAACATCTCCCAAGGCGTTGTCTAAAGAAGAGTTAAAAATATTTTATGATATTTATATGAAAATAAGACATAAGGACCTTGAGATTATGGGCGGTGTTTTAGAACGCGTTGAAAATCATGATAGGGAAATGCTTATGTCTTACATTGAACAGGCAAATATTCAAAATTCTGAATTTTATAAAAATATTAACAAAGAAGTTTCACAGGCCTACAAACTGTGTAATCTTCAATATGATGCTAAAATTAACCCATTTTTCTTAGACGGAAAGAGTAAACAGTAATGTATGATCCTTTTGAACACTATAAAGCTAGAGGCCCAGTAAATGAATTTGGAAATGTTACAGCGACCGCTCCTCGTATAAAAAACGTTGGTTGGACGTTAGGAAATTTTTGCCCTAATCGTTGTAAGCATTGTTATTCAATGTCAGCACGAGTGGCAGGAGCTAACATGACAAAAAATATTATTGATAGAATTGTAGACCAATTGAAGAAAAATAATATCGAAACAGTTAATCTTGGCGGAAATGAACCAATTTATACAAATGGTCGAAATATTGAAGATTCGCTACTACCTTATATTATAAATAAGCTACATGAAGCTAAGATTGAGGTTGGAATAACCACAAGCGGAATTACGCTTTTATATTTATATAAACATAAAAAGGAAATTTTTAACCTTATAAACGATTTTGATATTAGTTTAGATTCGCCTTTTGAAGAAGAACATAATGAAAACCGTGGAGCCAAGTTATACAAGGGTGCGATTGAATGTATGGAAATATGCCAAAAAGAGCATAAGCCGCACGGAGTAATAATGGCCAGTATGAATTGGAATTTCACCCCAAAACATCTAAGGGTTTTGGTTGAACTATGTAAACGGTATGATGCTAATGTTAGAATAAATGTAATCAAACCTTTTAATAAAGAACATTACAAAACGATTTTGACACCGCAGCAATTTTATGATGGGTTTAACTACCTGATGACATTATGTGATTCAGTTGATATTGGTGAAACTTTGTTAAGAAGTGCCACTAAGCTCGAGCATAAAGGACGTTGTCCCTGCGGGGTTACAAGCTTCCGTATTCACTCAATAACGCCCACTGGTGAAATTTATGTATCTCCTTGTGTCTATTTACATGATTATAAATCAACAATGAATTTATTAACTAACGAATTATCTGATATTATAAATTCTCCAGAGTTTATTGTTTTTCGGCAACGTAATGCACACCCAGAACTTATTAAGGGATGTGCTGGTTGTGATATAATAGATTATTGCGGTGGAGGCTGTGCTGCACGTTCCTATTTACACCATGTAATATTAACCAATGAGAAATCTTTTGCCCAACATGATCCTTATTGCCCCAAAACCAACAAAGTTAATACAGCTCTTCCCAAAGCAAAACTAATTAACACAGGCGAAAAATTGGTACACATGGATTATTTGTGCACATGGATTGGTAAGCCTAAATGAGAGATTATCACATCCACTTTACCGGCTCTCTTCCAAGGAAATATATATTCGCAAAATTTTTGGAATATAATAAAAAAGACGACCTGCCATTAAATATGCAGGAAATTAAGACTTATACGCAATTCTTGGATAAGTTAAATAACAGTTTTTCCCGCGACTACCAATATAATAAAATCAAGTTTTTTGAGATTTACGAATTATTCCAAAAAATAACAAAACCTAGAACAGCCGAGGAATATGCAGCAGCATATTCCGATGGTTGTTTTGAAATATGTAAAAACTTTGTAAATAACGGAATATCAAACTTTGATATAATTTCGGGGCCATGTACGACAATAGATCTAACCTATTCTAGACTTAAAAATATGATAAAGGGAATAGAACGAGCAGAAGAACTATTTAACAAGAAAGTCAGTGCCAGAATTCGTCTAACTTTTATAAGAAATAGCGCTGGTTTGATTAAAAATTATTCAGTTCCCCTTTTAAAGGATATTTTTGAGTTATTAAAAGAACCATATTTTTCCAAGAAAATAATCGGTTTTGATATATCAGGAGAAGAAAAGCCCGTAAAAAGTTATTTTGAAGAAAACTGTTCTATAATTGAAAATATTAGAGAGCTTAATAGAAAGATAGGGACACATTTTGAAATAGGAATTCATGCCGGAGAAAATATAAGTAATACTCCTGAAGACGAAGAATATTTTTTATTTTTCAGAAAATTACTGACCCTAGATATTACTCGAATTTGTCATGGAACTTTTTTGTGGCTCAATATTGATGAAGAAAAAAAGGATTTACTAAGGGCATTTGCTGATAAAAAAGTGATTTTCGATATATGCCCTAAAGCTAATTTATTACTTACACCGTTAAAAAGTTATGCACAAATTCCCACATCATTTTTCAAAGAAATAGGTCTGCCTTATACTTTTAACAGAGATAATCCATCTATCTTTGACAATTTAATTATTCCTTAGATTTTTGCAAATTTCTGAGAATTGAAGCAATTTGATAGTTTTTAGCCTTATTTTGGATGGTATGTGTTATTATATTTAATACATTTTCTATGGAATTATTTTCATTATCCACTCTAATCAACCCCTCTCGTTGACCGATACGACGAAGACGCTCATTTAGATTATGTTGAAAATCCGGCCGCTCCCACCATGATACTTTTTTCTTTTCTTTTGCTCGTTGGAATATTCGTCGGTTTCGTTCTTCATCTGATATATCTAATAGAAATGCTAAATCTGGTTTTAATATGCCTTTATAATTTATATGTTCCTTGCTCAGAAAATCTGGATTCTGGACATTTTTAAATTCATCAAGAGTAATATTAAATGCTTCTGTTGAATACATATATCGCTCTAATATTACATTGAAATTATTGGCAAGTAACCTACTTACAGTATTTACATCATTTTGTGCTGCGGCTCTGAAAAAATAAAAACGTGTTAAGGTATCAATATCAGGATTTTTATCAATATCACGCCATAAATCGGAAAAAGGAGAAGTTGGAGATTTAAGAATTACCGTATTAGCAGAATCTAAAGGTTGTATTTGATTATCTGATAATTTTTGCTTAATCTTATTTATTACAGTAGTTTTTCCGGAAGCGTCGCCACCTTCAATTACAACAAACATGAGATCTCCATTTTTAAGAATATTTTAGTAAAAATATAATATTATTAAAATTTTTTGTCAAATGTTATTTTTTGTGTTGACTTTTAAGTTTTTTTCACAGTCATCAAATAAAACGGCATTTCTGGGAGATTCTGCATGCAGGGCAATGCTTGTTTCGTAACTTATCGGATCTGATTTTGCAGCATAATTAAGCTTTCGCATGCCTATTATGTCGCAGAATTCGTCTTCCAGTCCCATAGCACAAAGAGCCCTTTTTACAAAATCTTCCGTCGCATTTGTATATATAATTTTTTTCTCGGAAATATTATGTAAACTTTCTTTCAATTTTTCATCTTTATGCAATTCGGAAAGATTTAAATCATAAGCATAATTCAAAAAATCATCCTGATCAATATTATGCAATCGGTGCAACCCTATCGCTACCGAGCCGTATCTTTTTCGGTACTCTTTTCTTATTTTTTGAGCCTCTTCAAAAGGAACATCAAGATTTTTTTGTATGAATGAGCACATTCTGTTTTTAAGTTGCTTAATGATGTTGGCTTCTTCAGGTCTGTAAAGTGTATTGTCATAATCAAAAACGATACATTCTAAAGGGATCTCTGCTCTCATTACCTTTTCTAACAAGATCTCAGGCATAATATTATCATTACGAACGTAATCAATCATACATTCCTGCCTTGGTAACAGCAAATTTTTGTATGCACTTTGAAGTCCGGCTAATTGATCTGCTGACATATTCGTTTTGTTGTCTCTGTGATATAGCCTGTGCATAATATCATCATTATCTGCATCAAGAAGAACAATTTTCCCTCGCTGTTGTCTTATTAAGCCAAGCAAAACGGAAAACTCCGAATCGGATACGGAAGAATAACCTTTTTGCAAAGAATCGCAAACTTTATCGGTAACAAAGCTGGAATCAATAACCGCTTTACCATGATAATTTGCGGTCAAAATATTTTTATAGTTAGCAGCTACGCTAAGCCGAGGGTCCAAAGTAATATCAACATACTTATAGCCTTTAAGTGTAAGCATTTTTGCAACTTCGGTTTTGCCGACTCCGGGAGGTCCTTCAAGTATAATAAGATCATTCATTGTATTCAAACCTCTTTTCAAAAATGTTTATATTGAATACATCTCTGTTTTGTTCGGTTAATTTTTCTTTAAGCGATATATCGAACATATAATGCCTTATAAAATAGCATAATTTTTGTGCAACATAAACATTTTCTTTCAATAATTTATGAAACATCCTGTTTCTGAATTCGGCAGAAAATCCGGTTATTTCATGAGCTCCGATTACCGAAAGATTTTTTCTGTGTATCTCAAGCGCATTAATTAAATAATTTTTACGAGGTGTTCCCAAGACGATAATAGAAGTGAAAGGTTTTGCTTTTTTTATTAAATTTTGCAAAAATTTACCGTCACCGGTTGCATCTATTATATAATCATATTTATCAAATTCAATATCATTAACTATTGTGAAATTGGTATTTAGTTGTTTTGCTATATCGTACAAATTATTTTTTGAGGTCAAAATTGAAAAATTTTTTATTTTCTTTTTTGTTATTGCCAACATTGCGCCAAAACCGACCGGTCCGAAACCGCACAATAAAACCTTTGTTTTTTTCGTAATGTTAAACCTTTTTGTGTTTAAGGAAAAAATCAGTTCAAAACGAGAAATTGCAATATTTTCGATGGAGTAATCATAACATTTAAGAGCTATTTTTGTCGGTTCCGAAAAATCAGTTTTATGAGAAACAGGGAGTAGATATCGAGCGCCTTTATAGGGTTTCGTAATTGCCATATAACCTTCAGATCTACCGCTGCGTTCTGTTCCGGGGCTGATAATAGAATATTCAATACATAGTTTTTTCATATAAGCCTCAGCAAATCAACCTGATTTTCTATTGCTTTTATAATTTTTGTTCGCCACGTTGCGAATGCTAGCACGCCGGGGTCGTTTTTATATACATATTCATAATAGCCGAAAGGACTTCCCGCAAGTTGGATTTTATACATCTCCCAAGCATAATTGATATCAAACTTTTTTAACTTAAAACGGGAAGAGTATTCTTCCATATATTTCTCAAAATCAATAAAATCTATTTCTCCATTCCTGCATTTTTTACTGCCGATTGTATATGATCTGACTATTTCCCAAATATAGGGCCTGTTTGATGCTCTTGAAAAGTCTAAAACGGTTGAGATTTTTCCTTTATCAACCAATAATTGTCGACAATTATAATCGCCGTGTGTTAATCCGAAAGTGAATTCCTTAAAAATATTTTCTAAATCTGCCTTTGTATACCTTTCCAGCAAATGTATTCTATAATCCAACTCTTTTTCGATTCTTAAATTTGTTTCTATTTTTTTCTCTTTTATTATTTCGGATATTTTTTGCAGTTCTCTCAAATTATTTTGAATAAGTGAGATTTTTTTTAAGAAACAATTATCATTATTGTCTGTGTGAGGATACAAGCAAGAATGAATATTTCCCAAAATTTGCGCAGATTCCATCAAAATATTGTCCGGCAAATTGTTATTTATATATGTTATCCCCTTTAAGAAACGTTGCAAATGTCCGGATTCATTATCAATTTTTGTAAGGTATTCATTGTGTTTATTCAAAACAAACTCCGCAACGGGAACTTTTTTTTCACGCAGGCAATTTACTACTTTTATCTCTCGTTCCGGAAAATTAAGAGCATCATCGTTTTTGAAAAATTTTGCAAAATATTTTCCGCTTTCCGTTTCTACAATGTAATTATTTCCGGAACCAACGGAGTCTGTTTTTATCGATAATATCTTTCCCAGATTATATTGCTGTATGAAATTTTCAAAGATCATTGTTATTTCCCATAAGAATTATTTTGGGGTATAATTAATGTTTTTTCAGCTCCTTTGTTTCTATAATATTGTATTATATCGCCGGTAAGCCGTCTCCCTTCAATAGAGCCGGCTAGAGCCTTATAATGATATTCAGGTTCTTTTATTCCTATTCTTAAACTATCGCCCCAAAACCACTGATCACTTCCTTCGCTTGCTAAATATTGCAACATTTCTGCCGGAGTAACTTTCTGCATTACCGGACGTGCATCGGCATTTAAATCTGCTTTTACCAAATGCTTAATTTCAGCTTTCCATATCCATTTAGAATGAAATTCGTCACAAAAATCTTTCGGCAGATATCTGTATTTACCGCGCTCTTTATATTCTTCATTGCTTTTTTTGCCGACCAAATTTAAATAGTTTTCATCGATACTCATACGCCACGGCCAGCCTAAAACCGTCCATTTTCCTTTTTTTCAGGCTTAACAAAAGCAATGTCGCCGGATATAGGTGTGTACCCGCCATATAAAACAGATGAAAAAATCGCCGTACTTTTCCCGGAACCTTTTCTGCCGAAAATAATATCTGCTCCATCTTTATCGCCGACAACTCCAGCATGTATCGGAAAATATCCTTGTTTAAGCATATCTCCCATAACGACATCTCGTGCTACACGGCAAATAATATCTTCTTTTTCATTACAGTGTAGATAAATTTTGAATAATTTATTATTGTGTCTGACCAAATGAGAGCCTCTGCGTTCTTCTTTTGGAGAATATGAACAGATGGTATTTCCCTCTTTCCAACAATAATATGTAGGTCCGGCAAACCCTTTAATTTTTTCAGCATTCGAAGGGACTTTGACATCTTCTTCTTTTATTCTTCCTCTATATACAAAAGTTGTCTCATTTATTATTTCTTGCGGCGGAAACTCCTCAATAAAAGGGAAAGATTTATCGATAGATTCCATCAAACTTTCTGTTCCGTAGAAATTTATTTTACTCCCGTTAGGAAAAATTACAGATTTAGAAAACATGCTCTCTCTCCTTGTTTAATTTTTCGGCCTCATATGAGCTCGGCCACAGACATCCGCAACAAGCATAGGCATCTTTTTGCCTGTCTGCCAAAAATTGTTGAAATATTTTTTTATCTCTTAAATCAAAGATTGTATATTTGTTGTGGACATCACCTTGTTTGTCGCAACAACACATCATCTTGCCGTCAGAATCAACTCTCAATTCCGAAAGATAAGAACATTTCCAATTCAGATGATCGACATATTTTTTAATAGCGTCAAAAAAAGCTGCAGAATTCTTGATTAAATATCCCGACTTTTTCATATCTGATAATTTTTGCAACAAATTATTGAGTTCATCATTGCTCTGAAGAGCAAGTCCGTAGTCATCTTTTCTGTGTTCATGTTCATTATTTTTATTCCAGTGAAAAGGTAAAAAATATGTGCTTATGTGCTTTTCGGAAAGATACTCTACCAGTGCAGGTATAGTTTTCAGATTTGTTTTATTAATTACGCAATATGCCGTAAAGTTATTGTTTTGTAATAAATTATCGCTTTCCAAAGCTTTTATGAACTCAATTCCGGCTCTTGCTTTTATGGGGCTGATGGATTTATCAATATCCAAAGTATCAAGGCTGAATGAGATATTTTTCATGCCGGATGACAGCAGGTGTTTTACAACAGCATACCCCTTTATGCCGTTTGTAATAAGTGAACAATCTTCGATTTTTTGCATAGCATAAGAAACAACTTCTTCGACACCTTTGTATAATGTTGCTTCTCCGCCTATAAAATTTATCTTCTTTATATTTAAATCTGCAATAATATCAATTGCCGCCAGCCAATCTTCAACAGGCAATTCCGTAGCTTTTCTTTCGGGAATCGCACAATATTTGCAGTGCAAATTACATAACCTTGTTAAGATTACTCCGGCGGCAATCGGATACATTAACAAACTCCCAAGAATCTTAATTACTTGCGTTCATCAACAATAAGATGTCTTACACCTTCAAGTTTGTTGATATTTTCAATTTCTTTCACATAGAATGACGGACGAAAATCAAGTTCTTTGATTTTTGAAATTTCATGCCATTTGAATAAATATTTTTCGCCTTCTATTCCTTCGAATATACCTTTTTTGCTCAACAGAGGAGAATCTTCTCCCAGTTTAACGACATAAACAAATCCGAGTTCGTCATATACTTTTCCCGAAAA
Source organism: uncultured Alphaproteobacteria bacterium (assembly GCA_934276635.1). Classification (GTDB taxonomy): domain Bacteria; phylum Pseudomonadota; class Alphaproteobacteria; order RF32; family CAG-239; genus CAKQTH01. The sequence goes on along the minus strand of CAKQTH010000002.1, from coordinate 152,544 downwards.
TCCGAAAAAATCTTCACTTATCATTGCAAGCTTTACATCAAAAGAGCCAATATCGAGTTCTTCGCGCAATTCTCTGATTATTGCATCTTGTGTGCTTTCCATCATTTCTACACGACCGCCGGGCAAAAGCCAAAAGTCGCGATTTTTTATTTGATGAATCAAAACATTTTTTCCGCTTTGATCAAGAATTATCGCAGAAACTCGAAAATTAAATTTATTATCATTTTCTTCATATGAAATCATTAGTACCTCCTTAATCCGTTTTTGCGTATTATATCCAGCTCTTTCCCGTTGAAAATTTTTAAATCGTAAAGATGCAAAAATTCTTCAGAAATGCCGGTATTAAAAAGTAACATGTCATCGGTGTTTATTGTTACATTCAATCCCGCATCAAACATTTTTCTTATGGGGTGATTTTCATAATTTTGAATAGCCACTGTTTTAATATTTCCGGTGATGCAAATATTAAATGTGACATCAGAACCGATAAATTTTTTTAACACATCATCACTGTCTGTAATATGTACACCATGTTGGATTTCATGTAAAGCTAAAATATTAAAAACATCCCAAATATCAGTTGCCGAACAAAATTCTCCGACATGTGCTTTACATATTTTTCCTTGATCGCGAGCGAAAGAAAAAATTTGGGAAAAATCTTTTATACGATTAATCCGCTCATCTCCGTATAGATCTATTCCGCTGAATATCGAAGAAGAAAGAACGTCTTTTGCGGCGGCAAAATCGTAAAAAGTTCCTCTGCTTAAGCCTAAATCATAATTTATTTTACACCGGCTTTTGTATTTGTTTTTTAGCGATTCTAAATATTCAAATGCGGCATAAAAACTGTCAAACATCATTAAAAATCTGTAATCAACACTGGTTTCCAGATATATAACACCATCGTCTACAGCCTGTTCACACGTTGCTTCAACATATTTTTTATATTCGCCAAGAACCGACATTTGTGGGTAAAAAGCTGTTTTAATATACTGTTTCATTCCGATGTATCCGTCAAAGTTTTGCGGAGGAAATATTCCGGTTTTTTCAGGATTTCCGCCAAGTGCCGAATGATTATGCAAATCAGCTTTAGAAACTTTTCTCAATGCTTTTATGTCATAATTCTGCAGTGCTTTTATAAATTTTTCCGAATCGTCAACAGTTTTCATGTTCTATTGCCTCAAGAATCCTTGCCTTATCTCCGCGGCATATATAAATTTTTTTAATACACTCACAAAAAATCGCATAATTTTTCAAATCTTTCGGAAACATGCGTATAAAACATTTTTCGTCAGTAGAAATAGTGGATGAAAAATAAGGCCAAAAGGTATGTGTAGAAAGTTTTTTTGCGATAGTTTCGGTATCTTCGATTTCCCTTAAAAATAATTTCCCGTCATCTTGAATACCTTGCAAAACAAGAATTTTTTCTATAGGCATTTCCATATTGCATTGCGAATATTCAAAATTAAGATCATTATCCTGTTTATTATTAAAACATGAGCCAGAAACAAACATTATCCGGCCTTTCTCTGTTTTTACGAGGCAATGGTCTGCCGAACAAACACTATACCCGTTCTTTAAAAAGAAACGATTTAAATGACTTTTCCCGGCACCGGATTATTCTTTACCGTTGTAGCAGGTGTCTTGCTTCAAAAAATCAGGCAGAACATGCATGATTATACCAATTGTGTTCGCAGGTCGGTGTCGAATATGAACAAAATCTTTGAAACTCCCAAAAAGAAGTAAAAAGCGACACCGGCTTGCAATTGGAACGCAATGTGTTCAGTTCGTATTCTATTTTTTAGAGTTTTCTGCACACAGAATTGAAAATTCGGCTTTAAAATGTACGGGCGTATAATTATAAAGACCTGAGATTCTCAAAAAAATGCCTGATTCTATTATTTTTTGCCCGCGGTTATAAAAGTGGTTCGGATATAAATGTTTTATAAAAACGCAGGTGAAGAATCTATTTTAAAAATATCTACTTCTTGTATTTTTTAGTTTCTTTTTAAGATAATTTACCGTATGATATTTTTGGATGTGGTTTTCCATATTCTGAGTACCTTAGGGTGCAAGAGAGCTGTCGAAAGCTCAAAATTGGTGTCGGTGTTAGGATATAACATCGTCAAATTGTCTGCTATTTATTATGGCGGACGATAAATATATCCCCGATTCATAGTGATATGGTCGGGGAGCTTTTAGCGTATGTCCAAGAGCTATATCTTGATCTCTGAAAAAATATAGCTTCAAAGGCTAAAAGAGTCATTTACATCAATATGATTTTCGAACTCTCCGACCACCTTTCAAAGGTGGTTTTTATTTTAATTGCAATTTAAAGAAAAGGAAGTTAATCATATGAAGAACAAACTTTTAATCACAACAGCATTAGTGGCACTGTTTTCCATAAGTAATGTTTATGCAGCTGAGCTCACGGTGGCAAAGGGAGATGTTATAAAAAATCCCGATACCGGAACAGAAGATAATACAGGGGCTATTAATTATGATGCAATCACAATTAGCGGCGGTCAGTTAACTTTGAATGATTATAAAATTCGAAGCACCGGCAATGTTGATATCAGTGGTGGCGAGATTATAATCAACGGCGAAGGCGGATTAAGAGCACATAACGGAGAATTAAACATTTCCGGAGGTACCATAACGGCCGACGGGACAGAAGTTCATGGTAAAATAACCAATGTTTCGGGAGACGCTGTTATTAATATTAATAATTATACTGAATTTAGCGGCGATTCAGAAATGCACGTTTCCGGCGGAACTTTGAATTTGTCAAAAGGTATTGTTGTTGTTTCTCCGGTTGATGATGAGCCTGAGGGAAATTCGCTGTTTGAAATGATTGGCGGCGAAATCAATATGGATCAATCATATTTAGGCAGCTCAAAGATTGTAAATGGCAAAGAAAGAACGGCGGGAACTTCAAAACTTTCCGGCGGCACAGTAAACATCAATAAGGGTAAAAATATTTTCTTGATGGATAACCCGACAGTTGGTAATACCATAAATATTGCTCAAGGCGCAACACTGGAAGCCTATAACCACTATACAGATGCTGACAGCGATACTATTGAAGATATTGTTTTCTCGGGCAAGACTGCCCTCAATCTGACCGATACCGGTATCATTAACTTAAACGGCAGATTAGTTTCCGATATTTCCGGTAATGGTAATTTAAACATTAAATCATCCGATGCTTTAGTTGATGGCAATGTCACCGGTTCTAACTTGAGCTTTGAAACAGACCACAGTTTAAGCAAGGCTTTTTCCGGCACAATCGGAGATTTGGCATCGCTCAATATTAACAAAGGAACTTTAACTTATGACAAAGCTACCGGCAAAATCGGAAATTTGAATGTTGCAGGAGCATTGGACATCGGCACCAATACCGTTGAAGCGATAAATGTTGATTTTAAGGATAATTCTAAATTAGCCTTACGTGTTTCAGGTGCTGATAATTATGGAAAAATCAATGCTTCAACAATTAACATCGGCAATGACACCACAATGAATGTTACTTTGGATAACGGAGTTGTTGATAAAGGTGCAAATACTAAGTTTAAATTCTTAAATGGCACGGTAACAGGTGATTTTGAAAATAAAATTGCCGAAAACAGCCGATATGATATTGAATGGACAGAAGATGGTTATTTAAGTATAACCGGCAAAGCCAGCGGCTCAGATGTAGCTTCAGACATTGGCGGTTCTGCGGCGAATGCGGCTGCTGCGGAAGCTTGGGACAGCATAAATTCTTCATCATCGGCAAGCGAAGGAGCCAAAGCAGTTGCTTCAACGCTCAACGAGTTGTCGCAAAACGCAACGACGCCGGCGGGACAAAAGGCTTATATTGATGCCTTGACTGCTGTTGCTCCAGAAGTTGCGCCGATGGTTCAAAAAACTCAGGTTGAAATCTCTAATCAGGTCTTTGGCGCAGTCGGCACACGCTTGAGCGGTGGTTCAATCTCAACCGGTGGCGAAGGTATGGCTTCCGGTGATAATGTTTTTGAACGCGCTGCAATGTGGGTTCAGGGTATGTTCAACAAATCAAAACTGGACGATACTTCCAAAGCCAAAGGTTTTGACTCTGACAGCTCCGGCATTGCATTCGGTTTTGAAAAATTTGTAACCGATGACACCAAAGCCGGTATCGGATATGCTTATACAAAGACCGATATTGACAGCTTTATGCGTGATACAGATGTTGATACACATACTGCGATTGTTTACGGCGAATATAAACCGAACAACTGGTATGTCAATGGTATTGCGACCTATGGCTGGTCCGACTATTCTGAAAAGAAAAATGTTGCCGGTGTTAATGTGAAAGCTGACTACGATGTTGAAACCTTTGGATTACAGGCGATGACCGGTTATGATATGAATGTGAGCGGTTTAGGCATTACACCGGAAGCCGGTTTGCGTTATGTTCATATTAAACAGGATTCATATAAAGATTCTGCTGACCAGCGAGTGTCTGCCAATGACAGCGATATTTTGGACGGTGTTATCGGCGCCAAAGTCAGCAAGGACTTTGAGTTGTCCAACGGTATGACTATCAAACCGGAAGCACGCGTTGCGGCAACTTATGACCTGATGAACGATGATGTTAATTCGGTTGTTACTTTGGATAACGGTTCGGCTTATGCGGTTGAGGGCGAGGCTCTTAATCGTTTCGGTATGGAATTTGGAGCCGGCGTAACGGCGGAAGTAAACGATAATGTTGAACTTTCGCTCGGTTATGAAGGTAAGTTCCGTGAAGATTATCAGGACCACACAGGATTGTTGAATGTTAAATATAAATTTTAATATTTGAGGTCTGATAAAATACCCTGTGGCTGAGAAGCTGCAGGGTATTTTTTTTATTTTTTGTTGCACAGGGCGGAGAATTCGGCTTTTTTGTGTTCAAGCATTTCGGCATTTTCGCCGTGCAGCGGATTCTTTTTGCGGGCGATGGTAAATTGCGGCAATTTCTGCTTTACTTCATCGGGGTTCAAACCGAATGCCTCGGCAGGAATTCTGATTTGTTTTCCTTGTCCGGCCGAAACACGCGGAGTGATTTCTCCGGTTTTTGCATCAACAAATTGCGGCAGCCGGATTTTGATATTTTCCATATTATACGGCGACAAAAATTCAATTTCTTCATTCGGCTCAATGCAGTTGCGCAGCTCAAAAATCGCATCGTCTCCTTGCCATTCGACAATCGAACCGGCAAAAAGCCATTCGCCGAGAGTGCGCGTATATTCATAATTTTGCGAAATGTTGGTCAGCTTGCCGTCATGAAAACCGAGGCAATATCCGCGATTTTGCAAGGTCATCAGCTCACCCATATATTTTTGCCAATCCCAGTGTTCGGGGTCGGTATAATAATCATCAATCGCCTTGCGGTATGTGCGCGCCACAATTCCGGCATAATATTCGGTTTTGTTGCGGCCTTCGACTTTAAGCGAATCCATTCCGATAGAAAGCAGGTCGTTCAAACGAGGCAACAGACACATATCTTTTGAGTTCAAAATATATCCGCCGTGTTCGTCTTCTGCAATTTCATAAAATTCTCCGGGGCGGAATTCTTCTTCAAGCAAAAACTCGAACATATCTTTGTTTTGTTCGTTTATTTCAAGCTCGCGCAGAGTTCCGTCTTTCATCTTGATATGCAACTTATAGTGCCAGCGGCAGCAATGCGCGCATTTGCCCTGATTGGCGCTTCTGTCAGCCAGATAGTTTGAAATCAGACACCTGCCGGAATATGACATACACATTGCGCCGTGCATAAAACATTCAAGCAAAATATCGGGGCATTTTTCGCGAATTTCTTTCATCTCTTCAAAGGTGACTTCGCGCCCCAAAACGCAAAGTTTTGCACCTTGTTCCTGCCAGAATTTTACGGACAGATACGAGCAGATGTTGGCCTGCGTCGAAACAAAAAGGTTGAGCTCCGGAGCATGCTCTTTAACATATTTAAACACTCCCGGGTCGGCAATCAAAACTCCGTCCGGCTGCAAAATACGCAAAGTGTCCACAAAATGCGGAAGTTTTTCAACATCGCGGTTGTGCATAAACAGATTGAGCGTCAGATAGATTTTTTTGCCGTGCCGATGAACAAAATCTATGCCTTCTTTGAGGTCGTCCATAGAGATTTTTGACTGTGTGCGCAGGCTCATATCCGGCGTTCCGGCATAAACGGCGTCCGCTCCGTATAAAATTGCGGTTTTAAGTTTGGTGAGCGAGCCGGCAGGCAGTAATAATTCTGATTTTTTCATATCTTTATTCCTCAATTTTTATGCTTGTGGTTTTTGCAACAATTTCCCCGAGCGGCGAGCCGGAGACTTTGATTTGCGTAACGAACGGGACGCCGCTTTTTTCAGAGCGCATCAACGATATCGTAACCTGTTTTTCGGCAGTGTTGTCAAATAGCAGGTCGTCATTTTTTTGTCCTCCGTTGTCGATATACATTGAGCAGAGCAATTCATCGCCTGAAAATTTTTGATTTTTTTCGACAGATTTTTGCGCGCCCAGGTCAACAAATCCGACCTTAAAACTTTTTTTGCCGTCAAATACTGGATATTCCGAGGAGCAATAGCCTTTTTGAGCCACCTGTTTTGCAAGCATAACAAAAACGGTCTGCAAATCCGTTGCGCCGGAATTTTCTTTTTTTGCGGAAATATCAGACTTTTTGGCTTTGTCGTTTTTTGAGCTGAGTCGGTACAAAAGATTGCCTTTGTCGTCATAAACAAGCTCTTTTGTTCGGGTGTTGAACCGTGATTTTGCCAAATAGCGGTAAGTTTGAGTTATAAAATTGTCTCCGTTGATTTTTCCGCCGGAAGTGTATTTGCCGACAAACGGATATATTCCGCCGAAAATTCCGGTAGTTTCAACCTTTGATTCCGCATTATATTTTGTGTCGTCAAAGCTGTAATATAGGGTGCATTTTGCCGCATCAAAAATTCCGACCTTTACCTCGAGCGTATGCGAAACCGAAACCGCTTCGCAATTTTGCGAAACAGCCAGTACCAACAAAAAAAATCCGATAAAAGAGGCTTTCATTTTTTATTCTTTCTTAAAGTATTTTTGCTAAGATAACAGAAAAATTTTAGGAATAAAGAAAAATTTGCAGCAAAAAAATGAATAAAATAAAAGTTATTGTCATCGGCGGGCCTACCGCTTCGGGAAAATCGCGCTTGGCGGTTGATTTGGCAAAAGAAATAAACGGGGAGATTATCAATGCCGACTCGATGCAGGTTTACGGCGACACGCCTGTTTTGTCGGCAATTCCGAGCAAAGAAGAACAAGACGGAATTGTGCACCATTTGTTTTCGATTTATGAAAGCAATATCCGCGGCAATGTCGTTGATTGGCTTGAAGAATGTTGCAAAAAAATCAGACAGATTGCAAAAAAAGGAAAAATTCCGATTGTGGTCGGAGGCAGCGGAATGTATCTGCAGCAGCTGGTGGAAGGAACAACGCCGATTCCGCCGATACCGGAGCAGATAAGGGCAAAAATTGCGGAAGAATTGAAGGCCTCGTCTTTGATGCAAATGTATCAAAAACTGCAGGAAGTTGATGCCGAATCGGCGCGAAAAATCAGCCGAAACGACAAGACCAGAATTATCCGCGCACTCGAAATTTTTGAAGGAACCGGCAAAAAAGCTTCTGATTGGTACAAGATTCCGATGAAAAAGATGCTGCCCGAAGGAGATTTTTTGGTTATAAAACTTTTGCCGCAGCTTTCCGAACTTGAAAAAAACTGTGCCGCCAGATTTGAAAAAATGTTGCAAAACGGAGCTTTGCAAGAGGTGCAAAATCTGCTTAAAAAGAATGTTGCGCAGGATATGCCGGCGGCAAAAGCTCTCGGAGTGCCGGAGCTGACGGATTATCTTTTGCATAAAATCTCGTTGGAAGAGGCCGTAAAACTTGCGGTTTTGCACACCAGACAATATGCCAAACGCCAGCTGACATGGTTCCGCAACAAAATGGACGCGCACATAAGTTTCGGTTGCTGTTATCGCGGCGAAAAAAATGTTGTTGATGAAGTGAAAAAAGCTTTATAAAATTCTTGCACAAAAAATGATAAAGTTATAAAAGTTTAGCAATAACTTTTTTGGAGAAATATAATGCTGGCAAATTTATTAAAATGGCTGTCCATTGATATGGCTATTGATTTGGGAACAGCCAACACTCTGGTTTATGTGAAGGGCAAAGGGATTGTCCTTAACGAGCCGTCAGTGGTTACGATTGAAGATTTCAACGGGAAAAAACAGGTTTTGGCCGTCGGTAACGAGGCAAAACAGATGCTTGGTAAAACTCCGGGCAACATCAAGGCGATTCGCCCGATGAAAGACGGCGTGATTGCCGACTTTGAAGTTGCGGAAGAAATGATTAAATATTTTATCAATAAGGTTCACAACTATCGCACTTTTGCAAAACCGATGATTATAATCTGCGTTCCTTCCGGCTCGACTCCGGTTGAAAGACGCGCAATTCAGGAATCGGCTTATGCCGCGGGGGCTCATAAAGTATGGTTGATTGAAGAGCCGATGGCCGCGGCAATCGGCGCAGGCCTGCCGGTTACGGAACCTTCCGGCTCTATGGTGGTTGATATCGGTGGCGGTACAACCGAAGTTGCGGTTTTGTCTTTGGGCGGAATTGTATATTCTCGTTCAGTTCGCGTCGGCGGTGACAAAATGGATTCGGAAATTGTGGCATATATCCGCAAAAACAGCAACCTGTTGGTCGGTGAAACATCTGCCGAAAAAATCAAAAAAGAAATCGGCTGCGCATGCCCGCCGGAAAAAGGCGACGGCCGCACGGTTGAAATTAAGGGCCGCGATTTGATTAACGGCGTGCCGAAGGAAATTGAAGTCAGCGAAAGAGAAATCGCCGAAGCACTTTCGGGTTGCGTATCCGAAATTGTTGAGGCCGTAAAGGTTGCACTTGAAAATACGGCGCCGGAGCTGGCGGCAGATATTGTTGACAAAGGTATCGTGCTGACCGGCGGCGGAGCATTGCTTTCAAACCTTGATTTTGTTCTGCGTGAAGCGACCGGACTTCCAGTTTCAATTGCCGAAGAACCTCTGTCCTGCGTCGCCAAAGGAACTGGCAAAGCTTTGGATCATGTTGCAAAATTGAAGAATGTGCTGTCTTCCGTATCATAAGCGGAAATTGCTGAACTTTATTTTGACAGGGAATGAAGATGAAACACCGCAAGGTAATATTTTCAAATTTCGGCCATATGAAATCAGCGGCAAGGAATATTGCGATTGCGGTGTTGTTTTTTGTTGCGTTCTTTTTGTTTTTAATAAGCAAATTCGATCGTCCCGCGTTTGATAAAATCAACAGCGTGTCGATGGGGATTGTTTCTCCAATAGTGCGGGTTGTTTCGGCTCCGTTCCGCGGAATCCGCAGAGTGTGGATTTTCGCAAAAGATGTTGTTTTTGTGTATTCCGAAAACAAAAAACTGAGACATGACAACCTTGCGCTGAAAAAAGAGCACGAGCAATATAACTATCTTCGCGCCGAAAACGAGATGCTCTCAAAATTGTTGAAATATTCTCCGGCAAAAGAAGAAAAATTTATTACCGCAAAAATTGTTTCGGAAAACAGCGGACGTTTTTCGCATTCTGTTGTGGCGTATATCAAAGACGACGGAAAAGTCAAAAAAGGACAGGTCGTTTTGAATGAAAACGGAGTTGTCGGACGGGTTGAAAATGTGAGCGGAAACTATGCCAGAATTATGCTGATTTCCGGTATTAACTCAAAAATTCCGGTAGTGACGGAACAAGGCCGTATTCGCGGAATTTTGGTCGGCAACAACACAAAAATTTTAAATCTGCTGTTTACACCGCTCGGCTCTAATATCGAAAAAGGCGATATGGTCGTAACTTCCGGCGTGGCGGGAGGCTTTCCGTCCGGACTTGCCATCGGCGTTGTTTATGAAGTTGAAAAAGACAATATAAAAGTTCAGCCGCTGGCCGATTTGTCCCGTTTGGAATATGTGCAGATTGTCGATTACGGCATAGAACCGGATTCTTTGGATTAAGGCGGCGGATATGAGAGAAAATTTCTGTGAATATTTTAAAATTCAGCTGCAAAAATTCGTTCCGTTTTTGTTGTCGCTGATGTTTGTTTTTCTTGAAAATATCGAGCCGGAATTCGGACTTAAACTGATTCAGCCGATGCTCGGGCTTTCATGCGTGTTTTTTTGGAGCTTTAATCGGCCGGACATTTTCGGAGTATTTTGCGTCGCGGCACTCGGTGCGGTTTCCGATATTTTGGAATATGCGCCGCTCGGGTTGTTTTTGTTTTCGTTTGTTTTGCTGCAGATGATTGAAATGAAAATCGCATGGTATATCAGTAACAAAATCTTTGTAATAAATTGGGCGACTTTCGGGGTTTTGTCGTTGTTTATAGTTTCAATTCAATGGTTTTTGGCAAGCTTGTCCGGCGAAAGATTTTTGCCGTTTGATGACACATTTGCAAGCTGGATTGTGACGGTTTGTTTATATCCGCTGATTGCCGCCGTAAATTTGAAAATTTCAAATTGGTTGATGCCGGAGGATTTTGAATGAACCGAGATAATGACAAAGGCAGAATTTTGCTTCACCGCGCGCTGATTATGTTTGCCGCGATGATGCTGCTTTTGTTTGTTATCGTTATCAGGTTGTTTTATTTACAAATTTTGCAGGCCGACAAATATAAAACGATGTCCGACGACAACCGTATCGCCTCACGAATTTTGCTTCCGCAAAGAGGGATTATTTATGACCGAAACGGAGTTGAGTTGGCTGCAAATCGGCAGAATTTCCGCGCTGCGATTGTGGCGGAACAGTCGCCGAAAATTTCAGATACTTTGAACAAAATCGCAAAAATCATTCCGATGGAAGAAGGCGATATCAAAGCCGTAGAAAACAATATTCGCCGCAACCGCCGCTTTGTTCCGGTAAAAATCAAAGAAAATTTGGATTGGGAAACGGTAGCGGCTTTACAGCTTCATGCCTCCGAGCTTCCGGGAATTGTGATTGACGAAGGCTTTGTGCGCAGTTATCCGTTCGGAGATAAGTTTTCGCATCTGCTCGGATATCTGGGCTCGGTCTCCGAAAAAGAAAAAGACAAGGGAGACCCGCTGCTTATGGTGCCTGATTTCAAAATCGGCAAGACCGGTGTTGAAAAAATTATGGAACAAAAATTGAGAGGCAAAAGCGGTAGTAGCCGCCTTGAAGTTAATGCGTTCGGCCGCGTGATGAAGCATATTGACAAGCAGAATCCAGCGCCGGGTGAAAATGTGTATCTGAGCGTTGACAGCCGGCTGCAAAAAAAGGCTTATGAGTTGTTGGGAGACGAAAGCGGCGCGGTTGTGGTTATGAATGTCAAAACCGGAGAAATTTTGGCCTATGTTTCGGCGCCGTCGTTTGATGCCAATCTGTTTACATCGGGAATGAACCAAAAAAACTGGAACGAGCTGGTTTCGAATCCGAAAAATCCGATGGCAGACAAGGTAATCGGCGGGGTTTATTCGCCGGGCTCAACCTTTAAGATGATTACCGCGATTGCTGGGCTCAGAACCGGACAGATTGCAATGAATACAAAAATAAATTGTTCCGGAAGGTTCGATTTGGGCAATCATGCGTTTCATTGCTGGAAGCATTCGGGGCACGGGCTGCTTAATGTGACCGAGGCTTTGGAGCGTTCGTGCGATATCTTTTTTTATGAGCTGGCGCTTAAAGTCGGAATTGATGAAATTGCAAAAGTTGCGCACGAATTCGGCCTCGGAGAGCTCAGCGGGCTCGGGTTTAATATTGAACGGCAGGGGATTATTCCCGACAAAAAGTGGAAGATGCGTGCAAAAGGCGAGCCGTGGCATCAGGGCGAAAGCGTGATTGCGGCCATCGGGCAGGGATATGTTGCCGTAACGCCGATGCAACTGGCGATTATGACTGCGCGCATTGCCAACGGAAAAGAAAAAGTTATGCCGACTTTTTTGAAACAAAGCGGAAAAACAAAGTTTGAACCACTAAGGGAATCAAAAATGGTAATGGACATTGTGCGCTATGGAATGTATGAGGTTGTAAACGGAGAAAACGGAACGGCAAAAACGGCTTATTTTGATATTAATGGTGCCAAAATTGCCGGAAAAACGGGGACAACGCAAGTCCGCCGCATTTCTATGAAAGAGCGCCAAAGCGGAATTATAAAAGACGAAAAATTGCCGTGGAAATTGCGCAATCACGCACTTTTTGTCGGGTATGCGCCGTATAATGACCCGTTGTATGCGGTGGCAGTTGTGGTTGAACACGGTTCGTCCGGCTCCGGTGTTGCGGCTCCGATTGCGTCACAGGTGCTGCAGGAAGCAATTTTGCTGAATTCGGCAGAGTGAGGAAAAATGTACAGGCTTTATGATACGGTATTTAAAACAGAAAAAAAGAGCATTTCCGAAAAGTTGCTGAGTATGAGCTTTTTGTATTTGTTTTTTATTATAGCGGTCGGAGTTGTCGGAGTTGCAATTTTGTATTCGGCCGGCAGTGGAAACTGGCAGCCGTGGGCGTTGCCTCAGCTTGTTCGATTTTTGGTCGGTTTTGTTGCTTTGTTTGTATTGGCGATGATTGATATCCGATTTTTTGCGAAATATGCCTATATTTTTTATTTTTTTGGATTGATTTTGCTGCTGATTGTTGAAATTTTCGGGCATATCGGAATGGGTGCACAGCGCTGGATAGATTTGGGATTTTTCAAACTGCAACCATCTGAATTTATGAAAATCGCGCTGGTGTTGGCGTTGGCAAAATATTTTCATAATACCGCATTGCAGCAGATTGAAAGCACGAGAGGAATTATGCCGCCGATTATAATGGCGTTGCTGCCGATAGGGCTGATATATCTGCAGCCGGATTTGGGAACGGCGTTGATGCTGCTGTTTGTGACCGGCGCAATATTGTTTGCGGTCGGGGTTCAGGTCTGGAAGTTTGTGGCGGTCGGTGCGGCGGGAGTTTTGTCGCTGCCGGTTTTGTGGTATTTTATGCACGATTATCAAAGAAACCGAGTGCTGACTTTTTTGAATCCGGAAAGAGACCAACTCGGTGCCGGATATCATATCATACAGTCTAAAATCGCGCTCGGCTCCGGCGGATTGTTCGGGAAAGGCTTTTTGGACGGTTCGCAAAGCCACCTCAATTTTTTACCGGAAAAACATACGGATTTTATTTTTACGATGCTGGCCGAAGAGCTCGGTTTTGTCGGCGCGCTCGGGGTTTTGTTCTTAAATGTGTTGATAATTGTCTGCGGATATATTTTTGCGTTTCGAACCACCAGTTATTTCGGGAAACTGGTGATTATCGGCCTGAATACAAACTATTTTTTGTATGTTTTCATCAACATCGCGATGGTGCTCGGGCTTTTGCCGGTTGTCGGCGTTCCTCTGCCGCTGATTTCATACGGAGGAACCGTAATCCTTTCGATTATGGCAAGTTTCGGCATAATTATGTCGGCTTATATCAATCGTGATGAAAATTTTATTCACGGATAATCAGCTTATTTTTTCGATAATCGGCTCCGGACGAGATGTTTTTTGCGGACAAATCCTGATATTATCCAGCAGCGATTTTTGAGCTGTCAGCCAATCTGATTGCGATTGAGCGTGAATAACCGCCAGAGGCTTTTCATTGTCAACAAAATCGCCGATTTGGCAAAAATCGGAAAATCCGGTTGCGTGGTCAATGCTTTGCTCGGGCGATGTCCTGCCGCCGCGGAGCCCGATAAGAGCCATACCGATTTGGCGGGAATCCATAGATTTTACATAGCCTGAGGTTTCGGCAAAAACCGGACGAACGATTGCGGCTTTCGGCAGATATTTTTCAAAATTGTCGCAAAAATCAGGTTTTGCACCCAACGCAGTTGTCATTTTTGCAAAATATTCCAAAGCTTTTCCGGAGGTTATCGTTTTTTCGATTTTGTTTTTTGCCTCAGCTGTATCTGCGGCGATTTTTGCATTAACCAGCAACTCGGCTGCCAGAGATTTGGTTATTTTATCAATGCGGGCATCGCGTTTTTTGTTTTGCAGATATTCCATTGCTTCAACAACTTCAAGCGCATTCCCGACGGTTGCGCCCAAAACCGAGTTCATATCCGTAATCAGTGCCGAAGTTTTTGTTCCGGCGCCGTTTGCAACCGCAACAATCGTTTGCGCGAGTTTTTTTGCATCTTCATAATTGCTCATAAACGCGCCGTTGCCGCATTTTAAGTCCATAACCAGATATTGAAGTCCGGCGGCCAGTTTTTTTGAAAGAATAGATGCGGTTATAAGGTCGATGGATTCAACCGTGCCGGATACATCGCGAACGGCATAAATTTTGCGGTCGGCAGGCGCAAGCTGTGCACTTTGTCCGACAATTGCGCAGCCGATATTTTTTACGGTCGATTGAAATTTTTCGGTATCAACAATTGTGTGATATCCCTCAATCGAATCAAGCTTGTCAAGCGTACCGCCGGTGTGCCCGAGGCCTCGTCCCGCAATCATCGGAACATATGCTCCGCAGGCGGCCAATATCGGGGCGAGCATAAGGCTGATTTTGTCTCCGACGCCGCCGGTTGAGTGCTTGTCAATAATCGGAGCGTCAAGCTTCCAATGCAGAACATCGCCGGAATCGCGCATTGCCAAAGTCAGGTTTATAAGCTCTTCGGTGCTCAAAGAATTCAAAAATACCGCCATGGTAAATGCCCCGATTTGACAATCGGAAATTTTGCCGCTGGCAACGCCTTTGATGAAAAAATCGATTTCTTCTTTTGAAAGGTTTTTTTTGTCGCGTTTGTGTGCAATAATTTCTTGCGGAAACATTATAAATCTCCTTTGCAGTATTGTTGAATTATGACTGCCGCATTTTTTGCCGCGACGGCGGCTTCGTGCAGAGTTTGTTCGTGAGAATTTGTTTTGTTGCTCATTTTGGTGCCGAAATTGCTGATTATGGATAATCCGACGACTTTAATACCGAGATATGCGGCGGACAGAGCTTCCGGCACGGTTGACATACCGACGGCATTTGCCCCGAGCGTCTGAAACATTTTGATTTCAGCCGCGGTTTCAAAATTCGGCCCTTCCGCCAGAATATAAGTCCCTTCAAAAAGCTTCAGCCCGTTGGCTTTTGCAATTTGTTTAATTTTTGTGCGGACTTCTTCGTTGTATAAATTGCTCAGGTCAACAAAAGCATTCGAAAGTCCGGTCAAAGGATTTTTGCCCGAAAAGTTGATGTGGTCGGATATCAGCATAATCGAGGCTGGCGGCATATTTATATCAAGCGAACCGGCGGCGTTGGTCAAAATCAGTTCTTTTACGCCGATTTCGGACAGTGCCTCAATAATCTCAAAAATCTGATGTGCGGAATATCCTTCATACAGATGAATTCGCCCCTGCATACACACAACTTTCGTGTTTTCAATATATCCGAATATAAACTTTCCGAGATGGCCGCTGACCGTGCTTTGCGGCATATGTTTGATATCAGAATAGTTGATGATTGTTTCGGGTTTTATCAGGTTTGCAACCTCAGAGAGGCCGGAGCCGAGAATTATGGCCTTTTCAGGGGCAAAATTTCCGATTTTTTCGGACAGTTGCAGAGCGATTTTATTTTTCATCAGCGCCTCCGTGCTTAAAACTTTGAAAAAAACAAAAGTTTGTGTTTCGTTAAGTTATTTTTCATATATAATATGCTACAATTTGTTTATTGATTTGGCAAAGGTTATTTTCCAGTTATTACAAGGAGAGTTCTTGTGAAAAAGATATTGTTTGCGATTTTATTCGTGCTTGCTGCATTGTTCGGCGGGCTGTATTTTTATGTCTCGAATATGGATTGGAACGAACATAAAGAAAAAATCGCCGAACAGGTTATGGAAATTACGGGCAAAAAGCTTGTTTTTGACGGCGAACTGAGCTTTTCCATCTTGCCGTACCCGTATTTGCGCGCAAAAGATGTAAAAGTTTATAACGAAGGCGAAAATTCTCCGTTGGCGATTGCTCCAAGTCTGGTTGCCGAGTTGGAGCTTGTGCCGTTGCTCAAAGGCGGGCTTGATGTGAATAAAATGTCGCTTGTAAAACCGACGATTTATATCAAAATTACCAAAAACGGCAGAATAAACTGGCAGGGCGAGCCAAAAATTGATGATTTTAATGCAAAACCCGCGCATATGGCGTTGAATGGGGTTATGCTCGAAAAAGCCACGGTGGAATTTTCTGATGAAAACAACAATATCAATATGACTTTTCCCGATGTGACCGCAGAAGTTACGGCAGAAAGCGTGAACGGGCCGTACAGATTTGAAGGAAACCTCACAAAAAATGGTGATCCGCTCGGATTTGCGTTTTCTTTGGGCGAATATTCGGAAGGCACTCCGCGCGGGCTTAATGTTGCAATAACGCATCCGGCGTCTGAAGGCTATCTCCGTTTTGACGGGCAGATTATGCTTGAAAACAATGCATATACCGGAAATATTTTGACCGAAGCACAAAAACCGCTTGAATTTGCAAGAAAATTTTTGAATTATGAAGATGTTGATGAAAAATATAATCAGCCGATAACGATTTCTACCGAATTGAAATCAAACAAAGCCAGAGTGGATTTTGCCAATTTCATTATTAAATACGGCCAAAATATCGGTGCCGGAAATATTTTGATTCCGCTTAAACAAACTAAGTCTTCGAAAGAAAAAAGACCGAGAGCTGAAGTTGTGTTTGAGATGACCGATTTTGATTTGAATATGGTCGTCAACTATCTTTCAAACAAGCTGAATGCGTATAAAGAAGAAAAAGAAAAGTTTGAGCCGAAGCTGCCTTATGATCTGGCTTTTGACCTGAAGTCCGTAAAAACTTATTATAACGGCGCGGAGATGAAAGATTTTGCGCTGAGTCTTGATGTTAAAGATAACAAACTCACCATAAAAAATCTGATAGCGACAGGCCCCGGAAACACGCAGATTGCATCAAGAGGAAAAGCTTTTGCCGACAACGGAATGCCGAACTATGCTTTTGATTTCGGCTTTGTTACCGAAGACAGCCAAAAAATGTTAAACTGGCTCGGCATCAAGCCGAATGTCGTTGCACCCGGAACTTTTAAGTCGGCACAGGCCGGTTTCAGCGTTTCGGGAACTCCGAAAAATATTAAAATATCGCCGGTAAATCTTGTGTTTGATCGTATGACTTTTAACGGCTCGGTAGGCATTATTTTTGATATCCGCAACAGTTTGTATATTTCGTTGAATACAGATAATCCGATTAATTTTGACAACTATTTTGCCGCTTTGCCCGAAGATGTAAAAAATAAAAATCTGGCGGCGCAGCTTGAATATCGCTTTGAACAAATCGGAAAGATGAATGACTGGGATTTGTTTATAAACACCCAGTTTCCGGGCGGTATTGTTGATAAAAATTCTTTCGGAGTCGTAGATTTTTCGGCCGAAGTTATCAATTCGAATATGGAAATCAAAACGTTGAATATTGCAAAATTTGAAGAAAGCAATATTGATATTTCAGGAAATATCGGCGGTTTCGGTTCAACACCGACTTTTGAAAAGCTCAATTATAAAATTTCTACAAAAGATTTTCCGACTTTGTGGAAAAAGATAAAGTTTACGAATGAAGCCTCGCTTTTGTTTAAGGAGGCAAATATGTCGAGCCGCGGTATTGTGAACGGAACGCCGGACAATTTGTCGGTCAAGAGCGTTACGACAATCGGGGACACGGATTTTGTTTATGACGGCTTGATAAAAAAACATAATGACGAGTTTTTACTTGACGGAAATGTTGAAATCAAGGCGCCGAATTTTACAAAATTTGTTTCACAGACTTTTCCGAAACATCAATATGCCTTTTTGCCGTCGTCTTTGGTGATGTTTAATGCAAAAATCAATAAAGATACGGACAAGCTTGTGTTGCAAAATATCGATGCGTTTTTGGGCTCCAACACCGTAAAAGGACAGCTTGAATTTTCAGCCGGAAAAACAAGTGGTGATATTACAATTTCGGATTTGAATCTCGATACCTTGTTTTACGGGCCGAAAACGGCGGAAGGAAAATCTTTTGTTGTTTCCAAACAAAGCAATCCGGTAGAATTTTTGCAAAAACCGGAATATTTTAACAAAGCCGTCATAGATTATTCTTTGTTTGGAAAAGCTGAGTTTGACGGAAAAATCGGCATAAGAAGGCTGACTTATAAAAACTTTGTTGCCAACAATGTCAAAGCTAATGTTTCGGCGTCTTCTTCGGCAATAAAGCTTGAAAAACTCAGCGCCGATGTCAATGAGGGAACGGTCAGCGGAAAGATTGAGCTTTCAATCGGGGCAAAAAAAGAAGTCAACGGTTTGCTGTTTTTCAAAAAGCAGCCGCTTGCCAACTTCAATCTGTTCGGGCTGAAATACGGGATTTTGAACGGAACTGCTGATATGAAATATGAATTTTCATCATTGGCGGATTCAGAAGATTTGTTTATGACAAATTTGAAAGCCCGTTTGGGACTAAACATTGAAAATATGGACTTTAAGGGCATAAATCTGCCGGCCGTATACGAAGATTTGGCAGAGCGCGAAAAGTCTGACGGAATTGCCGAGTTTGTAAACAATAATCTGCAGCAGGGGTTGACCTCGTTTGAAAAAGTTGAAGGCGATTTGGTTATAAACGACGGAGCGCTTGTTTTTGAAAAAACGGCTATGCGTTCTCCGAACTATGTTGCGGTCGTCAGCGGCGGGATAAATTTGAAAGAATGGCAGATTGATGCCAAAGCCGAAGTGACTTTTCCGACCTTAAAAGAGATGCCGGCGATGTATTTTGCGATGAACGGTTCGCTTGAAAATCCGGCGGTTACGGGTGATGCGCAGGCGATTGCCGACAAGTATGACAACTATTGGCAACAGCTGGCGGAAGAAAAGAAACGGCGCCAAATTGAGGCTCAAAACAAACTGCGTGAAGAAATTAAGTTGGAAAACGACAAGATTCGCCAGATTGTAAAAGATATGGAACATATTGTTTTGCCAAACCTGAGAGATATGGAAAAAGTCGTTGAGGACGAAAAAGGCAAGTCCCAATACCGCAAAAAATATGCCGAAGCGCAAAGAGTTTATGACGAGGCAAAAAATTATCTGGCGGTTGAACAGCATGAAACGGTCACAAAAGCCGACCTCAATATGATAAAGGGACGGCCGGAAATTTTGCGTCAAAAAATTGATGAAATCCGCAAAGATATGGACAATCTTTATGAAGACGATATGCGCAGACAATACAATAACTTTTATGACAAGATTATAGAACTTTATAAAAGAGCAAAAATTGCGGCAGGAAGCTATCGCCAGCAGATGGGAAGATATGATTTTGAGGGTGCAAAATTCTTCCCGCCGGTAATCTTTAATGACAATAAAGAGTTTAAGCAAAGAGGCGATGAAATCGAAAAAGATTATGTCTCGATTGATAAAAACTATTCGACGATTATGAATGAATATTACGAGAATCCGACGAATATGGCTTTGTATCAGGTTGAAGAATATAACCAAAAAGTGTCAAAACTGCTTAAAGAAAGTGAAGAATTGCTGAAAAATATGCGTACGAAAATTGCCGAGAATCTGCAATATGTTCAGACCGAGCTGAAATATGCAAACGATCCGGAACTGCGCGAAAGAGAAAGACAGGCGGCAGAAGAAGCAAAACGCAAAGCCGAGGAAGAAGAAAGAGCCAAAGCGGAAGCCGAAGCTAAAGCCAAAGCCGAGGCGGAGGTCGCAGGGGCAAAAGCTTTGGAAGAGGCCTTGGCTAAGGCGGCGGAAGAGACAGAAAAGCAGCAGCTGAAACAACAGGAAGAAGCTGCGGCGAATGCCGAGGAGCAGCCGGCCGAGCAGGAAGAAAAACAACCCGAACAGAAAGAGATTGAACAGCCGGTGAAAAAGCCTTTTGAACTCGAGATGCACAAAATTGACGGAGATTCGCAATACAGCGGTTCGGCCAAAGGCACAATCTTAAAAGAGGGAGAAGAGCCCAAAAAAGAACAACCTGAGCCAGAAAACAAAAATAAACAGTCGTTTTTGCGCAGAGTTATCGGAGAAATTGCACAAACAACCGGAAAAATCTTGAAAATTGAATAATGAGTCTTGTATATTGCGAGATAGGATATATATTAGTGATATAACATAAATCATTATTAACGGGAGATATAAAATATGTTTGAAGATCCGAAAGTGTGCATTTTGCCGGTTGCCGGTCTTTCCACGCGCAACCTTCCGGCAACAAAGGCTTTGCATAAAGGTTTTTTGACCCTGAACAGCCTGCCGATAATTCAATATGCCGTAGATTGTTGTGCGGAAATAGGAATTGAGGAAATTGTGTTTATATACAGCGACCAGTCCTGCCGCCATTTATTTGAAACATATTTTAAGCCCAACGAGTGGCTCGAAAAACATCTTGTTGAAAAAAACAAACTTGATATTTTAGAAAAGCTTAAGGCAATAATTCCGTCGAAGATGAAGTTTTCGTTTGCGGCACAGCAAGAGCCGAAAGGAACCGGCCACGCTGTTTTGCAGGCAAAAGACATTGTCGGAAAGCGCAATTTTGTGGTGATGTATCCGGATGATGTTTATGTAAATTTGCACGGTGACGGAATTTTGAAACAGCTGCTTGATGTATATCACAAAACCGGAGGCGTTGTTGAAAATGTGATGAAGTTTCCGCGCGAACAAATGGTTCGTTACGGAGCTTTTGTCGGCGCAAAACCTGATGCCAGCAATCCGAAAATTATTCATGCTACCGGTTTAGTAGAAAAGCCGAAGCTTGAAGATGTACCGTCGGAATATGCAAGTATGGGACCATATATTTTGCCGAATGAAATTTTGGATATTTTGCCATCGGTTACCAAAGGCAGCAACGGCGAAATCAACCTTACGGACGCAATTAATGTCGCGGTGCAAAACGGAATGCCGCTGACCGGTGTTTTGTGTGATGTTGAACGATTTGACTGCGGCACAAACGAAGAGCTTGCCCGCTCCAATCTCCGCCTCAGCCTGATGGCAGACAAAAGTTTGCGAGAATACGCAAAAAAGGTGCTGGACGAACTGGACTAGTCTAGACTGTGAACTTTTCTGATTTTGGCAGAAGTGCCCGCTTGAAACAACAGGCGGGCATTTGCCGCTGTTTTGGCATTTATGTCTGCTTTGTAGCATGATGTTCCGAAATAGTTTCCGCCGATTAAGCCCCCGTTTTCAAGCTCGATAATCGCCGCTTCTTTTTTGTTGCTGAGAGGATATGAAAAGTCGTACAATTTTTGCAGTTTTTGTTTGATGTCATCGCCTTTTTCAAGCTTGATTGCCGGTCGTTTTGTCTCTAAAATTTTTCTGAAATCGGCAGTTTCGGAAAGCGAAAACGGCAGCGGAAAAATCTCTGAAAATTTGAAAGTTTTTATAATATTGCCGTCCGTGTCGGCGCAGATTATGTTTGTTTTTTCGTCCGAAAGTTCGGCAATGCGCTGACGGCATAGCCCGCATGGCAGGACGGACTCCTCGCTGTATTTTCCGACAATTCCGCCACAAAGGTAAAGGTTTTTGATTTTTACGGCGCCGACCGTGGAACACATATCCGCAATTGCGCAGCTTTCGGCGCACAGTCCTGCGTTTCTGTCGTCATATTCGCTGTTTGCACCGCAGAAAAAGCGTCCGAATATATCTTCAATCACACAGCCGACCGCAAATCCCGAAAACGGCACAAATGCCCGATTTCTTGCTTCTGACAACATCTTTTGAACAGTATCCATAGCCAATGCCTCCCGTATTTTTATTGTATGCATTTTTGCTTAATTTTATGTAAATGTCGCAAAACGACTTGCATTTGCCGCAAAAAGCATATATCTATGTAATAACTTATGTATATAATCCGGAGTTTTAAAAATGAAGAGTATAATTTTGCCGGCAGTCGGTTTGTTGTTTTTTTGCAGCGGCGCAAACGCTCAGACCGCTGAAGATATCGCCAATGTTGAAAATTATCTGAACAATTTGAAAACATTGTCGGCGCAGTTTGTGCAAACCGCAAGCAACGGCAGTTCGGCAGACGGCAGAATTTTTATTGCAAAACCAAACAAAATCAAGATGGATTATGATGAACCGACATCGGTTTTGATTGTCGGCAACGGGGATTATATCGTCTATAACGACAAAGAGCTTGATCAGGTTACAAACATTGATTATGAGGATATTCCGGCATCGCTGCTGTTGACCGACAAAGTTGAGATTGACGGCAAAAACCTGAAGGTTACGGATTTTTATAAGGACAGCGGAACAACCGAGATGACTTTGGAATATGCCAAAGGCTCGACCGGTCCGATTACGCTTGTGTTTTCAAATCAACCGTTTGAGCTGAAACAGTGGAAAATTGTCGACCCTCAGAGTATAGAAGTCAGCATTTCGCTTTATAATGTTCAAAAAGACGAGCCGATAGCGGACGATACTTTCCGCTTCAGCCGCAAAGAAAAGAAAAATCGCCGCAAAAAATAACAGGTTAGGTATGCGGGCAGAAAATCGGGTTCCGATTTTTGTGAAAAGCCTAAATGTTTCTTGACTTTTGGTATTGTGACGATAAAACTTAATTTTAACAAAAAAACAAAATCATAGGGTTTTGTTTCGGGATAATTTTTATATTTTATAAGGGGATATTGATATGCAGAAAAACACTGACTTCGGTTTTGGCATTGTCGTTCGGGCTTATGGTTTCAAGCGGAGCAAAAGCAGCTGATGTTGATGTTTCGGATTGGCAGGGGCTTAATGATCAGCTTCGTGCCGGCAATAATGCGATTATTCAAAATGATATGACCCAATGGGTATGGGGAACAATTGGGCTTGACACTACAAAAAGTTGGGCAGGTGTTGACGGTCGAGGGAAAATTCTTACCGCCAACTCTTCAAACAATAATACGGCTATACAGTGGTATGACGGAAATCCCGACGGCGGGCATGTTACCCTTTATGTAAAAAATGTGATTTTTGACGGATTTTCAAAAGCAAATTCCGGCGGTGAGATTTCCGGCGGCGTGTTTAATATCCATTCAAACAGTGTAGAAAATAACTTTACATTTGAAAATGCTACAATCAAAAACAGCAGTTCGACAGCGACCGGCAGTGACAGCGCGCAGGGTGGAGCCATTCGCAACTATGTTATGTACGGGCAAAATCTTTATATTACGAATGCCGTTTTTGAAGACAATAAAGCGATAGCAGATGTTGCAAGCAATGCGTCAGGCGGTGCTCTTTATCTTGCCTTTTCGCAATATGTTGACAACAATGTGACAAACAACAGCTACAAAATTGAAAATACGACATTCAGGGGTAATCAGGCTGGTCTTGGCGGTGCGGTTTTCATTGTATCCGAAACAAACGATGCTTCAAGAAGTGCTCCGATTGATTTTAGTGATGTAACATTTGAAAACAATACAGCCCAAAACGACGGTGGTGCAATTTACAGCAGATGGGGCAATATCGGCAATATTACCGGTAGTTTTACCGGCAACACTGCGAATTTCGGCGGTGCAATTTATAATAACGACAAATCCAAAATCAACAATATCAGTGCACTATTTACGAATAACAAAGCAGAGAATAACGACGGCGGAGCAATATACAACCGCAACGATTCTACCATAACGACAATCAGTGCAAACTTTGTGGGAAATACTGCAAAAAATAACGGAGGAGCTATTTATAATGAGTCCGGTTCTACAATAGACAATATAACAAACTCCGTATTTGAAAACAACTCATCAGGGACATATGACGGCGGAGCGATTTATGACCGGACAAATGCGAAAATCAATACAATTACAGGCACCACATTTAAGAATAATACGGCGAAAAACGGTGGCGGTGCTATTTCCGCAGTTGATAATGTGACTATTGGAAATATCTCAAATGTAACATTCAGCGGCAACAAAGCCGAACAGGAAAACGGCGGTGCGATGAGAATTTCCGGCAGTACGGTTGAAAATATCACAAACACAACCTTCACCGATGCAGTTTGTAACCGCGGCGGCAACAATAATTTTTTCTTTTTCCATCATATAACCTGATTTTTTGAAAAAGCCAACAGTTTTTGTCAAGACGGAAAGAGCCGCCAGACTGTAGCAATGCACAACATTAGGCAAAAAAGAATAAAATTTTTATTGACAAAAAAGTGGTTTGATTATACCATACGCTCATCAATAAAATTATTTTATAAACTACTAAATTTTTTTCACTATGAAGTATTATTTAAAACTTAAAGAACATCGTCCGGTGTTGACAGCGCATGACGCTTATGAGGTTTTGCTCAGTTTGAACGGCAATCCCGAATTGGACATCGCACAGCTGCGCATCCCGTCTTTTCTGATGACTGATGACACAGACTATTTTTGGGTTGCCACCAATCAGCGCGAATTGTTTGCGGTAAAAATCGGCATGAAATGTGAAGTTTTGCACGCGCCTCACGGAAGTTCCGGCCTGTACAAAGTCAAAGATGGTACTGTCAAAATTGTGCTGAAAGACTGCTCTGCCGAAACCGACGAAAACACAAAATTGTATGTCGAATGCGAGTATAACGCGGCAAACAAAGAATTCAAAGTCAAAGGACTGTTTGTGGAAGGCTGTCAGATTGTCGATTTTCCGCATACCTATTGGAAAGCCGAATGTCTGCGCGCCGACAACACAATTGATGACGGTTGCTGCGGCGACTTGCAATGGTGGTATAAGTTGGCGGATAACACAATCTCCAAAACTTATCATCAGGACGCAATCGGCAGAGTTGCAGTTTGGAACGGGTTCAAATGTATTCGCGAATATCGCGACGGCGACAAACCGACAATCGAAAGTATGATGCGGGTATGGCGCGCCATATTAAGCGAATACGGAACCAAATATCGCGACTGGACACCTCTGGGCGATATGCTGTAAAAACCAAAAAGAGTGCTTTATAAAGCACTCTTTTTTTGTGATAATTACTAAAAAATATTCCTCCTCCGAATCTTCTGGGAGGAGGAATAAATGTTAATTATGAGGCCGAAAACTAGTCTTCTTCGGCAAAATTGTCGCCGCCGATCATCTCGGTTGTCAGATGTCCGGCATCAGCCTTAATTTTGTTTTCGATTTCTTCGGCAACTGCAGGATTATCGCGCAGGAACAACTTTGCGTTTTCGCGACCCTGTCCGAGTTTTTCGCCGTTATACGAGAACCAAGAACCTGATTTTTCAACGATTCCGGCCTTAACGCCAAGATCAATCAACTCGCCGGTCTTAGAGATTCCTTCGCCGTACATAATGTCAAAATCAACGGTCTTAAACGGAGGAGCAACCTTGTTTTTCACAATTTTAACTCTGGTCTGGCTGCCGATAACCTCGTCTTTGTCTTTGATTGCGCCGACGCGGCGAATATCCATACGAACCGAGGCATAAAACTTCAGCGCGTTACCGCCGGTAGTCGTTTCCGGATTGCCAAACATAACGCCGATTTTCATACGAATTTGGTTGATGAAAATAATCAAAGTGTTGGAACGGGCAACCGTTGCGGTCAACTTACGCAGAGCCTGGCTCATCAGGCGCGCCTGCAATCCCATATGCGAATCGCCCATTTCACCTTCAAGCTCAGCCTTCGGAACAAGAGCGGCCACCGAGTCGACAACCAAAACATCGATTGCGCCGGAGCGAACCAAGGTGTCAGCAATTTCAAGCGCCTGCTCGCCGGCATCAGGCTGTGAAATCAGCAGGTTTTCAATATCAACGCCGATTTTTTTTGCATATGAAGGGTCGAGAGCGTGTTCCGCATCAATAAATGCGCAGGTTCCGCCTTTCTTTTGTGCCTGAGCAATAACGCTCAGAGCCAAAGTTGTTTTACCGGAGCTTTCAGGCCCGTAAATTTCGATAATTCTTCCTTTCGGCAGTCCTCCGATACCGAGTGCAATATCAATGCCCAGCGAGCCGGTGGAAATTGCCTCTATGTCAATATTTGTGCTCTGCCCGAGGCGCATAATCGAACCTTTGCCGAAGGCTCTTTCAATTTGGCTCAGGGCGGCGTCTAACGCTTTATCTTTTTCCATGTGTGGTCTTCCTGTAAAAAATCATCGGAGCAAAAGTTTTGAAGCGGTTCGCCCCGACTTTGTTGTTTATAATAAAATGTGTACCATTTTTGTTCTATTTTGCAACAATCTTTTCAGGTTGTGTGCAAAACCGTTATTTTCTTTTTTCCAGTTTGTCTTTAATCAGGATTTTTTGGATTGTTTTGCTGTCAGAAGTGCGGAATTCTTCAAGCGCTGCAGTCACAACCGCGCCGAAGATCACCACGCTCCACGACAGATACATCCAAATCAGCGAAACCGGAATTACCGCAAGTGCGCCGTACAGAGTTTTGTAGGTCGCATTTTGCAGCATAAACCATGCAAACCCGCTGCGCAAAACCCAAAACAGAATAAGCGCGGTCAGTGCGCCTGAAAGAGCGTTCAGAAAATGAAGCTTTTTGTTCGGCATAAACAAATATACCATAACTAAAATCGTGAGAGTGAGGATTGCGGGCAAAACTTTTCCGACCAAAATAAAGTTGTTTACGCTGTCAGGAACGAATCTCTGGAGCGTATAAAAATATCCGCGGATTGAAACGGCGGCGCCCAAAAGCAGCGGGCCTAAGGTGATAATCGTCCAATAAAGAGTGATTTTGGCGGTGATTCGGCGGGCGCGCTTTACCTTAAATATAAAATTGAAACTGTTCTCAATGGTGGAAAGCAGCATAATTGCCGTAACCGCAACACCGACAACGCCGAGAGCGGTCAACTGGGCGGAAGAACGGATAAAATCGTTGATATATTGCGCAACATCGGCGTCGGTTGCCGGTACAATGTTTTGCACAATGGTGTTTTGCACAATTTCTTTGACATTGTCAAACACCGGAAAAGCCGAAAAAATCGACAGCATTACCGCAATCAGCGGCACAATCGCAATCAGCGAGGTATAACTCAAAGAAGAGGCCACGCGAAATATCATATCGTTTCTGACCCGATAGAGCAAAAATGTAAAAAATTGTTTTATATCTTCGTTCCTTGATTTAAGGCAGTTTTTCAAAATCATTCCATAGTCTTTCAAAAAAAGGTTTACAAAAACCCATAAATTTTATACAAAGTCAGTGTGTAATTTATAACAAAAAATTTTTAAAGCAAAGGAAAATAACAATGACAACAGCTAATTTGCTTATGGCCGGTAAAAAAGGTCTTATTATGGGATTGGCAAACGATAAATCGATTGCATGGGGAATTGCTCAGGCTTTGAACGCTCAGGGCGCACAGCTTGCAATCTCATATCAGAACGAGGCGCTTGAAAAAAGAGTTATGCCGTTGGCCGAACAACTCGACCATAATCCGTTGCTCATAAAATGCGATGTTTCTTCTTCGGAAAGCGTTGAACAATGCTTCCGCGAGCTCGGTGAAAAGTGGGGAAAAATCGATTTTGTCGTTCACGCAATCGCTTTTTCGGACAGAAACGAGCTTAAAGGCCGTACGATTGATACCACATTGCCGAACTTTTTGAACACAATGCATATCTCCTGCTATTCTTTCTTGGAAGCATGCCGCTGCGCATCTCCGATTATGAATGAAGGCGGCGCGATTGTCGCAATGACATATTTGGGTGCGGAAAGAATGATTCCGAACTACAATATTATGGGTGTTGCAAAAGCCGCTCTTGAGGCTTCTATCCGCTTTGCCTCTGCCGATATGGGCAAGCAGGGCGTCCGTGTAAACGGCATTTCAGCCGGCCCGATTAAGACATTGGCAGCCGCAGGAATCGGCGATTTTCGCAAAATGCTGCACTGGAACGAGCTGAACGCTCCGCTCCACCGCAATGTTACGCAGGACGAAATCGGCAATGTCGCTTTGGCTTTGCTTTCTCCACTCGGAGCAGCAATTACGGGTGAAATTGTTCATGCCGATGCCGGATACAATATTATGGGTATGCCGGATATGGAAAATGCTCATGAAACCGCAAAAGTTTTGGCAGAATTTTAAGTTTTTGCTTGAGTCTTTTGATTGAACACTTTATATTGGGTCATAATTTTTTATGACCCTTTTTGTTGACGGAAAGAAAAATGGAAAAAAACGGATTTATGAAGGTTGCGGCAAAGGCTCTGCTGTATACTTTTTCGCTGGTCGGCGTTTTGTGCATAATGCTTTTGATGATGGTTTCAAGGCTTTTGATGCCGCAAATGGAAACCCGTGCCGTTGTGGGCGAAAACAGCGTGCTGCTCATAGATTTTAACCGCAGTTTTCCCGAAATCGGACATCAGGACATAATTTCGGAAATCAGCGGAGGCACGCCGATCAGTTTATATGAACTTTTGGGAGCGATAGAAACCGCGCAAAACGATAAAAACATCAGCGCATTGTTTGCTCAAATCGATGATACGGATTTAGGTGCGGCTCAGGTGCAGGAAGTCAGAAATGCCATTAAAAAATTTCGCGAATCCGGCAAAAAAGCATATGTCTATTCGCAAGGTTTCGGCTCGTTCGGCGGCGGATTTTCCGAATATTATCTGGCGTCTGCGTTTGATGAAATCTGGATGCAGCCGAAATCAATGATAGGCATAACCGGCATCAGTGTAGAAGTTCCGTTTGCGCGCGGGTTGTTGCAAAAAATCGGTATTGAGCCTGAAATTTATGCCAGATATGAATATAAAAGCGCGGCGGCATCGTTTACGGATTATACGATGAGCCCGGTTTATCGCAAAGAAATGCAGTCGTTGGTTAACGATTT
This sequence comes from uncultured Alphaproteobacteria bacterium, assembly GCA_934276635.1. GTDB lineage: Bacteria > Pseudomonadota > Alphaproteobacteria > RF32 > CAG-239 > CAKQTH01. The sequence goes on along the minus strand of CAKQTH010000002.1, from coordinate 123,781 downwards.
CGGAAACACTGTTGTCGACCAGATTACGCAAGACCGCAGCATTGATGCAAAATCGGTGCGTAAATATGTTGATTTGGCGCCGCTTTTTGCGGAAGACGGACTTGATAAAAAGCTGATAGACCGCATCGGGTATAAGGCCGAACTTTTCGCGGAAATGAGAAATCCGCAGGTTATTTCGGTTTATGACTATGCAAAAAATGTCTATGAACAAAAGTTGAAAAACGAAGTTGCGCTGGTCTTTCTTGAAGGGGTTATAAATTCGGGCGAGAGTGCCGAAAACGGAATTTATGATGATGCGACAATAGGTTCCGACACCGTGTTGAGGCAGCTGGAAGAAATCGGAGAAAACAGCCGTATCAAGGCGTTGGTGCTCAGAATCAACAGTCCTGGAGGAAGTTACACTGCGGCAAACGAAATTTGGTATGCATTGAACAAACTCAAAGCGGATAAAAAAATTCCGATAGTGGTTTCGCAGGGAGACTATGCGGCCTCGGGCGGATATTTCATATCTCTTCCGGCCGATGCAATCTTTACCGAACAGCTCAGTCTGACCGGTTCTATCGGCGTTTTCGGCGGCAAACCGGTGGTCAAAGGATTGATGCAAAAACTAGGGGTTTCATGGAATGAAGTAAACTTTGGCAAAAATGCCTCAATTATGAGCTTAAATCACAAATTCGGGCCGGCCGAGCGTGCGATATACAACAAATCACTTGATGCGGTGTATAATGATTTTGTGCAAAAGGTATCCGAGGCCAGAAATATTGATATCAAAAAAATGGACAAGCTTGCCCGCGGCAGAGTTTGGAGCGGAAAGCAGGCGGTTGAAAACGGCCTGGCGGACGAAATCGGCGGGATTGACGAGGCTTTGGCAAAAGCGGCGGAATTGGCTCAACTTGAAAAATATACCACGGTTGTATATCCGAAGCAAAAAAGCCTGCAGGAAAAATTTGCCGAATTTTTCTCGAACCAAACAAATATTTCTGTGAATAAGATGATGAATATTTTGGGTTTTGACTCTCAAGAGATTAAAATTTTGAAAAACTTGTATAACAATGCGGCGGTTTTGCCGATTGTGATAAAAATGTAAAAAGGAGCTGTAAATGTCGGTTGATAAAGAGACGGTGCGCAGAATGGCGTTTTTGTCGCGGCTGAAGGTCGAAGATGAAAATATTGAAAATGTGCAGCACGAATTTGACGGAATTTTGGACTGGATGGGTATGTTAAACGAGGTTGATGTCAACGGAATTGAGCCGTTGGTTTCGGTTAATGATAAAAACCTCAACTGCCGCGAAGATAAAGTTACGGACGGCAATAAAGCAGAAGAAGTGCTCAAAAACGCTCCTGTCAGCGAATACGGATATTTTGTGGTTCCGAAGGTGGTGGAATAATGACAGATTTAACAAAACTTACGATTGCAGAAGCTTTGAGAGGACTGAAAGCCAAAGAATTTACGGCGGTCGATTTGGTCAAAGCTTATGCTGAAAATATGAAATCAGGCAAAAAATATAATACCTATGTTTTAGAAACGGTGGAACAGGCTTTGCAGCAGGCAAAAATTGCCGATGAACATTATAAAAACGGCACAAACCGCGCTCTTGAAGGAATTCCTTTGGGAATCAAAGATTTGTTCTGTACAAAAGGCGTTCGTACAACCGCATGCTCAAAAATTTTGCAAGATTTTATTCCGCAATATGAATCCACGGTGACGCAAAAACTGCTTGATGCCGGCGCAATCTTTTTAGGCAAACTGAATATGGACGAGTTTGCAATGGGCGGCAGCAACGAAAACAGCTGTTTCGGCCCGGTAATAAACCCGTGGAGCAAAGATGTGGATTTGGTTTCGGGCGGTTCTTCGGGCGGATCTGCCGCTGCGGTATGTGCAAATATGTGCGCCGGAGCGACCGGAACCGATACCGGCGGTTCAATCCGCCAGCCATCCGCGTTCTGCGGCGTTACGGGGATTAAACCGACATACGGCCGTTGCTCAAGATACGGAATTATGGCATTTGCCTCATCGCTTGATCAGGCCGGTCCGATTGCAAAAGATGTGCGCGACTGCGCGATTTTGCTGACCCAAATGTCCGGATATGATGATAAAGACGCTACATCTGCCGAAATAGAAGTTCCTGATTTTGAACAATTTATCGGTCAGGATGTCAAGGGGCTTAAAATTGGAATTCCGGCGGAATATCGTCCGCAGGGATTGGATAAGCAAATTGCCGCCGAATGGGATAAAGGCATTGAAATTTTGCGTGCAAACGGAGCCGAAATTGTGGATATATCTCTGCCGCACACAAAATACGCACTGCCGACATATTATATTATCGCGCCGGCGGAAGCGTCTTCAAATCTAGCCAGATACGACGGTGTCCGCTATTGCAAACGGGTTGACGGCAAGAGCCTTGACGATATGTATATAAACACCCGCACCGAAGGTTTCGGAAAGGAAGTAAAACGTCGTATTATGATAGGAACATATGTTCTGTCTTCCGGATATTATGACGCGTATTATCGCAAGGCGCAAAAAGTCCGCCGTCTGATTAAGAACGATTTTGAAAAAGCGTTTGAAAAATGTGATGTGATTTTGACGCCGACAGCGCCGACGGCCGCTTTTCCGACAGGCGACAAGTCGATGAACCAAAATCCGCTCAATATGTATCTGAACGATGTGTTTACGGTTTCAATAAATCTGGCCGGTTTGCCCGCAATATCGGTTCCGGCAGGGCTCTCGGCGGACGGACTTCCACTCGGATTGCAACTTATTGGAAAGCCGTTTGATGAGCAAACATTGTTTAAGACCGCGTATAAACTTGAGCAAAATGCCGGATTTGAGAGGAAGTAGTTATGAGTGAATATGTTATAGAAACAGCAAACGGAAAATGGGAGATTGTCTGCGGGCTTGAAATCCACTGCCAAATTATTTCTAAATCAAAAATGTTTTCCGGCGCGTCAACCGGATTCGGCGCCGATGTAAACGAGCATGTATCGTTTGTTGATGCCGGAATGCCGGGAATGTTGCCGACGCTCAATTTTGAATGTGTGCATCAGGCGGTGAAAACCGGTTTGGGTTTGAATGCAAAAATCAATCTGTATTCGCAGTTTTCGCGCAAAAACTATTTTTATGCCGATTTGCCGCAGGGATATCAGATTACGCAGTTTGAACACCCGATTGTCGGAGAAGGTTCGGTCAGCATCAATCTTTCGGACGGCAGCACAAAGCTTATCGGAATCGAAAGAATGCATATTGAACAAGACGCCGGAAAGTCGATTCATGATATGTCGCCGACCAAAAGTTTTATAGATTTGAACAGGGCAGGGGTCGGGCTGATGGAAATTGTTACAAAGCCTGATTTCAGAGCGCCGGAAGAAGCTGGAGCGTTTTTGCGCAAGCTGCGCTCGATTTTGCGTTATCTCGGCACCTGTGACGGAAATATGGACGAGGGCTCAATGCGCTGCGATGTGAATGTTTCGGTTCGCCCATACGGCTCAAACGAGTTGCGCACCCGCTGCGAAATGAAAAATGTAAACTCGGTAAAATTTGTGATGCAGGCAATCGAAAGCGAAGCTAAGCGCCATATTGAGGTTTATGAAAACGGCGGAGCTATTGAACAGGAAACCCGCCAGTTTGATCCCTCTACCGGAAAAACAAAAGTTATGCGCAAGAAAGAGTTTGCCCATGATTACCGCTATTTTCCGGAGCCGGATTTGCCTCCGCTCGTGCTTGATGCCGCTTGGGTAGAAAAAGTAAAATCGGAGCTGGTCGAGCTGCCTGATGCCAAAAAAGCCCGTTTTGTAAATATGGGTTTGACGCCGTATGATGCCGAAGTTATTTGCGAAAACAAGGAAACGGCGGAGTTTTTTGAAAAAGCGGCAAAGGGTCACGATGCCAAAAAGGTTGCAAACTGGCTGATGGGAGACTTTTTTGCCATGCTGAACGAGAAAAAACTCGAGTTGAAAGATTCTCCGGTTTCGGCAGAAAATCTCGGTGCGCTGGTTGAGCTTGTCAGTGGCGGAGTCATCAACGGAAAAACCGCCAAAGATGTTTTTGCAATTATGGCTGATACCGGCGATAATCCGGAAAAAATCGTTGAAGAAAAAGGCTTAAAGCAGGTTACGGATACCGGTGCAATCGAAAAAATTGTTGATGAGCTGCTGGAAAGCGCGGCTGACAATGTCGCGGCATATCGCGGCGGTAAAGTCGGACTGTTCGGCTGGTTTGTCGGTCAGGTTCTGAAACAGACGCAAGGCAAAGCCAACCCCGCGGTTGTCAACAAAATTTTGAAAGAAAAGCTTGGCTGAGAAGGGAGCCCCTCGTTTTTTGCGGCAAATTTCCACAAGTAAAAAGAGGGGCTTTACTTTTTTTTCAAGCTTATTAGTATATGAAAAAAATGAGATATAAAAAGGATTATTAAAATGGAAAACAATGTTCAGGAAGACTTTTTGAGTGATTTGCGGATTAATAAAATCGCGGTTACGGTTTTTTTGGTTAACGGTGTAAAGCTGCAAGGCTTGATTACATGGTTTGACGACAATACGCTTTTGCTCAGACGCGACGGACATACCCAGCTTGTATATAAACACGCGATTTCCACAATTATGCCGTCTACTGCCGTAGAATTTGAAAACGAGTAGTCCGGTTTGGAATTTATACAAACAAAAGCAAAAGATAAAATAAAAGCCGCGGTGGTGCTGCCGCAGCAAATCGGAGTGTATACACAATTTTCTCCGCAGATGAGACTTGAAGAAGCAAAAGGTTTGGCTTTGGCTATTGACCTTGAAGTTGTGTATGCGAAAATCGTAAAAATCAGACAAATCAGACCGGCGACATATTTCAGCGGAAGTTTTAGCGAAAAAATGCTGCAAATTATTCAAGATTGCGGCATAGAACTGCTGATTGTCGATACCTCGCTGACGCCGGTGCAGCAGCGCAATATGGAAAAGGCCTTAAAAATCAAGGTGATTGACCGTACGGCGCTGATTCTTGAAATTTTCGGCGAAAGAGCAAAAACCAGAGAGGGAATTTTGCAGGTTGAACTTGCTCATCTGACTTATCAGCGTTCGCGTTTGGTCAGAAGCTGGACTCACCTTGAAAGGCAGCGCGGCGGTGCCGGATTTTTGGGAGGCCCCGGAGAAACGCAGATAGAGCTTGATCGGCGAATTATTGACGACAAAATCGTAAAGCTGAAAAAAGAGCTTGAAAAGGTTAAAAAGACTCGCGGATTGCAGCGCAGCTCGCGGAAAAAAGTCCCGTATCCGACGGTGGCGCTGGTCGGCTATACCAATGCCGGAAAATCTATGCTTTTTAACCAAATTACGCAAGAAAATGTGTTTTCGAAAGATTTGCTGTTTGCAACGCTTGATCCGACTCTGCGCAAGATTAAACTGCCGTCCGGCAAAGAGGCGATTCTGTCGGATACGGTCGGTTTTATATCCGATTTGCCGCACGAGTTGATTATGTCGTTTCGCGCCACTTTGGAAGAAGTTTTATCCGCAGATGTGATTGTACATGTGATTGATGCAAGCGGAGAATGCGCGGCGCAGCAACAGGCTGAAGTAATTAAGGTTTTGCAGAACCTCGGGCTTGAGCATATTGAAAACAAACAAAATTATATAGAAGTATTAAACAAATCAGACCTTTTGGCGCCGGATATCAAACAAGGTTTGGTTCAAAGGTATCAAAATCAGAAAAATGTGATAGTTGCATCTGCGCTGAAAAAAGAGGGGATAAGCGAGCTGTTGGCGCGGGTTGATGAAATTTTGAGCGTGTCTGAAGAAACGGCCGAGCTGAAAATTTCGGCGGACAACGGCGCGTTGATTGCGGCGGTTTATCGCAATGCCGAAGTTATAAAAACAAAAAATTGCGATGAGTACATCATTTTTGAAATAAAATCTTCTCCGCATAATATTGCAAAGCTCAAAAAAATGAATATCTGAATATCCGACTTTCAAGGAGGATAAAATGACAAAACTTTTTTTGGCTTTATTGCTGTTAAATTCCTGTGCCCGTCATGTGTGGACGGCAAACGATTATTCGCAATATCTTTCGGAATATACAGGCTGGACCGAAAACGAGTTGTTTGAAGCTTGGGGATATCCGAACTCGCAGTTTTATTTTGCGCCGAATGCGAAAGAAGTCAGCTATATGAAAGAATTTGACGGCCCGCAGAACAATCAGGTTCCGGTATATCAAGAACAGGTTGATTATGCGGCAATCAATCAGGACGATGTCGGGCAAAATCCGAATGAGGGAGTATATTATTGCAAAACCTCGTTTACGATAGAAAACGGAATTGTAACAAATTATACCTTCAGCGGTGATGACTGTATCGCCCCGTAATATAACGCAAAAAACGCAGGATAAACTCCTGCGTTTTTAATTTTGCGGCAAAGTATAAGCTTATTTGCCGAATGCTTTTTTCAAGTTTGAATAGCTTGACTGAGCGTCTGATTTTGCGCTGTCAAGATTCTTTTTCTTTTCTGCCAAAGCAGAAGATGTTTCTTCTTTAGCGGCAGCGTTTTTGGCTTCTGCCGAAGCTTTTGCCGAAGAAAGTTTGTTTGAAATTTCAGCTTGTTTTGCTTCAATGCCGGAAGCTGCTTCAACGAGCATACCCGCATTTGCGGAAGCAATCAGAGCAAAGCAGAAAGCTGCGGATAAAAACAATTTATTCATATTTTTTCTCCCATAAATAAAACTATCAATCGGAAGATATATTTTTTTGCATTTTTACGCAAAATTTTTTTTGTTTTTTGCACATTTTTATACTGTATTAAAAATGCTTGACAATTAGGCAAAATAATGTATAAACAGAGAAAATTGATTGGTTTTTTACCATGAAAAAGTTTTGTTTTATACACTCTACGGAGTGCCGCCAGTCAGCGAGGGTTCGCACACTGGCGTGCAATAGTTTGTATAAGCGGCATAAGGATAAAAAATGTTTGATGCTTTGGCAGAAAAATTAGGCTCGGTCTTTTCAAAACTCACATCTCACGGGGTGTTGAGCGAAAAAGACATTGATGAAGCGATGAGAGAAATCAGAATCGCTTTGCTTGAGGCTGATGTTTCGCTGCCGGTTATCAAAGAATTTATTGCAAAAGTTAAAGAACAGTCTATCGGTGAAAAGGTCGTCCGCTCGGTTACACCAGGTCAGATGGTCGTAAAAATCGTTCATGATGAACTCAAAGAACTGCTCGGCGCCGATGATTGTTCGCTCAATTTGTCCGCGGCGTCTCCGTTCTGCATTATGATGCTCGGCCTGCAAGGCTCCGGAAAAACTACCACGGCCGCCAAAATAGCAAATAAGATTAAGAAAAATAAGAAAGTTTTGCTGGTTTCGCTTGATGTTTATCGTCCGGCGGCGCAGGAGCAACTTGAAATTTTGGCAAAGCAAACTGGGGTTGCAAGTCTGCCGATTATCAAAGGGCAAAAGCCGGAAGAAATTGTCAAACGCGCGCTTGAATATGCAAAAAAAGGCGGTTTTGATATTGTGATTTTGGATACGGCCGGCCGTTTGCAGATTGACGGCGAGCTGATGGATGAAGCTTTGCAGATTAAAGAAATTGCAAAACCGGTTGAAACCTTGTTGGTTGCCGATTCGATGATGGGACAGGAAGCTTGCAATGTGGCCGATTCGTTTAATAAAAAAATCGGCGTTACCGGTATTGTGCTGACCAGAATAGACGGTTCATCAAGGGCGGGCGCGGCGCTTTCGATGCGAATGATTTCCGGCGCTCCGATAAAGTTTTTGGGAACTGGCGAAAAAATCGAAGATTTTGAAGAGTTTCACCCCGACCGTCTGGCCGGAAGAATTTTGGGGCATGGCGATGTCGTGTCTTTGGTTGAACGGGCGATTGAAAAAGTCGACCGAAAAGAGGCGGAAGATGTTGCAAACAAAATACTGAAAGGCAATTTTGATTTGAACGATATGCTTTCGCAATTGAGACAAGTGCAAAAAATCGGCGATATGGGGACAATCCTTTCCATGCTGCCGGGGTTTGCAAAAATCAAAAATCAGATTGACGATGCAAAAATGCAGATGGGCGATAATCTGATGAAAAAACAAGAGGCGATAATTCTTTCCATGACCAAAAAAGAAAGATCGCACCCCGATATAATTAAGGCTTCACGCAAAAAAAGAATTGCGGCAGGAGCCGGTGTAGAGGTTCAGGAAGTCAACAGGCTGCTCAAAAGCTATGAACAGATGTCGACCGTAATGAAAAGAATGGGTAAAATGGGGCCGATGGCGTCATTGGCAACCCGTTTTATGCAAAAAAATCCGATGGGAGGCTTCCCGTTTGGAAAACAAAATAAGTTTCCGTTTTAAGCCATAAGGCGGAAATTTGGCGTTTTAATTAACTTGAAAGGATAAAAAAATGGCAGTTCGTATCAGACTTTCACGCGGCGGTTCCAAAAAGCGTCCGTTTTACCATGTTGTAGCGGCAGACCAAAGAGCTCCTCGTGATGGTAGATTTATTGAAAAACTCGGTATCTTCAACCCGCTTTTGCCGCAAGATCATGCAGACAGACTCGTTCTTGATGTAGAAAAAACAAAAGCATGGTTGGCAAAAGGCGCTCAACCGACCGAAAGAATGCAGAAAATGTTGGCAACTCTCGGCTTGTGCGAAGCTCCGGTATTCCATGATCAACCGAAAAAATCTGCTCCGAAAGCAAAAGCTCAGGAAAGATTGAAAGAAAAAGCAGAAAAAGCTGCTGCCGCTGCTGAAGCCGCTGCAGAATCTTCTGCCGAATAATTTTGCGAATGTGTAACTTTAGCTGAGAACCGAAATGGATAAAAAAGGCAAAATTTGTTTAGGCGCAATTGTCGGAGTTCACGGAATCAGAGGTGAAGTCAAGGTTAAGAGCTTTACCGAAAATGACCGCGATTTGGACAAGTACGGCGTTGTTACAAACAAAGACGGCACAAAATCTTTTGAAATTAAGGTTGTCGGCCATTTGAAGGAGCTTTTGCGGGTTAAGATAAAAGGCGTTGACGACAGAACAACTGCCGAAACGCTCAAAGGTACGGAATTTTATGTTGAGAGAGAGGCTCTGCCGGAACTCAAAGACAAAGAAGAATTTTATCAGGCCGATTTAATCGGGCTTGATGTGATAGAAAAAGGCTCACAGGCCAAAGTCGGAAAAATCTGCGGATTTTACAATTTCGGCGCCGGTGAAATTTTGGAAATCAAACTCAACAAAGATAAAAGTCTTCAGATGATTCCGTTTAATCACCAATATGTTCCCGAAGTCAATATTAAAGACGGATATATTATTGTTGAAACTGCAGTTTTGCAATTTGTTGAAGACGAGCAGGGAGAAGAAAATTGTTAAATGTTCAGGTGCTGACGGTTTTTCCGGAATTGTTCCCCGGTTTTTTGGGATATTCTTTGACCGGAAAGGCGCTTAATGACGGCATCTGGAGCATAAAAAGCATCAATATCAGGGATTATGCTTTTGATAAGCACGGTTCGGTTGATGACACTCCTTGCGGTGGCGGTGCCGGAATGATTATGCGGCCTGATGTTTTGGGGGCGGCAATCAAGGCAAATTACCACGGCGGAAAGCTTATTTATATGAGCCCGCGCGGAACTCCTCTGACACAGCAGAAAGTGCACGAACTCAGCAAAGAAGAAAATTTAACAATAATATGCGCTCGTTTTGAGGGTGTGGATCAAAGAGTTTTGGACGCCTATGATGTTGAGGAAATCAGCATCGGCGACTATATTCTGACCGGAGGCGAACAGGCCGCGCAGATTATGCTCGATGCAATAATCAGGCTGCTTCCCGATGTGCTCGGAAACAAAGATTCTTTGTCCGATGAAAGCTTTGAAAGTTATCTGCTTGAATATCCTCAATATACTCGTCCGGCCGTTTGGAACAATATGGAAGTTCCCGAGGTTTTGATGAGCGGGCATCATAAAAATATTGAACAATGGCGCAAGCAAAAGGCAATAGAGGTTACACAAAACAGAAGGCCTGAACTTTTGAAAAAATATCTTGATTCTCAAAAGGTTTAGGTATATAAGATTAAAAAAATTTAAAAGGGTAAAAGTGATGAACATTATAGAAAATATCGAAAAAGAGCAGATGGATAAGCTGATGGAAGGCAAAAATATTCCCAGCTTTAAACCTGGTGATACTTTGAAAGTTCACACCAAAGTTAAGGAAGGCGACAGAGAGCGTATCCAAATTTATGAGGGCGTTTGCATTGCCAGAAAGAATGATGGTTTGAACTCTTCTTTCACAGTTAGAAAAATTTCTTTCGGCGAAGGCGTTGAAAGAGTTTTCCCGCTGTATTCTCCGAATGTTGCAAAAATTGAAGTTGCTCGTATCGGTAAAATCCGTCGTGCTAAATTGTATTTCTTGCGCGCTTTGCGCGGTCGTTCGGCTCGTATTGCTGACGATTTGGGCGCTGCTGCAAAAGCAAACAAAGAATAATATTTTGCAAAAGAAACAAAAAAGACCTCTGAAAAATCAGAGGTCTTTTTTTGTGTTAAGAATTCAACTTTAAGGTTGTATTCCCGATGTAGGTTTGAATGCACTTTTTGCGAGGCATACAACGAGAACCGCTCAATGGAGACATTGCGTTCGGCATCATCATCACCATAGAATTGAACAGGTCGTCCGATGCGGGATTGTTGATGTCCATTTTTTGCGCGTCAACTTTGATTGCGTTTGCAAACATAAGCGCAAAACTTACCTGATTGCCACTCAAAAACATCGATTCGCGAACATTCGTGATGTCTCTGGTGTCAGCCAGATACAGGCGGTAGCCGACATACATTGCGCTCATCTCATAGTCTTCTTCATCGCGGCGGAAGTTTGGATCAAACATTCTGAACAATTCGATTCGGTGCTGCAGAAGCTTGGGGAAAGATGCAAATCGCGCGTCAAGCTCGTCTTTTTGCCTTTCGAAAACTTCTTGTCTGCGTTTTTTGTCTTCCGCAAGCTTTTTTTCTCGCTCTTTGGCAACTTCTTCTTCCGATTTCAGAAAGAGGAGCGTCCCGTTCATCCTGATACCGACGATTTCGCAGCCGTATTCCAGCATAAGGTCGATAATGTCACCGGGTTTAGGCACAATTCCTTTCGGCAGATATTCCTTTTTGATAAAAAAGCCGACGGAATCGGTGCTCACAATTTGATAACCATCGCAAGATTCTTCGACAAGACAAGCGATAACAACTCTTTTTGTTCTCATAATGATAAAATTTTAAAGATTAATAATGAAACAGATAATTAAATTTATGGAAAGAAGATAGCATTGATTTTCAAAAAAGTAAAGCGATTTTTGTCAAGTGCGGCAAATTTTGTCCGATTAGCCGCGCAAACCGAACCGGGAGATTTATTTGTGATAAAAAAATGATTAAATAAGCAAGTTTTTTATCTGAAGACAAGTAAAATTTGTCCGCCTCTGTCCGAGCAATAACCATTAGATATAACTTCTGCAACTACTTCAATCATATTTTTTGACATCAATGTATGGTTTGATAATCTGGCAAAACCTAAGAAACCTGTTGCCCCCCGCCCCAGTCGACGGAATATAAAGCCATGCAGGCTTCTTTTGTCGGAACTCTCACTGTAATTTTAAAAGAATTCTCAGAACTTCCTGCATAATTACTTCCACTTAGACCAATCTCGCTTCCATAAACGCTCACTATGCAACTATTCCCATGTTGTCCGCAAGTACAATCTTTTTTCATGTATTCAGGAAACAATCCAATTTTACAAGCAGTATCATAAGAGAGTCCCTTATAGTTTCCTTGAGAGTCAAAAGTTGTGCGGACAGTCGATGCTATATTGTTTACTTGTTCAATCAATTTGTTTGTTTTATACTTTGCCATAGCTTTTGAATAACCAGAGATACCGGCAACGGACAGAACTCAGACGATTGCCAATACGCTGAGCATCTCGATCATTGAACGGCCGCTTTGCTCAATAGTATACTTTTTCATAATGATAAATCTCCCTGTAAAATTAATTGCAGACAGTTTACCCCCCCCCCGTCAAATGTCAAGGGTCATTTACTTTACGGTTATGATAAATTTGATGCGGCGGTCGGTTTCGGAGCATTTTTCCCACGGGCGGTAGTAACAGGCATCAACTTCGGTTGTTCCGCTTTTTATTCCCTCAAAACGATAAAATTTATATCCTCCGGCGCCTAAAAGCCCGCTGTTTGTTGCTTCATAATCTTCGGCCAGCGGTTTGATTATTCCTTCATCTTTGAGCAAAAATCTCCAACCATAACCGGTTGTCGGATTTTCTTTAATCTTTACCGAGGCGGTATTCCCGACGCTGATTTTCAGATTTTGAATATCTTTCCCGTTGTCTTCAAAAACAGTATTATGTCCGCACGCCGACAACAAGAAAATAAACAAAACAAGCAGCTTATTCATTAATATTTGCCTCTTCCGAAAAATCATATCCTTCCGGCGCTTCAATATATTCCATCACAACATCGCGCTGATAAAGCCAATCTTTATAATCCTGAACCAGCTTGTATATTGCTCTCACTTTAGAAGTCTCGATTTTCAGAACATGTGCAACTTCAAAGACAAACTCTTCTTCTTCGTCGGCAAAATCTTCATCAACATCGGCAACGCTAATCATCTCTTTTATCAAAAACAACGCGGTCGGACGATCATATACAAAATCTCTCAAACGAAAGAAAATTTCGTCTTTTGAAGGAATAATTTTTACCTCGTCCATATCTTCCGGCGAAAGTCCGTATTTGCGAGCCAGACCGGACACAACTTTTCGCTCCAAACCATCAAGATTCCCGTCAGAACAAACAAGCTTCATTGCAATTTGCAAAAACAATTTGCGAGTTTCAAAATCCATCTGTTGAATGATTGTTTTGTCGTCCATTTTTTTCTCCTTCAAAAACAGGCTGAGTTTATCGGTTTTTCAGCCTCTTGTCAACAATGAAGAAAAATCAAAAATTTTTGTGTTTTGATTTGACAATATCAGAGCAATATTGTACACTCCACAAAGTTTTCAGGCAATGGGGCTGTAGCTCAGTCGGGAGAGCGACAGGTTCGCAATCTGTAGGTCAGGGGTTCGATCCCCCTCAGCTCCACCAAAAAGTTATTATAATTGCTGCCTACTCGAAATTTTTTCGCTTGTGTAGTTATGTCCTACACGGCGCTCAAAAATCCCATCGTATTCAGCTAATTCTAATAACTTTTGTAAAAGATTCTTGAGGATAAAATGCAAATTTATGACATTATGCCTTCAGTAAAAAATCTTATTCCGTATGACTATGAAAAAATTCGGTCGGTCGAATATGACAATGTCATCAATGAAATTCTGCAAAAACTAAAATCTCTGAAACAGCAAACATTTGTTCAGGTCAGCGGGTGTCCCGGTGCCGGAAAAACTACTTTTTGCCACAACAATTTTGCGAACAATTTTTTGAGCTTTGACAGCATAATGGAGCGGCTTCCGTCATATCAAAATGATCTTAAAAAATACGGAGGAAAAGAGGCCTTTTCGCGTTGGGAAATTGTGGCCCGCATTATCGGATACGAGGTTTTGCGCCGAGCCGTTGAGCAAAATTTCGGTATTGTGTTGGAGCACAGCGGAGTGAACCCCGCGCATTTGGAGCTTTTTGAAAATATCAAAAAGCGCGGCTATAACACAAAATCCTGTTTTGTTGTATGTGATTTGCCGATGGCGCAAAAAAGAGCTGTCGAACGCGAAAAAATCACTCACCGCCACACGCCGGAAGCAATGATAAAAGAGCGCTTTGCAAAAATAAACAGCTATATTCCGCAATACAAAAAAGTTGCCGATGAGGTCGATGTTTATGACACAACTTCCGGCAACCCTTTATCCGTAAAAATTTAGTTTAGTTTTTATTCTGATATTGTGGGATATCTTTTTCTGGGATTTGGATATTTTCCATCACCAAATCGTTTTCATAAATCCAAAGTTTTCGATCCAGAACCAACTTGTTGATGGCAAGGACTTTGTCTTCGTTAATATTCAAAGTTTTTGCAACATCATCGATAAAACCCGCTTCCGTTTCCGCAATATCCTCGTCAATATTCGCAATATTGAGCAATTCTTTTATCAAAAACAATGCAGTATGGCGATTTGTGATGGTGTTTTTCAAGATATTGAAAAGCTCGGCTTTTTGCAGCGGTTTTCTGACTTCATCAAACATTTCAACAGGAATTTTGTAGCGTTTAATCATATCCGACATTAACAATTTTTCGGCTTTTTCGACTTTGCCGTCAGAACAAACCAGTTTCATAAATGTTTGCAAAAAAATCTTTTTAATCGGTAAATCAAGTTGTTCAATAATCGAATCGTCATTCATAATCGGTTTCCTTTTATGGTTATCTTGAACTTTGCTTTTGTTGCATCATACGAGCCGCCAACGCCGGAGAAAGCGAAGTTTGCTTCTCTTGAACAGCAGGAGCTTTTTCTGCTACTTCTGTGCCAGTATCGCGAATTTCGGTTGAAGAGTCAATAACCAATCCCCAATCATTATCTTTTTCAGCTGTATTTTCCTGATTTTTCATATCACTTTCATCTGCCTCAAGAACAAGTCCATGGTATGTTTTTGCGTCGGCATCTTTGAGTGAGGCTCTTTCGTCGGCTAAAAAGTTTCCGCTCAAATCCAAAATTTTGATATGCTTTTTCGGTGTATAATAAGCGGTTTTATCTTTGTCAAAACCATTTTTTTTATAAGTCTGTTGCTGATTTTTTTGCATAAATTCAGCTGCATATTCAAGGGTCATAGGCTGAAAATTGAAAGATGTATCATCTATAAACAGATTGATATAATAATCAGCTTCCGCTTTATCCTGTTCTGTTGCATTCGGGGCGTTATATTGCGCGATTTTACTATCAATAAAGGCCGGTATTTTATTGTTTGCCATAACATCTTTTTCCATATATTGCGAAAAATCAATTCCCCCGATATTATAAATTGCTTTTACTGCTTTGTCATAGTTCCCGGTATCTTTAGCGTTATGCCCGTATATTCGAGCTATATTATAGGCATGAGGGAGGGATTGTTTTTTATATAAATCGGCATAATTATTTTCCCACATTTTTGGGGTCTCGTTCATAATAAACGACATTTCTTTATCGAACCCCTGCTTGTCTGTGGCGTTGGGATTGATTTCTCCGTTTTCAACTGCGTCAACATAAAATTGAAAGTCTTTCGGGTATTTGTTGCCAAAATTGCCTTTTTCACGATATTGGTTACGCATTTCAAGAACCGCTGCTATATTAGCCGAAATTTCATTGTGCATATTCAGTTTATAGGCTTGTTCTGTGGTGGTTGTAACAAACTTTACCCCGGCCAAATTGTTTATATGATGTTTTTCTTCATGCGCTATAGTGTATTTTATATCCTCATCAGAAGTAAAACTTTTGAACCATTTGTTGGCCTTTCTTATATCTTTCATACCAGGTTGTTTAATATTGCTTTGTGAAAGAATTCCTGATTTTCACGGCGTTTGTATATAAAATTTTGCGACATAGCCGACAAAGTATCATAAAGAGCTATTGTGTTAGCTCTGTAACCGCCCAAAGTAACAGAATAAGGGTTTTCCGCTTACTTTTTGTATGAGAGGGTTTTAGCCTTTTGATAGCAGGCTCTTTTATATTTTTCAGTTTTCTGCTTTTTTGCGGTATCGCTTTGTTCCCGCAGCTTTTTATGAAGATCAGACATAATATTTCTTCCATATATATAACATTAGTTGAATATATGGTACATTATCCGCGGTATTCTGTCAATAAATGTTGTCCTCTTGCGATGGGAAAATTCAGTTCCTATATATCTAAACACAGAAAGGATAAAAAATATGGATATGGAAAAATTAACAGACCGAAGCAGGGGATTTTTGGAAAATGCCCAGTCTTTGGCCGCTCGTAAAAATAACCAGTTTTTGGCGCCCGAGCATTTGCTCAAAGTTTTGCTCGACGACAAAGACGGCGTTTGCGCATCGCTTTTGCAAAAGGCCGGAGCGAATGTCGAATATATCCGCAAAGCAGTTGCCGAAGATGTGGACAAGCTTCCGCAAGTCAGCGGCTCGTCGGTTCAGGTTTCGGCATCGCAAAACTTTATGAAAGTTCTTGACAGCGCGGAAGAATACGCGCAAAAAGCCGGCGATTCTTTTGTTACGGTAGAGCGTTTGCTGCAAGCTCTTTTGGCTGAAAAATCATACGGTGTTGATTTGCACAAACTGAATGAAGCAGTCAATGATATGCGTCAGGGCAGGGTTGCAAATTCGGCTTCCGCCGAAGATACTTTTGAGGCGTTGAAAAAGTTTGCGACGGATTATACCGAGCGCGCTTTGCAGGGAAAACTCGATCCGGTTATCGGCAGAGATGAAGAAATCAGACACACGATTCAGGTACTTTCCCGTCGTACAAAAAACAATCCGGTGCTGATCGGTGAGCCGGGCGTCGGCAAAACGGCGATTGTGGAAGGTTTGGCTTTGCGTATTGTCAACGGCGATGTGCCGGAAAGTCTGCGCCACAAACGGTTGATGTCGCTTGATATGGGCGCATTGATCGCCGGTGCAAAATATCGCGGAGAGTTTGAAGAGCGTCTGAAAGCCGTTTTGCAGGAAGTCGCAAATTCAAGCGGGCAGATTATTCTGTTTATTGATGAAATGCATACGGTAGTCGGAGCCGGCGCAACTTCAGGCTCAATGGACGCGTCAAATTTGTTGAAACCGGCGCTTGCTCGCGGCGAACTTCACTGTATCGGCGCGACCACGCTCAAAGAATATCAAAAATACATTGAAAAAGATCAGGCGTTTGCCCGTCGTTTTCAACCGGTATTCGTTAATGAGCCGCAGGTTGAAGAAACGGTTTCAATCTTGCGCGGAATTAAGGAAAAATACGAACTTCACCACGGAGTCAGAATTTCCGATGCGGCGCTGGTTGCGGCCGCGGTTATGTCAAACCGCTATATCACCGACAGATTTTTGCCGGATAAGGCGATAGACCTGGTTGATGAGGCGGCAAGCAGGCTGCGTATGGCGATAGATTCCAAACCGGAACATCTGGACGAGCTCGATCGTCGTTTGATTCAGCTGAAAATCGAACGCGAGGCATTGCGCAAAGAAACCGATGCGGACTCAAAAGAGCGGCTTGAAAAAATCGAGGCTGAAATTGTGCAGATGGAAAAGCAGTCGGTTGATGAAAATGCAAAATGGAAAGCCAGCCGCAACACAATTCAAGAAGCTTCAAAACTTCGTGAAGAGCTTGATCGTGCAAAAATTGAGGCGGATAAGGCTCTGCGCAGCGGTGAATATGAAAAAGCCGGCGAATTGCAATATAAAGAAATTCCTGAGCTTGAAAACCGCCTTAACAAAATTGCGGAACAGACTAAGGCGCAGAGTACGGTCGAAACCGTTACGCCTGATGTTATTGCCGAGGTTGTGGCAAAATGGACCGGAATTCCGGCGCAAAAGCTGATGAGCAATGAGCGCGAAAAACTGCTTGATATGGAAAAAACAATTGCCCGCCGCGTAGTCGGACAAGACGAGGCAATTACGGCGGTGGCCAATGCGGTTCGTCGCTCTCGTTCCGGCCTGACGGATCCGAATCGTCCTATCGGCTCGTTTTTGTTTCTCGGGCCGACCGGCGTGGGCAAAACCGAACTTGCAAAAGCTCTTGCCGAGTTTTTGTTTGATGAAGAAAATGCCTATTTGCGAATCGACATGTCGGAATATATGGAAAAGCACGCGGTTGCTCGTTTAATCGGTGCGCCTCCGGGATATGTCGGATATGATGAAGGCGGAGTTTTGACCGAAGCGGTTCGTCGTCGTCCGTATCAGGTGATTTTGTTTGATGAGGTTGAAAAAGCCCACCCTGATGTGTTTAATGTTTTGCTTCAGGTGCTTGATGACGGGCGTTTGACAGACGGGCAGGGCAGAACGGTAGACTTTAAGAACACCTTTGTGATTATGACTTCAAACCTTTGTCAGGGAGAGAAAAAAGAAGATGTTCGCGAAACGCTGAAAAACTTCTTTAAGCCGGAGTTTATCAACCGTTTGGACGAAATTATCGTATTTAATCCGCTCGGCAAAGAGCATATTCGTGCGATTGTTGATATTCAGCTGCAACGGCTGCAGGCTCGTTTGAACGACCGCAGAATTAAGCTGGAGCTTGATGACAAAGCGAAAGATTGGCTTGCAACCAACGGATATGATGAAAACTTCGGTGCTCGTCCGCTGAAACGACTGATTCAACAAGAGCTTGAAAACAAGTTGGCAATTGCGCTTTTGAACGGCCATATCAAAGATGATTCGACCGTAAAAATCACAACCGGAGACGACGGGCTCAAAATTGAATAAAAAACTTGCCAAAATTAAAAAATTTTGGTATATATAGAATGTTAATCATATTTTTAAAACTATTATTTTTTATGAATCAAAAAGAGTTAAAAGAAAATCGCCACAAAGCGATGGAGAAGGTTAGAATCGAGTTGTCAACGGTAAATCGTCGTCGTTATCTGCTTGAGCAAATGACAGGAGAACCCGATAGCGTAAAAAACTATGAACTCTATCTGTCGGCATTGCAAAAAAAAGACTATTTATGTGGTCTTGAAAGTTCATATAAACAATTGGCATTGAAGATTCTTTGTCAATCAGAACAAACCGCCGCTCAGAAAAAGTTCTTGGATTTCGTCCGCAAAAATAACCTTATGTAAAACTTATTAATTATTATGGCAGAAAAGAAAAATTTGAGAACACAGACGACTCCTAAACATTCGGAGTTCGCAAAAGAGATTGATGCAGCTGCTCGCCTGATTAAGTCTGAAAAAGACAAAATCTCCGTTGAAAAAGCTTCTGAAATCAAAAATCTGATGCAACCGGAAAAGTATTGTGAATTTAGAGAAAATTATCGCGAACTGATTATCCAGGCTTGGAAACTTAAAAACGACAATTTTCTGAAAATTTCGGCAATGGCTTTTATGGATGCAGTGCTCAAAAGAGATGAACCAGTTGATATTTCGGTCATTTTCTTTATGTTGTGCAACACCATTTCTGAAGAAACAGAGTACATTGTTTGTACTTATGCCGACAAAATCGGGCAAGCCTACATCGGAACGCTGATTTATCAAAGGCTGACGACACTTCTGGCTCAGGGCTATCGATTTGATGTTCTGAAAAAAGCCGAAGTTCCGTTTGAAGATGGTGAAATCGACAGAATCAAAAGGATTGTTGCGGCTTATAAAAAGTTTGCAAAAGACCTTAATTAACGAAAAACCCCTGACAGTTTTGCTGTTCAGGGGTTTTCTGTTGTTTCGGTGCGGTTATTTTTTCTTAAACCACTTTTTGATATCCGGCATTTTTGCATTTTCGGCAACGGTGGTTACCAAAATATACAACAGCGGAATAAAGATAAGACCGACGGCCGTACCGATTAACATTCCGTAGAATACCGGTACACCGATTGCAATTCGGCTGGCTGCGCCTGCACCGGTTGCCACAATCATCGGCCATACACCCAAAATAAAGGTGAATGCGGTCATCAAAACGGCGCGGAATCTTTCTTGTGTTCCGGTCAAAGCCGATTTGAGGATTGTTTCGCCGCGTTCGTGGGTTTCTTTTGCAAACTCAACAATCAAAATTGCGTTTTTGCTGGCCAGACCGACAAGTAAAATCAATCCGAGTTGGGCATAAATGCTGAGCGGAAGCCCCATAATGAACAGGCCGAGCAATGCGCCCATGGTTGCGGTACAAACCGACATCAACACCGGCATCGGGGTTGCCCAGCTTTCATATTGAGCAACAAGGAACAGATATCCGAATATAACCGCCAGAGCAATCAAATATCCGATTTGTCCCTGGTTGTTTTTTTCCTGATAAGAAATTCCGGACCATTCAAAACCGAAGCCCTCCGGCAAAGATGCGGAAAGTTTTTCGAGTGCGTCCATAGCCTGACCGCTGGATATGCCGTTTGCTTGTACGGCAGTGATGGTTGCACTCGGATATTGATTGTATCTTTTAACCACGCGAGGTGCTAAAATTTTGCTGGTGGTGATTAGACCGCCAAGAGGAACCATTTCGCCTTCAAGGTTTTGAACATACAGGTTGTTGATGCTGTCGATATCCTTACGATATTTCCAGTCAGACTGAATCATAACCTTGTTTACCTGTGTGCCGAAGTTTACATCGTTGACATATGCCGAACCGAGATAGTTTTGCAATACGCCATAGACATTTCCGAGCGGAATTTTCATCGCTTCAGCCTTGTCGCGGTTGATATCGATGTAAATGTTCGGAGTTTTTGATGTATATGTCGAATATGCATAGGCAACTTCCGGCGTATGATTGATTTTTGCCAAAGTGCTCTGCAAAACGGCATCAAGCTGTTTCGGATCGTCGGAATCGTGCGCTTGCAAACGATAGTCCATACCGCCGCTCATACCGAGGCCCATAATGGCCGGCAGTTCAAACATCTGAATCTGTCCGTCAGGCATATCCGAAAGCTTTGCTCTGAGCTTGTTCAAAATCGCGGTAGAGTGCAAATCGGGGCGGGTACGCTCGTTCCACGGCTTCAAAATGATAAAGCCGAGGCCGGTATTTTCACCGCGGCCGCCTATCATTGAAATACCGGTAACCGACATAAAGCCCTTAACGCCTTCTTCCTGTTGAATAATCGGCGATATTTGCTGCATAAATCTTTCGGTACGCAGACGAGAAGCACCTTCCGGCAACGATACATCGAGCATAATCGCGCCCTGGTCTTCATTCGGAATAAATGAAGTCTGGCTGATGCTCAAAAGTGCATAGTTGGCAAAAATGAACAAACCGAAAATAAGAGCGATTACGCCGACTCTGCGACCGATAAATCCGGCGATTGCAACACTGCGGTTGCGCGATTTATCAATAATTTTGTTAAACCAATAAAGCGGTCCACTTGTAATCGGCTTTAATGGTTTTAACATTGTTGCGCAAATTGCCGGAGACAAAGTCAACGCATTTAGGGCAGAGAACGCAACCGCAACAGAGATGGAAATCGCAAATTGCTGATAAATCTTGCCGGTAATTCCGCCCATAAATCCGACCGGAACAAAGATTGCGAGCAGCACCAATGTGGTTGCCACAATCGCGCCGGAAACTTCTTCCATGGCCTTTATTGCAGCCTGTCTCGGCGAGAGATTGTCTCTTTCCATCAGGGTCAAAACACGTTCAACCACAACGATTGCGTCATCAACCACCAGACCGATTGCCAACACCAAACCAAACAAAGTCAACATATTCAGGCTGAACCCAAGTGCGAGCATAACCATAAATGTTGCAAGCAAAGATACCGGAATCGTGAGCATCGGCACCAAAGTCGAACGCCAGTCCTGCAAAAAGATGTAGCAGACGATAACCACCAGAACAAAGGTTAAGACCAAAGTGAAGACAACTTCTTCAATGGAGGCCAAAATATAGTCGGTCGAGTCATATGCAATTTCATAGCTGACGCCGGCTGGAAAAGATTTTGCCAGTCTTTGCATTTCGGCCTTAACGCCGTTCATTGCATCAATCGCGTTTGCGCCGGAAAGCTGGTTTACATTAATGCTGACATTCGGCACGCCGTTAAAGTTAGAATCCGCAAAATATGATTCTTGTCCGATTTCAACTTTCGCTACATCTGAAAGGTGAACCAAACCGCCTTGTTCTGCCGTGCGGACAATAATTTTCTTAAAGTCTTCAAGCTCGTTGATACGCCCTTGCGTCTGCAAAGAATATACCATCTGCTGTGTCCCGTCGCCCGGCATCGCACCGACTTTTCCGAGTGAAGGCTGATAATTTTGGCTTTCGATTGCGGATTTGATGGTCTCAATTGGCAAATTGAGTGCGGTAATCTTGTCAGCGTCAAGCCAAACGCGCATACTTAGTTTTGAAGAATAAATGTTGACTTCACCGACGCCTTTAACACGGCTCAAACTGTTTTTGATGTTGTTCTGAACATAGTTGCTCAGCGCAAGCGAATCATAGCTTCCGTCCGGCGAATAAATGGAAATAAAGCCCAAAATATTAGACGAACGGCTCTTTACCGTAATACCCTGACGAGTAACATCGGTCGGCAGCTTTGACTGCGCCTGTTGAATACGGTTCTGAACGCGTACTTGTGCCATATCACGGTCTGTGCCTACCTTAAAGGTAATGGTCAGGCTGTAAGAAGAGTCTTCGGAAGAAGAATCCATATAAAGCATATCTTCCACACCGTTGATTTCTTCTTCCATCGGAATACCGACGGTTTTTGCGATAGTCTCGGCGCTTGCACCTGGATATGATGCGGAAACCACAACTTCCGGCGGCGTAATTTCCGGATATAAGGCAATCGGCAGTGAGAACAGCGAGATGATTCCGGCCAAACTCAGCACAATGGAAATTACTGCGGCAAAGCGCGGTCTTTCAATAAAAAATCTTGAAAACATAGTAACTTATCTCCGCCAAAATTACGGTTGAACCAAAGTAGACTTAACTTTTTGTCCGTTTTGAACTTTTTGCAAACCTTGGACAATAACTTTGTCGCCCTTGGAAACTCCGCTCAAAACAACCTGTTTGTCATCAATCACATCGCCCAAAGAAACGCGTTTTTGTTCGGCAATTTCTTCATCGTTGACAACCATAACATAGTTGCCGTGTTCATCCTGCAAAATTGCTTCCTGTGGCAAAATCAGGTTTGGAGCGACCTTATTTGAAAACAGCGAAACATTAACATAGTTGCCCGGAATCAGTTCGCCGTTTTTGTTGTTAAATTCGGCATAAAGAGCGATTGTTGCGGTGTTCTTGTTGACTTCGTTGTCATTAAAGCTGCGCAGCAAAGTGTTCTCGACAACTTCATTATTTGGCAAAACAATACGGATATTTGTTGCCTGTTTGTCATAATATTTTTTCAGATTTAAAAACTCTTTATCGGTCAGAGAGAAAACAATTCGAATAGGATCCATCTGAACAACTTTTGCAATCGGTTTTGCGGTTGCGACAATGTAATTTCCCTCGCTTTCGAAAGCTTTGCCGATAAAACCGGAAATTGGAGACTTAATCTGGGTATTGTCCAAATCGATTCGAGCCAGTTCCAGGCTTGCAGATGCCTGTTGAACAGCGGCCTTTGCCTGCAGATACGCGCTTTCTGCCGAATCAAAAGTTGCTTTTGAAGCAATTTTTTGTTTGGAAAGAGAAGTCTGACGATCATAATCTTTTTTCGTTCTGGTCAGCAGAGCTTTTGCGCTTTCAAGTTCAGCCTGACGCAGAGCGTATGTCGCTTTATATTTTTCATCATCAATTTTGAACAGTACATCGCCTTTGTTTACAAATGAGCCGGATGTAAACAAAATCTCTTTAATTTCACCGCTGACTTCCGGAATAATGTCTACAGAGTTGATAGCTTCAACCAAACCGATTTCACCTTTGTTTTTTGACAAAGTTTTTTCTTCAACCTGTTTGACGACAACATACGGCGTTCCTCCCATTCCCATCATCATAGGCATTTGCGGTGTCAATTTCCCCTTAATAAACCAGCCTATGGCAACGCAGCCCAAAACAATGGCTGTATTTTTCAAAATATCTCTTTTTTTAACAGATCCGATTTTCATCTTATTTACTTTCCTTTTTCATACTGTTCAAAGCCAGCGACAAAGCGGCTTTAGTTTTTGTTGCAAGGTCAAAATCGTCTTCATTTAGCACAAATTTTTGCAAAAGGCCGCACCAAATGCACGAAACGACTTCTGCCGCAGTCAGCGAATCGATGTTTTCATCAACTTCGCCGGCTTTTTTCAACTCATCAAAAGTATGGCAGAGCTTTTTGAGAGGAACTTCGCACAACTCTTTGACCTGAGATGATATTGTGGTAAAAATTTCTTCTGACCATTCAAGTTGAAAATGCATAAAAAACATAAATTTTCGTTGGGCTTCATCTGCCTGAATCGATTGTGCGGCATCATAAAATCCTTCAACGATTTCGGCCAGGGTTTGCGGCTCGCGATAGCTTTTGTGCATATGCTCCACGATAATTTTTTGCATCAAAGCAAGCAGAATGTCCGGCTTGTTTTTGAAATGCCAATAAACCGCGCCTTTGGTCAAATTTATGTGCTTGGCAATCGAATCAAAAGTTGTTTTGCTGTATCCGTTTTTGCAAAATAAATCAAGGGCGGACTGCAAAATCAGCTGCCTTGTTTTTTCCATATCTTCTTTTGTTTTTCTTGCCATAGTTCCACACTTGCAAAATATACATTCTCGCAGGTATGTATAAACCAAAAAATTTATTTTGCAAGAGATTTTTTACATTTTGCCAAAATATCCGAACCGGCATTATAAACATTTGTTTTTGCACCGGAAAAACCTAAAATTGTATGAAAAATATTGTCATGGGAAAAGCGTTTTTTTGCAATTTTTTGCAGACAATTCATATCATATCCGAGCTCGTTTTGCGTGCTTTTCGGCATCCAGATAAAAAACGGAATGTGGATTTGTTCAATCGGCGCATTTTTGTAGATTGCCGAATGCAGATAAACCTTGTTTTCGCCTAAAGATTCTCCGTGATCGGAAGAATATATCATCAAAATGTTATATTCATCGCTCATCTTATCAAGCTTTGACATTGTCTGCGCCAAAAAATATGATGTATATTCAATGGTATTGTCAAATGCGTTTATCAGTTTTTGTTTTTTGCATTTCGGCAGAATGTTTGTTTTGCACACCGGCTTATATTTTTCAAAGCTTTTTGGATACATATTATAATAATCGGGGCCGTGGCTTCCGCGTTGATGCAAAATCAAAAACATATCTTTACCGGCATCATAAATTCTTTCTTCAAA
This sequence comes from uncultured Alphaproteobacteria bacterium, assembly GCA_934276635.1. GTDB lineage: Bacteria > Pseudomonadota > Alphaproteobacteria > RF32 > CAG-239 > CAKQTH01. Next base: position 98,993 of record CAKQTH010000002.1, on the reverse strand, counting down.
ATTTGTCAGCAAAATTTCATCGTTGCAATGTTTCTTTTTGCACAATTTTTCGACTTCTATTCGTCTGCATACTTTTTGGCAGCCGGTGTTGTTTTCTCTCCAAAGCGATTTGTATCCGGCTTTTTGCATTATATCGGTCAGATTTTCGGTATAAGCAGCCGTTGCCGGCTTAAAACCTTTTTGCGGATATGCCGAAAACATACACGGAACCGATACCGCGGTTGATGTTCCGCAGGCAAAAAAGTTTGAAAAATAGGCAAAATTTTGTTGATATGGCAAAAGAGCATCATTTGTCGGCCTATTGTACCCGCCGAGAGAAAAATTTGCGGCTCGGGCGGTTTCTCCGACCACAAAAACTATCAGATTTTTCTTGTCGTTATTCCAATATTTTTCGATGGAAATATCATCGCCGATGGTGACTGTTTCATGAGTCGAAAAATCCGCATCGCGTAACATGGAGATGACCGAGCCGATATAATTTGTCGGCAAAAGATAATACCTCAGATGTTTTTGTTCGCGCCAGATGTTATCCGCAACTTTCAAATTGGGCAACACAATCAACAGCAAAAGCACTAGGTTTATTGCCAGATGTTTAGCTCTTGAAGCAATCGGACAATTTTCAAATTTAAGTTTATAAACAACAACTGCCGGCAAAATTCCCAAACCGATAATATGCAGAAACAGCTTAAAATTAAGCAGCGCCTGAACCTCATAAATGTCGGTGCGCAGCGCATTGAGCAGCATTACCTGATCAATCGCGGTGTTATATATTATCATAAAATACGAAAGAGCGGCGTTTGCCAATATAAAAAATATGCTCAGAATTTTGGTGATTTTTTTCCAAAACAGCAGCAAAAACGCCATATTAAAAAACAAATATATGCAGGCAATCATTGCCAGACATTCAATCGGCGATTTTTCGGCCGCAAAAATCTGCCGGATAAGCGTAAAGTTATATCCGAACAAACACAGCAGTGAAAAGGCATAAACATAGCAGGGAAGTTGTATTTTTTTTGAAAATAGTTTCATGGTCACTCTTCTTCGAATAAATCTGCCTGCTTGTTATCTTTCAACAGCTCGACGGCCTCTTTTATGACCGGAACGGTTATCGGTGATTTTTTGATAAGCGAAATTCTGTCCGCTTCATCAATCAGCTTTTGCGCATAGCTGAACGAGCGTACCATATTTGAAACTGCATATCTCAAAATTTCTGGTGTGACTTTCAGCTGCCGGTCATTAAAAAGCTTGAGCAGCAGCATTGTAAGCATTTCATCGTCCGGCTGTCCGATTTGAATTGCCGGCACGGCGTTTATTCTGGACTGCAAATCAGGCAGAGAAAAATTTAGTCTGGCCGGCGCTTCTTCCGAAAGAAACAGAATATATCCGCCGTGGTCGCGATAATAGTTGTACAAATGAAACATTGCTTCATTGTCGATTTTTTCACACAAATTTTCAATCACCAGAGCCGGGCTGTCGGCAAAGAGATTTTCCGGAAGATAGCAGTCTGCGGTTTTTGCCTCAATGGAATAAACTTTGAAAATATGCGGATTTATTTGTTGAACTTTTTGCGCAAAAAGGTTCGCCAAATGAGATTTTCCGCAGCCTTTCGGCCCGTACAGACACAACGCGAAATACAGCCAGTTCGGCCAGCTGTCAACGGCCTTAAAGGCGTCTTCATTGCATTTTGCAACAATAAAATCTTCTCGCTCCATATATGACGGATGCGAAAAATCAAAAGCTGTCTGCAACAATTTGCGCATTATTTCACCCCGTCTTCAAGCAAATCAAAAACTTTTTTGGTCAGGTCGCCGAGCGAAAACGGTTTGGCAATAAACTCAAAATCTCCGTCGGTTTTAATCTCGCTGCGCGCGATTTCTTCAGAATATCCCGACGCTAGCAGAATTTTAATATCCGGAATTTTTTCTTTGACCTTAACCGCCAGCTGCGCCCCGTTAATCCCCGGCATAACCATATCGGTAATCAAAAGCTTGAATCCGGCGTCGGTGCCAAGGTGTTCCAAAGCGTTTTCGGCAGAGTTGCATGCCGTAACATTAAATCCTTTTTTCTCAAGTGCCTTGACGGCAAACGCGCGAACCGAATCCTCGTCTTCAACAAACAAAATCTTCACCCCTTGCGCTTCTTTAGACGGCTCTTGTCCGGTATCAATTGAAGAAACATTAAGCCCCAAAATCATTTTTCGGTCAAGTCCGATAATGCTGGCAAGTGGGGTTTCTTCTTTTGTTTCCGGCTCATCGATTTCTTCCGCACTTTCGCTCATTTTCGGCAGATAAATCGAAAAAGTCGTGCCTTTTCCGAGTTTGCTGTCAACTTTTATAAAGCCTTTGCTCTGCTGAATAATTCCGTATACGGTGGCAAGCCCCAATCCGGTGCCGGAACCGACCGAATTTTGTTTGGTAGAGAAAAACGGCTCAAAAATTCTGTTCAGATTCTCTTTGCTGATGCCGCAGCCGGTGTCCGTAACATCAATTACGACAAATTCGCCGGCGTTTATGGTGTTTTCGCCGAATTGGAAAGATTCTGCAATTTTTTCGCATCGGGTAGAAATGCTCAAAGTGCCTTTGCCGTTCATTGCATCTTTTGCGTTGACAGCCAGATTGATAACGACCTGCGAAAACTGAACCGGATCAAAACGCACCAGTCCTAAATCTTGTCCGTGATGAAATTTCAGCTCAATCTGTTCGCCCATAATCATTTTCAGCATCTGATTCAAATCGGCAAAGTTTTCGGTAATATCCATAGGCTTCAGCTTGAGCGGCTGTTTGCGCGAAAAGGCCAAAAGCTGTCTGACCAGACGAGCCGCGCGGATTGCATTTTGGCGGATTTGCGTCAAATCGGAATATGACGGGTCGCCGATGCCGTGCTTCTGCAACAACAGGTCGCAAAAACCGATTACCGCGGTCAACAGGTTGTTAAAGTCATGCGCGACGCCGCCGGCCAGCTGCCCCATAGCCTGCATTTTTTGGGCTTGAGCAAATTGAATCTCCAAATTTTTCTGTTCGGTCGCATCAATAAAATACAAAACAAATCCGCCAATTTTGCGGGTTTTGGTGTGTATCTCTTCCATCGGAGAAACATAAATGCGCAGAGTTTTTTCCATATCTCCGAGGTTCATTCGAACATCGGTAAATGACGACTGAGAAACTCGGTCTTCAATGTTTTTCAGCGTTTTTTTGAATGCGGCAATATCGTCTTTTTGCGTAATCAGACTGAAGATGTTGGCGCCGATAAGTTCTTCATCGCTTTTTTTGAAGACGGAAGACATCTTGTTGTTGCCGCTGAGAATTGTTCCGTCATTATCCATAAACGAAATTGCGACCGGCGAGGCTTCAAACAACCATTTTAGTTTGCTTGATGAGCGGTAAAGTTCTTCCATCAAATCTTTGTCGTTCGGGATATCTTTCAGCACAACGCCGCGGATTTTGACCTTTTTATTTTCGCGCACGCTTTCCTGAAAGATGAAGACTTCACGCGTGTGGTCGTTCGTGCTGAAAAATGCTCTTCCTTCAAAAGTAATTTTTGCATTATAAAAATCGCAATCGTCCGGCACAAAATTTTTCAGGTTCATTCCAACGATTTTTGCGCACGGAATCCGGAGAATATCGCCCAAGGCTTCGTTGGCGTATTCTATATTATATTCTTTGTCGCAGGTGTATATTCCGACAGGCAGATAATCCAAAAAATCGTGCAGATATTTGCGCTCTTCAAAAAACACCTGCTCAATGTTTTTTTCTGAGGTGATATCTTCAAAATTCCAAAACAAATAAGCATCGTTTTTGACTTTGTTTATTTTCACCTTGTCTTCAAAAATGTTGATTTTTCGCAAAAGCAGAGGGTGAACCGATGCCAGATATGTTTTTTGTTTGTCGAGGATGTCGAGGCAGATTTCAACCTCTTCGTTTTTCAAAGACTGCGCCGCATTTTTCAGCCGTCGGAAATTTGCCGCGTTTGCTTTGGAATCCGACAAATGTTTTTCCAAAAAATCAACGACCGGAGTTTCGGCAAAAAAATCACGCGACTTGTCGTTTTGAATTACCGGATATCCCTCAAGATTTGCAACCTGGCAGATAAACGGATTTTTCTTTACCATTTCGTTGGCAAATTCTCCGTAGCTCAAAGCTTCTTCACCGTGGCGGAGAGTCAATACCGTCAGCAAAAGGCAGATAACGGTCAAAATGATAATCGCCAGATTCAAATACAAAAAATATTCCGGATAGCGCAAAAACAGACTCATGACAATGGTCAGAATCACCAGACTGTAAGACAAAAACAACAGACTGCGTTTGAGCAGATAATCAGGTCTAGAGCTTTTTTGCGGTCTTAACATACAAGTCCTTTGTTACAAAACTAGGTTATGATATCGGGTTTTTGCTTTCCCGTAAGTTCCGTCACTTTAGCAATATTCATTGCAATATTCAATAGCTTTGACAACATTTTTTGCGCATCTTGTTCAAAATCTTTTTCTTCATATTTTTCGATATATACGCGCAAAGTGGCGCCCGATGTCCCTGTCCCTGAAAGGCGGAATACAATCCGCGAACCTCCGTCAAAGTTAATGATAAGGCCGTTTTTGGTGTCGGTTCCGTCAACCGGATCATGATAAATAAATGGTTTTGCCGCCGAAATCGTGTATCCGTCGATTGTTTGGTTCTCAAGCGACGGCAGCCGTTCTTCCAACTCTGCCATAAGCTTGTCGGCAACCGCATTGTCGATTCCCTCAAAATCAAAGCGCAGATAATAGTTGCGGCCGAATGTCTGCCAGTGTCTCATCACAATTTGGCGAACGCTCATTTTGGTTGCGGCCATAATATTAAGCCAGAACAAAATTGCCCAAAGGCCGTCTTTTTCGCGGATATGGTTTGAGCCGGTGCCGAAACTTTCTTCGCCGCAAAATGTGATGCGTCCGGAATCCATCAGGTTTCCGAAATATTTCCAGCCGGTCGGAGTTTCATAGCAGTCTATATTCATTTTTTTTGCCACGCGGCAGACCGCGGTTGAAGTCGCCGCCGATTTTGCCACGCCGGAAATTCCGTTTTTGTAAGCCGGAATCAGCGCATAATTTGCGGTCAAAACGGCAAGACTGTCGCTCGGCGAAACAAAAAACGACGGTCCCAAAATCATATTGCGATCGCCGTCTCCGTCGCAGGCCGCACCGAAATCGGGCGCGTCTTTGCCATACATAATTGATACCAGCTCTTTGGCATAAATCATATTCGGATCCGGGTGCAAGCCCTTAAAATCGGGCATTGGAATATTGTTGATGACGGTTCCTTTTTTTGCTCCGAGAATATTTTCAAAAATTTCAACGGCATACGGACCGGTAACAGCATTCATTGCGTCAAACACCATCGTAAAGCCGTTTTCAAACATTTTTTTGATTGCCGAAAAGTCAAAAATCTCCTGCATCATCAAAACATAATCTTTTATCGGGTCAATAATTTCAATTTGCATATCGCCGAGCGAAATCAGTCCGACTTTGCTTAAATCGACATCGGCAATATCCCAAATTTTGTACGATTTAATTTGTTTGGAATTCTCAAAAATCTTGTCGCTGATTGTGCCGGAACATTGTCCGCCCGAGCCGGTGACATATTTTATGCCGAAATCGCCGTTTGCGCCGCCGGGGTTGTGCGATGCGGTCAAAATAAATCCGCCGTCGGCTTTTCTTTTTCTCAACACATTGGAAGATGCCGGAGTTGAAAGGTATCCGTTTTGACCGATAATCAGTTTTTTTACGCCGTTTGCGCCGCAGATTTTTATCAATTTTTGAATGGCGATATCATTAAAATATCTGCCGTCGCCGCCGATTACAAATGTTTTTCCGGTCGGAGAGCCGACGGTGTCAAAAATGCTTTGGATAAAATTTTCAAAATAGTTCGGCCTCATTGCGTCTTTAACTTTTTTGCGCAGTCCGGCAGTTCCCATTTTCTGGTCATTATACGGTGTTGTCTCAACAATTTTTTCCATCATGTTTTTTCTCCGTTTTTGATTGGCAATGTTTATGATATAGTCGGTGTTTTTGTGATATTAAGTACAAATTCGGCAAATTTTCGGCAGCTGCGCTTGAGCATCAGCTCGGATATGGTCATTTCTTTATCAAACGGCGGACGGCTGAGATCAAACAGGGTAAGCCCGCGTTCGAAAAGCGTATAAAAATCATCATTCGGAACAATTGCCGGAGATGTTCTGAAACCGTATTTTTTGCCGATTTCGGACAAAAAAGATGCCTGTTTTTGTATCATCTGCAGATTTTGACACGGCAAAACCGCCCAGTTCAGCGATTTTTTCTGCGTTGCGGCCAGATGTTTTTTTATCTCCCAAACAAAGTTTGTATATGCACTCGGACGCAAGATGTTTTGTTGAGACGGTTCTGGCTCTGAAAGCAGACCGAGCGATGATTTTTCATCTAAAATCGTAATCAGGGTATCGGCATAAAAAAACGATGATTTATAATCATTTTTTCCGCTCGGGGAAGAGACGACGACAACATCGTATTGCGGAATTTTTTCGCCGGTTTCGGCATCTTCAGCCATAAAATCAATGGCGGAAAGAGAGGTATTTTTATTATTTCTTTCGGCAAAAAAATCTGCCAATCCGCCGGAGTTTTGCGCGGTGTCCAAAACACACGATTTCAGCCCGCCTTCGGCAAGTTCAACAGCCAGATTGACCGCGACGGCGGCGTTTAATCTGCTGTTTTCTTTTGAGCTTATGACTATAATATGAGCTTTTCGGTTATTGTCCATTATCTCTGCGCCAAAATCATATGTTGTTTTGCATTTGCAATCACTATACATGACTTATTTGCTTTTTTCAAATCATTACATGTTTTTTGTGCGTCTTCTTGTGCAAATCCTACGATTTTTGAGCGGTACATAACGGCATATTCGCTTTTAACCGGTTCTATTTCAACACTTTTTTCCGGCATGTGCGCAAATTTTCGATTTATGTCAACGGCATATTTTCGGGCTCTGGCATAATTGGAAAATGCGCCGATTTGAATTCCGAAATTAAGATTTTCTGCAGATTTTTCTGCCGGAGGGACCTCGTTTTTTGCAACCATAACCGCAGAATCGGTCGTTCCGGTCAGACGATTCAGCCCTCCGGTCATCATATCCGCTATTTTGGTGTCGCGTTCTTTGGTCGATTTATGTCCCATCGTAACCGCAATAACGCGCTTGTTGTCTTTGTGCGCCGAGGTGATAATGTTATATCCGGCCGCGTTGGTAAAACCGGTTTTCATACCGTCCGCGCCGGCAAAAGTTTTCAAAAGGTCGTTGTGTGTTTTATATGTGCGGCCGCCAAAACTGAATGTTTTGGTTGAAAACAAGTGATAATATTGCGGAAAATGATGATACATCGCCGCAGCCAAAATCGCCATATCTCGTGCGGTGGTTCTATGCTGCTTGTTCGGCAGTCCAGATGCATTTTTGAAAGTTGTGTCGTTCATACCGAGTTCGCGGGCAACTCTTGTCATCAGCTCGGCAAACGCAGGTTCCGAATATCCGATATTTTCCGCCAAAACGGTCGCGCAGTCATTGGCCGATTTGACAATCAAAGCCAGCACCGCGTCTTTTACGCTGATATAGCTTCCGGCTCTGACGCCGAGTTTTGACGGAGACCGATTTTCTGCATTGCGCGAAACTTTTAGCATATCGTCAAAATGAAGAGTGCCGTTTTCAATCGCGGTAAAAGTGATGTAAAGGGTCATAACTTTGGTCAACGACGCCGGATATCTGACTTCATCGGCATTGGTCTGCGAAAGGATTTTTCCGCTTTTGGCATCGAGCATAATCGACGAGGTTGTTTTCGGAAAAGCGTGCGCAACGGAAACAGCCCCGAAAACCGAAAGGCAAACGGCAGCAACAAAAACCGAGATATGTTTTTTCGATAAAATATTCATAGCAAAGCTTTTTGTTTATTGATTGCGCACTTTTTAGCAGAAAAAAGAAAAGAAATTGTTAAAATCGTATACAAAAATAAAAATTTTTTGCTTGACTTCATAAAAGATTGTATGTAAAAGATAATCACTTTGATGGCGAACTTAGCTCAGTTGGTAGAGCTCCGGTTTGTGGTACCGGCTGTCGTCGGTTCGAGTCCGATAGTTCGCCCCAGATACAGGCTCTTCGTTTGAAGAGCCTTGTTTTTTTGTCAAAACATTATTGCCAAATAAAATATTTTGTGATATTCTCCGTTTTGTTGACAGGAGACCTCAGATGTTTCAACTTTTGAAAAAAACGCTTTTCCGTTTGAGCCGAAAGGTTGCGGGAGAGCAGCCGAATTTTGAACAATACCCGATTTATTATACCGAAAACGGGGTGCTTGTTCGCGAAGATTTCGGCGGCGCAAAATTTGAGGTCAGGCTTGACGAACAAAAAAATGAAAAAATCGTGCGGAGGCTCAAATGATGACAAATGCTTCCAAAGCTCCGTTTCTGCTTATTCTTGCCGGTCCTAATGGTGCAGGAAAATCAACTTTTTATGACAAGTTTATGAAAGATGATTCTTTGCTCGGAAAAAATCGGCTTGAATATCTGTGCCTTGATGATATTGCAAAAGGAATCATTGCCGAAGGACAAAACGGACTTTTGGGACAGTTTATTGAGGCCGGACGCAAAACCAGAGAAAAACTTTCGCAAAATTTTCAGGATTCAAAAAGTTTTATTTATGAAACGACCGCGTCGGATTATTCTCCGTTCCGTATCTTAAAAGAGGCAAAAAATGCCGGATACCGCACCGCGATGGTTTTTATCGGCATAGAATCGCCGGATTTATCGGCTTTACGGGTTATGCATCGGGTGAAAGAGGGCGGACACGATGTTCCGACCAACACGGTTTTGCTTCGCTACGGGCGTATTTTGAAAAATCTTCCGAAACTGATAAAAAATACCGATTTTTCGATTATATTCGACAATTCGCAAAAAGAGTGGTTTCGCCCGCTTTTGATGACGGACAATCAAAATTCTACCAATCTAGGTCGGTGGCCGCAGTGGCTGAAAACTTCTCTTGAACAAAGCGATCAGCCGGCCGAAAATCTTGAAAAATGCACGGCCGGAAAAGCAATCTCTGACTTTTGTAGCGCGATTGCTCGCCGCAGAGCCGAACAGCAAAAATAATCAGGCCTTTTTGTGCGCAAGTTTTTGCTTAATTCTATAAATTGAGATATAATATCCGATGCAAACTACAGACACTCCGCCTATCCAAGCAATCGGGCTGGCATAGCAAAGTCCGACAAAGCCGATTATCGAAGTCAGATAAATTGCGGCAAAGCAGCGCATACAAAGTTCGACAAAGCTTGAAATCATCGGCATTACCGAGTTTCCCATCCCCTGACAAGAGTTGCGGAATATAAAAATCTGTCCCAAAAAGAAATAAAACACGATGCTGATGTGCATATAGGTTTTTGCCATTTGCAAAACCTCGGCAAACAGCTCTTTCGGAGTGTCTTTTTCAGAAACGAAAATTTTTATGATATCTTCACCGAACGCAAAGACAAACGCGGCGAGAACGGCGCTCATGGCCAGCACAACCATAGAGGCATCAAAAACTCCGCGGCGGATTCTTCCGATTTTTTGCGCGCCGTAATTTTGCGCAACATATGTGGCCATGGCAATACCGATTGAGACCATCGGCTGAGTTGCAAGCTGTTCAACTCTGAGCGCAGCGGTCATTGCGGCAATGGTGGCAAATCCGAATTTGTTGCAGATGGTTTGAGTTACGGCAAGGCTCAGCGCGATGATGGAAAACTGAATTGCCATAGGGACGGCGATTGCCAGGTGTTCGCCGCAGAATTTTGCATCAAAATGCCAGTCGCCGGAATTCGGCCGCAAAATCGAGAATTTTTTGCTCATAAACATCAGGCAGCAGATAACCGATATAAACATCGCGACAACCGTTCCCAACGCCGAACCGTCAACACCCATTTTGAAAAAATAGATAAAAATCACATTCAAAATTATGTTGATGACCGTGGTAAATATCAGAAAATACAGCGGGGTTTTGCTGTCGCCGAGCGCGCGCATCAGACCGGACAAAAAGTTAAATCCGACAATAAATATCACGCCTGCGCAGATGACGACCAAAAACTTTTTGGTTTCGGCAAAAATTTCTTCCGGAACATTCATCAAATGAAGCAAAAAATTGAGGCAGAAAAACATAATAACGCTGAAAATAACGGTAAATCCGCAGCTCAACATGGTCGCCATGGCAACTGATCGGCGCATTCGGGCGAAATTCTGCGCGCCGAAACTTTGCGCCGTAATAACGGTAAGTCCGTTTGTAAAACCGATGCTGACAACAACCAAAATAAAGAAAAGCGGAGCCGCCGCGCCGACTGCGGCCAGAGCCTGAACGCCGATAAGGCGGCCGACCAAAATGATGTCGGAAATGCTGTAAATCTGCTGAAAAATATTGCTCAGCAGCAGCGGAATTGAAAATTTTATAATCAATTTAAGCGGGTTTCCCGCAGTCATATTTTGCATATTATCACCTAAAAAATTTGATTTGATATAAATTTTTTTGTTGGATTTGTCAATTATCATTTTTACTGTTTTTTCACAAAAAATGCCGTAAAAAAATACGGCATTTTAAAGCTTTTTGTTTTGATATTAATCCAAAGACGGCTCTCCGAAACGGTTTGCTTTTTCGTCTCCGCGGAAGAACAGCAAAACAAACATATAGAGGGTGTAAACCACCGACGCAAGCCAAATGAGAAGGGTCAGAACCGAGCATGTTATTATGACCGCCATTGCATCATCGCAAGAGGTAATGCTGCGTACAATCTCCTCGGCCGGAACAATTTCCTGCGGAAAATCACAGGTCTTGAGACCCGCAATATACATAACGCCGATACCGAACGGCATCATCATAAAGAACGGAAATATAAATATACCCAAAATCCATTGCGCTGATTTGTTTATGTCGTGCAGACGACGAGCCCAAACGGCAAAACTTGGAACTATCATACAAATATTATATGCGGAATACAAAAATGTCATACATATCGATACGCTTAATGTTCCCATTGCTACAGAGATCATGGATATAACGAGCATGGCGGCGATAATCAAAAAATTTACGCCGACGAATGACCAATATTCAAATCGCGACGAGCGGCCGAAAAAATCAAAATAACGCTTCATACAATGCCACCAGCTTCTGAATATGTTGCGGTTTCGCGGCTTGGCGATAACCGCGGTTTGTGTTGTTTTATTTTCGGTATTTTCCATAATTTTCCCCCTTTGTTTTATCTGCAATTGTCTTTTTGCTTGTTTATAATCACGGTTTTATCCTGTGTTTCTTTTATGTTTAGCAAGTCTATATTCTCAGGCAAAAAACCATAATCTTTACGAACGGATTCAGTATCATTTAAATTAATGTTTTTAGCAATATAATTTTTAATTTTTTCAAATCGAGAGGCAAATTTTCTATCTTTTTTTGCATAATTTTGCATATTCTCAATCAATTTTCCGCCATTGGGCGATTTTAGGGCTTTGCATATTTTCTTAAACAACAAATAATCATCACGATTTTTCAGCTCATCACGCACCTGAACTCCGCCGAAATCCACAATTTTTTGCGAAACAAAATTCCATCGGTGATCATCGGAATATCTTATCTGGTCCGCTATTTTTTCATAAGGTAAAATTTTCGGTAACGGCGAAATATTTGAATCCTCATTTATAAATCTGGTAATCATAAATGCGGATTTCACATCGTCAAATTTGAGATTTCCGAAATATGTTTTTGCATAACGTTTTTTGTTTCCGTTGTTGGAAAGAAACAACCCGTGAATAAGCTCGGCCTGAACGCCGTGAAGTCCGTGTCGCGGATTCATCGACGGGTTAGAGTGGTTGGTTTTCAGCGCCAGCTTTTTGTCACCGGTCGTAATTTGGAAAATTTTACCAATTGCCCCTCGGCTGTAATATTCAACTTTTATATCTGTCCGCAAAATTTTGCTGAGTTTTCTCTGCAAAAATTCCGTCGCGCCGTTTAAGCTGCGTTTATTGATAGAACAGACTGAATATGTCACATAAGCGAATTTGCTCAATATGTTGTTTATCTCGTTTATTTTTTCTTTGCGATTTTCTTTCGGTAGCAGTGCCAGCCATTCGGGAGGCAATGTGCCGACAAAAGTATTGACATCACATTTTTTTGCAATATTTGTGATTTCATCAAGGCTCGAAAATTTTTGTTTCATAAATTTTGTGAGTGATGAATGTTTGCTTTCTTTTTTTGTATTTTCAGGCAGCAAGCTGTAGTTTTTTTCAAATGCAAGCTTTTTTGCTTCTTGCATCATATATGACCAACATTTTGCTCCGGCAATGCAGGAGTTCAGGCTGGCAAAACACAGCGGATTCTGCTCAATGTTTTTGCATACGGCGTTGACGACAAAATCAAATTCTTCTTGCGGAGCGTCGTCTTTTGTTGCCAGTTTTAATATCTCTAAGCAGGCGCCGTATTGTTTTGCACCGACCGGAAGGTCTATAAAAAGCTCGTTGCTTGAGCAGGTGGCGTTTCCGATAAGGTTGTTCAGCCAAATTTCTTCGTTATTAAGACTTGCCAAGTCTCTTTCCAGTTTTCTTTTTTCTTCAAAATGAAAAAGAGCGTACAGCTTGTTTTCAAACGGTTTCAGTTTTTCTTTTACGGCTGCGGCTTTTTCTTTGTTGTCCGAAATTTTATTGTTGTAGTCTTCATCATCGGCAACCTGTTGACGAAACTTGATAAACGCAAGCATATCCTGTTTGTCAAAAGATTTTGAAAATTGAAATTTTTTGTTTGCGGCCACGGCGGTTACCTCTGCTTTGCGTTTTGATTTTGCAAATACATAGGGTTGCTGCGTGAAAATTCAATATCATGCGGAGACTTAATTTTGCTCGGAATAAAAGTGTTTGCTTCGGCGATATTGAGCTTCCATATGCCTTTGTCGGCCTTTTCGAACTTGAACGGAGCAAAATCTTGCGGAGAAAATTGCATCTCGGGATTTTGCATCACATTCACAAATGCTTTGCACATATATTCTTCAACTTTCGGATTTGAAAAAGAATCAATGGCATATTGGCGATTTCCGTTGTCAAATTCTTTAATCAATTTGTTTTTGATTGATTTGTCATATAGCGTTTCAAACATTTTGAAGATTTTTTGCGGATTTTTGCAATAATTGTCCTTAAAGAACAGACTCATGCCGAAAAACGAGCCGCTGCGTCCGTTTTTATCGGAGAAGCTTTCGCCTTTTTGCGGATATATCAAAAAATGATATCCGACCGAATTGTCGGGGTATTTGCGAACTTCCATTTTGGTTCCGCTGTCAGAACAATAGAATCCTTTTATTTTTTCGGAATTTTTATCATTCATACAGCTGAATCCTTTGGTAACTCCATATGCAATAAAACTGCAATCCATTTGCCGGCCTCTCAAAAATGTTATATTTGAGCGGATTATACACGAGATTGCCGATTTTGTCCAGAAAAATATGCGCGAATTTTATGCAAATCCGAATTTGCCCAGAAGCCTTGAAATGGCTTTTTTCAACACAAAATGTATTATGACAATCATCATTACCGCAATAAAAAAGCTGACCAGATTATGCGAAATAAAGTGCTCGCCGCGCAAGATCTGATATGAGCCGTTGACCGCTACAAGAAAAAAACGGAACTGACGGCGATTAACTGATTTTTACGGCGTCTGAAGAAAAAACAAAGCGACATCAGCGCATATGCTCCGGTTGTGTGTCCTCCCGGAAAACACCTGCCGCGGTGTTCAGGCGAAAAATCTAACGGATAACTTTCAAAAACTTTTGCGTACTGGTATCGATGGTCATCGTGCTCAAACTGATTCGGGCAATAAACATTGCTGACTTTTTTGAGCTGGCCGACAGATGTCGGAATTATGATTGTGCAAAGCAAAACGGTCAAAGCGGCGAAAAATCTGCATTGATATTGAGGTTTGCAAAAAGAATAAATCATATAAAGGACGCAAAGTGTTCCGCAAAAAGCCACAAAATGTTTGGCTCCGCCATAAAATATCTGGTTCAGTTTTTGGTGGAGAAAATACGGAATTGGCCATTGTTTTGCCGAAAAATCGTATATCATATCACTGAACAAAATGTCTATGTTTGTAAATTGTTCAAGCAAAAGAGCACCCCATTCCGATTGCCGCCATTCCGGCAACTTTCCACTGATTTATGTTTAGCTTTTTTATCACGGATAACCCTCTGCCGATTATTTTCTGCTGTCAATAAACCGAAAATATCCCGCCAATCTGAAATAAATCTGAAAAAATATAAGAATGTTTTTTGTGTGACGGTGTATGTGTGTGCTTGGGTGGAAAAGCAGAGCTAAAAGCATAAAAAAATCTCTCAAAAGAGAGATTTTTTGGTGCCCCGAAGAAGACTCGAACTTCCACTGCCTGAGGCAACATGCACCTGAAGCATGCGCGTCTACCAATTTCGCCATCGGGGCATTTATCGAAAACTTATATAACCTTTATTTTTTTATTAGTCAAGAAACTTATTTAAATATCCGTACGAATCCAACAACAAATATCCGCCGAGCACGATTCTGTATATGACAAACGGCAGAAATGTTGACTTTTTCAGCCACCACATCATTCCGTAAATTGCAATCAGCGATGCGATAAACGAATACCAAACCGCGTCAATCGTAAAGCCTAAGTTGCTGTAATCGCCTGATTGATACAGCTCGAAACCCTCAAAAATCCCGGCCGCCAGAATCGTCGGAATCGCAAGCAGCATCGAAAATTTTGCCGCTTCTCTGCGCTCCAGTCCCAAAAAACGCCCCATTGTTATGGTTATTCCCGAGCGTGAAGTCCCCGGAATCAGTGCCAGACATTGCGCGCAGCCGATTAAAAACGCATCTTTAATACTCAGATTTTCAACTTTTTTGATGGTCATACTCATTCTGTCGGCAAAATAAAGCAAAATTCCGAAACAAAGAATTGTCCAGCCCAAAATTTTTGTATTGCGCAGCCAGTCCATTCCATAAAACTTCAGAATCGCACCGGCAAAAAGAGCCGGAATCGTTGCTATAACGATTCGATAAAACAGATAATTTCCCTCATATCTGAAGCACGGCAGCAATTTTCCGTAGAACAAACCTTTGAGCATATTCCAGATTTCTTTGTAAAAATATATGCATACGGCGACAATCGAACCGATATGCAGCGCAACATCAATCATCAACCCCTGGTCGGCAAAAGATGTAAATTTTGAAAACAAAATCAAATGCCCCGAAGAGCTGACCGGCAAAAATTCGGTTAATCCCTGCAAAATTGCAAGCCATAAAATCTGGATAGTCGTCATATCAATGTTCCTTGTTTTTGATTACAGCTCGAAACATAGTTCGTCTTTATTTATATTTAGTAAAGACGACGGATTAAACCTGACATCGTTAAGCGAGGCGCCAAAGTGAAGATGCGGGCCAGTGACGCGTCCGGTTTTGCCGACTTTGCCGATTACATCGCCTTTTTTGACCTTTTGTCCGACTTTAACCGAAGTTGATTTCATATGAGCATACATTGTAAAAAGATTTTGCCCGTGGTCGATAATCACCATATTTCCCGAATAAAAAAAGTTTCCGCCCGAAAGCGTTACAATTCCGTCATTTGCCGCCTTGATGTCGGTTCCTTCCGGCGCGGCGATATCGGTTCCGCGATGCGGATTTTTCTTTTCTCCGTTCATAATTCTTTGTCCGCCGAATTGTCCGCTTATGCGTCCTTCAAGCGGCCACATAAAACCCTTATGCCAAAAGTTGAAAGGAGAACTTGCGCTCAACGCGGCTGCCACGCTCTCATATTCGCGGTCGATTTCTTTTTGGTCGGCGTCAGACGGCGAAACTTTGCGCTGCGGAACGCCTTTAAGCTCCTGAATATCCCATTTGGTCGGCCCGACAAACATATAATAGTCGTGTTTTTGCTTTTCTTTATCGACTGTAACAAAGTGAATTTCGCGCCCTTCATCGCGGCCGAGGGCCAGTCCGAATGTTCCGTCTTCATACAAAGGAAGCTGCTTGCTTTTGAAAAATACCTTAGTCGCAGAGCTGTCGCGTCCGACAAGCATTTCGCCCTGTTTGACGCTGCCGCAGATTGTTACGGCAGAAGCATTAAAGGCCAGAACGGATAAAAAACTAATCAAATAAATCGCCTTGAAGTTCATCTTTTTTCCTTGTGTTTTTGGTTGTTACATCAATTTTGCCGTCTGCAAACCGAACTTGCAAAACAGCATGTTTGCGAGCCTGAGCAGTTGTATAAATCGTATTGCCGGAATTGTCTTTTATCCACGCAAAACCTCTTTTCAGCACCGCATCAATCGATGAGGCCTGCAATCCGGCGTCAAGACTTTGCAAAATCTGTTCATAATGCTCAATTTTGTTTTTGAGCAAAAACGGATTAATCCTGCACGCGCAAAGCTCCTGATTTTTTTGTCGCAAAAGAGCCTTAAACGCAATGTCCAGACGCTCGCTGCGGTCGTCGAATTTTTGCTGCTTTTCCGCTAAAAATGAAGCTAAATCTGGCATACCTTTTTGGGCGGCCGAAATTCTTAGCGCAAGCTCCCCGAGAAGACGATGCGCCGTATCAAACAGCCGATTTTTTATGGTCATTACTTTGCTTTGCAATTCTGATTTTACCGGAACCGCAAATTCTGCCGCGCCGGTCGGGGTAGGGGCCCTCAGGTCGGAAACATAGTCAATCAGCATTGTATCGGTTTCGTGTCCGACTGCCGAGATAACCGGAATTTGCGACTCATAAACCGCCGTAATCACGACTTCTTCATTAAACGGCCACAAATCTTCAAGACTGCCGCCGCCGCGCGCCACAATAATCACATCGGGCCGCTCGATTCCGTTTTTGGGAAATGTATTAAACAATCTGATATTTGCCGCGATTTTTTCGGCAGCCCCAACGCCTTGAACCGGAGTAGGCAGCAACAAAATGTGCGACGGAAAACGGTCGCGGATACGATGGATAATATCGCGGATAACCGCGCCGCTTGCACTGGTGACAACGCCGATTGTTTTTGGCAGATACGGTATCGGTTTTTTGTGAGATTGGTCAAAATATCCGGCCTGCAAAAATTTTTGTTTGCGCTCTTCCAAAAGCTTGAGCAATGCGCCGGTGCCGGCAACTTCCATTTGTTCAATCACCAGCTGATAAGATGATTTTCCGGCAAAAGTAGTGATTTTTCCGGTTGCGACAACTTCCAATCCATCTTCGGGTTTTATGCCTAGCGACGAGGCAACTCCGCGCCAACAAACTGCGGAAATTACGGCATTTTCATCTTTGAGAGACAAATACCAGTGACCGGAATCAGCTCGTTTTGCGCCGA
The DNA here is from genome assembly GCA_934276635.1 of uncultured Alphaproteobacteria bacterium. GTDB lineage: Bacteria > Pseudomonadota > Alphaproteobacteria > RF32 > CAG-239 > CAKQTH01. Next base: position 81,638 of record CAKQTH010000002.1, on the reverse strand, counting down.
AAATTTCACCTCTGACGCGGACTTTTGCAAAAGCCGTTTCGACAAAGCGTTTGATTTCAAAAGAAATTTCACTGACCGTGTATTCCGCAATCACTTCATGCATATTCCGACAAGCCCCTTTGCAAAGTCATCAGCCTTAAAAATGTCTAAATCTTCTTCTTTTTCGCCGACGCCGACAAAATATACCGGCAATTTGAATTTTTCGGCCGCCGCGACCAAAATCCCGCCGCGCGAAGTTCCGTCAAGCTTGGTAATTACCAGCCCGTCAATGCCGATTTCCCGCTCAAAAATTTCAATCTGCGAAAGAGCGTTTTGACCTGTGGTCGCATCAATCGTGAGCAGCGATGCATGCGGCGCATCGGGCACAACTTTTTTGATAACGCGGATAATTTTTTTCAGCTCGTCCATCAGGCCTGATTTGTTTTGCAGCCTTCCTGCGGTGTCAATAAACACAATGTCGTCTTTTTGCGTGATGGCCTCGTTTATCCCATCAAAGCAAAGTCCGGCGGCGTCGCAGCCGTTTTCGCCGAATTTTACGCGGCAGCCAGTGCGCTTTCCCCATTCTTTGAGCTGTTCAACCGCGGCGGCGCGGAAGGTGTCGGCCGCAATAAACGAAATTTGCGGTTTGCGGGTCAAGAATCCGGATTTTTGACGCAAAAATTTGTCGGCAAGCTTTCCGATTGTGGTGGTTTTGCCGCTTCCGTTAACTCCGGACATCAAAATTATGAACGGCTTTTTGTTTTCGTCTATGACAAATTCTTTTTCGCACGGGCGCAAAATTTCGGCAATTCGATCCGACAAAAACAGCTTTATGTCTTCATCGGAGCATTCTTTTGCAAATTTTTCTTTTGCAATCGCGGAGATGATTTTTGTTGCCGCGCCGACTCCCATATCGGACGAAAGCAGTGTTTCTTCAAGCTCGTCCAGCAGTTCGGAGCTGACTTTTTTGCCGTTGAAAATCGAGCTGATGCCGGTAGAAAGCGGAGATGAAGATTTTTTCAGGCCGATGCCGAGTTTTTCAAAAAAACTACTCATTGTTTTCTCCTTTTTTGCGCAAAATTTTTGCCCGTTTGCGGCGGATATTCATATCAACCTGAGGCATCAGCGCGGCCGGCGTTCCGCTTCTTTCGGAATACGGAAAAACATGAAGACGGCTGATTTTTGCCTCGTCCACCAGTTTGCAGGTGTTTTCAAACTGCTCGTCGGTTTCGGTCGGAAATCCGCAGATAAAATCGGCGCCGAAAACCGCATCGGGACGAACATTTCTGATTTTTTCGCAAACATTTATAACATCTTCACGGCTGTGTCTGCGCCGCATTCTTTTCAAAATCATATTGTCGCCGGACTGAATCGAAAAATGAAAATAATTGTTCACTCTCGGGTCTTTTGCCAGCTCAATGAATTTGTCGTCGACACTTGCCGGGTCAAGCGAGCCGAACGCCAACACAAAATCTTGCGGCGTCTGTGCCAAAATTTGTTCCACAAGGCCTGAAAACGACGGCTGATAAGAACAAATATCAACTCCGGTCAGACAGATTTCTTTGAAACCTTTGGCAATAAGCTTGTTTATCTGCTCAATGATATGTTCTGCCTCAACCGAGCGGTTATGCCCGCGGGCAAACGGAATTATGCAATATGTGCAACGGTGGTCGCAGCCTTGTTGAATTTGCACAAAGGCTTTTTGCCGACCTTCAAACCCGGTAATGATATATTTGTCATAATCATCATAGTTCATAATGTCGCCGACAATGTTTTTTTCGGTCAAATTCGGTGCGGATAGATATTCTTCTATTTTGGTTTTTTCTTTATTGCCCAAAACAAGGTCAACTTCGTTCATCTGGGCAAATTTTTGCGGATTTATCTGTGCGGCGCAGCCAGTGACCACAATAACGGAACTCGGATTTTCTTTTTTCAGCTTGCGGATTGCCTGGCGGCACTGCCTTTCGGCCTCGCCGGTGACGGCGCAGGTGTTGACAACGACAATATCATCGCGGCCGGCAAGCTTTTCCTTAAAAACTTCCGACTCAAAAGAATTTATGCGGCACCCGAAACTGACTACTTTTACCATATTTATCTTATTCCCTTGAAAAAACTCCCCTCACCATACAGCAAGAGGAGTTTTTTTGCAAACAAACATTTGCAGTTTTCGGCAATTTAGTTTTCTGCAATGATTTTTTCGGCTTTTTGCGAAAAATCTTTAAGCGTTTGAGCGCTTTTTTGCAAAGCTTTGCGTTCTTCATCGCTCAAATTCGGGTGCAAAACGCCTTGGATGCCGCGTTTTCCGACAATGCTCGGAAGCGACATACATACATTTTCAACGCCTTCAATGTTGTCATGCAGAGAAGATACGGTCAAAACCGCGTATTCGTTGCTGCCGATTGCCTGACAAATGCGCGACAAAGCGCCGGCGATTCCGTAATAAGTTGCGCCTTTGCCGTTGATGATTTTGTATGCAGCGTTGCGTACGCAGTCGTCAATCTGGGCTTTTACTTCGTCTTTCAAAGGTTTATCGATGCTTTTTGCCAGGTCGTCAATGCGCATCGTTCCGGCATCGCCGTTTGACCAGACCAAAACTTCGCTGTCGCCGTGTTCGCCGAGAACATTGGCATGGATTGATTTTGGCGAAATTCCGAGATGATAGCCGAGCAGGGTGCGGAAGCGAGCTGTGTCAAGAACGGTTCCGCTGCCGAAAACTCTTTCTTTCGGAAAGCCGGACAGCTTCAGAGTTATATCGGTCATAATGTCAACCGGATTGGCGGTAATAAGCAAAATGCTTTCAGGCGCATATTTTACAACCTGAGGAATAATGCTTTTGAAAATTTTGACATTCTTTTCCAAAAGATCAAGCCTTGTTTCGCCTTCTTTTTGGTTTGCTCCGGCGGTGATAATGATAACATCGCAGCCGGTCAAATCTTCATAATCTCCGGCTTTTATCTTATTTGCATATGCAAACGGTGCCGCGTGCGCAATATCCATAGCCTCGGCTTCGGCCTTTTGTTTGTTGACATCTACCAACACGATTTTGCGGGCAACTCCGCGCATCATCAGGGCAAATGCCGCAGCGCTTCCGACAAAACCGGTTCCGATAATACCTATTTTCATATCAGTAAACTCCGTTTTTTAGTTAAAAATTGTTTATTCTGCATATATATAATGCCGAAAAAATAAAAATACAAGTTTTTGTTGCCGTGTTTTAATCTTGCAAAAACAGTTATTTAGCAAAAATTGCCAGCATTTTTATACAACCTTGAAAAATAATGCTTGTAATTTTATTTAAAATTGTGCTAACAAGAACTCACGGATTTGATATCCGAAAAATTTGTTTTAATGTTTTTTTTGAGGTATATTTAAATGACTGATACCGCTAATCGTGTTAAGAAGATTGTTGCTGAACATCTTGGTGTTGAAGAATCTAAAGTTACTGAAAACGCCAGCTTTATTGATGATTTGGGCGCAGACAGCTTGGATACAGTTGAACTCGTTATGGCTTTTGAAGAAGAATTCGGTTGCGAAATTCCGGATGAAGCCGCTGAAAAGATTTTGACCGTTAAAGACGCTATCGACTATCTTGCTAAGAATGCGTAAGTCTTTTAACTTATGATAAGTACAATGAAACTCGCTTTGTTTTTTGCAGGCGGGTTTTGTTGTCTGTAAACTGAACTAAAGAGAATAAAACACATGAAAAGAGTTGTTGTTACGGGGCTTGGAGTTCTTTCTCCTCTAGGACGCGGAGTTGAACACAATTTTGAGCAATTGTTGGACGGAAAATCCGGAATCAAAAAAATAGAAGGCCTTGACCTGAAAGATATCCCTGTTCAAATTGCAGGCGTTGTTCCTTGGGGCGACGGTGAGTTTGAATTTAATCCGGACAGTGTTGTCGAGCCGAAAGATCAGAAAAAACTTGATAAGTTTATTATGTACGGAATGGCTGCTGGGCTTGATGCAATCAAAGATTCAGGTTGGGAACCGAAAACCGATGAAGACGCGTTCAGAAGCGGCGTTATGATGGGTTCGGGAATCGGCGGACTTGACAAGATTTATCAAAGCTCGCTGGCTTTTGAAGAAGGCGGAATGAAAAAGATTTCTCCGTTCTTTATTCCTTCCGTGCTGATAAACCTTATTTCCGGAAACCTTTCGATTGCCTGCGGGTTTAAGGGACCGAATCACGCATGTGTAACCGCATGTTCGACCGGAACTCACGCAATCGGCGATGCCGCCAGAATCATAGCTTGCGGCGATGCCGATGTTATGGTTGCCGGCGGTGCGGAATCGGCGATAAATGTGCTCGGACTTGCCGGCTTTGCCAAAATGCGCGCGATTACTGCCGATTTTAATGACCGACCGGAAGAAGCATCTCGTCCGTGGGACAAAGGCCGTAAAGGATTTGTAATGGGCGAGGGTGCCGGAGCTTTGGTTTTGGAAGAGCTTGAACATGCAAAAGTCCGCGGTGCAAAAATTTATGCCGAAGTTGTCGGATACGGAATGAGCGGCGACGCTTATCATATTACGGCGCCGTCCGGCGACGGTGCATACCGCGCAATGAAAATGGCGGCCGACCATGCAAAAGAGCACGGTGTTGAGCTCAAAGATATCAACTATATCAATGCGCACGGAACATCGACTCCGGCAGGCGATGTCGGCGAGGCTTTGGCGGTTAAGCGTTTGTTCGGCGATGACATAAAATATGTTTCGATGTCGTCAACAAAGTCTGCTATCGGGCACTTGCTTGGTGCGGCCGGTGCAGTTGAGGCGGTTTATACCGTTAAGGCGATTGAAGAACAGGTCTGCCCGCCGACTTTGAACCTTCACGATGTTGAAGAAGAAGTTGCGGATATGGATTTGGTACCGCTCAAGCCGAAGAAAAAGGCGATAAAAGCCGCGATGTCGAATTCGTTCGGATTCGGCGGAACAAACTCCTCGCTTATCTTCAAAAAGTATGAGGGATAAGAGATGAAAAAAGCGTGCATGTTGTTATTTGCGATATTGTGCGCTTTTTGCATTTTTGCGGCGTATTATGTCAAAGAAAAAGTCTTTTCGGACGGAATTCTTGGCGCGCCGGCAAATGTTTTAATAGAAAAAGGCGACGGATTAAAACGAGTCGCCTTTAAGCTTTATCAAAGCGGGGTAATTTCTTCTCCCCGTTTGTTTGAAATTCTTGTCAGAGTATATGAAAAAGCCGGTGCGCTGAAGGCCGGAGAATATCGTTTTGAGCCGAAAATTTCGATGTATGATGCAATGATGCAGATTGCCGACGGCAGGGTATATTTGCGCAAGGTTACATTGCCGGAAGGGCTGACTGCGGCACAAATGTTTGAGATTGTGGATAATACGGAATTTTTGACCGGGAGTATTACCGAGCCTGTTTCGGAAGGGCAGATGCTGCCCGAAACATATACATTTTCACGCGGAGACAGCAAAGATTCGGTTATCAGACAGGCAAAAGCGGCCATGAACGAGGTTTTGGAACAATCATGGCAAAATCTTTCGGTCGATGCGCCGCTGAAAAGCAAAGACGAGCTGTTGACTTTGGCCTCGATTGTGGAAAAAGAAACCGGACTTGTGTCCGAGAGGGGGCTTGTTGCGTCGGTATTTTTGAATCGGCTGAAAAAAGGTATGATGCTGCAGACCGATCCGACAGTGATTTATGCGATAACTAAAGGAAAAACCGAGCTTGGCAGGGCGTTGCGCAAAAAAGATTTGCAGATTGAAAGCCCGTATAACACATATAAAAATTACGGTCTTCCTCCGACTCCGATTTGCAACCCGTCAAAAGAGGCATTGTTTGCAATCGTCAATCCGCAAAAAAGCGATTTTTTGTATTTTGTGGCGACCGGCAGCGGCGGGCATAATTTTGCAAAAACTCTTGATGAACACAACAAAAATGTGCAACAATATATAAAGAAAATTAAAGCGCAAAAACAAAAAGAAAAAAGAGTTGAAACAATAAAATAAATCAGGTAAACTGAATACAGCCTTTTAGAAGAGAGGTTGATAATTTATATGCGTAGAAAGGGAGCGTAGATATGAGAAAATCAAATCTGACGGTGTGGTTTCTAACCCTTTTCGTAGCCTCATGGTGGGGGGGGGTAGAGCCGAGTAACGCTGATGTATGTTTTATCGTCGGCGGGTGCGACAAACCGAGCATCGAAACAAAAGATTGCAATAGTTTGGGATACAAAGAAAAATCGTGCGATGGAGTTAAAGAAATCGTATACGATACCTGCGTCTCAAAAGGTGAGAAATTTGTAAAATGTACCTGTAATCCGAACTATTATATGCTGACAGAAAGACCGACAAACGAGGCAGCGTATGATATTGAAGAATGCACAAAAATAGACGGCAAAAAGCTCTACCGCGCAACTTGCAAAAGTGATTATAAATATACTTTATCCAAAATAACACGAGAAGACGGAGAGACAAATTCAAGTGTATGCAGTGCTGGCCAAACTCCGGTTGCAGACGGCGGAATCTGCACGATGCTGTATGGGGCAAATGCAAATAATGCAAATAAGGTTTTGTATAAAGATTGTGATTGCGACAGCACATATAAATACAAAAAGGAAACACCGGGATTTACTTATACCGGAGCATGCACATATAAATACGGCGATAATGCGGGAGAAACACTGTATACAACAGTAACCTGTGACACCGGCAACAGTTATCAGGCAGGTGAATGTAAAGCACCATTGCTTGAAGATAAAGCATATACGCATTCACAGCAAAAAGAGCTAACCTGCAGAACATGTAAATGCCCGGCCAGATATAAATATGCTTCGAATAATCTTACCGGAAATTTTGCGGTTGACGGCAACCAGTGCGGAGATTTGTATGATGATTATAAATGTCTGAACGGCTGGACGAAAGATACATGTTTTAATATAAAAGGCAGGCCGAAGCTTTGTGAAACGGATACAAATACAACATATAGTGTAAAATGTTCTAAGACATGTAGCGGATATAATGCAAATTATACTTTCAGCAGCAGTTGCGGAGATGCGGAAAATGTATGTGTAAAAGTTACGGAAGATACGGGAACATTAACCTGTTATAAGAAGGAAAAAGCGGTATGTCCGACCGGATATATACTTGGTTCGTGCCCGAGCGGAAAAACCTGTGACACAACAACCGCCACCAACGATACCTCAAAAACTTGTTATAAAGAGAAAGCAACTTGTCCGACTGAATATTATGTGGCGGAAGGCGATTGTAAGAATTCTTCATATGACGGAAATCCCAACCACAAAGCCGCAATTTGTGTTGATGAAAACAAAAACGGAGCAGTTTGCTATCGTCCGAAAAAGTGCAAAGAAATAAATAGCAGTTATCATGAAGCAAATATTGGAGGAGTAAAGGAGATTACCACAAGCAGAGGCCTATGGTATATTGAGACAGCTGGTGATTATGGATATGTAAGGTGTATAAAAAAGGGTAAAGGTTCATCTTCTACTTGGTACTATATGTATGGAACCAGCACGAACTCCCCGCATACTGATGACAATGGCCTCATTTTCTATTGGCCGTCAAATCAATCCAAGGTTGATTTGGGAGGTAATATGGCCGGGGTCAAGCTGAACGGTCCTTATACAAATGGCGGAAGCTTCGGCTATTATGACCACGCGGTGTCGCTGAAAGACGATCCGGAATGCAACGGCAACAAGGGAAATTATATAAATGGTGCCGGAGAAACAGATTATGATAGGAACTGTTATAAGGCAAAGATTAACAATTCGGCATGTTCAATTGTCCAAAGGATAGCTGATTGTAACGCGACTGCATTACATGCTCTGCCGACCAAAGAGATGCTGGAAAAAATTGCGGAAAATATTACGTCAATTAATGAAGCACTGAAGAAAGCCGGAGGAGACCAGTTTACGACGACTAACTGTTATTGGGGCGTTGGAACAAACAAAGGTGATGAATACACAAGATATAAACTGTATTACTATAACGGAAAATGGCAAGTTTCTGATGTAAACGAAAATAGCAGCGGAACAACATGCAAAATCAGGTCGATATACTTTATGAAGAATGGCCTGCAAAGATATCGTAAAGGGAAGAAAACATTTGGACAATCATTTTAAATAAAATATGATGCTTAGAAAAGAAGTTCCGCCCGGCGGGGAGGGGTGAGATATCCGACTGCCGGGTGGAACTTCCGAAAGGTATGAGGGTGAAAATCCTATTGTTTGAAAAGACAAAAAAGAAAGGAAAAACGCTAAAATAAAACATTAAAAAAACATAGTCGGCCGGAGAGGCGGGCGCAGGGAAAAATAATTACGTTCTCCTAATACACATATAATTACAATTCCTGCGTCTTCCCCTCCGGTCGATTTTTGTTTGCAAGCGTCCGCACTGCGCAAAATCTTATGCAAATCCTAAATACGACTTGATTTCGCAAAAAAAATACCCTATATTTTTTACAGGTACTATTTTTATGGAGAATAAAATGTTAAAAGAACAAATTGTTACTGCTGATGCAAAACCCGTGATTGATGAGGGATTGCGCAAATATATGCTCAAAGTTTATAACTATATGGCCGGCGGATTGATTGCTTCTGCTCTTACGGTTTATACTTTGATTTCAACCGGCTTAATCGCAGCGTTTTTTAATATTTCAGAATATGGCGCATCGCTTTCGCCTTTGGGCTGGATTGTGCTGCTTTCTCCGCTGGTTATGGTCTTTGTTTTCGGAAGATATCTGCGCAGCGGCTCGATTTTTGCCGTCCAGACATGCTTCTGGCTGTTTTCGGTTTTGATGGGCGCATCTATCGCTCCGGCTATGCTTTTGTACACCGGCGCAAGCATCACCCGCGTGTTCTTGATTTCTGCCGCAATGTTCGGCTCGCTCAGCATATACGGATATACAACCAAACGCGATTTGACCGGAATGGGCACATTTCTTTATATGGGCTTGTGGGGACTGATTATTGCCAGCATCGTAAACATCTTTTGGGGCGGCTCGGCAGTGTACTTTGCAATTTCGGTTATCGGTGTTGCGATTTTTGTCGGACTGACCGCTTATGATACGCAAAAAATTCGCCAGATGTATGTTGCCGGCGATGAAGAACTCGCTCACAAAGCCGCAATTTCAGGCGCTCTGGAATTGTATCTTGATTTTGTAAACCTGTTCTTATATTTGCTGCGCCTGTTCGGCGACCGCAAATAAAACCGCAAGTTTCTGCTCCCTGAAAAATCAGGGAGCTTTTTTTCGTAAAAAACAGTTGACGAAGCGAAAAAAAACTTATATAAGCTCAGTGTAATAACCGAGAACCCTGTGTGATATTCGGGGTTTTAAATAATAATAATTAACCGGAGAAAACAAATGAAACGCACATATCAACCTTCTAAACTGGTAAGAGCTCGTCGTCACGGATTCCGCGCTCGTATGGCTACCGCAGGCGGACGCAAAGTTTTGTCTGCTCGTCGTGCCAGAGGTCGTAAAAACATTTCTGCATAATTGCTGAAATTTCATGACTAAAATCGAGATTCTTAAAAAAAGAAAAGATTTTGTTAGAGTCGCCAAAGGATTTACAGCGGTAATGCCTACCGTTATCCTGCAGGCGGCTCAAAGTTTATGCGCGGAAAATTCTGCTCCGAAAGTCGGCTATACCACAAGCAAAAAAATCGGCAAGGCTCATATCAGAAACAAAGCCCGCCGCAGAATGCGCGCCGCCGTGGCAGAAGTTTTTTCAAAATACGCAATGGACAATTTTGAATATGTTTTGGTCGGAAGATATAACACATCGTATTGCCCGTTTGACACGCTTAAACAAAATCTTATCCGCGGGCTCAAGGCTGCGAAAAAAGAGTTTCAAAATAATGCAAAACCCTTGTAAAACCTTTCTTTTTATCCTTATCAGAGGATATCAAAAGTTTATATCGCCGATGTTTGGCGGAGTCTGCCGATATCGCCCGACTTGTTCGCAATATATGCTTGAGGCGATTGAAATTCACGGAATTTTTAAGGGAATATATCTCGGGACAAAAAGACTTTTACGGTGCCACCCGTGGGGAGGCTCCGGATATGATCCGGTACCACCGAAAACAGAACGGAAAAAATCTGCATAAATGCTTGCACAAGTTTATTTTTTCGATTAAAAAAGAAAAAACGGAGTTTGAAAAATGAAAAGTGAATTGAAAAATTTGTATATTGCGGTTTTTTTGTCCGCGATGGTAATCTTTTTTGCCGGAAGATATTTCGGCAACAGCCTGCCGGAGCAATCATCGACGGTTCCGACAGTAGAGGCGCCGAATGGGGAAAATAATGAGGCAATGCAGGAAGCAACATCTGCTGAAGACAAAAAAACAGCACAGGTTGCTTCCGTTGAGCCGAAAAATACTGATGAAATTTTGATTAATGACAGCCGTATCGCAATAGAAAATGCCGATTTGACCGGTTCCGTTCGTCTTAAAGGTATGCGTTTTGACAATTTGTATCTGGCAAAATATAAGCAGACAATTGAAGAAAACAGTCCGTTGGTCGAGCTGTTTGCGCCGTCCGGAACAAAAAATCCGTACTATGCGCAATTCGGCTGGCTTTCTGCCGACAAAAACATCAAAACTCCTGATGAAAATTCCGTATGGACGGCAAAAGGCGACAAACTGACTCCGCAAACGCCGATTGCTTTTGAGTGGAATAACGAACAAGGACTGCGGTTTGTCAACAAGGTTTATTTAGATGAAAATTATATGTTCCGCATTGAGCAAATGGTTGAAAATAATACGGAACGGGAGATTGAGCTTTATCCGTACGCGCTGATTACAAAAAACAACAAAGACATTGTTTCAACAGCCAGAGTTGTGCATGAAGGTATGATCGGCGTTTTTGAAGACAAGCTTGAAGAAATTAAATATGCCGACTTAAAAGAAGGCGACAAAAGCAAGGTTTATGAAGGGAAAAGAAGCTGGGCAGGCTTTAGCGACCACTATTGGTTCAGCGCGCTGATTGCGGACAGAAATTTGAAGAGTACCGCATCTTTCCGCAGAGTTTCGGAAAATGTATATCAGGCCGATTATCGCGGAAACGGGCAAAAAATTGCGGCCGGTTCGTCGGCAATGAACACATTTTCGCTGTTTGCCGGAGCCAAAGAAATCAAACTTTTGGATAAATATGTTGAAGACAACGGCATTGAAAAGTTTGATCTGGCGGTTGATTTCGGTTGGTATTATTTTCTGACCAAGCCGTTTTTCTATATTCTTGACTTTTTGTATCACCTTATCGGCAATATGGGTTGGGCGATTTTGCTGTTTGCGGCGTTGCTCAGGTTGTGTATGTTTCCGGTGGCGAACAAGTCGTTTGAAAGTATGTCGAAAATGCGCAAGTTTCAGCCGAAAATTCAGGCTCTGCAAGAAAGATACAAAGACGACAAAATCCGCCTGCAACAGGAAACAATGGCTCTTTATAAAAAAGAAAAGATTAATCCGGCTTCCGGCTGTCTGCCGATGTTTATTCAAATTCCGGTGTTCTTTTCGCTGTATAAGGTGCTCAATATTTCGATTGAAATCCGCCACGCTCCGTTTATCGGCTGGATAAAAGACTTGTCCGCGCCGGATCCGTTGGTTCTTTCAGAGTTGTTGCATATTTATATTCCGTCGTTTTTCAACATCGGATTATGGCCGATTTTTATGGGTATCACGATGTTTATTCAACAAAAGCTGAATCCTGCTCCGACAAACAAAGATCAGGCCAGAATGTTTGTTTTGATGCCGATAATCTTTACCTTTATGCTCGGGCATTTTGCGTCCGGATTGGTGATTTATTGGACGCTGAGCAATCTGCTCGGGATTATCCAGCAAAAGGCGATTATGTATAAAAACGGAGTTGATTAATGGAGTTTGAAACCGAAGAATTTTTGCCGGTGCAGATAGATGAAGCAAATGCTCTTTTTCGCAAAAACTGTGAGTTTGTGCTCGGGGTAGCAAAACTTGAGCAACTGCCGGGCGATGAATTTGCCGAAGTGGCCTTTGCCGGCCGCTCAAATGTCGGAAAATCAAGCATTATCAATGCGATATTCTATCAGAAAAAACTGGCAAAAACTTCGAATACTCCGGGGAGAACTCAGCAACTGAACTATTTTTTGCTGAACAAACAGATTTATCTGGTGGATCTTCCGGGATACGGTTTTGCACAGGCTCCGGACAGTGTTGTAAAACAGTGGCAAAAGCTGATTATGGCCTATCTTCAGGGCAGAGCAAGCCTTAAAAGAGTTTTTCTGCTGATTGATTCACGCCACGGGCTGAAAAAAGTTGATGAGCAAATTATGGAGATGTTGGACAAGGCCGCGGTAATATATCAGATTGTGCTTACAAAAATTGATAAAATCAGCAAAAAAGCACTTGATGAGGTTATGCAAAAAACAAAGCTTGAGCTTTCAAAACACGCGGCGGCGTATCCGAAAATTCTGGCTACCAGCTCCGAAAAAGGTATCGGTCTGGAGCTGGTTCGCGCAGAAATAAATTCGTTAATAGGTTGATTATGCCGCGTTTTTGAATTGTGCGTTATAAAGCGAGCGATAAATTCCGTTTTCAACTTTCAACAAGTCTTCATGCGTTCCCTGTTCAACGATTTGTCCATCGTTCAAAACAAGAATGTTGTCCGCGTTTTGAATGGTTGACAGGCGGTGTGCAATCACAAATACGGTCTTGTTTTTCATCAGATTGTCGATGGCCTTTTGAACAAGGGCTTCCGTTTTGTTGTCAAGCGCCGAGGTTGCTTCGTCCAAAATCACAATCGGAGAGTCTTTCAAAAAAGCGCGTGCGATAGCCAATCTTTGGCGCTGACCGCCTGAAAGCAATGTTCCGCGTTCGCCGATTTGGGTGTCGATTCCGTGTTCTAGTTCGCTCACAAATTCATCTAAATATGCCATTTTCAGGGCATGATGCAGCTCTTCATCGGTAGCATTTTCTTTGCCGAACAAAAGGTTTTGGCGAATTGTGCCCGAAAACAAAAAGTTATCCTGAAAAACAACAGCGATATTGTTGCGCAAATCTTCCAGCGAAAAGCTTTTGATATCCGTGCCGTCGATATAAATCTCGCCGCTTTTGGTGTCATAAAAACGAGGCAGAAGATTTACAATAGTAGATTTTCCGCCGCCGGAGTTCCCGACCAAAGCAGTTGTCTGTCCGGCTTTTGCCGTAAACGAGATTCCTTTTAATACCGGACAATTTTCGTTATATTCAAACCAAACATTGTCAAATACGATATCTTTGTTTACGCCGTTCATTTTTTGCGGATTGGCAATGTCTTTGATTGACGGTTCAATCGCCAGAATTTCGGCCACGCGCTCGATAGCCAAAAAAGAAACCTGAACATTGTTGAAGTTTTTGCCGATGCCCTTAATCGGGGTATACAGCAAAATCAGCGCGGTGATAAACGAAACAAAGCTGCCGCTGGTTATGGTTCCGTTTACGATAAGATAGCTGCCGTAACCGATAACCGCACCGATACCGATAGAAACAATGATGTGCATCAATGGTGTCATCCAGCCAGTTCTTTGTACAACTTTCATTATTAATTTGAAAATTTGATTGAGAGTATCGTTAAACTGATTGTACATGTGTTTTTGCAGGTTATATGCCGAAATTGTTTTGTTTCCGCCGAAAGTTTCGTTATAATTTGTGGAGATTTTGCTGGCTTCTTCAACATTGCGCAGCACCACATTTTTTATCCGTCTTTTGACTGTTGAAAGCGGGAGCAGTGCAAACAGCAGCACCACAATCGCGATAATCGACAGCTGCCACGAGTTGTATATCAAAACGCAAATCAGCGACAAAGACGAAAACAGGCGCGAAACAAAAAGTTTCAGGTTGTCAAGCAGACCGGAGCAGGCAATATCCGTATCCGACGAAAATCTTTGCAAAATTGTTCCGGAATCACATGTGTCAAAAAATCTGGTTTCCAAAAACAGCAGCTTTTTATACATCGCGCGTTTCAAATCGTGATTGATTTTTGTGCCGACCCATGTGTTCAGATATGTTGCCAGATAATTCAAAAATCCCTGTACGCTGGTAAATCCGACAATAAGCAACGGAATATAGGCCGGGGAGCCTTCGCTTTTGTTAACCAAAACAACATCCATATAAGGTTTGAGCGAAAGAGCGACCACCGAGTCGAGCGCGCCGATAGGGATACAAATCAAGATAGCGAGCAAGGCGCGGATTGTGTACGGTTTGACATACGGCCACATAATTTGATAGTGTTTATGAAAGCTCATTTCCGGAGAATTAAGTTTAGAATTTTTTTCTTTAGTCATTCAAATATTCCATATAAAAAACGCATATCCGCATAATACAGATAAATTGCGTGTATGCAAGATAAATTTAAATAAAATGCAAGAATCTTAAAATTGCAAATACGGCGGCAAATTGTGCAATAACAATCAGATGAAACATAAATTGATATGATCGCTTTTTGCTTTTGTGGCGCAAAAATTTCTGTCCGAGCAGGGCGCCGAAGGAACCTCCCAAAAACTCAAGCATATGCAGATTTTTTTCCGAAATTCGGTATGAACCGCGGATTGCCGCCCGCTTGTCGATATAATATGCAACAAAAGTCGTGATGTTGATGGTGACAAACTGAACAACGACCAAAAGCATAAAAGTTTTCGGAGCAAACGGAGTTGCCCTGAAACAATATGTTTCCAAAAACCAAGCAATGCCGATTACGACGGCGGAATTTATCAGATAAAACGGGTTGCGCTGAAGCGGCGGTATAATCGCCAAAAAAACAAGTAAAACAGCCGAAAAAGTCAAAAGCATCGAAAGTCCTCATCATTTGTTGCGTCTGCGGGCAATTATAACAAAAAGCAAATTGAAATCAATTGATAAATAAGGTTTGCAATTATATAAATAATTATATAGGATAAACAAAAACAATAATAAGAGTTAGTCAGATGAAAAATATCGGTTTATGTATGGCTCTGATTTTGCTCTCAACTTCGGTGTTGGCGCAAAGCAGAACGGATAGTGATATAAAAGTTGAAGGAAACGCTTGCGAAGAGCAAAAAAATAACGAGACAAAAGCGTCGCTCAGAGCAAGAGTGACCGACAAAGCAAGTTTTGTCGGGGTAGAAAGTCTGCCTCAGGTCGTAAAATATAAAAATAACCTCAATCAGCACGATTTTAATGTGATGGTATACAGCCTGATTGATGAGTTTTTGGAAGAAATATCGGTGCAGACAATCTCGGAAGATGACGGAAAAATTTGTGTTTCGGTCAGCGGCAACATAAAATCGTATAATCTGGAAGACGGAATCGCAAACTTTTTGAAGGACAGAAAAGAAGAAAATCCGACCGATGCGGTGATAGAAACCGTTATTGATGAAAACAATATGCAATCTCAGCTCAAGGCTGATGAAAAAGAGCCGGAAGCACCGAAGGTCTCGGCCGAGGATATGGGGCTTGTGTATATTGCGCCGACAGAGTTTTATAACGGAGCAATGTCCGAAAATCATTCCAGACTGATAAAGCATCAGCTCGGTAAAAGCGCATATTTTTTCATTACGGACGACAAAAGCATTGCCGATTATCTGATTTATCCGAAAGTATCTAAGGCAAAAATCGAAAAAGTCGGAAAAGATTCCAGCCGTTTGCAGCTTGAGGTCTCGTTTGTGTTGAAATCTGCCGATGAAATGGAAATATTTAAAGACGGGCAGAGCAGAGTTACGGTTTTTGACAATTCGCAAAGCGAACAAAAAGAGGCTCAAAATCTGCTCAAAAATATGTTTGCAAAATCGGGCCGGCTGATGCTTGCAAAATTGGAAAATATGCAAAAGGCAAAGCTGAGCGCAAAGCCTGCCGCAATAACAAAATGAGGATAATATGAAAAAAATATTGCTTTTGACGGTCTTTTTTTTGGCGGCGTGCAGTTCGTTCGGAAGAGGTATGGTCGAGGCTCTGCTTGATCGCAGTGAAGAAGAAAAAAGCCTGAAACAGTGCGAAATCAGAGGCCGGTCGTTTGAAGGCATTGCCACATATCTTGAGCAGGATAAAATCGTCAAAGTTTTGATGATTCATGGTGTCGGAACGCATTATGCCGGCTATTCCGGACGAATCCAAGAAAATCTGGCAAAAGATTTGAACCTGACGGTGTTTTCCAGACGCTCTAAAAATATTACGCTTATCAGCCCGAAAGACCGCAAAACCGATATCGGAAATTTGCGGGTTACGCAAATGCAAACGGCGGACAGAAAGAAAACTTTGCTGTTTTATGAGCTGACCTGGTCGATAATCACTTCACCCGAAAAACAAATTTTAGCCTATGATTATTCCGGCTTATACAGCTATAAACGCGCCGGATTTAATAACGGAATCAAAAAGTTTTTTGATGATACGGTGCCTGACCCGATGATGTATCTGGTTGACAACGGCGACTATATTTTGGACTCAAGCAAACAGGCAATTTGCTGGATGCTGAGCTCGGAGTTTGACGAGCTTCCGTTCAGCGAAAAAAAGGTTTGCAATGTTTCCGCCTATAATCAAATCAAAGATTTTGCCGACAATGATATGGTGTTTATAACCCACAGTCTGGGCAGCCGGATTTTGATTGATACTTTGGCAGATGTGGTAGATTCCGTTTCCAAAGCCGACGCTAAAATAGTCAAAAGTGCAGACAGTCAGAAAATCATTAATTCGATGAAAAACAAGGAACTGACGGTTTATATGTTGGCGAACCAGCTTCCGATGCTTCAAATCGGACGAAAAACGCCGAAAATTGTAAATCAGTATAAACAATATTGCACAAAGGGAGGAAAATATTATAACAATCGCGTTTTCAAGAGTATTGATATTGTTGCATTTTCTGACCCGAACGATATTCTGAGTTATGACATTCCGCAAGATTTTGTGGACAATTATATCGATTCGAGAATGTGCGTGAATGTGACGAATGTCAGCCTTAATATCGAAAATCCGATTTCCGCGTTCGGGGTCAGCGTTGTCAATCCGGTTGCGGCGCATACGCAGTATGATAACGATTCGCGGGTGATTGACCTAATTTCATACGGCAGCAAAGTTTCGACCATCGGGCATGTGTTATATCAGCAATGCCGGGTGATTGAGCTGAAAGACTAGGCAAGAGGCATAAAAAAAGAATCGGAGATAATCCGATTCTTTTTTGTTTTTTGTGCTCAGGCGGCTATTTTGCAGCTTTTTTTGCAGTTGTTTTTTTAGCGCTTGATTTTTTTGCCGAGGTCTTTTTTGCAACCTTCTTTGCCGAGGTCTTCTTTGTAGCTTTCTTTGCCGGTGCCTTTTTAGCGGCCGGTTTTGTAGCTTTCTTTACTGAGACCTTCTTTGCAGGAGCTTTTTTAGCCGATTTTTTGGCTGCTTTTTTCGGAGCTTTCTTTTCGGCCTTTTTCGCTGTTGTTTTCTTTACGGCAGTTTTCTTTGCAGAAACTTTTTTCGCTGCTTTTACAACACTCTTTTTTGCTGCGGTCTTTTTCGCAGCAGATTTCTTTTTCTTTGTGGTTTTCTTGACTTTCGGATTCAGACGGGATTTTGAAATCGTCAAAGCGCTGTCCAAATCTTTTTCGTTGCAAAGTCCGATGGCAATCGGGTTCTTCGGCTTAATTTCTGCCATATTGCGGTGAGAGCCGTTGCGGATAGCCGTAATGGTCGGTTTTGTGGTGCCGATGAGTTTACAGATTTGCGAATCCATAATTTCAGGACAATTTCTGATAATCCACAAAATGGCGCTCGGTTTGTCGTTTCTTTGAGTCGGCGACAAAAGCTTTTTGGTCTTAAAGTTTCTGATTTTAACATTGTTTTCTTGCTCATTGGCAACCAAATCGGAGGCTTCGTCGGCTTCACAGCGGCGAATCTCTTCAGCAGTCAGCTGATTGTTTGCAATCGGGCTGATACCGATAATGTTGTATGCGACATCGCCGTCCGCAATCGCCTGAATTTCAAGCTCGTGCAGTTCGCAAAAAGTTGCGATTTGACGAAATGTCAGAGTAGTGTTTTCAACAAGCCATACAGCGGTTGCTTTTGGCATCAAAGGAGCAGTCATATTTTTATCCTTCCTTAAAAAATTAAAATCTTTAATGCATCTACAATAGAAAATGTTTGCAGATTATACAAGAACTATTTGCATGTAAAAAACAAAAAAACCCGCAATTTTAATAATAATTGCAGGTTTTTAAATAAAATCCCGAATACTAGTTGCCGGACTTAATTCCAAATGCGGCAAACTTGTTGTTAAATTTAGAAACCTGACCGCCGGAATCTACCATACGATGGATGCCTGTCCAAGCCGGATGAGATTTCGGATCAATTTCCAAATTCATCTTAGAGCCTTCTTTGCCCCAAGTGGATCTGGTTTTAACTTCTGTACCATCTGTCATCACATATGTAATCTCGTGATAATCAGGGTGAATACCTTTTTTCATTTCTTTTCTCCAAACAAACTTCACAAAATTTTTCACCCTTATAACAAATAGTAAAAAATTAAGCAAGCATTATTTTATATTTTTTAAAAATTCTTTATACGGCCTTTTTCATCAGGGCAAAGAATTTTTGGCTGAGCTCAAAGTTGGTCGCAATAATGGTCTCGGCTTTGAGCGTTTTGGTTATGTCTTCGGAGCGGGGGTCTTTTTGATGTGCGTCAAGAACCGAACCGCCGGCTTCTTTCACCAGCAAAAGGCCTGCTGCAATATCATTAAATTCCGCTTTGTCGCAAATAATCGCATCAAATTTTCCGGCAGCAAGATATGCCATATCAAGCGCGGCCGAACCGCTGATGCGGATATGCGTAAATTCTTCGCTCAAAACCTCCATAATCGCCGGAGTCTGGTGGGTGACCGCGACAACGGCGTGAGTAAAGTCTTTGCGGGAAGAAACGCGCAAACGCTCATGATTGCGGAAACCTTCTTTGAACGCGCCTTTGCCTTTTTCGGCAAAAAACAACTCGTCAGAAATCGGGTTATAGACAATTCCCATAACCGGAACGCCTTTTTCTACCGCGGCAACACAAATTGCAAAATTTGGATTGCCGTGAGAAAAGTTTGTCAGCCCTTCAATAGGCGAGATGCAAAGATAGGTGTCGGTTTGTGCTCTGTCCTGATATCCCAAAACCGGATAGCTCGGGTAAAGAGCCTGAATATCCGCACGCAGAGAGCTCTCTATTTTGTTATAAGAGGTTGCAATAAATCTGCGATAGTCTCTTATTGATGACTGCAACTGTTCAATCTCGTTAAAGTCGCGGCCGATTCCGGAAGCGGACTTTTTGACAAGATTAACCAAATTGGTCAACGCAGGGGAAAGATAAGCCATTATTTTGCTCTTTCAACATAGTTGGATTCTGCTGTTCCGACCACGATTTTGTCGCCGACGCCTACAAACGGCGGAACCATAATGCGCATACCGTTGTCGATAATTGCCGGTTTATAAGACGAAGAAACAGTCTGGCCCTTAACGACAGGTTCTGTTTCAACAACTTCGCAAACAACCTGAAGCGGAAGTTCTACCGAAATCGGTTTGCCGTCGATATAGTCAATCTTAACTTCCATACCGTCGGTCAAAAACGGACGAGAGTCGCCCAGGATATCGGAAGGCATTGTAAACTGTTCAAAAGTTTCGCTTTCCATAAAGGTCAGACCGGTGCTGTCTTCAAACAAAAACTGGCAGTCTTTGGATTCTACCATCAATTTTTCAACACTGTCTTCAGTTCTGAATCTTTCGTTCGTTTTTGTCCCTTCTTCAACGGCTTTGAGTTCAACCTGCATAAAAGCGCCGCCTTTACCCGGTTTAATATGTTGAGCTTTAACAACCGTCCACGGTTTTCCCTTGTATTCGATTACCCATCCGATACGGATAGAACCAGCTAATTGTTTCATTTGTATTTCTCCATATTCACAATGTTAAAACAGATTATTTTAGAATTTTTTACTCTGCTTTTTTGTTTATTGCAACCAAAATCTTATATTTTTTTTCATTAATAATCAGGATATCGGTATTGATTTTTTGTTTGCATAATTCTTCGGAGCATAAAACGGCGGCGCTTTGGATAAGAAAAAACTCCTGATACCAGTCAAAAACTTCCGCCTGTTTTTCGCTTATGTTTTCCCAAACCTTAAATGCCACAAAATCGGGCTCGCATTCTGCCGCAATCATTGCCTCGTGCCGGCGACAGCGGACAATAGTTCCGATAACGGCCTGATTGCCGACAATTTTTTTTGCCGCGTCAAAATCTTTTTTGATATGTTCGGAATCGCTCAGGTCAAGAATTATGCCGTCGGTTTTCAAAAGTTTGCATTCTTCCGTGGCGTTTTTCCCCTCCGAAAGAACGATTTTTTCTTTTTTTTGCAGAGCAGACGCGAGGTCTCTTTTTTGCTCGGTTGAAAGATTTTGCCCCAAAACAAAGCATTCAATATCTTCGTATTCGCAAATATTAAAATCGGAATTGTTTATTTGTATGATAATTTTTTGCATATTATGTTTTTTCACTTGTAAAAATGTTATATCTTTTTATAATGTCAAATATAGAGCAATATCTTTAAAAAGAAAGAATTTTTTGCAATGGATGATGAATTTGTAAATACCAAGGCCTCGTTTGCCAAAATTGAAAGCTCAATGGCGAATCTCGAGCGGCTGATGAATCATAAAAAAGAACAGATGAAACAACGGCAGTCGACTTCCGATCAGCGGATTGCCGAACTTTCAAAAAAAGTGAAAAAGCTTAAAGAAGCGTCTGATTTTGCATCTGACGGAATGGAAAAAATTGTCAATCGCTTAAACAAGATTTTGGTGGAAAATGGCTCAGGTAACGATAACGATTAATTCAAGAGAATATGCCATTGCCTGCGATGCCGGCGATGAAGTGCGTATTATCCAGCTTTCGCGTATCTTAGATGAAAAAGCTAAGATGCTGACGGCTGGCGGCGGACATATCAATGAAAATATGCTGCTGGCGATGATAGGTCTTTTGCTCGCCGACGAAATTTCGGAGCTGCGCAAACACCCGCAAGGTGCCGAACAAACAGCCCCGCAAGAACCGAAAGTTGTTGAAAAAATCGTAGAGAAAAAGCCCGATTTGGCGCCGCTTGATGCTGAAATTTCCGTAAAATTGGAAAAATTTGAAGAACGGTTGAATTTGCTTGCAAAACAACTGGAAATGTTATAATATAAGTATATATGGAGGATAGGCTGTCCGGTTCGTGTTTCCGCAAGTCTTCCGAGCCAACATTTATTATTTAGGGAATTGTCTCTGACAAGATCGTGGTCTTGTTATATGATGCCCACCTTGACACAGCGGTTCGAAGTATAATCGAATAATACGGCCGGACGGCTCCTCCTTATAAACCCCGACATCTGAGATATCGGGATTTTTTGTGAAGGAAAAAGCTTTGAAAATTATATATTGCGGAGATGTCGTCGGACGCGCTGGCAGAGATGCCGTTCTTAAAAATCTTAATTTTTTGCGTTCTGAATATAAAGCCGATGTGATTGCGGTCAATGTGGAAAACGCGGCGCATGGTTTTGGCGCAACACCGCAAATTTGCAGAGAAATGCTTGACCACGGGGCAGATGCGCTGGTGATGGGAAATCATACATGGGACAAACGCGAAATTGTTCCGTATCTTGACGAGTGTAAAGTTATTGTCCGCCCGCTGAATTATCCGGCGGGGCTTCCCGGCCGCGGCTCTTGTGAAATCGAGCTCCCGAACGGCAAAAAAATTCTGATTATGCAGCTTTTGGGCCGCTTGTTTATGGAGGCGGTTGATTGTCCGGCGGCAGCAGCCGACAAACTGCTGGCTCAATATCGGCTCGGAGGCAATATCAGCGCCATTTTGGTTGATATACACGCCGAGGCGACTTCCGAAAAACTTTCTGTCGGATATTATCTTGACGGCCGAGTTTCGGTTGTGGCCGGAACGCACACGCATGTCCCGACTGCAGATGCACGGATTTTGCCGAACGGAACGGCATATATTACTGATGTCGGAATGTGCGGGGATTATAATTCGGTACTTGGTTTTGACACCAAAGCCCCGATAAGCCGCCTGCTCAGAAAATTCAACGGCGACAGGCTTGCTCCGGCCAACGGAAACGGCACATTGTTTGCAATTTTTGTTGAAACGGACGACAAAACCGGACTGGCAACAAAAATTGAGCAGATAAAGATTTAGTTGATATTTCCGCTCAGCGGATTAAAGCGGAGTTTCATCGTTTTCCACGAATCATAATGATTGGCATATTTTTCGGCAAAAATCGTATATGGTTGGCAGGTATATACGGCGCGGCGGGCGCTTTCGGCAACGGCTCTGAAGTGCGAATCGCTGTTATAACGCGAAGTATCCAAAATTTTGACATCGCGCACGCTGCCATCCTGATTGAGATATGCCCTGATTTCCACAATCATTTCCTTAATGCCGAGAGTTCCGGCATCAAAATTCCAGCATTGGCGTAAACGGCTTGCAATCGCGTCGGTTTCAGAAATTGAAAGTTCAGAATAATAAGAGCCGTCGGTGCCGCCTTCAATGCCCATATTAGCCACATTTTCGCCTTTGGCAATGGTCGCCGAGCGATTCTCTTCTCCGGCTTGAGCCTTGAGAGCATCAACCGAATCCATCAGGCTTTTCAGCGGATTGGTAATGGTGTTCGGCTGCGGTGTTTTGCTTTCGGCCGCTTTTACGGGCGGGGTCCTGTCTTTTGAGAGCTCAGGCTTAGCTTGTGGTTTCGGTGCCGGAGTCGGCTTCGGTTTCGGCTGCGATGGCGGCGTCGGCTTGCGTGAAGGCTTTGGCGGCAGAGGCTTTTGCACCGGCTTTTTAGTCGGAGCGGCAGGCTTTTTTTGCGGCTCTTTTGCGTCTTCAATCAAATTGTCGCCGGCAAGTTTTTGCGGTTTTTCTTCAACAGAAGGAGCCGGCTCATGCTTTTCTTCTGTAGTGTATCTTTCAACCGGTTTTACAGCAGTCGCTTTTTGTGTTTTTTCGCCGATTTCTGCCTTTGGCGGCAGGTTGGTCATCTCTGAAATTTTTACTTTGCTCAAATCGACAATAATCGGAGTCTGTCCAATTTCAAGCTTGTGCCTACCGAAATCGGGCAAATCAATCAGAACCACCAAGAGGGCGGCCAGATGAAGAGCGATTGATCTGTACAGATATGAGCGTTTCATAGCGGCTATTTTTTCCTTGTTGCGGGGCGGCTCAAAGTTTTCAGCCCGACTTTTTCGAATCCTGCTTCTTTAAGCAAAGCCATAAGGCCGATAACCCTGCCGTATTCAGCGCCGGTATCGCCGGAAATCGTAACGCTGAGCTCAGAATTTTCGCCTCTGATGGCCTGTAATTTTGCCACGATTTTTTCTTGCGGAATTTGCGTTTCGCCGATGTAATAATAACCTTCTTTGTCAACACTGACATTAATTGAGGTTTCTCCCCCCTCAATGGCTTTTCCGCCGACTTTCGGCAGATTCAGCGCAATGCCGGAGGTCATCAGCGGCGCGGCGACCATAAACACCACCAGCAGAACCATCATAATATCCATCAGATTTGTGATGTTGATATCTGCTTTGCGGCGATATGCACGGCGGTTTATTCTTTGCAGCATCGGCTATTCTCCCGCCATTTCGGCCTTTATGGTTGTGTCGTCAATTTCGCGCGACAGAATGCTTGAAAATTCTGCCATAAAGTTTTCGAGCTTTTTGGCATAACGGTCAATGTCGCTGGTGAACATATTGTAGGCGACAACGGCCGGAATCGCGGCAATTAATCCGAATGCGGTCGTAAACAGAGCCTCGGCAATACCCGGAGCCATGGCGGCCAGCGAGTTGCTTTGCGAAACGGCGATGGCATTAAAGCTGTTGATGATGCCCCAAACCGTTCCGAACAGGCCTACCAGCGGAGCAATCGAGCCGGTGGAAGCCAAAAATCCCAAACGGGTATCAAGCTCGTCAAGTTCCTTATCCATAGAAACCATCATTGCTTTTTCTATGCGCTGTTGGAGCGAAACTCCGCGCAGTCCGCGGTCTGTTTTAGACTTCATGATATTTGTGCGTTTCCACTCTTTCATTGCGGCCACAAACATAGAAGACATCGGGTCGCGCGGGTGGTTGCCGATTGTTTCGAACAGTCTGTCGAGCGAGCCGCCTGACCAAAATTTTTCTTCAAAATTTTTGGAAAGATTTTTAACCTGACGAAGTATGGAAATTTTTTCGAATATGATTGCCCAAGACCAAAGAGAGGCGGCGATAAGCCCGATCATCACCACTTTGGTGACCATATCCGAATCCCAGACCATATCCCACATTGAAAGTTGATTTGCGGCATCTGCCAAAGCTTGAGTTTCCATTACGATTCCTCTTAAAAAGATTTGTTACACAGTTTTGACCTTGTGATACCACACAATATTAAATATTCGATTAAGATTTACAAAAAAAGAGTTAGATTTGAAAATCTAACTCTCAAGCGAAAACATTTTTAACAAAATTAACTGTCGAAAATATTATCACAATGGCCATTCCGCAAAGTGCACCGATAAGAAATGCATTGTGGCCGAAAAGCATAGGAACCCAAGTGTGCTGAAAGAATGCTATAATTCCCCAACAAATCGAGCCCAATACAAAACCGCCGCAAACCAAACTTCCGATAATATCACCCAGAAAACCGAGGATAGAAGATATCAAAGAAGTATGGAGAATGACTTTAAGTACACCGTATAAAAAACAAATGGCGAAAAAGCCAAACAAAAAATTCAACATAATAGACAAATTTTAATAAAAACAATAATTTAATAACATTGTCAGTATTGCACAATTTGCCTTTTATGTCAACAAAAATTAAACCGTCTGTTATAAACAAAAAAAGAGTCTGCAAAATGCAGACCCTTTCTCTTCCTCGAAAGAAAAATGCCTAAAATACATAGCGGAGACCGCCGTAGATTTCATATGCATCGATATCAGCGCCTTTGATGCTGCCGAGGTTATAATATCTGTACCCGACATCAATATTAAAGCGGTTTGTAACCTGAGCTGAAATACCGCCGCCCAAAGACCATGTGAATTTTGTTGTATCCCATGATTTTGTGAACGGAGCCAAGCCGCCGGAGTGTGCCGAAAATTCAAGTTTTGAAAATCCGATACCGGCAGAAAAATACGGAGTGAACCATGTGTACGGAGACAAATCCCAATATACATTCCACATATATGACGAGCTTTCAAATTCATCACGAGCCTCATCAACTCTGACAGAAGAAGAATCGCGCCATACATATTCGAGTTCTGTACGGAAATAGCCGTAACGATAACCGAGCGCGCCTGAAAGCATCAACTGGTTGTCGTCCATCTTTTTCCCTGCGTTCAAAATACTTGCATCAATTTTGTGTTTTACGACACCGCCGCGGCCTGCCAGATAAATTCCGTCACAACCTGCATTGGCAACCGATGAAAAACCCAAAATCAAAGCTAAGGCTGAAGCAGTAGCTAAAAATTTTTTGTTCATAAATATTCTCCTAGGATTTTATTCGAATCGTATATTGAATAACGCAAATAAGTTAAAATGTTATTAAAAATATTAACTGTTTATCTGCTCGGCTATCATATTGATTTCGAGCCATTTTGTTTCGTATTCGTCAACCTTGTCTTTGAGCGATGAAAGCTCATCTGTCAGCGCGCTGAATTTTGCCGGATCGTTTGTATACAGCATCGGGTCCGAAAGTTCCGATTCGATTTTTTTGATTTTTCCTTCGGCATCGCTGATTTGCTTTGGCAAAACTTCAAGCAGCCGCTGTTCGTTATAAGAAAGTTTTGTTTTTTTCTTTTGCGGTTGTTCCGTTGATTCTTTTTTTGGCGCAGGTTTGCTTTTTTGCGACAGGGCCTGTCGTTCCTCTTTTTCCTGTTGCTTTGCCAAAAGTTCGGAATATGAGCCGACAAATTCTTCGGTTATGCCGTTGCCCGACATATAAATCAGCGAGGTTGTGACCTTGTCCAAAAAATCGCGGTCGTGGCTGACAATCAGCACGGTTCCTTCATATTCGCTCAAAACCTCTTGCAAAAGGTCGAGAGTGTCCATATCCAAATCGTTGGTCGGTTCGTCCAAAACCAAAAAGTTTGACGGACGAGCCAAAATCAATGCCAGCATTAGCCGATTCTTTTCTCCGCCCGAAAGTGCCGAAACTGGACACTGTGCCTGTTCCGGCTTAAACAAAAAGTCTTTCAGATAAGCGACGACATGGCGGAAATGCCCGCGTACCCAAATGTGGTCTCCTTCGGCGCAAAGCGTTTTCCACAAAGTTTTTTTCGGGTCGAGAGAGATTCTGTTTTGTTCAAAATATGCTTCTTCCAGATTTTTTGCCATTCTGACCGAACCGCTGTCCGGTTCAAGTTTTTTGCAGAGCATTTTGACCAAAGTTGTTTTGCCGGCTCCGTTCGGGCCGACAATGCCGATTTTGTTTCCTTTAATGATGCGAATCGAAAAATCTTTGACAATATCGCGGTTGCCGAAAGCTTTTGAAATGTGTTTTGCCTCAACCACCATTTTGGAGCGCAGAGCTCCTTCCTGAACTTCCAGATTAACCGAGCCGATTTGCTTGATTTGCTCTTTTCTTTCGGCACGCAGGGCAATCAAACGGCGCAGTCTTCCCTGATTGCGCTTGCGGCGCGCAGTAACGCCTTTGTGTAGCCATTCGGTTTCTTCTTCAAGTTTTTTATTAAGGTATTTTTGCTCGATAATTTCTTGTTCGATTACCTGTTCCTGCCATTGTTCAAAAAATGCAAAGCCTTTATTGTTGCGGCGCAGAGTTCCGCGGTCAAGCCAAATGGTCGTTTTTGAAGTATGTTCCAAAAATGTGCGGTCGTGGCTTATAAGAATTACGGCTCCCGGAAAATCGATAATAAATTTTTCAAGTTTTTCAATAGTTTTGATATCCAAATGGTTTGTCGGCTCGTCAAGCAGCAGAATATCCGGCTCGCTGATAAGAGCCTTTGCCAAAGCAGCTTTTTTGAGCTCTCCGCCCGATGCGGTTTTCGGAGATTGCTTTTGCAGAATTTCAAGCTGTTCAATCAGAATATCCGCCTTATATTCATTTTCGGGATTTTTGTCTTTGAGTCCCGAGATCACCACATCGCGTAAAGTTGCGTATTGCGAAAAATCCTGTTCCTGCGGCATATAAGAAATTTTGGTTGCCGGCTGAACAAAATATACGGCATCATCGGCTTCTATCTTGCGGGCGATAACTTTGAGCAGAGTGGACTTTCCCGAGCCGTTGCGCCCGACAAGCGCAATTTTGTCGCCTCGGTTGATATACATTTCAATATTGCAAAACAACTGCTTTATGCCGAAAGTAACGCTTGCATTTTTGATTGTAAAAATCGGCGCCTCTGCCATTTTTCACCCCTTAAAAAAATCTTGTTTCGCGCTTATACTATTTAGATATTTTAATCTTGCAAGCAATATTTTTTTATAATATTATCACGCAAAACATAAAAATATGAAATATGGGACGAAAAAAATGAAAAATTTGCTTATTCTTGCAGCTGTGATAATGCTCGGAGCCGGATATGCCAACGCTCAGGTCGTGCTTGATATCGGACAGGATATCGGCAGGCGCCCGACCGACGAAAATACAAATGCGGCGTCTGCTCTTTTGGGAGAAGAAACAACGGAGCAGGAAGAAGAAAAAGTTGATGAAAATAAGGATAAAAAAGGCTTTTTTTCTTTCTTTAATTTCGGATTTTGGTCAAGCGACGAAGCGCCGGCCGAAGAAGTTGCCGATGTAAAAAAAGAGACTGAAGAAACTCAAGAAAGTTTTGTTGACAGATTGTCGAAAAAAGCCGAAGCTGGAGATTTGAAAACCCAAAAAGCTCTCGGATATATGTATCTTTACGGCAAAAAAGGCGTTGAAGTCGATTATGACAAAGCGTTCAAATATTATCAGATGGCGGCGACGCAAAACGACCCGATTGCCCTGAATAATCTCGGCAGCCTTTATTTTAACGGAATCGGCGTTCCAGTAAATTATCAAAAAGCAATAGAACTGTTTGAAAAAGCTGCGGCGGTCGGAAATTCGGAAGCGGCGCTCAATCTCGGATTTATATATCTTTCAGGCAGAAACGCCTCATCAAACGCGCCTCACGCGGTGCAACTGTTCAAACAGGCGGCGGAAGCAGGCAGCCCGATTGCAAAATATATGCTCGGGTATGCGTATTACAGAGGATTCGGTATCAAAAAAGACGAAAATAAGGCCGCAGTCCTGATAAAAGAAGTTGCCGACAAAGATTTTGATGAGGCGCAATATATTATGGGATATATGTATCTGCACGGCATCGGGATTGCGAAAAACTATGCCAATGCCCGAAAATATCTGATGTGGTCGGCAAATCAGGGAAATCTTTCCGCAATTATGCTGACGGCCGATCTTTTGGCGCAGGAAAGATCTATTCTGACCGACCAGTATACGGCGTATGTAATGTACAGCGTGGCATCGGTGATGGGTGACAAAACAGCGTCTTCCCGCCGCGATGAGCTGGAATCCAAGCTGAAACCCGAAGAAATTATGCAGGCTCAGCCGCAGGCTGAAAACTTTAAGCCGACGCCGTCTGAGCTGACGCAATATGCCCGCAAAACCTTCAGCAATAATATTCGCCGCTATGTGGACGATAATATGAAAAAGAAATAAAATATTAAGCTTTTGCCGATATGGTGGCGAAAGTCGAAAATGTTGCAATTAAAATAGGTGAAAAAAGTGAAAGTAAAGCGTTTTTTTAAGAAATTGGTATCGTGGGCGGGAGTGTTCTTTTTTGCAGTGGCGGCATATGCCCTGTATCATCAACTTTCAAAATATCAGTTTGCCGAAATTAAACAAGCTTTGTTCAGCATTCCGCACAAAAACCTGATGTATGCATGCATAGCCTCGTTTTGCGGATATGTCGCTTTGTCGTCGTATGACTTTTTGGCAATCCGTTATATCGGCAAAAAGCTCGCGCCGTGGAAGTGGATTTTTGCCGGATTTATAGGATTTTCGGTCAGCAATAATGCCGGACACGCCATTGTTTCCGGCGGGGCAATCCGCTATCGGCTTTATACCAGATGGCGCTTTCATGCTACCGAAATTGTCAGAATGGTTACATTTTCTGGTTTTACATATCTTGTCGCCTGTTTCTTTTTGATTGTGGTTGGATATATTCTGACCCCTGATCATGCGTTCGGCGAAGGCGGAGTTTCCAAGGTGGCGACAACCATTACCACAATTTGCTCTGCCATCGGTTTGACGCTTTATCTCGGTGCCAGTATTTTTTATAAAAAGCCGATTATGATAAAAGGGATAGATTTTACGATGCCGAATATCAAAATGGCGCTGGAGCAGGTGTTTGTCGGGGCGGCCGATATTCTGATGGCGTCGTTGGTGCTTTATTTTTCGTTGACCGGATTTGTTGACATTCCGTTTGATACATTTATCGGCGTGTTTATTATTGCGCAGGTTCTTGGCGTTTTTAGCCAGGTTCCGGGCGGACTCGGAATTTTTGAAGGATTGTTTTTGTATATTCTTCCGGCCGGACAGACCTCCACTGTTCAGGTTTTCGGCGCGCTTATAGCTTATCGTGTGATATATTATCTGTTGCCGCTGTTGGTGTCGTCAATTATGCTGTTTACATATGAAGCCGCGCTCGGTATACACTATCGCAATATTTTGAAAAAACATTGGAAATATAAGAGAAAGGCGGAACAGCAATGATAAAAGGCATAATTGCACTTTTTTCTTCAGGATTGATTTTGGCACCGCAGGTTTTGGTCGGGATTGTACTCGGCCTGTATTTCGGCGCTGAGCTTAAGCCGGAACAGATAAAGGCCATATATTGCAATTATCATTTTTATACAATGGTGTTTGCACTGGTTGCCATATATGTATTTTCGTTTAAGCGGACATACAAAGAAAACAGCGATGATATCGACTGGCAGGACAATTTGCTCAGAGTTCTCGGATACAGCGCAATGTTTTTTGTGGCCAATATTCTGGCTATTTCATTTATTTATATGCTTGCTGTGGGATAAAATATGAATATTCGGCTCGGACTTGAAGTTTTGCGCCAAAATATCAAAAACGCTCCCGAACGACCCGGCGTTTATCGAATGATTGATGAAAACGAGGTAGTTCTTTATGTCGGCAAAGCAAAAAATATCAAAAAAAGAATCGTTGCATATTCCCGTTTGAATAAACTTCCGGTTCGTTTGCAGCAGATGGTCGCGCAAATTTGCAAAATGGAGTTTGTGGTTGTTGAAAACGAAGCTCAGGCGCTTTTGCTCGAAAATGAATATATCAAAAAATTTGAGCCGAAATACAATATCTTGCTAAAAGACGACAAGAGTTTTCCGTCGCTTGAGCTGGATTTACAGACAGATTTTCCGATGCTGCGAAAATTCAGAGGAAAAAGAAATCCGCACAACAAATATTTCGGGCCATTTGCCGACGCAAGAGCGCTGAATGAAACCCTAAAAATTATGCAAAAGTCGTTTTTGCTGCGCTCGTGCAGCGATGCAAATTTCAAAACGAGGAGCAGACCTTGTCTGCTTTATCAGATAAAAAGATGTAGCGCACCGTGCTGCGGAGATATATCTGAAAAAGACTATGCAAAACTGGTGCATGACGCCATCAATTTTATTGAAGGAAAAAGTACGAATTTGCAAAAAGATTTGGCGCAGAAAATGGAAATTGCCAGTGAAAATCTGGATTTTGAAACGGCGATGGTTCTGCGCGACAGAATCCGCGCGCTGACCTCTGTTCAGCAGGGCAACGCGGTCGACTATGCGGATATTAAATCGGCTGATTTTATCGGTATCGCGCGGCTGGGCTCGCAGGTTTGCATACAGATATTTTTTGTGCGCAGCGGGCAAAATATGGGAAATCTGCCGTATTTTCCGAAACAAACGGAAGATATGTCCGATGATGAAATTTTGGAAGCGTTTATCAGCCGTTTTTATGCCGACAACGATACTCCGCAAGAGATTGTCGTTCCGAGCGAGCTGCCGTCGGCTGATTTTTTGAGCGAGGCATTGGGAACAAAAATCTGCACATATACCAAAGGAAAGAAATTTAACCTTTTGATGCGCTCGAAAGAAAACGCACTGTCATCGCTTGAAAAGAAAATTGCCGAAAATGCCTCAAATCTGACGATTTTGCAAGAGATAAAAGAAAAATTCGGACTAAAAGATATTCCGAACAGAATAGAGATTTATGACAACTCTCATTTTCAGGGCTCGTATGCGGTCGGGGCGATGGTTGTGGCCGACAAAAACGGGTTTAACAAGTCGCAGTATCGGGTTTTTAATATCAAAAATGAAAAAATTACAAATGACGACTTTGCGATGATGAAAGAAGTTTTGTTGCGCAGATTTGAAAAAATGACGCCGCAAAACAGACCTGATTTAATCGTGCTTGACGGCGGAAGAGGACAGCTTGATGCCGTGCACGAGGCACTGAAAGATTATGACTTGTCACAGATTGTGATTGTGGCAATCGCCAAAGGACCGGACAGAAACGCAGGAAAAGAACACTATTATATCAAAGGAAAAGAAGAATTTTCATTGCCTTATCGTTCAGCGGCCGCGTTTTATATGCAAAATCTTCGGGACGAGGCGCACAGGTTTGCAATCGGTTCTCATCGCCGCAGAAGGGCTCATTCGGTATATAAATCCAAAATTGATGAAATTGAGGGAATAGGCGCAAAACGCAAAAAAGACCTGCTCAATTATTTCGGCTCGGTCGAACAAATTGCCTCGGCCGATGTAAAAGATTTGCAAAAAGTTGAAGGCATCAGCAAAAAAACAGCGGAAAAAATACATAACTACTTTAATAAATAAAAAAAATGTCATAATATGAGCCATATTTGAAATAAACAGCTAACAACCAAAGGAGTCTGTCGTGTATAATCTTCCTAATATATTGACAATTTCAAGAATTGCCGTAATTCCGCTTATTTTCTTGTCGGTGTATTGCAGCTGGCCGTGGTACGGCTATTTTGCCGCAATTCTTTTTATTGCCGCTTCCATAACCGATTATTTTGACGGGTATCTTGCCCGTTTGTATAATCAAACTTCCGCTTTCGGACGCTTGCTTGACCCGATTGCCGACAAACTTTTGGTGGCCTCCGCTTTGGTGGTTATTTTGATTAAGCCGGATATGATTACATGCAAACTCAGCTATGTTCCGGTGTTTGTAATTCTTTGCCGCGAGATATTGGTTTCCGGACTGCGCGAATTTTTGCGCGAGGTTAATGTCGGAATGCCGGTTACCCGCCTTGCAAAGTGGAAGACCGGATTTCAGATGACGGCTTTGGCAATGATGCTGCTCCGCGGATTTTGGTATTGGGGCGGGGTCGGAGAGATTTTGCTTTGGGTTGCCGGCGTGCTGACATTTATTACCGGATATCAATATTTTGAAAAGAGCCTTGAATATATTAAGAGTCTGGAAAAAAAGAAAAAGGCCGAGAAAAAAACAACAGCCGAAGCTGTTGCAAAAAAGACCGTAAAGAAAACTGCAAAAGCGGCAGCAAAGAAAACTCCGGCAAAAAAGAGCGCTTCCGCTAAAAAGGCTGCAAAGAAGCCTGCGGCAAAAAAATCAACAACTAAGAAAGCATCTGCAAAATAGGTGAAGAAATGCCGGATTCAAAAGCTCATATTCTTGTAGTTGATGATGATACAAGGCTGCGCTCGCTCCTGCAAAGATTTTTGCGGGACGAAGGTTTTTTTGCCTCAAGCGCAAAAGATGCCCAGTCGGCACGCGATATGCTCAAGGAATACAGCTTTGATTTGCTGATTGTCGATGTTATGATGCCGAATGAAAGCGGAATAGAGTTTTTGACCAAACTGCGCAAAGAAAGTGATGTCCCGGCGATTATGCTTACGGCAATGGGCGAAACCGCGGATCGTATCAGCGGGCTGGAATGCGGCGCTGATGACTATATTCCGAAACCGTTTGAGCCTAAGGAGCTGATTTTGCGCATTAAAAATATTCTGCGTCGTGCTCCGAAAGGTGAAAAACCGCAGCAGTCGGAAAAAATTAGTTTGGGCAGATGTTCGTATAATATGTCAAAAAAAGAGCTTTTGGATTCTGACGGCAATGTTGTTCATATCACGCCAGTCGAACAGGCTCTTTTGTGTACTTTGGGACAGACTTCCGGCCGGATTTTTTCGCGCGAAAAGCTGGCGGAAATTTTGGGTGGAAATCAAAGCCCGCGGTCTATTGATGTGCAGATTACGCGCTTGCGCCGCAAAATTGAGGCAGATTCGAAAAATCCGCGCTATTTGCAAACCGTACGAGGCAAAGGTTATATGCTTTTGCCTGATTAATTTTTGTTAAAGGAGAATATAAATGCATTTTAAAATGCCCGAAAAAGCAGAAAATGCTTTGAGATATCTCAAATTGAAATTTATGCCGAAAACATTGTTTTTCAGAACAATGCTTTTGATATTTATTCCGCTGATTGTGGTTCAAATTGTGTCCATTGTCGCATTTTTTGACGGCAGCTGGGGCAAAGTCGGCAGAAAGCTTTCGAACAACCTAACTTCCAATATGGCATTTGTGGTTGAACTGGCCGAAAACAGTCCCGAAAATTTTGATAAAATTGCAAAATTGTCGGATAAACTGTATGATATGCAGGTAAAATTTTATGACAACGATGCGCGTCATTCGGTTTTGAACCGCCAAAACAAAAACAGCAAGATGGTTACCGGATTTTTGGAAAATTCGCTCAAAAAAGAATTTCCGGACGCAATCAGCACGATTTATTTGAATGAAGACCGCACGGAGTTGTTTGTATATTTGGATACAAAAGACGGATTGTTTGAGTTTTTGACTTCTCCGAAAAACATCTTCAGCACCTCGATTTTCGGGTTTGTGGCATGGATGATTGGAACATCGCTGCTGCTGTTTATTGTGGCTGCGCTTTTCCTGAGGATTCAGGTTCGTTCCATTGCTCAGTTGGCTCAGGCCGCAGAGGATTTCGGTAAAGGAATCGACAACAAAAAGTTCAAGCCGTACGGCTCGATTGAGGTTCGCCGCGCCGGATATGCGTTTATCAAAATGAAAGAGCGTATTCAGCGCCAAATCAGTGAAAGAACGCAGATGCTTGCCGGTGTTTCGCACGATTTGCGCACTCCGCTGACCAGAATGAAACTTCAGATTGCAATGATGCCGAAAATGGAAGAAAAAGAAGAGTTTTTGAATGATATTTCCGAAATGGAAAAGATGCTTGACGGGTATCTGTCGTTTGTCAGCGGTGAAGGCGGCGAAAAGGCAACCTTTGTTGATATGAACGAACTGATTTTGAGCATTATCAACAAGTTCAGAAACACCAAGGCGATGATAAGATATTCGACCAACGATCAGGTCAGCGCTATTCAGGGGCGTGAACAGGCTTTGAAACGCGCGCTGACGAATGTCATTTCAAATGCGTTTAATTATGGCAAAACAATCGCCGTATCGCTTGAGAGCAACAATAACAAACTTGAGGTTGCGATTGAAGATGACGGGCCGGGAATTCCGGCAGACAAACGCGAAGATGTTTTCAAGGCGTTTTATCGCATTGAAGGCTCCCGCAACAAAGAAACCGGCGGCGTCGGGCTCGGACTTGCGATTGCTAAGGACATTATTACATCACACGGCGGAAAGATTGAGCTTTCCGATAGTTCTATGGGAGGCTTGAGGGTACTCATTTCTATTCCCTTATAGAGGACATATCCGTAAATATGTTTTCAGAGGCAGGTGAAAACCCGCCTCTTTTTTGTAAAAACCTGCGGTTTGCGTGGCTTATCGTTGACTTTTGCGAGAAAGTCATAATATAAGGCAATGTCGAAACAGTGATGTGTTCGGCAAAATATGTACCCCTCTCCGAGAAAACTCTCGGGGGGGGGTAGATGTTTTTAAATATTTTTATAAAGGAATATGTATTATGAAAAGTAAACCCTTTTTCCTCTCCCTTTCCACCGCTCTTGCCATCTGCGTCAACGCGAACGCGGCTATATTGATAGGGACATCATCTTGGTAAGACTCCAATAAGATTAACTCTGTTTCTTATTTTGGTGAAGATACCGGAGAAAATGTAGAACTCGATTTATCAACTTTTCTTAAAAATGCTAAATTCAATCCTTTTTCTGAGGACTGGCAAAGCTGGAACAACTTTAGGTAAGACCCCTGACAACGGCGGTTCTGATTCAAACAACGGCAACCAGAGTTCAAGCGGCGGGGAAGAGACAAAACCTGATACAGGTTCAAATTCCTGTACGGGTTCTTCAACCGGCAACGGGTCTGGCTCAACTTCAGACTCCGGCTCATCGACCATCGGAATGACAACCATGCCGACCGGACACCGAACATTTTATGCCCTGGCAGAAGCCGTCGCTGATGTTCATGAAGAAAAAGATAACACCATTATCATTTCTTTCTAGCTGTTTTTCTCTTTTCGTTCACCGGAGAAAAACACAAAAAAACCACCGACTCCCCTCGGTGGTTTTTGTTTGAAAATTTTGGTAAGATATCTGCTTATTCGCGGTGGTACGGGTGGTGATGAATAATCGTCTGCGCCCGATAAATTTGTTCGCTCAAAACCGCACGCATCAACATATGCGGCAGGGTCATTTTTCCGAACGAAAGCAGCAAATCAGCGCGTTTGCGGGTGGATTCAAGATGTCCGTCCGCCCCGCCGATTAAAAAGCAGATATTTTGGCAGCCGGAATTTTCCCACGCCTCGAGTTTTGCGGCAAAATCAAGCGATTTTATGTTTTCTCCGCGTTCGTCAAGCACCACGACTTTTGCGCCGGACGGGATTGATGATTGCAAAAATTCCGCCTCGTCTTTTTGGTTTGAATTGTCTTTTTCTTTGATGATAATTTCCCAATTTGAGCGCTTTTTATATTCTTCAATCAAGGCGTATTCCGGCGAATTTTTTTTGCATTTTCCGATTGCAATAATAGTGATTTTCATAGTTTTTTTGCTCCGTTTATCAAGAATTTTTCAAGCGAAATTCTTCAAGTTTTTTAATTTTGTCGCGATATTTTACGGCATTTTCAAAATCAAGCTCTTCAGCGGCGGCCTTCATCTTTTTCGTCAGGTCCTTAATCTGCTTGTCAACATTGCGCAAATCAACATCTTTCGGTGCGTCGTCTTTAACAAAATCGGTTTCGCTCATCGCCTTTAGGGTTGAAGAAATGCTCTTTTTGATGGTTTGCGGCGTGATATTGTGCTCAATATTATATTTTTGTTGCTTTTCTCGGCGGCGGGCGGTTTCTTTGAGCGCGGCATCAATCGAATCGGTGATTTTGTCGGCATACATAATCACGCGTCCTTGAGCGTTTCGCGCGGCTCGTCCGATAGTCTGAATAAGCGAGCGTGTAGACCGCAGAAAACCCTCTTTGTCGGCGTCCAAAATTGCGACAAGAGAGCATTCCGGAATATCCAAACCCTCACGCAACAGGTTGATTCCGACCAAAACATCAAACACACCGAGGCGCAGGTCGCGGATAATTTCAATGCGCTCCAAAGTGTCGATATCAGAGTGCATATAGCGGACTTTGATGCCGTTTTCGGACAGGTATTCGGTCAGGTCTTCCGCCATTTTTTTTGTCAGTGTCGTTACCAAAACGCGTTCGCCTTTGGCAATGGTTTTTCGGCATTCTTCCATAAGGTCGTCAATCTGATTTTGCGCGCCTTTAACGATGCAAAGCGGGTCGGTCAGTCCGGTCGGACGAATAACCTGTTCGACAAACTCGCCTTTGGTTTGTTCCATCTCCCACGGTCCCGGAGTCGCCGAAACAAAAATTGTTTGTCCGCGCATGGCGTTCCACTCTTCAAACTTGAGCGGGCGGTTGTCGCGACACGACGGCAGGCGGAATCCGTATTCCGAAAGCGTGGACTTGCGGTTTTGGTCGCCGCGGTACATCGCCCCGATTTGCGGTATGGAAATATGGCTTTCATCAATAAAAACAAGCGAATTTTTCGGAAAATATTCAAATAGAGTCGGAGGAGGTTCGCCCTCGCTGCGGCCGGTCAGATATCGCGAATAATTTTCGATTCCTTTGCAATGTCCGGTCGCTTCCATCATCTCTAAATCAAATCTGGTGCGCTGTTCAAGCCGTTGAGCCTCGAGCAGTTTTCCGTGCTCTTTGAAAAAGGTCAGCCGCTCGTCCAAATCTTGCTTGATGTGTTCCATAGCCTGCGAAAGGGCAGGGCGCGGCGTAACATAGTGATTGGCAGGATAAACGACGACTTCGTTCAAGTCCGCGGTCTTTTTTCCGCTCAGAGAGTCAAATTCGCAAATGCTTTCAATTTCATCGCCAAAAAAGGAAATTCGCCAGGCTCGGTCTTCATAGTGCGCCGGAAAAATATCCAAAACATCGCCGTTGATGCGGAAAGTCGAGCGGGCAAAATTCAGCTGGTTGCGGGCGTATTGCAGTTCTGCGAGCCTTTTGGCAATCTCTGAAATTTCAACGCAATCGCCAACTTTTAGCGGCAAAGTCATCGATGAATACGATTCCATACTGCCCAAACCGTAAATGCACGAGACCGAGGCAACGATAATCACATCGTTTTCTTCCAAAACATTGCGGGTCGCCCCGTGGCGCATCATATCGATTTGTTCGTTTATGGCCGAGTCTTTTTCGATATATGTGTCGGTTTTGGGAATATAGGCTTCCGGCTGATAATAGTCGTAATACGAAACAAAATATTCCACCTTGTTATAAGGGAAAAATTCTTTCATTTCGGCGTACAGCTGAGCGGCCAGAATTTTGTTCGGAGCCATAATCAGCGCGGGTCTTTGGCACTTTTCGATAATTTTTGCCATGGTAAAGGTTTTGCCGGAGCCGGTAACGCCGAGCAACACCTGATTTTTCAGGCCTTTTTCGACGCCGGCGGATAGTTCTTCAATTGCCTCGATTTGGTCTCCGGCGGGTTCAAACGGGCTGACAATTTGAAATTTTTTATCCATAACATTATCCTTTTGCACATATATTTAACCATTTTTTCAATAAAAGACAGTAAATTTTGTACATTGTTACAGAAATGTGAATTTTTGCCTGAAATCGGCTTAAAAATTTGCAAGCTCAAAAAAAATATGATAGGATTTGTAATAGGTTACAAATAGGGGGAAGAGTATGTATATCTGGGTAATATTGGCAACATTTGTTGTGGCGCTGTTTTCATATAATTTGAGCGTGCGATCCGATTCGCGCGATTTGTATGTAACGCCGCAGGCGCAGGCTGTCATTTCAAAGCTTTTGATTCAGCATGAGGCAGTCACAAAATATACTAAGAAGCAATACAAGCTGGCGAAAAATGGGCAAGACGGGACAATGTATTTGGGGACGATAACAAAGGCGGAACTTAATCCTAAAGAGAATCCAGATACAGGTAAACCAGAAGGTGGAATTTTATCTGAAACCGTTTTGGAAGGATTTAGGCCTGAGGTCGGCGAAGTTTCAAAGCTATATTGCATCAAAAGCCGCGATATGCATGACCCTACGGTTTTTAATCGGCTTGAATTGACCGCGGATATAAAGCTTTGTCAGGGTTCTGAAGGAGCAACTCAGAAAAATGAAGACGGTTCAATCAAAGTTGATGAAAACGGGAACCCTATTCCGAACAAAAACTATGCAAGGCTGTATGTTGTGACCACAATGCCGATTCCTGTGCGTTGGAGAGCCAGAGGAGCTGAAGGCTCTACCTTAGAGGCTCCGAATGAAGATTTGATAAAAGCCATCAAAAAAACTTCGACTCAGGGCGTAAAGATGGGGTATGTGGTTCCTGCCGGCAAATATAAAGATCAAGTGATTGATGAAAAATTATATAAAGATTCAGCAGGTAACTCGTTGATGGTTAACAATTTTGAGTATTTTATCAGCGGGTTTCAAGACAAACTTGTGCCGATTCCGAAGGCGATTTCCCAAAATGGATTGTTCGCGTCTGATAGCAACTGCCACAAAGATTCCAGTAACTGTTTAATTGTTATGAGTGTTGTAAGATAAGGAGAAAAGCGATGAAAAACTTTGATATGAAAAAGATAAATCAGGCTGGTAGCTTGATGATTGAGGCGATAGCAATGTTGGGGTTAATTTCGCTGGTTACTCCTGTTGTTTATAAAAAATCAGCGGAAAGAATGACCGAGCTGCAAGATATCAACGCGGCGAGCCATATGAGAATGCTCAGCTCCGCGCTTGATGCCTATATCAGCGATAATTATGATACCTTGAAAGGCGATGGACATGATGGCAAATACACTTTAACGGCGGACAAATTGGCAAAATATTTGCCTGAAGGAGCTGTTGAAGGGGAAAAAGTTTATGGCCCGCTTGGGGAAGAATATAAATTTTCTTATGTCGTAAAAGAAACGGATAACCCGAAAGCCCCTGTTATTACCGGATATGTTGGCGCAAATGTTACAGATGACAAGATTACGGCGCAACGCACATCAAGAATTGCGACAATGATTGGCGGGAACGGAGCAATTGTTGACAACGGTGAAGTGCTCGGCGTTCAGGGTACATGGCAGACAGATCCTGCAGATATAGAGCTAAATGGTATTTCTGATAACTCGGTTGTTGTGGCATCGCAGAATGCGGTCGGGGCGTCGGCACAGATTGATACCAGCAAGTTTTTATATCGCGTTGAAGATGATGTTGAAAACAACACCATGCAGACAAACTTGTATATGTGGGGTGATGATGGCGCAAAAAGCATCGAAGGCGTTCGCCAACTTTTGATTGGCCATCAAGAAGGAAGAGATGGAAATAAAAAAGATAATCAAGATGATGATATAACTGCCGATGCAGAAGGTTATGCTTTGTATGTCAGCAGTAAAGGCGCTGTTAAAAATACTTGGTTAGGCGGATCATTGGAAGCCGCTCGGAAAAAACTGAGTGTCGATGAAACAGAATTTAAATACAATCCGTATACCTCTACTACAGGAGAAGGAAATACTACAGCGGTTGCCGGAGCCGGACTGGTTGTTGATAACAGTGGCATGACATTCAGCAGAACCGGCGATAGTAAGGATAAGTTTGCCGTAAATAGTAATACTTTGACATATGCTAATAATTTAATTTCTGCAAATATAGGCGCAGAAGAATCTGGTGATGCAAGAGCTGTTCGTTTCTTTGGCAATAGTGACGATGCTAAGGTTAGTATCAAAGAAGATGGAACGACTATTAAAAATCAACTTGTGGCAATGAATCCAAAAAATTATGTCGGTACACAAGATAATAAAGCCACATACGATGGGTCCGGATTTAAAGACAAATATGCTCGTATAGGAAAAAAAGATAGTGATGGCAATGCTGCTTATACATCATATATAGTTGCCGCAAATAATGCAAAAAATGCAAATATTTTATCAGGTAGAACAATTGCGACACAGCTGGAAACAGGATATTTGAAATCTGATAATTTTGATACAAAATCATTGCGCGCAGGCAGAAACGATCTAGACAATAGCCAAGAAACCTGGAATTTAGATGTAGATAAAAACGGTGTTAAAATCGGGTATAAAAGAAAAGGTGAAAGTAAAGCGGGAGAATTACCGGCGCAGTATGCATATATAAATGTGGCGTCCAGCGGAAAGCTTGAAGAAGCCAGACAAATAAAAGGTTATGGCAATGACCAAGAAAGTGTAGGCGACTTGCTACAAGGTACTATTCAAATGAGGACGTTAGGACAATCATCGTCAGGATCAACAGTAAAAAAACCACTCTCTCAATTGGATATAGGTCGAATTTATAAAGACGATGGCAAAGCGGTTAAGAATGTCGGCGGTATAGCTATGACTGTTTCTGATGCTAACATAGAAAACAAAGTTACTGCTGGTAATGTTAATACAACGGTAAAGGGTGGAGATATTGTAATGAATGTTTCCCCGTCAGATTCAACAAAGGGAGTAGATGGAACAATAACATTGTCTAGAGATAGTGTAGAAGCAAATAATGGCATAGATGTCACTCCTAAATATGATAAAGGTAGTTTCTTGCAATTTAATGCATCGAATAATATTCAATTGCAGGGTGATCAATATATACATATTCAAACTGTTCATCATAAGTCTGGTGATAATGCATATGGCGGAAAAGTTGTCTTGCAAAATAATGTGTTGGCGGTAAGCGGCTCAGATGATGTTTCAAAAGGTGATGATAATTTTAATGTACAAGATAGAGCAAATAATACTATCAAAGCTGGTGTATATATCCGCAGAGGTTCAATAGATGTACAGCAATTTGATGATTTAGACAAGATAGCCTCTTCAACCGGTAAAAATGCTGCTGATTCAACCGGTAAAAATGCTGCTGATGCGGGGACGGGGTATGTTAAAGCGGACAGGTTTGTTGTAGATAATGTCCAGGATGTAAAAAACGGAGTATCTTATGAGAGAAATCCAAATGAAGTATATAAAGACAAAACAATAGGTCATGGTGTGCGTTATGACCACTATATGGTAGATCCGGCATATACTTCGGTTATGCACGATATCAAGCTGACCTCCCGCGGTGGAGCTCGTTTGAGCGATATTTTGCCTGACTTTATTAATAAAGGTATTTATGTTACGGATAACAGCTATGGTGAGGGAACGACACCTAAAGAAAAAGACATAACTAGTATGAACAATTCAGTGAAGGAAGTAAATGCTATATTTGCATCAGCATTTTTAGGAGTTGTCCCGGCGCCGCAGTGTCCTCCGGGGTATGCAAAAGTTATTACTTTGACTCCTGCCGGCTGGCGTATGGCTCAAATCGGTACTCTGGTAGAAGATAGCAGTGCAGATGCAGGTAATAGATTATATTTGAACGAATCGACACCAATGTATGGAAACACTAGTGCCAAATCTCCAGATAAAAAGATTTATGATATGACCAGTAAAGGATTGATAAAAGGTGATATAAAAGAGATTCCGGCAGGAGGAGGTTCTATAACAATTCCGAGAATATTCCAACAAAATACATGGTTGAAGTCGGCAATTAAGCTTAATTTGGGAGGAAATGTAGGAGAAAATAATAACAAAGGAAATGAATATTCAACAGGCGGACAATTTGTAGGTTGGAATACCTATATGGGATTTATCTATCCGTCAGTGTTGTGGAGCCACTTGTTTGATTCAAGCAAAACACCGGGAATGGGTGGATCAGAAGCACCGCAGCTTGGACAAGGAGATAACAAAATATATTGGAATTTGTTCCCGGTTGATAAATGGAGTATAGAAGGTTATGCGACTGTATATTGTTATTTCGATAGAAATGGTTTGACAAACAACAGTAATAGTTATTTCAATGAAAATATGGTTGATACAGAATATAATCAATATTCAAGCCTTAGAACAGTAGAACAAGGAGTAGAAAGAAGTAACCCTAATTATATAAAGCGTTTGAACAATCCTAAGTTGAAATATACTCAGGAATGGTAGGCTTAGTCAAGGCAAAAAAGCCGCGGCGGGAAACCCCATCCGCGGCTTTTTTGTTTTTGAAATATACTGTTATTTGAAAAGCGAACGGCAGATATCACCCTGCCGCTCTCATCACGTAACATCGCCTATTATATACAATTATTTTTTATTGTCCAGTATTTCATACTCAACATCGATAATTTTTTCACTTTTTTCAGATTTTTTTACTCCGCACCCGCGTTTTGAATGCTTCGCAACATAGTAACAATACAGATAAAAACACATATAGCCCACAATCCCGAGCAAAATTATCGGCAGCAAAAATATAAACAAATAAAACGAAAACGCCATTATCAGCCCCATTGCGACCAATACCGACAACCAAATCAAAAAATCGCTAATCTTGTAATTCATCACAAAATCCCTTTCTGCTGATTATATAAGTATCAATAGGTCGAAATGTCAACGCCTGTTGCCGCGGTCAAGCATCGCAACTTCAATTTTTTGGGCATCGGACGCCGTTTTTGCTTTGATATCCTGCCGGCAGGCGCTGGTGACGCAATGCTCAACCTTATTGCCGGCCGCGCTCATCAGCGCGGTAACATATCCTGCCGCTTTGGAAGAATCCGGCTTTACAATGTTTTCGCCGGCAAAGTCTTTCGCTGTTTTCCCACCATACATAAGCTCATAAGCTGAGTCGACATACAAGCTTCCGATCGGCATTTTTATCACATCGGCCAAAGAAACATTGCCCTGCGCAATCATATATTCGTACGCGCGGCGCTTTTGCAGGCCTCTCGAAAATACCAATCCTCCCCGTTTGCCTTTCACTTTGTTATATTTGAGTATGTTATCAAACGCGGCTAAGGTATTTCCGGCATTAAGCTCTTGCAAAACAGACGAGTTTTCAAAGCCCGACTTTCCGATATTATAAACAAACAGCCCGAGCGCAACCTGTTGATTTTGCGTGAGCTTGTTGAAGTCTTTAATCTCTCTGAGCGCCGGATACACCTCTTTTTCAAGGTGAGATATAACATATCCCTGCGCCTTGTCATACATCGCGTCTTTGTAGCTGCCGTTGTTTTTTTGCACCATTTCCGGCGAAAGAGTGCGGCTTATCGGATTGTCGCCCATCGTAACTCTTTTTCCGTTCGGATAAACGGTCGTGCCATAGCCGATGGTCGGAACTCCGGCGGAATCGCGGTATGGCTCATTGCTGAAATTTTCGGAATGAACGATGGTGGCAAACAGCAGATTTTCGTTATGTTTGATGGCCTCGTCCACGGTCGGGGTATGAGTGACAATCTCCTGCCTGTATTCGGCAGTTCTCTTGTTGTTGGAATTTTTCTTAAAGATATATCCGCCGCCGAGCAACACGCCCGAAATCGACGCCGCAAGCACCGCTTTTCGCCCGTATTTTCGGCAATTTTGCACCAATTTTGAATTTTGAAAATCTTTGTATAAATCAGAATTTTTCGCTGCTTGCAGATTTTCTTT
Source organism: uncultured Alphaproteobacteria bacterium (assembly GCA_934276635.1). Lineage (GTDB taxonomy): Bacteria > Pseudomonadota > Alphaproteobacteria > RF32 > CAG-239 > CAKQTH01. The sequence goes on along the minus strand of CAKQTH010000002.1, from coordinate 37,801 downwards.
CGTAAAGCTCAAAAATCGCTGACCGGCCGCAATAGCACGCGCTTTAGCCAATTTATAGCGAGGACGGAAAACCACTTTTGCCTGATTTACGCCATTGACAAAGCCGACCTTTCCGGCACGCAGCTTTTCAACCAGTTTTGCGCCGGTGTATTCGGCCTTAAAGTTTTGAAAAAGCTCGGAATTGTAGGCGCTTACGAGCTTTCCTTTGGCAAATCGCATCAACTTTTTCACAACTTCGAGATTTTCCTGATTCATAATTTTTTCCTTTGCGGATAAACAATACTGATATAATATTAGCACAAAAAAAATATTTGTCTAATATTAATTATGCCGCAGTTGATTTTTCTATTGTTTCAGGGGATTTACGCACTTGCGTCCGGCATCGCGCAGAACAATGTCGGAAGTTGAATTTATCTGTGGCTGCTCGCGATTTTTCAATATCTTATTAAGCTCAGAAAAGTCTTCAACCGCAAGATTTTGCTCAAGTTCGTCGGCAACGCAGCGGCATTCCTGAAAAGTCAAATCGCGTAAATCGTTGAAACCCAATGTGTTGCAAGTCAGTAAAAATTCGTTTCGCTCAGAGCAGCCGCCGAGCAAAAACGCCGCAGCAAAAAGTGCCAAATATGTTTTTTTCATCATAAAAAACTCCAATAATTTATCCTGCTGTAAATTCTAGCAAAAATTTTGCAGATTGCAATTAAAATATATGGTAACAAATATTGATTTGATATTTTGATAAAACGCTTGAATTTTGCGCAAAATCGCCCGATATTATCATCGAATAATTTTTATAATGGAGAAAACTATGGCTGAAGAAAATCAAGATGTTATGGAAAAAGAAAAACAATACATCGATAATTTGCTTGAAAAAGTTTCGGCGGCTCAGAAAATTTATGCAACCTATTCGCAGGAACGAGTTGACCATATCTTTCGCCGCGTTGCGCTCAAAATGAGCTCCCTGCGTATTCCGCTCGCAAAAATGGCGGTAGAAGAAACAGGTATGGGCGTTGTTGAAGATAAGGTGATTAAAAACCATTTCGCCTCGGAATATATCTATAACAAATATAAAAACGCAAAAACTTGCGGAATTGTCGCCGAAGATAAAGAAAACGGCGTGATTAAAATTGCTGATCCGATAGGCGTGATTGCCGGCGTTATTCCGACCACAAACCCGACTTCTACGGTGATTTTCAAAAGCTTGATTGCGCTGAAAACCAGAAATGCTATTGTATTTTCTCCGCATCCGCGCGCCAAAAAATGCACGGTGGAAACCGCAAAAATCATTTTGGAAGAGGCAGTAAAGGCCGGCGCTCCGGAAAATATCATCAGCTGGATTGAAAATCCGTCAATCTTCCAAACACAATACCTTATGCAGCACGAAAAGACCAATTTGATTTTGGCTACCGGCGGTCCGGGAATGGTTAAATCGGCTTATTCTTCCGGAAATCCAGCTCTCGGCGTCGGCGCTGGCAATACTCCGGCAGTGATTGATGAAACTGCGGATTTGCAAATGGCCGTCAGCTCAATTTTGATGTCAAAAACCTTTGATAATGGTATGATTTGTGCTTCTGAGCAGTCGGTCGTTGTGGTTGATGCGGTTTATGATGCCGTCAAGGCGGAATTTTTGAAACGCGGCGCATATATTTTGAGCGCAAAAGAAAAAGAGGCTCTCGGCAAGGTGATTATGCCGGACGGCAAGCTCAATTCCGCGATTGTGGGGCAAAAAGCCGCGACTATCGCCAAAATGGCCGGAATAGAAGTTGCACCGCAGACAAAGGTTTTGATTGCTCTGTGCGAAAAAGTCGGCAAAGAAGAGCCTTTCTCGGCTGAAAAGCTTTCTCCGGTTTTGGCAATGTATAAGGAAAAAGATTTTGAATCCGCAGTTGCAAAAGCAAAAGCTTTGGTAACATTCGGCGGCAACGGACACACTTCAGTTCTGTATACAAATCAGGCAAATGAAGACAGAATCAAGACTTTCGGCGCAACAATGCACACCGGCAGAATTATGATTAACTGTCCGTCATCGCAAGGCGCAATCGGCGATATTTATAACTTCAGGCTTGAACCTTCGCTGACTTTGGGCTGCGGCTCGTGGGGCGGAAACTCCGTCAGTGAAAATGTCGGCGTAAAACACTTGCTTAATACTAAAACCGTTGCAAAAAGAGAGGAAAATATGTTGTGGTTCAAAGTCCCGTCAAAAATTTATTTCAAACCGGGTTCGCTCGGATTTGCCCTGAAAGAACTGGCCGGAAAGAAAAAGGCGTTTATTGTGACCGACAAGCCGTTGTTTGATTTGGGATATACCAAAAAGATTACGGATATTTTGGACGAGATGGGTATTGCACACCGCATTTTCTCTGATGTTAAGCCGGATCCGGATTTGAGCACCATCAATGTGGCAATCAAGCAGCTTAACAGCTTTGAGCCTGATGTGATTATTGCTTTGGGCGGCGGTTCTCCGATTGATGCGTCCAAAATTTTGTGGCTGATGTATGAGCATCCTGAGCTCAAATTTGAAGATTTGGCAATGCGCTTTATGGATATCAGAAAGAGAATTTTTGAATTTCCGCCGCTCGGCAAAAAGGCTGAAATGGTTGCGATTCCGACAACTTCCGGTACTGGTTCCGAAGTTACGCCGTTCTCGATTATTACCGACGATACGACAGGAATTAAATATGCTATTGCGGACTATGCGTTGACCCCGAATATGGCGATTGTTGATGCCGATTTGGTTTTGACAATGCCGCGCGGGCTGTGTGCCGCATCGGGTATCGATGTTTTGACGCATGCGTTGGAATCTTATGTTTCGGTAATGTCTACCGAATACACCCGCGGGCTTTCGACCGAGTCCGGCAAGTTGATTTTGGAATATCTGCCATCGTCATATAAAAACGCCGATGCTCTGTCTCGTGAGAGGGTTCATCACGCTGCGACGATTGCCGGTATGGCGTTTGCCAATGCGTTTTTGGGCGTTTGCCACTCGATGGCTCACAAGCTTGGCGCCGCGTTCCATGTTCCGCACGGAATTGCGAATGCGTTGCTGATTTGCCAGGTTATTCGCTATAACGCAACCGATTGTCCGGTAAAACAGGGCGTATTCCCGCAATATCGTTTTCCGCACGCAAAGGCCGCGTATGCCAGTTTTGCCGAGGCGATGGGGCTTAAAGGAAAGACCGATGACGAGCTGGTAGAAAGCCTGATTCAAAAGGTTGAGGAGCTCAAAAAAGAGCTTAATATTCCGGCTTCGATTAAGGAGTGGGGCATTGACAAAGATGCGTTTGAAAAAGCGATGGAAACATTGCCGACGCTGGCGTTTGACGATCAATGCACTTCGGCCAACCCACGCTATCCGCTGATTGAAGAAATCGAAAAGTTATATCGCTATGCGTATGACGGCGTTATTGATTTCAAATTGTAAAGGATAAGTGCGATGAAACATAATCTTGCATATTCGATTGCCTCATATTTCGGGGTCGGGTTTGCTCCGTTTGCACCGGGGACGGCGGGATCATTTATGACCTTGCCGTTGGTCGCGGCGGCGGCGTATTTTTTCGGCTTGTGGGGAATTTTGGCGGTTGCGGCGGCGGCTTTTGTATTGGGCTGGCCGGCAACGCACTATGTTGTCACACATCAAAAGGTAGAGGACCCCGGCTGGGTTGTGGTTGATGAAGTTGTGGGGCAGACATTAAGCTTTGTGCTGGTTTCTCCGCTTTTGTACGCAAATTTGTCGCATTGGTATATATACCTTGTCGGATTTGCTTTTTTCCGTTTGTTTGATATCAAAAAAATGGGACCTGTAAAATGGGCCGACAGCAAGCTTCATTCCGCGCTCGGAGTTATGCTCGACGATGTGTTTGCTGGATTGTTTGCCGCTGTTTGCACATATATCGTTGCAAAAATTTTTGTAGTGTAAAATAAAAAAAGCAGAAAAAAGAAAAGAGGTTGCCTGAAAAACAACCTCTTTTTTGTCGGTGTCAGGGGAAAATTACACCGGACTAACAGCTTATCAGAAGCTCCATTTGATACCCGCGGTTCCTGCCCAACCTTCGCGTCCGCCGTCGCGTCTGACGATTTGCGCGAATGTTGTGAGGTCAACCGGGTTCCATTCTTCTTGGCTCCAGTCTTTTTCAAAACCGAATCCGTATTCAATGTATGGTTTGACGCTCAAGTCAGGCAGAACCACATTGTTTGCGCGAACCTCGCCGTCGATTATAACATTCCAAACCGCCGTCATGGTAGCATATGCCTTAAATCCGTGGTCGTATTCTTTGATGAGCTTAAAGCCCGGAGCGATTTCTACCACATGCAGCATATCAGACTTTACATGAACGCCGGCCGAAGTGTGATAATTTTCGGTTTTCAGCGCGGTGTACGAAGTCAGGAAGTTCGGCTGAATAACCAGGTCTTTGCTTTCGTTAAGGCTGATATTGTAGCCGGTTTTGAACGCCGCACCGCCGAGATAGATATTAAAGTTGTCTTTGCCGGTGACGGTGTTGACTTCATTATCGCTCATACCGATATTGGCGGTGACTGCGGCAAAGAAGTCGCCGTATGTTGCCACGATAGATCCGCCGAGGTTGCCTCCGGTTTGTTTAACTTTGTTTTGCTCAAACTTTTGGTCGGAGTCGACGACTGCGCCATAGAGGCTGATTGTGAGCTCTCCGCCGTTGTCAAGATGAATGTCGTTGCTGTCGATACCAAAGACCATACCACGAGCCTGTGCACGGACGGTGTTGGAATATTTGAGATCAACATTTTCTTTGCTCAAGAACGGTCTTATCCACATTTGTCCGATAGCGTATTCGCTCTTTTCATCGCCGGAAGACATACCGAGGCCGATGAGTGCGGCGTTATCGGTGCCTTGCAGGGCTTTTTGATAAATCAAGCCTTGCGTCATTGCCCCGTTGATGATTCCCGCGATTGAAGACGCCTCAATATTCGGGTTTATGACCGAAGTGCGGACAAATTTGAACGAGCCGCGATTTTCGCCGTTTTCGTCGCCGTCAGCCTCGTACGAAACCGTATATTTATAGATGCTCGAATATACGGCGTCGGTAACGGTGGTATCAACTTTGTCGCGCCAGCTGTCTTCGGCAAACGGAACATACACAACATCTTGCAGAGCGTCAGAAAGAAGATTTATCTGCGAGATTGTGAGTTTTCCGGCCGTAGCGGTTGCGCCATCGGCAAAGCGGTCCATAATTTTGTTGGACAAATCGACATCAACGGAGAGCAGAACATTGCCGGTCAAAGTCATTGCCGGGCGGATTGTTCCGACTTTTCCGTTCATCAAATCCAAATGACCGGAAGAAAGCGTCAGAGTTTTCGCATTGTCGAGATATTCTTCTTGAGCAATGTTCAGATACATATTGTCCAAAAAGATGTTGGCGTTGATAATATTGTTATAAATAAACGCCTGGCCGGTTTCATCGCCGTCAAATTTTAGGTTGTATCCGGCCTCAACGCCGTCGATGGTGTCATAGACGAACAGTTTTGAATCGGTCGTCATATTAACAAATACATTCTTGTCGGCCGCGGCGGTGTATATTCCGTTTTGCACGGTGTTTTCGGTCTCGCCGATTTTGGTAGTCGCCTTGTTGCCGGAGATAATGTTTTCAAAGCCGTCAGAACCGTTGATATGCAAATCTCCGAGGTTATAAACCGCACCGCCGAGCGCTTCCGGCTTGTTTGTTTCGTCGGCTGTTCCGGTTTCGGCAACCGCGTTGTTGTCGGCCATCACGATATTAGAAAGAGTGAGGTTTCCTTTGTTATAGACCGCGCCGCCGAGAGCGGAAGATTTTGTTTTGCCGATCGCATACGCTTTGTTGTCAGAGAATACGCCGCTGAGCTTTTCGATTGTTCCGGCTGCGGAGTTGTAAACCGCGCCACCTCTGGCCACGGCGTTGGTGTCGGTGGAAGTATCCGTTCCGGCGAAAGCTTTGTTGCCGACAAAATCAGCAATAATCGAGGCGGTTTTTGCGTTGGAAATTGCTCCGCCGTTTGCCGCATTTGTGGAATTAATCAGGTTGTTTTCAAAAAGCGCGGTGTTAATGTTTAATGTACCGTTGTTTTTGATACCGCCGCCGCTGATGGTCGAATTCCCGACTGCGGTAGTAATATTGTCCTTAAACAGCACATTGTTAAATGTTGCTTTCGCACCGCTGCTGGATACAGTCATTAAGCCGGAGGCATAAATGTTTTTTGTGGTGGATTCTAATGTTGTTTCATTTTCATAGAATTTGGAATTATTAAATGTAACATCAGTTGAATCCCCTTCCATGTTGAAGCTTTCATAATATATATAACCTTCAGCTGTTGCATCAACTTTGTTGTTATGCATATCAAACACAATATTTTTTGCGGTTGTCTGGTATATATCATTTATTCTGACAAATCCGTTACCGTTTCCGGTAAGTGTTACATTCATCTTATTTTCAGCAAAAGACGATACAAAATCGTTTATATTGTTATATTGCAAGGTTATAAAACCTAAGTTTAAAGATGCGTGGACACGTGTCAGAGTGTCATTGGCTTCATTATATAGGGAGTTGTTTATAAAGTCGGCATAGATATTGTCTACCCCGTTTTGTATATACATCAAACTACCCCTTTGCTCATTCCAGTAGCTGGTGTAGTTGTAATATTTTAATATATTGTCTTTGAACAATCCTCTGATTGTGCCGATTTTTCCGCTCGATTGTATTATTCCGCCATAAGTATAGTTATCTCTATAATCTTCTGTCGACATAGTGTTTCCGATAAAGTTTGCATCAATTTCGTTGATAGTGCCCTGGTTGCTGATTATGCCGCCCCAGGAGTTGAGGCTGCTCCACGGAACGCGGCTGACAAAGTCGTTGCTGGAAAATGTGCCGCCGATTTTATCTATGGAGCCGGACGAACTGTTATAGATTATACCGCCGTACACTCTGGTATGCCCACCGCTGTCTAGATTATATTCCATTTTGTTGTCAGAAAACACACCGTCAATCGTGCCGATTTTGCCCGAGTTGTTGATTACGCCGCCAGCGTATGTTCCGGCGTTGGTGTTGTTAAAACGGTAAATGTTTGAAATCTGCACATTGCTCAAATTAAGCAGCGGAGAAGACGATGTGCCGGTATATTTGATAAAGGAGTCGGAAAATTTCAGCCCGTCAGCCGCAGAAATTTTATAAACCTGTCCGTCCGCGCTCTTGATGCTGAGCGGACTTGTAATTGTGATTATATCGGTCGCCGTCAGGTTGTCCGCAAGCACAATCTCGCTTTCTCCGGCCGCAATCGCCGCCTTAAATTCTTCCCATGTAGACACGGTTGCCGCATTTACATTCCCCGAGACAAAAAGCGCGCCGCAAGCCACGCTTGTTGTTAACAGAATTCTCTTGAAAACATAATTTTTCATATTCCGTCCCCTGTAATCTCTTAAAAATTATCCCCGAATCATAAATGCATAAAAACAATGTGTTACACGGCCTTTACGATTCCATTTACACATATATTCTACCCCCCCCCGGTGAGGTGTTGTCAACGATTTTTTAACCTTTCGTTAAGATTTTTATTCGACAAAACATTGATTTTTCGACAAAATTTACCAAACCATCTGATTCTGAGTGAAAAATATGAATAAAATCCTTGAGCTGAGGGAGAATGATTCATTGATTTTTATTCTTATTTGGCTAAGATAATATTAAGGAGAAAAAATGGATTTGAAAAAAAACTGGATATTTTATAAAAGAAGCAATGCTGTTTCTCTTGTTGATAATGGTTGTACCACCATTGATATTAACAATTATCGGCTGGATAGATAATGAAAGAGATTACAGAGAAGATTTGTTTGTGTCCAAAGTGCTTTTTTTTTGTTGCTTATTTCTTAACGCCGCTGACCGCAAAAATTAAAAAATTCGGAAGGCTGAATAAATGGGGCAGATTCTTTATTATATATATGCTGATGTCGTTTGTCTGATTTATGCACCGCAGAAAAGACGGAGGTTTTCGCCTCTGTTTTGTTATCTCGGTTTACAGCCGCAATAGGTTTGGCTGTACAGGTTCAGATCTTTGATTAGCCGGTTGCGCAAATCCTGCATTCCGTTTTTGCGCCCCTCAATCTCCAAATAGGGCATTCCGGTTTCGGCAGACGCTTTGAACGCCGCCTCGTTTACCTGATTCAAATCTTTATACCTTGAAACGCCCAAAACCGACGCAACCGCGCAAAATCCGTTCTCCTTGGCGTATTCCATAACTCTTTTCAGCCGCATATAAAAGCACACACTGCACCTTTTTCCGCGCTCCGGCTCGTTTTCAAGACCCTTGGTTAATTCGCACCAGCGGTTGTTGTCATATTCCAGCTCAATAAACGGAACGCCGTACATTTTACACAGGCGCAAATTTTCGTCGCGTCTTTTTTCATATTCGGCCAGCGGTCTGATGTTCGGATTGTAAAAAACAACAGCAAAACCTTTGTTTTGTTCGGCCAAACAACGAATTACTGCGCACGAACAGGGTGCGCAGCAAGACAATAACAAAAATTTTGCGTCGTTTGACATCGCTATTCGGCAGCCGGAACTTCCGGTGCTTCAGCAACCGGTGCCTCAGGTGCGGCAGGAGCCTCGGCGGCAGTTGTTTCTTCGGCCGGAGCCTCAGCCTCAGCCGGAACATTGATATCCGCAGCCGGAATTGTGGCCGCAACCGGAGCCGTGTCCAAAAGCGAAACCGACTTTGTGTCAGAACCTTTGTGATAAATTGACAATGCAATACTCGTCGCAAAGAAAATTACGGCAAAAATCGCGGTCAATCTGGTCAAAAGGTTGCCTTTGCCGCGTGCGCTCAAAAAGCTGCTCGCGCCGTTGCCGCCGCCGAGTCCGCTCAAAGCGCCGCCGCCCGAACGCTGCATCAAAATCAAAACTACCAAAAAGATAGCTGCCAAAAGGTGAAGTACTAACAAAACTGTTCCCATGATATTTTCCTTATTATATATGTTTAACAACAAGCATTAGCCGCAATAGCAAGAAAATCTTCCGCTTTCAGGCTGGCACCGCCGACAAGCGCGCCGTCAACATCTTCAAGCGACAAAAAGTCTTTCGCGTTGTTCGGCTTTACGGAACCGCCGTAAAGAATGCGGATTTTTGCGGCCTGAGCCTTTGAGAGCCTTTTTGCCAAAGCCTTGCGGACAGCAGTGTGTACGGCTTCAACTTCGGCCGGAGTCGGAGTCTTTCCGGAACCGATTGCCCAAACCGGCTCATATGCAATCACAATATTTCTGTATGTTGATTTTTCCGGTACGGAATTCATAATCTGAGTTGTACAAACTTCAATGGTTTTGCTTTCTTCTCTCTGTGCTGCGGTTTCGCCGATGCAGACAATCGCGGTCAAACCCGCGTCTTGTGCTGCTTTTGCTTTTTTGCATACAAGTTCGTTGCTTTCAAAATGATCGGCCCTTCTTTCGGAATGGCCGACAATAACAAATTTGCAGCCAGCGTCTTTAAGCATCAGCGGGCTGATATCCCCAGTGTGGGCGCCTTTGGTCTCAAAATGTACATCTTGCGCGCCGAGAGCGACCTTTGAACCACGCAAAGATTTTTTAATCAATGTTAAAAGCGTAAACGGAGGACAAACCAAAAAGTCGCAATCAGCGATTTTTTTGCTGTCTTGTGCAATGCTTTTTGCCAGTAAAACGCCGTCTTTTGAAAGACCGTTCATTTTCCAGTTTCCGGCAATCAACAATTTTCTGCTCATAATTGTTTCCTCTAAGTTAATGTAATGCGCACTTTTTAGCATATAGAAAAAAACTTTTCAACATCAATATTTAGAGATTGCATAAATTATTTAACAAATTATAATGCAGGGAGAATTTTTTATTATAACGAATTGAAGTGGAAAGTTTGTAAAATGATAAATATGTTAGCAAAGGCTCAGAAGAGTTGGGCGGCAAAAGCGATTTTAACTTTGACGGCTTTGAGTTTTATGTCATTGTTCGGCGTGTCCGGATATTTGAGCAGCGCGGGCAAAAACCGCCCTGTGATTAAGGTTGATAATATGGAACTTTCGCAAGGCGAATTTCAATATCTGTTACAAAGAGAGCAAAACGCGGTGCGCGGCCTTTTTGGCGATGATTTTGACGAGGACGACAGCGTACGCGCCGAAATGATTCAGAGAATTGCAAACCGCGAAGTTATGGCTCTGATTGTGGACAGGACCGCAAAAAAGTATGATATCAGCATCAGCGACGCAATCGTGCAAAGTGTTATTTTTTCGCTGCCGCAGTTTCAGATTGACGGAAAATATTCTCCACAGTTGATGAAAACATTTCTTTCAAAATCGGGTGTGAGTGATGCGGAATATATTCGCTCCATCAGAAGAGATATAGAACGCCAGATTTTGCTCGGCGCTGCTTTGAACAATTTTTATCCGCCGAAAATTTTGAGTCAATATCTGGCAAAAATGACCGGACAAAAGAGAGTTTTTGAATATGTTACAATCGACGAACAAAAACTTCCGATTGAACGCAAAATTTCTGATGACGAAGTTGAGCAATATTATTCCGACTTTGCGCCCGATTTTGTTGAACCGGAACGCAGAGACGCCGACTTTATCATTATTTCAAACGATGATGTGATGAAGAGCATTACGGTTGATGATGATGAGATTGAAACATATTATCAGGATAATATTGCAGATTATGAAACGCCGGAAACCAGAGAGGTTTTGCAGATGATGTTTGATGACGAACAGTCCGCAAACAAGGCATATTTTGAGCTGAAATCCGGCAAAGATTTTTATGCGGTTGCAAAAGATATGCTTTCGCAAAGCAAAGAAGATACCGATTTCGGCAAGGTCAGCAAAGATATGCTGATTGATGAGCTCAAAGATGAAGTTTTTGCGCTTCCGTCCGGCGGATTTTCTAAGCCGATATTCTCGGAAAACGGCTGGCATATCGTGAAGGTCGCAAAAATCGTTCCGATGCACAAAATGGATCGGCAGCAGGCGCGCCGTGATATTGTTGCAAAAATCAAAGAAGACAAACTGTATGACAATATGTATGCATTTGTTGCAAATATTGAGGATAAATTCGGTGCCGGCGAAAGCCTTGAAAATGTGGCAAAACAAATGGGCTACAAACTGTATGAAGTCAAAGGATTGGCAGAAGACGGCACATATGCAAAAACCGCAAAAACGACCGATGAAATCGTAAAATCGCCTGATTTTATCGACACAATGTTTTCGTATAATATCGGCGAAGTTTCGCAGGCGCTTGAAACCGAGCAGGGATTTGTTATTGTCTCGGTAAAGAATATCGAGGATTCCCGCCCGAAAACGGTTGATGAAGTCCGCGGACAGATTGAAAAAATGTGGGCAGAAAACGAAAGAGCCGTTATTGCGCAGGAAATCGTAAACGATGTTATGCATGATTTGGAAAACGGTGACAATCTTAAAGATATTGCAGCCCGCTTTAATTTGAAATATGTTCAGACAAAGCCTTTGTCACGCGGCGAACAATCCGGTGATTTGACGGTTGCAAATGTAATGGAACTGTTTCATGAACAGCTGATGTCTCCGAAAGTTTTGACCAACGGAAAGGCTCAGACAATCGTTCAGGCCTCAAGCTCGAAAACAGAGGCTCCGAAGCTTTCGGCCAATGAAATGGCAATGATTGAAAGCAATGCCGCATACGCATATTCGGCGGATATGGCAAATCGCATTATGAATGATTTTGCCCGCGATTATGATGTTCGCGTAAAATATCGTTTGATGGGCTTGCAAGATTAGTATAGAGAGGAATTTGTTATGTTAAGAGAAAATTTGCAAAATGCCTTGAAAGAGGCTATGAAGTCACGCGATATGGCGACGGTCTCGGCCGTCCGCCTGATTATCGCAGGTCAAAAAGAAAAAGATGTTGAGGCCAGAGGAAAAGGCCAGGCACAGGCTTCTGATGCCGACTTGATGGCAATGATGCAGTCGATGATTAAGCAAAGAAACGAATCGATAGCGATTTATGAACAGGCCGGAAGAGAAGAGCTTGCGGCTAAAGAAAAGTCTGAAATAGAGGTTATCGAGCGCTTTTTGCCGCGTCAGCTCAATGAAGAAGAAACCGTTGCCGCAATTAAGGAAATTATTGCGCAAACCGGCGCTGCTTCAATGAAAGATATGGGTAAAGTTATGTCCGCTCTGCGTGAAAAATATGCCGGTCAGATGGATTTCGGCAAAGCATCGGGACAAATCAAAGCTTTGTTGTCATAAGCTGAAAGATAACAGGCTCAGACTGAGGATATTATGGAAACGGATCTGCAAAAGTTTTTGGAGGAGCTCAGGGCTCGCATCTCGATTGTTGATGTTGTTTCATCTAAGGTAAAACTTACGCACAAAGGGCGTGAGTGGCTCGGTCTGTGCCCGTTTCATCATGAAAAAACACCGTCTTTTACGGTCAATGAGGCAAAAGGATTTTATCACTGTTTCGGCTGCGGCGCGCACGGAGATATCGTAAAGTTTGAAATGGATGCCAACAATCTTCCGTTTATTGAGGCAGTGCGCAAGCTTGCCTCAAAAGTCGGTATGGAGCTTCCGAAACTTTCGAAAGAAAATGCGGCTGAAGCGCAAAAACGGGCGTCGTTATATGACATTATGGAATTTGCGGCAAAGTTTTTTGAGCGAACACTGTATTTGCCGGAAGGGCAAAATGCGCTCAATTATCTTTACGGCCGCGGTTTTGATGAAAAAATTATCAAAAAATTCCGAATGGGGTATGCCCCGTCAAACAATGCTTTGAAAGCATATCTTTCGGGCAAAGGTATTGAGCTTAATGAACTTGTTGAGCTCGGGTTGGTCACAATTCCGGAAGACAAAACCCGCAGTCCGCACGATTTTTTCCGCGACAGGGTAATGATTCCGATTATGGACAGGCAGGGCAGGGTGATTGCGTTCGGCGGCCGCGTTATGAGCGATTTGCAGCCGAAATATCTGAATTCTCCGGAAACGCCGATATTTAATAAACGCAGGGTTTTGTATAATATGAACTTTGCGCGCGACAATGCATATGCCGCAAAAAGGCTGATTGTCAGCGAAGGCTATATGGATGTGATTGCAATGAACAAATACGGCTTTAATTATGCCGTTGCGCCGCTCGGAACCGCGTTGACCGAAAATCAGATTATTGAGGCTTGGAAGGTTAATCCGCAGCCTCTGTTGTGCTTTGACGGCGACGGAGCGGGGATTAAGGCGGCGATTCGTTCAATTGACAGAGCATTGCCGATTTTGAAGGCCGGATATTCTCTGCAATATATCTTTTTGCCGGACAAAATGGATCCGGACGAATTTTTGAAAGCAAAAGGCGCCGATGCGTTTGAAAAAATATTGGACGCACCGGTTCCGCTTGTTGATTTGTTGTGGAAGAAAAATCTTGATGCTGTAAATGTTAATACGCCTGAAGAAAAAGCTCTGCTCGAAAAAAACATTATGGAAGAAATTGCCGCAATAAAAGACGAAAAAGTCCGCGGATATTATCAGCAGGAGATGAAAAAAAGGCTGTATGAAAAATTCGGGCAGATATCGTGGCAGAAAAAAGAAAAATTTGCGCAAAGGCCTCAAAAACAAAAGGCCAGCAGCAAAGTCGTAAACGATGTCGTGTTGCGGTTTATTCTGGCGGCGCTGATTTGCGAGCCTAAGCTTATCGGCGATTATGAAGAAAAAATTATGATGTTTGACATCAAAGACGGAGAGCTTAAAAATCTTCTTGATGCGGTGCTTTCATATTATGAAAACGGAGAAGACAAAAATATCTGCGATTTTTTGGCGGAAAACGGAAAGGAAGAAGTTGTTTCCAAACTCTGGGAAATCGATATGATAAAAAAACAAAACTTTATGCCGCAAAAGCTTAAAGCGGAGCTTGATGACAAAATTACGGAAGTTCAGCTCGAACAGCTCGAAAGAGATATCAGGGAGTGTGCAAACGCTCTGGCGCGGGAATTTTCCGACGAAATATATACCCGTTTTCAAACGCTGAAAAACGAACAACGGGCTCTGTTGGAACTCAAAGATTTATAATAATATCAAAAAGCAGGCATTTAAATTCGCCAAAATTGCAATTATATTGCTTGCAACTATTGACAAATACGAGAAAAATAAGTATAAAAAGCGCGCTAGCAAATTTTTTTCCGCACAAGCTTGCGGAGAACTAAACCGGTTTTTTGGGAAAAATTATGTCAGATAAAGAAAATCAGGATTTCTATGAAGAAGATTCAGTAGGAAGCGTTCTTGTCGATTCACTCGGCGCAACCGTAAAGCGGCTGGTCGAAAAGGGCAAGGAACGCGGATATATCACGGTAGAAGAACTAAACAAGGCTCTTCCGCTCGAAAAAGAATCTTCCGAAAAAATAGAAGATATTATGTCTTCCATATCAGATATGGGGATAAACATTATTTCAGAATCCGAAGTCGATTCTTATGACGGAGAATCAGATGCCGTTGATGAAGATGTTGATGAAGATGATGATAACGATGCCGGAAACTTTGACGAAAAAGACTTAGGCCGCTCAGACGATCCGGTCAGAATGTACCTTAAAGAAATGGGCACTGTCGAGCTGTTGTCGCGCGAAGGCGAAATCGCAATTGCCAAAAGAATAGAGGCTGGCAAAACCGTTATGATAGATGGTTTGTGCCAAAGCCCGATGACGATTAAAGCTATTGCAAATTGGCGCGATGAACTTGTAAATGGAACAATGCAGCTGCGCGATATCATTGATTTGGAAATGATGTACGGCGATGATACCGAGGCGATGGTATATGATGATGAGGACACCGCACCGGTTGACGACCTTTCGAAAGTTGCCGAAGAGCTCGAAAAAAAGAATCTGGACGATATTGATGACGATTTGGAAAACGATATCGATTTGGACGATACGGTCGATGATGAAATGAACGATGCTGAAAGTGATGTCGAATCCGATGATTCGGAAAACCACATTGACGGTGAAGACGGCGACAATCCCGATGATGAAAACGGCGGTCATTCGTCTACCTCGGTTTCGGCAATGGAAACGGCGCTGCTTGAACCGGTGCTCGAAATTTTGAACCAGATTGCGGGAAATTATGACAATTTGTGCAAGATTCAAAATCTGCGTATGGACGCAATTTTGCACGGCAAAAAAGTTTCGTCCGCAACCGAGAAAAAATATCGCGACCTCAAAAAAGAATTGGTTGAGTTGATGAGCTCAATTCACCTTAATGCCATCAGAATCGAACAGCTGGTTGAACAACTCAATGAGCTTAATAAGCGTTTGATGGGGCTTGAAGGAAAGCTCCTCAGATATGCAACATCTTGCAAAATTAAGCGTGAAGATTTTCTTGAGGCTTATCAACAATCTGAACTTGCACCGGATTGGATAAAGCAGATTTCAGCCAAAAAAGACAAGCATTGGCAGGCTTTTGTTGAAAAATACGGCGCCGAAGTTGTCCTTTTGCGTGAAGAAATTGCTCAAATGGCGCAAGAATGCGGCCTGCCTATTTCTGAATACCGCAAGATGGTAGATACAGTTAAAAAGGGCGAAAGAGAAGCCGAAAGAGCGAAAAAAGAAATGATTGAGGCAAACTTGCGTCTGGTTATTTCTATCGCGAAAAAATACACAAACCGCGGATTGCAGTTTCTTGATTTGATTCAGGAAGGCAATATCGGTTTGATGAAGGCGGTTGATAAATTTGAGTATCGCCGCGGTTATAAGTTTTCGACATATGCAACATGGTGGATTCGTCAGGCGATTACACGCTCGATTGCCGACCAGGCAAGAACGATTCGCATCCCTGTTCATATGATTGAAACAATCAATAAATTGGTCAGAACATCGCGTCAGATGCTTGCGGAAATGGGGCGTGAGCCGGTGCCGGAAGAATTGGCAAAACGGTTGTCTATGCCGCTTGAAAAGGTCAGAAAAGTGATGAAAATTGCCAAAGAGCCGGTGTCTTTGGAGGCTCCGGTCGGAGATGAAGACGATTCTTCTTTGGGCGATTTTATTGCGGACGAGAGCGCTTTGCAGCCGCTGGATTCGGCTATTCACAAAAATCTGCGAGAAACCTGCACTAAGATTTTGTCATCGCTGACGCCGCGTGAAGAACGCGTTTTGCGTATGCGTTTCGGTATCGGAATGAATACCGATCACACGCTTGAAGAAGTCGGACAACAGTTTAATGTTACGCGTGAGCGCATTCGTCAGATTGAGGCGAAAGCTTTGCGCAAACTTAAACACCCAAGCAGATCGCGTAAGTTGCGCAGTTTCTTAGATCAATAAGCAATAAAAAAGAGGGCGGTGCTAATGTGCTGCCTTTTTTTATTTTTTCAAAACGGAATGCCGAAATGATTAAAAAAGAAGAGATAAAAATATATGAAACAGATAAAGAAATGTATGTTGATTATAAAAAATACAGAAAAAAATTGTGACAGACGCAAAAAAACTCCGTAAAAACGGAGTTTTTTTGTTAGTCCAGCGAATAACTAAGCATTCTTCTTTTTAGCAACTGACTTTTTGATTCTTTTAGCTTCGTCGCTAAGTTTTGCGTCAGGTGTTTTTTCCAAATAAGCATCGAGACCGCCGTTGTGCTCAATTGTTCTCAAAGTTTTGGAGCAAACTTTCAATTTGAAAATCTTATTCAAAGATTCGCTCAACAAAGAAACAATCTGCAGATTCGGCAAAAAACGACGACGAGTTCTATTATTTGCGTGGCTTACATTATTGCCGCTCATAACGCCTGTACCGCTGATATCACATCTTCTAGCCATTTCTTTTTCCTTTATTCATAGTTTGTTGCTTGTTAAATACATACTTTTGAGCATTATGTCAAGCACATTTTTCCAAATTATTTAAAATCTCCGATATACATACCCAAAGCTCTGGCTGCGGATACATAATCGCTGTTAATATCCAAAGTTGCGGTGCCGACTTTTACAACTTCTTCCAACGGCACGGAAATAACTTTTCCGTTGTTCCAAGATACCATGCAGTTGCTTTGTCCTTCTTGCAGCAATTCTACGGCTTTTGCCCCGAAAAGTGTTGCCAAAAGGCGGTCTTCGGCAATCGGATCGGTACCTCTTTGAACATGTCCGAGTTTGGTTGATCTGATTTGAAAATCTTTGTATCTTTCGGAAATCGCATGAGTGAGATAATCGCCGATTCCTCCATTTACTCTTTCACCCAAAAGGTTGGTGGTACCGCTATCCGTAAGCTCGCCGGTTTCGGTCTTTACGCCCTCGGAAACAACAATAACTGAGTGTGTACGGCCGGTAGCCTTAATTTCTTTGAGCTTGTTGATAATTCCGTCAATCGTATACGGAATTTCCGGAACCAAGCATACATCGGCAAAACCGGCCAGAGCGGTGCGTATAGCAAGGTGTCCGGCATCGCGGCCCATAACTTCAAGAATCATCGCTCTATGGTGCGAACGAGCTGTGTTATTGAGCGAATCGACCGCATCGGTGCAGGTTTGGAAAGAGCTTATAAAACCGACCGACAATTCGGTAATTGGAGTGTCGTTATCCATAGTCTTCGGAATACCGATCATATTAACGCCGGCAATTTTGCAATAGTTGCTCAAAATGTTCATACTGCCGTCGCCGCCGACAACCACTACGGCGCTGAGGCCGAGCTTGCGTGCTCCTTCGCCGAATTTTTTGGAGATGATTTCTTTGTCTTCGACTTTTACGCCTTTGTTCAACGAGCCCAAATAAGAACCTGCGACTCGCGGCCATGGCATATCCGAAAAGTTTTGCGGCGTTAAAATCTCGTATCTCATCGGATTGTCGGTAAGACCCTCTGTCCCGTCACAAATTCCGTATACGGTCCAGCCGAGTGAAGTTGCGCAATTAACAACCGAACGAATTACGGCATTAAGGCCAGCACAGTCGCCGCCGCTGGTTAAAATGCCGATTTTTTTATTTTGCGTCATAATAAAAAGTCTCCTGCAAAAAAATCTCTGTTGAAATCTGATATAAATTGTTTTATACTCTCATACATATTTTGATATAAAATTTCCAGTAAAAAGATTCATTTTTACAATTTTTTTAATCGGACGAAGAGTAACTATATGTTTAATAATAAAGATTTGATGAAATTGCAACAACATTTGTGTGAATTAAAGTTGGCAGAACGCAGGGTTAATCATGATATGAAAATGCTGGCTGCTGCGAGTCGTTTGATTGACTTTGCCACCGCACGCAAACTCAACTCTGATAAAAACTCGATTAAGAAAGAAATTCAGAGTGTTGAAGCTAAAATTATGCCGAATATCATTGCATAAAAATTTTTGTTGCATAAATGTATTTTGTATGCTACAAACACTCAGTTTTTGTTAATAACCAGATAAAATTTTTGAAAAGAGGTGATTTAAGTGGTTCAAGTTACTGTTATCGGAAATGATGTTGCACAGTCGTTGAAGATTCTGAAGAAGAAAATGCAGAGAGAAGGTATTTTCCGTGAGATGAAACTTCGTCGTTGTCACGAAAAGAATTCCGAAAAGAAAGCTCGTCGTCAGGCAGAAGCTGTCAGACGCGCCAGAAAACAACTTCGCAAACGCTTAGATACAGAAGGATTCTAGTCTGGTTTCGAATTTATAAAAAAGGTGCCGCTATGGCGCCTTTTTTTGTGGTTTAATGCCGTGTGTTACGGATAACACAGACAAACAAAAAGGAGGAAAATTTCCTCCTTAATTCAAAAGATTATTGTCCTTTTCTGAGCAGTCGGAATAACGATGCGCATTCTTTTTGGGTGCGCCCTTTGATTCGGCATCTGTTAATCACGATGTTAGGAAGCTTGTCCATCGAATAGCACCCGTCGCCGTAAAAAGCATAGTCGTAAAAGTTTTTCTCTCCCGGTTTTACATTTTGAAACTGCAGTCCGGTGTTAATCTTCGGCCACTGAACGCGCAGACTTATGTCTGAAAGCGTGGTGCTGAGGCTGGTAAATAGAACAAAGCTGATATCGCAGCGCGGCTGTCCTGACAACAACTGCGTAATCTTAAAGTTGGTATAATAAAGATAGATGTTTTCTTCTTCTTCAAAATTTATTTTGCCGTCCTCGGTAATATGAAATTTTCTGACCGTGAGCGGAGTTTTGGGCTTTTTGGCCTTTGTGGTCGCAGTTGTTGAAACAGAAGAGCTCTTTTGCGCAGCAGTCGTGTTCTGCGGCTGTGTGCGTTGCTGAGCCCGAGAAATTGCCGTATTCGTGGTGCTTGAGGTTGCGGGACGCGAATATGCTTTCAAATTTCTGAAACCGTCATTTGCCGGTTGGGTTTTTGAAACGGCCTTTTCGGTTTGCAACTGCTCTGTTTGAAATGAATTGTTTATTTTGGGCGCAAAATCATCACCGAACATCTGGGCTGACGCATTGCAGGATAATCCAAAAGATAGAGCCAAGAGATAAATATGCGCCCGAATTTTCATTTGTTTTAAACCTTTGATTAGCGGATGTTGCTCAAAATGTTGTTGGCCGAATCCATATTGGCGATAACGCCCTGATATTTTGTTTCAATCTTGTCAACTTCTTCCTGAGTTGCATCTTGAAGCAATTTTTGTTGTTCGGCAACTGATACGGCCTTAAATTCGCGATAATATTCCGGATCTTTCGGCGATACATATCTGAACATTCTGGAGCAGGATTCAACACTTCTTTCGTTGGTTGAGTTAGAAAGAGTTCTGTTGCCGGAATTTTCCTGATTTTTCAGGTTGCAAGATGTAACTCTGAAGTTTGTTTCTTCAAACAGCAGAAAACATTTTTCGGAATTCAGGCGAGCGGCAACTGTGCCCTGAGTATACGGAGTTAATGCCGGCATTTCAACGAAAGTGCTGACATTTTTAACTTCTGACTTGATGGTGGAATTGTCTTCGGTAACCGGAGTCTTTTTTGTGTTATCTTCAGCATATTCGTCATCAGATTCGGCAAGAGCCTTTTTATTTTGCTCTATAATATAGTTTCCGGTATCATCTTTCCATGACAAATCAAGAGTCGCGCCGTCAAAAACAAAGTCCGTACGATTATAAAAAGTTACGAAAAAGTTACAGCTTTTTACCAGCCCGTCTTTGTTTTTGTTTGGTTTTATGTCGTGAATCTTAAACAGAATTTCTTTGACTTTCGGAGCTTCAGTTTCATCGGCGGCGTTTGCTGCGTTCATTGTAAAAACGGCCATTGCCGACAAAAGGGTTCCCAATAAAAATTTTTTGCTCATCATAAATCCTCATTATAGTTGATAAATACATGTATTTCAAAATAATAACTCAATTTTGATAAAATCTAACACACAAATTGTTAATTATTGTATAATTTTTTCTCCAGTCTTAAAAAATCGCTCCACGATTTTGCTTTTTGTAGGCTGTTGCGCAGCAGATACGCAGGGTGAAATGTTGCCAATATTTCAACTTTTTTGCCGTTCGCAGTTGTATATTCAAGCCATTTTCCGCGCATTTTGGAAATCGGCTCGGCATTATCAAGCAAAGCATTTGCAGCACTGCCGCCCAACGCAACAATATAGTCCGGCGAAACAAGCTCTATTTGTTTTTTGATAAACGGAAGGCAGATTGCAACTTCTCCTTCGGTCGGGGTCCTGTTCCCGGGCGGGCGCCATGGCAAAATATTGCTGATGAAGCAGTCTTTGCGGTTTAAGCCGATGGCGGATATCATCTTGTCCAAAAGTTGGCCGCAACGGCCGACAAAAGGTTCGCCCAGACGATCTTCATCTGCGCCGGGAGCCTCGCCCACAAACATAACTTTGGCCAACGGATTGCCGCAGCCGAAAACCGTATTTGAGGCATGAGCCTTGAGAGCGCAACCTTCAAAAGACTCTACAACCGATTTGAGCTCCTCGAGCGTTTTGATATTATCACAAAGCATTGCGGCATTTTTCTTTGCCAGATGTGTGGCCGAAGCGGCAGGAGCCAACGGTTCCGGCGTCGGCAAAGCGACAGGTTCCGCTTTTTTTGCAAGTTCGGGCAAATCGCCGCAGGTTTCTTCAACTCCGGCCAAAACATACCATTCCAAAATGCTTTTTATGTCATAATTTTCAGTCATGGCAAAAGATTATTACAAAAATACTTTATTTGCAACACAAAGCAATTATTTACACATATATACGATAGATGTTGTAAAAAAAAGATTTCGGTGTAAAATAAAGAAAAGAATTGTGAAAAAGATGGAAAAAGGTCTGATAATTATGATAAAAACGGGTGGTATACTTGCTATTGTCGCAAGTGTATTGTTTTTCAATTCGTGCTCAAATTTTGTGTTTGAAAATCAAGATGATGCTGATTTTTACGGCAATCACATCGTTTTTGACAGCCAATACGGGAGCTATCTGGCGGGCAGAATTGCTCTTTCGCGCCGCGATTTTTCAACAGCTTCGGCATATTATGCAAATGTGTTGAGTAAAAACCCAGACAATCCGGCTCTTCTTGAACAGGTTTATGTTATTTTGACGGCTCAAGGACAGATATCCGAGGCGGCTGAGTATGCCCGCAAAGCAATGGACAACGGCGTAAATAACAATCTTTTGTTCACAATTTTGGCGGTTGACAGTGTGGTCAAAAATGATTATGCATCCGCAGATGTGTATATAAAGCAAATGAACGGCGAACCGTACGATTCGTTTTTGCGCCCGATTCTTTTGAGCTGGGCATATGCAGGTGAGGGCAAGCAGAAAGAGGCTTTTGCCGAAATTGAAAAGTTAAAAGACAAAGACTGGCTTTCTTCCATATATAATATGAATCTCGGTATGCTTAATGAATATTTCGGCGACGACAAAAAAGCCGAAGACTTCTATGAAAAGATTATTGCCGAAACACCTTATGAGCTGAATTTCAGGTATTTCCGCGTTATTATTTCTTTTTATATGCGTACCGGTCAAAAAGCTAAGGCAATAGCTTTGGCAAATCGCTATAAATATGAAGGTATCGCTGAAAATTTGCAAAAATCGTATGCGAAAAAAATTATCACAGAAGAAGAAGGAAAAGAAAAAAGTCCGGTAAATCCGCGCTTTGCAACGGCAGATGCGATTGTTAACGGCGCGGCGTTTATGCGGGCGGCGAATCTCGGCTCCGAGATAGAATATGTGTTTGTCAGCCTGGCCGGTTTTGCCGATGAAAATAATGCATTTTTCCGAATTATGCAGGGCGAAATTTTGGAAAATTCGTCGATGTATGATGAGGCGGTTAAAATATACGAGACAATCAGCCCGTCCAGTGTGGAATATTATACGGCGCAAATCAAAATCTTTCGCGCTCGTATGATGCAAGAAAAATACGCCGAGGCCGAAAAACTTATCCGCCATCTGATAAAAAAATATCCGAATAATACAGACCTGTACTTTGATCTCGGAGAAGCTTTGAGAATGAGCGGAAACAACAAAGACGCGCTGAAATATTATAAGACTTTGCTTGAAGAATCACCGATGATATATGCCAAAAATTGGGGTGTGTATTATGCTTTGGGAATTGTGAGCGAGCGCGAAAATGATTGGACTAATGCAGAAAAATATCTCAGAAAAGCCCTCGTCCTCAGCAACAATAATTATATGGTGGAAAATTATCTCGGCTATGCGATGATTGACCGCGATATGAATATTGATGAAGCCTTTTCGATTATATCAAAAGCATATGAACAGGCCTCGTATGATGCTCATATTATAGACAGTATGGGCTGGGCGTATTATAAAAAAGGTGATTATAAAAACGCAGTGCAACTGCTTGAAAAAGCTGCGAATATGAAGCCGGGGAATGCTCTTATATGCGACCATCTGGGTGATGCATATTGGTATGCCGGACGCAAAAACGAAGCGCGTTTTCAGTGGAATCACTCCCTTGTGCTGAAAGAAGACGCGTCAGAAGTTGATTATGCGAAAATCAGAGAAAAAATAGAAAATGGGCTGCCGGCAAAAATGATTGTGGACAAAAACCGAAGTACGGTTGTCGGCAACAAAGAATAATAAAAAACTCCGATATAAAATCGGAGTTTTTTGTGTTATTGCAACGGCGGGATATTAATCTGAGCAATTGCTCCCGGTTTGATTTTCACATTCGAATACCTCATATTTCCGGTATCAATCACAAACCGCTGTCTCCCGGTCAACTGTGAGGCCAAATCATAAAAATCGCGGGCATTAAGGTCTTGCCTTTGCGGATTCATAATATAAAGTACACAGCCTTGCGTCTTGTCAACCAAACCGCAACGGGCTCTCCCGCGCGGGACTTCCGGATTTACAACAACGCCCTGCAATCCTTCTCTGACCGCGGTTTCGGCCGGAGAAAGCATTTTTGCAATGCCGAATCCGAAGGCAAAGAACAACATTGATGCCAAAACAATAACTTTTACCGGCTGAGCGTGCAACATATGCATCACGGCGTTATCGGTGTCATAATCATCGGCCGGATCATACTGAGGCTCAACATATTGTGGCGAATTTGTAATGCTGTCGCGATTCGCAAACGGGTCGTCAGGAATAAAATCGGAAATACCGTTTGAAACAGTCAGATTCTGTTGAACCGGCTGTCTTTCGGCCTGAGGTTGAGCGGAAGACGGATATGCCGGACGCGGCGCATTCGGATTTTTCGGCTTCAGCCTTTTTACCTTTATCATTTTCGGGCGGTTAGGGTTTTCCTGCCCGTTATTTCCCGTTTTATTAATATCTTCACTCATAACAATTTTGTCCTTACAATTTATTTTTAATAGGTTCGGAAGTCTTCAAAGTACGAATAATTCTTGGTACCATAAATATCACGGTTTCCGATTTCGGAGCGTTTTCGCCGAAAATTGCGTTCGGAATACCGATAATCACAAAGTTGTCGCCCAAACGGCTTCTGACATTAAATTGAGAAATCTGTCCCTGAGACGATTCAAGCGTAATCTCGGAAAAGATTCGATTGTCTTTTTGCAAAGTAGCTCTGCCGAGGATTGACAAATCGGCTTCTTTTATGTCTTTGTCGGTGCATTTGCCGACATCAAAGCGGGCAAACCATTCGCTCGGAACCACAAATTTTCCTTCGGAAATTTGAACAACGCTGGCCTGGCCGCCCAAAAACGCGCGCAGAGTTTCAATATTCAGCTCGTCTGTTGTAGTCAAAACTCGGCCGATAACGCTGGTTTTTGCGGTTGTGATTGTGCCGAAGTCAAATTCTTTCAGCATCTTTTTCCACTCAATTTCTTTGCAGTCGTTGTTCGGATAGATGCGGAATACATTGACATCATAAGCAATCATCGTCGGATTATCTTCAAAAGTTTGTACCAGATTTTCCATCTTTTGCTGCAACTCGAAATCGGCATCAAAAGTCAGCGAATAATCAGACCAGTCGGTAGTGATGTCGGTAATGCCGGAACCTCTGATTACATCAAGCAGACTGAGCAAAATTGTGCGGGAATGCGGGGCATACAGCGTAAAGTTTGTTTTGCGGGAGAGTGTCATAACCTTTTTTGACGAATCGTAAGAGTAATAAAATTCGGCTTTTTCCGCAATCATATCAACAACGGCCGAAAATTCGCCGCTGATTCCGGTTCCGGAAATTTTGGTATACGGCGCATCTTTTGCCGTCAGGGTAATTCCTGCTTCTTTTGTCAGTTTTAACAAAGCTTGTTCGGCCGGCATTTCATCGAAAGAAAAGTTTACAACCTCAAAACGGGGTAGCTTGTTGTTCAAGCCGTTGCGTTCAAATTTAAAAAACGAGTTGTTGTAGGGCAGGGTGAGAACCATCTCCTGAGTTTTCCAGTTTACATTGCAGCGCAGAGGAGTTTCCAAATCTAGCTCATTGGCGCCGTTTAAGGTACGCAAAATCGGGGCTTGCGGCTCTTGCGCTTCAGCAAAATAATCGTTCGGGACAGTCGTTTCCTGCGGCTTTTGTCTTGAGATCATTTTGCAGCCGCTGAGCGCGATTGTTGCGGCAAAGAAGGTTATGCAAAGAAATATTTTTTTGTTGTTAAGTTTCATCGCTATATGCCTCTATTGGTTTTTCTTCAGTTGTTCTGCCATAAGCTTTTCAATCAGCTCATCGGCGTTCATGCCGGCGCCGACGGTCGGGTCGACAGACTTGTCAACCGTACCCAAAATCTGTCGTGCGCGATTTACTTCCGTCGGGTCTTCTTTTATCATCTCGGGAGAAGAGTTGTTTTCAAGCTCCTGTTTATATTGCAGCAGATTGTTGCGAAAAGAGTTCATTCCGCCTTTGATTCTTTTTTCAACATAAGGATAAAGCGCCGGAGTTTTTAAGATGTAATCGCCGGTGTTGCTGATTTCGTCTAAGACATCAAGGATATAGCTGTAAAAAGGATATTCCTCAATCGCAATATTGCCCATTCTGATGCATCTTGCCGCAATTCGCGAAACCGTGCGGTCATAATAATCTTTAAGCATAATGTAGTTGTCAAGATACCACAAATCATCGGTAGTTGCCGCAGCGGTATTTTGCTGCGCTGGAGCCGGTGTCTGAGCAAGTTTGGAATTTTCATCGGCGGCATTTAGCTGCGTATCGTTGAAATTCTGCTGATTATTTTGATTTTCCATATGCGTATCCTTTTTTATGAAAGATTATTTGTTCTCGCCGTTGTCTTCTTCATATTCCCACTCCCAATCCTGATCATCGGAGTTTCCGTCGGATTGTTCTGCAGATTGACTTTCCGGAACCTCTTCATATTCCCACTCCCAGTCCTGGCCGCCGGAATTTTCGTCAGTCTGTTCGGCTTGTTCGGAAGCGCCCTCAGTCGGGGTTTCTTCATACTCCCATTCCCAGTCCTGATCATCTTCGCCGGATTGATCATTTTGAGCCGGCTCTTCTTCACTTTCGCCGTATCCCCAGCTGTTATCTTCTGTTTCTTCCAGACTTGTCGGTTCAGGCTCGCTGTTGTCTCTTTCTGCAAAATCGTCATCATTATCCGAATTCTGGGTAGCGGTTTCAACTTCTTTGGAAGCTGTCGCCGGTTTTTCTGCGGCAGTATCTGTATCAAGCTGATCCCAGGACCAGTCATCGGCTGCAGGTGTGGCAGAAACATCATCTTCCGGCACATCTAACGATTTTTTGATGTCTGCCAAAACTTCGCTGTCTGGAATATTTTCGGCCGGTGCATCATCAAACTCCTCGCCATATGTTTCAGAGTTTTCTTCTGCTGAGGATTCATTCGGAACAAGTTCGCTTTCCGGCTCAATTTCATAATTCGTCAGATTATAAAAATCATCATCTTCCGGTGACGGTTCGCTTTCCTGAGGCTGAGCTGCCGAATCGGAAGTTTGTGAATTTTCAATATCTAACGGTTGGTCGGCGATGTTTGAAATGTTGCCGAAATCAAAATCGTTGTCTTTGTCGTCAAAACCGGCCGGCGAAAGTCCCGAAAAATCGCCTAAATCGGACAAATCTTCAAGATTGTATTTTTTATTTTTGTTCTTCTTGTCTTTTTTATCTTTTTTGCTTCTGAAATTTGTATCAAAGTTGTTTTCTTCTTTTGTAACCTGCTCTTCTATGGCAGAAATCGGCTCGCTCAAAGGCTTAGCCGGTGCGGCAGGCGCAATGGGCTCAGAAGCTTGTGGCTGTGGATAATAAATCGGCTTCTCGACAATTACGGGTTTTTGCTCTTTGATTGAGGTTGCAACAATGTTTGAAATTGTTTTTGTCTGTGTATCAATCATATCGGAAAACATTTTAGATTGGTTTTCAATAACATCTTTCAAAACTTGTGCAATTTGTCCGGTGTCGACCGAAACCGATGTCGGCGCAACGGCAGGAGCTAAAGTGTTTCTTTGTGCATCAAGGATAGCTTTTTGTGTTGTCAGAACCGACGCCAGCATAGATTTTATTTCCGCAGACCGTTTGTTTTCAATGCGCTCAATCGCGCCGGACAAAGAAGACGACAACGCCTCGGCAAAGTTGTTGTCAACCGGCATCGGCTGCATAACCGGCTGCTGCTGAAAAAAGGGCATTCTGATATTTTGATGAGCGTTTTCAATTTCTTCTTCTGCTTCGCGGCTGGCGGCTGTCGCAGAAGATATCGCATCATTCACCGAAGAAATTCCTTTCAATTCATCAAGATGTTCAAGCAAAAGCTTTGCTCCAGGAAGGCCGCGCATGGCCATAATAACTTCAGACGGAAGTTTGCGCAGTTCTTCATCAAATTCCTTTTGTTTTTTATCTGAAAAAATATGGATTTGCCGAAAAATATTCAAAAAGCGCTGAGCCGTCAGAACAGGGAGCTCTTCCTGATCGTCTTTTCTTTTTTTTAAAATATCTTGTTCTACAATATCTGACACAAGTTTTCCTTTGCATAGTAAAATCTTTTACATACATTTTAATCGACACTGTATAAAATGCAAGTTAATAAATAATAAAAAACTCCTAAAATTCAGGAGTTTTTTATTTTATTTACAAATTTATCAATACAACCTTGTGGATTTTTGCATCAGGACTGATTTTTATTTTTTCATCAGGGGTTGTAATCAATCCGACAAGCGATCCTTTTTCGTTGGCAAGTCTGACCAAAAATGCCGAATTTTCGTCCTGATAATATACGGCGGTATCACCGACTTTCGGCTCAATCGACGGATCAACGAATAAAATCGCGCTTTCTGGTAAAAAGTTTCCGAAACGATTTGTGCACATATGCAGGGCATACGCTCCGTCCTTGTTGTAAAGGCACTGCGGGCGCGAAATTTTTTCTTCCGCATGAGCTTCATCTATGATGATAGAACCGTTATTGCCGGCTTTGCCGAACAGGGCAACTTTTGCATTATCAACTCCGTTGCCGCCTTTCGGGGTTGCAAGCGAACGATATTTGACATTGTTTTTTTGAATAATCTCACACAAAAGACCTTCTTCATCAAGCTGTTTGATTTGTTTACGCAAATCATCGGGCGCAATAGAAAGAGCTTTTGCAATTCCGTCAAATTCGTGTTCTGAAACTTCGCGCTGTCCCATTTCAATGCGGTGATATACTGAAAGCGTCATACGTGCATTTTTGGCAACTTCAATCAGGGTAAGATTTTTTTCGTTTCTGATATGGCGGAGACCTGCGCCCATTGTCTTAAGACCTGTGGAAACATTAAGATGGCTGCGGCGTTCCTGTTCTCTTTTCCATGCTTGAACAACTTCAGGCTGCGAATTTATTTCATTTACGAACAAGTCTTGAAGGTTGCATTCCAAAAAATCGGCAACATGCATAAGCTGTTGTTGATCAAGTCTGCGGTAACCTTTTTCGATTTTGGAGATTGCGGACAAGCTCATATTTAGCTCATCGGCCAAACTTTGCATTGTGCGGCCGTGCATTTTTCTATATATTCTAATTTGGTTAGGGAAAATAATCTCTTCCATTGTTTACCTCTGATATTGTCTTTGACAGAATTATTCACATCTACGACATATAATATGACATAAGAAAAAATTTGCAAGTGTTTTTTCAACAATCAGATATAAGTTTTGTCATAATTTATCTTGTCGGTAAATTATGGTATTTTTTGTAAAAATATTTTATTCTGCTACCTATTTTGCTTTTTGTCCATCAGCCCCATTAAAGGCCATAAAACTCTTGTGAATTTCCGGATTTTTAAAGTTAAAGGTCAAATCTTGCCCTTCATCGTTCTTAAATCCGTAAGATGCTTTTTCCGCATCAAGATAGCTGACCATATTCCCGTTATAGTCAATGGCTTCCGTTTTCCGCATATAATCATTAAGCCCCACAGCCTGTTTCCCGATACGGACTTTTTCAACCTTTCCGTCTTTTTCAACCGAGGCATGGCGGGAAATTCTTTCAACATAGCCGTTTGATTCGTATTTTGTGCTGCTGCCATCTTTGCCGAATTTTTCTGCCGAAACGAACAGCCCTTTTTCACTGATATCCATATGCATTTCAACAACGGTTCCGTCAACATTCGTCTGGATAATTTTGTATGATCCGTCGCTTTGTTTTTCATATTTTCTGGATTTGTATGTGCTTGGATCAACATTAACGCCGGTTTTGGCCGAGTTGATGCGTTTGGCAATCATCTTGTCCATAATTGCCTCGGTCATAGCCTCTTGATTATCTGATTTTGCAAGCATTTCAGCCAAATATTTTGAATCCGGAGTGTTTCTGTCGCCCTTGAGAGCTTCTTCAATACTTCTGTCTAGTTTGACGCTCAGTGTTCTGATAACATTTCCGTCTTTGTCCACCAGCTGCGTAATTCGGTTTGCACCTTCCATAATGGTTCTGGTTTTTGTTCCTTTTTCAACGCCTTGATACATTCTTTTGGCTAATCTTAAACTTTTTTCGGTAGATATGTTTTCTTTGCCGTCTTTACCGACTTTGACAGTAGTTGTTTTTCCTAAAAGATTCGTTCTGGTATATATGGTATTGCCGTCAGCATCAGTAGTTTGCGCCCCAAAGCGTTTAGCTGCGCCTGCGACAATGCCGGTTCTTGCTCTTCGTCCTAAATCACGCATTTCATTGACGGCAGGAGCCAAGGCGGCTCCGCCCATTTTTGCGGCTCCTTTGCCTAATCTTGTGCCGGCATGAAGCGATTGCGCACCCATATCCGTTCCGATGCCTTCAGCCGGGGCTATGCCACCGCCACCGAATTTTCCGGCAAATTTTCCGGCTTCACCTAATGATGACCAAGCCAAAAGGAAAATAAAGGCTATTTTGAGCATATTAAGCCCGAAAAATGCCATTCCTTTGACGCCTTTAATAATTGAATATACTCCGTTTCCGTTGCCGACGCCTATGTCGTTTGAAACATCTGTAAAAATAGTTCCCAAAGCATTCAGCATAATATATATTATCAGAGACAGGAACAAAAAGTTGAAAATTGCGGTCAAAAATGTGTCCCAAACTTTTCCAAGATATTGTGCCGTGATTTTGAACGCATAAAGTCCGACCGCCATCGGCATTACCGACACCGCAAACAAAAGGTTTACAACGCAGTCAACTAATAAAAACGGAAACCCCAGCAGCAAAAACCCGCCCAATACCATCAGGCACAATCCGGTCAGCAGAGCCGTAAAACTCGGGATTATATGATTAAGCAGGGCCAGAGGTTTTTGAAAGGCTAAACATACAATCGTGCCGCCCAAATCGACAACTTCCATTGTAGAAGCCTGAATATTTGTAAGCGCGCAGTCTATGCTCGCGCCCATAGAAGGAGAAAGTCCGCCGTTTTGATTCAGTGTAGGAGTTTTTGCGCAACCTCGTCCGGTAAACAGGTTTGTAATCTCCATTCCGGCATCAAAAACCGGATCAAGCGTCAGCGAGCGTACGGACATATAATTGACATTCAAAATCAGCACAATCACCATACTTCTGAACAGCTGTACGCCGAGTTCCTGAATCATCTGGCGCGGCTCAACCGTCTCCATATTTGATACATAACGCAAAATTTTTAAGGCAATCCATATGGCTGTTCCAATTGCAACCAATGTGGCGACGCCGGCGGCAAATGAAGTATAAGCTTTTGCAGCTAGCTTGCTGGCGGTGTTGAACAATGCGTTGAAAAGAGGACACATCAGACAAGCCCCGTTGTCGTTCCAAGAACCCAGTGAGCATTCATCATTATACCAGTTGTTTTTTTGAGCCGTATCTTTCAATACTCCGGCAAAAGTTTCGTTCGAAAACAAAATAACGGCCAAAATAACCAGGCACAAAATGAACAGCGGCGATTTTAGTACCGGCAGATATCTTTTTATGTAATTCAACAAACTGTTCATATTTTCTGTCCTTTATTTTCTTTTCTCGTCAAAACCGCCGTCAGGATTCTGATATTTGTCTTCTACCCGATCGGCAAGTTTTTGAGTTTTGTCGCCGACAAAGTCGCCGGCGGTTGATGCTGCGTGTCCGACTTTGTCAAGGACATTTTTAGTTTTGTCTCCGGTTGATTGATTTGTCGATTCCGTAAACGAGTTCGTTTTTTCTCCGGCGGCTATCCCCGCGGCTTCAACGGCATTGTTTATTGCCTGTCCTGCTACTTCTCCGGCCTTTTCTGCCGCTTTTCCAGCTATATTACCTGTTGTTTTTATAGTTTTGCTTGCTACATCAGAAGCAGTTGAAATGGTTGATCCGATGGCAGAAAGCGCAGCGCCGGTCAGAGCAGCTTTGCCTTTAATTGCATTACCTGCTGTTTTTAATTGATTGCCAATACTTCCTCCGGCATTTGAAACAATATTTCCAGCAGCATCTGTAACATTTTTTGTAATTCTACCCACGGTTGCTCCGGCATTTTTTGCAATATTTCCAGCAGTGCTTCCTATATTTTTGCCATTTTCTGCAAGTTTTTGTGACGCGTCATTTGTGCCGTTTTTAATATCTCCGGCAGCATAACCGGCGAAATGTCCTGCCTTTTGAACTCCTTTCCCTATGGCGTTTATACCGTGTGCTGCAGCGCGTTTAGCCTGTGTGGCAGCAACATCTCCGGCATAAGAGGCCGCGCTTTTGGCCACGTGTCCGATTTTTTGTCCGGCAAAATCCATTGCCTGAGTCAAACGATGATGCATTGGGTTTGCATTTCCGAGAGAAGTGTCGTCCGGGAAGAACTTTTTGTTGTAATCGTTTACAAATTTTCCGAGCATCCTGAACCCGCAAACGCCGGCAAAAATATACAGCAAAAAGTTTATGGATACAACGGTGAAGGCTTCCGAAAGTTCTTGAGTTTTTCCCTCGTTGATATACGAATATATTCCGTCAAGCCCGCCGACGCTGGCAAACGCGGCATTAAACAACGCTACGGCAAAGCTTGCACCGAGAGAAAGAAATATAAATACACCGGTACTGTTCATCATCAGCTTGATAATGGAATATAATTTTTTTTCGGTCTGTTTGAACGGCCATAGCGCTATTCCGATTGGAAGAGCTAAAAGCGCAAATCCTATTTTGAAAGAAATATCAATCAGATAAAACCCGATGACCAAAGTCAGAATTGCCCCTAAAACCCAAATTGCGCAACCGGAAATCAAAATCGACAGATGCGGAAATTTGAACAAAGTTATGGTCAAAAGGCGAATTCTTTTTGCTCCTGCATGAGTTGCAAAGCAGGCGAGGGCATCTCCCATCAACAAAAATTCCGAAACCTTAAAATCAATTGTCTGATTTACGATACAAATATTGACAATGGTTCCATTGCTTACGATTCCGTGGCCGGAAGAAATTTCACAAACTTTTTTGCAGTCTCCCTCAACTCCGGCTCCTTTATATGTTGTAGCTTGTTTGCATTGATCATCTTTGCCAGCATATGCGTTTTGCGCAAATGAAAATGCAAGCATCAGACTGAGCAAAAATATGAATACAAAAGAAGTCAAATGTTTAAGCATATCCGACCTCCGTTAAAATTGTAAACGGAACAATCACATCGTTTGCGGACAATGTCAGCAATTTCATACCGAATTCCGTACCGAAAGCAAGAATTGGCTGTATGGTGAATCTGATCAGAACATTAACTCCTCCGTTGATGCAAACCCAAGCAACCAGTACTTTGAACAAGAACAGTCCGAATTCATTCATAAATTTTCCGAGCTCAAGTGTTGTAAATTGCGAAAGATTTTTGATTAAAAATACCGCAATCCACAGTATTGATAATATTAAAAGCAGAGTATTTGCCGCTTTACGCATAATTCCATATGATTTTGCGGCGGCTTTCAAAAATGTGCTTATCATTGTTTGAACGGTTTTGCACGAAAAACAGCACGATTGCCATTTTTCCTTAAATTTTTCAGTTTGACAAGCTTTAATGTCATTCATCCTGTCTGTAGCTCCGGATAAAAGTGCGGTGGTAGCGGCGATTCCTACGGCAGCCACCGCTAACGGTCCCAATATAACTGCGCCGACAAGAACCGCCGCACCGATAACTTTTCCGACCGTAGAAGTTTCGGAAACAACATCCTTAAATTCTGCAACGACCATATCCGCCATGCTCGGCATACCTTCGTCAATCACATCAGAAGCGTCTTGCGCCCGTACCTGTAGCGGAATGACCGCAATCATTACGGCGAGCATAAAAGATAAAATTGTCTGTCTGTACTTTTCCATATTATCAATCGCTCCCTTTAACCTTTTGTTCTTCTTCCGGCCAGTTTGTTTGCTTTTTTCTTGATTTTTTCCATTTTTTCTTTCATTGCCTTTAGTTTTTCGTGGCTTTCGATGTAGGCGTTCAGGCCTGCGGTTGCTCCGCCGGTGATAACATTAGCCAGCTTGCGCGCACCGGCAGCCAAAACTTTTGCGCCTTTTTTGGCAAAGTTGCTGTCTCCGCCGCCTCCGACAAAAGAGTTGGCAAGCCCGTTGGCAATGCCCATACTCGACAAGGCCAAAAATCCGAGCAGCATCATAGAAAGACTGACAACCATTGTATCGGCATCTTTTTGTTCCGCATCCTGATAGAAGTTGTTGTTGTCTATGATAATCTGTTCAATCGCCATCAGAATCATCGCTAGGACAACGCCTATAAACATCATAAACGCGGACACATTGATAATGACTAAAAATCCTTTATTTGCCCAGCCTCTTGTTTTTTTAAAAGCATATGCCAATATCAGCAACGGGAACAACACAATCATCATCGTCATTCGAAATGTTGCATCAACCAGATAGAAAACAAAAGACATTTTGATAATCCAAAAAATCACAATCAACGCAACGGCCATAAGCCATGGAACGACACCTCCGGAATTACGCATAATCCATGCCAATTTGTATCCGAGCGAAAGTCTCGAGTTTATGGCGCATATCATACATTTCATCATTGTGACCGGCCCGCTGGGGAATGCAGTTGTGGTGACTTGTCCTAGAGTTGCCTTGCAAGAAAGCGTTTTATATTCCAAAAACTCTCCGGCAACACATTGTCCGCCTGCAACAGACTTTCCGGGGGCTACATTCAGTATCTCGGAGCCCAATTCCAAAAATGAGAAAAATATCGGAAAGACCAAAGTGTTTAATGTCCAAATAACCATCTGAGGCGAGGCTGCAAGTAGGCCGCATACCATGCACATAAAGAATTGCCGTGTAACCTTAGTCCATAATTCAGCCGGAGACGATTCATTAAACGAGCTGACAAAAGTCAGCATCTGCCATGCGAACCAAAACGCAAATCCGAGCATCGAAATGGTCATTGCTCCCTTTGTGAGGTCGGAATACGCCCCGAGCGCACTTGATCCCATTGCGTCATAAAGCGTTTGCATAACAGAATCTTGGAAGCAGGTTTGATTTTCCTTTGATGCGGTTTCGCTTTCCGTGGTTGCGTCTTGAGTATAGTCATTGCTGGAAGATCCTTCTTCACTGTCACAGGCCGAAAGAGAAAATGCGACAAAAAGAACCATCAGAATCATTATGATGATTCTAAATATCTTATATGTATTTCCGCTCAAAATCTTCATTACTTTCCCTTAGTGTTTGTACTTTTACCCATACTGCCTTCTGTTTGATTTCTCATAGCAAGATTTGGGTGCTTTATTGTTTCAATAGAACCTGCTGAAGCAGATCCACCACCGGAACCTCCGGCAGAAGAACCCCCGCCAGAACTTCCAGCAGATCCACCGCCGGAACCTCCAGTGGATCCACCGCTTTGTGTCTGCTGAGATTGCTGCTGTGTCTGATTTCCTCCGTTATTAGCAGCTTGCAGTACGTTTGCTCCTTCAGGTGCTCCGCCGACCGATGATGTTCCGCCGGCACCTCCACCGGAGCCTCCTTCTCCGCCTTTACCTTTGTTTGCATAATTTCTGAGTGATCTTATCGGGTGTTTTGCCGCGGCCGCTACTTTATTAACACCTTTTTGCAGTTTTGAACCATTATATGCGGCTGAGGCAATACCTTTGGTTGCTCCTCCGGCAGCTTTGCCGAGAGTCTTAGCTGTTCTCATGGCGGCATGATTTGCCTGTTTGCCCATATCTGAGCCGATACCCGGTCCGGCATCTCCGCCGAATTTTTCGATAAGTTGAGAAATTTTTCCGGACAATCTGAATGCAATTATTGCACATGCAATCGTTACAAGAAAGGCCGTTCCCGACAAGTCAAGCATAGCATTAAATTCTTCAACCTTGGTGTCCGGGTTGTTTGCTTTGCTCACAATATCCTGAAAACTTGAGTTTTGTCCTGACAGACCGGCAGTAATCAGCTCAATTACAATCGACAGCATCATTCCGCCCATGGCAAAAGTCAGTACGCATCCGAGCAGAATTCCCCAACCCTTCATGGTATAAGATCTGGTCAGCTTAAACGGCCACGATGCGATAATAAACGGTGCCAAAGCAGTAAAGACGCCGAGTTGTATCATTCCGTCAATCAACAGGAATGAAAACGACAACATTATCATCCAGCCGACAATAAAGAACACCCCACCGCTGAGCATCATAATAAAGTTCGGGAGCAAATCTTCTTTGCCCTCTTCAAAAGCATAACACCACAAAAATCCGCCTAAAGCGATAACTTGAGCAATTTGCTGCTGAACACTGTTAACAAAACCGTTTATTTTTCCGTAAACCGCAGTGCTTATAACCCCGCTGCGCGCACCGGCAGAGTTTTCGCCGGCAGATGTTGTCATCATTGCTGTACCAAAATCGAATCCGGCGATAATCAGCGGAGAAACAATAAGGTTGTAAAATTCCGTCATATGCGTCAGCAGATAATAGGCAATAAACATCTTGAAAAACTGAATAAAGACAGTGTTTAAAAATTTTCTGGTATCCTGCTGCGTAAACGAACCGACCATTTTTAAGGTTTCATAGGCAATAAACAAAGCCATACCAATGGCCAGAAGGTTTGCAAAACCTTGCCCGAATGTTGTAGAAGCCTTTGTCCCGAGCGTTTGCGAAGTGTTGAACAACGCCAAAAACAGAGGGCAGAAAATGCATTTATTAAATTGCCCAGCTCTCGCTGCAATGCTAGCGCATTCTTTAGAAACTCCGCCGACAACATCTCCGTTTGCATTTACAACATTGCAGTTTGTTTTCCCGTCAATCTCTTTGCAGTCATAATAAACATCTGTTTTTTCTACAAAATCTTTTGCTGCCCTGTAGTTTGCCGCATTTTGACCATATTCTTCTTGTGCTTCAACTAGGTTGTTAAGCTGATCTTTCAGTTTTTTGCATTCTGGGGTTTCACAAGAATCGACGGAACCTGATTTTGATTTTGCGGCCGCGTTGGCAAGTTCCTGTCCCAACACTTTTTGCGCCGCGGCTGTATAATCCTGAATTTCATCAGTGGAAAAGCTGTTGCCACCGAAAGCATCTCGAAATCCGCCCTCTTGATAGTTGATATTCCCATTGTCTTCTTTAACTTGTGCTACTATTTTATTTCTTAATTCCAAAGGTATTTGGTTATAGCTGCTTTTCCATGCGGATTTTGACTGGTCTGTCTTTTTCTTAAGAGCCTTATATTCTTCGCTGTTTTTGGTCAAAAGCACCTTTGTTGGAACATCCGGGTTTGCCGGCGCCGCATCTTCCGCAAAACAAAGCGATGCCGATGACAAAACAATCGCCGCCGCAAAGCTGAATTTTAAAAATGTGTTGAAAAACTTATTTATCTTCATCATCGTTCCCTTTGCCAAACGGATTTCCAAATACAAAAAAACCAATCACAAACAGTATAGCCACCAGGGCATAAACCGCAATGCTCATATTTTGATTCGCAAACAGGGCAAATACATCAAAATAATACAGCAGCAAAATCCCGCCAAATATCAGAATATTTATTAAATATGACTTCATTGCCCGGCCTTTTTTAAACCCACTACTACACTATGCACGACATTATAACATAAAAATTTTGAAAAGTATGTTACAAAATCATTACATTACTTGAATTTCCCGTTTTGTAAAAACATCATAGCCTTGCTGACAACTTCTTTGTTGTCAAAAACATTGCCGATATAATGATTTATGTAAACAGACTTGACGACATATCCTTCCTCGGTCGATTCGTCGGCTATCAGAATACTCTCAAACGGCTTTGTAAAGAATCGCCCGATTTTTTTGAAAATCGAATCGCAAAAAATTGTTCCCTGCTCAATGTTTGACTGCATTCTGGGAATCAGAATCGCCTTCTGATTCGAAATTTCGGTCGACATCGGACCTAAAAGCCAGCGAATCAGCCGATTCTTTGATAACCATGAAATAATGTCGCTGCCGCTGTTTATCGGATTTACAAACAAAACCCGTCTTACCTTGATTCGTTTTTGCCATGGCGACGGCATCGAAAAAAGTTTGCGCAAAATCAAACAGCTGGCACCTTTGACCACAAATGAAACTTCCGTCACATCTTCCAAATGATTTAAGAAAAAGTCAAATTGGCGAACATGCGAATCGATAGATTTCTTTGTCGACGGAAAATTGAGCGCCGCCGCAAGGAATCCGCGGTTTATGGCTTCTCTCCAAAGAGGACGGAAAATCTTTTTGGTTCCGCCCAAACCATGCAACATAATTATCATATGTTTGTTTTGTCGCGATATTTCATATACTTCAATAAATTTTACAAATTCTTTGCGGCAATATTCAAACGATCCTTCGGCTCTTGAAATATCCCATGGGTCGAGCAGGCGATATGTTTTTGCGTCAATATGCCGCTGGATTCGCCATTTTTGATAGAAAAAAATGTCCTCCCAATTGCTTCTGCCGCCCAAAGTGAAAAAATCAAAGCTCATAATCTTACTCCTTATATATATGTACCGCCTACACCGTTTGAATAGGAATATTAACCGAAAATAACATTTTTATTTACTTGCATTAAAAGAAATTTTCAGGTATATTCAAAGTGTTGTGACAACTTGAACATACATTACCCGAAAAAGATAAAAAAAAAGTGAAAAAAAAGATGAAAAAGGGTATTGACAAGAGGGAAGTAATGTCATATACAAGGCATCACTGCGTCGT
>CAKQTH010000001.1 GCA_934276635.1 uncultured Alphaproteobacteria bacterium | reverse complement strand
AGATGAAATAGATTTTAGCTACAAAAACTTTGAATTATAAAGGTTGCAGCATAACAACATTAGCACAAAATATGATAATATCTTGCAATTTGCTCAAAGTACCTGCTATTTGTGCGTTTGCGCAATCTGCAAAATAGAAATTTTAGGGTATTTTGACGCAAAATGTATGCTTATTTTAATTGACAAAGACCCTTTTTTGGCATAAATTTAAGAGATAGTGAAGTTTTGCCATAAAATATCATATTTTGTGGCATCAAGGAGTTAAGTGTGATTAAGAAATATAATAACGAATTAGAAGGGCAAAAAGATTTTTACAATGATTATTTACCACTAATTGATAGAAATATTACTGTAGATGATGTGTTTTTATATAATACTGATGGTGTATTAAATGGGAATTTGCTAGAGTTTAAATTAAACATCAATGACTTAAATGCAGTTTTATTTCAAACGATTAAGTATCTATCTAACATGAGGATTAAAGGAAAACCTATTCCTGCTAATATAATTTTGATATCTTTGAATGAGGGAGTTGCATAT
Source organism: uncultured Alphaproteobacteria bacterium (assembly GCA_934276635.1). Taxonomy (GTDB): domain Bacteria; phylum Pseudomonadota; class Alphaproteobacteria; order RF32; family CAG-239; genus CAKQTH01. The sequence goes on along the minus strand of CAKQTH010000001.1, from coordinate 281,822 downwards.
TTATATAAATCAGTTGATTATTTATCTAACATTGAAAAAGTTTATATTGGCTCTGCTTCAAAAGATAATGAAGGGTTTATTGCAAAGTCATATGAACATAAGTTTAATTATGTTGAAAATATGTTGGAACAAACAAACTTGATTGCAACTTTAAAAGAAAACAATTTTACTAAAATTCATATTGATGAAAATTGCATTGTTGGTTGGGCAACGAAATACTATACGGAGTTTCCAAATGCAAGGAAAGCTGATTTTATTGGAGATTTAAAAGGTAAAGTTAAAATTATCGGAGAAATTCGAGAGCCTAATAAATTTAAAGATTATATATATGCTTATGATGGTGAAACTAATGCAAAATTTCAGTATCTTATGGATAAATTAAATGATGATTTGCAAAAGAAAAACCTAGGAGCTTTTTATACGCACCCCTTATATGCACAAAAGTCTTTAGAATTAGTTAGAGAAGCTATTAAGAGAGTGCCCGAAGGTAACGATTATGTAATTATTGACAGGTGTGCAGGAACAGGTAATCTTGAAAAATTTATGACAGATGAAGAATTATCACATACTATTGTATCAACCATTGAATATTATGAATATAAAGTCTTATTTGAGTTATTTAGTGACAAGGTAAAACATATTATTCCTCCTACAGAAAATGAAGATACTTTCAATATGGGGCTTGTTCGTGGTGCAGATGCTTTAAGTCGAGAATATATTGAAAATACTGTTATTAAACAGTATATTGATAACCCTAAATATACGATTATTTTATTTGAAAACCCTCCTTATGCTGAGACAACAAGTGCAGAACACCAAAGAAAGCAACAAAGTAAAAAATCATCTGATTGGAAAAATACATTTGTAGTTCAAGAAATGAAAAAAGAAATAAATGGGACTGCATTAAATGATTTAGGTAATGCTTTTATATGGAGTGGTTTTAAATACTATTTAAGACAAGATACTGACAGCTATATTGTATACTCTCCGGTCAAGTATTGGAAAGCACAGCATTTGATTAATAAAGAATTCATCAGAGGTTTTGCTTTTAATAGAAAACATTTTCACACGAATATAGATGCGTGTATAATGGTTGCATTGTGGCGTCATAAATCAGATCCTAAATTAGAGGAATTCGAAATAGAAGCGTTTGATATTACTAAAGAAAATACTCTTAAAGATTTAGGTTTATTAAAGGTAAAATCTATTGAAAATATGTATAGTGGATTTTATTATGACAAAAGAATTTTTGATTCTGATCTAAATAGCGGTATTTTAATAGGACTAGATGGGACAGAAAAAGTTGGAGGAAAACAAAGGCAAAAGCCTAAAAGTAATGAAAACATAATTGCGTATCTAATTGCAAATACATCTGGTTTTGATAATCCTGATTTGAATAGTGGTTTGCTTATTTCGGCTAGGTATGATGGAAATGGTTTTTTCTTGAGAAAGGATAATTATCTAGAGAAATTACCAATGTTTTGTGCGAGTAGATATATTACGTATAATAGCGAGTGGACTGAACGTGCAAGAATAATGAAATCTGCTGATGGTGCAGATAGATTTTCTAGAGATGTTAAAAATGGAAAATTATCCCAATATTTATTAAAATGTCTATTATTCACTTGTCTAGAAATGCAAAACCACATGAGAACTTTAACTGGCTCTGATAGTAGATTTTATCGTAATGAGTTATGCTTGGACACCACCAATGGTGAAACAATAGCAAGCAAAGATATTATAAATCTAAATAAAAACAGCAGAGAAAGACTGTTATTAGAACAGTGGAATAAGATTTTATATGATGCTAAACAAACTAAAAACTACAATAAAACACTAACCTATGGAATATTTCAAATAGCTAAAGAACTTAATACATCTCATAAAGATTTAGAGTTGGATAAGTTAATTTATGATTATCCTAGTTTAAATGGTAATATTAATACTTTAAAGCAAATGATAAAGGCGTATTATAATGATGAAATAGTACCAACATTATTTGAATACGAATTTTTAAAATAATAAGTATAGGTAGATAAGCATTATATAGTTTATTTTAAATAGTATCTTACTATCACCATTCAGTATAATAGTATAGAAGGGAAAATGTAAAGTTTTGCATCTCGAAACAGTCTCAAGCCATCTGCGTGACCTGTTTTGACGCGCAAAAACGGTTGCAGAAACAATTAACTTAACTCCAGAGCAATATAATGCTATCTGTCGCATACCGCTCGATGATTACAAATTACTAGCCGGCAAAGGCGGTTATGATGATGAAAACCACCGCCAAGTGCTTGAATTACAATGTGCCGACAAATCACCCCTTTACGTCGCCCCGTCCGGCTCCTCATACTGCCGATATATGGGAGGTAAGCCATGAAAATGAAACTATACGAAGATATTGAGCCGAGCAACCGAACAAATTTTGTGATGGTTTATTACCACGCCGGCAGAACCTTAACTCAAATTTAAACCTTACTAAAAAAGCCTACGGCAACCCACTACCGATCAGACCTCGCTATCGCCTCAACCGCCTGCAATTCAAACTTGAACAAATGGTCGCAAGGTATAAATAATTCTAAGCTGAGCTAAAAGCAGAGTATAAGAAGAAAAAACTAACAGATAATGTTTTAAATCATTGAATTTGTCTTAAGGATATATTGTAATCATATGATGTTATAACAACTCTATTAATTTTAATATATTTACAAAAATCATCATCTATTTCTTTTAATTTATCATTTACAATAGTTTGTAAATCTTTTAAATCAAATGGCTCTATCTGTTTAGAAGCCCAAAAACATTCCGATAATAGCAAGTGCACTTGATTTGAAACAAAGAGATATAATGGGTTTATTGGGTTGTTAAAATCGTTATTCAATTCATAAATTACTTTAGGATCTTCTATACGAAATTCTATTTGTGTATCAATTACAATGTTATAAGGTACAGTACGGCTACTATTACATCCGAAAGAATGTGCTGTACTATTGAAAGTTTGGAAACGCATATCAACAATATCAAAAGTTTGAAACAAAGGAACTTTCCAACAAAATCGTTCATTATTTTTATAGATTTTAGTCGGTTTTCCATACGTTTTTTTTATAATATTAAAACCCTCATGTCTGAAAAAGAGTGGCCATATATATTTAAGTATAGTATTCCAAAATTTTAATATTAATTCTGCAAAACTTAGTGTATTATCCATATTCTTCCTTTCAAATATTGTATTACAGTCTCAAATACTCCAAAAACGCTTGACAGCCCTCGTAAATATCCCAGTAGCTCTCATCAAAATTGCCGGTATACCACGGGTCGCGGATATTGCGCGGATTGTTCGTAAAATCAAGAAGACGATGGATTTTGTATTCCGTATCTGGATCTACAAGTGATTGAATATCCTCAATGTTGCTATCGTCCATTGCTAAAATATAATCATAATACACATAATCTCGTGGACGAATGCGGCGGGAATAATGTTCTTCAAACGGCACATGCATTGATTTCAATATCTCGCGTGTGCCATAATGAATGCCGGCGTGGCACATCTCATTATAGCTTTCAGTTGCGGCAGAATCAATTTCAAACCGGTCGGACAAACCTCGTTCCTCAACCATTTGCTTAAACACAAACTCCGCCATCGGCGACCGGCAAATATTACCCAAACACACAAACAAAACTTTAATCATTTTCGATCCACTTTTTAGCCTTTATATTTTAGTTTGTACCTATTTACAACTCTTTTGTTTTAGTTGCCTCTTAAAAATTGCATAATAATAGAACAGAATTAGACCAAAGAGGATAAGATGCGCCAGCACATTATAGCACTGATTGATTGCGATTGTTTCTTCGTTTCTTGTGAGCGGAAAGATAATCACGATTTTAAAGGAAAACATGTGTGCGTGATGACTGGCGCAAGCAGCAAGGGTATAATCGTGTCGCGCTCTAAAGAAGCTAAGGCGCTGGGTATTAAAATGGTCCAACCGTATTTTCAGGTCAAACCGGACTTCCCGACCGCGATTTGTATTCCGGCTCGCCACCACCGCTATACCGAGATTTCCAAAGAAGTTATGGACACCATTCGCACTTTCAGCCCGGATGTGGAAGTAACCTCGATTGATGAGGCATTTATTGATTTGACTTCACTAAACAAGGTTTATCATTCCACCTATACCAATATTATAAAAAATATCCGGCAGACCGTATGGAATAAGGTCGGCATTCCGGTATCTATCGGCTTGGAAACTTCTAAAACGCTGGCAAAACTCGCTTCCAACAAAGCCAAAAGTAACAACGGGATATTCGTTATTCCGCCCGATAAAATATTGGATGTCGTTGGCAAGATGCCGATTGATGAGATTAGCGGTATCGGGCTCAAAAACAGCGAACACATGAAGTTTAGCGGCATTTTTACGATTAAAGATTCTGCGGCAAAAGAGAACGGCTAGATACGGAAAGATTTCGGCATTAATAGATTAAACCTCAAAAGTGAGCTGACCGGAGTTACTACATCTTTGGTTAACAACGAGCCCACCGCCCCGCAGAGCATACAGGTTACCCGCAGTTTTGAGGATTTTACGCAGAGTTTGGAATATTTGGAACATGAGTTGAGCCGGCATATTCACGAGGCTTGTCAGAAGTTACGGCGATGGAACGGCTTTTGCCAAGTCGTGGAAGTGATGCTCCGAACGATAGACTTTAAATATTATGCCATTGAGATGAGATTACCGAACCCGACCAACAGCGACCAAGAAGTGCGCATGGCCGCCGCAACGCTCTTGAAACAGCTATACCGACCGAATTTAATTTACCGGTCAACCGGCGTAACACTCAAAAATCTGACCTACGGCGAAGTGCAACAGTCGCTGTTTGAGGAAGTAAAGCCGCACGATGACAAACTCTCGCATTTGGTAGACGAGCTGGAAGTCAAATTCGGCAAAGGCATTGTCAAAACCGGAGGGTAGATGCTATCCTTATTAAATTATACATTAATAAGATATCCTTGAATTTTTCGAAGAAATATTCTATCATAACTTCGTTTTTGCTAAATCAATTAATAAACGGGGACTTCTTATGCGACAAAATATTGAATATATAGAAATTAATAAACTACATTTATGGAGTGAAAATCCAAGAGATCCTATTAATAAGGAAGCTAGTGATTTTGAAATTATATCACATGCACTTCAAGATGATCATGAAAAATGGAACTTAGATAAGCTTTTAAATAAAATGGGATCTCATTATGATTTTAGTGAGCTTCCAACTGTAGTTAAAGATAAAGATGATTATATTGTCTATGACGGAAATAGAAGACTTGCACTAATTAAAATATTGCAAAATCAAACATTATATCAATCAATTATGGGAAAATTGTTCTTACCTAGCAATATTGAACACTTCCTTAATTTAGATAAAATTCCTTGCAATGTATGTGACAAAGAAACAGCTCTAGATAATATTGAAAGAAAGCATGTAGAAACAGGATCATGGAAAGCATTAGAAAGAGATTATTTTTTATATAGACACAGAGGAAAGGAAAAGTCTGACTTTTTAATCATCAATGATAGCACTCATATTATTGAGAACAATAAGTGTATGAATCAGGATTTTGTAAAAAATGAAGTGTTGAAAAAAGATAATTTACATAAATTGGGATTTGCAATAAAAAATAACCAACTGGTTAGTATATATAATCCAAATGAAGCTAAAGAGGTGTTAGATTCTGTAGTCTCAGTTGTTAATAAAGAACATATTTCTACCAGAAAAAATAGAGGAAATCCAATTGAGGCTATCAAGGAGCTTCAAACTGGAATAGAAAATAGAATTAACATATATTCTGAAACAGACAATAAGGGACCAGTTAAAAATGTTACTTATGGAACCCCAGAAGCTGATAAAACAAAAGTATACCATAAAACAAGAAGGACAAAAAAAGCTGAGACTCTTTTCGGTGAAACTTTGAGCTTAGTACCCGGAAAAACAAATGATTTGTACTTAGCTATTGATGAAATTTATAAGAGTATTAAAGATGATATTATTTATCCTATTATAGGAATGTCTTTAAGATTACTCCTGGAATTTGCTGCTCGCGAGCAATTTGAAAAAGAGAATAATAGAAAAATTATATCCTCGGATAAGAATATATATGGAAACTTCGTTAACAAAGCAAAAAAAGAAATGTCTCAAGAATGCTTAAATCTCTCTGTAATTACACAAAATTGGTTGAATACTAATGAGAATATAGAGGGATTGTTAGCAAAATATGCACATGGAGAAATAGCATACGATAAAGATAATATATTGCAATTGTCATATTGTGTTGCAGACATATTGAAATATTATTTCTCTAAAAAGTAGAATTATTTTTTACTTTTAAAGGTTCCGCGTTTTCATCGAATATCAAATCAGAACTGGCAAACATTATTTCTGATCCATTGTATTTTGTTCCTGCTGTATAACGTAACAGATATGTTATATTTTTTATGCCGTCATATAATTCGTTAATTTCTTTATGATTATCGTACGAAACTAACCAGTGATGCTTTAGTTTCTTAACAGCATTTAAAATTCTCACATGATCCTCATGTTTAAAGTAATTCATATAAAGCTGTCCTCCTTTTACATAATATGGAGGATCTAAATAAAATAAAGTATTAATCACATCTAATTGAGGTACAACAGTATCTAAAAAATCAACAGCATCTAGATTATAAAGATGTATATTTTCTTTATATTTTGTGATTTTCAAAATTTTTTCTACTAATTTTTTCTTGTTAAAACGGACATCGAGTTTCCAAGGACCATTTTGTTGTAACCCTCCAATTATTCCGCCTTTAATAATGCCTGATCTATTCGTTCTATTTAAGAAAAATGTCGAAAAACCCAATTCAAATAAATCACATTGTTCTTTATTCTTTTGAATTTCTTGTTGTTTTTTCCATTCTTCAACAGATACATCTGTAGAGTTTATTTTTTCAACAAATTCCATACAATTATTTAAAATTGCATACCAAAAAGCGTAAATTGAACGATCTTTGTCATTTATGTATATGTCTCTGACAATTCCGCCCAACAACAAATTTAACGCAACACCGCATCCACCAGCAAAAGGCTCAACATAGTTACCGTTTACTATGTCGTTGTCTTTTATAATTTTAGAGATAAAGCCCGTTATTCTGCTTTTACCTCCAGGGTATCTAAGTGGTGTATTGTTTTGCATCTATATTTCCTTTTATAACAACTCCCTTATAACATAAAAAATTTTATTTGGCCAGAACTATTTTTAATTAATATCAATTTTAGGAAGTCCTAATTTGATATTAGAAATATTTAATCTCTCAATAAATTCCTTCTTAAATGTATTTATTATCGTACTATCTAAAGATTTACAATAAGCGGTAATACATTTCTTAAAAAGTTTTTCATCTAGTTGAGCCCATGTCTTACAAGATTTTGTATCAGCAGAGCTTACTGTTGAAATATCTGGCGGATTGATTCTGCATTTTTGAACAAGTTCATTCTTTATTGCCTCTTGTAATTTATCGATTTTTTCAAACAATGGATCATTTGCCTCTAATTGCAACAAATAAAGAATAAGCCTCTTTTCAAGTGGATAAAAATCAGAATCAGGTAATCTAATAAAAAGTTTTTTATCTTTTATACGAGAAACTTCTTGATCTTGAACATCTCCGTCTAAAACGACAAAGGCATTAGTTTTATATAAGATAGTAGGAATATTACTACACATACTAATTAAAGTATTTTTTGAAGTCCCAGGGTTGTCAGATTCATCTAAATTATGTTGTATTTCAATAAATTTACAAATTTTTGTACCCAAAATAGATTTTAACATATGTTTAGCTACTTCATCTTCACAATACACAGTTGTCTTATATTGCTGAGAAACATCTTTTGGAGATACAAGGGTCAATTCTTTATAGGCAAGAGAATAATTAGGATTTTTTACAATTTCATAATTTTTATCACTCCCTGCACGAGAAAAACTTATAAAATTTATCATTATATTATGATTTTCAAGTTCTTTTTCCATATATAAATAGATATGTTGTATAATATGAAGAGAGTGTGTCGTAAATACAATTTGAATATTGTTTTGTTTTGACCAATAATTTAAATAATTTATTAGATTTACTTGGGCCGAAGGATGCAAACTGGATTCAATTTCATCAATACAAATAAGACCTGTGTCATGCGTCCTTTTGAATGATAACAATGTATTAAATATAAAACCTAAATTGTCTTCTCCAGAAGAAATAGAATTAAAATCGTAAGTAGCGTTATCTCCTGATGGACCAAATGTTTTTTTCTTTTTATTATCAGAAACAGCTACATAGTCAGTTTTATCTGTTTGAAGAAAAACGTTACCGTAAAATTTCTTTAAATCATCCTTTTCTTCAGGAGTTAACTCTACATTTTTTTGTTCTTCAGCTTGCGTTTCGGTAATTGGTCTTAATCTACTTAGAGTCAGGAAAGATACATTAAAAATAAAATTACCATCTCCTTTTTCATGTCCTGACGCAACTATACGATGTCTGCCTCCACGTTCATCAATTGTAATTTTTTCTCTTATTTTTTCGTTGTTTTTTGAAGTAAAAAGTATATTGTAATTATAGTTATCATCATATTTTAATGATAATCTGAAAATATCGCTGAATGGTGTTTTAAGACGTTTTCCAAAACAATCGACAGAAGTACTTGTAAAGGGATGCGCAATTAGTCCCATAAGTGTTGTCTTCATCGTTCCGTTTTTTCCTGATAAAATAGTTAAGTTGTTTCCTAAAGATAGAACGCGATTCTTTAATGTTCTAAAATTATCAATTTCTATTGCATCAATTTTTTGAACAGCAATATCCTTATTAGAATTGTATCCATATTCACTTCTGCTTTTAAATTCTTCCGGGGATAATTCATCATAAGCTTTAATATTTATTACTTCTTTTTTAGTCATCAAATAGTCCTTTCAACCCATTTTCACCAATGTGATATCATGTCGTATTTTTTACGCCGCCTTCTTATACAGATATTGTTGGAAGGTGCAGAACATTGAGCGGATTTCATCCGGTTTTCCTAGTTCCTGCAAGGCGTTCATTGGTGAGCCATATTTCAAATTAACCAGTTTACCAATTCTCTCATCATCAAGTTCAGAAATACCTTCTTTAACATATTGTTGTAATACGAACTCAATAAAGGCATATTGTCTTGACGCATAGTTATCCATAACATAAACCTTACATTGTACGGCTCTTTCGGCTCTGGTCATCATGTCGTTGCAGAATTCCGCCAAATAACTTAAAACATCAAACACATCTTTATCTTCTGCCTGCAATGCTTTTTGAATATACTTAAATGTCTCTCGGTTGTAGCCGCGTTCGGCAAAACGTTTAAGCAATGTCTTTCTGGTTATCGGGTCAAGCCATACTTGGCGCAATTCTTCTTCCGTCTTAAAGAAGTTTGGCATTTGACCGACCAATCTTTCAATAAATTCTTTGGCACTGATAGGTTTGCCCAAATCTTTATCATAAAATGTGGTGCCGTCATCAAAAATTTTAACTTCACGACCTTTGCCTAATTTAATTTTAGTAATTTTCTTCGGCTCCGGAGTTTCGCCACCATTTCCATTTCCGCCGTTACCTCCTTGACCGCCTTTGCCACCATTACCAGTGCCTGGTTTTCCGGTATATTCTGTCGGGCCATCCCATTCTTTATCCTCAAAATTATGTGATGCTCCGACAAAGTCATAAATTGTGAAATAATCCTTGTCTTCGCAAACGCGCGTGCCTCTACCGATAATCTGCTTAAATTCAATCATCGAGTTCACCGGCCGGAGTAAAACGATATTTTTTACCTGAATAGCGTCCACTCCGGTAGAAAGCTTTTGTGATGTGGTTAAAATGGTCGGAATAGTTTTTGACGTATCTTGGAACTGCCGCAAAAACATTTCCCCACGTGCGCCGTCATCTGCAGTCACACGCACACAATAGTTTGGGTTAGTGCTTGCGGTTTTATATTGGTTTATCATATCTCTGATTAAACCGGCGTGCGTTTGTGTGGCGCAAAAGACAAGTGTTTTATCGTTTTGATTGATTTCATCCATAAACTTTTTAACCCGCTCAAGCTCCTTATCAACAATAAATACCTCATTGTCCTTATAAGTTTTTTCCTGGTCAATTTCCCCATCAACGTCATCAGACGTATTATACTGATATTCGTCAAAGTTTGTGCTTAGGTTTCTCACCCTAAACGGCGTTAAAAAGCCGTCGTTGATACCTTGTTTAAGCGAATAAGTATAAACCGGCTCCCCGAAATATTTATAAGTGTCCACATTATCTTTGCGTTTTGGTGTAGCTGTTAAACCCAAATGCACAGCGCAATCAAAATAGTTCAAAATCTCGCGCCAGTTACTTTCATCATTAGCCCCACCGCGGTGGCATTCATCAATAATCACAAAATCAAAGAAATCCTTTGGATATTGCCCGAAATATGGCTTTTCACCGCTCATAAAGGTTTGAAATATGGTAAAGAAAATACTTTGCGCATCCGGCACTCTACCGTTTTTTCTAATATCAGCCGGCGTAATTCTAGCTAAAGAGTTCACAGGAAAAGCCTGAAAAGCATTAAAGGCTTGGTCTGCTAATATGTTCCGGTCAGCTAAAAGCAGCACGCGAGGCAATCTGTCACCGATATTTTTAATATTCCACTTTGCCTGCATTAACTTCCAAACAATCTGAAAAGCAATACAGGTTTTTCCTGTTCCGGTGGCAAGGGTTAATAAAATTCTTGGCTTTCCTTCGCTTAATGCTTTTATCGTGGCGTTGATAGCATTTTCTTGATAATAGCGCAATTCAAACAGCCCATCTGTCTTAGAAGGAATAGCGGAAAGCAGATTAAATACCTTGTTATCTTGTTGATAGGTCATCTGCCATAGTTCTTCCGGTGTCGGATATTTATCAACCTGACATTCTTTACCAGTTTCCATATCTATTTGGTAGATATCAACACCATTGGTCGCATAGGTAAAGCGAATATTCAAGAGCTCGGCATATTGCTTGGCTTGAGCAACACCATCGGTATATGAACGAGAAGACTTTTTGGCTTCAACTACCGCTAATTTAACATTTTTATAGATAAGAACATAATCGGCACTCAATTTCGGTGCACGAGCATTTATCCCGATAATTTTACCCTTAGAGATAGGATATTCCCGTCTGACAATAACATTATCGCCAGTTTTCCAACCGCATTCTTGCAGTTTCGGATTAATCAATTCTTCTCTGGTATCAGCTTCAGAAACCATTATAGTTCTCCTCTAAAAGCTTTTTGCAATATAGATTGCTTGAGTTCATCAAGGTCTTTGATTTTTTTGGTATAAATTTGGTTAAGCGTATTTATATACTCTCTGATGACATTTATTTGTTTAACTTTTTTTAGTTGAATCTCAAATGGCGGAACATTAATAATTTGTTGTTTAAATAAAGTATGGGTAATATCTGGTTGTGCAGCTCTTTGAGCTAAGCTTACAATTTTTTTATTAAATATTGGATTTTGCAACCACTCAAATAAATAGTCATTACTTATATTTTTTTGAGGAACAACTTTGAAGGAATTATTATGTAATACACCTTTCCTACCTCTAAATACTAGTCCCAAAGATCCTGTACGAGTATATATAATATCACTCTCATTAACTAATGCATTTTTAGGAAAACCCTCTTCAACCACATATTGAGTCTCACAATTTTCTTTCAAATCCTTAATTCTTAAAAGTGGTAATGTACTTTTATCACATAATAAATGTTTAGTCTTCATATTAATTGCCAGACCTTGATAAAGAGTACAAATATCGCCTAATTTTTTTTCTTCAAATGGTTCATTAAAAATAGTTGTTTGAGCATCATTAAACAACTCTTTGGCATTATTAAGATTTTGCTCGGCATTGGCTTTTACCTTGTCTATTGCCTCAAAAGCTTTATCCAACTTCGCCACAATCCGCTCTTGCTCCGGTAATGGAGGATAACAAACAGGTAACCCTTTAAGTTTTTCCTTATTTAAGGTTTTTCCTTTGACTTTAACATCACCTTTTAGTAATTCTTCATAATCAAAATATTGAAGATAGTAATATAAGTAATGCTTATCAATTTTTTGTTCGTTTTTTATAGGTAATTGTGCAATAGCCTCGTTAGTATATAAATCTTTTCCTGCAAAAGCCACTCTACCTATTGTCAACTTAAAACTCAATAATAGAGTTCCTTCTTTTACCAATTTCATATACTGCGTCGCTAAATCGGAAATCTGTTCTTTGCTTGAAAAAACTTTTTTATTTTGCGTATTATTTAAATCTGCTATTGATAGCCACGTGTTATTCGTTGAGCGTGTTTTATCCCAAAACTTGATGTTGGATCGGCTAGGAGTTTTGCCAATTTCAATATTACACAACTCCACCAACGTTTTTTCTTGCCAACCTTGAGGTATCATAGCTTATCTACCTCCGTTTTATTAAATTCTTCATTATGGTCAGCCATAGTTTCAACTTTTTGGATAGCCCGACGTTTTCTGCTCCAACGAATAAGTTTTCTTTGTAATTTTATCGGGGTGACAAGTTTTAATAAAAAGACGATAATATTTTGCAATATGCTCAAAATATTATAGCACCTATCTTTTTCTAAATATATGTAGCTATATAATATTTCATCTATATTCTGTAATGTATGAGCAACCTTTTGCCCAAATTGTTCATTTGTATATTTTCCATTGTGGTGCGCTTCACAATATCGTAATAACTTTTTATAACAATCTCTCAATTCTTCCGCATCATATTCATTTATCAAATATCTGTAAGAGCTGAAATGTTGGCTAAATAAATCAATTTCTTGTTGAATGAGTGCTTGAAAATTAAAGCCTTTATCTCCCAACACTGAATAAATTCTATTCAAACTATCTCTAATTGGCATAATAAAATGGGTGTATCTTAAATGAAACATATCTTTTTTTATTTCACGTTCACTAGTTTGCCACTGCTGGTAAGCTATATATACGGCAACGATTGCGGTAAAAGAAGTGATAAACGTTTCCATTACATCAGCTCCTTAATTTTAGCGAGAATTTCGGCACTTTCGGCATCAAGTTTCTCTATTTCCTCAATAATCTCTGCTGGCTCACGATAAACAACTTCATCACTCTTATTCGGGTTTTTAACCGATAAATCTAATGTATCCGGATTAACATCTTTCAAATCAACAAACCAAGAATTCTCGGTTTCTTTTTGCCCTTTGAAGCATTCCAAAAAGTCGGCCAAATCATTTTCATTCAACGGATTGGTTTTGCCCAAGTTTCTATCAAGGTTCAGCTGATAATACCAAATTTTCTTTGTCGGCTCACCTTTTTTGAAGAATAACACCACAGTTTTAACTCCGGCGGAAAATACTTTTGCCGGCAAATCCAAAATGGCATAAAGATTACAGCTTTCCAGCAACTCTCTCCGGACATCTGTTGCATCACCGTTGCTTAAAAAGGTATTTTTAATAACCACACCGGCATTACCTCCGGCTTTGAGGTATTTAATAAAATGCTGAATAAACATATAAGCCGTTTCGCTAGTCTTTATCGGAAAGTTTTGAATGTCCGATTTGCTGGTGGCGGCACCAAAAGGCGGATTGGCTAAAATAACATTAAACTGGTCTTTGGTTTGCACCGCCATAATGTTTTCTGAAAGCGTATCTTTGCGGATAATATTCGGAGCCTCAACTCCATGCAAAATCATATTCATAATGGCAATGATATACGGCAACGGCTTAAATTCTTTACCGTAGAGCGTTTTCTTTTGCAAAATTTCCATCTCATCAACGGTTAATTGCTTACTTTCCTTAAGATAATTAAAGGCCTCAACCAAAAATCCGGCAGAACCGCAAGCACCGTCATAAATCTTGTCGCCAAGTTTAGGCTTAACCACGTTAACAACTGCGCGAATAAGCGGCCTTGGCGTATAATACTCGCCACCATTACGGCCACTGTTGCCCATATTTTGAATTTTTGTTTCGTACAATTCAGAAAGTTCGTGCTTTTCTTCTGATGTTTGAAAGCGCATTTCTTGCATTATGTTGATAACCGTGCGCAAAATATAACCGTCATTGATTTTATTTCTGATTTCACTAAAGATAACGCCGATTTTATATTCCAGGGTGTCTGCGGCCTCAGCTAGTTCCTTAAAACGAGCCAAGTGCGGAAACAGTTTTTTATTAACAAACTCAATCAAATCATCTCCGGTCATAGTTTTGTGATAATCAAGCTTGCCGTCAGCTCCCTTTGGATATGCCCAACTGCTCCAAGTGTATTTTTCATCAATAATAGGCGTATATTTCTTTCCGTTTAGCTCGGCTTCCATCGCCCGATTATTTTCCAAATCTTCCAGATATTTTAAGAACAATAACCAAGACGTTTGTTCAATATAATCCATTTCGGTAGAGCAACCGGCATCTTTGTGCAACTCGTTATCAATATTCTTAAAACTTTGTTCAAACATAATATAATCCTTTAGTCTTAGTCTCTTTTGATGGTTACATATTTTTGGTTAGGATGATTGGGCTTATCGGGATAAGTTCTGGCAACTAAACCCTTCGCCATTAAGGTATTTAGAATCTTCTTAAAGTATTTTCTATCTTTATAACCAACCAACTCCATAAGTTCAGTGATTTTTTTGGGATTTTGGCATAATTTTAATATGTTATCAATGGCTTCATCCCTTATTTTTGAAGTAACTTGGGGGGTAACTTGGGGGGTAACTTGGGGGGCAACTTGGGGGGTAAAACTAGCAGCTGTTTGATGATCTTTACTTAAAAACTGACTGAAAAAGTTTATTTTCCATTCAAATTTAAATACATCACCATCATTTAATATAGGGTCATATCCTGCATACGCCTTGGCATATTGAGTAATTTTTCTAACCCCAGAGCCCAACTCATCAGCAAGCCCTATTTCCTTAAAGAAGTTCGCTAAAACTGGATTTTTAGGATATGGCATATTTTTATCCGGATTTATATTGCCATGAATATATGGTTTATTTGCATTTTCTATGGTTATTTTATCAGCTTCAATAATAAAACGTGCATAATATGGATAAGTATATTCTCGGTGAATCAACATATTAACTGCAATTTCTCTAAATAAAATGCTTCGTATGTCAATTCTGGTATCACCTTCCAAATAAAATGGAGATGGAAGATGTTTATTTACAAAATCCATTATTCTATAATAACTTTCTATCAGGTTGGTTTTAACCGTATCCCTATCGTCATAACGTTCTTTATCTTGCACCCGTATAATTAAATCTGTTCGGTGATGCGGTAAGGCATCTAAAATTACATCATCCTTACCAAATAACAAAATACAAGCGAGTGTATAACCCTCTTTTTGATTGCATCTATCTTGTTTATATAGGCCAGCACTTCTTAATAATTCTTCATTACTCAAATTTTTCCATGGATGATCAGCAATTCTCTGAATAGCCATCCTACGGCATCTTTCTATTAAATCTTCTTGCAAATCTGCCATAGTAATATACGGGTAAATATCATTTTCTGAGTAGGATGTATCTTTGTTAGAATATAATCTTGCAACTTGTGTCTGTTGATTTGTGATATCAATATCTCCCTCATGGCTTCGCACCATGATTTTACCTTTGCAACGGTGAACAGCAGAACTTTTAGGTACCAAAATATATAATAAAACTTTATTATCAATTTGTACTTCATCCATGGATAGATATAGTTGTGGATTGATTTTATCTGGATTGTTTATTGTTGTTGAAAAATCTTTTTTATATTGAGAAACTTTATTTTCAGGAATACCAACAATATTTCCATCATCCGAAACACCAAGTAATATTTCACCGCCTTGTGTATTGGAAAATGCGCAAATTGTTTCATAAACGCTTTTAGGAACACCACCTTGAGCTTCCTTAAATTCGACCTTCAAACCTTCACCTTTGGCTATTAATGATTTTATTTTCTCTATCATAGTTGCTCCTTTGAGGCCTTCGCATTATTTATTTTTAATCCATTCTTCAATTTCTGCTTTTTTGAAACGCCAGAATTTTCCAACTCTAAAAGCCGGAATTTTCTTTTCTGCCGCAAGTTTATAGACAGTTTTCTTAGCAAGTTTTAGGTATTCAGCCACTTCCTCAACGGTTAGGATATCACTCGTCATTATTTTTCTCCATCATATAAACAGAACTGTGTTATTCTAATAAATCCTAAAATATAATGCAAGAGAAATTTCCCTTAAAAGGAATAAAAGGGAACAAAAAGGAAATAACAGCTTTTTCATTCGGCAATTTGTAGCAATTTCCCTCACAACTCCTTGTCCGGAATATCCTTGTTCTCGAGGAGGATTTTGCGTATGTAGTCGTCGATAACGGCTGGATTGGTGTTCGTCGGCATTGATTTCGGCGGCAATCAATGCCCCGTATCGCACCGGAAGCTCATAAATTTGTTAGAGGTGACCAGACAAAATGACCAGCAGAAATGACCAGTGACCAGCCTGAGTATTTTCATATTCCACTGTAGACCTTATGAATCCTAATGTTTATAAGATGGGCGACCAGTAAACAAAAAGTTGTTTGACTAGATTTTTAACGCGGCTTGCACTCCCGCATACGAAAAAGAGTAGGGAAGGCCCCATAGCCTGCCACATCACCGCTTTTATGCACCTAAAGTTCACGCATCTTTTTGAAATACTTATAAATCGTCTCTTTGCTGATATGCAAAACCTGCGAAACACTGTCAACGCTTTCTCCTTCCATTATCAGCTTCAAAGCGTTTTTAAGTTTCGGACTGTCGGTCTTTTCAAGATATTCAAAGCCATAAGCATGCGGAGATTATTACCGCCAGTGCTTAAATTTGCGCACAAAAAATCCCCATCAGAGTGGTCAGAATCTAATGGGGGGGGGTGTTAAGTGAGCTCGGCTCCGCTTTCGTTTATCCAACAAGGTCAGCGCATATTGCCTTAAGGCGTGCACCACTAATGCTTTATCTACGTCAGGGATATCGTAGAACTTCTGCAGATAATGGCACAACAAATCCTGTGCGATATCTTCTCTGTCGTCATAACCGAAATATGGCGTTGACAACAGTTTTTTGATTTGAGCACAGATGGTTATACGGATATACTTCGGAAATCCGTTAAAAATTTCTCTATTCATAAATGATCCTTGATTTTTAAAATTTAAAAACAAAAAAGGGGGGCTTTTTAAGGGCCCGGTAATCAGAATGTCCGTATTTCAATTATTTTTATATGATAAAATATATTTCAAACTTGATTTTAGTTATTGATATGTTAAAAGTTAAGTAAATAGAAATTGAAAGGATACAATATGTCAAGAACTGTTGACCTTGCTGGTAAGCTTGTTTTTGAAACGTTAAAATTATTAAAAGAAAATGATGGCGAAATGACATCTTCTTTATTAATGGAAGCTCTTTCTAAAAGAGTATATTTGGATGATTGGGCTAAAAGTACGCTTGAAAAAACAGGAAATATTCGTTGGCAATCAATATTACATTTTTATTCGATAGATTTGATTAAAGCCGGATATTTATTAAAGAAAAAGGGTGTATGGTATTTAACACCGGAAGGTGAAAAAGCGATAGATAAGGGAGAAAAAGAATTATTAAAATCAGCCCAGAACTTATATCACATTTGGAAAGAAAAAAATAAAAAAGAAACGCTTACCAAAACAAGCAATAAAGATGTGCCTGATGAACAAATTGAAGAAGTTACTCAGAAAGTATCATCTTTATTAGATGATGCCAGAGCTAAAGCAAATCAATCGTTTACAAAATTTATATTAGAAGAATTTGACCCCATACAGTTTTCAAGAATTATGCGGCGCACTGTTTAGAGGCATGGGATATTATACGCCTTTTATTGCGCCTAAAGGTAAAGATGGTGGTGTTGATGTTATAGCATATAAAGACCCTATTGGGAGCACGACACCTCACATTAAAATTCAGATAAAATATCGTCAGGATACAAAAGCAACATCGCAAGGACTAAGACAATTAAAAGGTATTTTAACTACAAATGATATTGGTGTTTTTATATCAATTTCAGGTTTTGCTTCTGATGCCTTAAAAGAATTTAAGCACTCCAGCCCTCATATAGAATTGATAGATTTAGAGCGTTTTATTGAGTTATGGCAGGAGTTTTACGAAAAAATGAAAGATGAGGATAAGGCTTTAATGCCAATTAGCCCTGTATATTTTGTAGACAAGGAATAAATATGTCTAAAAATGAAAACAAAAAAGCAGAAGAATGGGAATATTTGAATTACTTTTTAGCCTCAGATGAAGGTAAAAATTGGCATAAAGAAAATAAAATAAAGTCACACATAGAGACTGAACATCCTGATTTTGTTTTTACTACAGAAGATAATCAAACAATTGGGTTGGAAATAACGAAGTTTATCGTCAAAAGCCAACATGGACGAGCTCTTCAACACCTTATGAGTATTGGCAACCAAACACGTGCATATGCGCAAAAGAAGCATAATCTTAACATATCTGTTTTAATTGATAAATGGGATAAAAGAAAATGGTGTGCTCGAACACGCCAAGAAGTTTTAGATGTTATTTATAATCCTGGATTTTGGGATATTTATAATAAAAATGAAATTAAATCAGGTATAGAACGAATTATTGATAGAAATGTCGAAAAGTTAAAACAATGGCCACATCTTATTAAAGAAACAATTCAAGTCCAGGATGAATATTTTAATATCACAATTACCGCTATCCCCAATATGGATAACAAATTTGATTGTAATGTAAATAACGAGTGTTATAGTAAAGAAGATCCGCTTGATGAACTTCAAGAAACAATTGATAGTAAAAATAAAAAAATTACTAATTACCTTAAAAAATGTGATAAATGTTTCCTTCTGGTATATATACCTGATGTTTTAACAGGTAATTATTGTCATTTTACCAATTCATTAAAAAAACACTTATTCTCCTCAAAATTTGAAAATATTTTTCTGTGCCAATGGAACAGATGTTTCAAAGATGAAAACTTTGTTTATACATTAAAATGTTCTAATTAATTTTAAACTCTCACCCAAGTGGTCTATGGTTCGCAACTTTAGTCTGGTCATGGATATAGGGTGCGAGGTTGGGTGGTAAGAAAAGCGCCTAAAATAGGCGTTTTTTGTTTTGGACGAGGTCAATCCAAAAGTATCTATTTTTCTTAATTTTAATGAAAAATCTCTTAGCGGTGGTTCGTATGCTCACATCATAATTGAAACGCCAAATCTCACAAACCCCGCAAACACTGGGCTCTTAAGGCCTCATCAATGCATAAAAAAAAGAGGATAGAAACATCCTCTTTTTATATGGTGGGCCCTGATGGACTCGAACCAACGACCGGACCGTTATGAGCGGTCTGCTCTAACCAACTGAGCTAAGGGCCCGAAATCTGACTGCATTTATCGCTAAAAACAATCATAATCTCTTTTTCAGTCGGAATGTACGAGATTTTATGCTGTTAGTCAAGAACTTTTCTGATTTTTTTCAATTTTTATAAACTGTTCTTTTTGCACCTGGCAATGGTTTACAAACAACGCCCAGGCAAATATTATCAAAAACAGGTTCAAAAACGCTCCGAACAAGCCGTTTATACCAGCCGCCGGCAGCCATATCAAAAGCACGATAACAAACAAAAACGACAGAGAAAACCAAATCATTCTCAGCTTGTCTCTTGTCATTGCCGTAAGCTCGCCGAACGGCGGAATTTTTTCGTTGTTCATCACAATGGCAAACACCGACAGATATCTCATAGCAAATACCGGCAGCATTGCAAGTGCAACATAGAATGTAAAATACAAAAGTTCAAAAGCCCAATCCGGCGTCACAACTCTTTGATATAGCATAACAAAAGAAAGCAACGGCAGCAACATTATCAAAAACAGTCCCAAAAGCAGGCCGAAAACTTTTGCCGCAACCGACAGATTGATTCTGAAATTAAACACATCTTCATTTTTGAACGCAACATTATACCACTTTGTCATATATGCGGCGGACACAGCCAAAAACAGCAACATCACCGCAACCGTCAGGAATATTGCAAAAATATAGTTTTCTCCGACATATCCGGAGAAAAACTTTCCGGAAAGGATAAGCAGCGCATACACCGCCATAAAAACAATTCCGCTTTGCAAAAACCGACCGAAATTTGCCAGCAAAATATCATATTGCCCGAAGAAAATCCTCATAACCTGCGCCCAGCCTTCAAGCGGTTCATATTTTTCCGCCGGTCTTTGCCACATTTTTTTCATTTTTTCTGCAATTTTTTTCATCATATTAAAATTCCTTTACAGATAAAACGCCCTTAATTGCGCGAATTTTAGAGAACATATCCTTAACTGCCAACGCCACGCCGTCAGCCAAGACAATTCTGATGTCCCATTCCGAGTTATACGGAACAATATATATCTTATTTTTGCCTCTTCTATCTTGTGAAAACAATTCTTTAAGCGGTCTTATGGCCTCAATATCTCCTATTGTGATAACCAGCCCGTTTGAAACATCGGAAATTGCCGTATCCAAAGACTCAACCCCGGTTATCATTGTGCGCGGGCTTGCGTCGTCGCTTTCTTTGCTAACCGAAACACTGACCAGAACCGGAATTCCCTTTTCCAGAATTTCGCCGTATTTATCAAGTCCTTCGGAAAACAGCAATCCCTCAAACGAACCGGAAGCATCAGAAATTCCGACAAACGCAAATTTGTTGCCGTTTTTGCTGATTCTGCGTTGAAAAGACTTTACACAGCCTGCAATTTTTGCTTTTACCGAATCTCCGGTTTTGATATTGGCATAAACTTCGGCGCAGCTTTTTACCCCGAGCTTTTCCATACCATCTTTATAGCTGTCAAGCGGGTGCGCCGACAAATAAAATCCGATTGTTTCGGCTTCATATTGCAGTCGCTCAAAATCCGGCCAATCCGGAAACTCTTCCAGTTTGATTTTTGATTTCAGCTCTTCTCCACCGAAAAGCGACGACTGTGCGCTGTTTTTCAGCTCGGTGGCGGCATTGATGTTTTTGATGATTGTTCCGACATTTTCATACAGCTTGCGTCTGTTCTTGTCAAAACAATCAAACGCGCCGGCCTTAATCAGGTTTTCTATCTGGCGGCGGTTAATTTGTTTAGAATCAATACGATGCACAAAATCGGAAATATCTTTGAACGGGCCGTTCTTTTCGCGTTCTTCGACCAGCGCCTTCATATTTGCCTCGCCGACGCCCTTTATAGCGCTCAAAGAATAGCGGATTTTGCCGTCTTCGACACTGAACAAATAATCAGATTTATTTACATCAGGCTGCAACACCGTAATGCCGTTCTTTTTACACTCTTCCTTATACAAAAACAGCTTGTCGGTGTTGGTCATATCCAAGTCCATAACCGCGCTCATAAACTCAACCATATAGTGAGCCTTGAGGTATGCAGTCTGGTATGAAATCAGCGAATATGCCGCCGCGTGCGATTTATTAAACCCGTATGAAGCAAATTTTTCCATCTGGTTAAATATATTAATCGCCGTTTGTTCTTCAATACCTTTCTTTATGGCGCCTTTAACAAACATTTCGCGTTGTTCCGGAATTTTATCGCGTTGCTTTTTACCCATAACTTTACGCAACTTATCCGCACCGCCGAGAGTATATCCGCCGAGAACCTGCGCAATTTTCATTACCTGTTCCTGATAAATCATAATGCCGTAGGTTTCTTTTAATATCGGCTCAAGCATCGGGTGCAGATATGTAATTTCTTCTTCTCCGTGCTTGCGTTTAATATAGCTCGGAATATTGTCCATCGGCCCCGGTCGATACAGCGAAACAATAGCGATAAGGTCTTCAAATCGGTCAGGCTTAATCTGTTTGTGAACATCAATCATACCCGAAGATTCAAATTGGAACACTGCCGCGGTGTCGCCCCTTTGCAAAAGCTCGTATGTTGGCTTGTCTTCCAGACTTATGGCCTCGATATTCAAATTTACATTATGAAACTTGTTGATTCTGTCGACGGCTTTCTTAATCACAGTCAAGGTTTTCAAGCCCAAAAAGTCAAACTTAATCAAACCGGTTTCTTCAACATATTTCATATCATATTGGGTCACCGGCATATCTGAACGCGGATCTTTATACAGCGGCACAAGCTGTTCAAGCGGTCTGTCTCCGATAACCACGCCGGCCGCATGCATACCGGTATTGCGGTACAAGCCTTCAAGCTTTATTGCAATATCAAAAAGCTTGTTTACCTGCGGATCATTTTGGCGCATTTCCTCCAGCTCAGGCACCTGCTCCAACGCTTCGGGCAAAGAAACATTCTTTCCCTGCACCGGAGGCGGAATCATCTTTGAAATTTTGTCGGCCTGAGAATACGGCATCTGCATAACGCGCGCCACATCTTTTATAACCGCTTTCGATTGCAACTTACCATATGTCACGATTTGCGCAACATGATCAAAGCCGTATTTGTTTTGCACATATTCGATTGTTTTGCCGCGGTTTTCCTGACAGAAATCCACATCGAAATCCGGCATGTTAATGCGCTCTGGGTTCAAAAAGCGCTCAAACAGCAAATCAAGCTTTATTGGATCCAAGTCTGTAATTTTGAGCGACCACGCCACAATTGAACCCGCACCGGAACCACGCCCCGGTCCGACCGGAACTCCGTGCCCTTTCGACCATTTGATAAAGTCCGACACGATAAGGAAGTATCCCGGAAAGCCCATTTTTTTGATAACGCTCAGTTCATATTCAAGACGCGCATAATATTTTTCATCAACCGCCTTGCGTTCCTCTTCGGTCATCTGCGGAGTATACACATGGACATCCATACGCTCTTTTAATCCCTTATAGGCCTGCTGAGTGATATATTCGTCCTGGCTTAATCCGCCCGGACACTCAAATATCGGCAGCAGCGGCGCAACAAATTCCGACATAAAATTGCACTTTGTTGCAATATTGATCGTGTTTTCAATCGCTTCGGGCAAATCAGAAAACAGCTCGACCATTTCTTCCGCCGTTTTCAGTCGGTTATTCGGAGAATATCTCTTGCGGTTTTCATCGGCCACATATTCGCCGGCAACAATACAAATCAACGCGTCGTGCGCCTCATACATATCCGTATCAAAGAAAAATGCCTCGTTTGTTGCAACCAGCGGCACATCATATTTATACGCCAAATCAATAAAATCTGCTTCCGTCTTCTTTTCGCTGTCAAGCCCTATACGCGAAATTTCCAGATAATAGTCTGCTCCGAACAGGTCTTTGAAAATTTTTAAGGCCTCTTCCGCCTCGCTTTTTCTGTTTTCAAGCAAAAGTCTGCCGATAACGCCGTCCACGCCTGCTGAAAGCGCAATCAGGCCTTCTTTAAATTCTTTGAGGTTTTCAATTGTCAGCTGCGGCTCGCCGTATTTTTCCGTATTATCAAGATAATAAATTTTCATCAGCTTCATAATATTTGCATAACCGGTTTTGTTTTTTACAAATATTATAATTCTGTCAGGCGGAAGCGTTCTTCCCTTGCATTTCAAAACATCGTCATTATCCGAATTGCGCAAATCAAACTGGCAGCCGATAATCGGTTTGATGCCGTTATCCGGAGCATAATGCGAAAAAGCCTTCACTCCGAACATATTTGATGTGTCCGAAATCGCAATCGCGCCAAAGCCCATTTCTTTTGCTTTTGCGACCAATTGTTCAACCTTCATCGCTCCGAGCGACAAAGAATACGCGCTGTGTACCCGCAAATGCACAAAAGTCGGCTTACTCATCAAAATCCGTCCGTAAAAATCTAAAACTCCCCTGAGTATATCCGATTTGCGCGTCCTTACAACATAAAAAAACAACATATCAAATAAAATATTTTACAATATAAAAAAACTGTGCCATATATTTTTACAACAATTGAAACAAAAAGGATAAAATATGAAAATTTTGGTAGGTTTAAGCGGCGGGGTTGACTCCTCGGTTGCAGCATATTTGCTCAAAAAAGCAGGACACGAAGTTATCGGCGCAACAATGTCGATTTGGGACAAAGAAATGGTTTTCAAAGCGGTTTCAAACAAAGACGGTTGCTTTTCTCCGCACGAAGAAGAAGATGTGAAAGCCGCAAAAGCTTTGTGCGAAAATCTTGATATTCCGTATTATGTGTTTGATTGCACCGAACAATACAAAAAGCTCGTTTTGCAAAACTTCAAAAGCGAATATATGGCCGGACGCACACCGAATCCCTGCGTTATATGCAACTCCACCATCAAATTTTCGGCTCTTCCGCTGACCGCCAAAGCTGCCGGAATTGAGTTCGACAAGTTTGCGACCGGACATTATGCCCGCGTTATTTTTGATGAAAAAACAAACAAATATCAGCTCCGTTCGGCTTTGCACACACGCAAAGATCAGTCTTATTTTCTCTATCGGCTGACACAGGAGCAGCTTTCAAAAATTATGCTTCCGCTCGGAAATTATGACAAATCGCAAATCAGGCAGTTTGCCCGCGAGGCCGGGCTTGAAGTTGCCGAAAAGCCGGACAGTCAGGATTTTTATACCGGCGATATCAACGATATTTTGCAGGCCGAGCCGAAAGTCGGCAATTTTGTGGATATTCACGGCAAAATATTGGGACAGCATAACGGGATTTGGCATTTTACGGTCGGGCAGCGCCGCGGGCTCGGTATTTCGGCCGAAAAACCGCTCTATGTTTTGGCTTTGAAACCCGAAAAAAACGAAGTCGTGCTCGGTTTTGAAGACCAGTCGGTCAAACACAGTCTGATTGCCAAAAATTTGGTCTGGTCGTCAGGAGCAACTCCGGCAGAACCATTTACCGCCATGGCAAAAATCCGCTCATCGCAACAGCCGACGCCGGTTGAGGTCGAAGTTTTGCCCGACGGCAGCGCAAAAATAGAATTTGAAAACCTGCAAAAGGCAGTCGCCCCCGGACAATCGGTCGTTTTGTATGACAATGACCTGATTTTGGGCGGCGGAGTGATTGATTCGGCAGAATAAATCTGCCGATTTTTCAATCCGTTTGATTTGTCGACGCGCTATTTGCGGGCAAAAAGTTTTTCGATTTCGGACAACGAAAGTTTGATATATGTCGGGCGGCCGTGGTTGCATTGTCCGGAGCGCTCGGTTGTTTCCATTTCGCGCAACAGGTGGTTCATCTCTTCAAAATTGAGGCTTCTGCCGGCTCTGACCGAACCATGGCAGGCACATGTCGCGCAAATATGGTTGATTTTATCATCAAGTGAAAAGCCCCTGTTCCATTCTTGCGCTTCCTGAGCCAAATCAATCACCAACTTTTTTACATCACAATTTTTGATAAGTGCCGGAATTTCACGCACAATCACTGCTGACGCGCCGAATTCTTCAATCTCAAGCCCGGCTTTTGAAAGCTCAGGAGCAATCTCCAATATCTTTTGTTTTTCAGAAATCGATAAATCGACAACTTCAGGTATTAAAAGAATTTGCGTTTCTATCTTTTTGTTTTCTAAAAGATTTCTCTTCATTTTTTCCATTGTGATGCGCTCGTGGGCCGCATGCTGGTCAATGATGACTATTCCGTCTCTTGCCTGCGATATGATGTATGTGTTATGAAATTGAGCCTTTGCCAAACCGAGCGGAAAATATTCGGTATCTTCAATATTTTCAACCTCTTCGGTTTTGACCGAATATTCGTTTTCAAGCTGCGGAATATACACTTGTTTTGCCGCCGACGCGGAATATCCCTGACCTTTCGGAAATCCGCTCATCTGCAAAAAATTATCCGATATCAGACACATATTGTCATTATGTTTTTCGGGCTTTTCCGGCTCTCCGAAAAAGTGCACATATTCCGCCAGATTTATATTGTTTGCCTCAGCACCGGCACCGGCCGAAGACCCCATACTCAAAAGCTTTCGAACCGCAGAAACCAACAGTCCGCGCACCGCTCCGGCATCAAAAAATCGAACCTCGGCCTTGGTCGGGTGAACATTTACATCGACATATTGCGGATTGACCTCAAAAAACAGCACGCAGGCAGGATACCTGTTTGAGGGCAAAACATCTTGATATGCCCCTTTGAGCGCGCCCAAAAGCAATTTGTCACGCACCGGCCTTGAATTTACAAACAAATATTGAGACAGCGAATTTGCCTTGTTATAAGTCGGAAGGCTGACAAATCCGCTGATTCTGATATTATCCCTTTTCTCGTCAAGTTGCAGCGAATTTTGCGCAAAATCTTTTCCCATAACGCTTTCAATTCGATGCATCGTGGCATTCGGCGCATCTTTCGGACTTGCATCAAAAAAGATTTTACGCTTGTTTTCGTCGTATAATGTAAAAGCGATGCACGGATTGGAAATAGCAATTTTTTGCACGATATCAACGCACTGTGCGACTTCTAACACATTTGACTTTAAGAATTTGAGGCGCGCCGGCGTTGTATAAAACAAATCTCTGACCTCTATGCGCGTGCCGAAATTTCCGGCCGCAGGTTTGACTTCAGACTTTTGTCCGCCATTGACCTCTATCTTAAAAGCGCTGTCTGCGCCTCTGGGACGCGAAGTTATGCTCAGGCGGGACACTGATGCCACCGACGGCAAAGCCTCGCCTCTGAAGCCCAAAAAGTTGATATTGAACAAATCATCGTCCGGCAGCTTTGATGTTGCATGCCGTTCAACCGCCAACGACAGCTCTTCGGGCAACATTCCTTTTCCGTCATCGGTTACGGATATCATTCCTTTTCCGCCGTCAAGCAAGGTGATTTCAATACTCGATGCACCCGCATCAATCGCATTTTCTACCAGTTCTTTGACCACCGACGCAGGCCGTTCAATCACCTCTCCGGCGGCAATCTGGTTAACCAAATTAGAAGGAAGTATCCGTATTCCCATATTTTTAAGCCTTCAAGTTTTTAATTAACTTAATTAAATCAGATGTTGAAGAATCGTGTTTTTTTGTTTCGTCTGTTTGCAGCTCAGGCAGAATATTCAAAGCCAGCTGCTTGCCGAGTTCAACACCCCATTGATCAAAGCTGTCAATGTTATAAATCACGCCTTCAACAAAAACTTTGTGCTCATAAGCGGCGATTAGCATCCCCAAATTGTATGGCGTGAGCTTGTCAAAAACAAACATATTCGACGGCCTGTCGCCCTCAAATGTTTTGTACGGAGTCAAAAATTCAATTTCCTGCGCCGACTTTCCGGCTTTTTCAAGCTCGGCAGCCGCTTCCTGCGCTGTCTTTCCTTTCATCATCGCCTCGGCCTGAGCCAAAACATTGGCCGTCAATATATCGTGATGATTTCCGGTCGGATTCTGTGATTTTGCCGCAATAACAAAGTCTATCGGCACAATCTGTGTTCCCTGATGCAAAAGCTGGAAAAACGAATGTTGGACATTTGTTCCCGCACCGCCGAAAATCACCTGTGATGTGGCATATTCTATGCGTTTTCCATTTGAATCTACCGATTTTCCGTTGCTTTCCATCACCAACTGCTGCAAATATGACGGCAACAAACGCAGATATTCGTCATACGGAACAACGCAGTGAGAATCATATCCGAAAAAGTTGGCATACCAAACGCTCAAAAGCGCCATAATCACCGGAATATTCTTTGCGGCAGGAGCGTGGCGGAAATGTTCGTCCATACGCTGTGCGCCCACCAAAAAGGCCTTAAAATTGTCAAATCCGATATAGATTGCCACAATCAGCCCGATTGCCGACCAAACGGAATATCTCCCGCCGACAAAATCCCAAAATTCAAACATATTTTGCGAATCTATGCCGAACTCTTCAACGGCTTTTTTGTTGGTCGAAAGCGCGACAAAATGATTTTTTACGGCATCTTCGCCAAGTTTTTCAACTAGCCAGCCGCGGCAGGTTCTTGCATTTGTGAGCGTTTCGATTGTGGTAAAAGTTTTTGATGCGACAATAAACAGGGTTGTTTCCGCATCAAGATTTTTCAGCGTTTCGGCGCAGGCCGTGCCGTCAACATTCGAGATGAAACTGCACTGCATATCGCTTTTGCCGTATTTTTTCAAAGCCTCGCAAACCATTGCCGGACCAAGGTCGGAACCGCCGATACCGATATTTACGATATGGGTCAGTTTTTTGCCGGTATATCCGCAAAAATCACCGTTTCTGACCGCGTTCGAAAAGTTTTTCATCTTTTCAAGAACCTCAAAAATCTGCGGCATCACATTTTTATCATCAACATAAATCGGCGTATTTTTAAGGTTTCTGAGAGCCGTATGCAAAACCGCGCGATGTTCGGTCGTATTGATTTTCTTTCCGGTGAACATATCTTCGATTTTGTTTTGCAACCCGCAAGAATCCGCCAACTCCAGCAGGTTTTGCATCACCTGTTCGTCAATCTTGTTTTTTGAATAATCCAAATACATATTTTCAAGATTTAAGGTATATTTTTGTGCGCGGTTTTCATCGTCATCAAACATCTTGCGCATTTTTATGTCTTTGATTCTTGTGTATTCTTTTTGCAATTTTTGGCATATATCACTATTCATGGTCCATATCTCCGATACTTATAAAAATCAGGTTATCATTAAAATATTTTTTCGCTGCCGAATTAACCTCGTCAAAATCAACGGCTTTGATATAATCGTTGCGGCGAAGCAAAAAATCTTCGCCGAGATTGTATTTTTGAATCTCCGTCAACATGGAAGAAATGTTTTCCGTTGAGGCAAAGCGCAGATTGTATGATGACAAAAGGTAATCAATAGTTTGATTAAACTCGTTTTTTGTTATTCCTTTATCGCCGAATTTTTGCCATTCCTCGCGCGCAATTTTCATCGCCTCGGCAAAATTGTCCGGACTGGTTTCAAAAAATCCGACCAGCAGATTTGCCGAATTTTGCATCTGAAGCCACGAATACGCGCCGTAAGTCAGCCCTCTTTTTGCTCTCAGCTCGTTATTAAGACGGGTACCGAGCCCCTGCCCGCCGAAAATTTCATCGGCAATATACAAAGGATAAAAATCGGGGTTATCACGGCTGATGCCTTTTGCCACCATCATAATTTTATTTTGCGCAAAATCAGGGCGTTCAAGGCTGAAATCCTTTTGCGAAAAATCCGGCTCGACAGCCTCAATCTCAATTTTTTCCCGACTTTGAGGAAGGGCTCCAAACATCGTATCTATCAGATTTGCCGCCGTTTTTTCATCTATATCACCAGAGACGCCAACCAGCAGATTATCTTTGGCAAAATATTTTGCCATATATTGTTTCAGCTCATTTGCCGAAATGTTTTTGATGCTTTCGATTGAGGCGATTTTATCCCGCGAATAAGGGTGGTTTTTATACAGATTTTTGCGAGCAAATGCATCAAAAATTTCTCGCTCGTTTTCATTTTGCGCCAGATTTGCGAGCACCAGCTGCGCCTTGACCGTGCTCATATTTTGGTCTTCAAACAGCGGATTATTGAAAATTTGGCCGATAACCTCAAGCGATGAAGACAGATTTTGTTTCGGCAGCGCGATACTCCCGTCAAAGTCGTCAAAAGACGCCGAAAAGCCGATTTTTATGCCGTTTTGCAACAAAAATTCGCGCAATTTTTCTGCTGTCATTCCTTTCGCATCATCACCCCAAATATTGCTCAAAAACATCGGAGCTCCCGTGTTTTCGCTTTCATAGGCAATGCCGGAACGCAAAAATTTGAAATTTAAGCTGACTATCGGTGAGGAGTTGTCGCTCATCAGATATGCGTTTATCCCCGCCGGAGTTCTGATTTTTTGTATTTTTGAAGCAAATTTTCTGTCCCTGAGCGGCGAATTTGCCAATATTTTTTCAACATCGGGCTCACGATAAATCAGATATGACGATGCGGCAAAAAATACGACAAAGGCAGCCGCCAACACCGCAATTTTTCGGATTCTAGTCATTTTCGCCCTCCTTTGCCGCAGCCTCGTCAGGCAGAGTTTCATCACTTTTTTCGGGCATTATTACGCCGACAATTTGCGGATAAAAATCAATCAATTTCAACGCGGTAGATTTTACATCTTCAAGTTTTACATTATCAATATTTTCATCATACGAATTTATATCTTCAAGGCTCATACCTCCGGCCGCCATGGCACCGGCGGCATATGCCGCATCAGAAGGATTGTCTTCAACAAAAGCCAAATTTGCCAATATGCGCTTTTTTGCCGCGGCAATATTTTTTTCATCAATCAGGTTTATTGCATTTTTTACGGACGCCGAAAGTTCGTCTGCGGCTTTTTGCGCATCAACATTGTTTTGCGGATATCCCGCGATATAAAACTGGTCGTATCCGCGCGCCGAAAAACCGTTAGAAACAGATATACCGGCCATGATTTTGCGCTTTTCGACCAAATCTTTATAGACAGGCGACAGCTTGTCCGCGCCCAGATATTCCGCCAAAATTTCCAGAGCAAGCGCCTCTTTCGGGTTTTGATTATACGACGGGACGACAAACATCTGCACAATTCGCGGAGTTTTGACTTTTTTATCATAAAAAACAAACGATTGCTTTGTTTGTTCGGCCGAAAATTCATATGCCGGCGCAGGGACAAAACCACTGCGTTTTTCAAGCTTTCCGTAATATTTTTCCGCCAGCGTTTTCGCCGTCGGTAAATCTAAGTCGCCGGACAAAACCAAAATTGCGTTTTCGGGGGTGTAAAACCGTGCATAATATTCTTCAACATCTTGTTTTGTAAGCGATTTTATCTCATCGGCAGACCCGATTACCGGCCTTGAATACGGGTGCTCCGCCCACAACTTTTCGCGCATTTTTTCCATAAAAGCCGAAACCGGATTGCTTTCTATCTGCTGCCGTCTTTCCTGATATACAATCTCGCGCTCTTTTGCAAAATTTTTGTCGTCAATCAACAGGTTATGCATTCTGTCAGCTTCCAAAAGCATCAAAAGTTCAAGTTTTGAGATATCTGCAAACTGATGATACGAGGTATAGTCATAGCTTGTAAAAGCGTTACTCTGCGCCCCGTGTTTTTCAAACAAAGCATCAAGCCGGCCTTCGACAAAGCGTTTGGTACCCCGAAACATCAAGTGTTCCAAAAGATGCGCCGTGCCGCCCTTTCCTTTTGCGTCGTCAGAAGCTCCGTTTTTGTACCAAAGCATATGCTTGATAACCGGTGCTTTGTGATTTTCAATCAGCAAAACCCGCATTCCGTTATCAAGTTCAAATGACTTTGCCTCAAACAGCTTTGCATTTGAAGAGCTTGCGCACAAAACGCAAAAAACAACAAAAAGGCCGAAGAATTTTTGCATTTTATTCTTCCGCAGGCTGGGCAACAATCGGTCTTATGTTATATTCCGGCGGAACGGCCAGCGGATTTTTTTCATCAACAAACGCCGGACTTTCAACTCCGGAATCTTTTTTCCACCACATCAGCTTGCGGGTTTGCGAACAACCGGAAATTCCGAAACAAAACGCGGCAAGTACCATCGCAAAAAAAAGTTTTTTCATTATTGTTCCTCCTTTTTGAACGACAAATATATCGAATATATCAAAATAAGCACGGTTCCGATGCATATAAAGCTGTCAGCAACATTAAACGCCGGCCAATGGTTTTCGCCGATATGAAAATCCAAAAAGTCAAACACGGCCTTAAAACGGATACGATCAACAATGTTTCCGATTGCGCCGCCGACAATAAAGCCCAGAGCAACCTGAACAAACACGCTCTTTTCGCGATACATCCAGACCAGCAGCATAACAACCACTATTGCGGCAAACGCCGAAAGCGCCCACACGCCCCACTCGCCCCAGTCATTAAACAGCGAAAAGCTGACGCCGGTATTCCACGCCCTGATAACATTAAAAAACGAGGTATACATAATCCCCATTTTGTTTTCGAGCAACTCGGCATTAACATAAAACTTTGAGGCCTGATCAGCGACCAGAACGCACAATGCGGCAAACAATCCCCATATCACGATACATTTCTCCAATCATTAAACTTTGGAGTATTATATACCCTTTTTTCAAGATAAAAAGCGGATTATGCAAAATATATACAGCGTTTAGAACAAAATCAGCTTTGCCAAACCCAAAAAGATGAAAAATCCGCCGCTGTCGGTGATTGCAATCAAAAATACTCCGGACGCCGCCGCAGGGTCAAAATGAAGCTTTTCCATCGTCAAAGGAATCAAAATTCCGGCAAGGCTGGCAATACACAAATTGCACAGCATTGCAATCGCAATAATCAGGCTGACCAGATATTGATGCGGAAACACAATACAGGTCACGCCGGCAATCAACACCGCAAAAAGCAAGCCGTTAAGCAGTCCGACGCCGAATTCTTTGCCTATCATTCGCAAAGTGTTGCGCGATGTCAGCTCTTTGGTGGCGATTGCGCGAACCACAACGGCCAATGTCTGCTGCCCGGTGGTGCCCGACATTGAGGCGACAATCGGCATCAAAACCGCCAAAAACGACGCCTGAGCGATAATATCTTCAAATCCTTTGACAACAAACGAGGCCATAAACACCGCAAACAGGTTGATAAAAAGCCAGCCGATTCGCGAACGGAAAATTCCTCCGACGGATTTATAAACATCGCCTTCGCCGGCACCGGACAAATGCATCATATCTTCGTTGGCTTCTTCGTGAACAATATCTACAACATCATCAATGTTGATAACACCGATAAGCCGATTGTTGCCGTCTACCACAATCCCCGACATCCAGCCGTATTCGCGGAACATATGCGCAACTTCTTCCTGGTCGGTGCAAACATTAATCGGCACAATTTCATAGTCCATAATGTTTTTCAGCAAGACATCGGGCTTTGCGCGCAAAAGCTTGTCCAAAGTGATTTGTCCGGTCGGGTGCATCTTTTCATCGGTCAAAAATACCGTATAAAAGTCTTCAGGCAGCTTTGTGTCCGAAAGCAAAAACTGTTTGGCTTCTTTGACCGTCCAATCGTCGGGCATACTGACAAACTCGCGCGACATAATACGGCCGGCGGAATCTTCCGGATAGCTCAAAGACGATTGAACCTGATGTTTCAACTCCGGTTCGAGTTTGCTGATGATGGTTTCTTGTTCATCACCGTCCAAGTGTTCCAAAACTTCAACCGCTTCTTCCGAATCGAGTTCATTAACGATATCGACAATCTGTTCTTCGTCCAAAGAATCGATAACCTGTTCCTGAACCGTGTCGTTCAATTCCGGCAGAACATCAGGGTTGATATGCTTTCCCAAAAACTCAATAAGTTTCAGACGATGTTTGATATCCAAAGTTTCTATCAAATGCGCCAAATCATATTCATCAAGGCCTTCGGCGATTTTGCAGACATGGCTTTTATCGTCTTCATCAAGGCCTATAATGATAGAATTGATGAGCTTCGATCCGATGCCGAAAGTTTGGTTTTTCAGAAGCTTTTTGTTTGATTTTTTCTTATTTTTTTTGAAGGTATGTTTTTTTGTCTTCGTATGGAGTTTATTATTCTTAACTTTTTTTGACATAACTTCCTCCCTTAAAAAAATCAGTCCGCATGCGGATTATATATCAAGACAAAAAAAATGATGCCGATGGCATTTCCCTTATAAAACATTGAACAAATTATCAAATATGGTGCGGCCGAGAAGACTCGAACTTCCATGAACTTAGTTCATAACGACCTCAACGTTACGCGTCTACCAATTTCGCCACGGCCGCATCACAAAGACAAGGCAACAAATATTCCACTTTTGCAAAATAATCAAGTCTTTTTTTCACATCTGTGGCAAAAAATTAAAAATATATGCGAAATCCGACAGAAAACTCTTCAAAATCAGCACCGTAATTGTGCTCATACGAATATTTTGCCGAAACTGCCAGATTGCGCGACAGCGGATATGCGCTTTCTATCGAATATATTGTTTTTGCGCCGTAATGCGAGGTTGCAAACGATTTTTGCGCTTCTGCCAAAATTTTCAACTTTGCGATATCAATCAGCGAACCGACCGCAAATTCAATTCCGGCATATTGATTGTGCGGCAAAAATCCGCCATAGGCCAGATGCGCCCTGTTCATTGCATAAAACCACACATTTTTCGTTGCGGCAAATGTTGCGCCGACTCCGCCGACAAAGTTGAAAGCATATCCTTCTTTGCGTGAAACCGGATTCTCCTCGCGCTTTATATCCGCCCCGATTTGAAATGAAATCGGCGCAAACAGCGCATCAATCGGCGAATATGATTTTATGCCGAGCAGATTTATTTTTTGCAAAACATATTTGTCGGTGCGGTCATAGTGACGGGCCGAAAAATCCAAAAAGTTTATTTCCGCGCCTTTCAAAAAGCCATAGTCGTTATCGGTCACCGAATGATATGCCGGCCGATATGAAATCTCTTGAAAAGCGTCTCCGTTGCGGCTTCCGAACAACACTTCGGTCCGCATGGAATCGTGTGATTGCGTCGGATTTTTCCCTTCGGTCAGCTCCGGCAGATTATCTTTGTTTTTTGCGCTGTTTATGCCCAGCAGAGCCCTAAAACTTTGCGCGCGATAATCTTTCAGCTCCAGCTTTTTTGCCACATATTGATATTGAATATACTGATATGTGGTCTCAAGCACGGCGGCTCTGATATTTTCGTGAATATCGGCAAAAACATAGTCCTTGTTTTCAACCGTATTATAAAAATATTCTTTCTGCTCGTCGTTCATATGCTCGATTCTGTGCCTGATTTTGTTTTGGCGCGACGGACGATATTTTATGCTCTTTACAAAATCTGGCTTTGCAACAACCGCTTTCAGTGTATCCAAAGGAATCGCCTGAAGCGGAAAATCCTGCGCCAATTTGAGCGACGGACGCACTGCATCAAACATTTCCATAAGCATATACGAGCAATTGCGCGTAAAGAAAAAATAGCGGCTTTGCGCGTGGCCGATTTCCCAAAGATGAGCCACAAACATATCCATTTCTTCATCGCTCAGATTCAGCGAAAACTCCCAAATATCGCGATTTTCAATGTTGTTATAGGTGTTTATGATATCATAATACGGCTTTACGGTAAACCCGCCGAAATATCCGCCGGTCAAGCCTCTTATCGCAAACAGAGCGCCGTTTTCTTCGCCGGTAAACGCACCGTAATTCGCCCCGTGCGCCAAAAGCTGCGTTCCCTTTCTCGCCGTGTCGATTCTGATCAGAGTATGTCCGAAAAGCGACGACGGATTATTCATATAGGCATCGGTAAACAAAAGAGTTATTCCGCTCGGCTGCAAATCGGCATAAAATTGTTCCAATTCATCGCATTTCGGAAAAGGATAATCAACAATCCCGTGTTTTTTCAAAAGCTTATAGCGAGACGGAAAATTGCATTTTGTTTTGTCGTCATTTGAGGCAAAAAGCGCAATTGTCGCCTCAAGCTCGCATCTCGGATTTGTTTTTCCGCAAGGGGACAAGAAAAAATCAGACGTGTCTATTGTGCTTTTGTATCCGGCAATTTTCTTTTGATAATGCACCACCGCAAGCCATTCGTCCGAAACGGCAAAATTATCAAGATTTGTTGTATCCGCCGTAGCGCTGCCGAATGCAAAAACACAAAAAATGTGGCTTAAAACAAGCATTCGCCATATATTTAAGCCACATTTCATCTTTTTGTTCCTCTTTGAAAAATTATGCTTTCATAATTTCAAAAAGTCTCAATGTAACATCAACTGCTTCTACATCTGCAGACGGGAACAAAACAGCAAACTGGTTATGAGTTTTTGATGCCAAAGTTTTTGCATCAACATTCATAATTCCGGCCATTGTTTCAAGAGTTTCACCATTGCCTGCGGCAACATCCATAGCGATTTGTTCCATGTTGTTTTCAACAAATGCAAGCAACATTCTCTGTGTTCCGCCGGTGATTCTTCCTTCAGGGTCGCATCCGCTGGTACCTGTTGTGATACCGAATGTCTGAGATCCGAACAAGCCGTTTGTTGTAGCAGCCAAAACTTGCGGAACCATACCGCTCTGACCGCGCCAAGCCATAGAACCGAGGCCGCAACCTGTGCTGTCAATTGCGAAAGAAGGTGCGCTAGCCATCAAAGCTACGCCGAAAACAGCCGAAGCCAAAAGAATTTTTTTCATTTTAAAAGTCTCCCAAAATGTTCTTTTACGATAAGCACCATACTATACACTCATTTTTTTGTATACAAACAAAGTTTGATTTTGCACAAAAAAATAAAAAACTTGATTTAAAAAATAAATGTGTTATTTTGCATCTCAGTAAACGAAAAAATCGGGCTGTGTAAAGGGTTTTCCTTTTCGCAGTCTTGTTTTTCTGACTTTTTAAATTACGGCCGATACGGCCTGCTTTTATTTTAGGAGTAAGAATATGGATAAATTTCCTTTGACTAAGGACGGTTTTGCTGCGCTTGAACAGGAGCTTAAAAACCTTAAAGGTGTTGAACGGCCTAATATTATCGCCGCAATTGCCGAAGCTCGTTCGCATGGCGATTTGTCCGAAAATGCGGAATATTCAGCCGCAAAAGAAAAACAAAGCTTTATTGAGGGCAGAATCCAAGAGCTTGAAGTTGTGGTCAGCCGCGCTCAGGTGATTGATCCGGCACAAACCGGCGGTTCTGTCATTCGTTTCGGCGCAACGGTTGTTTTGGCCGATGAAAACACCGATGAAGAAAAGACTTATCAAATTGTCGGAGATTATGAAGCCGATATCGAAAAGAACAAAATCTCCCTTTCGTCCCCGCTTGCCAAAGCCCTAATCGGCAAAGAAGCCGGCGATGAGGTTGTATATATGGCTCCGGGCGGCAAAAAATCTTTTGAAGTTGTTGATGTAATTTACAAATAACTCATTTAAAATTGCCGCACAGCGATTATATCAAAAGACCGATACGATTATCGGTCTTTTTTATGAGGTATAATATGGAAAAATCAAAATGCTATTATGACTATGAAAACCGCTGCGACTGCCGCGAAGATGACAACTGTGGCTGCACCTATCCGAACAATATGGGACACGATTTTACATGTCCGTCATGCGATGTTGCAGATGAAAAATGCGGTTGCACAAAAGGTAAGCCGAAAGACAAAAACTCTGCCGACTGCTCAAAAAAAGAGCCTCAAAAATGAGGCTCAATTGCTGATTATTTATTTTTGAGGTCGGGACCTTCTTTAACATAATTTTCCACAACCTTTGCGGCCTTTTTCGCCAAAGCGACGCAGCCCGGGCCCGCAATGCAACCGCCTTCGCAGCACATAACTTCAAGCATATTGCCGTCAAAGCCTTTTGCCGCATAGCGTTTGATGAGTTTGACATTGTCTTTGTTCAAACCATCGATTTTTTCCGGACGATAATCCGCTTTGTCTCCGATTATTGAGGCAACCGCACCGGCAACTCCTCCAGAAAGCGGGAACTGACGACCTTGAGAGCTTGAAATTTCAGCAAAATCCTGCGCTTCGCATTCCGCAACATTAACACCGAGACCAGCGAACATTGCTGCAATTTCCTCAAATATCAAAACATAGTCAACATTCGGATTTTCCGCCGCTTCCACACGCTTTGCCATACATGGGCCGACAAACACCGAAACGCATTGAGGATCAGCTTTTTTAACCATTTCGGCCGAATAATACATCGGGCTTTTGGTATCCGAAACAAACGGCAAAATCTCGGGCATATGGAGTTTTGCGGCACGAACATAGGCCGGACAGCACGATGTTGTCATAAACGGCTTGCCCTCATGCATTCTTTCCACAAATTCAGCCGCTTCTTTAACTGTCGTAACCTCTGCCCCGATTGCAACTTCCACCACATCGGAAAATCCGATTTTTTTGAGCGCGGACACAACATTGCCGACCTGTCCCGCAAATTGTCCCAAAAACGCAGGAGCAAGCATCGCCACAACTCTCTTGTTTTTGTCGGCCAATTTATTCAAAACATCAACCATTTGCGAACGCTGAACAATCGCTCCGAACGGACAGGACATAACACATTTTCCGCAATGAATGCATTTTTGCGGATCAATCTGTTCCTTGCCGTTTTCGTCCTTAGACAGCGCACCGACTGGGCAAGCGTCTTCACACGGGACAACCGCCTTGTTGATTGCGCCGTACGGACATACCGTTGAACAGATTCCGCATTTTACGCATTTTGTTTGGTCAATAACTGCTTGTTTTTCAACAGAAATCGCCGCACGCGGACAATTAGCCTCACAAGGGCGGGCAACACAACTGCGGCACATATTTGTCACCGTATAGCGCAAAGGCATACAGCCGTCGCAGGCCGCCTTAATCACAGAAATGCGCGGTTCTTCAGGTGTTGTGCGTTCCAAAGCTCTGGCGCCTAAAGAAGCCAAATCTGCGGTTGTATCTTCATCTTGCGGGCAAAATCCCATTGCGGCCATACACTGCTGTTTGACAACTTCACGGTCTCTTTCGATTGAGCCGCGTACCGGTTTTGCATCGTCCGGCACAATATTTTGCATAATTTTGTCGGCATCGGCAAATTTATCTTGAGCAAAACTTTTAACGACTTCGACCAACACTTCGCCGCGAATTGGCGAAACATTATTTTTTGGGGCTAACATATATTTATCCTCAGTTCTAAAAAATTATTTTCCAAACAAGCCGAGATTTCCGACTTTTTCTTTTACTTTATCAACGATATTGTTCATATTTTCATCGGCAACGCCTTTCAAATCCGAAACATTTGCGTTGACAACCGTATTCAATGCCGTTTTCAAAACCTGATTAACAACTTCTACAATGGTCTGAGCAATATTTTGCTTTTTCTCTTCTCCGACATTTTTCATATTGATATTCGGCAAAACAACCGAAACGGAATTTGTGTTGCCTGCAACATTCATAACCGCGTCGATTTTTCCGTCCGTAACATCAATATTTTTGATTACGACCGATTTTGAAGATGAATCGGAAGCTTTTGCGGAATTTTCAGCCTGTTTTGTTTCCGCTTTTTGTTCAGAGGCAGAAGTTTTTCCCTGATTTGCATTCATATTCTTCAAAAATTCGGAAATATTGTTTGTGGTGAGCGAAATCATTTCATATGTGATTTCCGGCTTTGCAACTTCAACTGATTTTACAATGATTTTGTCGCTGAAAAGGCTTTTCATATCAACATAAACGACAACTTTGCCGAGGCTGATAAGATTTTCAGACTTAAACTTGTCGGAATTGCCGACCTTAATACCGCCGATAACAAATTCGCCTTTAATCGGTTTGAGCGAAACATTTGCAACACTGACTGGCGCGCCGAGAACTTTCGGGCCGTATGTATTTACGGCA
The DNA here is from genome assembly GCA_934276635.1 of uncultured Alphaproteobacteria bacterium. Lineage (GTDB taxonomy): Bacteria > Pseudomonadota > Alphaproteobacteria > RF32 > CAG-239 > CAKQTH01. The sequence goes on along the minus strand of CAKQTH010000001.1, from coordinate 242,545 downwards.
TTTTTAACGATATCGTCCAAAAACATATAAGCGGCACCGAGAGCCAGAACGATAATAACCAGCAAAATCAGCAAGACATACATCAATTTTTTCATTATTTTTCTCCTTAAACAGCAAAAATTTTCCATATTATTAGCAGATAATATTCATTTTTCAAACATAAAATAACAGTTTTGTAAAAAAAATAAAAAAAGTGGTTGCAAAAAAAAATTATACGGGTTATATTCCGGTCAGATTTACGGATTATGCGTGCGTAGCTCAGTTGGTAGAGCAACTGACTCTTAATCAGTGGGTCCGGGGTTCGAACCCCCGCGCGCGTACCATTAAAAGGCTGTTTTCTTTTTGAAAACAGCTTTTTTTGTGTCGCAGTGCGGCGGGTGAGAACACCGGAGAAAGGGGTTTGACTACAAGCGAAAGGCAGACATTTATGCTGCGTATCACACCAAAAACGGCGGATAATTTCACCGCCGTTTTTTTGTTTTGCCGTATCATTAATATATCTTAGTCCAATTTGTTCCTCTTGAAACCGTCGATGTTTTAGTCAGTACTGACTTAACATAACAGCCTTGAGTTCCCCATTTTGCCGTGCTGTCTCCGGTATATGCAACCGTACATATATCATCGGGACAACTCAAGAATCCATCACCAAGACCAGCCCTCAACCATTGAGTTACCCAACAATTTGCTTCTGGAGTACCTGTATCCGCATTGTGAGTTTTGACGCATGTTCTGTTAGGGCGTCTGAAGTACATTGGCAACTGGCAATAATATACTTGGAATATTGCCGTGTCATTTTCTTCCGCATAGGAGTTAACATAAGCTCTTCCTTTTTGAGGAGATGCTCCGTGTACACCGCAAGCTTTTTCTTCTTTTGCATTAAATGAACGATAGATACGAGCCGGTTGAACATCTGCATCTTTATCCCAAGTTGTAAAGTTGTTTAATTTGTTCATTGTAATTTTGTGTTCTGCAGTATTTCCGTTTGCGTCTTCGTCATACAATACTTTATGAGCGGCAGGGCCTTCCGCATATGCATGGACTCCGTACAAAAACCGCGGTTTTTTCTTGTTAGTGGCCGAAACAACTCCGCTAGTGTTCGGGTCCAGAACAACTCTTCTGACATAAGCATATGTTCCTGTTGTGGCAGTATTTTTAACATAATAGCACTCTCTGACTTTTATTGATGAAGTGCCTTTCCAATCTTTATCGTCAGTCGTATTTTTAACCAGAGTGCGGGTTGTATTATGCACAGTACCACCCATATCTTTATATGCCGTCAAATTAGATATAAGTGTATTGGCTTGACTGATATTCATCATATTGCTTACGCTGTCATATGCTCCGGTTATTTCAATTTTATTACCGGAATTATCCTTATACACATATCCGGATCCGTCACTATATGGAGACCATCTTTTATATTTCGGATAATATCCGGCATCAGTCAACGGAATATAATTGACGCTGATTGTTGATCCGGAGCCGCTCTTCGAAATAACCATACCTATTTTTGTGCTGTTAACACCATAACCGCTGTAAGCAGAGGCTCCGGTCCAACCGATGATACCAATACCAGTTGTTTTAGGCATACAATGTCCGCTTGTTGTTAACGCATCTCCGGCCACGCAGTCCGAATGCTTTCTGAAACATACTCTTGAAGAAACTTTGCCTGTATAATTTCCAGTATATGCATCAGGGAATGTTTTTGTTTCGGGATAGATTCTTAATCCGGCCAATGGTTTTGAAGTATAATAGTCGGATATGGTATATCCATGCCCCGCTTCCGTTTTCGTTTGGCTGTATTTCAACTGTTCGCAAGTCTTCGGGATTCTGAAGTAACAACCGACGCCTTTGTCGTCCACGCTGATTTGCGATGCCGTTTTATAGTCATACAAAGCTGTTTTAGCCGCAGGCTCCGCATTCTTTTCCGCCAATGTCAATCCGCCGATTTCCGCACATGTCGGCTTTTTGGCCTGTTTATAACAAACGGCCTTAGAGTTTACGGTCGATGTGATTTTTTCACATGCGTATGTCGTTGTTTCGGTGCATTTTTGCAACGGATAGGTTGTCGGACATTTATAGTTATCCCATTTTGTATCGCATTGGTTTCCGCTACCGATTATGCTGTTGCCCAAAGTTGACGGATATTCAAACTTTGCCGCGCATTTGCAGGTATAACAATCAAAATTTGCTTCACCAGAACTCGGCATTATTTTGTCATCAACCAAATCTCCGGTACATTTTTTATACGGATACATTGTAGGACATGCCAGCGCCGTATATCTCTCAACATTGTCGGTTCCCTTGCACATTACACCCGACAATGCGTACAGTCCCTTATTTGTTGAGTTATATTTGTATATGCTCGTGTCACAATCACAGCTGGTATATCTGCTGAAAGAAGACGATACTCCGTCTTTTTCCGTGCAAAACCAGGGGCTTGTAAACGGCACCATTGATCTGTTTTCACAAACCGCAGCACCATTATGATATTTAGGAGATTCATTTTTGATTGCGTCAACATCATTTTGATTTAATGTATATTTATATGATGCGCGACAAATCTCCCAAGCGTAATATGTACCTGTTCGGTCTTTGCAGGTTTCTCCGCCGGCTTCATAATAGGCGTTGTCTTTAAGCCCGTCTTTTGTATACGGAAATCTGTCTGGATCGCACAAACATTTGCTTGTATATACAACTCCACCCGAGGTACACTGTTTTGCCGACTCATAATCCGGGAGCATTCCGTTTTTGACGCAGTCTTCCATGCCTCCCAAATTTTCACAACCTTTCGGCTTTACCGTGATTTTTTGGCCGCAGTCCCCGTTTACCACAAAACAGACGCCGGCATTAACAGGCGATACCTCAATAAAGGAATATGCCAAACAGGCGAACAGAATCGCCATCCCCAACTTTTTCATATTCGTACTCCTATAATACACACACATAAGACTGTTCGCCGATACTCGTTTTGATAATGTGACAAACGATTCTCCGCAATTTTGTCTTGTAAAGATTATACCTTATTTTTTTATTTTTTGCAACAGTTTTCAGTATATATAGAGCCGGTTTCGGGCGAATAAAAGTCTAGTTTATTGTTTTTTGTGTCTTATTTTTTTTGAAACTTTTTCTTCGGCTTCGACAATTCCGCAAGAAATCACCAATTTCAGGCATTCTTCAACCGGCGTATCCAGATAAATCACCTTTTCTTCCGGCACAAAAAGCAAAAATCCGGAAGTCGGGTTCGGAGTTGTCGGAACAAAAACATTCAGCATCTCGCCTTCAAGTTTTTTTTGAACCTCACCTTTGGTTTTTGAGCTGACAAAGCCGATAACCCACAATCCTTCGCGCGGATATTCCAGCAATACGGCCTTTTCAAACGAGCGGTTTTTATTTGAAAAAAATGTCTCGAAAATCTGCTTAAACAAAGAATATACGCTTGAGATAAACGGAACCTTATATACAATCCACTCACCGAGGCGAATCATAATCTTTCCGACGAATCCGGCCGCAAACATACCGACAAAAATCATCGCCGCAACCAAAACTATCACTCCGAGCCCTGGGATTGTAAACGGCAAATATTGATCCGGCGAAAAACGAGGCGGAATCAACTTGCTGACAAAGCGGTCAATAAAAAATATCAGCTTATATGCCATATAAAAAGTTATGGCCACCGGAGCCGTCACCAAAATTCCGGTAAAGAAATATGCTTTTATTTTTGCACCGAGCTTCATAAAAGCAGCCTTTTCCCGTTTCAGCCTATTTTCTCTTATTTCTTTGATATTGCGTGCTCTTTTGATTTTATCCTGCATTATAACCTCTTTGCATCTACTATAACAAACTGTACCAAATTCTGATTTTGCCAGTTGTCAACTCTCAGATATCCGACAACATTAAACCTGTCGCCGGCTCCTGTCAACAACGCTTTCCCAAGCTCGCTGTCCGCAACCTTAAACGCTATGGCCTTCAGGCTTTTTCCGTTGTCGGAGCGCAAAAAACAACGAACATGGCCGCTGCCGATAATCATCGGAGAGCTAAGCTGAATATTCACAATTTCAAGCAAAGGCTCTTCATTTGCGGCGCCGAACGGCTCCAACATCGCGATTTTTTCGGCCAAATCGGCGTTTGCTCCGCCCAGTTCCAGCTCCGCATCAATCTCAAGCGTCGGCAAAATCTGCTGTCCGTCAAGCTGGCGCTTAACCTCTTGTCCGACAAAGCTGCGAAATTCTTCGATTTTGTCTTCTTCAAGCGAAAATCCGGCCGCCATAATATGTCCGCCGCCTTTGGTAATCAGGCCTTTTTCTTTTGCCGCAATAATCAAAGCGCCCAAATCAACGCCTGAAATTGAGCGCGCCGAGCCTTTGACTTCGTCTTCTTCAATCGACATCACAAAAGCCGGAAGATTGTATCTTTCTTTGAGTTTTCCGGCCACAATCCCGATAACTCCCTGATGCCAGTCGCGCCCGTAAACAAACGCAATCGGATATTCCTGCGGAGTGCTTTCCAAAATCTCGACCGCCTGAAGCAGCACATAAGCCTCAATTTGCTTGCGGGTTTCATTAAACTCGTTCATTTTATCGGCAATAAGCGAGGCCTGAACATCGTCTTTTGCCTTCAGCAGACGATTGCCCAAAGACGCCTGTCCTACTCTTCCGCAGGCATTAATCCGAGGCCCCAGCGAAAAGCCGAGATTATACGAAGTCGGGAAATTGCTTATGCCGGCTTTGTCCGTCAACATCTTCAGTCCGTGATTTTTGCGCTGTGCCAAAACCCGCAGTCCCTGCCGCACAAACGCACGGTTCAGCCCGGCCAGAGGCACAACATCGCACACGGTTCCGAGCGCTACCAAATCGAGCCAATTTTTCAAATCGGGCATCGGCCGTGTGTTATAAAATCCGCGGTTTCTAAGCTCGCGATTGACCGCAACGACAGTCAAAAACACAACTCCGACCGCCGCCATAAAGCGCAGATACGGGCATTTTCCCTCATCATCAAGCCTTTTGGGATTCACAACCGCTTCAACATCTGGAAGCTTTGCCTCTGCCTCGTGGTGGTCAATTACAATAATCTCAAAACCTTCGCCTGCCGCCTTGTTCAAGACATCAAACGCGGTTGTGCCGCAATCGGTCGTAATCACCAATTTTATGCCTTCTGCCGCAAATTCGGCAAATGCAGTATCGCTCGGGCCGTATCCTTCATCTCTTTCCGGAATATGCGTTGTCGACCGCACGCCGACGCTTTCCAAAAACAACCCAAAAAGTGCGGAAGATGTGGCTCCGTCAACATCATAATCTCCGATAATGCCGACTTTTTCGGAATTTTGCGCGGCATCTGCAATCCTTTTTGCCGCTTTTTCCATATCTTTCAAAACATAAGGATCAGGCATCAGGTTTTGCAGTTTGGGGTTCAAAAAGCTGTCTGCCGTATCTGCATTGATACCTCTTTGTACCAACAATTTTGCCACAATCAGCGGAATATCAAACCTCTGCGCCAAAAGCTCGGCGCTTCTTTCGTCCGCATTTTTTATTTTCCACAAATTTCCGCCCAATGACAAATTTTGTTCAGACACTTTTACCTTCTTTCTCTTTATCCTTATTTTTTCATAAGATATGGCAAAAAAACAAATCTATCAACCATAAAAAAAATCTTGTGAAAATTTGCAAATGGTATAAAATCAGGCTTGTTGTTTATAGGAGACATAATATGAAAAATCCGAAACTTTTTGCTTTGGCCGCCGTTATCGCTCTTGCTTCCTGCGAAAAAGACGAAATAAATATTTCCAATCTGAGCATTATTGCCGACGGAAATACAATAACATATACCGTTGAAGAGGCAATCAGCCAAAAGCAAAAAGAAAAAGGCCTTATGTTTCGCAAACAGATGCTGGAACAAAACGGTATGGTATTTTTTAACAATCCGCCGAAACCTATGACAATGTGGATGAAAAACACGATTATTCCGCTTGATATGCTGTTTGCCGACGCTGACGGAAAAATCGTCTGCATCTTTGAAAACACAACCCCGTATTCCGAAAAATTTTTGCCGTGCACCAAAGATGTTGCACTGGTTCTCGAGCTTAATGCCGGACAGGTTCAAAAGCACAAAATAAAAATCGGCGACAAAATCAGCCACCGATTATTAAAACAAAACTAAAACGGCTTATTAGACCAAAACTAAAACAGCCGCGAACATATAAATTCGCAAAGTTTGTCCTCGTCCTGCCACTTTATGCCGATTTCAACAACCTTGAACTCACCGCGCAGATGGTACGGAATTTTCACATAGTCTTTGGTTGTTGTATACAAATCAGAATTTGTGTTTTTGGCAAAATCTATTAAATCAAGCAGCTCCTGCTCTTTATATTTGTGGTGATCCGGAAAGTCTCTGGTCGCAATCAGATCCGCTCCGAGCGCAAGCAGTGTATCATACAGTTTTTGCGGACGGCCAATTCCGGCAAACGCAATCACATTTTTTTGAAAATCAGGCTTTGTCAAAGGCACCGTTTTGCCGTAAAAAACCGGAATTCCGGAAATTTTCAGCCGCAAATTATGCTTATCTTCTCCCAAAATTATGACCGCATCGGCTCGCTCCAATCCGTCTTCAAACTTTTCGCGCATCGGCCCTGCCGGAACACAAAAACCATTGCCGATACCGGCTTGCCCGTCAAAAACCAAAAACGACAAGTCTTTTGCCAAACTTTGATTTTGAAAACCATCGTCCATCACTATCGCATCAGCGCCTTCATCTTGAGCCAAAAGCGCCGCATTATAACGATTCGGATTTATGATTGTTGGAGCATGGCGCGACAACAGCAAAGGCTCATCGCCGACCTGTTCATATGTGTTTTCCTGCCGGTCAACCATAATATTTTTGAGCTTTCCGCCATATCCGCGCGAAACAAACATCGGGCGCTTATACTTTTTTCTCATAATCTTCATCAGAGAAATGGCTACTGGAGTTTTTCCGGTTCCGCCGGCAGTCAGATTTCCGACGCACAAAACCGGAATATTTGCGGAATGCGGTTTTCCGAAACGAATTTTTGTTTTTGTTGCAAAGGCATACAGCTCACCCAAAGGACGCAGTATCTGTGCCGTAAAATTTCGCTCTGCCCAAAATTTCGGAGTCTTCATCAGATATAACCTTTCACTCTGTCCACAATACCGTCTAAAACTTTTGCCTCCGAGGCCGCCCAGTTATATGCCAAACTCTTTTTTGCCTCCAGCAGCTCTTTGTTTTCCATCAGCTGGATCACCCTGTCTTCAAGGTCAAGAACATCATTCACCTGCATAATCGCATCTTGTTTTTTGGCCTTGCTGAGAGCCTCCGCAAAGTTATACATATGCGGGCCGACAATCACCGCGCATTTGTCTCTGGCCGGTTCAATAAAGTTTTGCCCTCCATGAGGAATCAGCGAACCGCCGACAAATACCAAATCGGATATGGCGTACCAAATTCCCATCTCGCCGATTGTGTCGGCAACATAAACCTGCGTATCCGGCAAAATCGGCTCGTTTTTAGACCTCAGCGCAACTTTCAGCCCCAATTCGTTTTCAAGTCTTTGTTCAATTTCTTCGCCTCTGTTCGGGTGGCGCGGAGAAATTATGGTCAGAGCATGCGGAATTTTTGCCTCAAGATTTTTGTGAAATCTTGCAATTTTATATTCCTCATCGGCATGCGTTGAGCTGGCAAACCAAAACGGTCTGTCGCCGATTTGAGCCAGAACCTGAGCCTTTTTTTCTTCATCAACCGGAAGCGGCAGTCCTGCATATTTCAAATTTCCGAGGCAAACGGCGTCTTTTGCACCCAACACGCGCAACCTGTACGCATCTTCTTCAGACTGTCCGAGACAAGATGTAAAGCAGCCCAAAAGCTCGCGGCACACAAAATCAAACTGCTGCCAGCGCTTGAAAGTTTTGTTCGAAATTCTTCCGTTTATCAGCACCAGCGGAATATTTTTGCGTTTTATGGCAGAAAGCATTCCCGGCCAAAATTCCGATTCAAACCACAAAATCGCATCAGGCCGCCAGTGGCGCAAAAATCTGGTTGCAAACACCGGATTGTCTATCGGAAAATATTGATGAAAAGCCTGAGTCGGCAGGCGCTTTGCCATAACTTCGGCAGAGGTTATTGTGCCGGTTGTGACCATCACATTCAAATCCGGATAAAGCTCGAGCAGACGATTTATCAGCGGCAGCATAGATATAGATTCGCCGACGGATGCGCCGTGCAGCCACACCAGTTTTCCTTCCGGACGGGGCTTTGTCGGGCGCCCTATTCGCTCATTAAACCTTGCGACATCTTCTTTTCCCTGCTCAATGCGCTTGTCGATATATCTTTTGATAACCAGCGGATACAAAACACGAATCAGAGTATTGTAGATTTTTATAAAAAAAGTAGTGTTATTTTGCATATTTTTTCCTTTTTGCCTCTTTTCCGGGAGCAACATGCGGGATCCCCATTTTTTCATCTGCTTTGTGGGTAATTTCGTTCAGTTTTTGCTCAATTTGCAAACGATATTTTTCAAGCTCTTCCTTATTTGCATCTTTCGGAATATAAAACGGCTCCGTCGCAGATATAATTCCGGTTGAAAACAGCGGCGGAATCATCATAGAATCCCAGCTTTTTGCCATTTTTGAGCCTTTGATGCTGAATGTAATGCCCACAATCGGCTTGCCGGTTTTTTGAGCATAATAAAGCGGGCTCAAAGTCAAAGTCATTGAAGGACCGCGCGGCCCGTCTGGTATAATCGCGATAGAATCATTTTTCTTCAGGGTTTTCATCAAAGACAATGCGGCGGCCGTCGCATTGTTGTTGGTAGAACCTCCGATTGTACCGATGCCGAAACTTTCGAGCATTTTGACAACCAACCTTCCGTCGCGGTGCAGCGACACCAGAGCTTTCAGCTTTCCGCTGCGGTTCCAAAAATACGGCAGCATCAAAATCCGCCCGTGCCAGGCAACCATAATCAGGCTTTTGTCTTTTTCCAAAACATCATAAAAGAGGTCAGCACCATCGGTCGTCCATTTGGTGGTTTTTCCGACAAGGCGGACATACCAGTATAGAGCGACGCTTACCACACTGATAAACCACTTGGAATCTTTCAGCTTATTGCCTATTTTCTTTATAAATTTTTTCAAACCGATGCATCTCTCTAAAAAAATCTCTGATAATATATAACAATATTACACTAAAAAGATTTAGTAAAGTTTAATTTGCCCACAGAAAAATTGTTGTGCCAAAAAATGCAATCTCACTTGCAGAAAGCGTTTATGTTTCTTATATAATTGAAAGATAAAAATGATAATTGGAGTTTTTTTTAAGATGTCTGACACAAAAACAGCCTTTCCGGCTCTTCCTTTGCGTGATTTGGTGATTTATCCGAAAATGATTGTGCCTCTTTTCGTCGGGCGCAAAAAATCGCTTAACGCATTGCAGTCTTTGACCGATGACGATAAAAAGATTGTGCTTGTCGCACAAAAATCGGCAGATGTGGAAGATCCGACATTTGACGACATTTATCATATCGGAACGCTCGGCAATGTTATTCAGACTGTCAGACTGCCGGACGGAACGCTCAAAATTTTGGTAGAAGGAATCAGCCGCGTTAAAATAAACGATTTTTCCGACAACGGAGAATATATCTCAGTCGAAGCAGAAGTTTTGCCCAACAAAAAAGAACAATTTGCCGATTTGGAGGCAATGGCTCGCGTCGTGCTTTCTCAATTCAAAGAATATATTCAGCTGTCAAAGCGCATCTCTGGCGAGATTATGAATTCCTTAAATCAAATTGAAGATTACGGAAAGCTGGCGGACACGATCGCGTCGCATCTGGCGCTGAAAATCGAACAAAAACAAGATCTTTTGGAAGCATCGTCGCTAAAAGAGCGGTTTGAAAAGATTTTGAGCTTTATTGATGCCGAAATCGCGATGTTTGAAGTTGAAAACAAAATCAAAAACCGCGTTAAAAAACAGATGGAAAAAAGCCAGAAAGAATATTATCTGAACGAACAGATGAAAGCCATTCAAAAAGAGCTTAATGACGGTGAAGAAGACGATGAAATTTCCGATTATATGAAAAAAATCGAAAAAGCAAAGCTGACAAAAGAAGCAAAAGAGCGCGCTCTTTCCGAGGTTAAAAAGCTCAAAACAATGGGCGTTATGTCTTCTGAGGCAACCGTTGTGCGCAACTATCTGAACTGGATTTTAGACCTTCCGTGGAAGAAAAAATCTAAGGTCAATAAAGACCTGAAAAAAGCGCAGGAAATTTTGGAAGAAGACCATTACGGGCTCGAAAAAGTCAAAGAAAGAATTATCGAATATCTGGCCGTTCAGTCGCGTGCGGACAAAGTAAAAGGCCCGATTTTGTGTTTGGTCGGCTCACCAGGCGTCGGCAAGACCTCCCTCGGAAAATCTATCGCGCGGGCGACCGGACGCAAATTTGTCAGAGCGTCGCTCGGCGGTATGCGCGATGAGGCGGAAATCAGAGGCCACCGCAGAACATATATCGGCTCAATGCCCGGAAAAATCATCAAAGGTATTAAAAAAGCCGGATGCTCCAACCCGCTGTTTTTGCTTGATGAAATCGACAAGCTCGGTTCTGACTGGCGCGGAGACCCTAGTTCGGCTCTGCTTGAGGTTCTCGACCCCGAACAAAACTCAACTTTTTCGGATCATTACCTTGAGCTTGATTATGACCTGTCAGATGTGATGTTCGTAACAACGGCAAATTCGCTTGATATGCCGCGGCCACTGCTTGACAGAATGGAAGTTATTCACCTTTCCGGCTATACCGAAGATGAGAAGGTTGAAATTGCAAAGCGGCATCTTATCCCGAAGATTTTCGGAGAAAATGCGGTTCAATGCTCTGAGCTGACGATTTCTGACGATGCGGTGCGTGATATTATCAGATATTATACCCGCGAAGCCGGCGTGCGCAATCTGGAAAGATCCCTTTCGACCATCGCGCGCAAATCGGTCAAAGAAATTTTGCTTTCCAAAGAACAGTGCCTGAAAATTGATGTAACATCTGAAAATTTGGAAAAATATCTCGGAGTCAGAAAGTTTCGTTTCGGAGAAGCCGAAGATCACGATTTGGTCGGCGTCACAACCGGTTTGGCTTGGACGGAAGTCGGCGGCGACATTCTGTTTATCGAGGCGGCAAAAATGGCCGGCAAAGGCAAGATTATGCAGACAGGAAAGCTCGGCGATGTGATGAAAGAATCCATCGAAACCGCATATTCGGTCGTTCGTTCGCACGCACCAGAGCTCGGAATTGATTCTGATATATTTGAAAAAACCGATATTCATATTCATGTTCCGGAAGGAGCGACCCCAAAAGACGGACCATCGGCCGGCGTTGCGATGTATACAACTATTGTGTCGGTTTTGACTGGAATTGCGGTTCGGAAAGATGTGGCAATGACTGGAGAAATCACTCTTCAGGGGCGGGTTCTTCCTATCGGAGGGCTGAAAGAAAAACTGCTGGCTGCTCTGCGCGGCGGCATCAAAACCGTGCTCATTCCGAAGGACAACGAAAAAGATTTGGAAGAGCTGCCGGAAAATGTTCGCAAAGAGCTGAATATTGTGCCGGTGCGCCATGTGTCCGAAGTTTTGCCGATTGCGCTCAGCGGCAGCCTAAAACCTTTGCTGCAGCCGAACAGACCGGATATTTGCACCAACACCAGCATATCGTAAAATATGCTTGAAAAAGCGAAAAAACAGCATTACAATAGCGGCAATGCTGTTTTTTGTGAGAGGAATAACATATGAAAAATATTATCAAATTTGCCTGCTGCGTTTGTGCCGCCGCTTTGTTTGCATCTTCTGCCGATGCGGCCGTAAACTTTATTGTGCAACAGCAAAAAGGCTCGTCTTCACACTCTGCTCCGCAAATTCATACATGTTTGAGAAAAGGATATTCCAAAAGATCTTGTCCAGAGGGACAAAATCCGGCAGACACCTGTCCGGAAGATTCTTCTTTTTTCAGAACATGCTGTGATTCCGCGTTCAATTATACCTATGAACAGTGCATAAACAACAATATGATACCGGCAGGACAATGCGGCGGAAAATATCGCTGTGCGGCAAAAACCCGCAGATATTACAGATAATCCGCAGGCCTTGACTTTCGGCGTAAAAAAACTAGATTCTTCTAAAGAAAAAACTTTTGGATAATATTGTGATGAACGAGAATCTGCCAGAATTGAGAGATATTCATATTCCGAGCGGCGTCGATTGGTTTCCGCCCGCATACGGCTGGTTTGTAATCGGACTTGCGATTATTTTACTACCGTTTATTTTCAGGCTGATAAAAAATCTGCGGACAAAAAGCCGAAAAATGTACGCACTGCATCTGATAAACCGGATTTCCCCGACAAAAATTGTGCCAGCGGCGGTCATTGCCTCAGAGCTTTTGCGCCGAATTTGCGTGTACAAATATCCGGAAGCAGCGGCAATGGCTCCGACCGAATGGCTCAATTTTTTGAACAATCATTGCACCAAAAAGATTGTGCCCAGAGCCGGAATGCTGCTTTCCGATGCGCCGTATATCGCAAAAAATTCAACAATATATACCTCAAACGATTTTGAAAATCTGCGCGATTTTTGCCGCAAATGGATCGGAGAAAACTTATGATTGAGTTTTCGTATCCATATATGTTTTTGCTTTTGGCCGCGCCGTTTGTTTATAGGGCGGCGATGCCGCTGGCAAAAGGTATGCATGGCGACGCGCTCAAAATTCCGTTTATTTCATCTTTGGCGCAAATCAAAACTTATACGGTAAAAAATTACGGTCTTTCATTTCAGGGCAACGGAAAATTTTTGAAAATTTTGTATCTCGTCTTTGCTCTGCTGTGCCTTGCTGCCGCCCGCCCGCTTTGGGTCGGAGATCCTTTTCGCTCACAAAATTTCGGGCGAAAGATTGTGCTTGTAATGGACATTTCAACCTCTATGCTGGAGCAGGATTATGCGGTTGCGGGTAAGCGGACATCAAGAATTAATGCCGTAAAACTTGCCGCTTTTGATTTTTTGAACAAAAGGCTTAACGACAAAATCGGACTTGTGCTGTTCGGAACACGCGCATATCTGCAGTCTCCGCCGACATTCGACCGCGAGGCCGTCAAAAAAATCGTGCTTGATATGCAGCCCGGAATGGCCGGCCGCTCGACTTCCATCGGAGACGCTCTCGGGCTGGCGGTCAAGACTCTTGCCGGACAAAAAGACAATGCGGCAAAAATAATTATTCTGCTTACGGACGGAGAGAACAATGACGGAGCAATGTCTCTGGCTCAAGCCGTAAAGCTGGCAAAAGAAGAAAATGTCAAAATTTATACTATCGGGGTCGGCAACGAAACTTCGCTGTTTCAGTCATTTTTATCCGCATATACCGGACTTTCGACCGAAAACAAAAATCCGGAACTGGAAGCGATTGCCAAAGAAACGCAAGGGCAGTATTTTCGCGCCGCAGACACGGATTCTCTGTTCAAAGTGTATGAGATAATCAACCGGTTGGAAGCGGACAACGATGATGCAAAATTTGTAAAAAACACCAAAGACATATTCTATATTCCGCTGCTTGGCGCGATTTTCGCCGCTATGCTTGCGGTTTTGCTTAGGGAGAAAAAGTCATGAGCGAATTTTGGCTTAATTTTCACTTTTTGCGCCCGTGGCTGTTGATTTTGCTGTTGCTCCCCGCCGCTTTGTATTTTTTGCAAAAGAAAGAATACGGAAATGTTTCTTCATGGGAATCGGTATGTGATAAAGATTTGCTGCCGTATCTTTTAATCAAAGGCAGCAACCACCGCCGGCGCAACATTTTTCGTCTAATATTGCTCGGTTTTGTCTGCGCGATTATCGCGGCGGCCGGCCCCTCGTATCGGCAAAAAGAAATTCCGCCGCTTTATCAGCAAAATCCGGTAATGATAAGCATAAACATCTCAACGGATATGGAAAGCAACGACATAAAACCGTCGCGGCTGTCCAGAGCAAAATACCTGATTTCAGACCTGATAAAAATGCTGCCGAACAGCCAAATCGGCCTTGAGGCATATTCTTCCGAGCCGTTTGAAATTGTTCCGGTCAGTGAAGATGCCGCGATTATTGAAAACATTCTGCCTGCGGTGGAATACGACATTATGCCCGAAAACGGCAACCGTATTGACCGTGCCATAGAATTTGCGGTCAGCGGTTTACAAAATGCCGGTTTCGGTTTCGGCAACATCGTAATTGTTGCATCTGACGGCGGAAGCAATGTTTCAAATGCGATTAAGGTGGCAAAAGAGGCCGCAGGCAAAGGATTTTTTGTCAGCATTGCCGATATATCGTATCAAAAAAACGAACTTTTGCCGCAGATTGCCGCGGCCGGAAAAGGAAGGTATTTCAACCTTTCGGACAATATAAATCAACTTGCGGAATTTATCAAAAAAAGCGAAAACGAGCATTTTGAACAATCGCAAAACCTTACTGCCGTTTGGGAAGATGCTGGATATTATCTTTTGTTTGTGCCGCTTTTGTGCGTTCTTTTGCTGTTCAGACGCGGAATTTTATCCGCCTTCGTTCTGATTTCGCTGCTGGCGGCAAACAACGCGTATGCCGGATTTTTCTTAAACAAAAATCAGGAAGCTCTGCAACAGTTTGAAAATAAAAATTATGAAGAGGCCGCACAAAATTTTGATGATGCGCAATGGCAGGCCTCCGCGCTGTATAAAGCTGAAAAATTTGATGAGGCGTATCAAAAATTTTCAGCCGACAACAGCGTTACCGGATTGTATAATCAGGGAAACGCTTTGGCAAAAGGCGGAAAAATCGAAGATGCAATCAAAAAATATGAAGAAGTTTTGCAAAAAGAGCCTGATCATGAAGATGCAAAATTCAATTTAGAATACCTGAAACAACAACAAAACAGTTCGTCTTCATCTTCGCAAAATAATGATGAAAATCAAGATGATAAAAACAACTCGCAGAATTCGCAATCCTCCTCTGACGAGCAGAATCAAGATGAAAATCAGCAAGAAAGCAAAGGACAGGGTTCTGACGACAAAAACCGCGATGAGCAAAAGCAGGAACAATCGTCATCGCAACAACAGGCACAAAGCGAACAACCGCCCGAAAAACAATCTTCTGATGACGACAAACAATCATCATCAGGTTCTGAGGGGCAGGAAACTTCCGGAGAAAAAGACAAGCAGCAAAACAGAAATTCTCAGCCGCAGTCTCAAAGCCAAAGCGATGAGCAGCCCGAAAACGACAATTTGCAAAACTCTCCGTCCGCTTCCTTGCAAAATGAAAAACAAGATACTACATCAGAAGAAGTAATGGCCCGCGCGCGCCAATATCAGGAAATTGAGGCTGATCCGGGCGGGCTTTTACGCGCTTTTATTGAGAGCGAATACAGAAAAAATCGATATAAGGAATAGAAAATGTTGAAAAAAATATGCTGTTTTTTAATTGCTTTTTGCTTTTGCGTACAAGCAGCCTCCGCTCAGACTTTTAATGCATCGGTCAGCCGAACCGATATTCCGTACGGCGAAACATTGCTACTTATTTTGGATTATGACGGAAATGACAACTCTCTGAAGCCCGATTTGAGCGCTTTACGGCAGGATTTTACCATATTTTCAACTTCTCAATCATATTCCACACAGATAATTAACGGAAAAACATCGTCTTCACGCCAGTGGCAGATTGCCTTGATGCCGAACCACAGCGGCGCGATTGAAATTCCGGCAATTTCTCTCGGAAACCTCAAGAGCAATCCGATTGCGCTTAATGTGTTTGAAGGAAACATAAACGGACAGGACGGAACTCCGCTTTATACGCGTTTTTCGCTGGACGGAGAGCTTGACAATGAAACACCGTATGTTCAGCAGCAAATAAACTATACCCTGACCCTGAACGATGCAGGCGGGTTGCAAAGCGACGCGCCGGAATTTTTCGGCAATGACAATAACGACTGGGTTATCAAAAGTTTGCGCGAGCCGACGGTTGAAAACAAGCTGATTGACGGCGTGAATGTGCGTGAGATTAAGTTTTATTACGCGATGTTTCCACAAAGAAGCGGGTTGTTGCAAACTCCGCAAATTCAGCTCAACGGGTTTTATGTTAACGGGCAGAAACAATCGAGCTCTCCGAAAAATCATATATTCGGACGCGGATTTTTTGATACCGGCATAGACATTTTTGATATGGTTGCGGCGCGTTCTCCGGTTTCGCTCAATGTAAAGCCCATAAAAGTTGAGGTTAAGCCGATTGCCGCCGATTTCGGGAACAGCTGGTGGCTGCCGGCAAAAAATGTGTCGCTCACAGCCGAATGGGCAGACAGCAATCCGCAGTTTATGGTCGGACAGGCTGTTTCCAGAAATGTCAGCCTGAGCGCGGTCGGAGTGCTTGAAACACAGCTGCCTGACATTAAAACCGCGCAAACCAGAGATATGAAACAATACCCGGAAAAGCCGATGATGTTTTCAAGCTTTGACAGCAACGGAGACATTGTTTCGACCAAAGAATTTACAAATGTTTATATTCCGCAAAAGGCCGGAAAAACGACTATTCCGGCAATTTCGGTAAAGTGGTTTGACACAGAAAGCAACACCGTCAGAACGGCCGAAATCGAGGAACAGACTATCATTGTTTTGCCAAACCCGCAAATTGAGCAAAAAGAAAATTATATTGATTATGCCTCGACCGAAAATCTGCCGGGACAGGCTCATATGCAGCCCAAAACCGCTCAGATGCAAAAAGACACTTTGGCTCACGGCTTTATGTATGCGATGATTTTGGCGGCATTTGCGGCCGGAATTTTGATTTCGTATATCCTTTTTGGGGCAAAGAAAGAGAAAAAGCAAGAACTTGCGGCATCGGTTAAAGATATGGCAAAATATGCAAAAGAACAAGACTTCAAAAAGCTGCGCGATGCTCTGATTGTTTGGGCGCAAAAACGGTATAACGAAAGCATAACCGATTTGAAGGCTGTGGCCGAAAAAGCCGAAGATGCCGAATTCTCCGGCTATTTGGAAGAAATTTCGCAAAATCTGTACGGAAAAAGCAAAAACGAATGGAAACACCTTGATTTTGTAAAGGCGCTGAAACGCGTCGGAGCAAAAAAATCTAAGAATAAGAAGAAACATTCGCCGCTGCCGAAACTTTATAAACACTAAACTTTGTGCAAATGAAAAGGTTGTAGTTGTAAAATTGAGATTTTTTGTGTATGAAGGTTATATGTAAAAATTCGGAGAAAACATATGCCTTCAAGTCTGGAAACAAAAAATCTCAATAAATTTTACGGACAGCTGCATGCACTTAAAGACTTTAGCTTTGAGGCAAAAAAAGGCGATATTATCGCACTTTTGGGGCCGAACGGAGCCGGAAAATCGACAATGATGAACATTATTGCCGGTTTTTTAGCACCCTCTTCCGGCCGGGTTATCGTTTGCGGCAAAGACTTTTATGACAACCCGATTGAGGCAAAGAAAAATATCGGATTTTTGCCTGAAGGCGCTCCGCTTTATCCGGATATGACCGTCAGCCGCTTTTTGCAATATATGACCGAAATTTACGGCTACAAAAAAGAAAGAATAAACGAAGTTGCCGCTCTGACCAACATAGAAAATGTGATGCATCAAAAAATCGAGACCCTCTCAAAGGGATATGCCCGACGCGTCGGCTTTGCGCAAAGCATTATTGCCGACCCGCAGATTCTGCTGTTGGACGAGCCTACCGACGGTCTTGATCCAAACCAAAAAGATCATATCCGCTCAATCATAAAATCTATGGGGCAGCAAAAAACCATCGTCATTTCAACCCACCTTTTGGAAGAAGCCGAGACTTTGTGCAACAGGATTGTGCTTATCAGCAGCGGCGAAAAAACGGCCGACGGAACACTGCAAGAGATTTTGGCTCAAACCAAAACAAAAAATATCCACGATGCTTTTGTAAAGCTGACAAAATCAACCGCAAAATCGGAGGAATAGCCAGATGAAACAACTTATTGCCGTCATCAAAAATGAGCTTATAAGATATTTTATATCTCCGCTCGCCTATGTGTATTTGGTTGCGTTTTTGTTTTTGAACGGGTCTTTTGCCATATATTTCGGACATTTTTTTGACCGCGGAATTGCCGATTTAAGCCCGATGCTGTCATTTCAGCCGTGGCTGTATCTTTTGTTTATTACCGGAATTTCGATGCGTCTGTGGGCGGAAGAATTTCGCGGCAAAACAATTGTCAGAATGATGACTTTGCCGATTTCGACCTCAACTCTGGTGTGGGGAAAGTTTTTTGCCTCGTGGATTTTTTGCGCAATCGCCCTGCTTTTGACTTTTCCGTTTATAATTACCGTAAATCTGCTCGGCGATGTCGATAACGGCGTTGTTCTGCTCGGATATTTCGGCAGCTTTATGATTGCGGGCTGTATGCTCTCAATTTCGCAGACTATGTCGGCACTGACCAAAAATCAGGTTATCGCACTGGTTTTGGCTTTTGCCTGCAATCTGATGTTCTTTTTGAGCGGGCTTGAATACATTTTGGCGTTTTTCAGAATGATATTTCCTTCATATGCGGTCGATATGATTGCGTCGTTCAGCTTTTTAACCCATTTTGACACGATTGTTTCGGGTCTGCTTGAGGCGCGCGACATTGTCTTTTTTGCCTCGATAATCCTGCTGTTTAATTTTTGCACAACGCTTATTATCGATTTTAAGACAAGCGGGAGTTCGCTGTTTTTCAAAAACGGAACAAAGCTCGGGTACAGTGTGTTGTTTGCACTGTTTTTGGCCGGATTTTTTGGCATAAATATGCTTTCAAACACCTTGTTGCGCAAATTTCAATATGACTTTACGCAGGAAAAAATTTATACCCTGAACAAAAATACGATTGACATTTTGCGCCATATTGAAAATCCGGTAACCATTAAACTGTATTATTCTCCGGTTTTGGGAAAAAACAATCCAGAAATCCGCAAGATGTTTGATCATATCAAGGTGTTGCTCTCCCGCTTTAAGACTCTTGCCGACGGAAAGCTGGAATATAAAATATATACGCCGTATCCGTTTGACAGGGTTGAAGATTTGGCTATCGGAGAAGGCATAGAGCCGCGGCCTTCCGCCTCTTCAAACCAAAACGCGCTGTTCGGAATGAGCTTTGTCGACAGTCTGGACAACAAGCGGATTATTCCGTTTTTGGCGGTTGAACGGTCAGAATTTTTGGAATATGATTTGGCGGAAAATATATTGCTTTTGGCTCACAAAAAGCAGACTCTCGGCCTGTTGTCTTCTCTGCCGCTGAACGGATATGCCGACGAAAGCGGAATTGCGTTTGACCGATGGGAAATCATCAATCAGATTGCAAAATTTTATAATATCAAAGAGATAAAAACGGCGGACGATATCAAAGACATTGATATTTTGATGATTGTCGATCCTAAAAAAATGAATAAGGATATCAACGACAAAATTAAGCAATATGCGCGCGCCGGCGGAAAGGCTATGATTATGCTCGATCCGGCGACCGAGGCGATGCGCCTGATTTCAGCCAGAAACAGCAAACTTGAAGGTTCCGATTTTTCTGATTTGCAATACTTTTTCGGCTTTGAATTTTTTCCGCAATATGTTGTCGCCGATTTCGGAAACTCAATTTTGGTCGATGCATCTTCCGACTATCGCAACAGCGCAAACTTTACCAACGATGTGATTCAGTTTATCTTAAAAGAAAACGATATGAATCCGAAAGCTCAAGAAACAAAAAATCTTAAAGAAATTATGCTTTCATCGGCTTCGGTTATTGTTCCGGCAACAGATGACATAAACTTTGTGCCGTTGCTCAGAGCCAGCAAAAACTCGGCGGTTATGCTCTCCGATGTGGTTTTGAACAACACCAATCCTGCCGATATTCTGCGCTTTTATCAGCCTGATACCAACAGCAAAATTATGGCGGCGCGAATTTTCGGAAAAGATGCCTCAAAGCCGTTTGACATTATTGTCGTGACCGATACCGACTTTTTGTATGACACATTTTGGAGCAAAACCTATCAGCTTCCGCACAGCAAATATATTGTGCCGATTTTGGATAATGCAAATTTTGTGCTGAATTCGCTTGAGACACTGAGCGGCAAAGAATATCTTTCGTCTTTGCGCGGAAAATCTTCAAAACACCGTCGTTTTGATAAAATTGAGCAGATGCGCCGCCAAAACAAGCTTGATTATACCAAACAGGAATTAAAAATTTTGGAAGAAATTGATGCGGTAAAACAAAAACTTCAGGAAATTTGGGCGCGCAAAGATTTTGAAAATCGCGAAACATTTACTGCCGACGATCTGATTACAATCAAAAATATCAGAAACGAGCTTGATGCCGCGCGGCAAAAACTCGGAAACATCAACAAAAGCTCAAATGCCGAAATTGAGCGCATTGATATGATGATAAAATTTTTCAATATCTACGGCATTGCGCTGATAATCGTGCTGGGCTGGCTGGTACTTCGCCTGATTAACCGCAAAAAATCCGTCTCAGACAAAGACTTTTCGTTTATTAAAAACAAAAAATTCGAATTGGCGGCGGTTGCGGCATTGATTCTGCTGGCCTCCGGAATTGTCGTTTCGCGCAATGCGGAAAAAAGTAGCATTGATGCCTTTGAAAACAAACCGGTATTTGCCGATTTGGAAAAAGACATAAACAATGTCAGCTCCATCGTTTTGCAGGACAAAGACAACAAAGTCGAGCTTGACATCAGCAAAGACGGTATTTGGAAAAACCTTGAACATCAGGACTTTGTAGTTTCGCAAGAACAGGTTCGCAGCTTTTTGAGCGCGATGCTTGAGGCCAGATATTATGAAAAGAAATCCGACCGTGCCGAAAATTTATATAATTTCGGCTTGCTCCCTCTTGAGGACAAAAATTCTACCGCGGTAAAGATTTCGTTGAAAGATAAAGACGGGAAAAAACTTGTTGAATTTTTGCTCGGAAAATTTGATATTGATATGGGCAGAGGCGCGAAAGCCGCGTATATCCGCTTTGACCAAAGTTTTCAGGTCTGGCTGATTAATGCAGATTTTATTGACGCGTCAACCGATTGGCGGCAATGGACGCTCAATACCTTGTGGGATTTGAAGTTCAGCCGCCTGAAAAGTTTTGACGGCAAACAAAATCAGGAAAATTTGGCTAATCTGGTAAAGGTTCTTATAAACACAAAGCTTGAAGACAGCACAAACAAGCTTGATAATCCGAAAAATCTTGCAGATATGCTGATTGAAGACGAATACGGCAATAAAATAGTATTGAAATTTTATCAGGTCGGCGAAGACTATTTCGCCAGCCGAAACTTTTTGTCCGAACCGCGCGATTTTTATGCCAAAGAAGCTGAAAAATCGTCAAACGGCGTATATTATAAAATAAATAAAATAAACTGGGAGCTGATAGATTATGTGCGCACAAACAACAAATAAAGAACAAGCCGCTTTTTTGAAAAAATCTGCGGTGTGCGCCAGCATATTTCTTGCAGTTTCTCTGTGCATTTTGAAAGTTTTCGGGGCGATATACACCGACTCTCTTGCCGTTTTGTCTTCGCTGATTGACAGTCTGGCAGATGTGTTTGCCTCGGCGGTTTCGTTTGTGGCAATCAAAATTGCCCTGAGGCCGGCCAGCTGCGAGCATCGTTATGG
This sequence comes from uncultured Alphaproteobacteria bacterium, assembly GCA_934276635.1. Taxonomy (GTDB): domain Bacteria; phylum Pseudomonadota; class Alphaproteobacteria; order RF32; family CAG-239; genus CAKQTH01. The sequence continues at coordinate 220,894 of CAKQTH010000001.1, read as the reverse complement.
CTTCGGCAAAGCGGAATCAATCAGCGCATTGCTGCAATCCGCGTTTATTGCCGGTTCGGGAATGTTTGTTTTATATGACGGAATCGCCCGATTTTTCAATCCGGTTGCCCTAAAACAGACAACTGCGGGTATTGCGGTAATGCTTGTCAGTCTTTTTGCCACGATTTTTTTGATTATGTTTCAGCGATATGTCGCAAAAAAGACCAACTCCATTGCCATCAGGGCGGACAGCGCGCACTATACGGTAGATGTTATTACCAACGCGGCGATTATCATTTCTTTGCTGGTTGTTGAATATTTTCATTTTTTGTGGTTTGACTCGCTGGCTGCCTGTTTTGTTTCGGCATATTTGCTGTGGGGAGCGTACAAAATCGCCAAAAGTTCGCTGTATATGCTGACAGACAGCGAGCTTGACGAAAGTATCAGAAAGAAAGTTGCCGATATAGTACTCCATGTGGACGGAGTGCTGGGAATCCACGATTTTCGGAGCAGAGATTTGGGCGGACAATATATGTTTGAAATTCATGTGGAAATCAACGGCAATGTTCCGCTTTATACCGCGCATGAAATCAGCGACAATGCAGAAAATGCAATTTTGGCAGAATTCCCGGACGCACAGATTATTGTGCATCAGGATCCGTACGGGCTGAAAGAAAACCGGCTTGACTATACATTGCCTAATGCCTGTCAAAAAGTGTAAAAAATGCAAATAATCCTTGCGTTTCATAAAATATCATAATAATTTTGAAAGATATAAAAGAACTGTGTTACGGAGATTTATAATGACCTCTCATGATGATATCGCATCGGCTCATACTACGATTGCAAAAGAAATTGAAACCTTAAAAATTATGGATAAAGAACTTGATGAAAATCTTTCAAAAGCTCTTGATTTGATGCAAAGCACAAAAGGACGCGTGATTGTTACCGGAATGGGAAAATCCGGCCATATCGCCCGCAAGATTGCCGCAACATTGTCATCTACCGGAACTCCGGCATTTTTTGTTCACCCAGCCGAAGCCAGCCACGGCGACTTGGGAATGTTTACTAACGACGATGTTGTTTTGGCAATTTCAAACGGCGGAGAATCCAAAGAATTGGCCGATATTCTGGTATATTGCAAAAGATACGGCATTCCGTTGATTGCAATGACAAAAAATCCGCAAAGCACTCTCGGCAAAGCCGGCGATATTCTGCTGAAACTGCCGGATAACGGCGAGGCCTGCCCTCTCGGGCTTGCTCCGACCTCTTCCACTACCGCGACTTTGGTTTTGGGCGATGTGCTGGCAGTCGCGCTGATTGAAAGAAAAGGATTTTCTTCTCTTGATTACAAACAAAGACACCCGGGCGGAAAACTCGGCGCCGTTCTCAAAAAAGTTTCCGATTTGATGCATACCGGAGATGAAATTCCGCTCGTTCCGGAATATATCAGCCTGAAAGACGCCATTTTGGTTATGTCTTCAAAAATGCTCGGTTGCGTCGGCATTGTCAACAAAGATGGAGAATTAATCGGAATCCTTACCGATGGCGATCTGCGCCGTATTTTCTCCAACTGTAACTTTGACTGCAAAGTTAGCGATGTGATGGTTAAAAATCCGAAAACCATTGCTCCTGATGTTCTGCTGGTTGAGGCTATCAACAAAATGAACAACACCGGTAAAGGCATTACTCAGCTGTTTGTGGTTGAAAATAAAAAGCCAATCGGCATCATACATATTCACGATTGCTTGCGCGCCGGAGTTGCTTAGTGTTTGACCTTAAAAAAATTGATTCCGTATTTGCGAGTGAAGAATCTCTGAAACGGGAAGATTCCGAAATAAAAATCAGCGTGCACGAAAAAAAAATCAGATTTATCAAGCTGATTCTGCCGGCGATTGCGGCGGCGCTTATCGGTTTGCTGATGGTTTTTCCGCACCTGAAATCTTCGCAAAAAAGCATCAGTTTTGATGTCACAATGCCCAAAAAAGGCGAACTTGAAAAGCTCCATATCGAAAGCACAAAATTTTATGTTACCGATGCGGACAATCAAATCAGTCAGCTTACGGCCGATAATATTGACGAGACAAAACCCTCTTCAAAGGTTATCAAGCTCAGCAATCCGCATGCGAATGTTCCTCTCAAAAACGATGCGTTTGCCGACATTATGTCGTCTTCCGGATATTTTGACCAGAGCAACAACCGTATTATGATGACTGAAGATGTGTTTGTAAATTATAATAACGAAACAAGCCTTTCGACCAAAAACTTCAATTTTGATTTCAAAACTTCTACCGGCGAAGGAAAGTCCGATGTTGTGGCGGCCGGAGTTTACGGCACCATGAAGAGTAAAGGTTTTCAAGTTGATAACAAAAATAATATTTTCAATCTGTTGGGAAAAACCGATATAAAAATTTGTCATCAGCCGGACGATGTGATTATCAACTCTTCAAAAATCGTCACTTTATATAAAAACGAAAAGAAAATCGTGATTGAGGGCAATGCAAAAGTTATGACCGACGGGAACACCTTGTTTGCCGATGAAATCACCATTTTTTATAAAGACGGCGAAAACCAGCCCGAAATTGAATCTTTGTCAGCAAAAAGCAATGTAAAACTTGTGTCCGAAAAAGGAACGGTGCACGCCTCCCGCGCAGAATATTCACCAAAAAACGGGCTCATAGAGCTGTTTGACAATGTTGTAATCGAGCAAGACGGAAACAAAATTTTCGGAGACTATGCCACAACCGACCTCAACACCGGTCTCAGCAAAATCGTCTCAAAAAACAACAACTCGCGTGTTCGAGGAACATTCAAAAAACTTAAAACAACCGAAATTCGGAGCAGATAATATGGCAGAAAAAAACAATCAGGATAACAATTCCGTACTTGAAGTTTTCAATATCGGCAAAAAATATAAGAACAGAACGGTTTTGCGCAATGTTTCGCTTAATGTGAAGCGCGGTGAAGCAGTCGGGCTTTTGGGTCCGAACGGCGCCGGCAAAACGACTTGTTTTTATTGCATTACGGGTTTGATTACTCCGGATTACGGCGATGTCCATATTGACGGCCAAGATATCACGACAATGCCGATGTACCGCCGCGCCCGCCTCGGTATCGGATATTTGCCGCAAGAGGCTTCAATTTTCCGCAGTCTGAGCGTTGAGGACAACATTAAGGCGATTTTGGAGCTGGTGATTGATGATGAAGACAAGCGTGAAAATATGCTTGAAGAGCTGCTGAACGAATTTTCGATTGCTCATTTGAGAAAATCTCCGTCAATCGCGCTGTCGGGCGGTGAACGCAGAAGGCTTGAAATTGCGCGTGCATTGGCCAGTCAGCCGAAATATATATTGCTTGACGAGCCGCTGGCCGGTATTGACCCGATTGCGGTCGGTGAAATCAGGGGTCTGGTCGCACAGCTGAAACACAAAGGTCTCGGGGTTCTGATTACGGACCACAATGTGCGTGAAACCCTTGATATTATTGACAGAGCGTATATATTACACTCGGGCAGCGTGTTGATGGAAGGCACTCCGAGCGAGATTGTTTCGGACAAAGATGTCAGAAAAGTATATCTCGGTGAACATTTTTCATTATGATGCTTGCATTTTTTATTCAGCTCTGATAGAATCGGGTTACCATATGAGGGGAAACGGGTTTTATCCCGCGTTTGTTTAATTAAACTATATTATAACAAGGAAAAATTATGAAAATTACATTGACAGGAAAACAGGTTGATATTGGCGATAAACTCCGCAATCATGTTGAAGAGAATATTACCAATTCCGTTAACAAGTATTTTAGCGCTCCGATCAGCTGCAATGTCGCTTTTTCTAAGGAAGGCGAAGATTTCAGCGCAGAAGTTACGGTTCATCCGGCTAAAAACATTATCTTGAAGGGCGAAGGCGCCGCCGGCGATCCGTATTCGGCATTTGACAACGCTTGCGAACATATTGCAACCCGTCTTCGTCGTCATAAAACAAAATTGAAGGATCACAAGGGCAAGACCGGCATGAGCGAAGTTGCCAACGCCGCTGTTTATCCGTTGATGGAAACAGAAGAAGAAGTTGACATCAATATCGATGCTCCTTTGACCATTGCCGAAACAGATGTAAACATTCCGGTTTGCACGGTTTCTGAAGCCGTTATGTATATGGATTTGGAAAACGAGTCGGCTTTGATGTTCAGAAATGTGGCCAACAATCATATCAGCATGGTATATCGCCGCAAAGACGGAAATATCGGCTGGGTTGAGCCTAAGGCTGAAAATTAGGACACAAAAAAATGCAGCTTTCTGATATTTTGGCAGAAAAAAATGTATTCGCCGATTTGAAGGCGGGCAGCAAACGCGATTTGTTGCAAGAGTTGGCTGATAAGGCCGCAAAAGCTCTTGATATTGACTCGCGTGTGATCTTTGATGCATTGCTTGAACGTGAAAGTTTGGGCAGTACCGGTTTCGGTGAAGGAACGGCGTTTCCGCACGCACGCATTCCCGATGTGAAAAAAGTAAAGGCTTTTTTTGCAAAAACAGACCAACCGATTGATTTTGAATCGGCTGACGGCAAGCCAGTTGATTTGGTGTTTATGCTGATTTCTCCGGAAAACAGCGGCGCCGATCACCTGACTGCACTTGCCACAATTTCAAGAGTTTTGAAAGACGAGAAAAGATGCGCCAAACTGCGTGAATGCACCAGAAGAGATAAAATGTTCGCAATTTTGAAGAGTTAGCATTTTTTCACAACTATAAAAAAAACGGTAGAAATTCTACCGTTTTTTGTTGCTCAAAACAGTGCTTAAAGCTCTATTTTTACCCAGGTAAACAGCACATTTCCGTCATTTTTCACCCCTGGAACATATGCGGCCTGAACGCTGAGTTTTTTGTATCCGACGCCAAACACCGGCAGCGGCAATGGTACCGGAATATATGCATATTCGGAGCGTTGAGTAAGGCTCAGAGTATATCCGACGCCGGCAATAAAATCTTTTGCCTCGCCAAAATACCAGTTGTATTGATAAGCATAGCCGAAAATTGTTTCAAGGTGTTTGTTAGAATCCTTAAACGCCATCGCATACAGCGCGTGCCAATGCCCGTTATTGTCATAAATATGTTTGCCGACGCCGGCGCCCCACGGGTTTTCATTATATTTATCAATATGTTCCTGATCATATGTCAGACGGTTGTGCCACGCATACGCCGGGATATACAAGTCATAATTTGACGAATCGGCAACAGCGGAAACATTGCTTTTCCACTTTGAAAACCAACTTTCTTCATCGTCTGCGGCCAAAGCGGCAGATCCGAAACAAAACACGGCAGCAAAAGCCGCAACAAACAAAATTTTTTTCATATTAAAAAGCCCGAATCTATCAAAATAATTTTCACTGTTTTATCAACTAAAAAGATATTTTGCAAACATATTTTTCATTTCGGTTTATCCTTTGGTATAACTTGAAAAATCCTGCTTTTTTCATACATTTTAGGCAAACGAAACATCTCGGAGAGAAAAAATGATACAAAAAATAAGCTTTTGTCTGATGCTCATAATGTTTTTGCTAGCCTGCGCCACAACACAAAAATATGACAAGAAACTAAACGGACTCTTAAATCAGCCGGAAAGCGCCCTGTTGCAAAAATTCGGCAGGCCGAGCGCACAAAATATCATAAACAAAGACACAAAAATTTTGACTTATACCAATCTGGAAGAGATGTATGTTCCGTCAGAATTTTATGAATATAACGACCAGCCGTTTCCCGGAGTTGAAGACATCTACTATCCGTTTGCCGATATGTATAACTATAACCCGATGCAGCAATATCTCGGGGTTGAGGTATCGCGCGTATGCCAAACATCGTTTTTGATTTTTGAAGGAATTATAAGAGGCTGGAGTTGGTCAGGCAACAACTGCGTGGCAAAATAAGACTTATTTGCGGAGTTTTTCGCGGGTATGCATCAAAATCTTTCCGAGATGATTTTCGCCCTTCCCGTCGCATATTCCCCAAAATGTGTCGCCCCAATCGTTTCCCTCTTCCAAAACCGCATAACCGGTTTCAAGCAGCATTTTTGCCAATTCCGGAGAATTTGAAAATTTTTGCCAAACCAAATCCTGCATAATCGAAAGTTTTATATCGTGCCAATCCGAACGCCAATCCGTGCGATTTTCCCAATAGTCTTTGGCCTCATAAGGGGACATTAAAACAAACTGAGCCTGCTTTGCGGAATCAATGTATTTTGCCGCCTGATACGCGGTTTCCACACAGTCAAAAGTGTGTCCGTTATATGTGACGCAAACTTTGTGCGGATATTTTCCGCCGTCTTTTTTGTGCGGATAAAAGTTTGAGAGAAAACGCGTTTCGTCATCAGTAAAATTTTCGATTTTTTGCATTGCAACCACCTGTGTTTTATCGGTATTTAACAGAAAATTATCACAATGTGTTTTTGCTGTCAAAGCATATTTTGAGCATATTTCACACCCTTTGAGCAACAAAAAAGGCACCTAAACAGATGCCTTTTTCTGAAATCACGATTATCTATCTCATTATAAATGAAACTGTGCAACTTCCTTTACAGGCTTGGCAGAGATCTTTGCCTGATGCGGTTGAAGTATCCATAGACCCTTCCGCACATGTTTTGCTAGTACTATTGGCTGCTTTTTTTGCATCTCCTTGACTTTTCACTTCTCCAACACAAACATAATTTCCTTCACCCCAATCTGATGTAACCAAAGAAACACATGTCTTAACATTATCGGACAAAGGCGCAGTAATATAAAAATATTTATCATTATCTGAAGCAGCAGCAAGGTCAATCTTTTCATCTTTTTTGCCAAGAGCGTGACGCACTGCTGATAATTCGCCATTGTCTTTTACATACATACTGGCAGGAATAATCTTATGCTTATCACCTGACTTTATTATTCCACCTTCTCCGTTAAGTTTTAAGCCGCTATAATTTCTTCTGGACATATAAACATTATGAATATTATTCGCAAGCTCCGAAACTTGATCAATAACCACACTTGTTTTTCTTTTATCCATCGCTTTGCTGTATAACGCGATACCGCTGGTTGACAATACGCCGATAATCGACAATACACCCAACATTTCAATCATCGAACGACCGCTCTCGTTTATTTTCATAATCTGATTCCTTTCCAAATAATTTTATACCTGCTGATTATCAGAATATTGCATTTTTCTGACATTATCAAGCATTAAAAACGATTTTTTCATTTTTTCCAAATACTTAAAGTCCGGCAGCGGTTTGCGCGCCTTGCACATAATATATCTGAAAAACGCACTGCTCAAAAACGGAGCTTTCGCCGTTCTTTTCACCTGTTTCCAATATGCGGAAACCGCACGCATATACAGTTTTTGCAATATGTCTTTCGGCAAATCGCGGTGTTCGCGCAAAATCCAATAATAGGCGAAAAACCGATCAAAGTTGAGCTGCGACTTGTTGCCTGACGCATTGCCGATTTCTTCTGGCACCAACACAACATTCGCACTGATTTTTGCAATCCCATGAGACAAAATTCCGCAACGCAGAGGTATGCTCTCGTCCTGAACGAATATCCGCTCGTCTGCCCCGCCGGCAGCCTGCAAAACAGATGTTTTTATCAGTTGTCCCATTCGGGTATATCTGCCGCTCAAAATGGCGCGCATCGCATCGTCATATTTTTTGATGCTGAACGGCTCAAGCGTGCAATGCTCGAGTTTGTGCGGCTTTTGTCCGGTTTTGATAAAGTTTCCGTATACCATATCAACATTGTATTCCCGCGCGATTTTCAACATCTTCTCTGTCGAATCGAGCGGAAAAATATCATCGGAATCAAGCATGCGGGTATATTCTCCGCTTGCCGCCATAATCCCCTGATTGATGCGAACGCTGATGCCCTTGTTGTCTTTGTTGGCAAAAATCTTGACATTTTTCAAATCTTTGGTCATCTCGCGGATTATCTCAACCGACTTGTCCGAAGAGTTGTCGTCCACAAAGATATATTCCGGATTTTTCAACCCGGTTTGCCCGAGCAAAGCCTTTAACACCGACGGAAGATAATATTCCTTATTATAAACCGTCATTACAAAGCTTACATCTATCTGATTTTCCATCGTTTATTCCAAATTTTCGAGTTCTTGATTTATGGCCTGCAAAAAGTCATCATCGCTTTCGGCTTCCGGCGCGGCAATCGGCTCTTGCTGTTCTGTTTGCGCATCTGTCTGAACCTCCGCTTGCGGTTGCTCTTGTGCTTGCTCTTCAGGCGCTTTTTCGGTCAAAGTATTTTCTTTGAGCGATCTGCTCTCTTCCGAAATTTTTTGAACAGACGGAAGCTTGTCTCTTTCTTCCATCGCAATCGGGGACAAAAGCGCATCGGCATCAACTTTGGCGTTTATGCATTTTAAGAGCCAGACATCATAAATCGGGTGTTCTACCGGATTTATCGCCGGATTTGAAGACAGCATCCAACCCTTAAAGATATTGAACGGTTCTTCGCCGAACGAGCTATCTGCCACATCGACGAAGGCAAAATTTTCAGGAGTTTCTTCCGCACTACGAGTCTTGCATTTGCGCACCACAATCGAAAAAGTGCCAAATTTGACCTCGCCGCCGACCGGAACTTCTATAATGCTGACGCGGCCCGTAATCTTGTCCATCGCCTGCATTTGCGCCGTATTGCGCTCAATCTCGACCGCTCCGGCAGAAAACGCCGACCCGAGCAAAAAAGCAAGAGCCCAAACGCCGATATTATTCTTTTTTATCCCCATTGTCCGTCACCATAAAGATAATTTCGCCGACCATATCTTCCAAAGTTTTGAAATTCTTTACATTTGTTGCGGTATCGCCGTTTGCAAAAAACTCTGTTGATGTACCCGGCTCGATTTTGATAAACTTGTCGCCCAAAAGACCGTCCGCAGCAATCGCAATTTCACTGTCTTTCGGCAATTTCAAATCAGGAGAAAGACTGAGCGTGACTTCTGCATTATATGTGTCTTTGTTGAGTTTTTGCGAAACAACCGTGCCGACCTTGATGCCGTTTAAGCGAACATCGGAACCGACGCTCAAACCGCCGACTTTTGAAAAATCTGCGCGGATTTCATAGCCCTTAACCACCTGCAGATCGGATACCTGATAGGCAAACAGCAGGAACAATCCGGCCACAATCAATACAACAAGGCCCATAATGGTTTCTATCGGTTTTTTATTCATCATCTTCTCCTTCGAATATTTCTTCTGCTGAATTTTCTTGTTTTTGGCGCTTGGTTTTGCCCATTCCGACAATGCGGTCAAGCAACTCTTCTATAACCATTGCGTCCTGCGTGTATTCAAATTCTCCGTCCGGTTCAAGATAATCTTCCGAACTTCCGACATCTATTTCAATATATTTTGATCCCATAAGCCCCGAGCTGACAATCGATGCGCTGCTGTCGTCCGGAATTTTGACATCATCTTTGACTTCTAAGGTCAACACCGCCTTAAACTCGTCATCTAGGTCCGCCTTGATAACTCTGCCGACATCAACGCCGGAAAGCCGAACCAAATCGCCGGTCAAAAGCCCGTCAGTGCGGCCGAATCTGGCCTTCAGCTGATAATATTTGCCGTCATCTACCTTTGCAAACTTCTGCTGCGAATTTATAAAATAAACGCCGGCAAAAAGCAAAATTATCGACACAAAAAGGCCGACTTTGAACGCCTTCGCATCTTCTTTTGAAAAAGTATTGTGCAAAATTACACTCCCTATATATCCTTATATTTTTATCTAAAATAGAGCAAAAAATCGCGTTTGTCATCAATCATTTTTAAAAAAATGAAAATAGTTGTTAAAATTTAAAAAAAAGCCGCTAATATAAGATGTATACGAAAGGGAAAAATATGATTGAAATTTGCAATGTCTCAAAAAAATACGGCGATATTACCGCTCTTGATGATGTTTCTTTTGTGGTAAATCTGGGCGAAATTGTTGCGCTTTTGGGGCAAAACGGAGCCGGAAAATCCACGCTTTTGAAGGTTGTGTCCGGATATCTGCAGCCCGACGGCGGCGTTGTAAAAATTTTTAATAAAACATACGACAAAAGCCGCACCGATATTTTGCAACATATCGGATATGTGCCGGAAAACTCGCTTTTGTATCCGGATATGTGCGTGTACGATTATCTGAAAATGTCGGCCGACTTAAAGCAAATCGCCCCTGATGATTTTCAAAAAAATGTTCGCGAAATCATTGAAAAACTGCAGCTTTCTAAAGTTGTATGGCAAAAAAACTCCACCCTTTCAAAAGGATATAAAAAGAGGGTTGAAATTGCAGGCGCGCTTTTGCACAAACCAGATATTTTGATTTTGGACGAGCCGACGGAAGGGCTTGATCCGTCGCAAAAAGAAATTGTGCGCGGATTCTTGCGTGAATACGGAAAAACAAATATCGTGCTGATTTCCACCCATATTCTGGAAGAAGTTTATGCCGTTGCGTCGCGCGTGATTATGCTCGGAAGCGGAAAATTGACCGCGGATATTTCAAAAAACGGCCTTTCATCGCATCATCTGGAAAATTTGTTCAAATAAGGAGAAAATTTTATGTCACAACAGATTTTTGCCATTTTCCGCAAGGATTTTATGAGTTTTTTCCGCGGCGTTTTCGGATATGTGCTGATTTTTTTATATTTGTTTTTGTCCGGCGCCGGTATGCTTTATTTCGGCAATTTTTTGCAGACTTCTCCGAGCGGACTGTCTGCGTTTTTTGCGCCGCAGCCATGGATTTGGTGCTTTATCCTGCCAGCAATTTCGCTGAAAGTTTTTAATGAAGAAGAAAAAGGCTCGTCTTTTGAATTTTTGTTTGTACAGCCGATAAAATATCGCACAATCGCCGTCGCAAAATTTTTATCCGTACTTTCATTTGCATCGTTTTTGCTAATGCTATCACTCGTTATCACCGCATTTTGTTCTTTTTATGCAAAACTTATCGCCGCTGAAGTTTTATGCGCATATTTCGGACTGTTTCTGATGGTCGGGGCTATGTGCTCAATCTGTGCGTTTGTTATGTTTTTATGCAAAAACTCCTTTGCCGGATATCTGCTCGGGACCCTATTTTTGTTAATGCTTAATTTTATAAGCTTTACTCCGGTTGTAAATCTGGTGCTCTCACCGTTCGGCATATATCCCGTAACAACGGCGGCATCATTGAGTTTTGCGGCAAATTATGAAGTTTTCAGCGGCGGGCAGCTCGGACTTGCGCCGATTTTGTTCTTTGTTTTGTTGTGCTCGATTTATGTATTTTTCTGTTGCGCCATTTTGTGGTGGAAGCGAAAAAGAATAAGCGGCTGGCAGGTTGCTGTTTCAATGTTTTTCCTTTTGTCCGCATTTGCGCTGACCGCGGTTGCAAACAACCTTGTTTTTCATTCTTTTGCCGCGGATATGACCAATGACAAGCTGAACACTCTTTCCGCCGAGAGTATCAACACCGCAGATTCGCTAGGACAAAAAGTTCATATAAAACTTTATGTTTCTGACAACTTTGCCGATGTTTATCCCGAATATGCGGGATATCCGGCATATGTGGCAAAAACAATCGAAAATTATGCCGCACAATCGGCAAATATCAGCTTTGAAATAATCAATCCAAAACCGTATTCGCCGGAGGCCGCAGATGCCGAAGAATACGGACTTGAACCGATGCTTGACGATGCGGGAACCCAGATTTATTTCGGCGCGGTGATGATTGCTTCCGACAACAAAATCGCGTCTGTGCCGCTGTTTATAAAAGAGCGCAAAAGCCAGCTGGAACAGGATATAACTTTCAATCTTAAGAACTTGAAAGCCGGCGAGAGCAAAGAGATAATAGGCATCATCGCTCCGAATCTGCCGATTTTGCGCAAAACATACAAAGAAGAATTTGCGTCCTGGATATTGGCCGAAAAGCTGAAAATGTATTATGATGTGATCAGAATTTCCGAAGACACAGCAGACATTCCGCCGCAGATTAAAACCGTGATTGCGATAAATCCGCACAGCTTTGCCGAGCCGATGGGATTTGCCCTTGATCAATATGTTTTGTCGGGCGGAAATTTGATAATTGCGGCCGATCCGTATTCGCAAGCAGAAATGGAATATGCCGCAAAAGTAACACCGCAGAACAACAACTTAAACTATTGGCTTAAAAATTTCGGCTTACAGATATCGCAAAATTTGGTCATTGCAAACGATGCGTATGCGCAAAAAGTTATGCTAAAAACCGGCGAAAACGATACCCCGATTTTGAAGAAAAATCCGCTTGTCATAAAGCTTGAAAAAGACGATTTATCCGCTTCCGAAAACAAGCCTCTCTCAGGTCTCAACCTGCTTGTCTTCAGCACTGCGGGCATGGCAGAAAAAGCTCCGGAAAACTCCGATAATGTTGAAGAGATGCTTGCCCTCGGCGGAAAAACGGTTATTGCGCCGACATCTGCAATAAACCGCAAAGATTACACCCTTGACGAGGCCGACGAAAAAATCGCGGACAATGTTCATTTGGTAGCAATTTCAAGCGGAAAGTTTTTGTCTCTTTATGAATATTCTCCGATCGGCGGCGATGCTATTCCGTACTCCATGAAAGAAGGCAAAATTGCCGTAATTTCCGATTCCGACTTTTTGGCAAACGAAATTGTTAACAACACGGAAAAAACGGTTGATATCCGCCCATATCTGTTTGTTGAAAAAAATGACAATATGCAGTTTTTGCTCCGCCTGATTGCATATATGAACAACGATCCGATTATTGATATCATCAAATCGACAACATCTGAAACCGGCGTTTCTCCGGCTGAGATGATGCGCAAAAACGCTTTTGAAAAATATCGTGCAGAGCTTGAAAATACAGAAGATATGCTTGCAAAAACAGATGATGAGCTTGCGCGGATTATCAAACAGGCGCGGGCTGACAGCTCTGTTTTTTCGGCCGAAGATTCAAAATATTTCAACGAGACCGGAGACAAAAAAGACAAGCTGATACTGAAAAAGAGAAGTTTGGAATATCAAATTGAGAGCGATTATGAAAACCAAAGCGCCGACTTTGCTTTTGCGGTTTTGGTGTGGATTCCGCTCGGGCTGACTTTGCTGTTGTCCGTTCTTTATTATATCGCCGCTTGGCTCAAGAAAAAAATTATCAAGGAGAGATTTAAATGAAAATCATCAACATTTCAGCTGCCGCACTGATTTGCGCATTTGTGTTTTTTGCAGCGGCCGCAATATCCGAAAAATATAAAAAAGCCCCACAGCCGGTCGGAATGAAAACCTTTGCCGATTCGCTAAATGTTTCTCCGCAAAACGGCAAAATCGTGCTCACCGGCAAAGAAAACGGCTTTTCGTTTGCGGTTGAAGACGGAGCCTGGAGAGTTGAGCAATGCGGCGGATATTTTGCGGATTATAATATGATTTCGATGGTGATTTATATGCTCAACTCCAGCCGGTTATACAACTATGCGGGTAAAGATATACAATTTGTGCCGGACTGGAAAATAGAAGTTTTTGAAGGAAACAAGCTGCTGAATTCGGCAGAGGTGATGAAAAATGAAGACAGCCGCTATCTGGCAAAAGTTTTCGGCTCCGATAAAATTTATGAGATGACGCAGATGTATGATTTTCCGCAATCTTGCGATATCTGGCTGAAACAGCCGCTGGTTGCGCTGCAGCAAAAAGATATTTCTTCGGTCGGCATCGGAGAATATGTGTTCTCTCGCGATGATGAAGAAGAAGATTTTGCCGCTCAGGCTGATGAAAAAAATTATCTTGCCGGTTTGTTCAAAGAACTTTCGAATTTCAAATTTATAACCGCCCTGCCTGCTGCCGACGGCAAGAAATTTTCCGCAATCAACGAGCTGAGAATCGAAACTTTCGGCGGGCTGATTATAAAAATTTCACTGCTGCAAAAAGACGAGAAATATTATGTTTCGGTCACACCGGACACAACCGTCGTTCCGCTTGCCGGATTGCGCGAATATGTTGAAAACAACAAAGTTTTGTATGACGGCTGGCTGTTTGAAATTTCTGAAAATCAGGCGAAAAATTTTATGCCACTGCAAAAAAATATTCAACTTTCGGAGCCGGTTGCTAACTAAATATTTATCTTTAGACAATATATTGAATTGTGTTGACAAGGCACTAAATTTATGACATATTGTCTTTGATGTTTTTATAGGAGCAGCTATGGAACTGAAGGGGAAGATTAAAGAATTATTTGCCAGAAGACACAAAAACGAACTGGTTGAGACCAGCCGTCGAATTCCGGTTCCTGATGGTTTTGTGGACAATTATACGACCGTATTTGCCGCCGAACTTCGTACCGGCGAAAAGAAATGCGGCGCGCGTTTGTACTGCTATGAAGATTGCGGCGTTTCCCTCAAGAAAAAAGTTATTGAAGATATGCCTGAAGAAAAATGGCTCGGATTTAAATCTAAGCTTGATGAAGGGCGCAGAAACGGTTTTATCGAAAATTCCAAAATAGAAATTCCGTCCAGCTTGTGTGAAGGACAGCGCGGCGTATATGCAATGACCGTCAAAAAATATGAAAACGGCTCTTTTGTTGATAACGGCGTCAATATTTATAAAACAGACGAAAAGCTGCGCGCGGTAAAGGTTCGCTCTATGAGCCCGCGTACATGGGAAAGGTTTTCTTCTTTGATGTCAGAGGCCAAAAGACAGGAAGAAGAACTGCGCAGAGCTCAGCTTATGCGCCTTACAAAACCGCAAAAATAATGCCTTATGTGGATTGATTGAAATGCACGGTTGAAAATTCCGTGCATTTTTGCTATGCTCCGATGCAGAAATATTTATGATTCGGAGGACTTTGTTATGGAACAAAAAATTATCAAAATCGGCGGGTTTCGCATCGGCAACGAGCTTCCGCTCAGCCTTCTTTGCGGCCCCTGCCAAATTGAAAGCCGCCAACACGCAATCGATATTTGCGGCGCAATGCGCGAAATTACCGCCAAGCTCAATATGAACTATGTCTTTAAGGCTTCTTTTGATAAGGCAAACAGAACTTCCATCAACGGCGCGCGCGGCGTCGGGCTTGAGGAAGGTATGCGCACATTTGATGAAATCAAAAAACTTTATAACAACATTCCGATAGTTACAGATGTGCACGAACAATGGCAATGCGCAGAAGTAGCAAAACATGTCGATATGCTTCAAATTCCGGCATTTTTGTGCAGACAGACAGATTTGGTTGTGGCCGCGGCAAAAACCGGGAAAATCGTTAATGTGAAAAAAGGCCAGTTTTTGGCTCCGTGGGATGTAAAAAACATCGTGAAAAAAGTTACAGACAGCGGCAATGAAAATGTATGCATCACCGAAAGAGGCACATCTTTCGGCTATAATACTTTGGTTGTGGATATGCGCAGTTTCCCGCAGATGATTCGCGATACGGGCTGTCCGGTGATTTTTGACGCAACGCATTCGGTTCAGCAGCCCGGAGGCCTCGGCGGAAGCACCGGCGGACAAAGAGAATTTGCTCCAGTATTGGCCAGAGCTGCGGTTGCGGTCGGAGTTGCCGCCGTGTTTATGGAAACGCACGAAAATCCGGACAAGGCGCTTTCAGACGGGCCAAATACCATTGCGCTGAAGGATATGCCTGCGGTTTTGGAAACGCTTTTGGAGCACGACAGAATCACTAAAAAAGCATATTAATATGACACAAAAAATCCTCCGTAACGGAGGATTTTTCTTACAGGTTTTTGCCGATGACAAGCGCCGGCCCGTCGATTGTCATCAGTTTCATTTTATTTTCGTCTTTGGTCTCTTCCACAAGGCTCAAAATGTGGGCATATTGCGCATCGGCATCAAAATCTTTTGCTCCTGATATGATTGATTTTACCGCAGAAATTTTGTCTTGCGAATATCCTCGCGCACAATTTGCCGCCACCCACAAGCGCTCGTTTTCATAGCAGCATTTAATCTGGCCGCCGTACGGCATCAAATCGGCCATCATCATAACAGCCTGCATCAAAATTCTGTTATGCTCCGGCATAATATTTTCTGCCTCAAACGAGATTTTTCCGGCCTCACCGGAGAGTGTGTGCAAATAATCGGTTATGGAGGCAAAAACCGTTTCGGAATTTTTCAGCGCCGCATTTTCAAGCCCGAAAGCCATACGAAAAAACTTCATTCTGGCGGCCAAAACGCGTGAACTTACGCCCAAAATTTTTTTGATATCTTCAAAAAAGTCGTTGTCATCGTCTTCAAAAAGCTCCAGCGCATTGGCAACCGCGCCGACATTTCCGACAATATCGTGGCTGATACGCGTACATACCACCTGAGAAATTTGCATATTGTTCATTATAACACCCTAAAAACTGTATAAATTTGTGTTCATAAATCTTTGATCTTCTCGCGACATTCTGGTATAGTCAAGTTCGCGCAGCATTGGATCTTCAAGAACCAGCATGCCGGTCGCCCCCTGCATATACGGCTTGTTGCCGCCCATTCCCCAGATTACATCGTCTCGATTGTCGGGCGCCCCGTATTTTTGATTAACTTTTTTCCAAAAATCAAAAACTTTGATATTGCGCAAATACGCGGATTTTTGGCTTGAGCCGCGGACAAGCGCAGCCTCGCTCTTATATGAAATTTTGTAGATTTTGTTTTGCGTAAATGTGCTGGTCAGCTTAATTTCCATACTTTCTTTTGTGTCATATTTCGCATATTTTGCGGTTTCGACATATTCATAATTTTCTTTTTTGGCCTTTTGAACAACGCAGTTTGCTAGTCGTTCATATCCGACTACGCCGCTGCCTCGGCAAAGTTCTTCATTACGCCATTTTATAAAGTTCGGAATTTCCATTTTTTGTGAAACTTTTTTGTATCCTCTTTTTCTTAAGGCCTCTTCCGCCTGAAGAAGATTCATTCTGAGCATTACGCCAGAAATGTCAAAAACAGATGCATTTGAGCGGGTTCGAACAATAGTGGCACGGGAAGTTTCCAACATTTCGGAAAGAGGACCTTCTTTTTCTCCGCTCTTTTTTGCTTTTCCGGAAGAAATCAGCTTGTCAACCCAGTTTTGATTCGGAGAATTATCTGAAGAAGATGTCGGCAATATATCGTCGCCGGAGCCTGATTTGTTCAGGTTTTCCGTCAGCGAGGCAGAAGCGTCGACTGTTGTATCTTCGTCATCATCGTCAATCTGCACAATCTGCTTTGCCGGAGCTGTTGCTTTCGGCTCTTCGGCCGTTGAGCTTTTATCTTCGGTTCCTGCGGTTGGCAAAGTTTCCGCCGGCTGATTTTCGGAGCTGAATTCGGCAACCTGTTCGGTTACGGTTTCATCGCCGAAATCAGATGTATCTTCGGCAAACATCTCATCTTCCGCATTGTTGACAATGTCGGCAAAATCTTGTGCGGCAAGGCTCAGCGGCCAAAGCAACGCAACCAGAGACAGAGCTTTAAGTTTTTTCATATTCTTCATCATAACATATGGATTTATCACAGATTAATTAAAAAAAGGTTTAATAATTCTGTTTACTTTTGTACATAAATTTTATATGTTGCAAGAAACAAAAACGAGGTAAAAAATGAAAAAAATAAACATTATCGGCGCAGGTCTGGCCGGCTGCGAGGCCGCATGGCAAGCCGCAAAAAGAGGAGTCGCGGTCACATTGTATGATATGAAGCCGAACAAATTTTCTCCGGCTCACCACAACGCAAATCCGGCAGAACTGGTTTGTTCAAACTCTTTGCGCTCCGATGATGACGAACAAAACGCGGTCGGTCTAATGCATTATGAAATGCGCAAAGCCGGTTCGCTGATTTTGGAAGCCGCAGACGCCACCAAAGTTCCGGCCGGCGGGGCATTGGCAGTAGACCGTGACGGTTTTTGCGAATATGTTGCAAAAAAAATCGATTCTTGTCCGTTGATTGAAAGAAAATCAGAAGAATTTACCTCTTTGCCTGACGAAAAATTCGGCCGTACGATTGTGGCAACCGGCCCTCTCACCTCTGAAAAACTGGCATCTTCCGTTCTGTCGGCAATCGGAAATCAGGCGCTCAATTTTTATGATGCGATTGCGCCGGTCGTTTTCAAAGACAGCATAGATTTTTCAAAAGCGTGGTATCAGTCCCGCTATGACAAAGGCGACAAGTTTGACTATATAAACTGCCCGATGACAGAAGAACAATACAACAACTTTGTCAGCGAAATTATGGCCGCGCAAAAAGTTGAATTTCATAATTTTGAAGAAGAAAAAGCGGCCTATTTTGATGGTTGTCTGCCGATTGAGGTTATGGCGCAAAGAGGCGCGCAAACCCTGCGCTTCGGACCGATGAAACCGGTCGGGCTGACCAATCCTCACTCAGAGGAAAAACCGTATGCGGTTGTTCAGCTGCGGCAGGATAATAAAGAGGACACACTGCGCAACATCGTCGGATTTCAGACCAAGATGAAACACCCCGAGCAACTCAGAATTTTTCGAATGATTCCGGGGCTTGAAAACGCTCAATTTGCGCGTTTGGGCGGAATTCATAAAAACACCTTTATTCAAAGTCCGGTTGTGTTGGATGATTTTTTGCGGCTGAAAAACGCTCCGCATATCAGTTTTGCCGGACAGATTACCGGCTGTGAAGGATATGTCGAGAGCGCCTGCATCGGCTGGCTTTGCGGATGTTTTGCCGCCTGCGAGATGCTCAAAAAAACTCCGATTATTCCGCCGAAAACTACCGCTTTCGGGGCTATGCTGGCGCATCTTCGCGATGACACTGACATAAAAAACTATCAGCCGATGAACATAAATTTCGGATTGTTTGAAAATCTTGAACCGAAAATCAGCGCCAAAGGCAAAAAGATTTGGCTGAAAGGTTCCGACCGCAAAACGGAATATTGCAAAAGAGCAAAGCAGGATTTTGAAATTTGGCTTGAAAAATGCAAATAAAATGTGGAAAAATCTGATTATTTTTGCAAAAAAACAAAAATAATTGTTATATAATTTGTTGTATTTTCGCTTAAAACGCAAGGAAGTAAGATGAGCCAAATCGGAAAAATAGTCAAAAAAAGCAACTCCGTTTTTTATTGGAGCTGCATGTATCTGTTTCCGAAAGCTCAACGCGAGGCGATTTATGCCTCATACGCATTTTGCCGACATATCGATAATATTGTGGACGGAGCTTTGCCGACTGATGAAAAAATTGCGCTGATAAAGGCGTGGATTGAAGAAATGCACAACATTTACGACAACAAAGTTCCGGCAACCGATGTTGGACGCTACATTTATAAAAACTGTATGCGTTTTCATCTACCGAAACAAAAATTTATGGATTTTATCTCGCAGACCGCGCTTGATCTGCCTAATCCAATGCAAAATATGAGCCTTGACGATTTTGAGCAATATTGCCGTGTTATCGCCGGGACGCAATGCTTTTTTGTAATGAAAATTATGGGGATTGAAGATAAAATTGCGGAGGCTGCCGCCGCGCAGATGGGGATTTTTCTGCAAATTACGGATATTTTGAAAGACGAAAAAGAAGATTCAAAAATGGACAGATTGTATGCTCCGAAAGAGTTTGTTGCCGCATCGGGCATTCTTTCCTCTAATCCTGAACATATTATTACAGACAAAAATTTTACGCAGGTTCGCGCCAAGCTCGGACTTATGGCTGAAACAGCACTCGAAAACGCGCGCAGAAGTCTGTCCGAACTTTCGCCGAAACAGGCTCTTCCGTTCAAAATTCTGCTTAATATTTATACCACATATTTTTATGAAATGAAAAATCGCGGCTGGGAGATTATCTCGCCCAAACCGCATCTTTCAAAAGGTCAAAAATATTGCATAATAATAAACACAATTTTGAAGTAACCATTTTGGCAGCCGCTATTCTTTCGGATATTTCGCTTTTACGGCCTGCCATTTTTCAATAATATCAATCAACTCATAAGGCAAATCTCCGTCGTCCTGCAGCACCATATCAAACGCTTTCAAAATTGCGTCCAGTTGGTCTGTCAGCGGAATTTGTTTTTCATATTCTGCTTTTCTTTTTTGTTGATATGTAAGTTTTTGTTTCGGCATATATTTTCTCCTTATGATAACAATTTTGTGTAGCCCATTGCTTTAGTCGCATTGTCATAAACAAACTGATCTCTATTCTTTCGATATGTCTTTTTTATGGAATCTTTTTGCGATTTTTTAGAAATATCGTCTTGCACAATGTTCAAATACGCCTCGTTTGCAGTTCGTTTTTGCAAAGCATCAAAAGAGTTTGAATTTCCGATTCCCTGGCCGCCCAAACGCGCGCGCCTCGATGCCAAATCTTTTTCCAAAACATTCAGCATCTGCCGTTGTTTGAGGCCGTGCTCAACTTCGATATTTTTCAGCTCTTTCTTTGCGGATTTTCTGTCCTGATAAAAATTGTATGCACCATAAGCAGTTTCTATGCCTTCTTTAACTACTCCTCCCATAATGTTTCTCCTTTCTTTATCTTATTATTTTACTTTAACTTTTAACAACACCGACAACAGTGTAAAACAAAACGGAGTGTCGCTTTTTATGCTCCACATCGGTTTGTTTATATCGCGAATCCACCCCAAAGCTTTCATTTCGACATCTCCGGAAAACAGCTTCGGCTTCATATCAAGCTTATTTTTGCTGCATATTTTTTCTAAAGAAACTTCATGATAGCCCTCGCCTAAATCAATGCATAATCCTTGAGAATCAATAATTCTGAACATTGCATCAACAACTCTGATTGCTTTTGGCGAATACGATGGATTTTCTTCTGACACATAAGGCAACGGCTCGATAATATGATCATATGCAAGTCCGGCAATAATTGTTGAAACCTTTGCAAACAGAGTGATTTTTCCGTCTGAGACTTCAAACTTGCCAACATAGTGACCGTCCGCAACAACCGACATTCTGCAGCCTTCAAAGTTGTCAAATCCGCTCCACACTTCCGTCGGCTCATCTGATGACATCTTTTGAAAACAATCGGAATATGCTGCGGAATCAAAACATTCCAAATAATATTTATTGTTTCGCATAACGCAAAAATACAGCTTGTTTTCAAGTGAAGTAACGCTTTCAAATTTTCCTTCGGTTTTAAGATGACTCCACGCTTTGACTTCTTCGCTGCGATATATGGTCAACGCCGAAATCGAGCCGTCGTCGAGCACAATATAAAGAACATTTTCACTTTGCGAAAAAGCAACATCTCTCGGGTCGTGCAAAATATTTTCGGACAACAAAGTAACATCAAGTGACTGATACGCATCTTCCAAATCCGTATACAAAAATTGGCGCAACTGCCTGCCGTCCGGAGAAATAAACATTATCGCGCCGTCAATCTGAGTCGGAGCTACTGCCGATTTCCCGTATGTTCCGATAGTCGTCTGGCGAACAATCTGCAAAGAATCCGGCGTTATGGTATCGCCTTTGACAACCCATTCCGCGCCGCTAGTAAATATCAGCAAATTACGCGATGAAACCACCGCTCTGATTGCATTCACCTGATCGGACAACAACTCAAAATCTATGGCATCATCATCAAGCCCTTTGCCATAGTCAAAATTGAACAAGTCAGACGATTTTGACATCCACAAATGGTTCGGCAAAGATTTTGAGCCGCCGATAACCAACCGGTCCTGATGAAATGTTGCGCAAATCGGCCAACCTCTGATATTTGAAAATGCGCATTCTTCCCAATCGGTGTATGTGCCGACGGCAGCGCCGCATTCGGCCGTGACATAAACGGTTGTCGGTGAAACATATTGAAAAATTTTCAAACAGCCGTTGCCTAGCCTTATTCTTATGCCAATCCAGTCTTCAGAAAAAATTCCGCTGTTTGCAATCAGCACCAACAGCCCGTTTACATTTTCATATTGCAAAGAAACCTTGCCGTCATAAAAATTGTAATACGGGCAATAATAAATGCCTTTTTCGCTATAAAATTCCCATGGCGAAATTTCCCATACTTCATTGTTTCCACGCGTAATTTTTTGCGGTTCGACATCTTTGTGCATCAACAAAAGAGTGTCCGCGCTCTGCGTATAGTTTATGTCAAACAGCTGTTCCGTACTCCATGGCGTCTCCAATTCGGCGATTTTGACATCGTTTTTATAAATATGGCACTTTTTGTTTGTCAGGCATATTAAATATGTCTGCTCGGTATTAAACTCAAACGGAATCAGCCTTGCTTTTTCGGAAAATTCCGTTATTTTTTTGAGGCCGCGGCGGCGGGAAACTCCGCCCGTCGGCCGTATGATTACATTTTCAAGCTTGCGCGCGCCGTTTTCATAAATGTTCAAATCTCCGCGGCCGTAAAGATTTTTATTCAGCTCTCCGGCCGTAAAATTCGTTTGTAAAGATGCTACGGTTCCACTCATTTTCTCACTCCAATTAAACTGAAATCTTCAAATTTTTGCGGTGTTGACTGTTGCGCATCGGTCAATCTGGCCGCCGTTATAACCTGATCGGCGTATTTGTATAAATCTTGCGCACGGGAAGAATTTTCGGTCAGAGGAAGACAAAATTCCGCCGCCAGCTTTGCACTGAGCGCATCATAAAAAAACGCCGGAAAGCTTTCTTCTTCTGGCCTGCGGATATATGTCAGATTAACTTCCGATACGTTTGTGTGCAGCCTGTTTTCAAAAATTCTGTATTCTATGCCCGAACCTTTTGTGCCGCAGCCGGCGGAAATTATGCGCAAAAAGTCATTCGGCAGAGCGTACGAATATTGAAAATCAACCAAAGGCGCCGAGGCTAATCTGTTCAGTTTTTGATGCCCGACGGCAAAGCTCCACGGATATGATGACAGCAGAGCATCTCTGACCATCGGATATAATCTTCCGGCAACTTCGGCCTCAACCGTGCCTTCTTCAAAAGAGCTTATGCTTTGCGCCCCGAGTTTCAAAAGCGCGGTAGAGCATAAATTTATTGCATTATAAGACATTGTTTTCTCCTATATAAAAGGAGGGCAAATTTTTGCCCTCCCCGTCAGTTTGCTATTATGTGTTTTCTAAAATTTTTGGTCGGAACGGCAGAGCATCTGCGTCTTTATTTCGCTTTCGTCAGTCTGCGAAACTATAAGCAACGCCCCGCTTGAAACATTTGTGCCGGAATTTGTGCTTGAAACCACAATCATATCCCCGCTTTTCAACTCGGTCCCGACCAAAGGAAAATAATTGTCCGAAATTATATCGGACAGCTTGTCGCCTCCGGTATAAATCCACAAGGTAAACCCCGAGGCATATGCCGCGATGTTCAGGTTTTCACACTCAAAAGACATCTTGTTTCCTATGCTTCCTTACATTTGATACGAACAACGCCGGTGCCGTCAATCAGGCATGCCCCCTGACTCATCATATTGTTCACAAAATGAGCCGCATGGTCTCCGTGCCAAGAAATGTCGGTAGTAACATCTTTGCCCGAAGCGTGTCCGATTGCGTTTTTGTGGAAGACAAAACAATCGCGCTCGGTTGTATTTTTGAGCGGCAATCCCGTATGCATAATCCAGTTAATGCCGAGCCATTTACGCGATTCCGTTCCTTTCAAAAATGGAGTGTTGTCGCCGACATAATCAGAGCTTGCAAACTCTTCAATGTTCAAAAGAGCGTTCCACTGCAACGGACCGACAATCGCAAATCTCTGGCCGTCGTCCGGAATATTGTTGGTGTTGAGTTTTGTAAACGCCTTCAGGATTGTATTCTTGTCGAGCGATGCAGTATATGCTCCGACATCGTTTGTGGCATCAGCCGACGCCAATGCAGCGATAATCAGTTCGTCAGTCTTGCGTCCTAATGCATATGCGCCGGAAGATGCAATAACTCTGCGTTCATCAATGCTGAGTTTGAGCTCGTCCAAAGCATCTACCCAATCACCGGCATAATAGTCTTTGAGTTCGCATTCTACCGGTGTGTGATTCAAATTCATTACCGGAACAAGGCCGTGTCTTTCTTTTGTTGCGGCAACGCCGGTGCCGATTTTTTGAAACACGGTAGTTGCTCCGACCACATTCTGTTTTGAACGGACGGCATTTTTAAGTTTTGAGCCGGACTGTTGATATGCCAAATGCACATCGGCTTCAAAATTTTTAATAAAAGACTGGCTTACAGTTGTTGTTGTCATATTTTTTTCTCCTTAAATAAAATTATGTAATAAAAAATCCCGAAGATTTTTATTTTTCGGGATATAGTCTTTCAAAACCTTTGGTGACTTTTGCAATATATGCTTTGTCATTATCGCGCCAATAACGCGGATCTTCCATCATCTTGCGCAGATTTTCTTCCGTCAGAGCTTTTTCCGGCTCAATCTGAGCACTCAAAAGCGGCTCGTCCGACGACATCATTGTATACAAAGCCATAACGCCTTCCGCGGTGGAAGCCAGAGCGTCATATACCTCAGGTTTTAAGTTTGCTTTGGCCCAAGTCGAAATCTGGCGCGAAACTTCGCCGAAATTTTCTTCTCCGCCAAACTGACGATAAAGTTTTTCAAGCTGCTTTTGCGCTTCAAACGAAATTGTGAGTTCGTCAAGCAGCGGCAAAACGCGTTCGTTGGCCAAATCATAAACCAACTGCGCCTGCTTGTTTGTAAAACCGCAATCGTACATACGCTTAAAAACTTCATCATCGCGATCAAGAAGCGGGCTTTTAATTTCCACCTCATAATCGTTATAACTTGCCGGCATAATTCGATTGTTGCTTTCAACCAAATTTTCATCACGGGCAACCAGCGAGTTATAATCTTCAAGCAGTTCATCAATTTTGATGCACTGATTTTGCTCGTCCCAAAATCTTGAGGGCAAATTTTTCGGACAAACATTTTTTTGTTTTTCGTCATTTTCTGTTTTTTTGAATATCTCCATCATAAAGAATCCTTTCAATTTATTTGTTTTCACATTGCGAGCAGATATATCCGAACAAATATCTCTGCCCTTCGATATGGCGCATTTGCTCATTCGAGACATCAGGTCCCAAATATTTTTCCTGCGTCATTTTCCTCAAAAAAGAGAGAACAATCCTCCCGTCTCTTGAGGCAAAACACTTCACAAAAGCGTTTTTAATTTCTTGCGCACTCATCGGCCCGACATCATAAAACTCTTGCATATCAAGCCTCCTGAGTTTCAAGTCCCGGCAATTGTTCTTCTGCCGGTTCTGCCTTTGAAAGCAGATTGTTCGGAACGCTCAAGGTTGAAGCAAGCCAACGGGCAGCCTCAAAACCATTCACGAAAGCCATACCCTGAGTGCCGAATTTTGCAAGCATTTCAACCCATTGCGCCACATTTTGAATATCCTGACGAGCCTGAGCCAATGCCAGCGGCGATTTATATTGCAGGTCTACAATCTTGCCGTCCAAATCAAAGTTTTTGATTTCTCCTCTGCGGCGCAAAATGCAAAAAGCACGCTTGATGAGCGGAGTCAAAAGCTCTGATTGCAAACGGCCGAAAGTTGCGCCCAAAACCCGCGAAATTTCTGCCGAACGCTCCAAAACTTCGGTTGCTGTCATCGACGGACCTGAAATCTGCTCCAGTCTGTCGGCAAGCAACGCGTGATTAATCCGCGCCCGCAGATTTTCAAGAACAAGCTGCGAAATATCAAACTTTCCGGGAGCCTCCAGCGGGGTTAATCCCTTTGAGCCGACAGCCTTCGGAATAATCGCACCCGGAACCAACCGAATATTTGCCGGATTTAAGATTCCGTCGTCATCAGCCTGCCAAATTCCGGTCACCGAAATTGATGCATTTTTCAAAATCAGTTCAACCACCTTGTTTGCGGTCTTAATATCCGGCAGAGCCTTCATCACCGGCGAACGCCCGTATATTTCTCCCGGCGCCTTCAGCCATCTGAAATTTATGAACGGAGAAGTTTCGAACACTCCTTCGCGCAGCACAAAATTCTGATTGTCATAAATTTCATCATACGCAAATGCGGTATATCTGTATCCGGCACCCTTGATTACCGGCTCGACGACTTCCAAAATTTTCAGTTTATAGTCGGCATCTTTTTGCGCCTGATGCTCAAAAAAAGCCGGAATTTCAGCTTTCGGAAATCGGGTCTGCACATCTGCAATTCCGACCGAGGAGCAACGAAATGTCGTATCGATTTTCCCTCCCGGGCTTTCTTCAAACGAAACTTCCCGCAGCGGAACGGCATAAAATCTGAACGCGGTGGAAGATCCTATCGGCGCCTCTTCAAACAACAGACAAGCAGTGCCGACAGTCACCAAATCAAGGTAACATTGATGAATTTCCACCCCGAAATTCGAATGCTCGAAATTTTGCTGCAAAACATCGGTTGCGTGTTCCAAAACTTCGGCAACCTGCGACGATTCTTCAGCCGACAATTCATATCCGGCTTTCAATCCGAACCATTTTGCCCAGACCGGCGTGAGCTCCGAAAGCATTGAAGAAGCAAGCTGGTCAACCGCATCAGGCGCTGTGCCGTCAAACAGATGAGCAGCGGTTTTATCTTGAATATACGCGTCGTCGCAGCAAACATTTTCGCGCTGAGGAAAAGCATATTCATAACATTCGTGCCAGACGCTTTCCCATTGCTGTTTCTTTTCCTGCGATTTTTTGTATCTTTCGATAAGTTTCTTAAATTTTTCATCCATTGTCACTCTCCAAGCAGATTTTTTCGTTGCAAATCGTGTTGTTCGTTTAAGATGCCCCGGCTTGAGGTATTAATCATACTGTTTCGGCCGCGGCGTCTGCGTTCCCGCTCTTTTTTGCGCTCTTCTTCGGCGGCTGCGGCGGCAGCTGCTTCAGCTTTTGCAACATCATGCTTTCCGCTGTCCGGACTTGAAAAAACTCCTCCCATTATTTTTCTCCTTTATTTTCGGTTGTGTTTGTTTGATTTGTATCATTTTCATTATCGGCTTTGCTGTCCGACTGCTTGCTCAACCCGAGCCCGACCGCGCCGGAAGACAAGACCAAAAACAGCAGGGTCTGAATCAAATCCTGCAAAGCTTCCGCGTCCTGAGGCTGCGATTTCAGACACAGCCAGCAAACCGTTGCGGCATTAATTATCAGCACGACAAAAACCGCGCCCAGCATAATTTTTTTGTTGAGACAGTTTGCCAATCCCGACGAGCTGTAGAGTTTCAAAAAATTTATCCAAAACTCTTTGCTTATTTTTTTGTTTTCCATTCTGTTACCTTTCTATATCGTTATAAAAAAAATGACTGCCGATTTCGGCAGTCGGAATTTTGCCTATTGACCAACTTGGCCTGACATTTTTTGTATGATAATGAGTGGCTCCTCCGGTTTTGTCTTTTATCAAACCGGCAAGCGCCCGCAGTGCAATTCTTTTTGCAACTTTGAAAGACTCATTTTTGAGAGTTACGGCTGCAATTTTGCGGCGGTTGACATCATTTTTATTCCAACACGAAAACTGCAATGGTTTTTTGCATATTTGCGCTATTGTGTTTCCCCACCACCAACCGCCTTTTTCTTTTGCAAAGCGCAGCCGATTTAAGACAACCGAGGCAATTGCTTCCTGTCCGTCAAGATTTTCGCCTCTGGCCTCTCCGTATATGGTTCTGGCCAAAACATCAGCATCGTCATCTTCCATCAGCGCCTCCGTTGTTCAATATTGTCGAGCTTTTTTTCAATCCGCAGAAGATATGATGTCAGGCGATCTTCCACATCTTTCAAATTTTCAAGCGACACATAATTTCTCGCCACATGAATTTTGAACTCCGAGAGCGCATCGCGCCAAAGTCCGATAGCGTTTTCGGTATCTTTCCGCTGCTTAAACAACAGACTGAACAGCGATGCAAACAGCGGAATTTCTATCATCGTCACCCAATTAAATATTTCTGTAAACATTTCACACCTCAAATCTTAAAATTCGTAAAGGCGGCAAATTGCCGGTCTGAACCATGCCAGCTTTGGACCGTTGCCGTCTTTTCGTTTGCATAAACTCTGCCAAGCCGTATCGGAGAACGAGCCAAACAGCCGGCAACGGCGTCCAATCCGTCATCGTGGCAGTTTTTGTTCATATCCCACTCCCTCATTTCTTCCAAAAAACCCGTCGATATAATTTTTTTGTTCACATTCAACGCCTTTGCCGCCATCAAAACTTCAAAATTTTCCAAAATCCTCTGTGCCTTATTTTGGCTTGAATATTCTTCCAAAACGGCAATTTTCAAATTTTTTGCCGCAAGTTTCTGCTTCAATATTCCCGGAAGAAAACGACCTATTCCGTTAACCTCCAAATGCACTGCCGAAATAAAATTGCGCTCCAAAAAGGCCGCAACTCTTTCGCATTGCAAATCGGCCGTATTTTCGTCTCCGTGTTTTTGCTCAATTTTGATATATTCCAAATCGTGCAGATAATATCCGCCGTTTTCGTCACAAAAAACGCAGGCAACAACGCTGCCGTCTCCGGTTTTTGAGCCGAACGCCGGATCCCACCAACAAGACACTCCGCTCATTCTTTTGTCTCCGATTTTCAAAATATCGTGCCCGTTGGCAAAACTCAGCTCAAGCCCGTTTTCATAAAACCGCAGGTCGTCAGGATTTAAGCGGCACAAAGTTATATCAACCGCTTTGAGCATCATTTGCGACAAAAATTTGTTTTCACCGGTGCGCATTCTGATATCCGCAATTTTGCTTTCGGAAAATCTTTGCGGCCATGCGCTTTTGCCTTTGCTGTCCAAAATCGGAATTTCCAATTTTGTAAAACCTTTCAGATACGGTTTGTTATCCGGTTTGTTCGGATTGTCTTCAACCTGATATATCGTATAAAAAGTATGCGGCGTTCCGATAAAAAGCCGCATACCGTCAGGCGAAATAATATAATCAAGTTCGTCGAGCTTGCTTCTGAGCTCCGCTCTTTTGAGCGAACTGTCGCAGTTGTTCGGAACTTCTACATCGTCGCAAATAATCAAATCCGCACGAAGTCCGGTTATATTCGCCTCAATGCCTTTTGCCAACATTGACGGATCGCGGGATTCCAAACTACGCAAAACCGTAAATTTGTCAGACGCCCATTCTTCCGTTTTTTCCGGCTTCAACTGTTTTGTCAGCGGATGTTTTTCAATAATATGTTTTACATTTCTCACCATTTTTTCTGCCAAAGACGAATCCGCCGCCAACACCAAAATTCGCAGATTGCGGTTTTGATAAAGAGCCCACGCACAAAACAATCCCACAATTGTAGACTTTCCCGAATTTCGAAAAGCCATCAAAAGCGCGTCTTTATTTTGCTCTGAGACAAAAATATTTTCCATCCAGCGGCACATTTTTCGCTGATGTTTCGGCAAATTTCTGCCATAAATCCGAAACCATAAAAATACAAATTCAAAAAAATCAATCTTCTCCATCTTCATCATCCTCAAGTTTTTTTGCCGAACGGGCTTCTGCCAAAATTTTGAGAATATCATCGCCGCTATCGTTTTTTTGTTCGATTTGGGCGGTTTCATCTGTCCATTTTGCCAGCTTCAGCAAAGTTTCGGCATGCAAAATTGCCGACTTCAACGCCAGATGATAAGAGCTGAACCCTTTTGCATCTTCCGGCGCCTCATGGTCGGCAAAATTTTCATAGCTGTTCAAAACTTTGGATATTTTTTCCGGTAAAGTTTTTTTCAAAATATTGCGTACGGCTTTCAGAGTTTTTATTGTTTTTGTTTTCATCATAAACTCCAAAAAAAAAGATTTCACAAAACAGAAATCTTTTCTTCCGGCATATTTTAGACACATTAATAGCCCGTGACTGTAATTTGGGTTATATAACAAAAAGTTTAGTTTGTCAAGATTTTTTTCCTACAACTTATAAGATAGGTATACAAATCATATGGCGTAATAATCCAAAAATTGTGAATTCCGAGCAACCTCTTAATTGCCTCAACGCAAGTAAAACAAAAGGCCGGAGCGGTTTTGAGCGGTGCATTTTCAATCCTCGTTTTTACATAATTCATCTTGTGGATAACTTTGTAAAATTGGCGCGAATTGTCAAAAATATGCACAAATAAAAACATCTGATTGCTCAAAGGATTCAATTCTATATAAATTTTCGGCGTAATTTTTATAAACGCTCGGCAATGCCGGTAATTGTGTCGCAAAAACCGCAGCCACCAAAGGCTTGTACCATCTTCAAATACCACATAAACATCTTTTCCTTTTATCATCATTTCAAAATTCCTTTGCCATACAAAACTTTTTCAAATTCAGCCATAGCACTGTCCCAAAGTCTGACTTCGCTGCGTTTTGCCCGCGAATCATAATATGGCGGGACATCAAGTTTTCCCCATTTTATCATCACTCTTAAATGTCTGCGGCTGATTTTTCCTTCGATTCTGAGGCGGCGGATAATGCGTTCAATGTCGCAAATTTCACAATCTCTGAGATATCCGATAAAATCTCCTTTGCCTCCGCGCACTCCGTCGCTTCGCGCGTTCAACGAGCGGCAGAACCAAAACCATACTTCTTCCGCACACTCAAAAGCTTTATATTCCTTACTCATCGTCCTTCGTCCTTTATTTTTTAGTTCTTAACCGATTGTTAATTGTTTCCTTATATACTATTAAGTGTAGGAATTTCAACTTAAAAAAAGAATTGATTCCTAATTTGTTTTATGTTAGTATGCGAATTATCGCGTAACTTCTTTAATTATCGGAGTTTTTATGAAATATACTCAAATTTGGAATGCTGTTGATAAATTGGCAAAAATTAATGGCTTATCCCCCTCAGGACTTGCAAAAAAGGCCGGTCTTGACTCTACGACTTTCAACAAAAGCAAAAGGATTCGTCCCGACGGCAAAAAAAGATGGCCGTCGCTGGAGAGCATCAACAAAATTACCTCGGTTTGCAACATCTCATTTGATGATTTTTATCGTTTGGCGAGCGACGATGATTCAATAAAAGAGGAGACAAATCAAAATGTTATCCCGCTTTTTGAGTTTTCAAAGCTTTCAAAAAGAAATTCGCCTTCCTCCGAATCGGAAGCAACGATTCGTTTTCCGGAAATTATCGGCAATATGTTTGCGGTTGAAATCGATTCGAAAATTATGCAAAACATCTATGATGAAGGTTCCGTGATTATTGTTGCGAACAATGCCGAAATCCGCCGCGCCGACAAGGTTTTGATAACTCACAAAGATGAATCTGTATCTGTGGGCAAGTTTACAAACCGCACCGCCTCAACCCTGAAAATCGAAGATTTTTGCAATAACGGTCTGGAAACTTCCGTAAAAATATCGTCAATCGCCTCAATCGGCAGAATTTTATGGGTCTCGCAATAATGAATTTTCTCAGATTTTTTATGCAAAACGAATCAAAAAAAATCCGCGCCGAAGAACAACGATTTGATATTCTCCGCGAAGACCCAGCGCCGGACACAAACGGTTTCAACCGCTTTTTTCTGAAAAAATTGCGCGAAATCGTATTCCGGCGCAAAAAGAATCTTCCGACAAAAGAGTTGCAAAAACAGCTGAAAGAATATCGCCGTTATGATTTGGATTCCAAATAGCCCCCTATTTGGTTCAATGTGTTTTCAATCTCGTTTCGAAACGAAATTTCTTTTGTTGAGCCTTTGATTTTGCAGATGTTTTTTTGTTGATTATAGAGGCAGAAGCCGGTTGAAAAATATTTTCCGTATTCCTGCGAATCATCAATGTGCAGGTCAATATTGTTTATCTCGCAATAAATCGCTTTCGCCTTGTTCCAAAAATCATCGTCAATATGAAAAGTTTTATCATCAAAAAACTTCACGATTCCGAGCTTTTGCGCCTCTTCCAGAATTGTAAAAATTTTGTTGTATGATGCATTATATTGCTTCAGATATTTCTTAATTTTATCCTCCGGACCGCCGCTGATGATATGAATCTCCCAGCCGCGAGCCATCGCATCATGGCAAAAACGCGAAAAATATTCCGGTTTTGTATTAAAAACACCATGAAAATCTATTCCGATTCGTATTTTTTTCATATTTGTTATCATTTTTCGAAAACCGTTCCGAAAAGTTCCTTAATCGAATTAGGAGACAGCGCCGACAGCGGATTGATATTAATATCCGGCGAGCTCAGATTTCCCTTAATCGAATAATTTGCCGCAAAAACAGTGCCGTCTTTGCCCGAAAGCAGATTCCCAACCAGCGGAATTTTCCCGAGCATCGTATTCAGGCTGTACGCCGGAGCAATCACGCCTTTAATGTTCAGCTCCTGATATTTTGTATTATACATACCGCTGCCGCTCATACCCAAAACATTGCCAACCGCCGTCGCCTTATCTATAAATAATATCTTGTTGCGATATTCAAACGGCGCGTCAAAATGCGTAAACGCAATGCCTTCACCGGTCAGCATATTCACCAATCCCGAAAAAGACGCAACCGTAAGAAGTTTGGCCATCAACGGCGTGTTTTGAATGCTGAAATTGCGGATTTGCGCATGCCCGTAAAAATTTTTGTTTTTATCTCTTCTGGCCTCAATTTTCAAATTTCCGCCCCGCATATAATCATACAGCCCAAAAACTTTCAAAGTCGTTCCGGCATTGTTGCTGTCAATGGAAAGAATATGCTCCCGATTTTGTTTCGGAGTATAATCAAGCCGCATTTTGATATCCTGATTATTGCCGTAATTGCCGGAGATATGAGCTTCATTAATGCCGATTTTTTTCCTAATATTCACACTGCCGGAAAAATTCTTTATCTGGACTTCCGGGTTGGTCCACAAGTTGCTGACTGCCGCAAAAACATCAATATCTGTGCTGATGCCGTCTTCCCAATCGCTGTTTTTTATCATTGCAATTTGTTCCGAATTGCTTTGCAGCTTGCTGTGTTTTGCAAACAATTCGGTCAGGTCATAACTGTATCCCGAAATATTGACCACGACCTTGTTTGTCGGCTTTGTTTTCATCTCAATTTTGGCTTTTGCATTCATTTTCGGGCTTTTTATTTTTGAAATGTCAATAGTCGTAATTTTTGATGTTTTGGCATCGACAGAGATATTTCCGACCATTGAAAAATCCGTTTTTGCCAGCTCAAATTTATCAACTTTGGTTATTTTTCCGTTTTTCGCACTGATTTTTGCAGAAAGCCGAGCCGGTTCCTTAATTGTTTTTACAAAGCCGAAAAATCCGTAATTCATACGCATATTCTGCAAGTCTGCCTCAACTTCTATATCCGCTTTTTTGTTATCATAAACCAGCACGGACGCATTGACATCAGCATATCCCGAGGCATAATCTCCGCCCAAAATATCAAAATCTATCCCGAATTTTTTCTTCACAAAATCGTCAAATTTGAATGAAACATCATATTTGCTTTTGTATTTTGCTGAGTGAAAATCCTCGCTCAGGTTCAGTTTCAGCGGAATTTCATCAAAAACCGCATTGCCGAACAACCTGAAACCGTTATTGTCAACAACCAACTCCAATTTTTCTGCTTTAAGCGGCTTTTTGTCCGCAATATCCGCAATTTCAAGATTATGCAGGTCGGCCGTAACTTCCACTTCGACATCTTTGTTTGTGATATCCGATTTAAGCTCAAACGCCAGCACCAAATTGACATCAACATCGCCGGAAACTTTTTGCG
This sequence comes from uncultured Alphaproteobacteria bacterium, assembly GCA_934276635.1. Lineage (GTDB taxonomy): Bacteria > Pseudomonadota > Alphaproteobacteria > RF32 > CAG-239 > CAKQTH01. The sequence continues at coordinate 187,441 of CAKQTH010000001.1, read as the reverse complement.
GATTAATTCCCAAATCTTTTGCAAAATCAAGCGGTTTATGGTCAATAAAATTGAGCGCGTCTTTGATTGACGAATTCCCGATAAGCCTGATTTTTATCATATTGTGCTCGGAACCCAAATCATAAAGATGAACAAACCCGTCACTGACAATAACTCCGTCCGCGACTCCTTTGTCCACTTTGATATATATGCTATCATTTGAAAAATCGGCGGTTCCGTAAAAATTCTTTACTACTGGCAGCTCGCCGAGATAATTGATATTACTGTCTTCTATCTCGACTTTTCCCTTCAAATCGGCAAATGTAACCGCTTTTTTGCTGTCATTATACTTGAACAAAAACTCAAAATAAGCATTTTTTGCAAGTCCGCCGTATATCGAATCTTTGCACCACTCCCAGGCCTTTTCGGCAATATACCGCGGCCAATATACCGATAATTTGCTGAGCGAAAACTGATTGATATCAGTCCTAAGTTTGATTTGAATATCTTTAGGCGATTTTTCGATAAAATATTTTTGCAAACCTTTTGCTTCCAGCGAGATTTTGATTTTTTCCCCGTCCAGGTCAAAGTTTGCATCATTAATCACGATTTTTTGCAATCCCCCCTCGACTTGCCCGTTCAAAACAAAGTCGTTCACCGGATAATTCATTGTTTCATCGTCAGAAAACTTAACGCTGCCGGTTCCTCCTTCAACTCTGAACGATATATTTCCGACAGATTCATTTATGGCTTTTGCCACATTGTCCTTATTTGCCAAAATCGCCGCAAAATCAATTGTTCCCTCAAATCTGGCGCTGACCGGAATATCAAATTTATAGCCGATTTCCGCCGGTGCGATATTTTCCGCCAAATCCGAAAAATACAGCTCTGAGAAATATGTTTGATACGAAATTTTCTTTTCCGCCGGCTGATATGCCGCCTCAAGCCCGAACGCCGACATTCTGTCCTGCATATTTACAAGCGTATCAAGCTTTGTTTCCATATTGGTAAATTTTCGTGAAAAAGTATAGTTCAAATCCGAAAAATTCCATTTCCGGCCCAAATCAACCTCGTGAAATTCAACTTCCGCACCGGTCACGACAATATCGTTGATATAACTTTCCGGATACAGCTTGTCTTCCGAGTTAAAATGCTCGACAAATTGTTCAAACATATCAGCATAATAGGCCATTTTCAGTTTGTTTGTGTCTTCAACTTTTTCTTTGTCGATGCCGTATGTCGTAAAAATATACAATTTCGGATTTTCCACTGCAATTCGGCTCGGCGCAATCATTCCGCGCATCAGCGCTCTGATACTGAACGAGACGGAAACATCAGGCGCTTCAATCGATATATCTTCATCAGAGCTGCGGTATTTTACATTTTTTGCAATAATTTTTATCGGCCGGATTGAGCGTACCAGCTCGATATTAACTTCATCAACCGACACCGTATTATTTGCATCATAGTTAAGTGCTTGAATTATATACGGTTTCAAAAACGGAACAGATATCGGTCCCTTATACAGCTGCCAAAGAGCGAACAATATCATCAACAGCAGAAAAACTCCCGTATAATCGAGAGTTTTTTTCAAAAGATACAATCTGTTTGAAACTTTTTTCATCTGCTGCAGCGCCCTTTATTCAAGCCATTTGATTATATCTTCATAGTTTTTATAATCATAAAGATTGTTGTGTTTGGCCTCATTATAGACCAACATAGTTTTCGGCTCGCTTGCCCTTGCAAAAAGATTTTCCGCCAGCTCTATCGGAACGGTCGGATCTTCCGAACCTCCCATAATCAAAACATTTGTATCAATCTTGTCTATCATCGCCATATTGTCATATTTATCGCGGACAATTTGCTTAATCGGCAGCGGAGTCGGCACAACTTTTTCAATAACTCCGTGCAGGCTGTCAAACGGAACTTCGAGCAAAAGCGAGGCAAATTTTCCGTCTTTTTGCAGATTATAAACCGTGTTGATTGCCATATGCGAACCGAGCGACATACCGTATACGATTATGTTATCATTTTCATAACCGAGCGATTTCAAATAGTTGACTGCGGCAATGGCGTCTTCTTCCAGATTTTTTTGATTGATTTCACCTTTTATGCCGCCGAACCCGCGGTATTCCGCCATAAATGTGCCGTATCCGGCCTTTGCGAGCGGCAACATTTTTTGATAAAACTTTTCAACATTATAAGAATTTCCGTGCAGAAACAACACAACATAGTTTTCCGAAACCGGCTTTGTATACCAACCGAGCAAATCCGTTCCGTCCGCAGATTTATAGTGGACTTCTTCCGCCTGATATCCGCCCTGATGCGCCGCGGAGATATCCGACGGCTTGTTTGTCGGATTATAAAAAAACATTTCCGGAAAGAAATATACGGTCAAACAAAAAATGATATATAAACCGCAAAGAGCGAGCAATATTGTCCCGATTTTTTTAACCATTGTCGTTTCCTCCTATTCTGTGCGCCAAAGCCGCCGCCAAAAACAAATCTATATCTCCGTCAAGAACCGCTTTGGTATCCGATGTCTCAACATTTGTGCGCAAATCTTTCACCATTTTATATGGTTGCAGCACATAAGAGCGTATTTGATAGCCCCAGCCGTTGTCGCCTTGTTGCAAACGCTCGTCCTGAGCAATTTGCTCTTTTTTCTTCAGCTCTGCTTCATATAATCGCGATTTTAACATTTTCCATGCATTTTCGCGATTTTGAAACTGAGAGCGCTGACTTTGCGACTGAACCACAATACCGGACGGAATATGCGTAATTCTGACCGCGGAATCGGTTTTGTTAATATGCTGTCCTCCGGCGCCTGACGCTCTATAAGTATCTATTCTACAATCAGATTCTTTAATTTCAACCTCTATTGTATCATCAACCACAGGATATACATTCACCGAGGCAAAACTTGTATGTCTGCGCCCGGCGCTGTCAAACGGTGAAATTCTGACCAGACGATGCACACCGTCTTCCGACTTGAGCCAACCGTACGCGTTATTTCCGCAAATTTTGATTGTTGCGGATTTCAGGCCGGCAACATCGCCTTCCGTTTCTTCAATATATTCAACCTTATATTTGTGATTTTCAGCCCATCTGGCATACATTCTGAGCAACATCTGCGCCCAATCCTGAGCTTCCGTTCCGCCGCTGCCCGAATGGATTTCAAGATATGTATCATTAGCGTCCGCATCGCCCGAAAGCAGCGCCTCAAGCTCGCTGTGTTTTGCATTTTGCGCAAGCTCGGCCAGACTTGAGGCAACCTCATCACCAAGTTGCAAATCGCCTTCTGCATCAGCCAATTCAGCCATTTCTTTTAAGGCCGAAAAATCAGCTTCCAGCTTGTCAAAATCTTCAAGTTTTTGTTCCAAATATGTCTTTTCGCGCATCAATTTTTGCGCTTTTTGCGGAGAATTCCACAAGCTCTCGTCATCAAGCAGAGATATCAGTTCCTGCAATCTCAATTTTGCATTATCATAATCAAAGATACCTCCTCAACAGCTCTATCGACTGTTTGATATCCGTATTCAAATTTTCAATATCCGCTCTCATAAAAACTCCTCTAATATTCCGCTCCGAACTGAAATTCACCCTCTTCCGACCGATACAGCGGAACCGGCGTTGTTTTCGGCTCTTCAGTGTTTTCTTCCGTTTCATCCTCCGGCAGATTCTTGTCCGCTCCGATAATCGACTTTGCTCCTTTTTCAAGCGAAACGCCGGACTTTATCGCCTCAAAAATCACTTTTGTATCATAAATTCCCGCAGGTTTTCCGGTATCATAATTTATGCGCACAAACTTGATTCCGTTCGGCGTTCTGAATGGAATGTCCGGCTGTCCGTTCAACACTTCTGCCATAAAATCATAGAATATCGGAAGCGCGGTGTTGGCGCCGGTATCATATTTTCCGAGCGTTCGCGGCTCATCAAAACCAAGATATACGCCGACCACCAAATCCGGCGTAAAGCCGATGAACCAACCGTCTTTATTATCATTCGTCGTACCGGTTTTGCCTGCCAAATGCTTATGCAACGAAGCCAATCTCGCGCCGGTACCTCTGATTGCCACACCCTCAAGGATATAGGTCATCTGATATGCAGACTGCTCATCGACAATCTGCTCGCGCGTATCGTGCAAAATCGGAATATCCTGATTATCCCAGCTTTGCGCCGCACAATTTTCACATTCGGTATTTGTGTGCTTAAACACCGTCTTTCCGTTTCTGTCCTGAATTCTTTCAATGAAATATGGTTCGATTTTTTTGCCTCCGTTCACAATTTGGGCATATGCGTTTGTGATATCCACCAATTTTGTATCACCTGCGCCTAGCGACATAGACAGCAGCTCCGGCAGATGCTTGTTGACACCGATACGACGGCTCAAATCTGCTACCTTTTTCATTCCGATATCCTGAGCCAAACGAACAGTCATCAAATTGCGCGATTTTTCAATACCCTGGCGAAGCGTCATCGGGCCGCCGAATTTTTTGGAATAGTTTTCAGGCTTCCATTTCGGCAGACCTTTTCCCTGATCAAACACAAACGGTGCGTCTAATACCAAATCTGTCGGAGAATATCCCATCTCAAGCGCGGTCAAATATACAAACGGCTTAAATGTGGAGCCGGTTTGGCGCAAAGCCTGCGTTGCACGATTAAACTGCGAGCGTTCATAAGAATACCCGCCGACAACCGCCAAAACTTTGCCGGTATGCGCATCAATCGCCATCATCGCGCCTTCAACATTCGGCACCTGACGCAAAAAATATGAAGAATCATCTTTTTTAGCGTCTTTTTCAACCAAAATAACATCGCCTTTTTTCAAAACATCTTTTGCCCGTGTCGGCGCATCTCCGACCCTTTGATTCGGAAGATTCTTGCGTGCCCATTTCAAATTCCCGAGCGGAATATTTCCACTTTCTCCCGCATCAGTCAAAATATCTGCTTTTTGAGCATTTGCATCTGTCACAACCGCAAGCTGCCAAGACTTTTCCGCCCCGGCCGGCTTTGCGATTTTTTTAAGCTCTGTCGCATATTCTTCCTGATTGCCTATTGTTGCTATTGCTCCGCGGTATCCGTGTTTTGTGTCATAATCGCGCAAGCCTTTTTTGAACACTCTGGTTGCAACTTCCTGCAGGTGCGGATTTAAGGTCGTACGAACAATCAATCCGCCTTCATAGAGCATATCATCTCCGAATTTTTTGCTGATTTCGCGGCGGACTTCCTCGCTGAAATAATCTCCGTCTTTTACAAATTCATTGCCGCGATTGACCACAATGAGAGGCTTTGCCGAAGCTTCTTTTGCCTCTTCTTCAGTGATATATCCGTCGTCTTTCATTCTTGAGATAACCCAGTTTCTGCGGGCGATTGCCGCATCATATTTTGTTTTCGGATTATAGTTGTTCGGCCCTTTCGGCAGCGCTGCCAAATATGCGGCCTCTTCTATCGAAAGTTCATCAAGTGCCTTGTCAAAATAGTTCAGCGCCGCGGCCGCAACCCCGTATGAGCGGTTGCCCAAATATATCTCGTTCAGATAAAGTTCCAAAATATGGTCTTTTGTAAACGCATCTTCCATTCTTCCGGCCAAAATCGCCTCTTTGATTTTGCGAATATACGAAACTTCAGACGAAAGTAAAAAGTTTTTTGCCACCTGTTGCGTAATCGTCGAAGCGCCTGCCGGTCTGCGTCCGGTTCCCAAATTTTTGATATTTCCGATAATTGCGCGCAAAATCCCGGCATAATCAATTCCGCCGTGAGTATAAAACTTTTTGTCTTCGGCAGAAATAAACGCGTCTTTGACTCTGTTCGGAATTTTGTTTACCGGAACAAAGAGCCTTTTTTCAACAGCGTATTCTTTCAAAAGCTGTCCGTCGCCGGCAAACAGGCGCGTGGTAACCGCCGGTTCATATTTTGCAAGTTGTTGATAATCCGGCAATTCGGACATACATTTGCCGATAATCATTGCCGCAACGATAATGCCTATAAATGCAAGCAAAAACAATGTGCTGACTGCGGCAGAAATTATTTTGAACATAAAATATCTCTCACTTATTTCAGATTTTTCAAGCTATGGGAATCTTTTATACTATTTTATTCAAAAATAACAGCAAAAAAACAAAAATTTTCACATTATTCGCGAGGTTTTGCAAAATATCTGTCAACCGCGCGCAGTGTCGATTTTGCCAATTTTTTGCGATACGATGCCTGTTTCAAAAGTTTTTCTTCATTTCTGTTTGAAAGATAGCCGAGCTCAAGCAGAACAGACGGAATATCCGGCGCTTTCAAAACCGCAAATCCGGCAAATCTGTGTGCATTGTTCACCAGCTTTACTGATTTTGCCATTTCTTCCTGCAAAAGTTCCGCAAAATCAGAAGAATTGTTGCGCGTCATGGTTTGGGTCAAAGAAATAAACACGCTGGTCAAATCTTTATCTTCTTTGGCAAGATTCATTCCTCCGATAATATCAGCCTTGTTTTCTCTTTCTGCCAGCGCCGCAGCCTCGCGGTCGGACGCGTTTTCAGACAGTGTATAAACCGAAAGTCCGGTTGCCCGCCTGTTTTTCGCACTGTCCGCATGAACGGACATAAACAAATCCGCCTTATATCTGCGGGCAATCTGATATCTTTCGCGAAGGTTGATAAATTTGTCGGTGCTGCGGGTCAGATATACCTTATACCCACCGCTTTCGAGCGTTTCTTTAAGCTCTTTGCCCATTGCAAGCGTGATATTTTTTTCATATACGCCCGAATATCCGATTGCTCCGGGGTCTTTTCCGCCGTGTCCGGGGTCAATTACAATAATTTTTTTTCTCTTTTTAGGCGTTTCTTTGAGGGCAACGGCTTTCGGTTCCGACGATTTTTTGATTGCGTTTCCGCTCAAGTTAGAATACGCGTATTTATCGCCGACTTTGCCGTCAAACGCGCGCTCCGATGTAACCGAAACATCTACAAAAAAGCGCCACTTAAACCCGCTGTGGGGAGCCAAAAAAGAAATTTTATCAACGGCTATCGGCTTGCTCAAATCAAAAACAAACCTTTTTCCTCCGTCAATATTTCCGACTCTGGCGCCGTAGATTATGTTATTTCGCCCGATATTATCGGAAAATCCTTTGGAAGTCTGCGTTCCGTACACATCTAAAACCAAACGGCGCGGATTGTTCAATGTAAAAACTTTATAATTAAAATCATTATCGGAATCTAGCACTATCCGAACATTGCCGATGCCCTGTCCGACTCTGACAGCATTCACATTCGCCGCGGCAAAATTTGAAAAAGCACACAAAAACAGTGCTGCGAACAAAAATGTCCGCAACAGTGCAATTTTTTTCCACAAATGTCCCAACTTATTCATAATCGCGGATTATATATCGCAGTTATTACCAATAAATTAAAAAGCGCAAAAAATAAGAGGCACTTTTTGAACATACCTCTTATTCATTTGTTTTAATGTAAAAAATATTTATTCGGCGACCATAACATTGCGGCGTCCGCGCAAAGCTTCGTCAATAAACTTTATCTGCTCCATAACCATCGGGTTATCTTTGAATTTTTCATGAGCTTCGGCAACGCGGCTTTCAAATGTGCCGTTTTTGCCCTTAAAGATAAACATAAAAGCACGAGTGATTGATTTTACGGTAGCCTCGTCATATCCGCTGCGTTTCAAACCAATGACATTAAGACCGCGCAATTTACCTCTGTCGCCGGTAACAATTCCGAACGGAATCACATCGCGGTCAACACCGGACAGTCCGCCTATCATAGCTTTGCGGCCGATGCGGCAGAATTGGTGAACCGCAGAGTTTCCACCCAAAATCACTCCATCGCCGAGTCTTACATGTCCTCCGATTACGGCATTGTTGGTCATAATCACATTGTTTCCGACAACGCAGTCATGCGCAATATGAGAATTTACCATAAACATTCCGTCATCGCCGACGCGTGTAATCAATTTTTCAGGTTCCTGTCCTTCAATCGGAGTTTGGCCTTTCGGAGTTCCGCACTGCATTGTTACATTTTCGCGGATAACATTGCGTTTTCCGATAACAAGGCGGGCGCCTTCCTGAAATTCGTTTCCGTGGTCTTGCGGGCCGCCGCCGAGGACTGCTCCCGGAAATACTACCGTACCTTCACCGATTGTGGTATCGCCCATAACGCTGACGCGAGCCAAAAGGCGTACATTCTCGCCGATTTTTGCCTTTGAGCTGATCCAGCAGAACGGTCCGATTTGTGCGGTTGATGCAATTTGTGCGCCGTCTTCAATCACGGCAGTAGGATGAATGTTTGTCATAAAAAAAATCCTCATAAAAGTTAGTGCTGAACAAAAACTATCAACTTTTATGAGGCTTGTAAAAACAAAAAAATTTACGAATTGTTACATTACAGTTCTTTTATGGCTTTTTCAAGACGCGCAAGCGTTTCTTCTTTGCCTAAAACAGCCGCAATTTCCGTTGCTCCGCCGGCGGTTGTTTCTTTGCCGGACAAGGCAATGCGCACTGGATAAAGGATTTGCCCGTTTTTAAGTTCGTTTTGCGCAGCCGTTTCTTTCAGCGCCGCAAACAAATTATCGTTTGTCCACTTATCCACAGTCTTCAGGCTTTCGAGCGCCAGAGCAAGCGTTTTTGCTGCCACTGCCGCGTCTGTTTTCATCTTTTTATTTTCATAAAGCGCCGGAGAATACGGCTCAACTTTTTCCAAAAACGCAACCTGTTCCGCAATATCTCCCAAAGTTTCGACACGCGGCTGCAAAACCGTGCTCAGCAGATCCAAATCTACCTTGCGGGTCAATGCTTTTTCATAATACGGCATTGCCAGCTGATGGAATTTTTCGGGCGACAACGCTCTGATATAAACACCGTTCATCCAGGTCAGTTTTGTGATATCAAAAATAGCCGGAGAACGATTGAGCCGCTCTGCGCTGAAACATTTTTTCAAGTCATCAAGCGAAAAGATTTCTTCTTCCGTACCCGGATTCCAGCCCAACAGAGCAATATAGTTGATAATGGCTTCCGGCAGATATCCTTTTGCGACCAAATCCTGGAACGATGCATCGCCGTTGCGTTTTGAAAGTTTGTGCTGAGCGTCTTTCATAACCGGCGGAACATGAACATATTGCGGGTGTTCCCAGCCGAACGCCTCGTATATAAGGTTATATTTCGGGGTTGATGAAATATATTCGTTGCCGCGGACGACATGAGAAATCTGCATCAAATGGTCATCAATCACATTGGCAAAATTGTATGTCGGGAATCCGTCAGATTTAAGCAGCACGCCTTCATCAAGCTCGTCATAATCAATTTCGATATCGCCGTAAACTTCATCGTGATACTTAGACTTGCCTTTTTTATTGATGGTCTGGCGGATAACATACGGTTCTCCGGCAGCAACTCTGCGCTTTGCTTCTTCAAGCGGAATCTTTTTGCACGGATCATTAAATTTCATAATATTTTCGCCGTTTTCTTCGTCTTTTGCAACTTCTTCGCGCTCCGGACAAAAACAATAGTGCGCGCCGCCGAGTTCAACCAGTTTGTGCGCATACGGGGCATACAGGCTCTTGCGCTCCGACTGAACATACGGACCGAAATTTCCGCCGATATCCGGCCCTTCGTCCCAGAGCATTCCGACTGTTCTCAAAGTATTATAAATTATGTCGGTTGCGCCTTCAACCTGACGCTTTTGGTCAGTATCCTCAATACGCAAAATAAAGTCTCCGCCGTTTGCTTTTGCAATCAAATATTCGTACAAAGCCGTGCGCAGGTTTCCGATATGCATATATCCGGTCGGCGATGGGGCAAATCTGGTTCTGAATTTCATCTGTATAGTTCCTTTCTGGTTCAATCCGGCAAGTTTATCCGACAAGCCCGATAATGCTTTTTATCATTTCATATGCACCTTGATATACCTCTTTTGGCGAATTTGCAAGCATATATGCCGGAGTTGTCACAATTTTATTCTTTTTATCCACACAAACGCCGGTCGAATTTTCCACAATATGCTTTGCGCCGAAACTTTCGATTTTTTGCGCCACATTCTGTGCATCGCCGATTGTAACCTCAATATGATGCTTTCCCAAAACTCTTGCTATCAACACCGGAGCAATGCACATTGCGCCGATTGCAAGCCCTTTGTTATAGCTTTGCACGATTGCTTTTTCAACTTCCGGATTAACCTTGCTGTGTTCTGATGAAACATATGCGCAATCACACAGATTTGTGACCGCGCCGACGCCGCCCGGAAACACTATCGCATCAAAATCTTTCGGCTCAAATTCTCCCATCGGCCTGATGTTTCCGCGCGCAATTCTGGCGCTTTCGGCCAAAACCGAACGCTTTTCGTCTTCCGGCGAATCCGTATAATGATTAAAAACTTGAGACTGCCATATATCCGGCGCAAAACAAGCGTATTCTCCGCCCTGCTGGTCGATTGAAAGCAAAATGCTTACGGCTTCGTGAATTTCAGAACCATCGCCGCGCCCGCAGCCGGAAAGAACAACTGCAAATCTGATTTTTTTGTTCATAATTTTACTCCTTTGTTTTCTTTTGAGACAATATGGAATATATTTAGTGCAGTTTTGGAAAAATTCAAATTAAAAAGGTACACCTATGGATATAAAAACAACAACTCTGCCAAACGGACTACGCATTATAACAGCCAACAGACCGCATACGGAATCCGTTTCGCTCGGTTTTTGGATCAGAAGCGGCTCTGCTTCTGAAAAAAAAGAAGAAAACGGAATTTCTCACTTTATCGAACATATGGTGTTTAAGGGAACAAAAACCCGCACTTCCCGCCAAATTTCAGAAGAAATCGAGAATGTGGGCGGACAAAACAATGCTTATACTTCACGCGAGATTACATCGTTTTATGCCAGAGTTTTGAAAGACGATATCAAAGTCGCATTTGACCTTATTTCCGACCTTATCTTAAATCCAACTTTTCCGGAAGACGAGATGAAAAAAGAAAAAGAGGTTGTTATTCAGGAAATTAAGCAAAACAAAGATATTCCCGATGATTTGATTTTTGACTTTTTTCAGGAATGCGCATATCCGGATCAGCCGCTCGGCCGCACGATTTTAGGGCCGGAAGAAAATGTCCGCGCCATGAATGCGGCTCAAATGTTTGATTTTATGAAAAATCACTATGCCGCGGAAAATATCGTTTTGGCGGCAGCCGGAAATATCGACCACGATACTTTGGCAAAAATGGCCGCGGAAAAATTTTCGGATTTCAGAGCAAAAAAGAACTTTCAAATTGTTCCCGCGAAATATGTCGGTGGCTGCAACATCACAAAAAAAGACATCGAACAAACGCATATGATGCTCGGTTTTGAAGGAATCGGACACGGCAATCCGATGTTTTTCCAGATGATGACCCTTTCTACCCTGTTCGGCGGCGGAATGTCATCGCGCCTGTTTCAGGAAATCAGGGAAAAACTCGGTCTGGTATACAGCATTTATAGCTTTTCAAACAGCCATTCCGGAACCGGTTTGTTCGGGATTTATGCCGCAACCGATGCCGACGGACTGTGCAAAATGATGCCTGTATTGTCGGACGAGATCAAAAAAATTCAAAACGATTTAGTTTCGGCCGAAGAATTGAAACGGGCAAAAGCTCAGCTGAAAGCAGGCATTTTTATGTCGCTTGAAAGCTCATCGGTCGCTGCCGAAATGATTGCGCGGCACAACCTTGTTTTCGGAAGACTTATTCCGAGCGAAGAGATTATCGAAAAAATTGAGGCAATATCTGCCGAAGACATTCGCAATGCGGCGCAATATATTTTTGCCTCAAACCCGACATATACGCTTTTGGGCAATATGCACACATACCCCGAATATGACGAGCTCAAAAAAATTCTGAAATCTTAACGAAGAATTTATTTTAAGCCCATATTCTGCAACATATATGAAACTTGCGGAGAAAACAGATGTCACGCGCGGAGGATATTTTTCAAAAACTCATTTATTTCGGCGAAGATGCGATTGATGAGTTTATTATGACCCAACAAACGGAAGAGCTGTTTTTGGATTTTAAGCAGGCTGTTTCCACCGGCAAAAACTTTAATACTCTGCATCGCGACGACCGCAAAAATCTGGCAAAAGCCATCTCCGGATTCGGAAATTCGGAAGGAGGCGTTATAGTATGGGGCGTTGAATGTTCCCGCGATGTTGAAATCGGCGATGTGGCAAAAGCCAAAGTAAAAGTAAAAAATGTCCATCGCTTTTTAAGCTGGCTCGAAAACGCCATTTCCGGCTGCACAATTCCGAGCCACAACAAAGTCCGCAATCATATCATAAGCATCGACAAAAACGGCGACGGGTTTATTGCAACATATATCCCGAAGTCTGATATCACGCCGCTGATGACCACTGTCGGCAGCCAAATTTATATCCGCTCCGGTTCCAACAATGTTCCGGCTCCGTATGCGCTGATTGCCGGAATGTTCGGCAAACGTCCGCAACCGAATATCGAGCTTGATTTTGAAGATAAAAAGCTTGAGATTCTGGAAAATATTGATGAAGATGTGCTGTACCCGAATACCATAGACACCCCGCCGGAAAAATATTTGAAAATAAGCTTTTCAATCAGAGCTAAAAACAACAGCAACGCCATCGCCCGCGAGCTGTATCTTTCGTGCACGACCTCTTCTACCGGCAGCGAATATAACAAAGTCCGCTTTTTGAATTATAACCAGATGGACTCGATTTTCGGCATTGTCGGACACTTGAATCTGGTCACAAGACCGGAGCTCAGACTTCCTCCACGCGGCGTTTTAAAGTTTGTGAATGTTGAAATTTTACTGGCACCACTGACGGAAGAAGATTTTATGCTTGACGGCGTTATCGGTGCGGACAGCTCAACTCCGAAAGATTTTAGAATCCAAATTCCAAAAAACCGCTTGCGCTCATTTGTGGCTCAGGCAATGAAAAACGACGGAGAAGCAGATGTTTTGCTGAATGAATTTTTCTCCGAATTTGTTATAAAGGCATAAGATGACTGCAAGAGTGGAAATTTTTACGGACGGCGCATGCTGTTCAAACCCGGGTCCCGGCGGCTGGGGCGTGATTTTGCGCTGCAAAAATGTTGAAAAAGAACTTTCCGGCGGAGAAGAAGAAACCACCAACAATCGTATGGAACTAACCGCGGTTATTGAGGCTCTTTCGGCGCTGAAAGCCTCTTGCAATATCACCCTTTATACCGACAGCAAATATGTGATGAACGGCATTACCGAATGGCTTGAAAGCTGGAAGAAAAACAACTGGCGCACCAGCAACAAAAAATCAGCCGTAAAAAATGTCGATTTATGGCAAAAACTTGATGAGCTTGTTTCAAAACACGAAATCAGATGGGTCTGGGTCAAAGGGCATAACGGCCACCCGGAGAATGAACGCGTTGACAAGCTTGCCCGCGACGAAGCGGTAAAACTCCGCGACAAAAACGAACCGGAAAGCGAAAAAACGGCCGATTAAAAAGTGTTGATGCCGTCAAGAATGCTTTCAAGCTCCCCGAGGGTCAGAATTTCCGGCAGCACAATTCCTTCCGGCGCAGACTGAGAATAAACGACATAAAACGGCAGCCCTCTTCTTTGATACTTTGCCATAAATTCAAGCAATTTGTCGTTATGCGCGCTCCAATCTTCTTTGATATATACCAAATTATAGCGCTCTTTCATTATCTCGAGATTAGAATCGTTTAATACGATAATATTGTTCAGCGAACAGGTCAGACACCAATCCGCGCTGATTTCAAGCAATACTGTCTTTCCGTCGGCAATTTCTTCTCTGATGCGCTCAAGCTCTACCGAAGAGTCGGAATTTCCGGCCTTATGCGACGAAAATACAAACAACGCTCCAAGAAGCATAACGATCGTCGCAAGCACCGACGAAACGACTTTTACAGACTTAACGGCTTTTTCGCGATTGTCGGCAAATTGCGCATTATTAAGCGCCGTATACACAAGCGTTTTCCTCCATTTCATGAGTTTGAAGAACAAAAGCAGAGAGATTGCATATGCCACCGCTCCGATTGTAGAAATTTGATTGCCGAGCAGCCACAACAGCCACAAAATTGTCGCAATAAGCATCATAGAAATCACTAAATGCGCCTTTTTTTGATATTTTGCATCTTTAGGAAGATGAAGCGACACATTCGGGAACGCGGATACCAAAAAATACGGAGAAGCCAACCCGAGGCCAACCGCCGTCATAATCAAAAACATATCAAAAAACGAACCGCCGAGCGCAAAACCGATTGCCGTGCCCAAGAACGGAGCGCTGCACGGAGTCGCCATCAAAACAACCAAAAGTCCGGCGCTGACGCTGGCAAAATCTTCTTTTCCGGCCGTTGACGAGATGATTTTGTTCACAAATTTCGGCGTTTCAAATTCAATAAATTCATAAAACTGAGCCAAAAGCAATGTGCATACAAAACTCATAATCATCAAAAAGATATAGTTTTGAAACTGCATTCCCCAGCCCAGAGACTGTCCGCAAAGCTTCAAAATTTCAAGCACCAGGGTCAGCAGCAAAAATCCGGCCACAATCCCTGCTCCGCTCAGCAAAAAGCTTTTCTTGATTTTTTTCGATGTCTGATTGTTCATCTTGCGCATTGCAATAATTTTGATTGACAGCACAGGAAATACGCACGGCATAAAATTGAGCAGAAAACCGCCCAAAAAGCCTAGGATTATCAGCCCGAAAGACAAACTTGCGGCATCAACATCAAACATTGAAGCCTCGGTCAAAACTTCTTCTTTTTCAAGATTATATTTGTCATTCAGCGAAGCTCTTATTCTGATTTTTTCTCCGGTCAGTTTTTGGGTTTTGTCGGCCGGAAAAATCATAACGGACACTTCTTTTCCGTTTACGGCGATTTTCGGCGTTTCAAACTCCGTACCGCTTTCATCTTCAACAAAAACATCAAAAGAAGAAACGCTCTTTTTTGCTTCAAACTTGATTTTTATGTATTCGTTTTTGTCTTTATCTTTGCCTGTCTGCGCTTTTTTTATCAACAGTTTTTCTTCATTTTCAATCGGATACATATAAAAAGCCTGCTCAATGTGCGTATTTACCATACTCGGCAGAATATCTTCTTTTTTAAGCGTCAGCTCGCTGGAAAAGTCTTGCGTTTTGCAAACCAGTGCCGTATTGCAGACCTGCATTTTTACATCGGCTTTAAGGTTTATTCTTTCCGCATTTTTATCAACTTCAATCTCC
Organism: uncultured Alphaproteobacteria bacterium; assembly: GCA_934276635.1. Taxonomy (GTDB): domain Bacteria; phylum Pseudomonadota; class Alphaproteobacteria; order RF32; family CAG-239; genus CAKQTH01. Next base: position 172,248 of record CAKQTH010000001.1, on the reverse strand, counting down.
ACCGGAATCAAAAAGTTGCCGCTGTAAATTCCGAAACTTTTGCCTCCTGAGTGATTAAAACGCTGCGGCATCGGATAATAAACTTTGCTCTTCAGCAGATTTTCAGATTTTTCAAGACTGATTTTCGGCACAAAAAACTCGCCGGAATTTTCTGCCGGAACAAAATATCCGTGCGGCAAAATAACATCAATGCCGGCTTTCAGCCTGTCCGGATACGCCGAGCCTTCATAGTTTGTCATAATCCGTACAAGCACATTTTCTTTTGTATCTTCGCTGCCAATACCGTGATATTTTGCCTCTTGCTCATAATCCGTCCCGAAAAAGAAAAGTTCCTTATATTTTTTTTCGTCCCAAAGTTTTTTGATTTTTGCAAATCTGGAGGCGGAAGATTCCGTTTTTATACCCAAATCGTGGTTTCTTTTGGCCTCCATCATAGCCTTATCCTGCGGATCATCTCCGTACGACAAAACTCTTTTGATATCCGTAATCACAACATATTCATCTTTGTTTTCGGATGGTATATATTCTCTGTCCTGAGCCAAATCATATGCCTCATCGGGCAAAATCGGCAATTCCGGCTCAGAAAATATCGATTCATAAATTTCCTGATATTTTTTTTCACCCCAGCGATAAAGTTTGACGCCTCGTCTTATCCATTTTTCGGCATCAATAACGCCTTGCGGACTGAGGCTCGGAAAAATCTGCGCGACATCTTCGGTAAAATCTTCTTCAATTTTGTCTCCCTCATAGCGGTTATTAAAATACCTCGAAAGCAAAATTGCTCTTTCATAAAAAGTATATCCGTTTTCTTTTTCTTCCTGTCTTTGCAAAAACCGGTCAAAAGCATATTGATTATAATCGGCTCGGTCGGACAAATACACATTGTCCGAAATCTGTTCGGCCGACACCTGCGGACTGCAGCAACAAAATGCAAAAACCGCGGCGGCAATATATTTTAAGATTTTTTTCATTCGCGCTATACAAAAAACAGTTTAAAAACTTATATATTATGATATAATCGATTTGTTTATAAAATACAAACAAAAATGCTGTATTGAGAAAAAGTATGTATAACGCTGATGAAAATTTTTTGACAGGAAAATGTTTGGCCGCCGCGCCGAATCTGAATGATTCGCCGTTTGCAAACGCGGTTGTATACATTTGTTCGCACACAAAAAGCGGTGCTATCGGCTTTATGTTCAACAAAAGGATTAAAGAATTTTCATTCTCGGATTTGGCCGCGCCGCTCCCGATTGATTCGCAAAGAATAACCGACAATATTGACCTTTATCAGGGGGGGCCGGTTGAACAAATCAGGGGTTTTGTGCTCCATTCGCCGGAATATGTTCGCGACGACACAATTCTTATCAAAAATCGTTTGGCAATTTCTTCGTCGGTGGATATTTTGAGCGATATCGCATACGGCATCGGTCCGAAAGAAAATTTGATAGCTCTCGGATATATGGCATGGGGTCCGAACCAGCTCGAAAAAGAAATTATCAATAACTGTTGGATTGTCTCAGAACCGTCGTCGTCGCTGATTTTTCATACCAAAGACGAAGACAAATGGCAGCGCGCGATTGATGAAAGCGGCATAGATTTTTCACGCACGATTATGGTTACCGGAAACGCATAAAACAAAGATAAAAGACTATGGACAACTACACGAACGATTATCTCTTAAACAAACAAATTAAGATTTTTCAGCCGATTGACGGATACCGAGCCTCAACCGATGCGGTTTTGCTATCCTCTCTTGTCTCGGGCGTAAAACAAGGGCAAAAAATTTTAGATGTCGGCTCCGGAACAGGGGCAATTTCGCTGTGTATGGCGCAAAGACTGAAAGATTTTGATATAAACATTATCGGGGCAGAGCTTCAGCCGGAGCTTGCCGAGCTGTCAAATATGAGCGCAAAAGCCAATGGATTTGATAGTTTTTTGCGCTACATAAACTGTGATATACGAGAAAAAAACGAGCTCGAAAATTGTTCGTTTCATCATGTTGTTTCAAACCCTCCGTATGCGCAAAACGATATGCCGTCGCCGAACAAAAGCAAAGCTCTGGCGCACAATCATCACGATTTTTGTTTGAAAAGCTGGATTGAATATTGTCTGAAAATGCTGCGTCCGTTCGGGCATTTTTATATGATAAACCGCGCCGAGGCCGCTGATGAAATTTTGCATACTCTGCACAAAAAAGCCGGAAATATCTGTCTGTTTCCAATTTATTCAAAAGAAGGACAAAATGCAAAAAGGATTATGGTTTGTGCGCAAAAAGATTCTAAAGCGCCGCTGAAAATATATCCCCCGTTCATCATACATCAGACAAACGGGGAATATACAAAAGCCGCAAATTTAATTTTGCGAGAAGGAGCAGATTTTTTTACTGCAGCACAGACACCATCTTTGTAATTTTCTTGATGGAATTGAGTTCAATCTGACGAACTCTTTCTTTCGAAATATTATAAAACCGGCTCAAATCTTCAAGCGTCATACTCTTTTCTACTAATCTGCGCTTAAACAGAATGTCTTTTTCACGCGGATTTAAGCAGCCGAGAGCTTCGTTGAACAAGCGGCGGCGGTGAGTCATGGTTTCGTTATACGAAAGCATACTTTCCTGATTCGGCCGGCTGTCGGCAATAAAGTCTATCAGCTCGGAAGAATCATCTGCCGACTTGTCCATAACCACATTCAACGAACCGTCGTGTGATTTGAGGCGCATATTCATATCCGTCACATTTTGCGTGCTGACATCAAGCGATTTTGCAATCGTGCTGACCACATCGCAAGACATTTCTCTATCATCGGTCAAGCCCAGTTTGTTTTTCACCTTGCGCAGATTAAAGAAAAGTTTTTTCTGCGCCGATGTTGTGCCGAGTTTTACCAAAGACCAGGAGTTGAGGATATATTTTTGCACCGAAGCTCTTATCCACCAAAGAGCATATGTTGAAAAACGAAAGCCTTTATCCGGCTCAAATTTTTCAATCGCATACAAAAGCCCGATATTGCCCTCGGAAATCATCTCGTTTATCGGAAGGCCGTATCCTTTGTATTTTAAGACGACCGAAACAACAAGACGCAGATGAGATGTAATCAGCCGATAAGCCAATTTTCTGTCTTTTGTGTTTCGATAATTTTTTGCCAATTCATATTCCTCTTCTTGTGAAAGAATCGGAAATTTTCGAATATTTTGCAGATAACGCGCCATATTCATATCTGGGGTGAAGTCCAGTCCGTCGAGTACAGATACATCGTCCATGGCAGACTCCTTTTGACTAAAAAAATAACAACATTATTTTTCAGTCCAGCGTGGGTCTGAGTATATTAACAAAAAATTTACACGCAATATATACTTTAGTTTTACACCTTGCGCAAAACAGAGATAAGTTCCTGCATATCGGCCGGAAGTTCGGAACAAAAATTCATCATCTGACCGGTTTTCGGATGAACAAACCCGAGCGATGCGGCATGAAGCGCCTGACGCGGAAAATTGTTTATATAATTTTTGACATCAGCTGGCGCGATAACAGAGGATTTTTTGTTTTTTACATACACCTTGTCGCCGATTAAATTTGCGCCTTTTGAAGAAAGATGCACTCTGATTTGGTGCGTTCTTCCGGTCTCAAGATTGCATTGCACAAACGACGCCGTCCGCCCGAAAGTTTCAAGCGTTTTATAGTTTGTGGCGGCATATTTTCCGCCCGATTGAACCAATGCCATTTTTTTGCGGTCAAAGTTTGAGCGGGCAATATTGCCCTCAATCCGGCCGGAAAGCGGATTTAATACCCCGTAAACAGCCGCAAAATATGTCCGTTCGATTGAATGAACGGCAAATTGTTCACTCAAAAAACGATGTGCCGCGTCATTTTTTGCAACAACCAAAAGTCCGCTGGTTTCTTTGTCGATTCTGTGGACAATGCCGGGTCTGCGCACTCCTCCGATGCCCGAAAGGCTATCTTTGCAATGATACAAAAGCGCGTTGACAAGTGTTCCGCTATATGCTCCGGCCGCAGGGTGAACCGTCATTCCGGCAGGTTTGTTGACAACCAAAATGTCATCATCTTCAAATATGATATCCAGCTTGATATTCTCAGGCTCCGGCGCCGCCTCGGCAAGCGGAGGGACCGTCAGAGAATATACATCTTGCGCCTTGATTTTGTGAGAATTGTCGCAAATTATGACATCATCGCACATCACCCCGCCGTCTTCGATAATTTTTTGCAGTCTTGAGCGCGAAAGCTGCGGAAAACAAGACGATAAAAATCTGTCAAGCCGCATATTCTGTTGTTCCGATTCGACCGGCGGAGTAAAAAAAGTTTCTTCTGTCATTTTTTTGCAAAAATTAAATATATTTTAGTTGTTTATCTGCTATCTGTTGAGATAACAATACGCGAAAAATCGCAAAAATCAAGGATAAAAGGAGTGTTGCACAATGAACGGATTGAAAATTGCCAAAGTTGCCGTTTTAATAATGTCTTTGCTGATTGTCGGAGCACTGGCTTTGTGCCTCAATGCGGTGCACAAACAATATAAATCGGCAAAAATAAATTCCGTTTCGCAAATTTTGCTCAATGAGCCCGAAGGCAGCTCCATAAAAAATATTGTTGCTATGGAAAAAGAATTGTATATAATGGTTTCCGGCGGAGGAAAAAGCGACAGGATTGTCGTTGTATCGCCCGAAAGCAGAAAAGTTATGTATTCTATTAGTGTTGATTAGGAGCGTTTTATGGCAGATAAAGATATTGACGATATTTCAGACAGTGATTTAAACAAGCTTCTTGATGATTTTTTGGGCTCCGAAATGCCCGAAGTCGACAGCACTGTGTCTGACGATAAAGAAAAGGCAAAACCTCAGGAAAAACCGCAAATAAAATCCAGACAGGACGATCCGACTGCCGGAATGGATGTATTTTCGGATAATCCGCCCGCGCCGGAAGAGAAAGCTGCCAAAATGCCTTCAAAATCTGATGTTTCTCTTGAAGAGCTCGGAGACAGTGAACGCGAGTTGATGAAAGCGTATACAAACTTTTTGGAAGCGGTATATACCGTTGCGGCGCTGAGCAATGTTCAAACTCCGGAGTTTATGTTTAATTCAGGTATGCTTATTCCGAACTACAAACCAAAATACGGCAAAATTGTTTCCGAAGATATACTTGAGGGTTGGGATTTGTTGCTCAAAACACACTATAACGAATTCAAAGACCTTGATATGAGCGGCGATGACGACGCATTTTTGAACTATGCGGAAAAACTCAGCGACCCGAATTTGCAATTTGCAATCGTGTCATATATAGAAGTTTTGATTGAGCTTGAAGGCTGCGAGATTTCATATGAACAGCGCAAACTGCGCGCCAGAAAAAGACGCATCGAAATTGAGTTTATGGAAGAACAAAGACGCAAAAACGAACGCAAACAACACTTTATTGAGGCTGTCGCCGCAAAACATTTTCCGATTAATGCCGAGCAGCTGATAACAAACTATATCAAAACTGCAAACAAAGATCCGGACGGTGCCTATAAGGCTTTGACCGAAAATCCGGCAATTTATGCTCCGATTGAAACAAACAAAATTAAGCCCCGCCTGTTCGGACTTATCAAAAAATCGCCGAAAGACGGCATCAGAATGAACAAAAAAATCGGCAAATTTTTGAAAAATCTCAGGGCATAGAAAGTAATAATTTTGTAACATAAATGGTATAGACAAAAAAGGTTTTATGTGCTAACATACGGGAATATAAAATATTAAAAGTCAGGAGAAATATTATGGCCACACCTGCAAACAATTCGCAAAACAAAACAACTAATAAAGCATCAAGAGTAAGCGAGCTCAGAGGAACGGCTCAAGCGGCTCCTCAGCCGAGAGTTGTGAAAAACAACGAGGCATCGACCCGCCCTAATCCGGAACCAACAAGAACTCCGAGACCGGCACAGGAAGACAACAGAAGAAACTCCGAGAGAAACCTTGATTCGCAAATTGCAGCCGGAAATATGACGGCAGAACAAGAGAATGCCGTTCTTGATGCCGCAATCGCAGAAGAAAAAGCCGAAATAGCGGCAGAAATGAATGCAGGTGCCGCAAGAGAAGAAAAACCGCAGCAAAATGGAGAGCTTGATGTCGGTGCGATGGAAGAAGAAGATCTCAATGCCGCCGGCATGAATGTTTTGAGTGCTGACCAAATGGCCGATATTGAAGCCAGACGCGAACAACTGCGCAAGAAGAACGAAGGCAGAATTGATACCGAAGAAGATGAAGACGATGACGAATACAAAAAGAACAAAGATGACTTCACAAAAGGCGATGTCATTGATTATATGTATGAAAAGTGGTTTTTGAAACTTCTCTCCAAAGGTTTTGACAAGCTTGACAAACTTGCGGAAAAATGGGGCAAAAAATTCGGTAAAGCAGCTGGAAACGCCATCAAAAATACCAGAGAAAATCTCAAAAACAGAGAACGCGCAGACAGATTTTTAAGCCTTCAAAAACAGACTGCAACACTTGCCGGCAAACAAATTACAAGTATCCAAAAGCACGCTGATGACATCATATTCAATCTGGCCGCACATGAAGCGATTGTTGCCGGCGGATATGATAAGAAAGACCCGTTCACCGGAGAAGATATGCACAAGATATATATTGATGCAGAAAATAGAAAATATATGCTCACGCACAATGGAGAACAACTCAGCGAAGACCAAAAGAAGGTTTTAGGAAATAAAGAATTAAGCGGGGAAGAATTTAATGCAATCAGAAAGTTGCAAAAAAATCCTAATGATATCAAAGATATGGTTCCGACCGGAGAGAGATTTTTGGACGATTTGAGCAAGCTTCCGGATGGCAAAGCCCGTGCGGAAAGATATACTCAGCAGATGAAAATGGCTCATACTGCCGCCGAATTTCAGGTTATGGCGACAAAGCTGGCTGCCGGCAGAACTGTTTATGATTTAGCCGGGCAGACATTGAAAAACGGCTTAGGAAAAGGTACAGAAAGCAAAATAGTTCTTGCTTTCGGCAAAAATTTTGTTGCAGAACAACGCGATTTGGTTGCAGCACCTGATAAAGAAAAATATCTGACTGATGCAGGCAAAAGGATGGATGGATATTCCAAAACATTCAAAAATGTATTAAGAGATACAAAAGATGGTACAAAAATTGGATTTATTGAATCAGAAAAAACTCAAGGTCAAGAAATTGTCGGCAAAATGAGTATTAAAGAGATGGCGGCCGATGCCGGAAAAATATCGCCAAAGCTTGAAGAGCAAATTAATGAGGCAAATGCTCAGCAAGCCGCGCTGAATGCAAAAGACGCAAGAAGAAGAGCCAACGCCGGAAAGGTTGTAAAATTATACGACAAGATTGTCGGCAACAAAGAGCAAAAAGCCGACAAAAAAATTGAAAAACAGATAGATAATGCATTTAATCGGCGTTTAGAAAGTGGGAGAGAATAAGTACTGATGCTGAAAAAAACTCTCACTGTAATAAAATTTTTGTTTATCTTTTCGTTGTGGACGGTCATACTTATGGCCGTCGCACGCGTTTTGTTTGCAAAACTTTGGAATTTTGACATTTTCAGCTCTTACAGCTGGTCGATTATTGCAAGTTTTTGGGACAAAGGCGGAAAAATCAACACCTGGCAGGATTATACATTTTTTGCAATGCTGATTTCTCTTATACCTTTTTGGATCCTCGGTATCCGCAAAGGTATGAATATAAACTTTTTGAAGATTTTTCTGACCCCCGTCGTATATTTTATGAATCGCGGTCTTGATGAGGCGCCCAAAAGCGTTACCATCAAAAACATTGATGTTTCCGTTTCAAAAACCTCAAAAGAAGAGATGCTTGAAAAAATTGTCAGTGAAAGAATGAAAAAATTTGACGATGTGTCCGAAGAAGACGAAAAATCGTTTGAAAATATTCGGAAAGAGTTGGCTCAGAAAAAATAATAATAACTTATTAACTATATTGGGTATATTGTAGAAAAAAAGTTGTCGGGAGAATATATTTGAAACCCTTGTTGGTGTTGGCTAAAATTTTCTTTATAGGTTGCCTGTGGAGCATATTTTTTGTTGAAGGCATTCGTGTCATTATGCTCATAAACTGGCACTTTGACATCTTTTGGCCTCCTCACTGGGTTTTTGCGTGGGAAACATGGCATTCCGGCTGGGTTATTCGCCATGCAAAAGAATGGGCATTTGTCATTATCCTTTTAACCGCAATCCCGATGTGGCTCACCGGCTGGATTTTTTTGAGCGTTGTAGATTGGTTCGCTCTGTTTAAATTTGTCTTTATCAAGCCGTTGCTTAAAATAAAATCATTTATCAACGACCTTAACGCGCCTATTCGCAACGATATCGCGGTCAAAAAGGTTGTTAAGAAAAAATCTTATAAAGAAATCCGCCCGAATATTCATCATATTCCGCTCGGCAACATTGCACAAAAAACTTCAGACCCTGTTTCAAAGCCTGCAGCCGCGCCGGTTCCGGTTTCTTCGGCAACTTTGAGCGCAAAAGAAATCAAACCGTCGGTATTTTCGGCCGAAGACGAGAAAAAGCCGTTTACGCATTCTGTATTTGAATTTGATGACGACGATGATGATTTCGACTTGGATTTTGACTATGCGGTTCGCTCAATCAAAAAGCAGCAAAATGCAATAAATGAAGAAGACAAAGAGCCGTCCGGCAACAGCTTTTCCGACAATTCAGACAACGATTATGATGACGACGCGCCTTCTCGCGATGAAGAATATTCCGACAGAAGAAAATCGAACAGACGCCGCGACGACTATGAGCGCCAACCGCGAAACAACCGTCGTGAAGATCATCAGGACAGAGACGGCGGAAGAAACAGAAACGACCGCAATCAAAAGAATGGGCACAATGACAGAAACTCTCGTCAAAACCGCGATATTCCTGCCGATGATGATGCTCATTATGAAGATTTCGGCCTTTCGTTTGAAAACAGCCGCCCCGAGAAGCGCAATAATCAAAAACAAAATCAGCGTCAGGAAGGCGGCAAAAACAACCGTTCCAAGAACAGCGAGCCGGTTAATCCGACACTTGAGACTATCCGCCAAAAGGGTTATGAGGTTATCAGCGGCGTGACCGTAAAAGACACATTTATCGACTATATTGCAGTATCCGACAACACCATCTGCATCTGTCTGATAGACAAAGAACCGGGCGATTGGCTTGCCGACGAAGAAAGGTTTAATGATGAAGAGCCGCTTTGGTTCTCCGAAAACAGCCACCGTATTTCTCCGGTAAGATTGGTGGATATAACGAGAAATCATCTTGCGGATAAACTTGATGAGTGTAATATTTCATTTGAGATTAAGGCTTATGTGGTCGTTCAAACCGGAAACATCATCAATGCCGAAGATATGTTTGATACATGGAACAATCTAAATGTTAAGGTTACACGCATTAACCGTGGCATGCCGAAAGAACTGCCTCTATTTTCCAGAACGATTGAGGAAGTTGATGAAAAAATCGACGGTTTGAGATTTGAAAGCTTAAAGAAACTTATTCGTAGTATTTAACAACCTTTGTAGGGATTATTAAAATGGCAAAAAAAGGCGAAGAATGGGAAGAGTATAATAATGCGGTGCGTTGGGTTATGGTTGCATCGATTATCACGGTTATAGTAACAATCATACTCGCAATAACTTCAATGCCTCTCGGATATTTAATCGGCAGCGGAATTTCTAAGACCTCGCTGCACAATGCTGGAATTTTTTTCCAGCGTATCTTCAGCAGTCCGTCGTTTTTGTGGGGCCGCTATATGAACTGGTTCCGCCAGATTTCCCACTATCACGGAGCTTTTTCCGTCGCTTTGTGGCTACCGATTTTACCGTTTTTGTCGTTGCCAGTCGGGCTTATTTTGGGCGCGGTGACAAATCCGTATCGTTTCCAGTCCAATATTCACGGTTCGGCTCGAATTGCAGAATTTAATGATATCAAGAAAATGAAGCTGTTTAATGGCTTTTGCCAGGTTGTCGGAAAGTTTAAGGGACGCCTTTTGATGTTGCCTGAAACACTGTCAACACTTTGCTGCGCTCCTCCTGGTACCGGTAAAACGGTCGGCGTGGTTATTCCGACGATTTTTAATTCTAAGGGGCTGAGCATTGTCGTAAACGACCCGAAACCTGAGCTTTGTTATTCCACAACCGGCGCGCGCGCAAAAGTCGGTCCGGTGTTTGTGATTAACTGGGGTGCAGAAGACAATCCGGCGGAAGGAATTTATTATCCGAGCTGGAACCCTCTTTCTCCGTCCGCAATTCCGGCTCCGGGGCCTGACCGCGATATGTATGTTGACTCAATGTGCGGAATTTTGGTTGAAGACCCGAAAGGCGGAGCAGACCCGCACTGGTCAAAAACCGGCCGTGCCGCCCTCACCGGCTTTATTCAGTTTATTGCCTCTAAGTGTGAGAGAGCCCGCGCAAACGACTATTTTATCTCGCGCATTTATGAAGGAAAACTCGATGCCGAAGACAAAAAAGTTCTTGAAGGATATTATCAGGATATGCGTGACCCGATGGTTGCTCAGGCGTTGCAAAACCTGCGTAATGACGCCATTACCATAGACAACTATCTGCCTATCGGAACCTGGAATTTGCTGCCAGAAAAATGGATCGGGCGCGAGGCCTGTCTGGCGATGATTCTTGAATGGATTACAGAGGCGCAGATTAAACAGGCGCAGGATATTAAACGGCGTATGGAAGAAGGCGACCAAATGGCCGCAATGGCTGACCCGATGAGCGATATGCTTGAAGAAGCGATTGAAGAATGCCGCAAATTCGGATATTCCAACCGTGCAGTTGTCGAACTCAGCCAGCTGAAATCAACTCCGGATAAAGAGCGCGGATCTATTCTTTCTACCGCATTTTCCGGTATCGGTATTTTCAAAAACTCGGCCGTTGTTTCAAGAACAAGCTTTTCCGATTTGCAATTCCGCGACTTGAGAGGAATGAAAGATCCAGTTACCGGCGAGTGGAAACCGATTTCGGTATATCTGTCCGTAAACCAGGTTGATGCCCGCGCGCTCGGCGTTTTGTCCGGTACATTCATTGAGCTTATGAGCTCTTTCTTGATTGCTAACCCGCCTAATTATGTCAACAAAACCGAAGGCAAAATGGGACCGTTCCCGTGCCTGTTCGTGCTCGACGAGTTTCCGCAAATGCCTAAGCTGAAAGCGATTATCGACGGACCGGCGGTAGGTCGTGGTCAAAAAGTTTCGTATCTGCTTATCGGACAAGATTTGGGTCAAATTTCAGGCAAATACGGCAAAGATGACCTTGAAACGGTTATTTCCACAACCGCCTGCAAGATTATTCTTTCACAAAACAACGAGGTTACCGCTCAAAGATTTTCTAAGATGATTGGTAACAAAACCGTTCAAACAACTTCATTTTCCAAGAATGAAGGCGGGCTCGGAATGTCAAAAGGCAGCAACCCGTTCTCTAAGAATGTGACCTATAACCTGCAGGGAACTTCCGTAATTTCGACAACGCAGCTGCTGAGCTTGCCGATGCTGAAACAGGTTGTTTTGATGCAAGGCTTTATCGACAGACCGATTATGGCTGATTCTCCGAGGTGGTATCTTGACCCTGAGATGAAAAAGCTCGCAAAGATGAAGCCGTCTCCGAATGTTCCGGATTGGATTGTGGCTCAACGCGAAGACATCAATGACGATATGCTTTCCAAACTCGGCATTGATATTGAGCCCGACGATGAGCTTGATAAATTTGAGGAATAAACAAAAAACGGCGCGGAACAAAATCTGCGCTGTTTTTTTGCGGTTTTTTCAGATTTTTTCAATTTGACTTTCGTTGTTTGATGCCATAAATTGTTCGTATTATTATATGAAAGACGCTGAAAAATGACATTTATAAAAATATTTCTGCTGATTATATTGGTCGGCATCGCATATCTGTATACCCCGAAATTCGGCGCTTTGCCAAAAGGAAAAAGCCTTGAGCGCATACAAAAATCTTCGCATTACAAGCTCGGAAAATTCCGCAATCTTGAGCCGACGAGGCAGATGACCGTAGATATCAGTCCGCTTTCGATTATGTCCGATTATTTCTTCGGCTCTCACCCTGATACAAAACCGAAACACCCTGTTCCGGCCGTCAAAACGGATTTAAACAACCTGCCTGCCGATGAAAATGTTTTAATTTGGTTCGGGCATTCGTCATATTTTGCGCAGCTTCACGACAAAAAGTTTTTGTTTGATCCGGTATTCAGCAAAACCGCATCGCCGGTTCCGTTTAATGTCGTGGCGTTTGAGGGAACGGATATTTATAAGCCGGAAGATATGCCGCAGATTGATTATCTGATAATTACTCACGACCATTGGGATCACCTTGATTATCCGACAATAAAAAAGCTGAAGCCTACAATCAGCAAGGTTATTACTGGTCTCGGCAACGGCGCGCATTTTCGCCGCTGGGGATTTGACGAGGCAAAAATCATTGAGCTTGATTGGAACGAAAAATTTTCGGCAGAAAACCTTGAAATATATTGCCTTCCGGCCAGACATTTTTCCGGCCGAGGACTTACGGCAGACAAATCTTTGTGGGCGTCATATCTGATAAAATCTGACGATTATAAGCTGTATGCCGGCGGAGATTCCGGATATGGGCTACACTACAAAGAAATCGGGGACAAATTCGGTCAGATTGATATTGCGCTTTTGGACAGCGGGCAATATGATAAAAACTGGAAATATATCCACGAACAGCCTCATCAGGTTATTCAGGCTGCACGAGATTTGAACACAAAAAACCTGTTGCCTGTTCACAACTCAAAATTTACGATTTCTAACCACCCGTGGTATGAGCCGCTGGAAATTCTTTCCGGTTTTGAGGACAAAGAAAATTTTCAAATTTTGACTCCGAAAATAGGCGAGCCGGTCAACATTGATTCCGCAAAATATCGCTTTGACAAGTGGTGGAAATCGATAATGTAAATTCTACAACTTTTGCAATACGATTTTTATAAAATTGAGATACTTTGTTGCTCCGGCGGCGATTGATTTGCGGTCGTTTACGGCATATTCATTGTCTTGAGCAATCCAATCCGACCAAACCTCATCATTACTCTTCATCTCTGAAATTTCTACTAATCTGGCAGTTTTTGCCACCAAAACCATTTTGCCCCAATATGCGATATCTTTCATATATTCAAGCTGTTCCGGCGTCCACGAAAGGAGCAACTCTTTCGGATATTTTCCTTTGAAATCAAGTTTCAACCCCGGAACCGCGATATAAACATATCCGCCTGATTTTACATATGGCAGCAATTTTGCGTCCAAATATTTTTTATCGCGCCCGAAATAATTATAAGAATCAACACTGACAATCGCATCAAAACAGCCTTTTTGAAACGGCAAACCGTTTTGAGCATCGGCTTTGACCGGGATAATTTGTGCCTCTGTCAGCCCCTGTTGTTTGAAAAACTCGGTATTTTCTTCCGGATTGCTCCACAAATCTGCGGCAACAACTTTATAACCATATTCTTTTGCCATAAAAACGCTAGTCAGCCCCTGCCCGCTGCCAAGATCGCAGACTTTTGCCTTGCGGCGTATCACATTGTTATTGAGCAGTTCCTCGGTCAGTTTTATCGGATTAGACCCCATAATTTTGCTCATGATTTCGGCTGATGAATATTTTTTGCTTTTTGTATATTTCATAATTTTATGCCTTTTCAACTCGATTTACAATATCTTCAATTTGGCTGTGTATCTGCTGCTTTACGGATTTTTTATTTTTTGCCCGGTCATAAAGCTCATAACCGAAATACATCAGCGCATACAACTCCGTCGCCTTAATTTTTGCACAATGCTTATCTTTGATGATTTCTTCAAAAATATCGGTCATATAATCAACCGGCCCCTGCCCCAAATATTGCGTAAACAACTCCGCGGCTTCCGGATTGCGGTATTGTTCCAACATCAGCAACCGGCGAAAATCCATCGCAAATTTGTCTGTTGTCCAATAATCAAACATTGTTTTGCAAAACTCGGCAATATTTTCAAGGCCCAGATTTTGATATGATTTCTGATTATCTGATTTTGGCGCTACCGGCATCGCAAGAGCCATTGCCTGAGCAAAATCTCTTTCCGCCATTTTCACCAAAATCTGATTAAAAATATCCCGTTTGCCGCTGAAATGCTTATAAATCGAGCTTTTGACGAGCCCGACTTCCGTCGTAATTTGTTCAACCGTAACCGGCTCGTATCCGTATTTTGCAAACAGAGAAAGCGCGGCAGACACAATTTTTTCTTTGGTATTTTTCATCTTTATCCTCTCTCGTTTAGTGAACAACCGTTCACTTTATATAACACTCGCAAGCCGTTTGTCAAGAATATTTTATTTAAGTTGACGAGCGGCGCAAAAAATGATATTATCCATAGAAGTTTCAAAAGGATAAGTAATATGATTTCAAATGCAGACATTCCAATGACTACCGTTGATTTTCAGGTTGATACCCTCAAAGATGAACCGCGGGCGGCATCATATTTTTTGCCGCAAAAAGGTACGATTACCGCAAACTATTCTACCGAAAGCGCAAAATATAACAACTACGCGCAAACTACCGCTGTTTTGATTCACGAGCAAAAACACAAAGACAACTTTGACGCTGGGTTGCATTCTTATCCGGTCAGCCCGCAACAGACATACAAACTGAGTATGCACGACGAGATTTCGGCAAATATCGCAATGCTCATCTATCTGCGGCAAAAATATCTTGAAACAGGCGATATAAATGTTTTTTATCTTGATGTAACAAACAAATTTGATTTTTATGCTAAAGCCATAAAAGACAAAAAAATCATTCCAAACAGCAAATATTTTGAAGATTTCAACAAAGAAATGACCTTTATCGCCAACGAAACCTGCAAAATGTGGGAAAAAAAATTTGCCCTGACATATATGGATGCATGTTTGCACAGAGTTTCGATGTATTCGGACTTTTCCGGCCATTACGCCCTGTATCACGAACAAAACTATCAACAGCAGCTGCATTCGATTTATACCATCGGAGGCATCGATTTTTGGCATTTTATGAAAAAAGATGTGGAAATTCCGCAAAAAGCCGAAAAACGGCTTGAGGCAATTATCAAAGAAAAAACTCCGGTTATGCCGAAAGAAAATTTGTTATCCAGAATAAAAAATACGGTTGCATCTTGGTTTGCGCCAAAGCCGAAAGCGCCCGAAAACAAGCAGATTTTTCATATCGGAGCAGATTTGCCGCAATATAAAATGTGGCAGGATAAAGACGGCTATCGGGTATCGGAAGTTTTGCAGCGCGATATTCCGGATATGCAAAAACAGGTGATTGCAATCCCAACGGAATCGTATGCCGATGAGGACGCAAAAAAAGCCGAACAACTGCGATTTTCAGGCAGAGACGGCCACAACCGCCGTATGCCCGTAAAACCGGCCTCATTTATCCGCAAAACAACCTTTACGAAAATGCTGTAAAAAAATAAATTATTTTTTGTATTAACTCTGTTAGATTAATAGTATAAATAACAGCACATTAAATTGATAAATTACTTAGGAAGAAACTGATGGAAAGTAAATTTTTGAAAGATGGCGGATATTTTATGGTAGGAACTTACGGATACGAAGTTTTTATCGATAAAGAAGGTTCGCTGAAGGCTAAAAGTTATGTTCCGGGCAAAGGCTTTGTTGAAGTCGACGGATGGGAAATTTTGACCAACGGAGAAAAAGTTTCCAAAAAAGAATACGACAAATATCTGGCCTATGAAAAGGCTCACGACATGGCATTAAAGAGCAAAGTCGGAAGATAATTTTCGCCGCGCGCAAAAATCCTTTGTTTTGGCATCGGGTTTTAAGACACAAAAAAGGAGCGTTTTGGCTCCTTTTCTTGTTATCTGAAATTTGTTATATTTATTTTTTCGCTTAAAATATCGCTCAAGCCGAGTTCGTCTCGCCACAGATAGACCACAGCAACCGCAGCCAGCAAAAGCAAAAATACTATTATCGAGCTGACAAATTTCGAGCTTTTTTCCGGCAACTTGATTTCAATCCCTTTTTCACGGGCATAAAACGCATAAATTCTGCAGGCTGAGATTACATACAGCGGGCGGAAAAACAACATTATGATGGTCAAAGCCACCACAATCGGCGCACCGGCAAGAAAATAAAACGAATAAATATCATTGCTGCCGATTCTCAAATCTTTGAAATAAAACATCATCAAAGCCGCCCCGATATAAGAGCCGATACCGACAATCCAGCAGACAACCGAATATCCGATACGCAGTTTGACCAGCATAGAAAATCTGTCTTGCAGCAGATTAAGCGAATCTGCGCACGCTTCTTTCAAGTTTCTGCCGCATACCGTTGCCGGCAAAAATCCCAAAGACGCCACTTTCCAGGCCTGATAAATCATTTCGTTCCTTATTTTTGTGCTTAACGGAGTTCTGTCATTTTTCTTCGGCAGACGCTCTACAATTCTCAAAAATGTCCACCAACCGTCAATCCAGCTGAAAACCCACAGCGTCCACGATTTCGGCAATACGATTTTCAGGCATTCGGAAATTGTGGATTCTTTTCCCTGAAAGCGCAGCATATAAGACGCACCCATACATGCAGTGAGAATCCCTAATGGATAGGCCACAATTCCGACACAGATAAACTCCCAAATCAGCACGACCAGATTGAGCAATGTGTGGTCTTTGCCCTCTTCTGCTTTCAGGCTGTCCCATATTTCTTGAGGAATCCAATCCATCAACTTAATTCCCAAAAAATATATCAATGACATACTGACAAGCGACAGAAACGCAAACAGAATATTTTCCTTTTCGGTAAAAATCAGATATAAAGAAACCCCGCAGCTTCTGAAAAATCCGAGAGTTGCCGTTGTTTTCGAGGGCTTTTCCTTATTGTTATAATTTTTATACGCATTGCTTTTCAGATCATTTAATTCTTCTTTTATAGTTCCGACATCGTTCATAATTTGCAGTCCTTATACATAATGATATTAAATTTGTTTGGTTATTTTTCCGGCCAGCCGATGGCTTGAGAGATAATCACCCTCTCGGTTTTGCCGAGTTTCAGGGCTTTTGCAACTCCGTCGCGGTCAAAATATCCGCGGACGATATTCGCCATATTATGCGCCGCTGCATAGAGCCCGACATTTTGATACGCCGAACCGGCATGCATCGCCGCATAATCTTCCCTGCTACCAACATAAACCAAAACAACCGGAACATTTGTCATATAATCTTGTTTTTGAAACAAAAAGAGCTGATTTTTATCCGAAACCTGATTCAACAGATTTTCGTCCGCGTCATAAAGATAAATTCCGTCTTTGTTGAACACATAGATGCTCAAATCTTTTTCGTTCATCGCGGTCGGAATTGTGCGTTTTCCGTCCGGACGATTGGTGCCGTATGCCGCCCAAAGAACCGTGCTAAGTTCTTGCAGACTTATATCTTTGTCGGCAAATGCTCGGTCGGAATGTCTGGCCTCAAGCGCCTGCATCAAAGATGCGGTTTCCGACTTGCCCGGCTCCGGAAGCTTAATGTCGGCCGCCAAAACACTCGTAGAAATCAACCCAGCCGCAACTGCGGGCAAAACAACTTTTATCATCTCATTATTCCTTTATATTCTGCCAAGAAAATCATTCCAACCGGTATCCCAATCATATTCTCCGTTACCATAATCTTCATCAAAACTATAATCAAACGGATAACTCCAGTCATACAAGCCATTTTCCAAATTTCTAACATTAGACTGATAATAACGGCGTTTGAAATAATCCTCTATTCTGGACTTCATATCATCATCAAGACTGTCAACCTGTTCTTTATACAGGTCAACATATTCATCTCCGATATACAGCTCAGAAAAGTGTGTGCCTGCATCTTCTTCAGGATCAATAATTTTATCCAAAACCTCTTCTTCTGTTATTTCGCCTTTAACAACGCTTTGCCATATATCACTGGCCCACGGATATGAAAGAAGATTGCCGGGACGGAAATGTTGAACCTGTTCTCTGGTAATTTTGCATATACCGGCTCTTTCTTCCTCTGTATTACTATTCCACCATGTCAGGAAGTTGCTGTAAAAACTTCCGTTTTTATTAGTCGGCCAATCACTTTCACCGACCGCTCCGACATTATAAGCACTTCTGGAATCTACGATGTACAGATATCCGTTGTCTTTGTCAAAAACAGCTCTCGGCATATACGCACTACTGTTGCGCATAAACATATAATTCAGACATAAATCTCCGCCATAACCCCACAGCTCATCTAAATCAAAATCGTTCATTGGCACAGTTGTTCCGCCATATTCATCATAGCGATCGCCTGACACTTGAGACGGATGGCAGCCCATCGCATCGCTTTCGCTCATTCTGATGTGTCCGGTTTGTATCGGTCCCTCACTCAAATTAAGCCCATTGTCTTTGCCGTTCCAAGCGCCATCACCGCCGAGATATTCCATATCACTGAGCCAGCCGAACCAATTATATTCCATAGAGTTTTCCGTTTCATCTTCTGTTGTTTGGCAATATTTTTGATACTCTCTTGCATCAAAAACTTTTCCGATTGCAAAAAACGGAATATTGAAATTCGAGAACATATCCGGATCATCTTCAAAATCAAAATCTTTATAAGGTTTCAGCGGAGATATACCAAAATCAAGCCCCCACTCAGAGTTATCCATATCAACGCTTGCCAGCGGGTGAACCCCCAAAGTATATACTCTGGAAATTTGTATGCCGTCAAAAGCTCCCGATGAAAGTACGGTATTGAGATAATCGTTAAAATCGCTCGGGGATTTCGTAACATATTCAATTTCCGTATCAGACGATTCCTTAAATCCTTCAATGGCTTTTTTTGCATTTTCATCAAAATCTATATCAAAGTCGCTGCTAATCAACCAAACAAAGTTACGGCTTTCTGCTTGTTGTGTAAGACATTGACAAGTATTGTAGTCAGCCACCTTTCCTGATTGGCAAACAAAATTGTTTTGATTACATCTCACGCAGCTTCCGTTTACCATTATATATCCGGTATTACAATTTCCGCCGCTGTTTGCAACGCAGCGATCGCCCTGTTTTGAATATCCGTATTGGCAGCCGCAGGAAGCGTAATATTTTGTGCTGCCTGCCGAACATTTATAGGTGCCCGGAGATGTGCCCGCACCGGTGCAAGTCGTCCACCCCTGGCTTTTTGCAAATGAATCAGAGCAAGAGCACGACTCATATCTTTTATACGATGTTCCTCCGCCCAAAACGGAATCCTGCTCCTCGCAATAATCTCCGGAGTCATCAAGAGAAAGCCCGGCGCCGCAGAAAGTCAGCGGATTGTGAACTTTTGAGTTATAAAGCCCTTTTGCACTTTCTTCGGCATATTTATAGCGCGCCGCACAAACACGATGTTTTGCCAGTTGCAGTTTGTTTTTACAGGTAACCGTATCTTTATATTCGTACTTTCCATTTCCCTCAACGACCTTTATAACATCATAGATATATGTGTTTCTGTCGCAATCACATTCCGCATAGTGGTCTCTGTTCCCTCCTCCTACTTTATCTCCAGCGTAACAATATGCGCCCTGCGGGACATATCCTTCTTTAGTACAGTTTTCTGTTGTATACGGGAACAAACTTAACTTGCCGACACATGCCGTGTATCCGACTTTGCCCTGTTCGCAGTCCTTATCCACCGCAAAACAAATTTTTGCATCGGCATTCTGCGCGGCAAAACCAAACAAAAACAACATAACAACGGAAAAGAGAGCGAATTTATTCATAGCGTGGCTCCTAATAAAAATTCATACAAAATCGGCCGAAAAACACCGGCTTTATAAACATATGCAATATGGTAGCTTATTTTTTCTTTTTTTGCAAATATTTTTTCAGATTATATAAGCGCAAAATATCACTTGACAACCGGCCGCAAAAAAACGGCGTCAAATGTTCGACACAAAGTCCGTTATTGTCTCTAAAAAGTATGTTCGCGGGTGGTCATAAACTCAATCTGCGGAAAGTCTTCTTTCGCCTTGTTTAAGTGCCATGCGTTGCGCGCCAAAAAGACAAGCTCTCCGTCGTGGTCATAGGCAATACTTCCCTGATTTGCGTCCGCAAACTTTTTGAGCGCCGCGCCGTCTGCCGATTTTATCCAACGCGCGGTATAATACTGCGTCGGCTCAAACATCACCGGAATATTAAACTCGGTGCGAATTCTGTCTGCCATGACCTCAAATTGCAGAGTTCCGACAACGCCGACAATCCATTCCGATCCGATAACCGGCTTAAACACACCGGCGCCGCCCTCTTCCGCAATCTGTTGCAACGCATTGCCCAAATGTTTTGATTTCAGCGGATCAAGCGCGCGGACGGATTTCAGCAGCTCAGGCGCAAAACTCGGAATTCCGGTAAAATGCAGCTTTTCACCTTCGGTCAAGGTGTCGCCGATACGCAGCTGTCCGTGGTTCGGAATCCCGATTATATCACCGGCAAACGCATCTTCCGCAAGCTCTCTTTCCTGCGCCAGAAACATCACCGGAGTTGCAACCTTTATCGGCTTTCCGGTGCGAATTTGCTGAAGCGTCATGCCCCGTTTGAAATGGCCGGAGCAAATCCGCATAAACGCAATGCGGTCGCGGTGTTTCGGGTCCATATTTGCCTGAATCTTAAAAACAAATCCGCTGACTTTATCCTCAGTCGGCGCAACATCTCTTTCTTTTGCAGATTGGTTGCGCGGCGTCGGAGCCAAAGCACACAGGCCGTTCAAAACTTCTCTGACGCCGAAATTGTTGACAGCGCTTCCGAAAAATACCGGAGTGAGCGAACCGTCAAGATATTCCTGCAAATCAAATTTCGGACACAGCTCGCGCACCATCATAACATCTTCACGCAGTTTAGATGCCATATGCGCCGGAATCAGACTGTCGATTTTCGGGTCATCAATCCCTTTACATGTCTCTATCACCGAATTTATCTGCGATTTGCTGCCTTTGCTCATCAAAATAAGCTGGTCGTTCAGCAAATCATAACAGCCCAAAAAGTCTTTTCCGCTGCCGATAGGCCAGCTTGCCGGCGTAACATCAAGAGCCAGAGTTTTTTCGATATCATCAAGCAAAACAAACGGATCAAGCCCCTCGCGGTCAAGCTTGTTGACAAAGGTCAAAATCGGAATATTGCGCAGGCGGCATACCTCAAACAGCTTTTTTGTCTGGGTTTCAATACCTTTTGCCGAGTCAAGCACCATCACCGCCGAATCAACCGCGGTCAAAACGCGATAAGTATCTTCGGAAAAGTCTTCGTGTCCAGGCGTATCCAGCAGATTAAAATTTATATCGTCATAGACAAAGCTCATAACCGACGAAGCGACGGAAATTCCTCTTTCCTGCTCCACCTTCATCCAGTCGGAATGCGCACGGCGGTTTTCTCCGCGGGCTTTTACGGCACCGGCCTGAGCAATCGCACCTCCGAAAAGCAACAATTTTTCGGTCAATGTGGTCTTACCGGCATCAGGGTGAGAAATAATCGCAAAAGTCTTGCGAATATTATATTTTTCCGTATTCATCTGTTTTGTCCTTTGTCATAAAAAATCAGCTGCCGATTTTATAAAAGAATTTTGCTTAAATATCAACACATATTTATATTTTGCTTGATTTAAAAAATAATTTGACTACTATCGGGACAAACCTGTTTAGCTGGATTATCGCGGATGTGGTGAAATTGGCAGACACGTCAGATTTAGGTTCTGATGCCGCAAGGTGTGGGAGTTCGAGTCTCCCCATCCGCACCAGATGAACTTTGTATATTGTTTCTAATGATATTGAAAGAGAAATCTTATGAAAATCAAAGAATTAAAAGCTAAAGACTTGAAAAAACAGTTCCAAATTACAATTCCGTCTGCAGACTTTGAAAAAGAAGTTGAAGTTAAAATTGCAGATGTTGCAAAACACTCAAAAATCGCCGGTTTCCGCCCCGGAAAAGCTCCGAAAGCAATGCTGATGCAAAAATACCGCGCATCGGTTATGGGCGAGGCTCTTGACGATATGGTCAAAAAATCGGTTGATGAGCTGATTAAGAGCAAAGAGCTCAATCCGGCTATGATGCCTGATGTTAAGATTACAAAATTTGAAGACGGCAAAGATGTTGAATTTGAAGTTTCGCTTGAAGTTTTGCCTGAAATCAAAGTCGGTGATTTTTCAAAGATTACTCTTGAAAAAGTTATGGCAGATGTTCCGGCCGGAGAAGTTGAAAAAGCTTTGACATATTTGGCTCAGTCCCGCAAAGACAGCGTAAAAATCGAAGAAGACCGCGCGTCTCAAAAAGGCGACATTGCCGTAATCGATTTTGTCGGCTCGGTTGACGGGGTTGAATTTAAGGGCGGAAAAGGCAACAACTATCCTCTCGAACTCGGTTCCGCATCATTCATTCCCGGCTTTGAAGACCAGTTAATCGGAAAAAAGGTCGGCGAAAAAGTTGATGTAAAAGTTAAATTCCCGAAAGATTATCACGCAAAAGATTTGGCTGACAAAGACGCCGTATTTGCCGTAGAAATCAAAGAATTGCGCGCCAACAAATCGGTTGAAGTCAATGACGAATTTGCAAAATCTTTGGGTGAAGCTGATTTGGCTGCGCTCAAAACAAAAATTGAGGCCCGCATCAAAGAAGATTATGAATCCGCTTCAAAAATGAAGCTCAAACGCGCCCTTCTCGATATTCTGGACAAAGAATACGGTTTTGATGTTCCGGAAAGTTTGGTTAATGCCGAATATGACGGAATTTGCAAACAATATGAACAGGCTAAGAAATATAATCAGCTTGATGAAGACGAAAAGAGCAAAAAAGAAGAAGATTTGCTTAAAGAATACAAGGAAATCGCTCTGCGCCGCGTAAAACTCGGCCTGTTGCTTTCCGAAGTTGCAAAAGAAGCAAAGATCACCATTGAGCCTGATGACATCAACAAGGCGATTATGGCAGAAGCTAAAAAATATCCGGGACAAGAAAAGGCCGTGTTTGACTATTATCTGAAGAACAAACAGGCTATTGAAGGCCTCAAGGCTCCTGTTTTTGAAGAAAAGATTATTGACCACATCATCGGATTGGCAAAAATCAAAGAAAACAAAGTCTCCGTTGAAGAATTGTACAACTTTGACGACGAGAAAAAACCGGCAAAAAAAACTTCTCGCAAAAAAGCCGATAAATAAATTTTATAATTTGGAGCAGTAAGGCAAAAGCTTTACTGCTCTTATTGTTTTAAAACTGTAAAAGGACTATTGAACTATGAAAAAATTTTTGCAAACTACGGTTTTTGCCGCCGTTTTCGGCCTTCCGCTTTGCGCCGTTGCTCAAGATGCTGTTTCTGCCGCCGATGAAAGCTCTGCGGTTGTTGAGCAAAAAAGCAATTCTTCATTGAAAGCAAACTTGCGCAAAATCGAGCTGAAATATTCGCAAAATACCGTCAGCAACCAAAAAGAATATCACAATTCGCCGGATGCAGCACTCAGTGCGGACGAGCAGTCTTCAATCATCGGAGCCGCAGACTTTGCACTGGAATATCAAAATAATAACCTGATGTGGACAAACGGAATTACCGCAGAATACGGCGAAACCAGAATCAAAAAATATGAAGGAGGCACCGAAACCAACGAAAGCGCCGACAAAATTTTGATTTATACAGACTATGCGCACAAAGTTTGGGACACAAAATACGGCTTTGTCGGCCCGTTTGCCAATATCGGATATCAAACCGAATTTACGGCCAACGACGATGCCCCGCGGACAAAAACCCTGCGCGGCAAGCTCGGTATGAAGCTGTTTGAAGGCAAATACATCAAAGAATTGTATGCCGCGATTGTTGAAGAATATGATATGACATACAGTCAGGACGACACCAAGACCGCGGCGGAAATCGGCTATCGGTTTGAGTATCCGCTCCGCGACGGCGTAAAGTTTTATTCTGATGCATATGCCCGTCAATATTTTGAATACAGCCGCTATGAACCGACCGATTTCAAATATGAAATCAACGCCAACGCCAGACTTGATGTTGCGCTTATCGGCAATTTTGCTTTGGCTCCGTATGTGTCATACAAAATGGCAAAGGCCAGAGGTGCGGAAAAATACGGCTCAAACACCACCGTCGGAATTTCGCTAAACTATAAAATGGAACATATGTTCTGGGAATAATTTATAAGAGGGAAAAATGGTAAAAGTATCTGTTTTATTGCCGGTTTATAACACAAAAGAAGAATTTTTGCGCGCTGCTGTCGACAGCATCTTGAATCAGACTTTTAAGGATTTTGAGCTGCTGATTTTGAACGACGCCTCCACCGACGAAAATGTCGAAAAAGTTATAAAATCATATAAAGACAAACGGATACGATACGCCGTCAACAAAACAAACCTCGGTATTTCTGAGACCAGAAATAAGCTGATTGAGATGGCAAAAGGCACATACCTCGCGATTATGGATCATGACGATGTGTCTTTGCCGACACGGCTTGAAAAACAGGCAAAATATCTTGATGAGCATAAAAATGTCGGTGTTGTCGGCAGCAAAATCTGCAAGCTGAACGGCAATAAAGTCAGTGCAAACCCGACCGAAAGTCACGATATAAAACTTGCTCTGATGCGCGTCTGCGCCATAACTCACCCGGCCGCAATGATCAGAAAATCCGTATTGACCGACAACAAAATCCGCTATGAAGAAAGATTTTCTCCGGCTGAGGATTATGCGCTTTGGTGCAGACTGATTCCGCGTACCGATTTTTATAATATTCCGGAAGTTTTGTTTTCTTATCGCGAGCACAAAACAAACACTTCAAAGCTGCAAAACGATAAAATGCATAATGCGACTTTGGCGATTTGGGCGTTTGCAAAGGTTGAAAATCCGGAAATTTATGAAGAATTTCTGCTCAAAGCAGAGCATAAAAATTATATCCGCCTGTTCGGATTTATTCCGTTTTTGTGCATTGAAAAGAATGCCAACCGCACAAAAGTCTGCCTGTTTGAAAAAATTCCGCTGCTGACTTCAAAAAATATCATAAAGCTGCGGGGTGATGCCAAAAATGCGCGGGGGAGGGTAAATGCTCTTCCGACATTTGACTTTGTGTTTTCGCTCGGCGCCGCATGTTTGTCGACCCAATCTTTGCGCAAGGCTGATTTGCAGTTTGCATCATATCCGTTTGATTGGCTTGCCGGCGGAAATATTTGTAAACGCGCGGAAATAATTTCTTCCGATTTTTCATCTTTTATGCAAAAGAAAAACCTGAAAGATTTGAAAATTGACAATAAAGCCAGAACTCATTTGTGCGAAGTTTATGAAGACACTAAAAACGGGATTATTCTGAACCATGATTTTGAATACGGAAAAACACTGGACGAAACTTTTGATGATGTCAGAAAAAAATACGACCGCAGAATCGAGCGGCTGATGACAAACATCAAATCCAGCAAAAATATTTTGGCTTGTTATATTGAGATTTCCGACGAAAACGGCATCAAAAATTCTGATGAAGACATAATAAAGGCGCAAAAAACTTTGGCCGAAAAGTTTCCGAATCAGAATATTTATTTGTTATATCTGCAATATTGCCCGACCGGATATACGGAAACAAAACTCAGCGACAAGGTTATAAAAATTTCTTTCGATTATAAAAAGCACAAAAATGCAAAAACAAACTCTGATGCTGACACAAACAAAATTGCAAAAATTTTGAAAAAAATAAAGATAAAACAGCCATTTTCAGATGTGCTTAAGCGCAATTTGCTGTCTTTTTGCATAAAAGTAATTCCGTTTCATCAGCTCAGGAAAAAGGCAAAAAGGAGATATCACATAAACTAAACGCAAAAAAAGTTATTTTTATAAAAAAAACTCTTGTTTTATATTTTTTTTGTGATAAACACATAGCTGACCGGATTGTAGTTCAGCCTGGTAGAACGCTTCGTTCGGGACGAAGAGGTCGCTGGTTCGAGTCCAGTCAATCCGACCAACATAAAAAAGCGGAAGTTTATACTTTCGCTTTTTTTGTTATCCAGTCCCCCCCCCCACACAGCCCCTAGGACTGCCAACTCTTAAAATCTGATTTTATACCGAAATTGATGTGGTTGCCCTCTTTTCTCTTAAGGCATATATACTTTTGCCCGAATATATATACATTGTGCAATGTGATTTTTTCGCCAGAGCCACTTGCTCGTAAGTTATTGTTTTTGAATAATTGATTATAATGGTATAACATCAACTTTCCGAATCTAGCCAAGCAGTGGTTGGTTTGTAAATCTAAAAATTGATACCTCTATTTATATATCTTCCTAAAAGCCTTATTTTATAAGGATTTTAGATTTTCTTATACTTGCACACTTAGTATTTAGGGTGTATAAACAGATTTTCATTTTTTTTGAAAAAAATGACTATTTTCTTGCAATTTTAGGTAGAAGTCGTTAAAATATGACGGATTATAATTTTATGCTGATAAATGAGGTGTTTTCATGGCAGACGATATTCAAATTCAAAAAATGGACGGCAAAAGCCTTGATGTGACGGGCGTAAACAAGGAAAAGTTGAAAACGGTTTTTCCTGAGTGTTTTACCGAGGGTAATTTGGATATTGATAAACTATTGTCTTTATGTGGCGAATATATCGACAATGATTTTGAAAAGTATAAGTTTGAATAGAAAGGCAAATCCGAGTGCCTACGCATTGCCGGAAAACGTTCTACCGGTACGCTCCGCCCATGTGTGGAAGAAAGTGTTGACTTTGAAAATACAAATAATCTATATATTGAAGGCGACAATCTGGAAGTCTTAAAGCTGTTGCAAACGGCTTATTATCGCAAAGTTAAGATGATTTACATTGATCCACCGTATAATACCGGCAATGACTTTGTTTATGAGGATGATTTTAAGGATCCACTTGCAAAATATAGAAATTACCAGTCAAACCACCAAATCCAATCCTGAAACCATGGGACGTTATCACACCAACTGGCTGAATATGATGTATCCTCGCTTGCGTTTAGCCTCTAACTTGCTCCGTGATGATGGTGTGATTTTTATCAGCATTGATGATAACGAAGCAGTTAATTTGTTAAGACTCTGTGATGAGGTTTTTGGAGAAGAAAACTTTGTAGCGCAAATGCCTTGGCGTAAAAGGACATCAAAATCTGATGTGCCGTTTGGTGTTTCACAAGATTATGAATGGGTTATTTGTTATGCCAAATCATCGGATTTAAGTGCAGGTATTAGATTTGAACGAAAGTACTACTCCAGTCCAGATTACCCAAATGATAGATGGAGATTGTCCGATTTAACAACGCAAAAAATTGAATCTCAGCGTCCGAATTCTGCTTTTGATCTTGTTGATCCTAAAACAGGAAAAGTTTATAAATATAATCCAAAACGCTTATGGGGTATAACTAAGGACACATTCCAAGATTACTATGACAAAGGAAAAATTGTTTTTCCAGATGATTACAAATTTTTAAATATAACAATTCCATCCTATCGAGTTTTTGAAAGTGAAGATAAGCAAAAGGCATTAGCAAAATACGGAAAAGAATATGCAATGAAAGCTATGTCCACAGTTATCCCTTCCGAAGTGGGTATGTCAGAAGATGGAAACAAAGAATGTGCTGGTTTGCTTGGTAATAATATTTTCTCATTTCCAAAACCGAGTGCTTTAATTAAATATTTTCTTAATTCTACAACGACTGATAGCGATATCATTCTTGACTTCTTTTCCGGTTCGGCGACCACCGCTCATGCGGTTATGCAGTTAAATGCAGAAGATGGTGGAAAACGTCAATTTATTATGGTACAATTGCCCGAACTGTGTGATGAAAAATCCGAAGCCTTTAAAGCCGGATATAAAAACATTTGTGAAATCGGTAAAGAGCGTATCCGTCGTGCCGGTGCTAAAATCAAAGAGTACAACGCCGATGTGGATGTTGGATTTAAGGTTTTGAAACTGGATACATCAAACCTCGTTAAATGGGATGATACACCGGTCAGCGAGACAGAGGTGTTAAGAGAACGCTTTGACTCTGTTGTCAAAACGCTTAAATTTGACCGCTCTGAATTAGATGTCGTTTACGAAGTGATGTTAAAATTGGGTATCCCTGTCACTTATCAAGTCAATTTAACCGATATCAACGGTCGTAAAGTCTACTCCATTGGTGATGACGGATTGATTTTAGTATGTTTGGACGGCTCTAACGGAGGTATTACACCGGAAGACATTTCGGCTATGTGTGATTTAACACCTGCCAAAATCGTTGCCGCAGAAGAAGCTTTCAAAGACGATGTCGCTCTGTCAAACGCTTACTACATCTCAAAAGACAAAGGCGTTGAAATTGAATTGTTGTAGGAGACTTTTATAATGAATTTATCTAAAGAAGAAGAAAAAA
Source organism: uncultured Alphaproteobacteria bacterium (assembly GCA_934276635.1). Classification (GTDB taxonomy): domain Bacteria; phylum Pseudomonadota; class Alphaproteobacteria; order RF32; family CAG-239; genus CAKQTH01. The sequence continues at coordinate 143,842 of CAKQTH010000001.1, read as the reverse complement.
TATTAAAAGGTTTTCTGGAGGAAAAAAATCAGGAAAATAAACGTCTAAAAGAGAATAAAGCGATTAATGATGGAAAGGAAATAGAATGGTATGCTGCCTTAGTTAATGCTAATTTTGCAACACGTTTTGAATTAGACAGACAGTTATTAACAATCGCTTCAGCGGCAATTGGTCTTTTAGTTACCTTTATGAATAAAATAACCTCGTGTTGGCTATCTGTTTTATGGCTTATTTCCGGTATGTGTTTTTTGATAACAATCATTCTTGCCTTAAATATCTTTAAGAATAACAGATATCTGCTAGAGAATATTATAAATGGTAAGGATGTCAGCTTACTTGATGAATCATTAAAAAATAAAGACACTATTATGAAATGGAGCTTTATCATTGGAGTAATAAGTCTTTTTCTTATCGCCGTATTAAATCTTAATGTCTTAACAGGAGTGTAAAATGTCAAACAATACTACAAAAATAACTATGGCACAGGATAGCTTAAGTAAAATTAATTCATCTGCCCCTCAACGTGTTCAAAACAGTTCAGAACGAATTTCTGTTTGTGCACCGATATCTAGAAGTTTATCAAAAATCACCGCTTCAACTCCTACAAGTGGAAGTAACAATACAACAAGTTCTGTCTCAACGGGAACAATAAGTGCTTGTGCTCCCAAAAGTAATGGCAAATAAGGTTCAAATTAATAAAGCGGCTACAATTTGTAGTCAACTGAGGAATAAACATGAAACTAAAGTTTAAGAATCAAGAATTTCAAACCGATGCCACAAATGCGGCGGTGGAGTTATTCAAGGGTCAAGAAAAAGCCAACATGACTTTTTCAATCGCCGATAACTCCGCGCAGGCTTCTTTCCTGCAAAATGAATTTGGGTTCGGTAACAAGCTGTTGTTGGATGAAGAAACTATAAACAACAACCTTCATGCCATTCAAAAGGCTCATTCCCTGCCACAAACAGACATTGACAGCATTAAGGCCGTGCCGCTTTCAATTGAAATGGAAACAGGAACCGGTAAGACCTATGTTTACACAAAAACAATTTTGGAACTCAATAAACGCTATGGTTTTACAAAGTTTATCATTGTCGTGCCAAGTATTGCTATTCGTGAAGGTGTGAATAAATCTTTCCAAATAACCGAAGAACACTTTAAAAATCAATATGACAGCGTGCCTTACAGATATTTTATCTATAATTCGGCTAAACTGTCGGATGTTCGGGCTTTTGCGACTTCCAGCAACATTGAAATTATGATTATCAATATTGACGCTTTCAAAAAAGCCGAAAACATCATCAATCAGGAGCAGGATAAACTCAACGGTGAAACAGCCATGAGATATATTCAAGACACAAATCCGGTTGTGATTATTGATGAACCGCAAAGCGTTGATAATACACCTAAGGCAAAAGAAGCCATTGCGACCTTAAATCCTTTGTGTATCTTACGTTATTCTGCAACCCACCGTGAAAAGCAGAATCTTGTCTATCGCCTAACACCGGTTGATGCCTATCAAATGGGCTTAGTTAAGCAGATTTGCGTTATTTCAAATGCGGTCTTAAACGATTCAAACAAGCCGTATATTGCCTTAAAGGACGTTTCAAACGCCAACGGCTTTTCGGCGAAAATTGAAATTGATGTTGAAGATGAAAACGGTCATGTTACCCGTAAAGTCATAACGGTCAAGCCGAATGACGACTTATTTATGAAATCCGGTCACCGCAAAATTTATGACGGTTATGTTGTCGCCGGTATTGACTGTACCAAAGGTTTTGAGGGCGTGGAATTTGCTAATTCCGAATATGTTGCCTTGGGTAAAGCCATCGGTAGCGTTGATGAAAAAGTTTTGAAGCGTGCGCAAATTTATCAGACCATTAAAACACACCTTGATAAAGAACTGCGCTATTTTGATATGGGTATTAAGGTTTTGTCGCTGTTCTTTATTGATGAAGTTAAAAAATATCGCCAAGAAGACGGTAGCAAGGGTATTTATGCCGAAATGTTTGAAGAATGCTATAACGAGCTTATAAACAAGCCGAAGTATGCTATTTTGAAAACGAAATTTGATACAGACGTAAACAAAGCGCACAACGGTTATTTCTCCCAAGATAAAAAAGGTAAATACAAAGATACTAAGGGCGACACACAGGCTGATGACGACACCTACAATACCATAATGAAAGATAAAGAATGGCTGTTGTCGTTTGAATGTCCGCTCCGCTTTATTTTTTCGCACTCGGCGTTAAAGGAAGGTTGGGATAATCCGAACGTTTTCCAAGTCTGCACGCTGATCGAGCAAAAGTCGCTGTTTACTTGCCGCCAAAAAGTCGGGCGCGGTTTAAGACTTTGCGTAAATCAAGACGGCGAGCGGATTGAGGATAAAGATATTAACGTATTGCACGTTATCGCAAACGAGAGCTTTGCCGAATTTGCCGAGAAGTTGCAAAAAGAAATTGAAGACGAAACCGGTGTTCGCTTTGGTATGTTTGAACTTGATATGCTTATCGGTTACGCTTATGATGAAGAAGTTGAGGTTGAGCGCAAAGTCAGCGAAAGCGAGGCCACCGCTATTGTGGAAGATTTACAGAAATTCGGCTTAATTGATGATGGTGGCTACATTAAACCGGAAGTTAAGGCTGAAGAAATAAAAATCGAAAATATCCCGATGCCGGAGCCGCTGAAACAGGAAGTTGTGCAAACATTAAAGGCTGCCAAACCGGTTTCGGTTGCAGCACTCGCCAGCACCACTTATAAGGAGACTGTAGTCGAGAAAAAGACTTTCTCCTATGAGGAAGCCGCCGCCATTATGGATGAGCTGAAAAATAAAAAGGTTATTGATAACAAAGGAAAAATAAAAGATACAATGAAAGCTCAACTTGCCGCCGGTACACTTAATTTAAGCGAGCGTTGGTCTAAAGCTGCGCAACGTGCCGTGTTGCAATCCATGAATAAAGCGGACAATAAACTCAATATTCGCGATGCTTCGCGTGATGTTACGGTTAAACTCAATAAACGTGCGATTGTTTCGCTGGAGTTTCAAGAATTGTGGGATAAAATCAAGCAAAAGACCACATATCGTGTGCAGTTTGATTTAGAAAAGTTGATATCAGACAGTATTAAAGATATTCGCGAAATGTCGGAAATTGTCGCTCCGAGGTTAATCATCCAGACAGCCGGTATAGATATTCAAAAATCAGGTGTTACAGCACAAGCCGGAGCAATGCTTACCCAAAACTTAGAGCAAAATTATGATGTTTTACCAGATATTTTGCGCCTAATTTCCACTAAAACGTTATTAAAACGTTCTACCGTGAATAAAATCATTCAGGAAAGCGGACGTGCCGCAGATTTCTTGAAAAATCCGCAAGAGTTTTACGAAAAGGTTTTGGAAATTATCCAGCGCAATCGTCATAAATTGGCTATTGACGGGATTAAGTACATTAAATTGGCCGGCGAAGAATATTCGGTTATGGAAATTTTCTCGAATGAAGAGCTGACGGCAAACTTGGATAGAAATGCTATAGCTGTCAAAAACAGCGTTTACGATTATATCGTTTATGATTCAAGCACGGTAGAAAGACCTTTTGCCGTTGCTTTGGATGAAGATCCTGATGTTAAAATGTTTTTCAAGATTCCAAGCCGTTTCAAAATTGACACACCTATCGGGACCTATAATCCGGACTGGGCCGTATATTTAGAAAAGAACGGCGAACTTTTACGGCTTGCGACCGGAAGAGCAACAAAAAATCCATTGCGGCGCACAACACTTTAAGGCGTTGGAGGGTGTTGGTTTTTCTGAACAACCGGTTCGCAATTGGCAGGAATTCAAAAAGACGGTGTAGATTATGGAAGAGACTAAGCCTTATCGTTTTGCATCCGAATTTGCCGCTATGGCTGAAGCCAGACGATTGGCAAGTTTTCGTATCAACGATAATTTAGTCGCAGTTTATGCTTCTTCAAAAATTAAAGTATTACCTTATCAAATAGCCGCGGCTCGTTTTGCTTTGCGTTCATCAGTGTTAAAAGGTTGCATTTTATGTGACGAGGGTTCTCTCGGTAAAACTTATGAGGCTTTGCTTGTGGTTGCTCAGCGTTGGTATGAGGGCAAAGAACATATTTTGGTTGTCTTGCCCCAAAATCTTACGGCACAATGGCAACAAAAACTTGATGAAGAATTTACTCTGCCGGTTATCAAATGGGAAGAATATACCGCCGATAGCAAAGGCCTTTGCATTGTCACATACGATGATGTCATCCGCGAGGCAGAAAAAATCAAAAGTATTCGCTGGGATTTAGCCGTATTTGACGAGGCAGATTTCCTATTTAAGCCGGATAATAAATCGGTTATTGCCATTAAAGACACTGTCGGCAATGCTTTTAAGCTATTATTAACACCGACACCGATAACAATGAGTATCATGGACATTTACGGACTGATACATTTTATTGATGAAAGTGTTTTGCCGGATGCTGACAGCTTTTATCGCCGGTATTTTAGAAAACCTGAAAACTATCCCGAACTTTCATCATGGGTATCCAAATTTGCGTTTAGAACTTTAAAAAGACAGGTTGAACCTTATGTTAATTTTACTAAACGTTTGCCGGTTGTTCTCAATTATAGTCCGATAAATGATGAAAAAAAACTCTATAATTTAACCGAAAAATACTTGGCTCTTGATAATAAAACTGCCTATCCGCAAATGTATAATTATCAGTTAGCATTACAATTTTATAGAACTCTTTCTTCCTCTCCGCAGGCTTTTGCCAATATGCTGTCGGCTCCGATTGAACGGGCTTCGTCTGATGAACGCATTATTTTACATACAATGCAAAAAATGGCTTTAAATGTTTCCGTTTCGGCTAAAATGGAAGAATTATTAAAGGCACTAAAAACAACATTTACGCATTTAAAATCACGCAAAGAAGTGCAAAAAGCCATCATTTTTGTTGATAATCTGACCACTTTATCCGTTTTATCAGAGTTATTAAAGGAACATTATTCGATTATAAAACACACAGATGATAATGCTTTGAACATTTTTAGAGAAGATAAAAATATTCAAATTCTTATCACAAACGATGCAACTGCCAAAGGCTTAGACATAGAATATTGCCCCATTGTCGTGAACTATGATTTACTTTATAATGCCGTTGAGATGGAACAACGAATTTGTCGTTGCCACCGCCAAGGACAACAATCCGATGTGTTGGTTATCAATTTGCTCAGTCAGGAAAACATGTCTGATGTGCGTATTTTGGAATTGATTAACAAACGAACTTTACAATTTCAGGGTATTTTCGGCCTGTCGGACGATATTGTCGGCAACTTTGATGTGAAATTGGAAGATGTATTGAAACAGCGACGCGATTTAAGTGAAATCCGCTCAGATTTTGATGAAAATATGGAGGTAAATCGCATTTCGAATGAAAAGATCGTTTCGGTTGCTGAGACCTCATTATTTACGACTTTTACAAAAGATATTGCCGAAAAAGTCACAGTATCCCCAAAATATATTGAAGAAAGGACCGAAAAGATCAATAAAGATTTATGGGAAGTGGTTAAATTCTATTTTTCTGAAAATTGACCAGAATACATTATTGATGACGAGAAGAAAACCCTGACCCTACCAGATAGTGAAGAAGTTTCTAAATTATTCTATTATGATAGCGGCACACGCAATGTACCTTATGTGGGGCGGCGGAGTTATGGTATGTCAAAGGACTTTAAGCCAGCGGCTGGCAGGATTACTCTAACCTCAATCTTGGTCAAAGGTATTTTAAATGAAATTGCCTGTTCGGAAAAAGGAATCATAACAGCGAGCAATAAATCAGGACAATCTCTTATTCATTTTTACAATGTGGTTCTTCGTAATAAAAAGAGACAATACCTTGCTGATTATGACATTCTGACTGGTAAGAATGAAAATGGACAAATTTTGGATGAAAAAGAGTGCCTTAGAATTCTTAACCAACCTACTGAGGATATCACGACAGAAGGTAGGAAAAATCCATACTGGCTTAAAACAGCGACGGGATCCTCACGAGATTTATTAGATACCCAAATTCAGCGCGACCTGAAAGAACGCTACGCCAACGAAAATGCCAGAAAGTTTGATGAGGATGTAGATTTAATTAAATTGAGAGCTACCCGACAAAAATCTGTTCTGGAACAAAATCTTTTAGAAGCTAAACAGGAGGTAAAAAAATTACGAGATTCAATAGCTGAGGTAAATGATCGTTTGGTAGAGTTGAAACTTCAAAAACAACTGAATGTACAGGAAAAAGAGCTTAAACGCAAAGAAGAAGGCCTGTTCTTGGAACAAGCCCGAATAGACGTTGCCACTGAGGATGAAATAGGCCTTCTACGTGGTATTAACGGAATTGAATTTGATTTATATCCGATTTTCGAAATAGCGATAAAAAAAAGCAGTTTTACTTGACATTTCATATAAAATAGTATACACTTTGATGGTTGAAGTGGAGGTCTCATGCAAAAAATTAATAAATTTATCTTCGTTTCTGGTCCATCTGAATCTGGGAAAAGTAGTGGCGTAAACCATATTGTTGATACTTTTTCAAATATAAAGCATCTCAAAATAAAAAATATATACCGCACTCTTTATGAAAAATCAGGCAGTTCTTTGCCTTACGATGATTGGCGAAAACAGGAAATAAGTCGTGATCTAGAGAATCATTGGCGTGAATATCTTAAACTAGCAGCAGAAAGTGCAGATGCTCATGACACTATTATTATGGATACACTTTATAGTACGACAGATGCCATAGTGTTACGTAAAATCCTTGGTGAAAAACTTTCTTTACTGTACATTGATGCTCCTTTTGAATCAAGGGTTTTAAGAGAATATCATCGATTGAGGACAGATTCTCCAAACACCGATCGAAAAGCAGATTTAACGATAAAACTGGAAGATATTTCAACAAGAACTCAACAAAAGGATGCAAAAAAACAATCAGAAGGGATGTTTGATTATCCGAAACTTATACTACATGCAGATGGAACTGTTTCTGATAAAGGAGAAGGAAAACAACTTGTTTATATAGTAAATAACGACCAAGATGAACAAACCTTTCACCAAAGATTAGATCATTATGTGCGTTCTATTGTTTTGCATAGAGTAAATCACAACTAAATCACAACTGTAGAAGTCCGCAAAATGTTAGAGAATAGAAAAATTTTCTTCTAAATACTGATTGAATTCGTTTAGAAACTCCTCTATTTCAGTTTTTACTGTTTGTGGAGTTTCTTTTTTAGTGATAAATTCTTGAATTGATGGAACTCTTGTAAAATTTGTACCGAAATTCTCATAGAAGTATTTATGTATGACTTTATACCCTTCAAGCTCCTTTTTATGCTCCAAAAGAATAATATTTTTCATTATGGTATGACAGTGCTTCAAGGATTTTGGTATCATATTTTCTTGTAGTTCATTTGAAACAACTTCTCGTAATGATTTTAAATTTACATCACCAGCCGTCACCGAATATAGCTTTTCAAAAGTAACGTGCGGTAATAAATCAATGTCGCCATATAGTTTCTTGTAAATTCCTTTTTGAAAGCATCGAAAAAAATACCATGGTTTTCTGTCTTGGTATTGTGGCGCTGAAAAATTATACGGCAATATCGTCAATCCTATTTTTATTCCGTTATGGATATAACGATCTAAAATATTATATGATTCATCTCCTTTATGAATAAATAATAAATCTACATCACTAAAATTTGGAACAATATCTTCTCGCGCGGCACTACCACATATCCCAATAAAAATGGGTTTATAAGGCATAACGTTATAGATTTTCTTTATTCCAAATATGATAGCTTCTCTGTACTCATTTGGAATATTCAATTGTGCCACGATTTCTTTTATATTATTCCATTCTGCATCCTTTATCATAAATAAAACCTCTCTAATTTTTCCATTGTCTCTTTATCCTGTGTCGCAATAAACAATCCTTTATCCTTATTAAAGAATGTTTCCCCACCGCTTTCTTTAACAATTAACCATACAGCTGCTATATCATGCAAATGAGTCTTTCCCCCATATATTATACCTCTTGCTCCCCCATTATTAGCTTTAAAGAAGCAACAACTATGGATCCTGTATGTCGGAAACGAATATAATTTTTATCTAAAACAGTATTTAGCAAGATTTCTCTGATCTTGGTAGAATTGTCGGATGCCCCTAATAATTCAATTAAATTTGATTTCTTTTTAATAACAAGACTGCTTTCGGAATGTTTCTGACAATCAAGGATTTTTGCCCCTTTTGTTTTTTGCGCGTAAAAAAGCATATGTTTTTCAGGAACAAAAACAACCCCAAGAAGCGGCGCTTCATTCTCCATAAGAGATATAGAAACACACCAATTTTCATCACCATTCTGATAGTTCAGACTGCCATCAATCGGATCGACAACAAAACAACGGTTAGAAGTTTGATTTATAAAAGGTTTTGTTTCTTCTCCTATAAATGAATAATTGAAGTCTTTTAAATTATTACGGATAAAAATTTCAATTTCTTCATCTGCACATTCTTTTTTTTCTTTAATCGATTTAGCTAGTTCTCCAGCTTCAACAGAAAGGGATATTAATTTTTGCAGTATTTTCTCTAAATCCGAATATTTATCCATTTCTTCCCCCCCTGTTGAAATTATTTATTATTTGTAACGGATGCCATTTAGGAAAATCAGTTTGATTTTCAAGTAGATCGACTTTTTCACTATCTTGAGCCTTAAGATTATCCCTAAGTATCGATTTTAACTCCAAAAACCAATTGTTTGGATTATTTTGCAAGATAAAATCTTTATTTTTGACTGCGATTCCAACTGTTGCTAATAAATTAACCTTCATTCCAAAAGGCGAGAAATTACGAAACTTTGTTTTTTCTAGCATATCAGGATCATTTGTTGTGGTAAATAGACAATTTGCATTATATAGGCGCACAGGATTAAAATCATACAGACGTCCATCTGTTGAAAAATTCCAAATCGCAGTTTCAATTCCAACGAAAGAAAAATCTTTTGTTCCATATTTTCTTTGAACTGAATCAATATCTTGTAGTATTTTTGTATAAGTCTTTTTTAAGGTATTCCAATCCAATAGAGTCCCTCTCATCATTATAGATTGATTAGCAATAAATGGTTGAACCTCAAATACTTTATTGTCTATACACCACATACCATAGGAAGGATATGTCTCAATAGCGGAATTTAATTTGTGATAATACTCCTGATAAAATTTAATGTATTGATCTGGAGGAAAAATAATTCGTTCTTTTCTCAATTCCTTAATGAAGTAATGTCCATTGTCTATCGTAATATCCCCACTTTTACGTAGGAAGCCTTTTTCATCATTAGACAAGTTATCTAATAAACTAACTATTTTTACTAAATGTGAATGGGGCAATGTAAGAAAAGAAAATCCCATCATAAACGCTCCTTTGATAATATATTGTGAACGATTTGTTTTAAGATTAATATTTTTTTATCAGCAGGCATTGCTTGTCTCAATTTTATACTTGGTCGTATTAATGGGTGCTTTTCTTCTAAAAAAAACTTTTCTTCACGTGGTTGAATGGCATTATACTTTAAATTGTATAACAAGTATTCATCATCTGTGATTTTACTTAATGGTATTGATCTTAAAATTAATTCTGGAATAATAGAAATGAAATATTCATTCCTATAGTAAGTAAAATATACACAATTTATTGGGGCCGGTGTTATATCAAATAATATCTGGTCAATTTGTGTAGAATTAAACCCTTTTTGTGAAAGCAATTCTTTTGCCTTTTTTTGTTTAGATGTTTTACTAAAGTAATTTTTACGTACTTCAGAAAAAAAATTAAATAAATTAACAGTATTATTGCGGTATTCTTTAATAATTTTCATTGTTTCTAATACGGAAAAAGATTTACTATTCAATCTAATTCCCTCTGTAAAAAAACATATGTTATCTTTTTCTTCAAGTTGGTTATTTAGGTAGTTCGCACAAATATCAAATGGACGCTGTTTCTTTAAAAAACATCCAAGAGAAGGGTCTATATTGTGAAGCATCAGCTCAACATGCCCATGTAAACAGGCTTGAGAGGTCGAAATTTGATGAAACAGTATATTTACACCACATAGATCGGGTATTTCATTTTTTAGTATGTAAAAAAGGGAGTTTGCTATTGTCTCAATTTCTTCAAAGGCCTCTTTCGACAATGCATCAATAACCTCTAATCTTAATTTTTTACGTTCTTTTAAATAAATCATAATTCCTGCTGGAGTATATGGGCTTGTTGGAAAAGCTAAATCCCAATAATTAAATTTTCCAGAAAACTCTACAAGAGGTTCACACGTAAATGTATCCGAACATAAAGCACAATGTTCAAATTTCTTTTTTTGTTCAGCATAACCTATTCCCTGAATAAACTTATCAGCTTGAATAGCTTCTTCTGCTGATAAATCCTGTCCAGTTAATCTCTTCCAAATAATACGATTAGTATGGGCTCTTTTTTTGTTAAATCCACCAGAACAGTACTCCAACGAACAGAATGGAAAATCTGCATGATCTATTCCCAAATCGAAAAAGGTCGTATATGTATCAAATTGCCGATGCATGATTTCATACCTTAAAATGAATTTATATTATTATACACCAATTTCAATCAAAATAAAATATTTATTTGAGTTTTTCTGCTAAAAAACAAAAAAAACATACAAAATTCTTGTGTCTTTCTAACAAATTATTTATAATAGCAAGTATATGTAAAAAATATGGAAGGCTCAAATGAGTGTAAGTGTGACACATTGTCAATTAACGTCATGTATCAATTTAATTATAGAAAATAAAATTCATGGGTTTGATTTTCTACCGTTTTTCGACAAGGACAGACCTTCTAAAATAAAAAGCGGAATACTAACAATTGAAAATAATAAATATTTTTTAAAGTTTTTTTATGATAATTTTTCACAAAGTGATTTTATACGACTAAAAAATTTTAGTCTTTTATTTCCTACGCCTAAAATACTGGACTCAATTCTTGGAAAAAACAAGACGACAGTTCTTGTTTATGAATATATTCAAGCAAAAGAAAAGAATGGGTTTGTGTATGTAGGGTATGATAGAGATATTCATAAAAGGAATAAAATCACACAATTTTTCAATAAATTATCGCACCTATATTTAAAAAATATTGAATCCTCTGAAAAAACAGACAACTATCCTTCGGCGACTTTTTTTGAAGATCGCTTGTTTAAAGGAAGGGCCGTAAATTTTTACCAAAATGATTATTTGCTACTTCTTCAAGATATTTCACGACTGGCACCTGATTTACTTGATAGTATTTCAGAATCTATTGCGACTGTAATAGAATACTTCAAATCGGATTCAATTACATTGACAACGTTGTCACACGGCGATTTATATGATTTTAATTATTCATATGATTGGTTGTTTTGGGATTTAGACCAGTGCGGAATAAATCCAATTTTATGCGATATTAGTATATGTTTCTGGTTTTTGAGTTCTCAGCGCCTTTTACTAATGAAATATAACCCCATATTTATAAAAAATAACAGTAGTCTAACTGGCCCGATTAATTTGGTGGACGCAAAACTCACTTTTGATGTCTTTTTTGATAAAATGTTTTTACCGACTGTGGCAGAATGCTCTAAATATTTTGATTGGAGAAAAGAATTTGTTTCTCGAATGTTTTGCCGCTGTTTCCTCGTTTCTAATGTATTGGGCTATATAAAAGAGGATAAAGTATTTATTTATAAAATGTGGAACTGGCTGTTTGAATGGTATAAGCAAAAGAAAGACATTAAGAGCCTAAAAGAAATACCAACCGTTACAAATTTCTAAAAAATTTATTTTACTCTTATATAAGGTGTTTTTCTCATCGCAGAGATAATTGTATCAATAGACAAATCATTTTTTATAGAAACTTCATTTTTCTCATTGATTATCACCATAGATAACCCCTTATCCATAGATATTTTATCCTTCTTTAGGAGTGGTAGAATATCGTCTTTCTTTAGAGTTATTTTAGGGAGTTTCACTTTGTGTTTTACTATAAAATTGTTTGTAAAAACGTCTAGATCAGCTAAATAATTAGATTTAGGATATAAAAATAGTGAAACTCTTATAGCCACTAGCAATCCAATCCAAACAGCTTCCCCATGAGTTAAAGATGTTTTTGTTTCTATGATATTCGCAATAGTATGCCCTAAGGACAGTTTTTTTTGTATTCCAAGAGTATCAAATGGATCATGAGCTGCGCAATTCAATTTTACTTTCAAAGAATCATAAATAATTTTTGGAAATTCTCCGTTTTTTAGCTCTTTATTTTCTAGCTCTTGAAGTTGTTTCAAAGAACTTTTTACAATAATTTTGTGTTTGATTACTTCACAAAACGAATTTAAACATGAAGGGTCTTTTTCAACGAATTCTGTATCGCAAAAAGTTAATATTGGCGAATGAAATGCGCCCATAATATTTTTATAATGATTCACATTAACAGCTACTTTTTGTACTATTGCATCAAATTGTGACATAGCAGTTGTTCCTATCTGGATATAGTCTATTCCACGCATATATACAGATGAGACTACACCACTAATATCTCCTATAAAACCACCACCAAGAGCAATTAATAACGTGTTTCTAAGGCAACCAAAAATTTGCATTTTTTTTATTGCCGAGATTACCAAGTTAGTACTTTTTTCTTGATTTGCTCTAATTCCATATGATGAAAAACGTTTATTTTTTAATAAATTGGCAATTTTCTTTTTTTCTTCTTTTAAATTTGTATCATAAATTAAAAATATAGATTTATAATCAGATACTGCTATGAATTTTTCTAATTCTTCTAGATAAAAATCACGCCCTATTACAATTCGTTGTTTTAATTCTGGTTGAGATAATGTTAAATTGTTCATTTCTTTAACCTCACAATAAAATCATCCATAGCAAGAACATCAATATTACCAACAGCTAAATGCCTTAAAGCATCAACAGGGGTTTCCACTATTGGTTCTTTATCCTCGTTAAAAGAAGTATTTAAAACCATTGGAACACCAATTTTTTTCTTTAGTTCTTTTATTAAGGAATAATACTTCGGGTTCTCTTTTTTTGAAACTGATTGAAGGCGACAGGTATTATCAACATGTAAAACAGCTGGAATTAATGGAATATATTTTTCCTTTAAATCTATTGCAAAAGACATAAATCTATCGTGAAGCCCACTTTTGAAATATGTTTCTACATCATCATCGCAAAGACTTGCTGCAAAAGGCCTGAACGGTTCTCTTTTCTTCACTTTCATATTTATGTGATCCTTCATCGTTTTGGACGTCGGATTTGCTAAAATACTGCGATGACCTAAGGCACGCGGTCCTAATTCGGAATCTCCTTGAAACCAGCCGACTACAAGATCATGTTTAATATAGTCTGCTATTATTTCGTTATATTTTTTTTCATCAAGAATTTCTTTAAAGTCATAATCCTTAATTTTTATTTCATAAGGAAGTGGATAAATTTCCTGTTTCTTTTGTAAAACATCTAAGATCTCTTTACGATCATACATCCTCCCAAAATACGGGTGTGGTAATCTTTCTTTTATATATATCTTTTTCTTAGCAAGCCCCGCTATGGCATTTCCAACAGCTTGTCCTGTATCACAGGGGTATGGAGGTACAAATATTTCATCGACAATGCCTAAATCTAATAACTTTTGATTTGCAACACAATTAAGGGCACATCCGCCTGTTAAGCATAACTTTCTAATGCCTGTTTTCTCTACTAATTTTTTTATTAGATCTACAAAAAGATCTTCTGTCTTATCTTGAATCAATTTTGCGACTTCTTTTGCATCAGATAACTTCCCTTTTTCTTTTAGAAGTTCAGATAAATGCTTTCTTGAGAGAAATTCTTCAGCAGAAGCACCATATTTTTTCTTCAAATCTGCGGAAACCCTTAAATTATCATCTATTTTAAACAATCTTATATTTTTGTAGTTTCCTTTCCCATAAGCAGATAATCCCATTGTTTTTCCAGCACATGTTGTAGGCCAGCCAATGAAGTTAGTAAACGATTCATATGCTCGTCCTACTCCAGCATATATAGAGCGATCTAAATCATTATGTCCGATAATTTTAACTTTATTTCCTTTTGCCAGATAGTAACTTTCGGACATATTTTCATTTCCCATGCCATCCATTACAACAACCAGAGCCTCGTCAAATCCTGATAAATAATAGGAACCATACGCATGAGATTCATGATGATCAATAATAATTGATTGTTTTTTATTAAATCCCAAACTTTCAAATAAGCCTAAATACCCTTTAGGTAGTCTTTTATGATAAGTACTAAATGCAACATAATCTATATCTTTTACAGTAATTTTAAGCGACTTTAAACAGTAAAACAAAGCAGATAGATATCCATATCCTTTTTTATTTCGGGTCAAACGTTCCTCGGAAATACTAATAATTTTATTTTTATGGATTATACACGCACCACCGTCATGACCTAAATTAACCCCTACTATTGTTAAAGGACTTTTTGTACGCAGTTCTATCATTTATCCCCCTCAATTATAAATTTTTTTTGTAAATTATCATACCAAAGCTCTATAACTTCACAGTTATTAAATTCTCGTTTTTTATTAAATAACAGAAGGAATAGAGAACTCAGGACCCCTCCATGCGTCATAATAAAGCACGTACCATCCTGTGTAACGATATGTTTTAATACCTCCAACAAGCGTTTTGCAGCATCGAACCTGCTTTCACCTTTTGGAAATTGGATTGTATTTGATTGTGGATCTTGAGAATTATCGTAAACTGTAAAAAAATCTCTATATTTAAGACGAGCTTCATGCGAAGGCAGTCCATCATATAAACCATAATTTATCTCTTTTAATTGATCCAATGTTTCACAAGCAACATTTCTAGTTTCTAAAAAAGGTTTTAATGTCCTAATACATCGCAGCAAAGGGCTTGTATAAATTTTTAAGATATTACTTCTCAAGAGAAAATCTTTTAATAACAAAGTCTGATTTCTTCCCTTTTCGCTTAAATCACTATCTGACCACCCCTGTAGGTGCTGATTTTCTGGAATATTCCAAATAGTTTCTGCATGTCGACACAAATATATCTTCTTTTTCATATGGGAAACTCTCTTATTTTAACCTGCCGGCATTTTAACATATTAGAATATTTAAGGCAATATTTTTTTAAATTACACCAATTAAATATTATAATTGTATGTAAGAGAAATGTATTAAATCCTAACAATAATATGTTCAAAATTTTTGATGATTTTATTTTTAATCAGCTTTGGTTCAAGGAGAGTATTATCTACTTGATCAGTAAAAATCTTGATAATCTTATCCTTGATAGCATCTGGTTTAAGTGGAATATTATTAATTTGATCTTTACTTATTTCTGTAAGTTCATATTGATTACCCGACATGTTTAGCTTTGTACATTCTATTCCTGTCGGTTTTGTACGATTAATTTCCTTACAAACATAAAAATCCACACTATTTTGCCTTTCAATATCATCATAATGAAAAGCAAAAACTGGTTTATCAACAATGCTTCCGCTTTCTTCTTTTAACTCACGCAATAATGCTTGCTCAGATGTTTCACTATCTTCAATACCACCACCGATTGTAACATAATATACCTCATTCGGTTTTGTGCGTTTCATCAATAGCAGTTTGTTTTCTTTTGTAATTATGATTGCTCGAGCAGATTTACGCATTATTTCTTCCTTTTTATCAATAATTTTCTATTCTTACATATTGTTCTTTTTCTTCTGGTTCTTCAAATTGCTTCTTTAATTCATCAAAATGCTTTAAATTATATTCTGCAATTGTCCCTTTCCTAGCACTAATCCGCTGTTTCAAAATCTCATCTGGCACATTCAAAAAATGTATAACAGGATTGAATCCCAAATCCTTTGCCCTTTGTGTTGCTTCATCCCGACTTTGTTTTGTCCAAAATCCCATATCGAAAATAATGGATTTTCCATTTTTAGCATATTCCTCTGCTTTTTTCCAAAGATGCTCTATTGTTTCAGAAAAACATTTGCTCCAATTTTGCTCATATTCTTCTTTAGAAAACAATTTCATACACCATTCATCTGGATTCAGATGAATGGCCCCCGTTTCTTTTGAAAGTTTTTGGGAATAAGTTGTCTTACCAGCTCCCAAAAATCCACAAATAAGATAGCAAATTGGTAAGCTCATTTTTCCATTTCCTTTAAAATTTTTGCCACTTCTTGTGGATATTTTTGCTTTGTTTCTGGGGCGCCTAAATGCTGAGCAAATAAAATGGGCGTATCCAAAGTAATATCTGGGTAATGAACACGCATTTGTTTTAGTGCTGTTTCCATGTCCGGTGTATGTTCATCATATCCGTCAATTTCAATAGCTTGGCGCAAAGGCACATAATAAATTTGTGTTACATAAACAACCTCAGCCCACTGTTCTTTTGGGCAGTCTTTATAGACCAAAAATCCTTTATGAACAAATCCTTCATTCAAACGGAATGTGGAAGTCTTTTCGCCATTTAACAAAGCCGGCCAACGCCTTTCAACCAAATGTAACCATTGCTGTTTCGGGGATAAAGCATGTTCAATAAAATCTTTAATAATCTCAGCGGTTTCTGCGGGTGTTTGGTTATCATTATTGATAATAAAGTCGGAATAAGGACGATTTTGATAGCCTTCCTCATACATTTCTTTGATTCTGTTCCGTTCCCAATCGTCCAACTCTCGCGTACCACGATTTTTTAGACATTCCTCTAAATTGGGTGCAAGGGTAATGTTTAAAAACTTTGTCTGTTCATCCTTCAAGGCTTTCCAATCTTGATAGGTATTGTCAGCAATCGGATAGGCAAAAATCACAGTTTCATACGCACGCGATTTTTTAAGAGCTTGCAATTTCTGCTTCAATCGTTTATGACGTTCCCGCCATCCTTGTTGAAGGGATAATCCTAGCTTTGCTTGTTCCTCATCACTCATCAGCTCATCCACTTCAATAAAAGTGGTGTTAGGGAACATATTCACCAAAATTTTAGAAACGGTTGATTTACCAGAATTTATTGGCCCATTGATATTCAGTATTAACATAACACCTCTTTCAATTTTGCTAATTAGACATACTATCAAATTATATCTGAGAATACAAACAAAATCTTTTAATTTGTACATAAATCGTCATAAACTACGTTATTCCTATCAATTTGATGTATTGTTTCCGGGGTGTCATGCTCATAATCCGCATACACCGGTTCGTATAAAAGGCAAAAATCACCGTTTATATTTGTCGTGCAACCGCTTAACGCGCTTAGGATCAGCCAGGCTATCCCGACTTCTTTTAGCCGTTTTGACATTGTCCACCGTTCCTTTCATTACTTTCACTTGTTCTTTTTCCTTGCCGCGCCGATAGCCGAGTATGTATAAAACGGCCACCGCACCGGCGATTATCCAGTATTTACCTTTATTCCAAAGGTTTGTGATCTGATACCACATCTTGTGTTTTTCTTTCCTTTAATCCAATATCTCGTGCGCCACTGACACCGAGTAAAATGCCCATGGCCGTTAATAAATATTCCCAATCCACTACCGGCAGACCCGTTATAGGGGCTATCAGACAGTTGTGCAAAAAACCATAACACAAGATCCATCCGAGGACCGGGATCCAAAGCCGTTTTTTCATGCCATTTGTATTCCTTTCAATAGAGGTTCATTAGAGTATGGTTGTATGCCGTTCTCATGTCTGATGATTGCCTTAATAAAGACCAGCAAGACACCATCTTCCGAAAGGTCGACCGGTGTGTCCGGAGTGCTGTTTAACTGCCGGGACACGCTGTCTATATATGAAACTGTTTCGTTTTCGGTTGGTGGTGCGTACCGGCTGATAATCCTATAAGGTGTGTTCAGGCCATAAAGCCGCTGATAGTTCCGCAGTAATTTAGCCAACGCTCGGATACCGTATTCAGGCGTTTCAAATACACAAAAGGACGGGTCTTGCTGTTTCCCGTCCTTTTTTAATCCTTTCCAGTCCGAACCCCAACGGATGTTGCCGGGGTTATTATTTCTTATGCCGCGTGGTGTGTTCATTGTGCATCTCCCATAAAAGCTGATGTAATTCATCAATCTTTGTCTCCATGCGATTGATGTTAACCTGAGTGGCATATTCCTTGGCCACCGCAACTTTGAACTCGTTGAGGTCACGCTCGAGGGTTTTAATCTCCTTGCGTTGCTCCCCGAGTTTATAAAAAAACCAGCCAAAGGCCGGTACGCAGATGATCTGTAAAAATTGAATCCAATCCATGATGTGTCCTTTCTTAATTGGCGTGAACTCTGCTGTCCTCAATGACGGCAGTAATTTCAACCTTGCCGGAGCGCGGTTTAATTCCTGTTACACGAGCTAATGTTCCCCATTTGTCTTGGGTTCCAAAGGCAAAATGAGTTCGTTCTGCATTGGTCCCAGTATCAATAGGAATATCGGGCATATCCAGTAAAATAACTTCTGTCGGAAGCGATCCGGCTTTTACCCGATATGGCCCGGATAGTTCCCCAGTTCTGGTTCGTAAGGCTAAATAGTGAGTTTGACCCTCGGTAAACTCAACCGGTTCCGATAGCGTTAAAGTCATGTCATTTTTTGACAGGATTTCACCGCCGGTTCCCCAATGCGGCATATCGTGTGTGATCGAGATTAAATCCCCATAGCTCGGAATCAGACCTTCCAGTTCGGTTGAAAATGTCACAATGCGCCGGCGATATCGGTTAGCCAACGCCATATAGATGGCCTCCCGGAGAGCTTGGTTTTTATCGGTACAGCCGAAAAGCTCAACAGTTGCCGTCTTATCTGAGCTGGATCCCGCAAAACTTCCTGTTATTTCCGAGTTCTTCCAAGTCCGGTCCGAAAAATACTGAACGCAAACGCTGTCCGCCGTATCTTCTGACGGCATGATGTATTGAATTGTCAGGCTGTTTTTAACGATGTTCCTCGGCCCGAACAGAGCAACCGGTATGGATTTTGGCTCGTCCCGGACAAACCGGACAATGCCGCCTTGAATATAAGGAACAGACCGGCCGACTTTACAGATCTTTGATAAGGCCTCATATATGGTCAGCTTACTGTCAAACACTCCGTTAAAGGTGTCGCCATGCGCCGTCCAAGTCTGATCTAACCGGTAAAGGCCCGGCAAATCTATGGACTTATCCGTCAGACCGGCACCATAACTGGCTTTCAAAACATCTGCAATGGCCCAAGCAATTGACCGGGTCGGCTGTTTAGTTGTCCAGCCACCGCTTGGCGACCATGTCGGCAACTTCCTTGTCACGATACAGTTCACCATTCGGCTTGACCTTTGTGACAGGTTGTTGGTTGCTTTCATTTTAATTGCGAGCAAGGTTACGTTCCCGTAATCCGGCGTCGATACAATAAAGCCTTTTGCCGAGGCCCATCTGAGTTCGTGACCAGCGCGGGAAGATGTGTCTTTGTCATCTAACCGGGTAGCCCGGACCTCGTATCGGCCTTTGGCTACAGAATAACCAAATGTCCGGTAAATTCCGTTGACGGTATTCGCTGAAATTGTTTCGGTACCAAGAGTAAACCAGTCACCCAGCGCGTTGTCCTCATCATCAATTTTTCGGGCATCTATCTGCCATTGGACCGATTTTGTATTCAAACCACCGCTGTCGTTTGCATAATAAAGGCCGCGCTGACAAGCAACATCTATCTCGACCCGGTCAATTTCACTTTCGGTCGGATTCAAGACAAACGGTCCGATCGTGTTTCCTTTTAGAAGTTCCTGACCGGCAACCTCAGGCGAAGTCACCACATCATCACGGAATAAGGTGTTTGTTTCGCCCGGATTGATGATCTGATAGGTTATCTCTTCAAACGAGCTGATCGGCGTGTCCTCAATTCGGATTTTTTCGATGTTGTATTCACCTTGGCCAATACAATGAACCTGAAAAACGTATTGTTCATCGTTGGCGTAAGCGTAATAAGGCTGACTGGCAAAATCCGGATAAATCAGGTGTCGTCCGTAAATGACCGGTATTGGGTTGCCAAGTCGGGCCTGATTACCCTGTGCCTGCAAGGAGTAAGTCGGACTTTGTGCCGCTATGGAGTTTGACGAACCGGACCCGTTAAGAGAGGCCTTAGGTGGTGGAACGAATGTGTTGACGAGAAAGCTTCCGCCAATGGAAACTGCCGCCGCCGCAACGCTACCCCAAACAGCACCATAGGCCGCCGCCACAGCACCGCCCGTATAAACAGATGCAACAACAACGGCCACCATCAAAACAACCTGAATCGGGTTTGATGACTTTTTACCGCCACCGCCTTGTGGCAAAGTGATGAAGCAGACCAAGGATTTCGGCTGAACGGTATCGTTCCAAAACTTCCTGAGGACTGCGTCACCGTCTATCATGCATATTGTCGGGCGCGAAAGGTCCACTTTCTGTTCCCGGACCATGTCCCAAACGGTTTTGCCGTCATCAAGGACATTGTCTATCCGACCCTTATTCGGCTGAAAAGGGTTTGTAATGTGTGAAAAGTAAATCATTTATTTTCCTTTTACTCGATAATAGCTGTCTATTTGCCACCCGCACAGACGCATTGATGGCAAATCTTGAAAGATAACACCGGCATCGCGGCAACAATGTAAAACACCACCGCCGTCTGCATCTAACCATAAGCCGGCATGAACCGGATGTTTTGACTGACGAAGCAGAACAACATCACCGTCTTGCGGTTTTTCAACTTCATTAAACGCCCGGAATGCAGGATCCTCTTTAAACGCAACTAAAACGCTCCGAAGATTATCCGGATTAACATTTACCGCCGGCACATCTATGCCGTATTCGTGCTTCAGGATCCAGCGCACCATTCCCCAACAGTCAAATTCATCAGGGCCTTGCGCACCGGCAACCCAGGGCAAGCCTATATATTTACAAGCAAAATGTGTCATCGTGTTAATCCCGGATAGTTTTTAACGGTATAGTTTTCACTTGGAAACGACTTGTTGCCGATGTCCATCATGCGGGCTGTAGCCGTTATTTTATAGCAGTCCACATGAATATCAGTAATAACCAAGGTTATCGGCGGGTCCATCTGTGGCGTTGTCAGGTCGTCAGACAGATATGACCGGTATGTCAGCTCGATCATATCCTGTGTCTCAATAGCCCGGTCAAGATAAGCAATCATTTCAGTTGAAACGTTGTCGATCGTGACCGAAATCTCAGGTGTCGGCGTGTTGTTGACCGGTGGCAATTCCAGATCAAACGCCATGGCAATAAACTCAACAGCCTCTCCAGGATTGAGCGGAGCCGAGTTTTCAAGCGTGCAGGTGTGGTTAACGTGATCACGCACGACCCAGATAGCTGTCGGTCGGCCCTGATCATCTATAAAAGACGGATGCCTCAGTTCCAGGGTGTGCAATAAAATTACATCACTCGGAGCTGAAGCATAGGCTTCCTTTAGTGCTTCTGAAAGCGTCGTATCAGGCATTATCTGTTCCTTTCTGTTATTTCCAGTATCCACGTGCGTACCAATCTATATATCGGGATGAGCCATCACCATAAGGCCTGGCAGTAAACATCGATGATGTCCTGTTTATGATAAATACTTGGTTGTTAATCGAGCCTGTTGCATTATCCAATCTATAAAGTTGGCAATTTAATTGGTAATTTGTATTAATGAACGCAACATTCATTGTAATATTAACGCTCCAATCTGTAACTTGTGATCCTTTATCATATGTTCCTCCTTGTTCTAGAATGCCATTTGACCATTTGATATACCAATTAGTTCCTTTTTGTTCTTCTACTATGTAAGGAATGTTATTTAATGTATTTTTTATTTGAGAGAGAAGATTCCTTATCTCACTTGTCTCTTCCATAGCTATAGTTCTGCTGACATCTGCACATTTGATATAAGTCAACTCATAATAAGCCTTTGGCCTTGTTTCATCACCGAAGCGGGCAGTATATGTCATTGTAATTAAATGAAAAAATTGACTTCAAACACAGCGGTCAGTATCAAAAACTCAACCCCTGCAGTGTGGATTAGAAGGTCTGCCCGCTTTGATAAATTTTTTATAAAAAAATGCAAAAAGGCCTTGTGTTTTCTGCGCTTTTCTGCTATAAGTATTTTATAAGCTTTTCGGATGGTATCTCTTTTCTAATTTAGAGGGTGTCAATCCGACCAATATAAATAAGCCGCCATTTTGGCGGTTTTTTTGTGCTTTTACACTTTTCTCATACTCTTCCCTTCTCTCCGTTTTTTCTTCCCCTTTTTTTCCCCCCCCCCAGCACACACCACACGACCGCGATGGGGCGAACCGGCGACCTCGGAGAGGCTCGAGGAGAAAAATAACCGCTGCTCAGTTTTCCTCTTTCCCCCTCCTCAAAAAAAACACACGCATCCATGCGGCCGTTCCTGCGCTCTCCGAGTTTCATCTATCCGGATATTCATTTTGTTATTTTTTTGATTTTACTTTTTTTATAATCCCGATAATATAAGATGAGAATATGAAGAACACTTTGGAGCAACGAGAGGGGCAAAATTATGGAGTTAATCAAGCCGAATAAATTAAATACCGGAGACATTGTTGCTACTGTTTCTTTATCATGGGGAGGCCCTTCCATATATAAAAATCGTTACGATACCGGCGTTCAGCAGCTTGAACAAACTTTCGGGGTTAAAGTTGTTCCCATGCCTCATACATTAAAAGACAACGATTGGCTGTACAATCACCCGAAAGAGAGGGCTCAAGATTTTATGAACGCATTTCTCAATCCGGAGATTAAGGCAATTATATCGACCATAGGCGGCGACGAGACTATCAGGCTTCTTCCGTATATAGATTTTGATATCATAAAAAACAATCCTAAAATCTTTATGGGATATTCTGACACAACAGCCAACCACTTTATATGCATGCATGCCGGTTTATCTTCTTTTTACGGGCCGAGCATTATGTCCGGATTCGGAGAAAATTGCGGATTACACAAACTCTTAGAAACATCGGTTCGCAAAACTTTGTTTGATACAAAACCTATCGGACGAATCGAGCCGTCATCTGAGGGCTGGACTAATGAAATGTTAGACTGGGGAAAACCTGAAAATCAAAACATAAAAAGAAAAATGTCTCCCTCCAAATGGCATTTTTTACAAGGGAAAGAAAAGGTACAAGGAAAGCTCATCGGAGGCTGTATGGAAGTGTTGGAGATGATAAAAGGAACTTCAATCTGGCCATCAACAGATGCATTCAAAGGAGCTGTCTTATTTTTTGAATCCTGCAGCAAAGAAGCTCTTCCCGAAATTTTCGGTTATTGGCTCAGAAATTATTGTGCGACAGGGATTTTTGAAGTTGCAAGCGGGATAATATTCGGCCGTCCCGGCGGAACAGGCTTAACCCAAAAGGATTTTGACTGTTGTGACAATACAATATCTGCCATATTAAAAGAATATGGATTACAAGATTTGCCGGTTATTACACAAATGGATTTCGGACACACTGACCCGATGTTTATTTTACCTTATGGAGCAAAAGCAGAAATAGACCCGATAAATAAAACATTTTCTATTCTTGAAAACGGCGTAAAATAGCAAAAAATCCTTGACAACCGCCGGGGGGGGGTAAACTGATTATGACTAAAGTCAGTATCGCAAGCACTGATATATTGCAATATAATAAAGATTAGAAAGAAACTTTCGGAGACTATCATTATGAAAAACTATATTTCAAACCAGTCCGGTCGGTCGATGATTGAGATGCTCGGCGTACTCGCAATCGTCGGCGTTCTCTCCGTTGCCGGTATCGCCGGATACTCAAAAGCTATGGCAAAGTATAAAACGAACAAGCTGATTGACCAGTTATCGACTGTTACATCTAATGTTCGTACAACTTTTGCCGGTCAGGGAAATTATAAAGGATTGAGTTTGGAAACTGGATATCAGCTCGGCGTATTTCCTGAAGAAATGGTAAAAGATTGTGATTTAGATGGATACAAGTATGGATGCGTAAAAAATGCAATGGGAGGAATCGTATTTTTGATATCATACCAAAATAGGCCTGACCAATTTTATATGACATTTTACAATCTTTCAAAAGATGCATGTTCATCTATTGTAACCGCTGATTGGGGAGGAGCATCAACTTTCGACTATTTCTTCCACTTAAAAACCGGAAATACCTATTCCGCCAAAGATATTCAAGAACGGGCTGCATCTATTGCCGCAGCATTATGTGACTGCAAAGCGTCAGAAAACAATTGTCAAATAGATGTGACATTTAAATAATATCTTGAATTTGTTTTTAAATAGCAAAAAATATATCGCGTTGTAATGTATAGTTATTCCAGATATATTTCTGTCTATTATATAGTTTAACTTCCAAAAATTTTAGAGTATATTACTAGGAGCTTTTATTGTTTATGGTACTCTCGGTCTTGTTACCACTGTTGCTGCTTTGCACGCAGACAAGACTCCGGGAATCTACGATCCTTACTTCGATGATAATGCCCGCTAGGCTCTCATTGATACTGCGAAACAAAGGTTTCGTATGAATATAAAAAAACGGCTTGATTTCATTTTATGATTTCCGCCGGTTTTTTCTTGCTATTTTTTCTGCGCCGCGACTGCTCATCAACGATTTGTTTTTTTCTGCATCTTGCGCCGCTAATCAACGACTTGCTCTTTTTTGCTCTTCCCCTTACATCGGAGCCTTGCTTTTACCTTGAATTATCTCGTTTTTTGGCCATCATTGCCTGCTGCGCCGCGTTGCTGTTCGCATTCTGCTGACCTCCCGATTTCTTCGTCGGTGTCTTCTCCGTCGACTTTATTCCCCTCAGCTGCAATATCTTATCCCTCTCGCTAAGTTCCTGTTTTTCCTAATCAATAAGAATATCTAAATACGCTGACTGCTCTTCTTCCGACAGCGACTTGTCCTTCAATATCTCGCCGAAATCATTATACGCCTTTGTCGGCGTTTCCATCGTCTCTTGCGCAATTGCATTGTCAAGTGCGGCGTCCTCCTGCTCCTTGGACATTCCTCCCTGCGCAATCTGCTCGTCGAGCTTTTGCTCCGCGTTGCTTCTTGTGTCCGAATCTTCCATTTATCCTCTCCCTGTAAAATAATAAATATACAATCAGTGTAACCCGGTGCAGCAACATTTTGTCAACACAAAAACGCCTGAAATCATATAGTTCAGGCATTGAATTTGAGGTCCCAATCTGCATATCGCGCCGGATCGTTTATCCAATTTTCTCTGACTTTTACAAACAAAAAGAGGTGTATTCTCTCTTCCAACAAATCTTCAATTTCTTTGCGGGCGGATTGTCCAATTCTTTTTATCATCGAGCCGCCGCGTCCCAAAACGATAATTTTTTGATTTTCTTTTTCGACATAAATCGTCATTTCCGCGCGAATCGAGCCGTCCGGACGATGTTCCCAAAGCTCTGGTTCCACCGTCAGCGCATATGGCAATTCCTGATGCAAAAAAGTAAATAATTTTTCGCGCACAATCTCTGCGGTCAACAGCTTCAGCGGCATATCCGAAATCTGATCTTCGGGATAGTACCACGGCGAAACCGGCAGATTGTCCGCCAAATATTGATACAACTCTTCAACATCTTTGCTCTCAAGTGCCGAAATCATAAATGTCTGCTCAAACGGATATGCTTTGTTGAGTTCCGCGCTGAGTTCCAAAAGTTTTTCTTTTTTCACCAAATCAATCTTGTTAATCGCAAGCACGACCTTGCGTTTTATGTCTTTCAGGCCGGCAACAATCGCTTTTGTTTCATCATCAAAGCCGCGCTTTGCATCAACAATCAGCACCACAATATCCGCATCGTGCGCGCCGTTCCAAGCAGAATATACCATCGCGCGGTCAAGCCTGCGTTTCGGCTTAAAAATCCCCGGAGTATCAACCAAAATTATCTGCGTGTTGCCATAAATTCCGATGCCTTTAACCTGAGTACGGGTGGTCTGCACCTTAGAAGAAACAATCGAAACCTTAGAGCCGACAAAATCGTTTGTGAGCGTTGATTTTCCGGCATTCGGAGCCCCGACAAGCGCCACAAAACCGCATCTTGTCGGTCCGTCTTTATTTTGCATATTTTCACTATTTTGCTGCATTGCCGCACCCGAGCTGTTTCAACATTTTAGCCGCAGCCTGCTGTTCAGCAAGCTTTTTGCTGTGTCCTTCGCCGATTGTCTGCCTTCCTCCGGTAAGATTTACGGCAATTTTGAATAACGGCAGATGCTCTGCCCCGCTTTTTTCTAAAACCACATATTCCGGCGCACCGAGTTTGAGCGTGTGAGAAATTTCCTGCAGCATTGTTTTGGCATCTTTCGGCGGAGTAACATATTTTTCAAGCAAAGGCTCCCAGTTTTTGCGCACAAATTCAATGGCGTTATTCACATTCGAATCGATGCAAATCGCGCCGATAACCGCCTCTCCGACATCGCACAAAACATTGTCGTTTTCTCTGATATCCTCGTTGGCAATCATCACATATTCATCAATATGCAGCAGCTTTGCGACCTCTGAAACCGCGTCTTTGCAAACCAGTGAAGTATGGCGCGGAGCCAAATCTCCCTCCGGTTCGTTCGGAAAATGTTTATACAGCATTTCGGCAACCGTAAAGCCCAAAATTCTGTCGCCCAAAAACTCCAAACGCTCATAATTTTTATGAATATCTGATGACACGCTGCTGTGAGTAAGAGCTTGTTTAAGCAAATTTTTATTTGCAAAACTGTAACCTAAAAAATTTTCCAAATTTTGCATCTTCGCCACCTATTTTATTTTGCTGAAAAAGCGATTCCAGCGAAACTTTTTGCCCCAGCTCAAAGGATTGTACCAAACGCCGTTATCACCGTATGAAAAGAACAAAACGCGCGCCTTTCCGACCAAGTTTTCCGCCGGCACAAAACCGACATTGGCGCGGCTGTCATCAGAGCGGTCGCGGTTGTCGCCCATCATAAAAAAGTGTCCTTCCGGAACCGTGACTTCTTCCATATTGTCCAAAGGCGCATTGTCGCTTATTTCAACAATTTTGTGCTTGACGCCGTTCGGCAGTGTTTCGATATATTGCGGATACACACCCGCATTGTTCGCATTATCCGCAATCACATAATCTTCAATCTGCTCGCGCGGCAAAATTTCTCCGTTGACATAAACCCGGCCGTCAACAAGTTTGATTTTGTCACCGGCAAGCCCAATAATCCTTTTGATATAATCCGTCGAATTATCTTTCGGATATTTGAAAACCACAATATCGCCGCGTTCAGGTTCATCATACCAAATTCGGCCGTCAAACAGGTGCATACTGAACGGAAACGAATGTTTTGAATAGCCGTATGTGTATTTTGAAACAAACAAATAATCGCCGACTTCAAGTGTCGGATACATTGAGCCTGATGGGATTCTGAACGGTTCAAACAAAAACGAACGAATTAATATTGCGATTGCGATTGCAAAAACCACTGTTTTTAATGTATCGCCGAGGCTTTCTTCTTTTTTATCTTCTTTCATTTTTCTCTCAAATAAATTGTTTTTTGCCATAGTAGCCCATATTTTATATTTCGCAACTATAATCTTTCAATTACGACCATTGCGACGACATATTCCTTTTCATCGCTGAGCGACAAAAAAATTTTTCCTTTATCTTCGCACAATTCGTTCATTATTGCCGCAGCTTTGCCGCGCAATCTGATATCAGGCCTGCCGTTTTGATGATGAAAAATCTCTATATCCTGAAAAGATATTCCGGAAGAAAACCCGGTGCCTAATGCCTTGACGCAAGCTTCTTTGGCGGCAAATCGTTTGGCCACTGCCGATATTTTTGCTCCTTTTTTGCTTTCCATTTCGAGCAATTCTTGTTCGGTGCAACATCTTTTGGCGATATTATCCGCGTTTTGTTCAAACCTTGAAACGCGAGCGATATCAGTTCCGATTCCGACTATCATTGTTCTTATTCCTATATTTGTTCAACAATTTTTTGACGATTATATAGGTAATTATCCAAGATAGCAAATAAAAAGGTATCGAACCGATTATCATCGGGTGCAAAATCGGCCATATATCCGCCTCAAATGCCATGAAATCAAGATTTTTGAGTGCAGAAAACATATTTTTAAACAATTCTTCAAAAGAAGGGTGAACCGCACTGTGCGCCTTGCCGATTATCTCCTCGCCGGTATACAAAACTGAAACCCATATAAACGGAAATGTCCACGGATTACCCACGATTGTTCCGGCAACGGCTGCCACCGCATTTGCCCGCAGCAGCAATGCGGTCAAGATTGCCAAAACCAAATGAAACCCGACAAACGGAGTGAACGAGATTGCCGCCCCGCAGGCAACTCCCGCCGCAATCTGATAATCGCTTGCCCTGATTTCCAACAATTTTTTTAATATTTTCTTTATTTTTTCAGTCATAAATCCGCCTTTTTATATTATATATGGCAGATTTTTTGCCAAACAAGGTGTTTTATGACGCTCTTGCCGCATAGCTGACGGATTTTGAAGCCTTCAACGCCGCAATAATATCCGTCAACTGGCGAACATCTTTCACCTCAATATCGACAAGCAATTCAAAATAGCTGATTGTGCGGTATACAATATTTAAATTCACGATATTTCCGCCGTATCTGGCTATCAGATTTGACAATTCGGCCAAAGTTCCGGGTTCATTATTCAACATAATCTTCACGCGGCCGATATGCTTTTCGTTATCCGCCTCGTCTCCCCAGGCGATATCAAGCCATCTTTCCGGCTCTGAAGCGTATTTTTCCAAAGATTTGCAATCAATAGTGTGTACCGCAACGCCTTTTCCGGTAGTCACAATTCCCACAATTCTGTCCCCTGGAAGTGGGTGGCAACAGCCGGCAAAATGAACGGCCATACCAGGAATCAGCCCCTTGATTTTTATCGGTTCGCCTTTTTTCTTTGCCTTTTTCAGCCCTGATTTTACAGTTGACGGAGTAATCGACTGCATAACTTTTTCAAGGCGCGACTGCTTATAACTCGGATATAATGTGCGCAAAACATCCCAACCGGTAATCAGCCCTTCTCCGACTTTTGCATATACATCATCAAGGCTTTCGGCACTAAACGCGGCCAAATTGTTTACAATTCCTTTTTCTGAAAATTCAAGCCCTTCGCCCTTAAACAGCCTGTCCAAAATCTCTTCGCCGAGGGTGATAAACTGCGCCCGTTTATTGGCTCTGACATATCGTCTGATTGCGGCTTTTGCTTTTCCGGTAACGACGAATCTTTCCCATTCGGTTGACGGATGTTGCGCTTTAGAGGTCAAAATTTCAACCTGATCGCCGTTTTGCAAAACAGTTCTGAGCGGGCGGATTTCTCCGTTGATTTTTGCTCCGACACATGTATTTCCGACAAGAGAATGCACCGCATAGGCAAAATCAACCGGCGTAGACCCGCTCGGAAGCCCGATTAAATCGCCTTTCGGAGTAAAGCAGAACACCTGATCGTTATACATCTCGAGCTTTGTGTTTTCCAAAAATTCTTCCGGATTTGAAGCCTGCTCCAAAATTTCCAAAAGCTCGCGCATCCAGCGAAAATTTTTGCCCTCGACTTTTTGTTCCTGTTTATACGCCCAGTGCGCCGCAACGCCTTTTTCGGCGATTTCGTGCATTTCGTGCGTTCTTATCTGAATTTCAATTCTGGTATTATACGGTCCGATAACGCCGGTATGTATTGATTGATATCCGTTCGGTTTCGGTGTCGAGATATAGTCCTTAAAACGGCGCGGAACCATATGATATTTGCTGTGCACGATTCCAAGCGCCTGATAACAGTCGGCAATCGTATCTACACAAATTCGAAACGCCATAATATCCGAAAGCTGCTCAAAAGAAGCGTTTTTGCGCTGCATTTTGGTCCAAATCGAATACGGCGATTTTTCACGGCCGGACACCACCGCCTTAATTCCGTTATCGGCCATATCTTTTTCAAGCTGAGCAATAATTTGAGGCACAAGATTGCTGCCCTGTTCGCGCAAAAAGTTCAAACGGGCGACAATCGAATCGTGAGCCTCTTTATACAGCTCGGCAAACGCGATTTCTTCAAGTTCGGTCTTAATTTCCTGCATACCGATTCTTTCGGCCAGCGGCGCATAAATATCCAATGTTTCTCGTGAAATTCTTTGTCTTTTTTCCGGCGGGCAAAAGTGAAGAGTACGCATATTGTGTAGTCTGTCGGCCAATTTTATCAGCAAAACTCTGATATCTTCAGACATTGCGAGCAAAAGTTTGCGAAAATTTTCCGCCTGTTTGCTGTTGCCAGATTTTTGTTCGATTATGGAAATTTTGGTCAGTCCGTCAACAATCGTTGCCACCTGATCTCCGAAAAGTTCGCGGACTTCTTCCACCGTGGTTTCGGTGTCTTCTACCGTATCATGCAAAAGTCCGGCAATAATCGAGGCGCAGTCAAGTTTGAACTTGGTCAGAATTCCGGCAACTTCAACCGGATGCGAATAATACGGGTCGCCGGAAGCCCTGAGCTGTCCGCCGTGTTTTTTCATTGCAAACACATAGGCCCTGTTCAGCGCATCTTCATCGGCGTTCGGGTCATAAGATTTTACCAAATCCACAAGTTCATACTGTCGTAACATATTTTCGCCCTCTCCTGTCCCGTTTCGGTCTATATAATAAAAAATTGAGGAACAATTTGCAACTAAAATCGTTCCTCAATCTTATAAAAGAATATGTTTATATAATCTTAAGATTATTCATCAAAATCATCAAAAGAATCCGATGCGTCGTCATCACCGATGATATCATCATCAAAATCATCGTCCAGATCAGCATCGTCAAGATCTGCATCTATATCGACATCAGAATCGGCGTCCAAATCCAAATCGGTTTCTTCATCTTGAATCTGCATAGAATCGGAAGCCTCGTTATCAAGCAGAAGATTGTCGAACTGATCGTCCAAACCTGACAATTCTTTTTCTGCCGCAATAATTTCAAGCTCTTCTTCTTCAGGTTCTTCAACTTCAACATATTTTTGCAGGCCGATAACCAAAGAGCGCTGCAATTCGTGGATATTTACCTTGTCTTCGGCAATTTCGCGCAGGGCAACGACCGGATTTTTATCATTATCTCTTTCAACCATCAGCGGAGCGCCAGCCGCAATATCTTTCGCGCGTTGAGCCGCAACCATAAGCAGTTCATAGCGATTCGGAATTTTATCTACGCAATCTTCAACAGTAACGCGAGCCATTTTTTCACCTTATAAAGTTAATTTAGAACAATTGTCAGTTGGTTTATATAATTTATGCCGTTTAAATGCAAGCATAATTTTCAAAAAGTTATACTTTTTTACAGCGAGACAGGAGCAGTGACTATCATAAAGTTTATCTTTCGGAACTGTTCGCGCAAAAGCTCGGCGTTTTTCATCGCCTCAAGAACATCTTCAACCGGAGACGCATACATCTCTATATTGGTCTGAATTGCTGCAAACTGCGCCGCCTGCTGCCGCGGGCTCAGGGTTTGACGCATATAATCTTCATAAACTCCGTGTTTATAGTCTTGCAAATCGCGCATCATAAAAGTTGTCATTCTGCTTTTACGATAGGCTTTGATTGTTTTGTCGCAGGTATAAGCCCAGCCTTTCGGCTCAAACCCGTCTTCAGCCAAAATTTTGCGAAATTCGCTCTCCAATCCGGCAATTTTGATTTTTTGAACCAGCCTTTGGCACGGATTGACCAAATCTTTGAAATTGTTGAGAGGAAGAGCCTTTCCGTTATCTGCCTCATAAGCATCAAGCAGAGTTCCTGCGCTGAAAACTTTTTGCCGAACCTGTCCCGATTTTGCAAATTTATCAAGTTTGTCGAGCGTTGCGGCAAAAGCTTTGATATCTCCGCTTGTCAAAGCCGAATCCTTGGTCGGATTGAGAGTCCTGAGGTCGCTTCTTTGCGGCGATGTTTTTTCTTTTGCGTCTGGATAAAAATCTTCGGGCGGCACAATTTTCATAACTTTTTCCATCACGCTCGGCGAAATATCTGCCTTAACTTTTGTTTTGATTTTTTGCGGAACATATTCCACATGCAGATTGTTTTCCGGCCAGATTTCAGGCATAAGCAAAAAATACAGATGCGGCGACAAAAACTCAATGTTTTCAATGTCGGCAAGCTGCGGCGCAATCCTTTGCGGAAACTTGTTTTTGGTTTCTTTTATCCCCGGCATGTTTTTTATTTTTTCGGGAACGCCGTATGCAATATGTAGTTGAGGACCGATATAGGGATACATCTCTTTAGGCACGGAATTTATCATATCCATATAATCGTCTTCTACCGGACTTTTCAGGCGTTTTTCGCTGCTGCCGTAAGAGGCTATCATTTGGCGGAATTCTTTGTCAAAAACATTGCCTATTTCCGCGCGGTATGCATATTTCGGCTCATAATCCGACGAATCGTGAAAATATTTTTGTTCCAGCTCCTTAAACGACGGAAACTCTTCGTCCATATCAATTTCAAAAAAGCTTGCATAGTCTTTCGGCTCAAGAGCAAAGCAATCGCCGCAAAAAAACAAAAATCCGAATATCAATACCGCCGTTTTCATAAAACTTCCCTTAAAAAAGCATTTTTAACAATTATAATATAAAATTTGCAAAAATAAATAAATTATTTCTGGACTTTGGCATAATATTGCCATAATATCGGGAAAAACAAAGCAAATATGGAGAAAAGTTATGGCTTGGACTGATAAAATGGTTGAAGATTTGAAAAAATTGTGGCTGGACGGCCTCTCTACCAGTGAGATTGCAAAAAAACTCGGGATTTCAAAAAATTCGGTCGTCGGCAAAGTTCATCGCCTGAGCCTTTCCGGCCGCCCTTCTCCGATTAAGAAAAAAGAAGAAGAAATTAAAAGAGCCGCTGCCGCCCGCGCTAAAAAAATAAAAGAAACTCATGCTAAAGAAGCTCCCGCGGTCGAAATTGAAGAAGAAACAATCACCGTTTCGGTTGAAAAGGCTGCTCCGAAAGCTGCGGTTCGCACCGATAACCTTATCAGAGTAACTGATTTGGACAGCCACACATGCCGCTGGCCGCTGGGCGATCCGCGCGATGAAAATTTTCATTTTTGCGGGAAAAAAGTTCGCACCGGACAAACTTATTGCGATGAACATTCTGCAATCGCCTATGTAAAGCCCATAAAAAAATAGTCAGAGTCTGCCGTGGTAAAAATTGTCGGTGTTTTGCTTCCTCTGCCTTTGAATGGTGTTTTTGATTACAAAGTTGATGAAGACACAAAAATCGGCACGGTTGTTCGAGTCGGTTGGGGAAAAGAACAGCAAATCGGCGTCGTTTTCAAAGACGGCAAATCTTCTGACATAGACGACATAAAAATCAAGCATATTATAGAAGTTATTGATATTCCGCCGCTGTCGGAAAAACTTTTGGAATTTATTCAATGGGTTGCGCAATATAATATGGCACCGCTCGGTTTGGTTCTGAAAATGGCTATCGGCGGAAAGTCTATGTTTGACAATATGCCGACCGATTGCCTGTATCGTCTGACCGGAAAAACTCTGGCCGAAGCAAAGCTCAAAAATTCTGATGCCAGATGGCATGTTATGCATCTTTTGGAATATGCGCCGTATTCAAGAGCCGAAATCGCCAAAGGCGCCGGTGTCAGCCAAAGCGTTATCAAAACCCTGATAGATGCAAAAGTAATCGAGCCTGTTTTGCAGGAAAAGAAAAAAGTTTTTGAAATCCCGAATGCGGATTATTCAATCGTAAAATTGACCGACGAGCAGCAGGCCGCCGCAGATATTTTGTGTGCAAAAAACGGTTGCGGATTTTCCGTTACTCTGCTTGAGGGCATCACCGGTTCCGGGAAAACCGAAGTTTATTTTGAAGCGGTTGCGGCCGCGCTGAACAGCGGAAAACAGGTTTTGGTACTGGTGCCTGAAATTGTGCTGACAACTCAATGGCTTGCCCGTTTTGAGCATCGTTTCGGCACAAAACCCGCATGCTGGCATTCAAACCTTTCGCCGGCCGACAAAAAACAGACTTTCAAATCAATCGTGCGCGGCGAGGCAAAAGTTATTGTCGGGGCTCGTTCGGCGCTGTTTTTGCCCTATAAAGACCTCGGGCTTATTGTGGTTGACGAAAGCCACGACCATTCGTTTAAGCAGGAAGATGTTGTAAATTATCAGGGGCGCGATATGGCGATTGTTCGAGCAAAAATCGAACAATTTCCGCTGATATTGTCTACTGCGACGCCTGATTTGGAAACCATTGTTAATGTTGAAGAAAACAAATATGACATTGTAAAACTGACTTCGCGTTTTGCTGCGGCGGAACTGCCGGAAATCAGAGTTATCGACCTGAAAAAAGACAAGCCGCAAAAAGGCAGTTGGGGGACTTCATGGCTGGCGCCGACTTTGGTCGAGGCAATCAGTCAAAATTTGCAAAAAAACGAACAGAGTATGCTGTTTTTGAACCGCCGCGGATATGCTCCGCTGACAATATGCCGCGACTGCGGACACCGGATTCAATGCCCGCACTGCACCTCGTGGCTCACCGAACACAAAAGCACACATTCGCTGATTTGCCACCAGTGCGGATATTCTATGCCGAAACCGAAAATGTGCCCCGAATGCGGCTCTGAAGAAGGATTGGTCGCTTGCGGGCCGGGGGTTGAACGCGTTGCCGAAGAAGTAAAAAACCGCTTTCCCGACGCCAGAATCGCCGTTGTTTCAAGCGATACGACTTCAAGCTTTGCCGAGGTTTCCGACATTATATCGCAAATGGAGCAAGGCCGGCTTGATATCATTATCGGAACGCAGATTTTGGCCAAAGGGCATCATTTTCCGATGCTGACGCTGGTCGGTGTCGTTGATGCTGATTTGGGTTTGATGGGGAGCGATTTGCGCGCCGCCGAACAGACTTATCAGCTTTTGACGCAGGTTGCGGGGCGAGCCGGACGCGGCGACAAAAAAGGCGTTGTTTATATGCAGACCGTGTACCCTGAAAACAATGTCTTAAAAGCCCTTGTTGAGAATAACCGCGACGAATTTATCCGGATAGAAAAAAAGACCAGACAGATTTTGAAAATGCCGCCGTTCGGCAAGCTTGCCGCCATTATTGTCACCGGAGAAAACATTGAAAAAACCGAAAAAACGGCATATTTACTCGGACGATGCGCGCCGAACACCGATATGATTACGACTTTGGGACCGGCAC
Organism: uncultured Alphaproteobacteria bacterium; assembly: GCA_934276635.1. GTDB lineage: Bacteria > Pseudomonadota > Alphaproteobacteria > RF32 > CAG-239 > CAKQTH01. The sequence continues at coordinate 108,574 of CAKQTH010000001.1, read as the reverse complement.
CTGCTCCTTTATATATGGTCAGAGGAAAATATCGTTACAGACTGCTGCTCAAAACGGAAAAATGCATAAATATTCAGGATATTATAAAAAAATGGTTGTCTATGATTGAAACTCCGTCTAATGTAAGAATAAAGATTGATATAAATCCGTACAGTTTTATGTAAACACATCAGGGACAGAAAAATTGCAAAAAACTTCAAAATACAAAATAGATAGAATTTATGCCAAAGCCCTGCTCGGAGGCGCGGCGCAAGACGATGCGGTAAAAGAGGTTTATGCTCAGACCTCTGAATTGCTCGAAATTTTGCAAAAAGACGGCGACATAACACGATATTTTTCATCTCCGCTTATCAGCCTTGAAGAAAAAATTTCTACCGCAAAAGAAATCTGCAAAAAATCAGAATTGGCGCCTGAACTTTGCCGCCTGATGGAAATTGTCGCTCAAAATGACAGATTTTCTGAACTCGCCGGAATTTTGCAGGAATTTTGCGATATGTATTTGAAAAACAACGGGTTTGTGGGTGTAGAAGTGCAATCCGTAAAAGAATTGAGCAAAACCCAAGATAAAAATTTGCAAAAAAATTTAGAAGAATTATTATCTAAAAAAGTGATTATAAAATATCAGATTAAACCCGAAATTCTCGGTGGGCTGATTATCCGCTATGAATCCGATATTATCGATGATTCAATCAAGGGAAAATTAAGCCGAATCGAAACGGCAATGAAAGGTGCATAATATGTCAGTACGCGCAAGTGAAATTTCTTCCATAATTCAAGAAAAAATCGCAGGATCTCAGCTTGAAACGGACATTGAAGAATATGGCCGCGTTCTGTCCGTCGGAGACGGAATCGCCCGCGTTTACGGCCTTAACAAGGTGCAATATAACGAGATGGTGGAGTTTGAATCCGGCGTTAAGGGCATGGCGCTCAATTTGGAAGAAGACAATGTCGGCGTCGTAATTTTTGGCTCTGACGAAAGTATCAAAGAAGGCGACAAAGTTAAGCGCACGGACAGAATTGTGAGCGTCCCGGTCGGAAAAGAGCTTTTGGGACGCGTGGTTGACGCTTTGGGCGAACCGATTGACGGCCTCGGCGCAATCAAGGCAAAAGAATTCAGCAATTCGGAGATTAAGGCACCGGGCATTATTCCGAGACAGTCGGTAAACGAGCCGATGGCTACCGGCCTGAAAATCATAGATTCTTTGATTCCTATCGGACGCGGACAACGCGAGTTGATTATCGGCGACCGCCAAACTGGAAAAACATCGATTATTATCGATACGATACTCAATCAGAAAAAAATTAATGATGCCGCAAAATCCGAAAAAGAAAAATTGTACTGCATTTATGTTGCAATCGGGCAAAAACGCTCGACCGTGGCTCAGGTTGTAAAAACGCTGAAAGATTACGGCGCAATGGAATATACAATCGTTGTTGCGGCAACCGCGTCGGATTCTGCGCCGATGCAGTTTATTGCCCCTTATTCGGGCTGTGCGATGGGCGAATATTTCCGCGACAACGGAATGCATGCGGTTATTTTTTATGACGACCTGTCAAAACAGGCAACCGCATACCGCCAGATGTCACTGCTTTTGCGTCGTCCGCCTGGGCGTGAGGCATATCCTGGCGATGTGTTCTATCTGCACTCCAGACTGCTTGAAAGAGCGGCAAAAATGAACGATGCGAACAACTCAGGTTCTTTGACCGCGCTTCCGGTGATTGAAACACAGGCAGGCGATGTTTCGGCATATATTCCTACCAATGTAATTTCTATTACGGACGGACAGATATTTTTGGAAACATCTCTGTTTTATCAAGGCGTCAGACCGGCGGTTAATGTCGGGATTTCGGTCAGCCGAGTCGGTTCCGCCGCTCAAATTAAAGCAATGAAACAGGTTGCCGGAACGATGAAGCTTGATTTGGCGCAATATCGCGAGATTGCATCGTTTGCACAATTTTCTTCAGATCTGGACGCCGCCACCAAAAAATTGTTGGCCAGAGGCGAAAGGCTAACAGAGTTGCTCAAACAGCCCGTAAATCAGCCGATGACGACCGAAGAGATTGTATTCTCGCTGTTTTCGGGCGTAAAAGGATTTTTGGACGAGGTCAAAGTTTCTGAGGTAAAAGCTTTTGAAAAAGAAGCAATTTCTGCCGTAAAAGCCGATTTTCCAGCATATTTGAAAGAAATTCGCGAAAAGAAAATTATTTCTGAAGAATTGCAGGAAAATTTGATGAAATTTTATGAAAACTTTGTCAAAGAGTTCAAAAAAGAAACCGAGGCCGCATAGGAGACAATAAAAAATGGCCGGATTGAAAGAACTCAGAACCAGAATAGAAGCCGTTAAATCGACCGAAAAAATTACATCGGCGATGAAAATGGTCGCGGCGGCTCGTCTGCGCAAGGCTCAGATTCTGATAGATTCGTCTTCCGGCTATAAAAACACTCTACAAACCGCCGCAAACAGGATTTTGGCAGATATCAGGCAAGAAGAAATCATCAAAAAAACAAAAATTTCTCTGCCGTCGATGATGACCGAAAATCCAGGTGCGAAAAAATATCTGTTGCTGTTGTTTTCGTCGGATAAAGGGCTGTGCGGAAGCTATAATTCAAACATCAACAAATTTGCCCGCAGGCATATTGACGAGTTGCAAAAAGCCGGCAAAGATGTCAGAATTTTATGTTTCGGCAAAAAATCTTATATGTTTTTGAAAAAGCACTATCCGGAGCAGATAATCGGGAACATCGACAATATTGCAAAAAAAGGCCCAGACTTTGCCGAAAGCTCTGAGATTGCGCAAAAAATTCTGGAAATATGCAAAAATGAAAATGCCGATATTTGCGAGGCAGTTTTTGCAAAATTTAACAGCGCAATCAGTCGTGAAATTGTGGCGTTTCAGCTGTTTCCGATAAAAATTGAAGAATCCGAACCGACATCTGACAAGCCGATTAATGTTTTCGGCGATGCTTATTACGGTTATGAGCCGAACAGAAACGAATTTTTGGAGCGTTTGCTTCCGATGATTTTTACGGCAAATGTGTTCAGCCTGATTGTTCAATCGCAGGCATCTGAGCATGGTGCGCGTATGAGCTCAATGGACAACGCCACCCGCAACGCAAAAGATATGATTTCGGAGCTTACGCTTCGCTACAATACCATCCGCCAAAGCGCAATCACAACGGAATTGATTGAGATTATCGCCGGCGCAGAGGCTATATAAAATGGAGAAAACAATGAAAAAAGAAAATTCCGCAAATTCTGAAAAATTTTCCGATATCGGACATATTTCTCAAGTTTTGGGCGCCGTTGTCGATGTTAAATTTGACAATACGGAAAGTCTGCCGAATATCCTGAACGCGCTTGAATGCGACAATCACGGCAAAAAACTCGTGCTTGAAGTCGAGCAACATCTCGGAGAAAACACCGTCCGCACCATTGCTATGGACACAACCGATGGACTGATGCGCGGAATGGAAGTTAAAAATACCGGAAAGCCGATTGAAGTTCCGGTCGGCCGAGCTCTTTTGGGCAGAATTATTAATGTTATCGGCGAACCTGTTGACGAACGCGGCCCGATTGAAACTCAGATGCATTTCCCGATTCACCGCCCTGCTCCGTCGTTTACGGATCAATCGACCGAGATTGAAATGCTGACTACCGGAATTAAGGTTATCGACCTGCTTGAGCCATATGCAAAAGGCGGAAAAATCGGTTTGTTCGGCGGCGCCGGTGTCGGCAAAACCGTGCTGATTCAAGAGCTTATACACAACATCGCAAAAGGACACGGCGGATATTCGATTTTTGCGGGTGTCGGCGAAAGAACCCGTGAAGGCAACGATTTGTATCATGAAATGATTGATTCCGGAATTATTGATTTGGACGGTCCGAATTCTAAGACTGTGTTGGTGTACGGCCAGATGAACGAACCTCCGGGAGCTCGTGCCCGCGTGGCTTTAAGCGGCTTGACCCAAGCCGAATATTTTCGCGATGAAGAACATCAAGATGTGTTGTTCTTTGTGGACAACATCTTCCGCTTTACGCAGGCAGGGTCTGAGGTTTCCGCGCTTTTGGGGCGTATTCCGTCCGCGGTTGGATATCAACCGACGCTCGGCACCGATATGGGCGCAATGCAGGAGCGTATTACATCAACCAAAAACGGCTCAATCACATCTGTTCAGGCGGTTTATGTTCCGGCCGATGACTTGACCGACCCAGCGCCAGCGACAACCTTTGCTCACCTTGACGCAACTACGGTTTTGTCGCGTAAAATTTCGGAATTGGCAATTTTCCCGGCGGTTGACCCGCTTGATTCCACCAGCCGAATTTTGAGCCCGTCCGTGGTCGGAGAAGAGCATTATAATGTCGCCCGCGGTGTTCAGGAAATTTTGCAAAAATATAACTCGTTGCAGGATATTATCGCGATTTTGGGTATGGACGAGCTGTCCGATGAAGACAGACTTACGGTGTCCAGAGCCCGCAAAATCCAGCGATTCTTGTCTCAGCCTTTCCATGTTGCGGAAGTTTTCACCGGCACCAAAGGCGTGTTTGTAAAGCTTGAAGACACAATCAGAGGCTTTAAGGAAATTTTGGAAGGCAAGCACGATGATTTGCCGGAGCAGGCTTTTTATATGGTAGGAACCATTGAAGACGCCATCGCCAAAGCTGAAAAGATGAAAGGCAAATAATATGGCAAAAAACATCTTGCTCAAAATTTCCACTCCAAGCAAAAAGATTTTGGAAAAAAGCGTCGCAAAAGTCAGCATTCCGGCATTCGGAGGAGATTTGACGATTTTGCTTGACCGCGCTCCGAGCGAAATTTTGCTCAAAGCCGGTGAGATAAAAATTTTGAGCGAAGATGCCAAAGTTTTGGAGACTTATGAAACAACGGAAGGTATTGCCGACATTGCCGGCGATACCTGTGCGATTTATGTCGGCTCCATTGCAAAAAAAAGCGGACTAAGCTTTTAGTATGTGATTGTTACAGATATATCTTTGCCGTCTTTTGCAGCTTCTGCCGCCTCTGCCGGTGTGCAGGTACGATCGCAGACATAACCGGAAACATGCTGAATATCCGATTCGCTATAATAGCCGCTGCTAACCAGATAGTTTTTCATTGCACCCAAATTCCAGCTGACATCAGGAAACTGTTTTTTCAGCTCATCAATATCTATTGAAAACACACCATCGTTATAGTGTGCATCCAAAATGCCTTTTGCCTCTCTTAATCCTGTAACTCGGTTATTTTTATTTGACCAATCTTGCCCGTTAGCCATCAAAGCTTTTATAATTGGGATTTTTTTATTTGTCGCATTATTAATCGTCAGGCGCTCTCCGGCAAAAGCCTGTGAGAAGGATATCAGAGCCAAAGCAAATGCAATTACCAATGTTTTTGTAAATTTAGTCATTTCATACCTCCGTATTTTTTAATTTGATTAAAAAATGTCGCCTAATCAAAGGCGACCGGAAGCTGAAAACTACTAAAAAGCGTGTAGTGTACCGTATTCGATAAGAATATTATCTTATTCCGACACCTTCCGGTCAACACCGAAAGTCGGTACTTTTATGTCTTACCAAGACTGCTTTTTATGAGGTTTTCAGACCCCGGACAGCTTTATTGCCGTCCACAATTATGCTATCAAAATTTTTTATTTTTTGCAACGAGAATTTAAAAATAAAAGGCTCAATAATGAACACATCACCATTAAGCCTTCAAAAACAAAAAATTAATTCTGTTATTTAATCAAATTTTTTACGCTGTCGATCACTTCTTTTAAGTTTATGCCGAAATAATCATAGAGTTCCTCGGCTTTTCCAGATGCTCCAAAACCGTCCATTCCTATGATATCGCCGTCGAGCCCCACATATTTTTCCCAGCCGAATTTTGATGCAGCCTCAACCGCTATCCGCGGAGCCGTGCCCAAAACTTTTTCCTGATATTCAACAGGCTGCTCATCGAACAATTCCGTGCACGGCATTGATACGACCGCAACATCAATCCCTTCCTGCCGCAGCGATTTTTGCGCCTCTACCGCAAGCGAGACTTCCGAACCGGTGGCAATAATCGTTGCCTGACGGGTTTTGTGCTCCGGCGAAATAATATATCCGCCTTTTGCGCTCAAATTTTCGGCAATATCTTTGCGTAATGTCGGCAGCCCCTGTCTCGACAACACGAGCAACGCCGGACAATGCCTGTTTTCAAGCGCAATCTGCCATGCTTCCGCCGTTTCTACAACATCACACGGGCGAAAAACTCTCACATCCGGCATTGCACGGTATGAGGCTAAATGTTCTATCGGCTGATGCGTAGGCCCGTCTTCTCCTACACCGATAGAATCGTGCGTAAAGACATAAATTGTGCCGAGTTTCATCAATGCCGCCAACCGAATTGACGGGCGCAGATAGTCAGAGAACACAAAGAATGTGCCGCCAAACGGAATAATCCCGCCATGAAGAGCCATACCATTCATAATCGCGCCCATTGCGTGTTCGCGAATACCGTACATAATATTGTCGCCGCCGTAATTTTGCGCGGTTATATTGCTCATATCTTTGACAAAGGTCAGATTAGACGCGGCCAAATCCGCAGAGCCGCCGACAATTTGCGGAACCGCCGGCACAATTTTTTCAATGCACAAATTTGAGGCTTTGCGGGTTGCGATTTTCATATTTTCCTCAATCGCCTGTCGTTTCAGCTCGTTCAAGCCGTTTTCCCAATTTTTCGGCAGTTTGTTTGAAATATAATCTGCAAATTCTTTGCCTGCGGCTTTTGCCGATGCTTTCCATTCATCATAGGCATTTTTGCTGCGCGATGCAACATTGCGCCACTTTTCAAGAATATCCGCCGGAATTTCGAACGGAGCATATTTCCAATGCAGATTTTTGCGCATTGCCGCAAGCTCTTCGGCACCGAGCGGCGAGCCGTGGCATTTTGATGTTCCGCATTTTGTCGGCGCGCCGAATCCGATTGTGGTTTTGCAGGCCACAAGCGTTGGTTTATCGGAATTTTGCGCCTGTTTTATTGCATCTGCAATCTGCCGATAATCCTGTCCGCTGATTTCAATCGTATTCCAGCCCAGAACCTTAAACCTGTCAACTTGATTAAACGAGCTGACCGCGCTGACATGTCCGTCAATCGTAATGTCGTTATTGTCCCAAAAAACAATCAGCTTGTTTAGTTTCAAGTGTCCGGCCAATGCTGCGGCTTCTTCAGAGATTCCTTCCATCAGGCAGCCGTCGCCGGCCATAACATATGTATAGTGGTTGCAAAGTTTGTCACCGAATTTTGCATTGAGTTTGCGCTCGGCAATCGCCATTCCGACCGCAGAAGAAATTCCCTGTCCCAATGGTCCGGTTGTCATATCTATGCCGCATATTTTTTCAATCTCGGGGTGTCCGGCAGTCTTTGAACCGAGTTGGCGGAAATGTTGCAAGTCTTCAATTTCAACACCCTCATATCCGCAAAGATAAAACAGCGAATAGAGCAAAGCGGAACCGTGCCCGGCAGACAGCACAAACCTGTCGCGGTCAAACCATGCGCCGTCTTTTGGATTAAATTTTAAAAATTCGGAGAATAAAACCGTGGCAACATCTGCCATTCCGAGAGGCATTCCGGGGTGACCGGAATTTGCTTTTTCTATCATATCCGCAGCCAAAAATCTGATTGCGGACGACATTTGTTCATAGTCTTTTTTGTCGTAAACTGCCATATTTCCTCTCCTTCATTATATTTCAAACAACGCGACAAGTTCCGCGTGCGGCGAATAAATAAACTGGTCGACAATAGTGATTTCTTTGATTTTGTAACCCGCCTCAATCAGCATATTCGCATCGTTGACAAAGGTGTGCGTATTGCATGATACCGCAATAATTTTATGCGGCATATCCGATTTTTCAAGTTTAGCGATTTCTCTGATTTGTTCCTTTGCGCCGGCACGCGGAGGGTCAAAAACCACCGCCTCGCAATTTTTCAGCTCATCGCCCGAAAACGGATATTTAAACAGATTTTTGCAGACAATTTTGATATTCGGAATCATCTGCGCATTAACCGAAGTTTCAAAGCTTTTCAACAACTCTTTCGAACTGTCGGCCGCAATGATTTTTTTGTTGATGTCCGCAGCCAACGGATATGAAAAAGTTCCGGCTCCGCAGAACAAATCAAGATATTTTCCGCCTTTGTCGCCCGCATATTTCAGCACCAGATTTATCAACGCGGTCTGCGCCTGTTTTGAGGCCTGAAGAAAAGCTCCGGGCGCAATAAAAATGTCATATCCGTTTACATTTGTAACCGGACGGGCTTTTTCCATAATCACTTCCGGCAGCATATCAGGCTTTCGGCGATGAGAAATTCGGATAATATCAACAAATTTTTGCCCCATTTCAAAAATTTGCATTCTGTGCTCAAGGCCGAGTTCTTTATCAAACTCCAAAACCAAATCGAGCCCGTTGTCAGCTTCGCAAATATGCACATCTCCGTTTTGCAGATATGAGGTCACAATTTTTTTCTTTTCTTTTTTGACAAACGGAATCTGGCACAAAATATCTATCATTCTGCGCACATTAAGCAAATTTGCGTTGATTTTTTTGCTGAGCAGCAAACATTTGTAGCAGTCAAAAATCTCGTGGCTTTTATTTTGATTATATCCGATTTTTATATGCCCCGCTTTTTTGGCGAAAGTCATTGTGGTACGCCTGCGGCTTTCGTCTTCAAAAAACACAGTTTTGCCGAATTTGATATCCGGTTGATTGATATTTTTCAAAATATTTTTCACCGCATTTTCTTTATCGGATTTATATTGTGCAAAATCTTTTCCGCGAAAAGAACAGCCGCCGCAAAACTCTTGATAATCACAATTCATAAAAGCCTCCAAATCTATAATTTGCTCTATTGTATCCTCCTTTTCTTAAAATATATTAAAAGTATCTTTATAACAAAAAAAACAGATGAAAATTTTTTTATAATGATATATGATGCGGACATAATATAAATTTGTACGGAGCTTTGATTATGAATGACTTTTGCACAAAACCCATGAGCAATCGTTTTAAACTTGATGTCAGAACACTGCCGACCCACGCGGTTGACCGATACAGCCGCCTGAAAGCGTTGGTGTTTTTTGTGTTCGCGGTGCTTTTGGCCGCGTTCGGGATTTATGAATTTATAAACGGACTGAGGCCGTCCGAAACCGAACTTGAAAAATTTATCGGCAACAATCACTATTTAACGCTGATTTCTCCGACCTTGTTTGATATTGTTATCATAATTTTGGGCGTCAGCATTGCCGTAAAAATGGTTGCCGCGTTCATTCGTTACAAAAAAATTCATTTTGACGGAGATTTTGTCCGCATCACAATCCGCCCGTTGCTCGGTGCAAAAATTTTGATTACCGAACCGCTGTATTTGTATAAGGGAGTCCGCCTGCGTACCGAATTTTTGCAGCTCGGGCTTATCAACAAAACCCGCTATATCATTGAACTTGTGCATAAAGATATTGAAAAAACTGTTCCGCTTTATATCAGCACTTCAAAAAACAATATTCGCAAAATTTGGGAATCGTACGCAAAATCTTTCCGCCTTCCGGCAATTATCGTCACCGAAAACGATATGATTTTGAAAGATTATCACGACCTCGATTTATCGATTAAGGAACAGGCGCAAAAATTCGGCTGGCAAAAAGACTTTATTCAAAAAGAACCGGCTCCGCACAGCATTTCGCTCAAACACAGCGGAGACAAAACCATCATCAAAATCAATCGCGCCGGAATCGACGCATACAGCATAATCGGTTGGATATGCCTGTTTGTGTTTGCATATCTGACCGTATATGCCGGAAAAAACAACGAATATTTTTCAGCCGTAACCTCGGCGGAGATTATGATTGCCGCATATATTTCGGCCGCTTTCGTGATTTTTTATTCGATAATGGCTTTGTTCAGAAAAGACAAATTGGTAATCAAAAAAGATAAGATTGTGCTGTTGCACAAATTTATTATGTTCAGCGCAAAAAACGACGAGCTTCAAAGAGATAAAATCGAGGCGGTGGAAGTTTCTTCCAATCCGGCTTCCGGACGCTCGTTTATATCGCTCATTTCAGACGACAAAACGCTTGTGTTCGGAAAAAAGCTCCCTTTGCGTGATTTGCGCTGGCTGCAACACTATATTATCAGTGAGTTGATTAAGTAAAAATTTGTTTGCTATATGGCAAAATTTGTTTATAGTAAATGCAATGTTTGTTTTTGTAACTTTTTATGAAAGAGAAAAATTATGACCAGAGAAACAAAAAAGAAAACTTCGGCAAAAAACAAAACTGCACTCAAACCGTCAGATGAAAAAGTTTCGGCAGCGGCTGCGTTGAAAAGAAAAATTAATGCCGTAAATGAAGAATTTACAGATGCTTTTATTAAAGAAGTTGATGAAGATGTCAAAAACGATAATCTGAAAGCTTTTTGGGACAAATATGGTCTCTATGTGATTGTTTTTGTTGTTGCTGCCTTAACTTTGGCTGTCAGCTTTGAAAGCATCAAGGCCTGGAAAGTCAAACGCGACGAGGCAATGTCCAACACATATATTTCGGCTCTTGATATGCAGGCTCGCGGAAAACTTGACGGTAGCCTGAAGATGTTGCAAAAAATCTCGGAAGACGGTAACGGAATTTATCGCGATATTGCAAAATTACAGGCAGTGAATATATTGCTTGAACAGGGTGAAACCGACAAAGCGTTGAGCGAGCTTGAAACAATCGTCAACAATGAAAAGATAAACCCGAGCCTTCGTGCCGCTTCAAGACTCAAACTCGTATCGCTCAAATTTGACAATATGAAATCCGATGAAATCTCTGCAGTTTTGGCTCCGATTTCAAATGATGCACAATGGACTCCGTATGCGAAAGAATTTATGGCTATGGCCGCAATCAGAGATGGTAATTTTGAACAAGCCAAAACTCTTTATAACGAGATTTTTGCAATGCCTGATTTGTCTGATGAATTGAGAGCTCGCGTTCAGGATATTCTTTCGGTTTTGAACGAACAATAATAAATTTTATCGGAGAAAACAATGCCAGTTAACAAGCTGAAATATTATGCACTTTTGCTTGCGTTTTTCGGAGCAACGGCCTGCAGCGACAAAGAAATTCCGCAAGGTGTCCGCCTTTCCGTTTTGCCGGATAACAACTTGTCTCAAGCCGAAAATGTATCGGCAAAACAGACAGTGAAAATTCCGGCAGCAAAAACAAACTATATCTGGTCGCAAAACGGCGGCAACAGCGAGCACCTGAACGGAAACATTGCGTTTAATTTTCCGCTTGAACAGGCATGGAGAAAAAATTTCGGCAAAAGCGCCGACAAACGCGATTTTCTTATCAGCGAGCCGATTGTTGTCGATGACACGATTTATACATTGGACGCAGATGCAAATATTTTTGCCATAAAACTCGGTAACGGAGAAGAAATCTGGCATAAAAAACTTCTGTCCGCAGACAAAAGCCGTCGCAAAACATCGCTCAAAGCGTCAGGATTGGCCGCATTCGGCGATAAGATAATCGCAGCCGCCGGTTTTGGCGAAGTTTTTGCTTTGAACGCAAAAGACGGCCGGCAAGTCTGGCATTTTGATGCAAAAACTCCGATAAGAGTCGCTCCTATGGTAGCAAACGGAAAAGTTTTTGTGCAAACCATCAACAACCGTCTGTTTGCCATCAACATCGAAAACGGCGAAAAACTTTGGGATTATGAAGTAATGCAGGAAGATACAACCCTGCTCGGCGGCGCAAGTCCGGCTTTTGAAAATCGGCAGGATATTCTGGTTGCGGCGTTTTCAAGCGGCGAGTTGCAGGCCTTTAAGGCATCTACTGGTTCTCCGCTTTGGACAAGCATTTTGGTTTCAAACAAATACGCCGCATCAGCTTCTCCGATTAATGCAATCAAAGCAAATCCGGTGATTGACGACGACCTGATTTTTGCGATAGGGAACAACAAGGTTTTTGCCGCAATCGATACCCGCTCCGGTGAAAAAATCTGGGAACTTGCGCTTTCGGGCATCACACAGCCGATTGTCAGCGGAGAGTATATATTTGCGGTTTCGCAAGACAACATTGTGTACGCCGTTAACAAAGAATCCGGAAAAATCGTATGGCAGACAGCAGTAAAATTTGAAAATCTGGATAAAAACGAATCTTTGTCGGCGCTAAATCCATTGTTGCTGAATGACAAGATTTTGGTTGCATTTTCAAACGGAAAAATATTGCAGATAGACGCACTGAGCGGAGGAATCGTCAAAGAATCTTCTCTTGAAACGGAGATTTATGCGGCGCCGATTGCGGTTAATAAAAAGCTTGTGTTTATAACCGTAGGCTCCGAAGTTATTGTTTATGAATAGAGGAAAATATGAGTATTAAAATCGCCGTTATCGGGCGTCCGAATGTCGGGAAATCCACCCTTTTTAATCGTCTGGTCGGGCGCAAAGTCGCCATTGTTCATGACAAACCAGGTGTCACACGCGACCGCAAAGAAGCCGCGGCAAAGCTTAAAGACATCGACCTTTTGCTGATTGACACCGCCGGATACGAATATTCGACCAAAGACAGTCTTGAACAAAGAATGTGGAATCAGACCAAAAAGGCTATTGATGATGCCGATGTCTGCTTGTTTTTGTTTGATGCCAGAGCCGGAGTGCAGCCGTATGACGAGCATTTTGCCGACCTTGTGCGCCAAAGCCACAAACCGGTGATTTTGCTTGCCAACAAATGCGAAGGAAAAGCTCAGGAAGATTCTATTTTTGAGGCATACAAGCTCGGACTCGGAGCGCCGATTCCGTTTTCTGCGGAACACGGTCTCGGAATTTTGGATTTGTACGATGCACTACTTCCGTTTGAAAATAAAGATAAAAAAATTGAAGCGGAAAATTATGCCGAAGAAGAAAAAGAAGACGACGCGAAAAACGAGCTTTCTTATAAGAAAAAGCCGATTCAGCTGGCGATTGTCGGCCGTCCGAATGTCGGAAAGTCCACTCTTATAAATGCCCTGATTAAAGATGAAAGACTACTAACCGGACCGGAAGCCGGCGTTACGCGTGACGCAATTTCCATTCCGTGGAGCTGGCACGGGCGTAAAGTTAATCTGGTTGATACTGCCGGTCTGCGCCGCCATGCAAAAATTGAAGACAGCCTTGAAAAAATGTCTGCGGCCAGCACCAAGCACGCGGCATTTATGGCACAGGTTGTTGTTTTAGTCTTAGACGCCGACGCGGTTTTAGACAAGCAGGATTTGACCATTGCCCGAGAGGTTATTGATGAAGGGCGCGCGCTTGTGATTGCAGTCAACAAATGGGATATAGCCAACCGCAAAGAAGCATTGCAGAGATTGAACGACAGGCTGCAGACTTCACTGGCTCAGGCGCAGGGAGTCCCGACCGTAACTATTTCGGCCTTAAAGCGCGAAGGTTTGGACAAGCTTATGAGCGCAGTTTTCAAAGTGTATGACCGCTGGAACAAAAGAATTCCGACAGCGCCGCTTAACAACTGGTTTGCCGACATTTTGAGCAACAACCCGCCTCCGGTCGGCAAAAACGGGCGCAGGATTAAACTTCGCTATATTACTCAGGCAAAGAGCCGTCCGCCTGCATTCTATATTTTTTCGAGCAATCCGGAAGGCTTGCCGGATTCATATGCAAGATATCTTACTAATAGCTTGAGAGAAACTTTTGATTTGGGCGGAATTCCGCTCAGAATCACTTTCCGAAAGACGGACAATCCGTATGCCGGAAAGGCCAAAAAGCGATAAAAACCAAATTGTGCAACAAAAAAACAGTGCGGATTATACGCACTGTTTTTGTTTGTCCTGAGATATTTTTATTCAATACAGCAATCGACGGCTTTGCGGACGAATGCTTTCATTTTAGAAAGGGCTCCCTGTGGCTTTTTTTGCTCCTCGAGAGTTTTTTCTTCTTTTTTCGGCTCAGTTCCGGTCGCGGCGGCAACTTTTTCTATCAGCTTCTTTACCTCTTTGTCGCTGTCCTCAACCCATTTTACATCGGCCACATTGAGCATATTCATATTCAGCCCCCAAAACAGACAATACAAATCATACGCCTTGTCGAACAGCTCGTACGCCTGTTCCTTGTGTCCCAGACTCTGCTGCTTTGTGCCGACCTCCATCAAGCGCATCGACGACGCCAACAAGTGTTTCGAAATGCACCAAACTTCTCCCTCATACGACGGAATAATCTTTTGCATCAGCGTCTTGCGGGTATCGCGCACCTCTTCTATCAGGTCATAAAACGCCGTCTTGCCGGTTTTTGCTCCGGAAAATACCAGATGTTCCTCTATCGAAATCAGGTTCATAATCGCAATGGTCAAATCCTGATCCGATGACAAATCTTTCGGATTTACCTTCTTTCCCGCATCGATTCTTTCTACAAATTCTTTTATATTTTTTGCTTTATTCATCATTTCTTATCTCCTAATACAAACTCGGAAGGTGGTTCTGGCAAAGCGGATAATAGTAAAAATAAAGGCTTGCCAAAAACAGTGAAAATACCGGAACAAATACTTTTTCAAACGGGAAATGCGCGTGCCCGCCGTTTTTTTGTTTCATCCACTGATAAAATTCTGACGAAACAATCAGCACAATCGCCCCGATAATCGAGCTGAACAAAAACGGATCAAGATAAAAAATCCCTATAACTTCAGCATGATACGACAATTTGCTGATATACATAAACCCGATAAACGAAAAGCAGACAGCAAGCAAAATCTGGTTGCGCCACTTAAAGTTCCAATTCTTTTTCTCAAAATATTTGATGGTCCAAAAACCGAGCAAAATGAAGAACGCACCGGCCCAAACCCCGACAACGCTGTCGTCAACGCCCAAACTGCGCGCAATCTCAAGCGATGCTCCGACCGCTATCGTGCATACCGCACATGCCGGATTTGCGAAAGCCTTAAAAGATATCAGCAAAGCTGCGAACAAAGCTGCTAAAAACATTTTTAATCTCCAAAAAATATAACCTGATAAATATTATCAGGTTATATTTTTTTTTCAATCTCTTTATTATATTTTTTCAACTACAATGCTTGCCCCGCACCGATTCTTTGGCGCATTGCCGCAATTTTTGAAAATTCGGAAGTTCGAACAGCTGTTTCTTTCGGTTTATTTATAAAATCTCTGCGGAAATCTTTTGCATCACCGAGGCCGTTTTTTTCGTATGCGTCCATCGCCAGATATACATAATCTTCCGCAAACATATATTTTCCGGTAACTGCGCTGATTTCGGCCTTGCGCGCCTTGATATTCGCCACAAGTTTGTTGTCGGAAACATTCGACATCAGTTTGTCTTTGTTTACCGGAGTTTTTGCCGGATTATTTTGTTCAAGAGTATCGTTCAGCAAAGTCATAATTTTTTCTTTATCGGCGCCGGCGGCTGCAAGACCTGCCATAAAATCGCGCCCTGTCGTACTTTTTGCGTTCATAGTACCCTCCTTCCAATAATAATCTTAATATGATTTATGGTAACATACTTTTTGCGCAGACACAACAAAAAATATTATCCGCGATAAGTTTTTATTGCCTTGATACAGCGAATAAACCTGTCATCGCTGAGCCAATCACACATTTTTACCGGAAGTTTTCGGCGCCAGTTCGGGTGCTTATCTCTATCCATTCCTGGAAGATTTTGCAGTTTTTCGGCCTCAAAAATATCTTCCGGCTGTGCCAAAAACACCTTTGACGAACTTTTTGCAACAAAAGCTTCCACCGCCTCGGTCAGCCCGTTCGGATAGCCTTCTCCATACAAACAATCAGAGGTTCTGAGGTTGTCTTTCGGCCAGACCTGATTATAATCAAGCGCATCAAGCAGCATCTTTCTGTCAGCCTCCCTCTGCTTATATGCCGCGGCTTTTTCGCCGGATGTTTTGATAATTTTGAGCTGATATTTAAGCTCGATATCTCCGCCAAACCACCACATTCTGAGCGGCGTCATATCGTGCGTCCCGACTGAGGAAAAAGTGTCTGCCGGATAATCCTGCGGATTTTTGAACCAGTCGCAGCCTGCCCATCTTTCCGCCCACAAAACGCTCAAAGAATATATCCCTTTTCGGTGAATCTTATCCAAAAAACCGTCCGGAACATTGCCGATGCTTTCACCGACAATCATACACTTGTTCAAAACGCTCTCCAGCGCCAAAATGTTGAGCATATCATCAAAATTATACATTATGTATGTGCCGATTTCCGACTTGTCCGGAATAATATACAGCCGCATCAGGCTCATCACATGGTCAACCCTCAACGCGCCGGAACACATCATATTCGCCCGCAAAATTTTTATAAACGGCTCATATTTTTGCTTTTTCAGCTCAAACGGATTGAAGGCACCCAAACACCATTTCTGTCCGGTTGAAAAAAACGCATCAGGAGGAGCGCCCGCCCCGGCTTCATCAAGAAATACCTCTTTATTCTGCCAAAGTTCCGCACTGTCTTTGCAAACCCCGACCGGCAAATCGCGATAAAATCCGATTTTAAGCCCGCTGTATTTTGCGATTGTTTGCGCATTTTCAAATTGTCTCTGAGCCTCAAACTGCAAAAATTTGAAAAATTCCACCTGATTTTTTTTCTTTTTCAAATATTCGCGCACCGTATCCGATTTCGGATTTTTCAGCTCCTGCGGCCAGGCGTTGCTCCCGCCCCAAACTAAATCTTTCTGCTCATGATAAATTGTTTCAAAAAGTGCAAAATCTTCAAGCTCGCGGCCTTTTTGCTCGCAAAACTTTTTATATTCTTTATAATAACTGGTCCGCTTATTTTGCACCATACGCAAAAAGATTTTTTCAAGAACGCGCATTTTCAGCGGATATACTTTTTCATATTCTATCAGTTCGGAATTTTTAACCTCTTCAATTTGAGCTTCAATATCGTGCATATCTTCAGGCAAAAACAGCGGCACGGCCTCAACATCAATATATATCGGGTTCAAAAACAAGCGTGAGATGGAAGAATACGGGCTTGCATTTTCCGGAAAATCGTGCATCAGAGCATTAAGCGGATTGAGCCCGATAATATCCGCGCCGAAATATGCGCACATACGCGAAAAATCGGCCAAATCGGAAAAATCTCCGACTCCCCAACTCCTTTTAGTCTGCAAAGAATAGAGCTGAAGGGCAAAACCCCATGGTTTTTTATCCGAAATTTCCGGATTTTCATAACACCGAAAAGGCGCCACCGCAAGCATACTTTCATAGATTTTTCCGCCAATTGCGATTTTCAAATCATAGTATCCGATTTCGAGCGGCGAAACAATTTTTATCACGATTTTGCAATATCTTATACCAGAAGAATCCGCCGCAAATATCTTATTCTCAACTTCATATTCCGCCGCAAATTCTTTTTCACTGTTTTGAGGCTTTAAGAACACATCAAACGGCAAATCTGCATCTTCAGCCAAAACCGACAAGTCAACAAAAATATTGCCTTCTTCGCGAACATACATATCCTCAAGCGGTTTTTGCAAAAGCAAATCTTCAAATTTTTTCAGGCTTGTTTCAATTTGCTTGTCCGTATTTGCCGGATATCCGAGCTTTTCAGCAAAAAATCTGATGGTCTTTTCATCTGTTACATATTCTTTTTTCAAAGTACCTGCATCGCAGAATTTTGTAGCAATTCCAAGTTTCTGCGCCAACAGATTCAAAGCCTCGTTCATCTATTTTCTCCTATTTTTTTATTTCTATCGCCAAAACGCTCCAGGCCGGAACTTTTATCAAAGCACCCGATGCAAGCTTTTGATCTTCATCAAACACACCCGAAGAATCAAGGCGCAGCTTCCACCTGCTGTATCCGCTTATTTGCGGCAGCGTCCAACTGATGTCATCAGCAGAAGCATTAAAAATGCATATCACGGCGCGAATGTCCGAATATACACAATATGAGACCGTTTTTATCCGAGGGTCAGCCCATTCTTTTTGCGAAAATTCCGTTCCTTCCCGCGTGTACCAAATAATGTCTTTGCGCTTTGTATCTTTAACGATTTTGCCGCTGAAAAACTCTTTTCGGTCAAAAATTTTGAGCTTTTTACGCAAGTTTATAAGCGAACGGACAAAACGGGCAAAATTGCGCCCCTTCATATCAATCGCGTCCCATGCAATCCAATTTAAGATGTTGTCCTGACAATATGGATTGTTATTTCCGAACATTGAACGATAAAACTCATCGCCGGCAAGCGTCATCGGCGTTCCGAAAGAAAGCATCAAAGCCGAAATCAGCGCTTTTGCTCTTTTTTGCCTCAGCTCGTTAATCATCTCGTCCGATGTTTCGCCCTCTGCCCCGCTGTTCCACGAACAATTGTTGCTGTTTCCGTCGCGGTTTTCTTCTCCGTTGGCAAAATTGTGTTTGCCGTTATAGCTGACCAAATCGGCCAGATTAAACCCGTCGTGCGCCGTCACAAAATTTATGCTGCTGCAAATTTTTCGGTTATTATAATTAAAAATGTCGCTGGAACCGCTTATTCGGCTGGCAAACACGCCTGCCATTTTTTCATCGCCCTTAAAAAACTTGCGCACTGCATCGCGGTATTGATCGTTCCACTCCGCCCAATTTGAAGGAAACGCGCCGAGTTGATATCCACCGTAGCCGACATCCCACGGCTCCGCAATCAATTTTACCTGACGCAGAACATCATCTTGTCTGATTGCCGACAAAAACGGCGCATCTTGCATAAATTCTTCATTTTTGCGCGCCAGTGTCGGAGCCAAATCAAAACGAAAACCATCAACATGCATTTCGTTCACCCAATAGCGCAGACTGTCCATTACAAGCGTCATCACGGCCGGATTTTGCAAATTAAACGACGCCCCGCAGCCGGTGCTGTCATAATAGTAGCGCGGATTATCCCGATTCAGGGTATAATATGATTCATTATCAATTCCGCGATAGCACAATGTCGGTCCCAATTCGTTGCCCTCGCCGGTATGGTTGAACACCACATCAAGCAAAACCTCAATGCCGTTCTTGTGCATAATTCGCACCATATCGCGAAATTCATCAATATCATCGCAGCTCAGATAGCTCGGCTCCGGCGCAAAAAATGACAAGCTCTCATATCCCCAATAGTTTTTTGTGGTATTTTTCACATTATGCTTGTCAGCAAAAAAAGCATGTATCGGCAGCAGCTCGACTGCAGTAATTCCAAGCCACTTTAAATAATTCTGCACGCTTTTTGAGGCCAGCGCCGCAAATTTTCCTCTTTCGTTTTCCTTAACTTTCGGGTGCAGATATGTAAATCCTTTGGTATGTGTTTCATAAATCACGCTTTTTTCAAAAGGAGTCTGCGGGTGCTTATCTGCTTTCCAATCATATTGATTGTCAACAACTACCGACTTCGGGACATACGGAGCACTGTCCAAATTTGAAAAAGACAGGTCTTTCATCGGACTGTCTATATCATATCCGAAAATCGCCTTGTTCAAAATCAGGCAGCCCACAAGCTTTTTTCCGTACGGGTCAAACAGCAGCTTGTTATGATTAAACCTTTTGCCTTCCTGCGGCTTATATTCGCCATACACGCGGTATCCGTATACCTGCCCTGCTTTGAGGCCTGAAACATAGATATGCCAGATATCATTATCGCGTTCGGTCAGCTCATATCGTTCGGTTTCTATCGCTCCGTTTGGGCTGAACAGACACAGCTCAACTTTTTTGGCATTGGCCGAAAACAGCGCAAAATTTACGCCGTCTCCGTCAAAAGTCGCTCCCAAAGGATACGGGACACCGGCATAAGTCTTGCGCATCGGCTAGCCCTCCCGCACCGGTTTTAATATGATGGTCGAAAGCGGCGGAATATCAATTTCAACAGAATATTGACGATAATTCCAACCGAATTTCTGCACCTCTATACGATGATTGTTTTCAACTCCGCTGCCCCAATAATCCGTTTTGTCGGAATTAAAAATTTCTGTCAGCGGACAATTTTCGTTCACTCCGATGCGGTAGTTTTTGCGTACAACCGGAGTAAAGTTGCAAATTACGATAACATAATCTCTCGGGTCTTGAGCTTTTCTGATATATGAAATTATGCTTTCTTCAAAATTTGAATGTTCAATCCACTCAAATCCGCGATAGTCAAAATCAACTTCATAAAGAGCCGGATTTGTCTTATATACAAAGTTCAAATCGCGCACGCAGTTTTGCATACCTTTGTACATCGGATATTGCAACAGATGCCAACGCAGGCTCTCTTTGTCGTTCCACTCCCAATCCTGTCCGAATTCGCAACCCATAAACAAAAGCTTTTTCCCCGGGTGCGTAAACATAAATCCGTAATATGCACGCAGATTTGCAAATTTTTGCCACTCGTCGCCGGGCATTTTGCCAAGCATCGAACCTTTGCCGTGAACAACCTCGTCATGAGAAATCGGCAGAATAAAGTTTTCATTAAACGCATATAAAAGGCCGAAAGTCAGCAATCCGTGATGATATTTGCGGTGCACCGGCTCATGCGAGATATAGCGCAAGGTATCGTTCATCCAGCCCATATTCCATTTATAGCCGAAACCGAGCCCTCCCATTGAAGTCGGACGCGAAACCATCGGCCAGGCGGTGGACTCTTCCGCACAGGTAAATATTCCCTCGTTTTCGCTGTAACACAGCTCATTCATCTTGCGCAAAAAGGCAATGGCTTCCAAATTTTCGTTGCCGCCGAACTGATTCGGAACCCATTCTCCGGCTTTGCGCGAATAGTCAAGATAGAGCATCGAGGCAACCGCATCAACTCTGAGCCCGTCGATATGATATTCTTTGAGCCAGCAAAGCGCACTTGAACAAAGCATATTGCAAACCTCTGTGCGGCCGTAATTATAAATTTTTGTGCCCCAGTCTTTGTGCTCGCCTTTGCGCGGGTCTGCGTGTTCATAAAGATGCGTCCCGTCAAATTCGTTCAATCCGTTTTCGTCTTTCGGGAAATGTGCTGGGACCCAATCCATAATCACACCGATTCCGCTTTGGTGAAACTTGTCTATCATATAGCGAAAATCATCAGGATTGCCGTAGCGAGAAGTCGGAGCAAACATTCCTGTAACCTGATATCCCCAACTGCCGTCAAACGGGTGTTCGCAAAGCGGCAAAAACTCCACATGCGTAAAGCCCATATTGCAGACATACGGCACAAGATAATCTGCCAGCTCGCGATAGGTTAAAAATTCTTTTCCGTTTTCGCCTTTTCTGCGCCACGAACCGGCATGAACTTCGTATATGGAAAGCGGCTTGTCCAGCCCCTGGCGGTTTTTGCGCGAGCTCATCCATTCGCCGTCCTGCCACTGATATTTTTGCAAATCAAAAACTATTGACGCCGTATGCGGACGAACTTCACAATATGTTGCAAACGGGTCTGATTTGAGCAAAATGTTGTCGTTTTGCGTTTTGATTTCAAACTTATATTTTTCACCTGCACCGATATTCGGAATAAAAATATCCCACATTCCACAGGAGGGATGTTTGCGCATCATATCAACCCTGCCGTCCCAGCAGTTAAAATCGCCGACGACCGAAACTCTTTTGGCGTTCGGCGCCCAAACCGCAAACGATGTCCCCTTAACGCCATTTTGCTCGGACAAATGCGCCCCGAGTTTTTTATACATATTGTGGTGATTCCCTTCGCAGAAAAGATATATGTCGATATCTCCGAGCGTCGGCGCAAAACGATAGGTGTCTTCTTTAGTGCAGACCGCGCCGGTATCATATGTAATTTTCAAAAGATATGTTTCCGGATTAAAATCTTTGCCCAAATCTGCCTGATATAATCCATCGCGATGAATTTTTTGCATCTGCGCGATTGTTTTTCCTTTTTTATCAACAATTTCGACGTTTTTACTGAATGGTTGAAATGTCCTTACGAAAAACTCTTTGGAGCCTTTGTCGCGATGAGGGCCCAAGACCGAAAAAACATTGGAGTGCGAGGCACTGACGAGTACGTTAATTTCTTCATCGGAAAGAATATTCTTCATAATTTTATAATCCTTAAAATGCGTCATAAACGCCATATTTCACCACATTTATAATATTTATAAGAATTTGATTATAATTGCAAGTAATTTACCGCAAATTTTTATTTTTATCCCTATTGACGAATTGGCAAAAAATGTATATACTGTGTTTCGTTGTAAATTCGTAATAAATATTATTGGAGTTTTTAGATTATGGCAAATTTGAATGAAAATGCAATACGCGAAGCCGCTTATTATATTTGGCAGAATGCAGGATGTCCGTCCGGTCGTGATGAACAGTTCTGGGCTATGGCAATTGAGCAGCTGAGCGCACCTAAGGCTAAAACCCAATGCAAATCTTCCTCTTGTGAAAAAACAACAAAAGCAGCCCCAAAGAAGGCGTCGAAAAAGACCACAAAATAACAAAAGATTTGTTATCGGGTAAGTGCTACTTAAAAGGACCTCTCTCTTTTTGAAAGAGGTTCTTTTTTTCGCTGTCAATCATTTTGCTTTTAAGGTTGACAGTCGCAATCGGAAATGTATTATTTCTGCATATTTTAACTTTTATGGAAAAAGAAAATGGAATATATAAATAATCTTATCGCCCATCACATTGTTGTTCCACAATATCTGATGTGGATTATATTCGGAACCGTTGTGTTCACACTGCTGTTTTTGGATTTGTTTGTTTTTCACCGCAAAGACAGCGAACCGAACATCAAGAACATTTTGAAAATATGCGTTTCATATGTTTTGATTGCGTGCCTGTTCGGTCTTTTTGTTATATATGAAAAAGGCGTTGATACCGGTATGCTGTTTTATACCGGCTATCTGGTCGAATTTTCTCTTTCTATCGACAATGTGTTTGTTATTTCATTAATTTTTACAAGCCTGCACATTCCGAGGCTGTATCAGCACAGAGTTTTGTTTTGGGGAATTATGGGCGCAATCGTGCTCAGAGCGCTGATGATTTTCCTCGGTGAAACCTTAATTGAAAACTTCCATTGGATTTTGTATGTGTTCTCCGTATTTTTGCTTTACACTGGTTTCAAAATGCTCGGCGAACACGGAGAGGAAGAAGACGCTCCGAAACTGTCGGACGGCAAAATATTCAAATTTATCGAAAGCCATTTTAATGTTCTGCCCGAACTCCGCCATGAACACTTTTTTGTAAAAGAAAATGGCAAACACTATATAACACCGCTGTTTTTTGCCCTGATTATCATCGAAATTATGGATGTGATTTTTGCACTTGACAGCATTCCGGCAATCTTTTTGATTACCCAAGATGTGTTTGTGGTATACACCAGCAACATTTTCGCAATCTTAGGCTTGAGATCGTTGTACTTCCTGCTGGCGGAAGCCGTTCACAAGTTCAAATATTTAAAGCAGGCACTTGCGGTTATCCTGATGTTTATCGGAAGCAAAATATTCCTGCCGTATATCGGGCTTGAGATTGCACCGGAGTTGTCTTTAGTTATCACATTTGTGATTATATTTATCGGAATCGGCGCGTCGCTTGCACGCAAAGAGGTTCGATAATTATTCGATAACCTCGTCTTTATAAACGCCGAAAATATCTTTTTTCGGCATCCAGCCTTCAATGCTCGAAAATTTGATGAGACAAAACTCTTCGTTTTTCGGGCATTTTTTTACGGCACCGACAACATCGGACTCCACTCTGGCAATCACCTTAGATTTATAATCCGGACGCGCATACAAATTGTTTTCGCCCTGAGTAATCACTTTGGCAAAACGATTGTTCGAAATCATTGTATGATGAACCCAACCGGTTGAATTTTCCCAATCTTTTATCTGATACCAAAGCTCTTGTTCATACACATATTCTTGTATGATTTCAACCGGAGCGCCGCGCTGCGTATATACCCAATCAACCGGATATCTGCGGCCGGGGCCGGAACGGGCATTTACCAAACTTGAACGCAATGAGGCCATTCTCGGCAAAGAATCGGCATCGGTTTTCGGCGCCGCAGCAGCTTCCGACAAGCAAAAGAACAAAGTCAAAAGCAACAAAAATACACGCTTTGTCATAAAGAATCCTTTTTTTATTGTAGTTTATATGATATCAAACTATATATAATGAAGATGGTTAAATAAATGCTAAAAATGCAGGGAGAATAATTATGGATTTATATGAAGTTGCACAAAATTTAATAAAGTTTCGCACCGAAACCGGCAATATTGAACAGATTGACCACTGCGTTGAATATATCACCGGCCTCTTTGCTGGAACTGCGGCAAAAGTCAAAGTTTTTCGCGAAGAACCGAACGCTCCGGTAATTTATATTTCTACCACTGATGATATGCACCTTGATGCGCTTGTTTTGGGGCATATTGATGTTGTTCCGGCCGATGAAGCAATGTTTTCTCCCCGCTTTGAAGAAGGGAAAATGCTCGGCCGCGGCTCCCTTGATATGAAATCTTTCGCGGCGGTGGCGCTTTGTTCGATGGATTATGTGCTGCACTGCCTGCCTGACCTGAAATTCGGCATAATTCTTTCTTCCGATGAAGAAACCGGTAGCAAAGGCACTGAAAAATTTTTGGAAAAATTCTCTGATTTGAACGCAAATGTTGTACTTGACAACGATGTCGGCGGAGACATAACAAAAATTATCACAAAATGCAAAAACCCGCTGTTTATCAAACTCAAGGCCTATGGAAAAGAGGCGCACGGCTCAACTCCGTGGGAAGGAATCGATGCCAACGAAAAATTGATGCAAACCTGGGAAAATCTGCGCAAAATTTATCCTTATTATTCGCTTGAGGGCAACAAACCGAGCGATGACTGGACGGACACTCTGCATTTTGCACAAATTTCCGGCGGCACCGCATCAAATGTGATTTCGGACTATGCCGAGGCCGTGCTTGACTTTCGCCTGACCGAAAATTCAAAAGTCGATACTCTTTTGCAAAACATCAGAAAATGTCTGCCGGACGGCGTTGAATTTGAAATTATATCGCAAGGAGTTCCGGTCGTTATGAACGAAAACGACGCTATGATTTTGCAATATAAGAGCATTGCGGAAAATATTCTGCAGCAGAAAATAGAATTTGAGCATATCGGCGGAGCAACCGATTCCAGAGCCTTTGCGCAAAAAGGTGCGGTTGTGGTTATGCACTCGGGCACCGGCGAGGGAATGCACGCCAAAAACGAATATGTCGTCTGGCGTTCGGTAGAACAACTCTCCGATATTCAGATAAAATTTTTGCAACACTTTGCTTCGGCAAAAAACAAAAAATAACTTGATTTTTGCAAAATTAAGAGGTAGTAAAAAATTGCAGCGTCGGCGTAGCTCATCAGGATAGAGCAACAGTTTCCTAAACTGTGGGTAGTGGGTTCGAGTCCCGCCGCTGACGCCATAAAAAAACTCCGTTTCCGGAGTTTTTTTGTTATTTTCCTGACGCTATGCCGCAACTGCCGGATGTTGTTTCAAAAAGTTTATGACCGGATAGTCCGCACCGGCAAATTCAAGCGAATCCATCTCATCTGTATGCACAAACCTATATTGCTCATGGTCGCAAATCTCAATTTTTCCGTTACCGTCCCAATCTGCCGCATAAACATACATTTTCAGCGTAAAGTCAGGATATTCATATGTATGTTCAAACAAATATTCTCCTACTTTTATATCAATTGAAAACTCTTCTCGGATTTCTCTGGCCAGCGTTTGCTCGCAGGTTTCTCCCGGCTCAATTTTACCGCCCGGAAATTCCCACAAATTGCCAAGGGATTTGTCATGACGGCGCTGAGCCACCAAAATTTTGCCGTTATAATGAATTATGCCAGCAGTTACAGTTATAAGTTTTTTATCCATAATTATTCTCCTGTTTTACAAATTTTTGAAGCCAGACAAACCGGAATTCTGCAAGGCTTCCGCTTGTTGATATTTACATATGCGGCCATAACTTTGACTTCTGCCAACTCTTCATCATTGCGGTATATGTGCTGGCAAATGTCCGCCGCAGCACCTTTGATTTGCACGACTTCACAGGTGACGGACAGCAAATCGTCAAGCATTGCCGATTTTTTATAATCAACTTCGCAATGTCTGACCACAAAGCCGAACTTGTCTTCTGCCTCAAGCTGTTCAACCTGATTTTGCCCCAAAAAGCGGATAAACTCTGTACGCGCTCTTTCGGCAAATTTCAGATAATTTGCATAATAAACAATTCCGCCGGCGTCCGTATCTTCATAATATACTCTGACCGGAAAAACAAACACTCCGTCAACCAACTTTCCGTGAATGCCGTCTGTTTCATATTTCATCGCTATTCTCCGTCCAACAAATCAAACTGCGCGGTTTCTTTTTTGTGTTTCGGCTTAACACCCAAATATTCGCAACCCAAATCGGATATCACCCTTCCGCGCGGGGTTCTTTGCAAAAAGCCGAGTTTGAGCAAAAATGGCTCGATAACTTCTTCAATTGTATCTCTTTCTTCTGAAAGCGCAGCAGCCAGAGTATCAGCTCCGACCGGCCCTCCACCATAATTTTTCAAGATGCATTCCAAATAGCGGCGATCAAACGCGTCAAGCCCGTAATTGTCAACATCAAGCCGGCGCAGAGCCTTATCCGCAATCAGATTGTCCACTTCATGCGCCTGAGCGACCGCTCCGAAATCGCGCACGCGGCGCAACAGTCTTCCTGCAACACGCGGCGTTCCTCTTGAACGCAGAGCTATTTCCCGAGCTCCGGATTCGCTGATATGCATACCCAAAAGGCCTGCTCCACGCAAAACGATTTTTTCCAAATCATCGGGGTTATAAAAATCGAGACGAAGAGGAATGCCGAATCTTTCGCGCAACGGAGTTGAAAGCAAACCGGAACGGGTTGTTGCTCCGACCAGTGTAAACGGTTGCAAATCTATGCGCACCGAACGAGCGGAAGGACCTTCTCCGATAATGATATCAAGCTGAAAATCTTCCATCGCGGAATACAAAACTTCTTCAATTGCCGGATTAAGGCGATGAATTTCATCAATAAACAAAACATCGTTTTTTTCAAGATTAGTCAAAATTGCGGCCAAATCTCCAGACTTTGTAATCATCGGCGCGGAAGTTGCGCGAAAACCGACTTTCAGCTCTTTTGCAATAATCGATGCCAAAGTTGTTTTTCCGAGCCCCGGAGGCCCGAACAAAAGCACATGATCAAGCGCCTCACCGCGAGCTTTTGCCGCTTCAATAAAAACTTTTAAATTGTCGCATACAGCTCTCTGCCCGATAAAATCATCAAGGCAGTTCGGGCGCAGGCTGACCGGATTTGCTGACTGAATTTCATCTTCAGGTGTTCTTTTCGGAGTAATGATTCTGTCTTGTTCGTTCATAGCCTAAAAATCCTTACTAACAAATTCTTTGAGCGCTTTTTTGAGGGCAACGGAAAATTCGTCTTCCGGATTTTGAGCCAAAACCTTTGTTGCCGCACGATACGCATCAAGCCGCGGATACCCCAAATTTACAAGCGCTGAAATCAAATCTTCAACCATATCGGCATTCGGTTCGGCCTGCGGTTGTTCTGTCTGCTGCGGAGATGCTTCTTCCTGATTATTAATCTGGCGCATTAAGTCTTTTTTATCAACGGTTTCGAGCGGAGCCGTCACAATCTTGTCTTTCAGCTCAACCGCCAATCTGGCCGCCAGTTTAGGCCCGACGCCGTTCGCTCTGGCAAAAGACGACTTGTCCTGTGCCGCAACCGCCTGAGCAAGTTGCAGCGGAGTTAGTGTCGACAATATGCTGAGCCCGACTTTTGCGCCGACTCCCTGAACTTTTGTCAGTACCGAAAACCACTCTTTTTCAAGCGAATCAAAAAATCCGAACAATGAGATGCTGTCTTCGCGAACCTGTGTTTCTATCAGCAGCGAGGCAAACGCGCCTATTTTAAGCCTGCCCAATGTTTTTGACGACGCAAACACCAGATATCCGACTCCGTTTACATCAATAATGCAATAATCTTCACCGATTGTGTCGATTATGCCCTTCAATTTTGCTATCATATTTTTCTCCAACTGCGGATTAGTTTATATCAGGCACACATTCACTGCAAGCGATTTTTTCTTATTCCCCTTTTATTTTTGCAAAACAAGCATAAATATCTTTCACTTGTTTAATTTTTGCGGAGAAATTTTATGAAAAAAATTTTTGTTTTTTGTACTGCAACTTTAGGATTTTTATTTTTTGCGTCGTCTGTTTTTGCTCAAACAAACAATGTTTCGGAGCAAAGCGGAACTTCTTCGTCCAGAGGCGCAAAGCTGCGTGCTGAGGCTGGGAAAATCCGCCGGAACCACACATTTTCGGATTTCGGAAAAGAATATACCGACTTTAAGAACACTCTGAGCGAAAAATACGGATTTGATTATTCTCTTGATATTTCGTATATGCCGCAAAGAGGCACGCCATCCGGCAAAAAAACATCATATCAGACTATGATATATCCGTCTTTCAGCTGGACAACTTTTAACAATGAATACGGCACCGGAACGCTCAACTTTGCATATACGGTTGTCAGATACGGCGGCATCAGCGCAAATCATCTGGCAAACAATATGGGCGTTGTTACCGCAATCAATGATTATGCTTCAAAAGAAAACGCGTTTGACGAATTGTATTATACCTACACCGCCGGCGGAAATTTCAAATGGCTGACGCTTGCAATCGGTCAATTTCCGCTCTATAACTTTGACGGAACGCAATATGACGCCAACCAACAGGTAAACTTTATAAACTATGCCCTGTCGCAAAATGCGTCTTCCACATATCCGACTGCGGGCGTCGGCGCATATGTTCAGGCAGATCCTAACCCTGACTGGTCGTTTGCTGTCGGTGCGCAGGACGCAACAAATGTTGATGCAATCAGTGTGCGCCTCAACCACCTCAATGACGAGCACTATACAACTTTTGCCTCTGTTTCTTATACTCCGACAATAAAAGACCTCGGCGACGGACAATATTCGATTTTGGTATATAATCAGCCTTCCGTCAAAGAACAAAACGGAACAACCAACGGTTGGTCGCTTAACCTTTCACAAAATATCGGTGAAAAGCTTAACCTGTTTGCGCGCGTCAACGGAGTTTCTGGCGATGTGGCTACAATCAACCAGTCGTGGGTAATTGGCGCCGCATATAACAACCCGCTTGACAGAAACCCGCTCGACCAAATCGGCCTTGCTTTTGCTTATAACAAAATTGACGAGAAAGCCGTCGGAAACAGCCTTTCAAGCTCGGCCGAAAAAGTTGTTGAAGCATATTGGGCATGGGGAATTTCCAAATGGCTGACCATCACTCCTGATGTTCAATTCTATATTTCGCCTGCGCAAAATGAAAAAAGCGATTACGGCGCTGCGTTTTCACTCAGAGCGACACTGTTTTTCTAAAAATCAGTCGTCTTCCAAATGCAGCAATACCGAAATTGATATCAAAACAATTATCAGAGAAGGCGCCCATGCGGCAAATGCAACCGGAATATATCCGTTTATGCCGAATGTATAAATCAGCTGCGAGAGGAAATATACCAAAAATCCGGTGGTGATTCCGCTGACAATCAGAATCATCACCCCGCCTTTTCTGATATTGGGCTTCAGCGCAAAAATCGAAGCCAAAAGAACCATACAGCACAACAAAAATGGCGATGCCATCAGCGACAAATATCTCATTTTGTGCCGCTGCGCCGAAAAGCCCGACATTTCATAAAAGCTGATGGTTTCCGGCAGAGCCCAAAAAGAAATTGCGTCCGGTTCAACAAAATTTTCCTTAATCCTGTCCAAATTTAGCGATGTTTTATATTTCAAGCTGTTAACGGTCTTTGTCGGCTCGCCGGAGCGGAAAATCCGCACATCGCGCAGCTCCATATCTCCGTCCTCAAGCGTTGCGGCAAAAGCCTCTATGCGGCGCAGAATTTGCGAATCTCTATCCATTTCAAGCAGGCTGACATCGCGCAGAATCAGTGTATCGTCTTCATTACGCAGGCTTTTTGCCTGAAGCACATTAACCGTCTCGGAGCTGACAGCCTCGCGCGTCCACAAACCTTTGCTCGAAAACAGCAGAGCGTTCGGATTTTTTGTCTTAAAGCGAAAATCAAGCGTCTCGTGAATTTCATACAGCTTTGCCGAAATCGGATTGAGCAATCCGACATTAATCACGCCGATTAAAAACGCGGTAATCAAAACCGGCAGCAAAAATCCCCAAATCGAAACCCCGGCCGCTCTGATAATCACATATTCGTTATTTTTGCTGATTTTCCAAAAAGAGATTATCGATGCAATCAGCATCACGAACGGAAACACAATATCCAGCGTCTGCGGCAGCTTTGTGACCGCCATTTGCAGCACAAACCAGCCGTTTACATCAGGTCTGCCCGATGTTCTGCGCAGAAGTTCAATCACTTCAAACATCAGGATAATGCCGATAATCATCATCAAAACAGCCAAAAAATTCAGCACCAACTGTTTGCTGATATATCGTCCGAGAATTGAGGTTGGTTTCATATTTTTCGCTTTTCGTTACATTTTTTTTCTGAACATACACAAAAAATCGGCAGATATCAAGCAAAACCGTCAATCGAAAGATATCTTTCGGCCGAATCCGGCAAAATTACCACAATATTTTTGTTTTTCATCTCTGGCCGCTTTGCCAGCTCAACAGCAGCAAAAACCGCGGCTCCGGCGGAAATTCCGACCGATATTCCTTCAACCTCTGAAACGGTCTTTGCCATTGCAAAAGCATCTTCATCATTAACGGGTATAACTTTGTTGACCAGCGATTTGTCGTAAAATTTCGGCACAAATCCGGCTCCGATTCCGAAAATTTTGTGCGAGCCTTTTTGCCCGCCGCTCAAAACCGGACTTTTTGCCGGTTCAACCGCCGCCACATACAAATCAGGATTATAGCTTTTCAGAGTTTGCGCAACGCCGCTTAATGTTCCCGATGTTCCGACACCGGCCACAAAACAATCAATTTCACCGCCGGTATCGTCCAAAATCTCAATACTCGTACCAAATTTGTGCGCATTCAAATTTGCAATATTTTCAAATTGGCGCAACAGCACCGCCTGCGGATTTTTTGCTGCCAGCATTTCAGCTTTGGCGATTGCTCCGCTCATTCCGTCCTGCGCCGGCGTCAAAATCACCTCTGCCCCGAAATGGCGCATAATGTTTATTCTTTCAATCGGCATATTTTCCGGCATTATAATCACCAGTTTATAGCCTTTTGCCGCACAAATCGCCGACAGCGCAATTCCCATATTGCCGGAAGTTGCCTCAACAAAAACCGTACCCTGATTAAGCGGAAGCTTTTCAGCCTCTTCTATCATCGCTTTTGCGGCACGGTCTTTTACGGAAAACGACGGATTAAAAAATTCGCACTTTCCCAAAATCGAGGCCTTCAGCCCGAACTTGTGCGCCAAGCGGCGCATATTCAAAAGCGGAGTTTTCCCGACCAGTTCAGTCGCGCTGTCATAAATTTTTTGCATCAAAAATCAGCCCTCCTCGGCCTCTTTAATAAGCTCTTTTACAAACATTTTCACCCCAATCTGGCGAACGCGCTTCATTCTTTCTCCCGAGATGATTTTTTGAATTTTTTTAACGGTTTCATCAACATCAACATTGACAATCACATAATCAAACTCGTCCCAATGTTTCAATTTTTCCAAAATCAGCGACATTCTTTTTTCGATAACTTCGTGAGAATCGGTTCCTCTGCCTTCAAGTCTGCGGCGCAGCTCCTTAATTGAAGGAGGGAGCAGATAAATCGAGACAACATCGTTCGGAGCCTTTGATTTTATTTGGCGCATACCTTCCCAATCCACATCAAAAACCACATCTTGGCCGACATTGATAAAACTGTCTACTTCCGAGCGCAAAGTCCCGTAACGGGAGCCGTATTGCGAGTTTACATATTCATAAAACGCATCTTGAGCCAAAAACTGATCATATTGCGCATCGTTTATATAGTGATAATCAACGCCGTCAATTTCGCCTTTTCTTTTTTCGCGGGTAGTGACTGAAACCGAAAACTTCAAGTTTTCATCTTGAGCCAAAAGCTCTTTAATCACAACGCTTTTGCCGGTTCCAGACGGCGCTTCGATTATAAACATCGCGCCTCTGCGTAGCTGTTTTATCTTTTCAATTATCTTATCCATAATATTTTTCTCCACATTTGATTTTTTTAGTATAATATAGTCATAAAGTTAAGAATAAATTACTCTTTTTCAGGAGAAAATACAATGAACGAGAATATCCTTATTACCGGCGCATCTTCGGGCATCGGAGAAGCTTTGGCGCTGTATTATGCGACCCATGGCGCAAAAAATCTGTTTTTATGCGGAAGAAATGTCGAGCGGCTTGAGGCAGTTAAGCAGAAATGCGCGGAATCGGCGCAAAATCTTGTCGTCCGCACAAAAATTCTGGATATTAAAGACCGGCAAAAAACCGCCGAATGGATAAACGAATGCGAAAAAACGGCACCGCTTAATATTGTTTTTGCAAATGCCGGCGTTGCAACGCTCCAAGAGTTTCCCGAAAATATTTATAACACTTTTGAAACCAACATTTTCGGCGTGCTGAACACCGTTGTTCCGGCATCTGAAATCTTCAAACAACGCAAGGACAAAAACAAAACTTTGGTAATTACGGCCTCAATCGCCGGATATCACGGACTTCCGGCCTGCCCGTCATACAGCGCTTCAAAAGCCTGTGTCAAGGCGTACGGCGAGGCTCTGCGCGGCGATTTGCAGAAATACGGTATAAATGTATGTGTGGTCTGCCCCGGTTTTGTACGCTCGCGCATTACCGCCAAAAACACCTGCCCGATGCCTTTCTTTTTGGAAGCGGACAAAGCTGCCGAAATTATTGCAAAAAGAGTCGAAAAAAACATCGGTCTGATTGCGTTCCCGTGGCCGATGCGCTTTGCCGTATGGTTGCTTTCGATTTTGCCTAACAGACTGAGCGATTTTATTTATTTTCGTCTGCCGCATAAGGTTTAGACGCTTATTCGCGGTGGCGGCGCAAAATTATGTATAACGCCCCGCTGCCTCCCATATTTTCCGGCGGATTGCTGACAGACAAAATCAGCGGCCGGACATCTTGCGCATTCAGCCATTGAGGGACCATATCGCGCAAAACCCCTCTGGTGGCAAAAATATCCGTTTCTTCATCGCCTTTTCCGTAGCCTTTGCCGGTCACGATTATCACACACCTTTTGCCTCGGTTATACGCCTCAAACACAAAATTGCGCACTGCGTCAAACGCTCTGTCAACCGTATATCCGTGTAAATCCAAAACGCCTTCAACCTCATATTTTGTGCGCTTTATGCGTTTGGCCATCGCCCTGTCGACATTATGAAAATCCGAAAGTTGCAAATCGTCAGAAAATCCGCTGCGCGAAACAAACGGAATCGAAATTTCGGTATTTTTCTTTTTGCTCGGCTTTTTGTTTGCGGCAACCGTGGCATGACTGATTTTTTTGACTCCTTCCACCGCCTCAAGCCAAATTTTTTCATCGTCTTCAGTCATTTTCTTTCGGCATAAAAATGTAATACCGTCCCTTTGCATTCATTTTTCCGGCAGCCTCAAGCGCATTATCGCCGTATCCCCAAAAATAATCGCCGCGAACAGCACCTTTAATCGCCCCACCTATATCCTGCGCAATCACCGTTTTTTCAAGAGGCTCGCCGTCCGGCCCGGTTGTTTCGAGCCAAAACATCGCCCCGAGCGGAACTTTGGTCTTATCCACCGCAATACTGCGCTGAGCGGTCAACTCAACTCCCTGTGCTCCGACCGCGCCATGAGTATTTGAAATCCGCTGAAACACATATCTTTCGTTTTGCTGCATATACTTTTTTGCCTCATCAAGATTTGCTTCCAGCCATTTTTTTATTTCTCCCATCGAGGCTTTGCCTTTTTCAAGCTTTCCGGCGGCCAAAAGAACACTGCCGATTCCGCTGAATTTGCGCCCGTTGTTGTCGGCATAGGCCAAAGAGACAGTTTCTCCGTCCGGCAGTTCTGCAATAGCAGAGCCCTGAATTTGCATAATCAGAATATCAACCGGATTGTCTCCCCACAAAAGTATCGGAAAATCTTTTGCAACATCGGGATTATTTTCTATCTCTGCGCGGGTATAATACGGCACCATTTTTTGATTTTGTACCCGTCCGAGCAATCTAGTCTTTGGCAGTTCCTCACCGAAATCCGCCAAATTTACCTCTATCAAATCAGCCGGTTTACCATATATCGGATACTTATATTTGCTGTCAGGAGTCGTCGACGCCGATATCTGAGCTTGATAATATGATGTAAATTTGCCGTCAGCAATGCCGTTCTGACTTACAAGATACGGAACAAAATTATCTTGCAAAAATTTCTTAAAATCTTTTGCATTGCTGATTTTTTCATCAAAAAAACGCATACAGGCGCGCTGATAATCGCTTGTGTTGATTTTGACGACGGCAGAAGGAAGCTCAGGCGATGAAGTTTTCAAAATCACTCCGCAGGAAGCTTCAAACGCCGGAACCATATCCTCAAGATTGTCTTTTTTCCACCCTCTTAAATCTGAAAAATCCGTTTTTTGCAGACTGATTTTTGCGCCGTTTTCATCTTCAAACTCCAAAAAATCAGGTTCGTTATCTTTGGAGCACGAGACAAGCGCCAAAACAGCGGCTATGGTACAAACAAGTTTTTTCATTTATTTTTTCGTAGAAGACAAAAGCCACATATTGTTATGTTCATTCAGATTCTGTTCAAAAGTCCAAACATCGTTGATTTTCTGCACAAAATTTTCGTCACCCTGTAAAATTTTGCCGCCGGCGTCTTTAATCAGATTAATCTGCTCCGACACAAAATTTACCACAATTTTTGCCGTTTTTGAAGAAACTTTCGCATCGACGATTTTCGCGCTGTCGATTCCGATAAAATCGGTTTCCGCAATCTGACCGTCGCTCTGGCGCTGCAAAATTATCTCTTCAAACCTTTTATATGTTTTCGGGGTAGTCAGCGAGCGCAAAGTTTCCAAATCGGCATTGGCAAAAGCGCAGACTATTATTTCAAAAGCCTTTTTTGCTCCGGACATAAAACGAGGCTTGCTGAATCCCTCGATTTTTTCAAGTTCGGTTTCAAACTCTTCATGCCCTGCGGCTTTCAAAATCTCTTCACGAACTTCTGCCTCTTTGATTTTCAGAATCTTAGCCAGTTCTTTTTCGCCGTTTTTCGAAATGATAATAACATTTTTTTCTTCGGGGTTGGTACCCAAAATGTTGCGTAGCCGATAAAACACCGCAAACACAACAACCAACAATATTAAGATATCCAAATATGCGTACATTTTTAAACTCTCCTTATCTTCAATATATATTTCAAAAATTTTATTATCAACCATAAATATTTTGACTACTTAAAATATTTGTTATATTGTGGAACAAATTTTAATCTTAAAAAGGATATTATGATGACAGAAGAAACAAAAAACAATGCTCCGGCTATTGCCATAAACAATCAATATATCAAAGACTTGTCTTTGGAGATTCCGTATGCGCCGGAAATTTTTCGTGAGATTAAGGGCGCCCCGAAAGTAAACCTTGATATCGATATCAACGCCAACAAAATGCACGACAGCTATTATAATGTCGAGCTCAAAATTTCGTTGAACGGCGATTTGGAAGATAAAAAACTGTTTATTTTGGAACTCACATACGCTTCCGTCGCCAGCCTCAATGTTCCGGCAGAACATATTGAACCGCTGTTGTTGATTGAAATCCCGAGGTTGATATTCCCGTTTGCACGCAATGTGGTAACCACCTGCTTAACAGAAGGCGGACTACCGCCATTTATGATTAACCCGATTGATTTTGCCGCTCTTTATACCGCAAAAAAGCTTAAAGAAGCAAAAGCAAAAGAACAGCAAGAAAATAAAAACTGATTGTTGCTATAATCCCCGATAATTCGGGGATTTTTTTGAGTTTTTTTGAGGTTTTACCCAGCTTGATTTTAATTTGATTGAAAAATTAAGAGATTTATAATAATTTGGCTATATATTGTAGTTCGAATAGTTATTTTGGCTATGATATCGTTTTATAACAGTTATAATTCGGAAAGGAAATTTTCATGAAAAAAACTTTATTGCTTGCCGGAGTTGCCTGCTTGTTCGCTGCCAGCGCAAACGCTGAAATGACTCCTTATGTTGGAGCTGATTATACATACTCTATGTGGAGAATGGATCAGGAAGCTGAAAACGCTTTGATTGATCATTCTGACAGCGGCGCAGTTGTTGCCGGTGTAAAATTCAATAAATGGTTCGGTGTAGAAGCTTTCTATCAGCTTTCTAAACAGGAAAGCAACCACTACGATGATTCAAGATATCACTCTCGTATGCAGGCATACGGTGTAGATGCTCTCGGTTATTTGCCGCTCGGCTGCGACCAGAAGTTTGAATTGTTGGCAGGTCTTGGCTTTGGTGAATACGAAGTTAAGGTTAGAGAAGACGGTTATGCCGACAAATTTGAAGGCAACGGATATCGTTTGACTGCCGGCGCTCAGTACAACTTAGATGAAAACTGGTCTGTTCGCGGAACATATCGCCATGTATATGTAAACAAAATTTTCCTCAATGACTTGAACGAATTGTCTTTGGGTGTTAGATATAACTTCTAATCATAAGTTTTGTTAAAAATAAAACTCCGTTACTATGTAGCGGAGTTTTTTATATGCTTTTTATCCGGCAAAGCTGGCAAATGTATTTATTTATAACCGAACGATATTTCTTATATCTGTATCAGGAGATACATTATGAAAAAATATGCCGGAAATCAATTTGGAATGACACTTTTTGAATCATTGTCGGTGCTGGTGATTGCCGCGATTTTGACTTTTGGCGCAATCTCGTTTTATACATCGGCCTCTTCTCGGGCAAAAGCCGTTGCCGCGACCTATGAAATGCCGAAAGAAAATGCCAGAAATATGGTTTTCGGGCCGTTCAAAACATCTCAAATTTTTCGAGGCAATCAACGGGGAGTTAATGTTTTTCTCGGAGATATGTGCAAAGACGACTTTTCTTGCCGGCGCTCATTTTGCGGTGAAGTTGAAATTAAAAACCAGGAAGAAGTATATGTCCATATCAAAGATTTGAGCCATTGCATTACCAAACTGGCAAAATACTGAAATATTTATTGACAAAATTTTGCCACCATGTGATTATGTGTAGCATAAACACTATTATTAACCGATAAACATATATCATTATGGACAATCTTATTGATATTATGACGGCCTGCACCTGTATGCTTAAACTGTCAAAGCATGACACCGAAAAAGAAAAGGCGGAAGCAATCGAAATTTTTTGCAAAATTAACGAATATGAATACAACGGCAGTTATGTCGCTGATGATGTTCGCAGATTTTTAAGATATTGCGATTATGCTCCTGATTTTTCAAGATATGTAATGCAGTACATCAACGATGGTAGTATTGATTTGAACAATCTTTTGAACCTGTATTTTTTTGCTTCAACCTGCAAGAAAAACAAACTTGCAATAAACGCAAGAATGCTGCTGAACATTAATGTTATGGCCGAAAAACTTGAAGCCGTTGTTTTGTCGTATGTAGACCTGCTCTTAAACAAGATGCTTGAAATGTGGCTCGATGACAGCGAACCGATTGACGACGACGATTAATTTTAGAAAAAAAGGAGCTTTTTTGCTCCTTTTTTTATTTTTAAATCAATTATTTATTGACAAAATTTTGCGCTTGTGTAATTATGCTTTCATAAACTTTATTATTAACTTTTAAAATATTATCATTATGAAAAATTCAAGTTCAAGAATGTTGTTGCTTGCCTTTTTGGTAGCAGGCATGATTTGCGGCGGATTTACGCATAACCTTGCTATGCTTATCTGCTTTGGCGTACTTGCTCTCGCTTGGGGAATTTTTATTTCCGTTTCTGCCGTTTTCGAAAATGACAATACGGCGCTGAGAGAGTACAAAAAGTTTCGCGATGCATGCGGATATAATCCTTGTGATTATGATTTTCCGTACTATATCGTAAAACTCAACAACCGCCGACTGATGAATCTTTACCGAGGACTGAAGATTATGCGCAAAAACAATTTTCAGGAACATTCTTCTCTTCGTGAAGAAGAGGCTGAACAAAGGCTGAATGCCGAGCTGGACAATCTTTTGGAAATCACCAAAAACGAGATTGTTTACAGAGTTGACCGCAAAGATTTTTAGTCGTTTGCCGTATTTTAAAGGAGCATTTTTGCTCCTTTTTTGTTTTTAAATCATTTATTTTATTGACAAAATTCGACACTTGTGCAATTATAGTTTTGAAAATTTTATTATTTACTATAAATATTTATCATTATGAAAAAATCTGTATTATGGGTGATTTTGCTCGGATTTCCGTCCGTTGGCATGATTGCGGGCGCATTTGCGCACAACCTGTTCCTCATCTGCTTTTTTGCGGTGTTTTTTGTTTTCTTTACCTTTTATTTTTTGTGGACCGAAATCGGCAACCCCAAAAAGAAAGCCAAAGAAGCCTACGAAAAATTCCGCCAAAAGTACGGTTATGATGTATACAAAGATGATTTTTTGCACTACATCGAACACGAACTCAACAACCGGCAGCTGATGAACCTTTACCGCGGGCTTGAGCTTG
This sequence comes from uncultured Alphaproteobacteria bacterium, assembly GCA_934276635.1. GTDB lineage: Bacteria > Pseudomonadota > Alphaproteobacteria > RF32 > CAG-239 > CAKQTH01. The sequence goes on along the minus strand of CAKQTH010000001.1, from coordinate 69,968 downwards.
AAAGAAAAGACAATTTTTCCGAACATGCATCGGGCGTGGAAGAACAATTGGAACAAAAGCTCCACAAAGAGCTTGATTATCTTTTGGACGCGGCCAGAAAAGAGATTGTTCATCGTGTTGACGAAGAATATTCTTTCTGATATCACGACAGCATTCGAAAACTTGTAAAAAGGAGCCTTAAAACGCTCCTTTTTTTATGCCTTTTTCAAAAAAATATTGACAAAATTTTATGCCTGTGCCATTATATGCCTGTCAATTAATTATTCACTCTATAAATTTTTATCATTATGAACAAAGCAGAAATTTGTTTTCTTGTTATCGGTCTTTATGCTGTTTGCACTTTGAACTATGTTCTGTTGGCATTGATCGGAATCGGAATTATAATCGATGTTATCTGGCGTATTGTTGTGCCGAAAGCCGCGCTCAATGATGACAAAGGTTATGACGAGCTTATCAGGTTTGAGAATGAAAACGGAGCTTTGGGCTCACTGTCTGATGAGGACATAGCTCTGGCTCTCAAAAAGCTGTCAAAGCGACACCTTATCCGCCTTTTGCACGGCATCAATGTTCATCTGAAGAACTATTGTGATTTGGCCGTTGACTATGAAAACAAAGGAGAATTGGAAGGAGAAAAATACGAAAACTTCAAACGAATCGTCAAAAACGAAATCGTTGAGCGGTATTGCCTCGAATCGTAACCGACTTTATAAGTCCGTTAATCAAAAGGGAGCTTTTTAGCTCCCTTTTTTGTTTTTATAAATCGTGCGGATTAATCTTCCGGCGCCAATTCAACATCGTCTTCTTCAACAATCACTCCTTCAATATCATCGGGATTGTCTGTTGAATTTTTTGCATTTTTATCCGGCTGAGGCGCAACTTCGACTCCTTTGTCTCCTTTAAGCGGCATCATATTATTCGCCGGCGAAACCGGAGAAGTTGCCATATAATCTTCTTCAACCTCGATTATTGCCGGCTGAGGCTGCGGCACCGCATTGTTTTGCGCAAACGCGCGCTCATGAATATATCCGACCATAACCAAAGCCAAAAACGGCAAAGCAAAAAGTATCTTTTTCATTTGTTCCTCCTATGCTTTTTTGTGTTCCGTATCAATATATGCACAAAACAAACATTTTCAATAAAACAAACGCTTATATAAAATTTTTGGTTGACCTCACATTTTTATGTGTTAAACTGAATTGTTTGCTTTTTTTAGATTAATGGAGATTTATCGTGGACTTGAAAAATATGGTTTTGATTTGGGATTTGGATAATACACTGTATCGCATCACTCCGGAACTTGCCGATCAGCTTGACGCAGCCATGGCGGCCGCTTTGGTTGAAGATTTGGGCGTTCCGCTTGATTTTGAAACAGCAAAGGCAAAAGTCAAAGAATCTTATCGTGTTTTTCGTGACGGCGGTGAAATTTTTTATCAGGAATACGGAATTTTGCCGAAGGATTTGTTCCGCACATATCATTCGCGCAACCCGATTGACCAGATTGAACCATATGAAGAACTCGATAAAAAGATTATAAATCTTCCGGTGGAACAATATGTTTTCACCGCAAGCAACCGCGAGGCATCGGCAAAAATTCTGCAAAGAATCGGACTTTATGACTTTTTCAAGGACAGATTTTTCTCGGTGGAAGATTTCGGCTGCTATAAAAAGAACGAAAGTACCGATGTTTATGAAAAACTGTGCCAAAAAATCGGTGTGGAACCATCAAACTGCGTCTTTGTCGATGACAGCTATTCCAACCTTGAAATGGCAAAAAAGCTCGGTATGACCACTGTCAGAATTTTTTATAATCAAAACTCGGCCAAAGATAAAGACTATATCGATTATGCGTTCAAAGGCGTAACCGCTTTCGTTGATGCTTTCTGTGAAAAAATTGCAAAAAATGTTGCCTAACGGCCGCAGATTTTGTTTTCAAACGCATAGTTTTCATCATTATCCAGATTTTTTTGCTCGTCGGCAATAAATTTTTTGAACTGATTTACCAAATCGGACATATTGTCGGAAAATTCTTTATTTTTCGCATTAATTACCTGTTGCGGAGTGGACACACCTCTTTGCACCAAAGTCGGGTTCATATCTTTTGCATATTTTTTCGCCAACGCTTTGAATTGGGGCAAAAAATATTCCAAAGCCAAAACATTTATCTGCTGATGGGTTTGCTCGTGGCGCACCACAATCTGATAATAGCACTCGTCTTGTAAAACATCGCGCGAAATATAAATCACCGGATTTTGATATCCGACAAATACATCAATTTGTGTCGGAACAACGCATGAATAAACACCGTCAAGGTTGTATGTTTTGCTGCGCATGCTGACCCGGAGCACCACATCGCTGAGCGACAGGCCCGAGGCATTGTCGCCGTCGTCTATCGCTTTGTGTTTTTTGCTGAGCACCGAAAGCTGCTGTGTTGACAGTGATGTATCATATCCGAGTTTTCCGTATGAGCTCAAAAAATTTATTTCTGCCTGATTTTGATATGCATCACATTTTTTTTGCGCCTCTTCTTTGGTCAACGCACGCGCGGACGCATCGCCGCAAACTCCGATTGCAGTCAAAATAAAAAATAAAAATGTTGACGCGAATAAATTTTTTTTCATATATTATAATATAGTTTTTATTTGTTAAAATAGAGTTGAAATATGCGATTTTTTTTGTTGACAATCATAGCAATGGCGCTGCCTCTTTCGACAGAAGCACGATATCAGCGAAAACCTCCGCAGGCACCGGAATATTTTGTGCCGGCCTCTGCCCTGCCTCAGCCCGAAAAGCTGCCTCCAATGCGTTTTCGACATCAAAATCAGAACGATGAGTCGAAAAAAACATATGCGCAAATGCCTGCCGAACAGGCTGAAAACGATGATTCGCACATCTCTGCCGCCGACACCGCGGAAATACAAAATTTCACCACGCCGAAATATCAGCAAAAATACGACTTATATCACAAAGATTTGCAAGAATTTTCACGCACCAAAAAGATGCCGAGAAGATATGACATCGGCACAGACCTCAAAAAAATGTCTACCAACGATGAATTTGAAGTCGGCGGATAATCGTCCGCAATTTTGCAAAAACCTTAGTTATCGCCGATTCTGAGCGCTTCAATAAACGCCGACTGCGGGACTTCTACTTTGCCGAACTGGCGCATTCTCTGTTTGCCTTTTTTCTGTTTATCCAAAAGTTTGCGCTTTCTGGTTACATCGCCGCCATAACATTTTGCCGTCACATCTTTACGCAATGCGGAAATTGTTTCCCTTGCAACAACTCTGCCACCGATTGCGGCCTGCAGCGGAATTTTGAACAAATGTCTAGGGATTAAATCTTTTAGCCTTTCGCAAATTTGTCTTCCGCGAGATTCTGCCTCGCTGCGGTGGCACAAAAACGCCAGCGCGTCTACCGGTTCTTCATTAATCAAAATTTGAACCTTTACCAAATCAGATACCTGATATCCGGTCAGCTCATAGTCAAAGCTTGCATAACCGCTGGTGATTGACTTTAATCTGTCATAAAAATCGAACACAATTTCGTTTAGCGGAATTTTGTATATAACCATCGCGCGCGAACCGACATAAGTCAATTCCTGCTGTTCGCCGCGGCGCTCCGTACAAAGCTTTAAGACCGAACCGAGATAGGTGTCAGGCACCAAAATCGTGGCTTTTACCATCGGTTCTTCAATAAATTTTACGGTCGATAAATCAGGCATATCAGCAGGATTGTGCAAAGTTATGACCTCATCGTTTGTAAGCGTGATTTTATAGGCAACTGACGGAGCTGTCGTAATAATGTCCAAATCAAATTCGCGGCCGATTCGCTCCTGAATAATTTCCATATGCAAAAGACCTAAGAAACCGCACCGAAAGCCCAGTCCCAAAGCGGCCGAGTTTTCGTTTTGATAATTTATGCTGGCATCATTAAGCTTGAGCTTTGCAAGTGCGTCTTTCAGAGCCTCATATTGCGAGCTGTCAACCGGAAAAATCGAGCAGAACACAACCGAAACCGATGGTTTGAAACCGGCCAAAGGCTCGGCGCACGGATTTTTGTTGTCGGTAATCGTGTCGCCGACATGGCAATCGCTGACCGACTTTATGCTTGCGGTAATAAAGCCGACTTCCCCAGCGCGCAGTTCATCGACATCTTGCATTTTCGGCGTAAAAATCCCCACCTTGTCAACCAGATATGTTGCATTGTTCGACATCATTCTGATTTGAGTTTTCTTTTTCAAAACGCCGTCTTTGATACGCACCAAAATCACAACTCCGAGATACGAATCGTACCAGCTGTCAATCAAAAGAGCCTTCAAAGGAGCGTTTTCATCGCCTTTGGGCGCCGGAAGTCTGGTCACAATCGCTTCCAAAAGATTATCCACGCCGAATCCGGTTTTGCCGGAAGTTTCTATGGCATCTGAAGCATCAAGTCCGATAACATCTTCAATCTGTTGTTTAACTTTTTGCGGATCGGCGGACGGCAGGTCGATTTTGTTCAGCACCGGCACGATTTCATGATTGTTATCAAGCGCCAAATACACATTGGCAAGCGTCTGCGCCTCAACTCCTTGCGTTGCGTCAACAACCAAAATCGAGCCTTCGCAAGAGGCCAAAGAACGGGAAACCTCGTACGAAAAATCCACATGTCCCGGGGTGTCAATCAGATTAAGCTGATATGTCTTCCCGTCTTTTGCCGTATACGGCAGGCGCACGGTTTGCGCCTTGATGGTGATGCCGCGTTCTTTTTCGATATCCATGGTATCAAGCACCTGTTCGGTCATCTCGCGCTGTTGCAATCCGCCGCAATGTTCTATAATTCTGTCGGCTAGCGTGGATTTTCCGTGGTCAATATGGGCAATAATGGCAAAATTTCTGATTAAATCAATATGCGAACTCATTTTCGGCTATTCTTTCCTTTTGTTTTTTCCTATTGATAAATTAAATTTTCTTTTTAGGCAATATATTATTGATTGTATTTTAAAAATATGTTTTAATAGGCTAAAGTTATTGTAACGGAGTATGTTATTATGTTGAAAATGATTGATGTAGATTTCGGTTCAAGCCGATATGATCAACTGGTAGAACTGAGATATAAGGTTTTGCTTGAACCTTTGGGCTTAAAGTTTTTGGATTTGCACCGCGCAAAAGAAGTTTCTTATTTGCATATCGGCTGCATTGACAACCTGAACGACAAACTGGTCGGCGGATTGATGCTCATTCCGCTTGACAATGAAAGCATCAGAATGATGCAGGTTGCCGTTTTGCCGGAATATCAGGGCAAAGGCGTCGGGCATCAGATGGTCGCTTATGCTCAGCAACGAGCCAAAGAATCCGGATATTCAAAAATCATTATGCATGCAATGCTCTCCGTTGTCAGTTTTTACGAAAAAATGGGATATAAGCAAGAAGGCGATATCTTTGACGAAAACGGAATAACTTTTGCTAAGATGGTGAAAAAACTATAAAAAAATAACGAGGTGCGATATGCAGTTGGGACCTGAAGAGCTTAATATCATAAATCAGACTTTCGCGGCGCTGCCGTTTGCGGAAGATGCGTCCGCTTTGCGCAATCTTCAAGACGAAAAGAACAACCGCGATTTTCCGGCAATGTTTGATGTCGATGGAAAGACCAAAGATGAAGCAAAAATCGACACTGCCGCACTCGAATATGCCAAAAGAGTTTCTGACACCGCATCGCCCGAACTTTTTGACGAATCCGGCGAGCCGAACCTTAATACCGTCAGCAAAGAACACGCGGCAAAAGTTGTGGAAATATGCTCGTTTTTTGAACAATACAGACAAGATTTTTTCAATAACGACAAATCGCAAAACATCACCGCAAAACAGCGCGGCTGGGTGAAGGGATTTGAAAACGCACTGCCTTTTTTGAATGACAAGAACAAGTCGCGTGCGGAAAATTTGATAAAAAACATCAGCGCCAACCTGCCGGAAAGCATTTCAAAAACCATCGTAAACGCATATCGCTATGACTATAAAATGATGCAGGTTGTGGCAAAAGAGCTGAAAAAAGACAAATCCAACAAAATTTTGAAAAACAAAATGAATACTTATGCCAAAATTTTTGTCGGTAGCTTTTTTAAGAATATCGGCAAAGTCAAAGAGCCGGAGGATATTATCGCATACAGTGAAATGGCGGTCAATGCAAACACCATGATTCAGGAAAACGACTTCGGCCGCAGATATTCGCGCACAACTCAATATTATGAAACAAAATCAAAAATATTGCAGTATAAATGCGATGCTTATCGCGAACTTGGAGATTTTAAGAAAGCCAACGAAACGCAAGCAGATATAAATCGTTTTCAAAATGCGGCATCAAATGCCAACATCTATGGCAAGGCAACCGCCGCTAACGACTATTTTTATAAATAACAAAAAGGAAAAGATATGTTTAAAAAACTTTTTTGGGCCTCTTTGCTTTTGGGCGGATTATCGCTCAGCGGCGGCGGTGCGCAAAGCAGCAATATGCTGTTGCAGGCCGGAGGATTTATCGGCCTTTTGGTGTGCTCCGTAGTTCTTTTCATATTTTTGAGAATGGTATTTAAAGCCTTGGGCTGCTTTCCGTCTCTTTTGATTTTTGCCGCAATAGTCGTCTTTATTATGTATACATTCGGAATGTTTAACAACGGAATATACGGCGTTCCGGACGCAATTCGCGCATTTTTGGGACAAAATCCGGCACCTGCGGGACAAACCGCAGCCTTGCCTCAGGGCGCAATGATGCAGCAGCCGCAAATACAAATGCCGGCACAAACACAGGCGCCGACAGCTCCGCAAATTCCGGTGGCGGCGGTTCCTCAGCCTGTTCTTCAGCCTCAGTCTCAAAATGTCCCTCCGGCAGCACCTGAAGCTACTCAGCAGCCTGAAGTTTCAGATACGGAAGTCAAGATGACCGAAAGTTTCAGCAACAATGATTTGGCAATGCCGAATTTGGGGCTTGATGAGCCGGAAGCTCCAGTTGAGCAGCCGGCATCGCAGCCCACGGTTCAGCAACCTGTTGTCCAACAACCGCAACAGCCTGTAAATATGCTGGCAAATCTGCCGGTAATCTATGGTTCGGTAAAAGTTTTGAATGCAAGAACAATTTCTATCAACGGGCGTATGCTTCGATTTTACGGCATTGACGCGCCGGAAGTCAGCCAGACCTGCGCCGATCAACACGGCCGCTCGTACAACTGCGGCAAAGACGCGGCAATGTGGCTGAAAAACTGGCTCGGCTCACACGAACTCGAGTGCCATGTAATCAGCCAAAACGAAAAAGGAAACATTATCGGGGCGTGCTCTTTGGGCGCATATGACATTGCCGCCGCACTCGTAAACGCCGGATATGCCTTTGCAAATCGACAGGTCAGCGATATGTATGTCGGCTATGAGCAACAGGCCAAACAGGCTCAACGCGGAATGTGGTGCGGAACCTTTTATATGCCTTGGGATTGGCGCAAACTGCAGGCGCAAAAACCAAAGATTAAAATCATAAAACCAAAGCGCAAAAAACGCAGCATTTTGGATTTAGGCTGACGCAATGATTACGCACAAACATATTCTTGAAAAACAGGAAGATACCGAAAATCTGGGCAAAGAGCTGAGTAAAAAAGCCAAAGCTCGCGACATTTTTGCTTTGTTCGGGACGCTCGGAGTCGGAAAAAGCGTTTTTTCTCGCGCGTTTATTCAAAATCTTTGCGGCGATACGGAAGTCCCCAGCCCGACTTTTACGCTTTTGCAGATTTATGACGCGCCCGATTTTGAAATTTATCACTATGATATGTATCGCATAAAGTCGCCGGAAGAAGTTTTTGAGCTCGGGGTTGAAGAGGCGTTTGTTGAAGGAGTTTCGCTGGTTGAGTGGCCAGAGAAAATGGGGGCATATCTACCAAAAAAACGCATTGAACTGCGTTTTGAGCATTTGGGCGACAACCGCCGCTCGCTTGAGATAATCTATCCGGACGAACAGACTGCCGAAAGATTTGAAAAATAAGGAACCTCCGATGATAAACATTCACGCTACCGCCGTAAAATATAAAAAATTCGGAATTATGATTACTGGCGATTGCGGCAGCGGAAAGTCCGATTTGGCACTGCGTCTGATAAAACAATACGGAGCAAAGCTAATAGCCGACGACAGATGTAACATAGATGTCAAAAACGGCAAAATCGTTGTATCTTGTCCCAGTAACATAAAAAATATGCTCGAAGTTAGAGGAATCGGCATAGTCCCGATAAAATCCGCAAAAAACACCGAAATTTCGCTGGTTGTCGAACTGGTTGATGATTTGAACAAAATCGAGAGAATGCCGCCAAAAGAAACTTTTATGTTTGCCGATGCCTGCGTCGAAAAAATAAAAATATATCCGTTTGAATGTTCGGCACCGGAGAAGATTGTTATAAAAGTTGAGAGTTTGCTTGATTAGTTGCGCTTTGTGCCGTAAAATATGCGCAAAATATCACTTTGATTGAGGAAAAAATGACGAAATATTTATTCAGATTTTTACAAAAACTCGGAAAGCCGCTGGTGGACTTTTTCTGTCGTTTCGGATATTTGCTGCTGTTTGTGGCAAAATCAATTTATAACAGCCTAACGCCTCCGTTTTATCTCAAATTTTTGGGCAAACAAATGGTTGAAATCGGGTTTTATTCGCTGCCGGTTGTCGGCTTGACCACGATTTTTGCCGGAATGGTGATTGCTCTGCAAAGTTACAGCGGATACGCAAGTTTCGGTGCTGAAAAAATGGTTGCCTCGGTGGTGCTTATTTCCGTTACCAGAGAGCTGGCTCCGGTTTTGTCCGCACTTATGGTTGCCGGAAGAATCGGCGCGGCCATGGCTGCAGAAATCGGTACAATGAAAGTTACCGAACAAATTGATGCTTTGGTTACGCTTTCGGTAAACCCGTTCAAATATCTGGTAGCGCCGCGCTTGCTGGCCGGAATGGCGGTTCTTCCGATTTTGGTGCTTATCGGTGATGCAATCGGAATTTTCGGCGGATATGTCGTCGGGGTTTACAAACTCGGGTTCAACCCTGCAAACTATATCAATGCAACGCTTGACGAGCTTGATTCTGTCGGCATTATCTCCGGCCTTGTAAAAGCCTGCGTTTTCGGATTTATCATCTCGTTGATGGGCTGCTACAACGGATATCGTTCAAAAGGTGGCGCACAGGGCGTCGGTATGGCAACGACAAACGCAGTTGTTTCTGCCTCGATTATGATTTTAATATTCAACTATATCATTACCGAAATCTTCTTTTCAAAATAGGAGCGCGGCAAAATGTCTGATATAAAAATTTCAATAAAAAACCTGCATAAGGAATTCGGTCGCAAAAAAGTTTTGACCGGAGTAAATATTGATGTCAAAAAAGGCGAATCGCTGGTGGTTATCGGCGGTTCCGGAACCGGAAAATCGGTATTGATTAAGTGTATTCAGGGGTTGCTCACGCCGGAATCGGGCTCCATCAAAATCGACGGACAGGAAATTGTCGGCGCCGATGATGATGTCCAGGACAAACTCCGCTCACAAATGGGTATGCTTTTTCAGGGTGCAGCTTTGTTTGACAGTCTGACCGTTTGGGAAAATGTGGCGTTCGGTTTGCTTGAAAACAAACATATGCCGAAAAAACAGGCAAAAGAAGAGGCCGTAAAAGTTTTGAGACAGGTCGGACTGGCTCCAGATGTTGCGGATTTGTATCCTTCCGAACTGTCCGGCGGTATGCAAAAACGCGTCGGGTTGGCTCGTGCAATTGCCACAAATCCCGAAATTATCTTTTTTGACGAACCGACAACCGGACTTGACCCGATTATGTCTGATGTCATCAACGACTTGATTGTGGAATCCGTACGCAACCTTGGCGCAACCGCACTGACCATTACTCACGATATGGCATCTGCCCGCAAAATTGCCGACAAAATCGCAATGCTCTATCATGGAAAAATCATCTGGTACGGCACAGTTGAAGAGATGAACAAAACCGACAATCCGTATGTCAAACAATTTGTCAACGGGTGCTCGCAAGGTCCAATCAAAATCGAGGTATAAAATATGGCAAAAAAAATCTTGCATGAATTTGTGTGTCAGCAGTGCGGAGCAACCTATCCGAAATGGCAGGGTAAATGCGACTCCTGCGGCGAATGGAACACTATTGTTGAAGAACAAACCGCATCAGAAGGTTTTTCAAAAATTTCTTGCCGCACACAAGGACAGCAGATTGATTTTGTTTCACTTTCCGGCGGGCAGCAGAATATTTCGCGAATCCAAACCGGCATAAAAGAAATTGACCGCGTTTCCGGCGGCGGACTTGTCCCCGGCTCGGTAATTCTGGTTGCCGGCGATCCGGGAATCGGAAAATCTACCTTATTGCTACAAATATGCGCCGGCGTTGCGAATTTTCCGTCAAAACCGGAATGCATATATATCTCCGGCGAAGAGGCGATTGATCAGGTCAGAATCCGCGCGCAAAGACTTCATCTTGAAAATTCTCCGGTAAAGCTTGCCAGCGCAACCGATGTCGGCGACATTATCGCCACTTTGCAAAAATCTAACCCGACAATGGTGATTATCGATTCTATTCAGACCATGTATCTCAAAGAGGCCGAATCCACTCCGGGAAGTGTGTCGCAAGTTCGAGCCTGCGCCTATGAGCTCATAAAACTAGCCAAAGAAAAAGGCTTTGTGCTGTTTATTGTCGGCCATGTGACCAAACAGGGTTCTATTGCCGGGCCGCGGGTTTTGGAGCATATGGTTGATACCGTGCTTTATTTTGAAGGCGAACGCGGGCATCATTTCCGCATTTTGCGCGCCGTTAAAAACCGTTACGGGGCAACAGATGAAATTGGCGTATTTGAAATGCAGGACACGGGACTGGTTGAAGTTGAAAACCCGTCCGCGCTGTTTTTAGCCGAACGCCAGGGCAATGTTTCCGGCTCATGCGTATTTGCCGGAATTGAGGGGTCTCGTCCGGTTTTGGTAGAAATTCAGGCTTTGGTCAGCCCGTCGGGATATTCTTCTCCGAAACGCGCGGTCGTCGGTTGGGATTCCAATCGTCTGGCTATGGTTTTGGCGGTTTTGGAAGCCCGCTGCGGTATGAACCTCAGCTCACAGGATATTTATCTGAACATTGCCGGCGGTCTGAAAATTTCGGAACCGGCTGCCGATTTAGCGGTCGCCATGGCGGTGATTTCTTCGCTTACAAACAAGCCTCTTCCTGCCGATATGGTTGTGTTCGGAGAAATCGGCCTGTCCGGCGAAATCAGGGCGGTCAGCCAGCCTAATTTGCGCCTGAAAGAGGCTCACAAGCTCGGTTTTATGAGCGCGATTGCTCCGACCGGCCGCAAAAAAGACGGCAAAACCTATAATGAAGAAATGTCGATTTATGAAATCGGCAATGTGACAAGACTTATAAACTGGTTTAATTGATAAAAAACGGAAAAAACTATGGAACAGCTATCCAATCTTGATGTTATAATTTTGATTGTTATCGCTTTGTCGGCGCTGCTGGCATTTTATCGCGGCCTCATAAAAGAGGTTCTTTCGATTGTCGGCTGGGTGCTGCTGACGCTGGTGATGATATACCTTTTGCCGCCGCTTACTCCGCTGTTCAACAAATATATCGAAAGCGGGCTGATGTCCGGCATTGCCGCGTCTATCTTTGTTTTTGTCGTGTTTTTTATTTTGTGGTTTATTTTTACCGGATACATTACCGGAAAAATCCGCTCCAGCAAACTTAATCTTCCTGACAGATTTTTAGGGCTGTTTTTCGGTATTTTGCGCGCATGTTTGCTGATTGTCCTGATGTATATTGCTATCGGCTGGGTGGTTCCGTATAACGAACAGCCTGATTTCCTCAAAAAATCAAAATATTACAATATTGCCGGAAGCTTTGCAAAACCGCTTGAAAACCTGTTGCCGGAAAAAACTATTAAAACCATCAAAGAAGGAGCCGGCGCTACATCCAAAAAAGATAAAGACAGCAAATCGGACAGCATTAATGAGTTGTTTGACAAGCTTTCGCAACCGAAAATCAAACCGGCAAAAGACAAAAAAGCCGAAAAGTCCGAAAAACCAGAAGGATACGATAACAGCGAGCGCAAAAATATGGACAGACTTATTGAAAATGTTGCCGAATAATCTTTCGACAGCATCTTTTTGTCTGACAATCCTATTTATATTGCGCGATTATCGGAGAAAAAATCTTTTCAATTTTGCGGTATATATCTCTTTTGACTGACCAAACCTTGTCTATTGCGTCCGCAAAATCAGTCCATTTATAATCCGAAAATTCCGGCTCGGCGGTTTTGATATCTATTTCGCTGTCATGCCCGTCAAAAAAGCACAAAATCCACCATTGGCGTTGACCTGCAAAACCATATCTTTCTGTCGGAAAATCATAACAAAACGATTCTTCTGTCTGAAAAACAAGTTTTGCGGAGGCAATGGAAGTTTCTTCTTTCAGCTCACGCAGGCCGGTCTGAGCAACCGTTTCGCCCTCTTCCATTCCGCCTTGCGGAAACTGCCAGGCATCAAGGCAGTCTGTCGGAGCATCGTTGCGCCGAAACAGCAAAACCTGTTTTTTTCGGTTAAACACAACGATTCCGACATTATTGCGATATTTTTTCATCAACTATTTCTTTTCAGCCTTTTTTTCGGCATTATTTTCATCAGCTTTCGACTGCTCGTTTGAGCCGTACAAACTCAATGCTTTAACCAAATCAAGAGCTCTGACAAGCTGATAATCTTTCAAATCCTGCTCTTTTTTATCTTGTTTTGCTTTGTCGGCAACATTTTTATTGTCGTCTTTTTGTTCGTTTTTCAACGCATTGCTCAAATTTGCCTCACTGACATTGTACAAGCGCTCAATAACCTCGACCTTTGCCGGCTTAACCAAAATATCCGGTTCAATACCTTCCGCCTGAATCGAGCGGCCGGACGGGGTATAATAACGAGCCGTCGTAATTCTCATCGCACCATATTCTCCGAGCGGGATAATCGTTTGAACCGAGCCTTTGCCGAAAGATTTTTCACCGAGCAAAATTGCACGATGATGGTCTTGCAACGCTCCGGCAACAATCTCAGACGCAGAAGCCGACCCCTCGTTAATCAGCACGACTATCGGCAACCCTTTTGCAATATCTCCCTCGTTGGCCGAATATTTTATGGTATCTTTTTCATCGCGCGAACGGGTGGAAACAATCTCGCCTCTGTCCAAAAACAAATCAGACAAAGCAATCGCCTGATCAAGTAGGCCTCCCGGGTTGTTGCGGACATCAATCACAATTCCGCGCAGTTTGTTTTTGGTTTCTTTTCTGGCTTTTTCAATAGCTTTTTTCACATTTGCGTCAACTTCTTCGGTAAAAGAAGAAATGCGGATATAGGCGATATCATCGTTTTTAACATCGCTCTTAACCGATTGAATTTTAATTTCTTCACGCTTAATTTTGACATCAAACGGCTTTTCCGCAGCGCGCTGAATTGTAAGTTTTACCTTTGTGCCGACTTTGCCTCTCATCTTGTCGACGGCTTCGTTCAAAGTCTGTCCGATAACCGATTCGCCGTCAATATCGGTAATATAGTCGCCGGCTTTTATCCCTGCTTTTGCCGCCGGAGTGTCATCAATCGGCGAAACAACCTTTACAACGCCGTTTTCCATAGTGACCTCAATTCCTAGACCTCCGAACTTTCCTTTTGTCTGTTCGTTCATATACTTAAAGCTTTTGGCGTCCAAAAAGCTGGAGTGAGGATCAAGCGAAACGAGCATTCCGTTAATTGCGGATTCGATAAGCTTTTTGTCCGATGTTTCTTCAACATACAAAGCCTTTGTTCTTTCCATAACTTCTCCGAAAAGATTGAGCATTTCATATGTGTTCGGCTCAGCCGGTTCTGCCTTTCCCTTTGCTACGGCATTCGAGCAATAAACGGCCATCATCAACATCATCGCATATTTGTATATTTTATTCATCGTGCACTTCCAATCATTTTGCCAGCCATATTTCCGGATTTACAGGGTGGCTGTCTTTTCTAATTTCCATATAAAGTTTGGCATCTTTGCCGTCGGGCATTTGTCCGAGCGGTTCGCCCGCCAACAACATCTGTCCGATTTCACAATCAAAATTATCAAGCCCGGCCAAAAGCGACAAATAACCCTTGCCGTGTTCGATAATCACCATATTTCCGTAGCCCTTAAAAGGCCCCGCAAACACAACCGCACCATCAAACGGAGCCACAACCTGAGCCAGATTTCTGGTCTTTATCACAATTCCTTTTGATGTAACGCCTTTTGCCGATTCCTGTCCATAGGCCGTAATCACCGGTCCGGTCGCAGGTCTCGAGAGCAAACCTTTTGCTTTTACAAAATTTTTGCCTATGTCATTTATAGTATCTTGATTATTTATAATCAAGCCGTCTGTTTGAGCTTTGGTATAACTGAACTTTTCCTGTTTCAGGCGCGCAAGCTCGCGTTCTTTTTCAAGCCGGATTTTTTCTTCTCGTTGTTTTTGCTGTTTTATTTTTTGCTGTTGCTCAATTTTTGCAACCAGCTCCCGCAAATCGTTTGCCTGAGACGCAAGTTTTTCCGATTTTTTACGAGAAATCGCAGCTTTGGTCTCCAAATCAGAACGCATCGACTTTTTCTTTTTCATCAAAGAATTCAGCTTCTGCTGCTGGCCGGCAAGAGCTTTTTGCTCCTTTTTAATTCCGTTAACCCGTTGTTCTATCTGCTCTTTTTGTTTAGCAATGGTTTCCAGCTGCTTTTTGATGTTTTCGGTGCTTTCGCTGATATAAGGAACCGTTTCGCGCAACAAAATCGCGCTTCTGATAACCTCAACCGGCGTCAGCGGTTGCACAAACAAAGTTTCCGCCGGCTTTTGCGCCAAATTTTGCAAAGCGGCCAGAGTGTCGGCTAATTGTTTATTTTCGCTGTTGAATTTTTTCTCGTTGATTGCAAGCTCTTTTTTCAGAGTTTCGAGCTCATTTTCCATACGCGACAGATTTTTCTCGTTTTGTTGAATTTTTTGCGCGGCAGAAATCAGCGATTTGTTGAGTTTGCTCATCTCTAAATTCAGCTCGATGGATTTTGCCTGAAGCCTCTTATGCTCAATTTTTTGAGCCTGAGCCTTGCGTTCCATTTCCACCAATTCTTCGCGCGACGGCATGGCGGAATATGCCGCACCGTTCAGAAGAAAAGATATTCCTCCGACCAGTGCAAGCATATTTATGTTCCGCCAAAGTCCGTTCATTTATTTTTTCACCAAAAGAGAATTTCCGGTCATTTCTTCCGGCTGTTTAATTTCCAAAAGTTCAAGCAATGTCGGAGAAATATCGGCAAGTTTTCCGTCTTTCATTGCGCAATATTTGTCGCCTGCATTATACAAAACGGCCTGAACTTTGCCGACCGTATGCGCGGTGTACGGCTGTTTTGTAACCTCGTCATACATTTTTTCAACATTGCCGTGGTCTGCCGTAACCAACAAAACACCATCAACTTTCTTTATGGCCTGTTCAACTCTGCCCAAGCATTCATCAACCGCGGCAACTGCTTTGAGCGCCGCGTCCATAACGCCAGTATGTCCGACCATATCGCCGTTGGCAAAGTTGCATATAATCACATCGTATTTTTGATTTTCAATAGCATCAACCAGCGCGTCCGTAACCTCATAAACGCTCATTTCAGGCTTCAAATCATATGTTGCGACTTTCGGGCTCGGAATCAAAATACGCCCTTCTCCGGCAAACTCTTTTTCTTCTCCGCCGTTGAAAAAGAAGGTTACATGCGCATATTTTTCAGTCTCGGCAATACGCAGCTGAGTCAAGCCTTCGCGGCTGACAACCTCGCCGAAAATGTTGTTCAAAACAACCGGCGGGAACATTGTTTTCATAAATCTGTTGTGGTCAACCGAATATTCCGCCATTCCGACTCCCATAACAAATTTTACAACCTTTTTGCGGGCAAAACCTTCAAACGGAGTATCAAGCAGCGCATACAAAATTTCGCGGGCTCTGTCGGCTCTGAAATTTGCCATCAAAACAGCATCGCCGTCTTTTGCGCCGTCATAATCGCCGACAACGCACGGAACCACAAATTCATCGGTAACCTCATTTGTATAAGTTGCGTCCATTGCCTCTGCCGCCGTTGCATATCTTTTGCCGGAAGCAAGAACAATGTTGTCATACGCGAGCTCGACTCTGTCCCATCTCTTGTCTCTGTCCATCGCATAAAAACGGCCAGAAATTGTTGCAATTTTAACTCCGTTCATTTCATCGGCGGCCTTTTGCAGCTTTTCGATATATCCTTTGCCCGATGTCGGAGGCGTATCTCTTCCGTCCATAAACGCATGAACATCAACCTTAATCCCGTTATCGCTCAAAATTTTTGCCAAAGCGATAATGTGGTTTTCGTGCGAGTGAACGCCTCCGTCGCTCATCAGCCCCATAAGGTGGCAGGTACCGCCGCTTTTTTTCAGCTTTTCAATCAATTCAAGCAAAACTTTATTGTCTTTGAGGGTGTTTTCTTTAATCGACATATCGATTCTCGGAAGATCCTGCATAACAACGCGTCCGGCACCGAGATTCATATGGCCGACTTCCGAGTTTCCCATTTGGCCTTCCGGCAGACCGACTGCCAATCCTGAAGTTTCAATCAGGCTGTGCGGATAATTTGCAATCAGGCTGTGCCAGTTCGGCGTTGCGCCCATTTCAATTGCATTATCGTTTGTTTTCGGTTCGCGGAATCCCCAACCGTCCAAAATCAAAAGCATTACAGGTTTTTGTCTTGTCATTTTTTCCTCTTTTCAATATTTAATTCTTGTTTTGTTGTAATATATAATAAAAGTTACAAGAAAAGCACTAAAAATTTTATATTTTTTACGGTTATAAACAATTATATTGACTAAATTTGTGCAAAATTTTAATCTGAAACAAATTTTTTAAGAAAAGGAAATTTTGATGAACAGCAAAATTGTTTTGTTTTCCGCCGCTGCCGCCGCAGTTTTTTCTGCCGCCGACGCTCTTGCCGAATGGAATTTTGATTATCAGGGAGAGGCAAAAGCGCTGTACGGACATTCCGATGTTTCGGCAAAGCATAAACAACAAAACAAAAACAACCGCGCACCTACTGATTTTTGGCTCGGACTTTCCGCCGAAAACAATCTTTCCTCCGACAATATTCTTTCGTTTTTTGCCGATTTTGAAGGCGGAACCGATCAATATCTCAAAGATTATAATCAGGGCAGTTGGGGCGAACGGATTTATGCAAAGATGCAGACAAACTACGGTGATTTTTCAATCGGGCAGATGAAAAATATAGCATATGAACAGGCCGTCAGCGCGCCTGATTTCGGACCCTTCGGCGTAAACAACAGCGATGTTGCCGACTTTATTTCTAATCCGAATTGGCTTAATCGAAAGAAAACAAAGTCTTTCAGAACCCTGAACTCGACATATATCAACACCGACGGAGACGCACCGAAAGTTTCATATGTTTCGCCGGAATTTTACAACTCGCGAATCGGCGTTTCTTATGTTCCGTATACCTATAACAGGTCGTCTTTGGTCAACAAACACGCGGAATATCACAACAAAGGCGCAATCGTTGTTTCGGTTGAAAATTCCGTTGAATTTGACACTTTTGACCTCAAATCTTCGGCCGCATACGCAAACTTTTTTGAAAACACGCAGGAATATTCGGCCGGCATCAGCTTTTATCGCAAAGGGTTTACGCTCGGAGCCTCATATCTGCACACCGAGCAAACCGGAAAATCTGCTTTTCCCAAAAAATTTGATGTACCGGACTTTTTTGATGCATATCGCAACGCAGACGCGGCCGCTGTCGGCGTCGGATATGAAATCGGACCGTTTTCAACCGCTTTAACTTATTTTTATTCAAAAGCAAAAGACAGACCTTTCAAAGACGAAATTATCCAATTTTCCAATCAATATCAATGGGATAAGCATATTTCAATATATGCCGCCGCCGCGCATGTCAACTTTGAGGGCAGAAAAGATGTTGTCACAGACTCAAATAAGGGGTATACATTTGTTTTAGGGACGCAAATAAACTTTTAGGACGAAAAATGAGCAATATTTTATTGATATCCGACAACCAGGATTTTTCTGCCGATTTAATCGAACAAATCAAGCTGTTTGATACAGGATTCGACATTTTTACGGATTCTGAAGAGAATGTGGCTTTTGATATGGTTATTGTCGATGAAAAGCCTCGGCTTATTCGAACTCTTGTTGCAAAATATCCAAAGACGCCGCTGATTTTACTAGCTCCGAGCGATTATTCCGTCAACTCGCGAAAATACAAAACCATCAAAAAGCCGATAAATCTTAATGATTTTTTGCTCTGCATCTCGTCTTGCGGAAATCTTTTGGAAAATTCGTCCGCCGGATATCTGCAGTTCGGAAATTATGAACTGATGCCGGCAAAAAAAGAAATCATCTGTCTGAAAAATTCTAAATCAGTCAAGCTGACCGAAAAAGAAGTTTCAATCCTCAAATATTTATACAAAGCAAAGGACAGACTTGTTTATAAAAACGAGCTTTTGCAAGAGGTTTGGAACTATAATGCCGAGGTTAGCACTCACACGCTTGAAACGCACATCTACCGCCTGCGGCAAAAGGTTGAAAAATACGGACAATCGCCGTTGATTATCACAAAAGACAGCGGTTATCAGCTAAAGTTTTAATCATTTCCGCCGCATCTTTTTTCAGCTCGTCCGCTGAACGGGAAAAATCACTTTCAACCCATTTTTGCTCAAGTTTTTTCAAAATCAGTCCGATATTTTTCTCCGGCACCGGCGCCATTTGCATAATATCCCGTCCGTTCAGCGGAAATTTTTTGATTTTGATTCTTTCTATCAAATCGAGCTGAGCCGGAAGATCCGTATAATCGGCTTTTTCTATGGCGTATTCAATAATCAGCCTGTCGCGGCAAAATTCTTTTCCGTACATATAAACATATCGTTTTACGATTTTTTCATCTGAAAAATCTTTTATCGAAACACTGACACGCGCCCATTTTTGCATTATATCTTTTTGTTTGCGCGAAAGATGCATTCTTTCTGCCAGATTCAGCGCCAACTCTTCATTCGGGCAATACAAAACAAACAGCCTGCGCAATGCGGATTTTTCAAGTTTGAGAGCCGACACCGTTTTTATCAGATGTTCAAGTTTATCAATTCTGTCAGAAGCCGGCAAAATATAGTCCAATATGTTGTTTTCAAACATAATTTTCAGCGTCGGGACAAAATTTTCCGTCATTGCCAATTTTATGAGTTCGTCTCTGATCCTCTCAATCGAAAGAGTTTTCAAATTGTCTTTATTTTCAACGCAAGCCTTGAGCGCCTTTGCATCAATCGGCGTTTTTCCGAACATCGAATAAAATCTGAAAAATCGCAAAATACGCAGATAGTCTTCGGAAACACGCTGCGCCGGATTGCCGATAAAGCGGACGACCCCGTTTTTCAAATCTTCAATGCCGTTAAAATAATCAAAAACATTGCCTTTTTCGTCGGCATAAACCGCATTTATGGTCAAATCGCGGCGAGAGGCATCGGCAATCCAATCGTCCGTAAACTCAACTTCCGCATGGCGTCCGTCTGTTTTGACATCTTTGCGAAGCGATGTAATTTCAAGTACTTTGCCATCGACCAAAACTCCGAGAGTCCCGAATTTTATACCTATTGGAACCGTCTTAAACCCTTCTTCCGCGCATGCTTCCATCAGCTCTTCCGGCGACATATCCGTCGCTAAATCGATATCCGACCCCTCGATTCCGGCCAGTGCATCGCGGACAGCGCCGCCGACAAACCTCAGCACTCCGCCGTGTTTTTCAATCGCGCGAAAAAGGTGCCAAAACTGTTTATTCTGTATAAATTTGTTCATATCGAGAAAGGAGTCTAAAATCATTTTTTATCCTAAAAAAATATTATTTTTCCGTATTGTTAACCGTTTATAGATATATTTTCAATATTATTTTGGAAACGAAACACAATTTTATGCTATAAGGAAAATAAGATGCAAAAAAGTTTATTAAGTATGGCTTTTGGATTTATGTTCTGCGCCGCAAATGCAATGGCTGCCGGTGAGCCTCAGGTTTTGGGCGAATACGGCGATTGGACGGCGTATTATTATCAGGAAGGCAAAAATCCGGTATGCTATATGGTATCCACTCCGAAAAAAGATGAAGGCAGATACACCCGCCGCGGCGATATTTATGCGGTTATCACCCATCGTCCGGCCGACAAATCGTTCGGCGTCATAAATTTTGTTGCCGGATATGAATACAAACCGAATTCCAATGTTACCGTAAATATCGGTACCGTTTCTTCAAACAAGCTTTTTGTTGACGGAGACAAAGCCTGGGCTATGACCGATGCAGTCGACACTCAGCTGATTGAGGCAATGAAAAAATACGAAAAAATGATTGTTCACGGAACATCTTCTAAGGGAACAAAAACCAAAGACACATATTCGCTCAAAGGTTTTGCAAAAACATATCGTACAATTTCGGCAAAGTGCAAAAAATAATGGAAAAGAAAGACCTTATCGGACTCTCTAAAGAAGAGATTGCGCAAGAACTTGCAAACATCGGAGAAAAACCGTTCAGAACCAAACAACTCTGGCAATGGCTATATTTTCACGGCGAAACAGATTTTGAAAAAATGAGCAATCTTTCCAAAGACTTGCGCAAAAAATTGTCCGAAAACTTTTTTATCAGCCGGCCGAAAGTCGTCGCCGAGCAAATTTCAGTTGATAAAACGCACAAATGGCTGCTCGAATTTTCTGACGGACAACGGGTCGAGATGGTATATATTCCGGAAGAAGACCGCGGTGCGGTTTGCATCTCAACACAGGTAGGCTGTGCGGTCGGATGCCGCTTTTGCCACACCGGTTCGCAAAAAATCACCCGAAACCTGACCGCTGCCGAGATTGTCGGACAATTTATGCTTGCGCGCGATGTTTACGGAGAATGGCCGAGCCCGACCAACGAAACACGCTTTTTATCCAACATTGTCGTGATGGGAATGGGTGAACCGCTGCATAATCAGCAGAATGTCATCAAGGCATTGAATATTTTGACCGACGGTGACGGGATTGCCATTTCAAAGCGCCGCGTTACAATGTCAACTTCCGGCATTGCGCCGAAAATCGTACCGACATTGCAGGCTACCGGAGTTCGTCTGGCTGTTTCGCTCCATGCACCGAACAATCAAATCCGCTCGCAGATTATGCCGATTAATGACAAATATCCGATGGAAGAAGTCCTTGCTGCCTGTGCGGAATATCAAAGCGAAGACGGTAGTCGCTATATTACCTTTGAATATTTGATGCTTGACGGCATAAACGACAGCCTCGACTGTGCCAAAGAGCTGATTGATACAATGAAAAAGCACAGGCTCAGGGCCAGTTTTAATCTGATTCCGTTTAATCCGTGGCCGGGTTGCGCTTTCAAGCCTTCACCGACAAGTCGGGTGAAAGCTTTTGCTAAAGCTCTGAACGATGCGGGCTTTGCCTCGCCGATAAGGGTTGCGCGCGGACAGGATATTTTGGCGGCCTGCGGCCAGCTGAAAAGCAAAAAAGACAAAGAAAACCTTGAAAAATAACACAAAAAAGGGACTGTCCTCAGCCCCTTTTATTTTTGTTGCCACATTCGTTTATGCCGACTTTTCCGTTTGATTATAAACATACATCGGCGCTTTTTTGCAATCGACCACATCTTGGTCAATTACAACCTTGCTGACGCCTTTTTTATCCGGCAGTTCATACATAATATTCTGCAAAATTTCTTCCATAATCGCGCGCAAGCCTCTGGCTCCGGTTTTGCGCTCAATCGCCTTTTGCGCAATTTTCGAAAGAGCATCGTCTGTAAATTCAAGCTCGACATCTTCCATCGAAAACAGCGTCTGATATTGCTTTACCAGAGCGTTTTTCGGCTGCGTCAGTACCGAAATCAAAGCCTTTTCATCAAGATCGTCAAGCGTTACAATCACCGGCAAACGGCCGATAAATTCAGGTATCAGGCCGTATTTGAGCAAATCTTCCGGCTGAACATCTTTAATGACTTCGCCGATTTTTTTCTCTTCTTTGCTGCAAACCTTTGCACCGAAACCGATAGAACTGTCCGTTCCGCGCTGCGCCACGATTTTTTCCAATCCGGAAAACGCACCGCCGCAAATAAACAGAATATTCGAGGTGTCAACATGCAAAAACTCTTGCTGCGGGTGCTTTCTGCCGCCCTGAGGAGGCACATTCGCCACCGTACCCTCAATAATCTTGAGCAGAGCCTGCTGAACACCTTCACCGGACACATCACGCGTAATCGATGGGCCGTCCGTCTTGCGCGTAATCTTGTCAATCTCGTCAATATAAACAATTCCGCGTTCGGCTTTTTGCACATCATAATCCGCAGCCTGAACCAGCTTTTGGATAATATTTTCAACATCTTCACCGACATATCCGGCCTCGGTCAATGTGGTTGCATCAGAAATTGCAAACGGGACATTCAAAATTTTTGCCAAAGTCTGAGCCAGCAAAGTTTTGCCGCAGCCGGTCGGGCCGATAAGCACCACATTTGATTTTGAAACTTCAACTTCGCTCTTTTCTTTTGCGCAGTTCAAGCGTTTATAGTGATTATAAACCGCAACTGCCAAAGCCTTTTTCGCCTCGTCCTGTCCGATGACATATTGATCCAAAAAGCCTTTTATTTTGGACGGAGTCGGCAGATTTTCAGAGCTTATTTCCGTTGATGCCGTTTTATTTTCGTCTTTTTCTTCTTCAAGCTCGCCCTTAACGATATTAATGCAGACTTCAATGCATTCATCGCAGATATAAACTCCACGTCCGGCAATCAGTTTTTTGACTTCGTCCTGACTTTTGCCGCAGAACGAACAGTGCAAAACATCATTTTTTCCGTTGTTCTCTTCACTCATTTTGTCTTCCTTATTTTACCTCTCCGCGGTTTTTCACAATTGTGTCAATCAGCCCGAATTTCAAGGCTTCTTCCGGAGTCATAAAATTGTCTCTGTCCATTGCTTTTTCAATAACTTCAATTTCCTGTCCGGTATTTTCCGAATATATTTTATTCAGTCTTTTCCGTAAATCAAGTATCAGTTTTGCCTGAATTTCAATATCGGCAGCCTGGCCTTTTGCCCCGCCCGACGGCTGATGAATCATAATCTGAGAATTCGGCAGAGAATATCTTTTTCCTTTTGTTCCGCCGGCCAGCAAAAATGAGCCCATTGAGCATGCCTGACCGATGCAGACCGTTGCCACATCGCAAGAAATATATTGCATGGTGTCATAAATCGCCATACCGGAAGTCACAACTCCGCCTGGAGAATTTATATACATATAAATGTCTTTTTTCGGGTCTTCAGCCTCCAAAAACAACAGCTGAGCGCAAACAAGAGACGAAACTTCATCATTAACCTCGCCGGTCAAAAAGATAATTCTCTCTTTGAGCAAACGCGAAAAAATATCAAACGAACGCTCGCCGCGCGAAGTCTGTTCAATCACCATCGGAACCAAAGTATTATCAAAAATCTCCATTTTCCCCTCTCTTTATAAAATCACACATTCTCTGAATTGTACTCGAAAATATGTTTTTTGCAAGGTTTTTATCCTTAGTCCATTTCCGCCAGACGCTGAGCCTGATCTTCGGCAACCAATGCATCGATAATTTCACCCAACGCATCACCCGAAACAACCTCGTCAAGCTTATAGAGCGTCAGGTTGATACGGTGGTCGGTAACGCGTCCCTGCGGATAGTTATATGTGCGGATTCTCTCGCTTCTGTCGCCGCTGCCGACCTGCAACTTTCGTTGTTCCGAATACGCCGAATCAATTTTTGCCTTTTGGTTGTCATAGAGTTTTGCACGCAGCTGGCGCATTGCCTGTTCCTTGTTCTTAAACTGAGAACGACCGTCCTGACACTGAACAACGGTTCCTGTCGGAATATGCGTAATTCTGACAGCGGATTCGGTCTTGTTAATGTGTTGCCCGCCGGCACCCGACGCACGATATACATCAATTTTCAAATCCGCTGGATTGATATACATATCAACCTCTTCAATTTCAGGCAAAACCGCAACCGTGGCCGCCGATGTGTGAACTCTGCCCTGCGACTCAGTAACCGGCACGCGCTGAACGCGGTGGGCTCCGGATTCAAACTTCAACTTTGCGAAAACATCGCTACCGCTGATGCTTGCCGACGCTTCCTTATATCCACCGAGTTCGTTTTCGTTTGTATCCAAAATTTCAAATTTCCAGCCCTGAAGCTGAGCATATCTTTGATACATTTCAAACAAAACCGCCGCAAACAAAGCCGCCTCATCGCCGCCGGTTCCGGCTCTGACTTCCAAAATTGCATTCTTCTCGTCGTCCTCGTGTTTCGGCAGCAAAAGCAGGCGAATGTTCTTTTCCATTTGCGGAAGTTTTTCTTTCATCTCATAATATTCCGCCTCGGCCATTTCCGCCAATTCTTTATCAAGCGACGAATCGTGCATCATCTGTTCGGCATCTTTCATCGCCTTTTCTGCCTGCTGATATTTTTTTGCCTCTTCGACAATCGGGCTCAAAGTTGCAAATTCTTTATTGAGCTTTATCATATCGTCAGGAGACAAATTTCCTTCGCCGAGCAAAGCCTCAACTTCATCAAAGCGATTTACAACATTTGCAATTTTTTCTGAAAAATTCATTCTAAATTTCCTTTTCCAAATTGTCCAAAGACACCCGACGTTGTTCGCCGCTGTCCAAATCTTTGACAGTCAGCATATTGTCCTTGAGTTCGTCAGAACCGATAATAACCGCTGTTTTTGCATTAACTTTGTTGGCTTTTGTCATACGCTTTTTAATGTTTCCGGAATATGCGTGTTCAACAACAAATCCGGCCTTGCGCAGGCGATATGCAACCTTGAGCGCTGCCTCGGCAACATCTTCTCCTAGTGGAATTATCGCAATCGGACGAGGCTTTTCATCTGTGCCGTCAAGCAGCATAGCAAGTCTTTCAACTCCGCACGCCCAGCCGATTCCGCATACTTTTCCGCCGCCCATTTGTTCAACCATTCCGTCATACCTTCCGCCGGCCAAAACCGTTCCCTGCGCGCCGAGTTTATCGGTTGTCAGTTCAAATACCGTGTGCGAATAATAGTCAAGTCCGCGAACCAGCCGATTGTTGATTTTATACTTTATGCCGAGAGCGTCCAATCCTTTGATAACCTGATTAAAAAACTCTTTTGAGCTTTCATTTAAGCTATCGGAATATTTTGGCGCACCTTCAACAATTTTTTTGTCGTCTTCATCTTTCGAATCTAAAATACGCAAAGGATTTTTTTCAAGCCTGATGCGGCTATCTTCCGACAAAACATCATAATATCCCTTAAGGTATTCAACAAGTTTTGCACGATAATTGTTGCGGCTTTCCTCATCTCCGAGTGAATTTATTTCAACCGTTACGGCACCGCTCAGACCCAAATTTTCCAAAAACTCATAAGCCATTGAAATAACTTCAATATCGGCCTGCGGAGTATCAACACCCAAAAGCTCAACACCAAACTGCGTAAACTGGCGCTGACGGCCTTTTTGCGGGCGTTCATAACGAAACATCGGCCCATGATAATACATTTTGACCGGTAGATTTTGCTGCATTCCATTAGAAACAAACGCACGCACAACGCCGGCCGTTCCTTCCGGACGCAGGGTCAGGCTTTCGCCGCCTCTGTCCAGAAAACAATACATTTCTTTGGTCACAATATCCGATGTGTCGCCCAAATTGCGTAAAAATACATCAGTAAACTCAAAAATCGGCGTTTCAATTTCTTCGAAGCCATATTTTTCAACTGTTTTTGCCGCCGTTGAGACCACCTTTACGGCCTTTCTTTTTTCTTCACCGAAGAGGTCGTTTGTACCTCTGACATTTTGCAATTTTACCATTTTATTTCATATCTCCAAAAAAAACGACGAATCCGCGAAAAAACCGCAGAAATCATCTGTTTTGCGTTATAAGGGCTAATGATTGTCTTTATCCAAAAACTTGTCGAGTTCAAGGTTTGTTTGTCTGCGTTTGGTCGCAACTTCAACAATTTTTCCGTCAATGTAAACATCTACATTATAATATCTTCCGACTGAAAAAATAATGCCTTTTTTGTTCGGAACTTCATATTCAAAACCATTGTCGACAATTTTGCTGATATAAACTTCTTTGTCATCTTTTATCTGCAGCCAGGTTTCACCTTTGACTTTTATGACCACGCGCGGCTTTTGAGGTGTTTCTTCAACTTTCGGCTCTTCTGCCTGTTGTTCTTCCGCTGTTGTTTCTTCAACCGCCTGATTTTCCACAACAACCGGTTTTTCACCTATTGTTTCTTCACCTTCAGCCGAAGTTTCTTCTTGCGGTGCGACGACTTCTTCTGCAACAATTTTTTGTGGAGTTTCAATCGGTTGTTCAATTTCTTCAATCTGAGTTTCTATAATCTCTTCATTTTGTTTATCCGCAGAATTTTGAATCAGCACAAATGCAAGATATACGACAAAAGCGGCAACAACCCCACCGATAATATATTTTTTGGTAGGATATGTAATCTCGCTCGGCATTTCAAAAATTTGAAGCTCTTTGTCGCCGGACGCGTGCTCTTCCTTATATACCTGAACAATTCGGTCAACATTAAGCCCCAAAAATTTTGCATACGAGCGAACAAACCCCAAACCGTACGGCACCGGAGGCAATTCCTTGAAATTTCCGTCTTCAATAGCTTTGATATAAACTTTTCTGATGCAAAGCTTTTCCGAAATATCGGCTATTGAAAATCCTTTCTTTTCACGAACCTGTTTCAAAAATTCGCCGATTGTTTCTACTTTATCTTCTTTTTCTTCCGTTTTATATGTTTTTTGTGTGGTCACATCAAAATCCTTCTCATCTAAATTTTTTGCATTAAAACACACTTTTTAATATATTTCAATACCGTGATCATAAGCATATGACAACAATTGCGGGCGAAGCATCATTTTTTGCGAATTCAGCAGCACCTGCATATAATCATGAATCGTTTCAACATTGGTAGAACGCACCATCGCTTTAATATTTCCGAACGCGGCACCAGATGACGACAAATTGCGATACCCGATCCCAATAAGCGCCAACGCCTCAATCGGATTTGAGGCCATTTCGCCGCATACCGAACAATAAACTCCGGCCTTGTTTGCCTTGTCCACAATCTCTTTCATCAGGCGCAGAAAAGGCACCGACAAAACATCGTATCTGTCTGTAAGGCGCGGATTTCCTCTGTCACAAGCAAAAACAAACTGTGCCAAATCGTTGGTGCCGACTGAAATAAAATCGGCATATTTCAAAATTTCATCAAGTTGCAAAACAACCGACGGAACTTCTATCATCAACCCGACATAAACTTTTTCTGGCAGTTTGCGGCCAACTTTTTTCTCTTTTTCAAGCTCTATCATCAAGGTTTCGCGCGCTTCCAAAAACTCTTCCAAATCAGCCACCATCGGAAACATCACATAAAGCTCTTTTCCGATTGCGGCCTGCAAAAATGCCGACATCTGGCGTCGCAAAATCGCCCTTCGGTCAAGAGTTATGCGAATCGAACGCCAGCCGATTGCCGGATTGTCCTCAACAATCGAGCTCCAATACGGCAAAAGCTTGTCCGACCCGACATCAAGGCTGCGGAAAACAACCCTTTTGTTTCCGGCTCTGTCAAGCAAGGCGCGATAATTTTCAACCTGAGTTTTCACATCGGGCATTGCCGGCGCCGACATAAACGGAATTTCGGTTCGATAAAGTCCTACTCCGTCGCAGTTTGTCGTTTCCATATAATCAAAATCAAACGACAGTCCCACATTCAAATTAAGCCCGATTCTCACGCCGTCTTTTGTTTTTGATGGTAGATTGCGCAGCTTGGCTATTTTTGCCGTATGTTCCTTTAAATCTTCTATCTGTGCCGAAATCTTTTGAATTACGGCTTTTGACGGGCTGACATAAACATATCCGTTATCCCCGTCCATCGCCAGCATTTCGCCGTTTTTCAGCTCGGCCGAAATTCCCTTAATCTTTACGATAACCGGAATATTCAAAGCCTTTGCGACAATCGCGACATGCATGGTCGGAGTTCCGTCTTCAATAATCAGGCCGCGGATTTTTCCATAGTCATAATCCAGCAAATCGGCAGGCCCCATTGAACCGGCAACAATAATTATATCCTTATAAGACTTTGTATCCTCGTGTTTTTCATCTCGGGCGTTGATATATCCGATAAGCCTGTCGGTAATATCTCGCAAATCGTGCAATTTTTCCTGCAAATACGGATCGGAACTGATAGACAGCCTTTTCCACATATCTTCATACGCGCGCTCGGCTGATGCTTCCGCCGTCAGTCCGCCGTTAATGTTTTCTTCAATCCGGCGATACCAGCCCTTGTCTTTAGCAAACATCTTGTAGGCGTCTAAAATATCAACATGTTCACCGATGCCGAGTTTTGTTTCGTTAAATTTTTCATCAAGGTCGTTATTCATACGCAAAAACGCCGACGAAAGTCTGGCTTTCTCAAACTCTTTATCTTCGGCAAAAATTTTTGTAACCTTGCTCAAACGACGATGAATAACCGCGTTTCCGATGCCGAATCCCTTATTTAAGCTTTGCCCTTTCATACGATTTTTATCGGACATTCCGCGCTCTTTGATAATCTGATCGCGCAAAATCATAATCTCCGGCGCCGCTAAAAGTTCTGACAGCAGCATACCCAAAGTCTCAAGCGTTTCAATCTGATCTTCGGAAAAAGGATTGTCTTTTTGTCCAACCATCAATACACCGTTTGAACGGCTCCATTTTACTAGCGGAATCGCATAGAAACAAAGGTTTTGACCGTCAACTTCCAGATGTTTTGCCATCGGGCAGTTTGTTTTTGCGACTTCACCGACCAACCCGAACCCGAGTCTGGCACTTTTTTTGATTTTCTGAGGGAAATTTGCGGCCTCGCAGGCAATCATCTCCAGATATGTATCATCAAGCACCACATAACAGGCCGCGGCCGCAAGCCCCATCTGCTTTGCCACCACCTGCATAATTTTTGCAAATTTCAGCTGTGCATCTTCGTGCAAGTTACTGATATTTCTGACTTTTCGCAGAATATCCATTGTGCGTCCGGCTGTATTTTGCGGCATCTGTTTTCCCTTGTTTTTTATGCTTTATTTTAAACTTTTCGACACTTATATACATTGATACTACACATCTTTTTGCTCCGCAAGCACAATCTTTGACTTATAAAACGCGAAAAAAATTATTGTGCATAACTTTGTGAACAAAAAAAGAATCTGTTGAAACAGGGGCGCTCTTATCGTAAGAAAAATTAAGATTTTATTAATATGTATGAGGATTTTATATGTTCGCAGATCTTGA
Source organism: uncultured Alphaproteobacteria bacterium (assembly GCA_934276635.1). Lineage (GTDB taxonomy): Bacteria > Pseudomonadota > Alphaproteobacteria > RF32 > CAG-239 > CAKQTH01. The sequence continues at coordinate 40,552 of CAKQTH010000001.1, read as the reverse complement.
TTTTGTGACTGAAAATACAGGAAATATCGTTGTTTCCGCCTGCCCTGCTCTTATCGAATCGTCGGTTGAGAACGAAGAGTTTTTGTGGGGATATTATCTCAAAATTGAGAACAATTCCAACGAAAAAATCCAACTTTTGAGCAAAAACTGGAACATCACGGACGACAAAGGCAATTGTTTTTGCGACAATTCTACCGGTTTTAAGGGCGAATTACCGGAGCTTGAACCCGGAGAATATTTCGAGTTCAGCAGCACTGCGCCGCTTTGCTCAGCACACGCTGTTTTTTATGGCAGTTGCAAGATTTTTGCTGGCAACAAAAAAACCGTCTCCGAAATTAAGGTTCCGACTTTCAACCTCAACGCAGACGGCGGTTTCTTTGCTACCGTTCAATAAATATTTTAGTGATATTCTCTTATCAAAGTATTGTTTTTAACATACATATTCAACGATTTATGTATGCTTGCCGCCATTCTTTCATTAAAGGCGTCAAACAGCTTTTTCACCATCTGATCCCAATATTTTTCTTTTTCGGAAATTTGGGTATCAACCGGAATCATCAGTTCTCTCCAAGCTTCTATCGAGGTCTCCGCAGTCGTTTGTTTTTCTGGATCGCTGATTTTGAGCATAACGGTCAAAACCGCGCGATATTTCAATTTGTCTTTATCAAACAGTTGATTTGACTTTACAATTTCTTCGGTGACGCTTGCATCTTTAATGATAAATTCTGCAACGCGGCCAGATGAAAAATCAACTGCACGCAATCTGTCTTTTGCCCAAAGTTCTGCGGTTTTTTCAATAGAAACCGGAAACAGGTGTTCAACATTCGGGCGGGTAAACGATGGTGTAAACTCCGGTACAACATCAATTCTGCCAACCAAAAGATCAATCGGCGCCGACAAATCATATCGCGGTTCCGTATACATTTTCGGTTCAGGCTCGTCCTGTTTCATTCCGGCACAGCCTGTGAGCATAGCAACGCAGATTGCAAAACTAAAAATTTTGTGCAGATTTTTCATAATTAAAGTTCCTCATCAAATACAATATTTGCACCATATTATCCTTTGATTATTTAAGATATATTTAATGTGCGCAAATTTCCCCTTTTTCAAATTCATATTTTTCCGAACAAAAATTGCACTCGGCCGAAATTTTGTTATTTTTTGCCATTTCATCAAGCTCTTCCGGCGAAAACGAACGCATAACCGCCAACAGTTTTTCGCGGCTGCAGCGGCAACCGAATTCATAATTTTTTTCGGTTCCAAACGCCAGATTGGAAGAATGATACAAACGATGCAAAATTTGTTCGTTTGAAAGATTTTCATCAAACACTTCATCTGCCGTAAGACTTTTTGCAAACACGACGGCTTCTTCCCATGCTTTGTCGCGCTCTTCTTCGGTTGCAAAAGATTTTTTGCCGCCTTCGGACGGAATTTTTTGAATTACGATTCCGGCCGATTTCCAAGGCTCATTTTCATTTTCCGGAGCCTTCAAAAACAGCTGAAGATATGTTTCGACCTGCTCGGACATCTTAAAATAGCGCATTGCGCATTCGCTCAATGTTTTGCCCTGCAAATCAACAACACCCTGATACAGATTGGCTTTGTCTCCCTGATCAACCGTAAACGCAAGATATCCGCCGCCCAAAAGATGAGGCGCTTCTTCCAACTCGCCGTCTTTTTTGCGCAGATGCTGGGCTTTTGTGAGTCGTTCTTCATCAAATGTGGCGCAGGCACGCATTTTCCCATTTGAATTTACATCAACAACCAACATTCCGACCGGCCCCGAACTTTTGGTCTGAAGCGTGAACAATCCGTCATATTTCAAAAGGCTCGAGAGCAATGTTCCGAGAGCGCAGCTTTCTGCGAGCGCACCGGACACCGCCAGCGGATATTTGTGTTTTTGCAAAATCGTATTAACCACATCCTGAAGACGGACGATTCTTCCAAGAAACGCGCCGTTATTAAGATAAAAAGATGTGCATCTGTCAAAATTTGTATTAGCCAATTTTTGTTTTCCTTTTTATAATAAAAGTGTTCCTATTTTGAATAGCTAATATATTTATAAGGATTTTTCAAGTGCCGGATACAAACATACCAACAAAAAAAATGCCGAAAAAAATTACAAAAACCAGACTGCGCAACATTGCAATGTTTTATCTTGAGCGTTTTGAAAGCTCGGAAGCAAATTTGCGCGATGTGCTACGGCGGAGAATTCTTAAATATAAATCGACGACCGAAAAAGACTTTGATGCGGCTCAGGCTTTTGATTGGGTTGAAGAAATCATCACAGATTTTGTTCGGCTGAACTATCTGAACGACGAGCGTTTTGCCGAGATGAAAATCAATGACTATCTTTCTGCCGGAAAGCCTGAAAGATACATCAAAATCAAGCTCAAACAAAAAGGCATTGATGAAAATACGACAGACAAAATTTTGCAGCAAAAAGAATTCAGCCCGTTTGAAATGGCTCTACATTTTGCCAAAAAGAAAAAAATCGGAGCTTTTTGCGAAAACTCCGAAAAAAGAAAAGAAAACCGGCAAAAAGACTTAGGGAAGCTCGTTCGTGCCGGTTTTGACTATGATACCGCATTACAGGTAATTGATTTTGAAGAAGAATAATTATTCTTCGCCGTCTTTTTCTTCATTCAAATTTTGCTCTGAAGAATTCATTGCCTCTTCTTCCTGCTGTTTGTGCATTGCCTCAAGCAGCTCTGTTTTTTTGCGGCGACCACGGCGTTTTTTCTGTGGAGTTTTCTTTTGCATTGCATTGATGATATAATTTCCGCAAATCTTGAACAAATCAACCAGATGATTGTTGTACATATGGTCGGCATCTTCAATCATTGCAAAATCAACCTGAATATTGCGCTGCATATTAAGGCGGCGAGCCAATGTCGCAACTTCGTGCGGGCTGCCGATTTCATCTGCTCCGCCCTGAATAATCAGACCAGATGTCGGGCAAGGCGCCAAAAAGCTGAAATCATTTTCGTTTGCCGGAGGTGAAACCGCAATAAAATTGTTGATATCCGGACGACGCATCAAAAGCTGCAACCCGATCCAGGCGCCGAAAGAATATCCGGCAATCCAGCATTGTCTGGCCTCGGGGTTCATTTGTTGAAGCCAATCAAGCGCCATTGTCGCGTCCGAAAGCTCGCCCGGGCCGTTTTCAAATTCTCCCTGAGAGCGGCCGACACTGCGAAAATTAAACCGCAAAACCGAAAATCCCAACTTTTCAAAACAGCTGTAAAGCGTATACACAACTTTGTTATTCATCGTTCCGCCGTATTGCGGGTGCGGATGCAATATTAAAGCTATCGGAGCGCCCGGCTTTTCGCTTTGATGATATCTTCCCTCAAGCCTGCCGGCGTGCCCGTTAAACAAAACTTCTGTCATTTTTATTCCTTATTATTTAGGATTGATTTTCGAACCATTATAGTGCTATATATAATAATAAATTGTTAATTTATGAAGGTTTTTGCAAAAATGAAAGAAAATTTTGCCGTTTTGAAAGAAGACATACAAGCCGTGTTGGCTCGCGATCCGGCCACAAATTCGGTTTTGGAAGCGGTGTTATGCTCAAGCGGGCTGCATTGCATCACAATCTATCGCATAGCTCATTTTGTGTGGAAAAAAGACTGGCATCTGTGCGCCCGCATAATTTCGCAGATTGCGCGCTTTTTGACCGGAATAGAGATTCATCCGGCCGCAAAAATCGGCCGCGGATTTTTTATTGACCACGGCATGGGTGTAGTTATCGGCGAAACGGCGGAAATAGGCGACAATGTCACGATGTATCACGATGTCACGCTCGGAGGTACCACCGTTTTTGATGAAAACGGCAAAGTCATGAGCAAACGCCACCCGACAATCGGAGATAATGTGATTATCGGCTCTGGGGCTCAAATTTTGGGGCCGATTCATATCGGCAAAAACAGCCGAATCGGTTCAAATGCGATTGTAGTAAAAGATGTTGATGAAAATGCGACCGTCGTCGGGGTTGCCGCACACAAAGCCTCCGCAAAAAATGAAAAAAATCCCAAATTTTATGCATACGGACTGACCAAAGCACAAGACCCGATAGATGAAAAAATCGAAAATTTACAAAAGCAAATCGATGAACTGGCAAAAAATATCGCAAAAAAAGCAAAATGAAACAATTTTGTAACTATTATTTTTATTTTTTTGTGATAGAATATAACATATTATGAATGTTTCGGAGGTTGAGATGAAAGCATTTTATTGTATTTCAACATTTTTTAGCATTTTGGCGCTTTCTTTTGCCGCTAATGCGCAGCTTGCCGCCAATCCGTGGGTCGTAACGCCGCCAACACCGAATTCCGGTGATTTTTCCGGTGACGCCGGCGTAATTTATCGTAGCGGAGGAGACAACATCAACGCTCCGATATATCCGACAAACAATGGCGATATTATCGCAGTTGACCCGTGGGCTCGCGCCAGAGACAAAAGCAATATCCGCACATGGCGCGGCAGCGGACAGCACGGGAAGCTGAATTTTATCGGTGAAGCAACAACTTATACCGATGCGCAGGGACAAGAGATGATTGCGCCGGAAGTCAACCGCCACAATATGATTGTTATTCTTGAGCATTTGCGCAAACTCGGATACAAAATTCCGGACAGCTATGACGACAAAATCAGAAATATGCCGAAAAACTACGGAATTATGCTGAAAGACAATTATGACGATATGATAAGCGCAAATGACCCGCTCAGCAAAATGGCCGTTGAATTTATGCACAATGTAGAAGACGGCACCGGCCTTGATTTTAAGAATCTTTTGTTTAATACCGTAAATTTGGTTGGAACCGATTAATGGGGAGAAAAGAAATGAGAATGTTTTTGTTGACAATCGCCACATCGCTTATTGCATTTTCCGCAATGGCTCAAGATGCGGAAATCGACCGCATTGCAGACGAGGCATCAGGAAGAATTTTGCAACCGTCGGATCAAAGAATGCTTGATTTGAAAAACACTCAAAAAGCACAAATGAAAAAGGCTTTTAGATCCGGTATGAAAAATATGACGGACAGCGAAAAAAAGATGATGCTCAAATTTATGGATTCTGCCGTAAATTCCGCAGATCAGACAATGGCAAGGCCAAATGTTGACGAAGACGCCGCCGCGATTACGGAAGAAGCAAGATCGGTTTCAAAAAACCGTATTCAGGCCGATGAAGTAAACTATAAAGATCCGGAAGATTTCGACAGATATTTCGATTCGCTCAGTGATGACGCTTTATATGAGCCGACATTTACGACTCTCCCGCTTACGGACGAATCAAGACCTGTCGCGGTTGATATTCCGGAATAATTTTCTGATGACAAAATCCGAACCTTATATCATTTTGGTTGAGCCGCAAATGGCGGAAAATATCGGTATGGCCGCCAGAGCCATGTTGAACTGCGGGCTACATAATATGCGCCTTGTAAACCCCCGCGAATCTCAACTTTCGGACAAAGCAATCAGCGCATCTTCGGGCGCAGACGCAATTTTGAAAAATGCCGAAGTATTTTCTTCTACGGCAGAAGCCATTGCCGATTTGCAGTTTGTATATGCCTCAACCGCCAGAAAACGAAATCAGATAAAATATGTTCACGGTGCGGATTTTGCATCGTCCGAATTAGTCAAAAAAATTGATGCCGGCGAAAAATGTGGAATTTTGTTCGGTCCGGAACGCACAGGGCTGCATAACGACGACATTTCGCTTGCGTCCGCAATCATTGAGATTGAGCTTAATCCTGAGCATTGTTCGCTGAATTTGGCTCAGGCGGTGCTGCTTATCGGCTATGAGTGGCACAAACACGATATGACTCAGAACAGCCACACTCTTGTCACGAACGCCACACATATTGCCGAAAACGAGCAGCTTTTTAAGTTTTTTGACTTTTTGGAGCAAAAACTTGAGGACAGCAAAAACTTTGCCGATGAACAAAAAAAGCCCCGAATGATGCGAAATCTGCGCAACATATTTTCTCGCGCGGAGCTCACAAAACAAGAGATTGATTCTCTGTACGGAATTATAAATCATATTTCAAACAAAAAATTGTAGAAACTGTGGTTTTTGCGTTAAAATAACTTGCTTTTATATCAAAGTGAGTTTAGTTTGTTATGCAAGGCGGCCGGATAGCTGCGCAGCAGAAAGTAACATCTGTTTGTGAGGAAAGTCCGGGCTTCGGAGAAACAAAACACCGGATAACTTCCGGCTGGAGAAATCCAAGGGAAAGTGCCACAGAAAATTACCGCCCCGGCTTTGTCCGAGGTAAGGTTGAAAAGGCGGAGTAAGAGCCCACCGCAAAAGCAGCAATGCTTTTGGTCAAGGTAAACCCTGTTTGAAGCAAGACCAAGTTAGGGGAGTTATTTATAACTTCACGGAGCGTTTCTCCTCCACCCCAGAGGTAGGTCGCGACGAGCCGTTTGGCGACAGACGGCCAAGATGAATAGCTATCGCCGCAAATCTTTGCTTTTGCAAAGCTAATGCGTGTACAGAACCCGGCTTACAGGCCGCCTTAATTTTTGACGAGGGATAATATGCAAAAAACACTGAAAAACAACATAAATTATACGGGAATCGGGCTTCATTCCGGCTGCAATGTAAATGTCACGATTATGCCTGCGCCCGAAAATACCGGAATTGTTTTTAAGCGTACGGATTTGCCCGCTGAGCCGGAAGTTAAAGCATTGTACTCAAATGTATGCGACACCAGAAACTGCACCTGTATAAAATCGGGCGACGCGGTTGTCAGCACGATTGAGCATATTATGGCGGCTCTTTTTGCTTATGAAATCGATAATGCGGTTATCAAAATTGATAATATGGAATTTCCGATTATGGACGGCAGTGCGAAAATGTTTTGCGATTTGTTTGAAAAAGCCGGCATTGTTGAGCAAAACGCCCCGCAAAAATATCTCAAAATAACTCAAAAAATCGAATTTTCGGACGACAAAGGAAATATTGCATCTTTGGAGCCGGTTGAAGGTGAAAAGCTTGAAATCGGCTGTTGCATAGATTTTCCGTCAAAAATCGTCGGACATCAGGAATTTTGCGCCGATGTCGACAGGTTGACTTTTGCCGCGCAGATTGCTCCGGCCAGAACTTTTTGCGAAAAATATCAGGTTGATTATCTGCGCTCCATCGGGCTAATTAAAGGCGGCTCGCTTGAAAATGCCATTGTGCTTGACGGCGAAACGATTTTGAATCCGGAAGGATTCAGGCTGGACAAAGAATGCGTCCGCCACAAAGTTTTGGACGCCGTCGGTGATTTATATACCTCAGGATACAGAATTATCGGAAAATTCAACGGTTTTCACACCGGACATTTTCACAATAACGAACTTTTGAAAAAACTTTTCGGCAATTCTGCCTCATATGTTGTTTTGGAGAAATAAAATGAAAAAAATATTGCGTATTTCCGCCGTTGTTGCAACCGCTTTGCTCTGCGCTTGTTCCACAACTAAAGAACCGGCAAAAAATCTGACTGCGGAAGAACTGTATAATCAGGCATATGACTATTTGGAACAAACCGCTTATAAAAAAGCTGCTGAAACTTTTGAAAAAGTCGAGTTGGAGCACCCATATTCGCGCTGGGCGACAAAGTCCAAACTTATGGCCGCATACGCTTATTACCGCGACAAAAAATATGATGATGCGACAATCGCACTTGACCGCTTTATAAAATATCACCCCGGAAACAAAGATATTGCATATGCTTATTATATGAAAGGCTTGTGCGCATATGAACAGATGCCGGTTGCAGACAAAGCACAGGACAACACCGAAGAAGCGTTGACTGCTTTTCAACAGCTGATGATTCGTTTTCCGGACAGCAAATACAGCGCCGACGCCGGAAAAAAGGTTAAACAGGGTATCGACAATTTGGCCGCTCACGAAATGACGGTTGGCAGATTTTATTTGCAAAAACAAAACTATCTTTCGGCGCTCAATCGCTTCAGCACCGTAATCAAAAGCTATCCACAGACACCGCAAATTGAAGAAGCTTTGTATCGTCAGGTTGAAATTTTTGTGATTTTGGGAATGAACGATGATGCGAAAAAAGCTAAAAACACTCTCAAAACAATGTTTCCAGACAGCCCGTGGAACGCCGGAGCACAAAAACTCGTACCATAAAACGAAAGATTGCAATGTTACAGCACCTGTCCGTCAAAAATATGATTTTGGTTAATCGTTTGGAGCTTGATTTTTCAAACGGACTTAATGTTTTGACCGGAGAAACCGGCGCCGGAAAGTCTATTTTGCTTGATGCTTTGGGCTTTGCGCTCGGCAACCGCGCAGAAGTTTCTCTGTTGCAAAAAGGCGCTGATTGTATGACGGTTTGCGCTGTTTTTTCAGATGCTCTCAAAAATCAAACTTTGTGCTGTTTGTGCAAAGAATATGACATTGAGCTTGAAGACGAGCTGATTGTCAAAAGAACCCTGACGCCGGAAGGAAAAGGCAAGATATTTTTCAACGACCAACAGATTTCGCAAAAATTGTTGAAAGAGCTGACATCGTGTTTGGTGGAAGTCCACGGACAATTTGATACCCACGGATTGATGAACCGAAAAAACCATCTGGCATTTTTGGATTCATGCGGAAATTATCAGTCTTTGCTTGCCGAAACCAAACAATCTTTCGAAAATTATAAAAATCTGCATATTCAGCTGCAAAAAGCCCAAAATGAATGGCAGAAAAACCGCGAAGACGAGGATTTAATCCATCATTTTGCAGACGAGCTGAAAAAACTTGCGCCGAAACACGGAGAAGAAGAAATTTTGATCAAACGGCGGCAAGAGATGATGAACAGTGAAAAAATCGCCGAAAATTTCAACAGTGCGTATCAGACTTTGACCGCAAAGGCCGATATTTGTTCCGCACTGCGCCAATCGTTGGGCTTTGTTGAAAAAAACAACCGCCTGACCGAGGACAAATATACCGATTTGTGCGATATTTTAGAAGAAACGCTGGACAAGGCGTCCGATGCGGTGTCGCAGATTGAAGAAATTGCAGGTTCGCTCGAGTTTAATACCGAAGAGCAAAATCAGGTGGAAGAGCGGCTGTTTGCCCTCAAAGCCGTGGCACGCAAGCATAATGTCGGCATAGAAGATTTGCCCGAAGTTTATGAAGATTTTTGCAACCGATTGAATTCTCTGCAAAATGACGAAAGTCAAATCATAAAATTGGCAAAAGAAGAAAAAGAGGCCGAAAACAAATATTTGACAGTCGCAAAAGCTTTGTCGCAAAACAGAAAAGCCGCGGCGGAAGAATTTGCAAAAAAAATTATGGCAGAGCTGAAACCGCTTAAAATGGAGAAAGCCGAATTTAAGGTTGTGATTGAAGAATTGTCCGAAAATCTGCGGAATGAAAAAGGAATCGACGATGTTTGTTTTTGCGTTGCGGCAAATCCGAACAGTCCGCTCGGTCCGATTGACAAAGTGGCTTCCGGCGGCGAGCTCTCAAGGCTGATGCTTGCGCTGAAAGTAAATCTTTTGGGAAACAACTATGCCGATACGGTGATTTTTGATGAAATCGACAGTGGAATCGGCGGCGCTACAGCAGAGGCGGTCGGTGAACGGTTGGCTCGTTTGGGCAAAACAATTCAGGTTTTGGCGGTGACGCACTCCCCTCAGGTTGCGGCCAAAAGCGACATGCATTTTAAGGTTTGCAAAGTTTTTGATGAAGACGGCGCAAAAACAGCCGTAACCATTTTGTCCCGCGATGAAAAAGCCGAAGAAATCGCCCGTATGATATCCGGCGAGACCATCAGCAAAGAAGCAAGAGCAGCCGCCAGAGTTTTGATTGAGGGATAAGTTTGATTTTATAAAATAAAAAACGGACTTGAGTTTTATATTTTGTAGCCCTATATATAATAAATCGAATATATAAATACAAAGGATAGATTATGAATTTCGGAAAAAGCATTTTTGTTTGGATTATTGGTTTTGTGGTTTTGACCGCAATGTTCAACGCATTTGAAAGCTCAAATGTAAAAAAAGAAACAGCCGAAATGGCGTTTTCCGAGTTTATGCAGGCGGCGGAAAATAATAAAATTTCGTCGGTTACAATCTCCGGCCCGAATGTTGAAGGCATTACCGCCGACGGGCAAAAGTTTCAAACCTATACGCCGTATGATCCGTCTATGGTCGAAACTCTCAGAAAAGCCGGCATTCGGGTAGAGGCAAAGCCGGTTGACAGCTCCGCCGACACATTTTGGGGAGTTTTCATCTCGTGGTTTCCGTTTTTGTTGCTTATCGGAGTCTGGGTTTTCTTTATGCGGCAGGCAAATTCAGGCAACAACAAAGCCATGAGTTTCGGAAAATCGCGTGCAAGACTGATTGAAAACAACAAAAAAGTCACATTTGCCGATGTTGCTGGCTGTGATGAATCCAAACAGGATTTGCAGGAAGTTATAGAATTTTTGAAAGAACCGGCAAAATTTCAGCGTTTGGGCGGAAAAATTCCGAAGGGCGTTTTGCTTGTCGGCCCTCCGGGTACCGGTAAAACTCTGCTGGCAAAAGCTGTTGCCGGAGAGGCAAATGTTCCGTTTTTCTCTATCTCGGGCTCAGACTTTGTGGAGATGTTTGTCGGCGTGGGCGCGTCGCGTGTCCGCGATATGTTTGCACAGGCCAAAAAGAACGCTCCGTGCCTGCTGTTTATTGATGAAATTGATGCCGTCGGTCGTCACCGCGGCGCCGGTCTCGGCGGAGGCAACGACGAAAGAGAACAAACCCTTAACCAGTTGCTGGTCGAAATGGATGGTTTTGAAGAATCCGAAAATGTGATTTTGATTGCGGCAACCAACCGTCCCGATGTTCTGGACCCTGCTTTGCTGCGTCCGGGGCGTTTTGATCGTCAGGTTGTGGTTTCTAACCCCGATGTAAAGGGTCGTGAAGAAATTTTGAAAGTTCATATCAAAAAAGTTCCGCTGGCAAAAGATGTAAACTTAAGCGTTATCGCGCGCGGGACTCCGGGCTTCTCCGGCGCCGATTTGGCAAATTTAGTAAACGAGGCCGCGCTACTTGCCGCCCGCAAGAACAAGCGCAAAGTCACGGCTGCCGATTTTGACGAGGCAAAAGACAAAGTCTTGATGGGCAACGAGCGTAAATCTATGGCTATGGACGAGAATGAAAAACGGCTGACTGCTTATCACGAGGCCGGACACGCGATTTGTTCTCTGCATGTAAAGGAGACCGACCCTATCCATAAGGCAACGATTATCCCCAGAGGGCGCGCTTTGGGCATGGTTCAGCAGCTGCCGGAAAAAGATCAATATTCTTATTCCAGAGCAAAGATGCTTTCCCGCCTTGTGATTTGTATGGGAGGAAGAGTTTCCGAAGAGCTCAAATTCGGCTATGATGCCGTAACTTCCGGCGCATCGTCTGATATTGCGGCTGCCACCAATCTGGCTCGTTCTATGGTCACCGAATGGGGTATGAGTGATATTCTGGGACCTGTTTTGTATGCGGAAAACAATGGTGAAGTATTCCTCGGACGCTCGGTTACACAAACGCAGAATATGAGTGAAGAAACAGCAAAAATCGTTGACGCAGAAATAAAAAAATTTGTGACCGAGGCTTATGAAGAAGCCCGCAGAATTTTGAAAGAAAACGACAATGAGCTAGAGCTTTTGGCGCATGCGTTGATGGAATATGAAACATTGACTGGAGACGAGATTAAAGCTGTTTTGAACGGAGAAAAAATTGACAGAAGCAGCGATGTTCCCGTATCCGCGGACAAGAGGACGACATCGTCGGTTCCTCAGGTTTAGGACATAATAAGGTGGCGCAGACAAATGAAATAACCGAAGAGGTTGTGCACATAAACGGATATCCAAAAAGGCTGGTAATTTTTTTGCACGGATATATTGACTCTGCGCCGTCGCTAGAAAAAAGAATTTCCGCTTTGATTGAAGGGCTTGACAACACGGCATTTCATCTGCCGCAAGCGCCAATTTTGTGCGAAATTCACGAGGCAAAACGCCAATGGTATTCTATGCATCGTTTTGACCCCGATGATGAGCGGAAAACCGCACCGACCATGGCGGATTATGTCAAGATTTACAATCGTATGCGCCCCGGCATTGAAGAAGCCGTATATCTGCTCAATGATTATATCGAAAATTGTGTGCAGCAATATCAAATTCCATACGAAAATGTTTATATCTGCGGATTTTCACAAGGCGCGACTTTGGCAATGTATCTGTCATTGATGACGGAGCACAAAATCGGCGGCTGCGTTGAATTCAGCGGAATTTTGGCACCAGATGATTTTTTGCGCAAACATTTTGTTTCCGCCCCGGATTTTTTGTTGATACACGGGACGGCCGACAATATGGTTCGTTTTGAGGCTCTAGACTTTACGCAAAAAGAATTGCAAAAAATCGGCTGTAAAACAGAAACTTTGGCAGTTAAAAACGCCAATCACAGGATTACGCCGGAAGGCATTGCCGCCGCAATAAAGTTTATTTCAAAGCGATAACTACCTCGGAATATATACCTTAAACGATGTGCCTTTGCGCTTGTCGGACGAAATTTCCATATTTCCCATATGGCGCATAATGATTTGTTTTACAATAGAAAGCCCGAGTCCGGTTCCTTTGATGTTTTTGTCACGATGCGTTTGCAGACGATAAAATCTTTCGGTCAGACGATCAAGTTGTTCGCGTTTTATAACCTCTCCCTGATTTATGATACTGAAGCTCAGAGCTTCGCCGTCGTCAACTTCAAAATCACGAGCCTGCGGAATTTTTTTGGAATCCGCAAACTCGACCACGATATCAGAATTTTCATTGCCGTATTTTATGGCATTGTCTATCAGGTTTTGCATCACCTGTTTCATCTGCGCATAATCGGCGGCGGCAACCGTATTTTCCGTCAGATATTGCGGAACAATTTTCATATTTTTGCCGCTGAGTTTTACTTGCAGCGAATTTGCCACATCGCAAAGAACATCTTTGAGGTCAATTCTTTCTTCAGGTTTCGGCGCCGATGACATCTCTATGCGCGACAAAGACAACAGATTTTCTATCAGTTGAGCCATATAGTCGGCCTGCTCTTTCATAATTTTTAAGAACATCTCACGCGCCGCCTCATCGTCTTTGGCCGTGGTCTGCAATGTTTCGATAAATCCGGATATCACCGAAAGCGGAGTTCTGAGCTCATGGCTGGCATTGGCGACAAAATCAGACTGCATTTTTTCGAGCTTTGTCACTTTTGAAAGGTCATAAACCGCAATCACCGCCTCGCTTTGCGCCGTTGAAAACCACGGCAGCTGCTTGATATGGGCATATGCTTTGCGTTTGTTTTTTTCATCTAAATAAAACACCAGATTTTCCGAATCCGTATCTTTTGAAAGAACGGAATTTACGGCTTTGCGGACAGCATCGGAGCTGAAAATCATCTCGACATTTTTGTCGGTGATATCCGCTCCGAACAAATTGCGCGCCGACAAATTTGCTCCGACCACATTTTGCTTTTTATCAATAATCAAAAGCGGGTCCGGAAGAGTATCAAGCACTGCGGCATCGGACATTGTTTGTGCGGTCAAAATGTCAGTTTTTTCAACCCAAAAGCGGTGCATCTGGTTTATGGCGGTCGCTATCTCCTGCGATTCTTGCTCGGAAAGCACCATATCTTTTATATCTACGCCGTCATTTGATGCCAAACTTGAAATATAACTGCGCAGACGCTGCAACTCAAATGTCATCGGAAACAGCAAAATTACATTAAACATTATGATTACGGCATACGACATAATAGCCATCGGCGCCGTCAACAGATGAAGGCATATAAGCAAAATAAACACCAGTGCGGACGGAAATGAAAGAAGCAGCACTCTTTCCGCAAATTTTGAATTTTTTTCAAAATTAAGAATATTATTTTTTTTACCGAACATTTTATCTTCCACCGCCTCAAAAAATACTAGACTTGCTTTGCAATTATAGTATTATATAAGAAGTTTAAATAAATTTAATATGCAGCAAAATATTATGACTTTACCTGAAAAAAACACTACGCCGATGATGGCGCAATATGAAAAAATAAAACAAGAACACCCCGGATTTTTGATGTTTTATCGTCTGGGCGATTTTTATGAGCTTTTCGGCGACGATGCGCTTGTGGCATCAAAGGCTTTGGATATTGCGCTCACACAGCACGGCAAAGGCGAAAATGCAACCCCGATGTGCGGCGTTCCGTTTCATGCATATGAAAGCTATCTTTCAAAGCTGATAAAATGCGGCTATAAAGTTGCAATTTGCGAACAAACGGAAGACCCGAAAGAGGCCAAAAAACGCGGAGCAAAATCTGTGGTGCAAAGAGAAGTAATCCGCCTTGTGACCGGCGGAACGCTCACCGAATCCAACCTTTTGGAAGAAAAAAAGAACAACTATATTTTGAGCTTTTGCAAAGTGAATAATGTTCTCGGTCTGGCCTGGATTGACCTTTCGTGCGGCCTGTTTTTTACTCAGGAAATAAACTTAGAGCAAAACAAAGAAGTATCCGCACTGTCTTCGGCTTTGTCCCGGCTGCTGCCGATGGAAATTTTGATTTCCGACGCATATCTGCAAAATCCGGATATCTTCGCATTGCTGCGCAACTGGGAACAAAAACTTTCGGTTCTGCCGGCGGCAAGGTTTAACAGCGAAAGCGCGCAAAAAGCTTTGAAAAACTTTTTTTCCGTGCAGACTCTCGATTCTTTCGGAAATTTTTCGCGGGCAGAAATTGCGGCGGCCGGAACTCTGCTTTCTTATGTTGAAAATACCCAAAAAGGAAAAATTCCCTGCATTGAAAAACCTTACAAAATCAAGTCGTCAAACATTATGGAAATTGATGCTGCAACGCGGCGGAATCTCGAGATTTTGGAGCCTTGCAGCGTTCGCGGCTCCTGCCTTTTGGATACTATTGACTATACGGTGACCGGCGCCGGCGGCAGAATGCTTGCGCGCAGACTTTCTGCTCCGCTGACCGACCTTGTTGAAATAAACAACCGGCTTGATGTCATCGAGTTTTTCCTGAACAATTTCAATATTTGTCGGGATATTCGCGAATTGTTGCAAAAAATGCCGGAGATAGAACGCGCTGTTTCAAGGTTGGCGGTCGGCCGCGGCGGTCCGCGCGATTTGAAAGGCTTGGCATTGGCTCTTTCGTTGATGCCGAAGTTGAAAAATATTGTACATTTGTCAGGTGAAAATGCGATTTTGAACGAAATTCCGGATTCTCTGAACGCGATTTTGAACAATCTCGGAAACTATAACAATCTGACCACAAATATTTTATCCGCGCTCAGGGACGAAAACGACAGACCGCTGCCGATGCTTGCCCGTGACGGAAATTTTATACGCAGCGGCTATTCTCCGGCCTTAGATGAAATCAGAGACATAAAATCTCATGCCGGAAAATATATTGCCGAACTGCAGCAAAAATACACCGAACAAACCAAAATCGCCGGACTGAAAATAAAATACAATACGCTTATCGGATATTTTATTGAAGTGCCGACAAAATCTTCTACCGAACTGCTTGATAATCCGGAATTTATTTATCGTCAGTCGGTGCTTAACGCTACTCGTTTTACCACCGTTGAACTGACCGAAATCGACAACAAAATCAGCTCGTCGGCAGAAAAAGAACTGGCCTTTGAGCAAGAAATTTTTGACAATTTGGTACGCGATGTTCTTTTGGTTTCGGACAATATTCTGCAAACGGCAAAAGCCGTGGCGGAGATTGATATCGCCTGCGGATTTGCAACTTTGGCCGCCGAAAAAAAATATTGCCGTCCGGTTTTGGACAACAGTCTGTGCTTTGAAATTGAAGAAGGACGCCACCCAGTGGTTGAAAAAGCATTGGAAGACGAGCATGCCGGAGGCTTTATTGCAAATTCTTGTCATCTGGATGGAAATTCTGATGCGCTGTGGCTGCTGACCGGACCGAATATGGCCGGAAAATCAACATTTTTGCGGCAAAATGCCATCATTGCGATTATGGCTCAAACCGGAGCTTATGTGCCTTGCAAATCGGCGCATATCGGCCTGATTAACAAGCTTTTTTCAAGGGTCGGCGCATCTGATGACTTAGCCCGCGGACGCTCGACATTTATGGTAGAAATGGTTGAAACCGCAAGTATTTTGAATCAGGCCGACGAGCGCTCGTTTGTCATCTTAGATGAAATCGGACGCGGAACGGCAACTTTTGACGGACTGTCAATCGCGTGGGCGGTGATGGAGCATCTGCACAACATAAACCGCAGCCGAGCTATTTTTGCAACCCACTATCACGAGCTTACGGCTTTGTCGCAAAAATTGGTCCATACCAGCCGCCATTGCACAAAGATTAAAGAATTTAACGATGAAGTCGTATTTTTGCACGAAATTGTCGACGGGACGGCCGATCGTTCATACGGAATTCATGTTGCAAAACTGGCCGGACTGCCGAAATCGGTCTTAAAACGCGCCGAACAGGTTTTGGCAAAGCTTGAAGACGGCAACAAACAAAAATCTTCTTTGTGCATTGAAGATGACCTGCCTCTGTTTACGGCAAGCTATGCACAAAAGCCCGAACAAAAAGAAGACAGCAAGTTGGAAAAGGCCGTTAAGGAGCTGAATCCTGATGATTTCAGCCCTCGCGAGGCACTTGAAAAACTGTATGAACTGAAACAACTTTATGATGAGGAATAATTATGGAAGAAAAAGAATTTTTTGCACAATATTGCGAATTTGTTGACAGCATCACATCTGAAGATTCCAAAAATGATACTCAGTTTTTGGAAAGAGCAAAAATGCTTTCAAAAACATTGAACGGACAATATGCCAGACTGGATACCGCCGTTGCCGGAATTGCCGGTGAGGCCGGAGAGATTGCCGATGTTTGGAAAAAAATCAAGTTTCACAGCAAAGATTTGACCGAAGAGCGCAAGCAGGATTTGCTTTATGAACTCGGCGATATGTATTGGTATTTGGCTCAGGCTTCAATGGCTCTCGGCGTCACACCGGAAGAAATTGTTAAAATGAATATGGGAAAGCTGAAAAAGCGCCACCCGCACGGATTTTCAAACGAATATATGACCAAATTTTAGAAGTATACCACAATGAGCAACACATATAAAAAAGGCGACAAAGACACCCGCCCATGGGGCACTTGGGAAGTTTTGGACTGCGGAGAACACTTTTGCGTCAAGCGCATCTGCGTCACCCCGCACAATATCCTATCGCTCCAGTCGCACAATTTTCGTTCGGAACATTGGATTATTGTGAGCGGTGAGGCTTTGGTTACTCTTGATGACGAAAAAATCGTCCGCAAAGAAAATGAAACCATATATATTCCGGTTCAGACCAAACACCGGATTCAAAACAACACCGAAAAAAATATGGAATTTATCGAAATTCAATACGGGCAGACCTTGGACGAAAACGATATTATCCGCTATGAAGATTCGTACGGGCGAGTAAAGTAATTCTCCGTATTTTATGCAACAAAAAGGGGCTATGTCATCAGGCATAACCCTTTAATTTTCGGCATAAAACCTATTTGCGGTCTTTCTTTGCCATCGCTTCCGGCGCTTTTGATACCGGTTTTTCTATGGCTGCGCTTATCGGCTTATAGACCTTTGTCTTCCACGGGCTCGGTGTTTTATAAACCTTTTCGCAAATCGACAATCCGACGCCTCTGAGCGCTGTTTCTGTCGGAATAAACAAATCCATTCCGTCATCGGTCTTTTTGCTGGAGTGCGCAATTCCGTTGATTGTACCGAACTCGTCAATCAGCGCGCCGCCGACCGAAATTTCTTGAACGAATGTATCCAAAATAATCTCGGCGCCCTTGTCATCGGTATAGCGGTATCCGTTGATAACACCTTGATTGTCGATATAGTTTTCTCCGTCGGCAAAGTTGTCTACATCAAGCATACCCAAAACCATAAAGTTTCCGCGGCCGATTTCCGGCAAATCCAAATTCAGCGACAGCGGAGTGTATTTTGTCGGCTCGTTGAGCATAATCAGCGCAACATTCTTGGTCGGGTTAACACGGAAGGCTCTTCCGGTCAGCTCTTTGCCGTTAATTGTTTTGAGCTTATATTCGTTGCCGATTTTGCTGATTAAATCAGCCGAAGTCAGCACAAACGAGTCAGAAACAATCAGTCCCGCGCCTTTTTTGCCCTGAGCATTTTGAACAGAAACGACAGACGCGCGTACTTTGTACAAATTTTCAGGCGACAGAGAATCATACGGCGGACGGTCTACAATGCACAGATTTTCGCTGTCTTCCACATTAGCCAAATCTACCCACAGGTCATCGGTTTCAACTTCTATAATCGTTGCATCTTTAACGCCGCCTGTTTCTGCAACCTCTGTTGCGGCAGAAGCTTCAATTATCAAAGGTTCTTCTTCAACCGGAACAACCGGTGCCGGTTCCGGAGCCTGTATAATTTCGCATTTCGGGCAAATCGGGCATTTTGTTTCTTCAATCTGTTCCTTGAACTGGCATTTTGCCGGATTTTCTTTTCTTTCGCGTTCAATCAAAGCGGCGCGTTCCTGAGCAATCTGTTCATCGCTCAGGCGGGTTGCCAGCTGAGTTTCAAAACCCTCGGCAATCTGCAGATTTGTCGCCGCATCATAGAATGCGCTTTCAACCAGCAGAATTTCGCCGTTTTCGGCACCCTGCTCGATTTCACCGTATCCGGTGGTTGTGCCTTCCCAAACAACAGTTGTTTGCGAAAGATTCATCAGCTTCCATTTTACGGTCATTTCAGAACTTCCGCCGCGGCGGTTTGTCGCGGTTGTGCTGTCCCAGTTATATCCGTCACAGATATTCATAAAATAATCAACGATTTCAGCCGTCAAAACATATTCAGGTAGCGGAGACGGTTCTTGTTCCAAACACAAATCTTCAGGAATCTGCATAATTTTGTAGCATTCGGAAACCGCGTCGGCAAATGTCT
Organism: uncultured Alphaproteobacteria bacterium; assembly: GCA_934276635.1. GTDB lineage: Bacteria > Pseudomonadota > Alphaproteobacteria > RF32 > CAG-239 > CAKQTH01. The sequence continues at coordinate 21,606 of CAKQTH010000001.1, read as the reverse complement.
GCGTAAACCGCATATCTTTTTGCATAATGCGGCCTTCGTTCAAAAATGCTTCTTTATCAAAACGGCGGCATCCGAAAATTCTAAAGTTATAATTTCCGAGTTTTTCACGAGTAGGAGCGTAGTTCCAGCCGTTTTTCAAACGAAAATCAACATGTCCGAGCATAAACGGAGCAAAATTTTCACACTGGTGATCAAGGTCGATATCAACATATTCTATCACAAAAGGAGTTTTGCGTTCCGTCTTCGGCAGATTGTTTTTGCAGGTTTTGCAATTGTTGTTTTTGTTGCATCTTTTGCAAGGTCCGCCCGGAAAAATACTTCCGTCTTTGGAGCATCTGGTGCAGGAACCTACCTTAAAGATGCTTCCGCCGCGTTTGCAGTTTGTGCAGTTTTGTCCCTTAAAGATGCTTCCGCGGAAAAATCCTTCATCATCGGCGGCGTATGACTGCGGAGCAGCCTTTTCCAATCTGTCTTCTGCGGCCTCATCTTCATAGTCATAGATAAGCCTTGTTTCATAGGTTACTGCGCCGGCAAAGTTTGAAAAAGCCATTGTCAGCAAAACCAAAGATATAAGTTTTATCATTTTCATTACATTTTCTCCTACTTGTATAATGGCATTGTCCTTCTGTATGACAAAGCCTCGGCTATGTGCAGTTTAAGCACTTTTGTCTCATTTTGCAAGTCTGCAATTGTTCTTGCCAACCGCAAAGTTCGGTGATACGCTCTGGCCGATAGATTAACCTTGTTTGCAAACGAAAGCAACAGCTCTTTTGCATCGTTGTCCATCTGTGTCATTTGCTCCAATAAATCACCTTTTAATTGAGAATTGGTTAATAGCTCCGGGAATCCGGCATCAACAAATCTCTTTTTTTGAATTTTTCTGGCTTCTATCACCCTTTTCAGAATTTGAGCCGAGGTCTCGCCTTTTTTTACATCGGCAATTTCCCACGGACTCAGAGCCGGAACTTCTATCTGAATATCTATACGATCCATCAACGGGCCGGATATTTTTGCCTGATATTCTTCCGCACATTTCGGCACGCGGCTGCATTCCGCGTTGTGATTGCCCAAATATCCGCATCTACACGGATTCATTGCCGCAACCAGCTGAAATTTTGCCGGATACTGCGTTCTGGCATTTACACGCGAAATCAGCACCGTCCCGTTTTCAAGCGGCTGGCGCAGAGCCTCAAGCGTGGCACGCGAAAATTCCGGCAGCTCGTCCAAAAACAAAACTCCGTTATGTGCAAGCGAAATTTCTCCCGGCGTTGCTTTTCGCCCTCCTCCGACCAAAGCCGGAGTCGAAGCGCTATGATGCGGATCGCGATATGGTCTTTCAAAACTGAGCTCACCGTTTTTCAGCTCACCGGCAATAGAATGAATCATACTGGTTTCAAGCGCTTCTTCAGGCGTCAGAGGCGGCAATATTGAAGGAAGTCTGGACGCCAGCATAGACTTTCCGGCTCCCGGAGGCCCGACCATTAACAGATTATGCGCACCCGCAGCGGCAACTTCCAATGCGCGTTTTGCGCTCTCCTGCCCTTTGATGTCGCACATATCAAGCAGGCTTATTTTCGGCGCCTTTTGTTTGGCGACCGGCATCGGGAGATGTTGAACACCTTTAAGATGATTCAGCAGCGCAAGCAAACTCGGCGCGGCGATAATGTCTTTCAGCCCTGCCCAAACGGCCTCGCTGCCCTGCTCTTGCGGACATATAATTCCTTTGTTGTTGCGGTTTGCAAAAATTGCGGCCGGCAAAATTCCATTTACTGCAATAATCGAGCCGTCAAGCCCGAGTTCACCTAAAATCAGATAATTTTCCACATCTTCCGCCGCCACAACACCCATTCCGACCAACAAGCCCAAAGCTATCGGCAAATCAAAATGCGAGCCTTCCTTCAAGATATCGGCAGGTGCCAGATTTATCGTGATTCTTTTTGCCGGAAGGGACAACCCGAGCGATAAAATCGCCGAGCGGACTCTCTCCCTGCTTTCGGCAATAACTTTGTCGGGCAGTCCTACCACCGTAAACGCAGGCAATCCCGATGCAATTTGCACCTGAACATCTACCGGTAAAATTTCCAGTCCGTTAAATGCAGCAGTGTTGATTCGGGAAAGCATTTTTGTTACCACCTCGGATTTTTTTCGCCTTCACGCCAGCGGCGGGTCGGATAAGTGTTTGTTTTCAGCAAATCATAATCTGCGGTTTGGCTCGGAATATTCTTTAGGCGCACAAAGCCTTTTTCTTCAAAGAGCTTAGCGCATTTTTCGGCAGATACTTCCGCCGAATTATAACATCTGATTAAAACTCGTGTTTTCAAATTTTGCAGAGTTATTTGGGACTCTTCCTGCGGAGCTTCTATAACCTCGGTTTTTGTGCCGGAATAAGAACAGGCGCTCAACAGAAACAGAGCCGCTGCTCCAAATCCGTAAAAATTTTTATTCATGTCGGTATACCTTTTGTGTCATAACTGGCGCAAACTTAGCATAAAAAGATTAATTTTATATAAATAAGTCTAAATATTAAGCACTTATTCGCGAGCCGTCCGTTTTGCCGCAAAGCGCATCTGTTTGGGCAATGATTTTTCTTTGCGCCCGATTTTTTGCAAAAACATCTTTTCAAAATCTTGCGGCTTCAGTTTATTTGAATTTTTGAGCTCCGGATTGTTATTTATAAAGTTTACGACCCGTAGCGTCTGCAACATATAAGCAGATACATCGCGTTCGATTTTTTCAAGCCCGCCGGATTGCGCACATATTTCGGAGATTTTTTCAGTTCCTTCTTTGTTCTTCAAAAATACCGGCTTGCCGTTTTTTGAAGACAAATGTTGTTTGGAAAGCTGTCTGTTATATATTTTTTCCAGCTGTTCCAATTCTTCCTGATGCGGAATACGATTTTGCGCATATCTCATATAGTTGATTGCATTCTGATTATCATCACCGTCCGCGGCAACATAGGTTGCAAGCATTTTCGAGGCTGCACGCAACAACACATCTTTTTTATTTTTTCTGTCCATATAAACTTCGGTGGCATATGCGCACATTTCCGTTTCAAATTGTTTCGGTTTATAGCTCCTGACAATGTTATGAACAATTTTGCTGCGAAACTCTGATGCTCCGCGATTGAGATACGCAAGCTTGCAGGCCTGATGCGTAAAATTGTTTTCCGTAATAAGCTCGTCAACGCTCATATCCGCGATATGCGTCGCCTCGTGGGCAAACACACTTCCCTTTAACTTAGAATCGGCATAGTGCGTATATGTATACCATGAAGAACCGAGGCCGTTATCATCGACAAGTTCGGTCATTCCGGCTTCTCCGGCATATTCCATACCGCTTTCGTCTTTGCCGTCTTCATCGCGGTAAGTATTGCAAATCATAATTTCGGACAAATCCAAAAAATTTTGCGCTATCGAATTGAAATATCCGTCATTTTTTACATCTTCATATTCTTTTTCGATTTTTTTGATTGAAGATACGCTCCATGATGCAATTTCCGGATAATCAATATTGCCAAATGCCTGTTCAAGCCACGGATTTTCCGGCTTTATCGGCCCTGCGGCGACAAACGGCACGATTATCGGATTTTCTTCCGTCGGATAAAAGCGCAGCGACAGCGGAAGCGTATCTTTCGGCGTCTGTCTCATCATATCCAGACGCAAAAAATTCGGGTGTTCGGCATTATATTTGTTGACTGCCTGCATCTTTAGATTGCGCAACAGATTATATTTGCGATATTCTTCCGGACGCCACAATGTTTCGATTTCCGGCATTTCAAACGCCTCTCTGGTTTGAGCGACAACATCTTCCGGCAGACTTTTTTCAAAATAATGATAATCGAGCCGCTGCCCGTTTTCATTTTTTAGCTCAAGAAGGTCATACAAATTTTTGGCGTTTTGACTGTTCGTCTCGGGAAAATAGTGTTTCATAAATTTTTTGAGATTGTCAAACGAACAATTTTCTACAATGGCAAACAGCGGCATTTTTGCGCCTTTTGCCGCCCGCTGCGCAGAAAACACCAGCAAGGCCTCCGCACTCGAGAGCTTGTCAAAAAACTTTTGCAGCAAATCTGCCTGACGGCTTTCGTCCAACACTGTTTACACCTTTTCGTTTGTTTTTTGTCAATGTATCACTTTCGGTGCAAATTGTCTATAAATTTTTGTTGCAAAAACAAAAAAAGTCTGTATATTGAGCATCGTCCCTTGCTATTTTTTAAATAGCTATACAAAAATAACCGACCTTCGTTTGAGGGTCATTTGTTGAGAATCCATAAGGAGATTTATTTATGTCTAATTACGAAAGCGTGCTGATTGCACGTCAGGATCTCGGCGCATCTCAGGTTAATGACATTGTTTCGTCTTTGGACGAAGTTATTAAAGCTGAAGGCGGCCAGATTGTAAAAGTTGATAATTGGGGTTTGAAAAACCTTGCTTATCGCATTAAGAAAAACCGCAAAGGTCATTATGTTATCTTGAACATTGTTGCTCCGGCTACCGCAATTGCCGAGTTTGAAAGAAGAATCAGAATTAATGAAGACATTATCCGCTATATGACGGTTAAAGTTGAAAACTTTAATGAAGGTCTTGCTTCCGATTCTGAAGCTTTTGAAGAAAATGAGGAGTTAAACTAATGGCTAAGCAAACATTTTTCAAAAGAAAAAAATCTTGCCCGTTTTCAGGCGAAAACGGTCTGCAAATCGACTATAAAGATGTAAAACTGCTTTCAAGATACATTTCTGAAAAAGGAAAGATTATCCCGAGCCGTATTACCTCTGTTTCTGCAAAAAAACAAAGAGAGCTTGCAAGAGCAATCAAACGCGCTCGTTATATTGCTTTGCTGCCTTTTTCGGCTTAGTTTGAAAGGAGTAATACTATGGAAATCATTCTTTTGGAACATATCGAAAAATTGGGCAGAATGGGCGATAAAGTTAATGTAAAGAACGGTTACGCCCGTAACTATCTTTTGCCTCAGAGAAAGGCTTTGCGCGCCACAGAAGCTAATATTGCTTATTTTGAAAAGCAAAAGGCCGAGTGGGAAGCTCATAACCAAAAATTGTTGGAAACCGCATCTGCATTGGCTCAGTCATTGCAAGGTTTTTCAACCGTTTTAATTCGTCAGGCTGCCGAAACAGGCCAGTTGTACGGTTCTGTTACCATTCGTGACATTGCCGACGCTGTTAAACAGGCTGGTTTTGCAGTTGAACGTCGTCAGGTATTTCTTGACAAGCCGATTAAAGACCTTGGTATTTATTCGGTTAAGCTCAACCTGCACCCTGAAGTTACTCAGACAATTCTGGTTAATGTTGCCAGAACATCTGAAGAAGCTAAAAAACAGGAAAAGGCTTTTTCTAAGGAATAATTTTTCTTTAAGAAAAAAACAAAAAATACCGGTGGATTTACCGGTATTTTTTTGTTGCATAAATCAGGGAAATACAATATAATAGTTTGTGTAGTGTGTGGGATATTTCTGTGTAATGCGGAGATACCAACGATTTTGTGTATTTATAATTATAGGAGAACAATTGTGAAAAAATTACCATTAATTCTTGCATATTGCGCTTTGGGACTATTTGCCCTGTGTTACAGCAACTCGTCTAAAGCCGGTGTGTGTTTTGTGGTCGATGGAGACTGCGGCGACATAAATGCCAGAAAGCCGGGAGGGGGGGGGTAACCCAGGGTCTGATCCGTGGGGACCGAAGCCCTGCAAAGAGCTCGGGTTTTCCAGAACCATTTCATGCACTTCTGACCAAATTACTCTTGAAACCTGCCGTACCGGCAATACAACATATTACCGATGCAAGTGTAAAGACGAGTTCAAATATACCAACGACGATTCCACCTATGCTTATAAAAAATCATGCACCGGAACCGACAATATCACCAGATATAAATACAAAGTTTGCCCATCAACTTATAAATACGGCTCAAATAACTCCGTAAGTTCAGCCAGAACACTTTTCAAATCGGGTGTGCACAACACTTTATACGCGCAAGAAGCAAATACAACTTTGGGCGGAAAGTCTTGCGTTGACAAATATGATTTGAACCACACCGGAACTGTTACGCGCTGGACGCAAACTTCCTGCAATCAGGAAACTTATAAATATACAAAATATACTCACGATGCATTTATACAGTCAGGAAAATGCAAAGGCAGCGTAGACACTACGGCTCGCTATTCAAATATGACCTGTTCAAACAAAACGGTCGGAGACGGAGCTTATCGCTCATCATGCTATAACAACGAAAAAGAAATAAAGACAGGTGCCAGAAAAACGGTAACAGCGCAAAAGGTAACCTGTAAATATTGTATGCCGAAGACCTGTTCCGACTACGGATATTTCACCGAACCTCTTCCGGGATATCGGGCAGAGAGCACAACAGCCAACGGCAAGACATGTTATATGAACACCCAGTGCACTCCGGGCGATTATGTAATGGCCGGCGGATATTGTACAGCTTCAAAATCTCTTTCAACCACGGTTACAAATGCATTGAAAACCAAAAATACCGGTTTGGATAAAATTATCGGTGTTGCTTCAAGAGTAAATCAGGTCGGAGATTATATCAATATCCGCGTTGTTGCGTTGAAAGAAGTCTCAGATTCTTATCGCGCGGACATATCTGGCGGTTCGACTCTGGCCAAATCTTATAAAGCATTTAACGGAGATACGACAAAATGGGGCTTGATGAACAACGAAGATGTTTATGCCATTGCAACAAACTCTTCTGTTTCAAGAAAACTCGGCACAATCCACAAATCGCGCTATAACCTGTTTAAGGTTTTGGTCGATGAAGTAGGTACAAATGATAAAAAGATTTGCAAAACTTCTGAAAAGAAATATGCATATGCAGATATTTATCAATGTTATTGGATAAGTCACAAGAACGATTCAAATGTTCAGCGAGGCGTTATTAACTCAAACTTTGACAACGCTATTGCGTCCAAAGACAACAAATGGCCGATGTTCTCTTACGGAACACACATTTATATGCGAAAAGTAAAAGGATACAATGACAAAATGTCTTATCTGAACTATGTATGGTACAGCTCTTCCGGTATTGATGCTAAATATAACGAACAAGGTGCCGGCAATTGTCAGGTTTCATACTGTGGATCATCAAGTATTGCCAGCGATTCTGAAAAAATAACCATGGCAAACTCAAGCAAAATTACATTGCAGCAAATATTGTACGGACATAATACATCAGTATACAATCCGCTGACTTACGGTGCAAGATTTTATTCTGATACTGCATGGCCGAGAGGCGTTCAGCCGTGGCGTATCGGCGTAATGTATGCCGGAGAAGAAGCTGATCCGGAATCCAAAGCAGGAGCCTGCCGCGGCAGCGGAAAAGACTTTTATTGCAGAATGCGCATGTACTGGCACGGAACATCTCAGGCTTGCGTTGGAGCATCAACTTCCATCAATATGATAACCATACTTGGAAGAAATACTTCAAAACTTCCTACAAGCACATGTTTCAGCACATCTGAAAAAGGAAGTTCAAGTTTTATATATCTGACCAGAAAATCACGCAATACAAACTGGGACTATACCGGAGGAAAAGCAAACTTCAGCACATCTTTGCCTAAAGCTTACGGCGGAAAAGATTGGAGCGGTACTTCTGACTTCTACAAACGCGGAGTACAAGGCTGCTTTACCCGTTCTGCAACCGAAATAAAAGTCAAAGACCGCTCTTCGGAAATGACTTCAGAAGCTGATGATAACACATCTACTATTGACCGCTCCGGAGAATTGTCTGATTATTTCAAAAACTTATTGGAAAATTCTCAACAAGAGGCAAAAACTCTGATTTCAATGACTGATGCGGAACGAGGATTTACGATAAGCGATGAAGACGGTATTGTTGATGTTCCTGATAATTTTGACTATGGCAACATCATAAATTCTGATATCTTCAAAAATCGTTTCGCTTTGGTCAAAGACAAGAGTTTTGATGAAGTCATAAAGATGCATGATTCCAAACTTGAAATGGGTGAGATGGCAGCAGGCCTAAAGTAAAGAGTACCATATCACACACAAAAAAACACCGGATGGATTTATTCCGGTGTTTTTTTATATAATTGCCGCAGACAATTTCGGGCAATCAAAAACTATTCAACGGCATAAATATCCGTCACACGCCAGCCTTGCCCGTTTTTGTTTTTCAGAACATATATCACATTTCCCTGACAGAGGCCGAACATATTTCCGTTGCATTCGCTTTTGGTATAAACTTCCATAACTCCGTCAGCCAGCGGCTTTAATTTTGTGACTGAAAAGCTTTCTTCGGTCGGGCGGTTTAAGCTCTCGTCTTCCATAAAAATAAAATCCGGAAGATTGTGCTTTTTGCAAATTTCAAAATTCGGATTAAGCACGCATTTTACGGCCGCCTCAACCGCGCACACGACTTCGCTGTCAAGTTTGCACTCCTCGGTTAAGCCTTTTGCCGTATACGAATATTTCACCTCGGCGGAATAATCCGATTTTTGTTGATTTTGCTCCGCCTCTTTTTCGTTGCAGGCACTGAGCGCCAATATCAGGCAAAATGCCCTGAAAAACATTTTCATCTTATTCTCCTAAAATGTATAGCGGATTCCGGCAGCAACTTCGTTTATGTGGTCAACATCGGCCAGCCTGTCGAGTTTGACATAGCGGAACAATGCGCGCACCGACAAATGTTCATCAATCAGATATTGTGCGCCGGCGCCGAAACGATACCCAGCCCCGTCATCATCGTTGCTTTTGTAGCCGTCAACTTTCTTTTTTGCGGCATAACGGCCGACGCCGAAAGTTGCAAGCGGGGCAAATTTTTGGTCGCAGAACATCGGAGCATATGCATACATATCAAGACCGAACGCGTGGAAAGACGATTTGGTTTTGCTGTCTTCTCTTTTGGTTGTGGCGGTTAATGATTTTTGATACCAAAGTTCCGTCCCGAAATATTTGTTATATTCGGAGCCGAAAGAAACCGCCGCGGAATTCAGCTCGGGACTGCGATTTTTTGCGTCAACTTTGCTGTATGCATAATCAATCCCAAAATACGGACGATAAACATTTTCTACCGCATATGCCTGACCTGCAACGAGCAGCGATGCAACAAACAATATCTTTTTCATATTTCACCTGCTTAAGTTATTTTTTACTTTATTGATATAACATATTCAGATAAAAATTAAAGTATCAATAATTTTGTTGTTGAAACTTGAAAAATGTTGTATCTTAAATAAAGATATATCTCGGAGCGATAAGGAGAATTGTTATGAACAACAAAACAGATATGTTCGGGCGTACGATGTTTGAAACAATTGCTGCAATCTCGGTCGTCGGGCTTATAACCGCAGGCGTCGCAAAAATTGCTGGAACTGCGCTTGAGAGATACAAACTGAGCCGCATTGGCCAAAATGTTATAGACCTGCAAAAAGCAATAAATTTTCGCTATATGGCAAAAGGAAATTATAAAGATTTGAAATGGGACAAAATGAAACAATATGTCCCGTTCGAACTAAGGGGTCAAACACATGCTTTCGGCGGAGATATTGAAATCGGCGGGATTAAAGTCGACGGAGAGCAAGATGATGATATGCTTCGCCGCTATTATGTTCAGTTTGACAACCTTCCGGACAATGCCTGCACCGCACTCGGGGATATGCAATGGGGTTATGACGGCAGCTCAAGCCTGGTTTATATTAAAATCGGGGAAAAAGATGAAATCGAGAAAGAAGAGAAAAAAGATGAAATTTATGAAAACCCAGTTAGTATCAATAAGCTTGACGAATTATGCGTAAACGGCGTCAGTATGAAATGGGTTTTTGAATAAGTATCGCATAAACATACTTTTTGCTTGAAGTTTAAATATAAATGTACTTAAAACTATATATAAATTGTAAACAAGTACTTGAAACAGGGAGAAGAAAATGGAAACAAAATCTGTAACAGTCTTACCTCACGACTATAAACCTTCGGCTGATGAAGAATATATGAACCCGATGCAGCTTGAATATTTCAGACAAAAGCTTTTGGATTGGAAAAAATCTTTGCTTATGCAGTCTGAAGATACTTTGGAAGATTTGCGCCAAGGCGGATTAAACCAACCGGATCAACTGGACAGAGCATCGCTCGAGACCGACAAAAGTTTGGATTTGCGCACCAAAGATCGTGCCCGCAAGCTTATCGGCAAAATTGATGAAGCGTTGAAAAGAATCGAGGACGGCACATACGGATATTGTGAAGAAACCGGCGAACCTATCGGAATTGAGCGCCTTGAGGCCAGACCGGTTGCCACCCTTTCGATTGAGGCACAGGAAAAACACGAACGCCTCGAAAAAACTTATGATGATGAAGCATAAGCTATGAACAAAGAGCCTAAAGATTTTATTTTGGCGTCAGGTTCGCCGCATCGGCTTGCTCTTTTGCGGACTATCGGTTATGAGCCGAAAAAAATTGCCTCGGCGAATATTGACGAATCCGAAAAGAAACACGAAAAACCGCTTGCTTTCGTAAAAAGAATGGCGCTTGAAAAAGCCAAAAAAGCCGCATCACTGAATCTGGATGAGAATATTTTGTCGGCGGACACCATTGTGGTCGTAAATTCCAAAATTCTGCACAAGTCAAAAACGCCCGAAGAGCAGCGCAAAGTTATGGAGGCGCTTTCGGGCAAGGCGCACAAGGTTATAACCTCGGTTTGCCTGTGCTCAAAAAGCGGCAGAATTTCTCAGCGAACAGTTACTACCAGAATTTTGATGAAAAAAATGTCTGAACAGGAAATCCGCGATTATGTCGCATGCGATGAGTGGGTCGGTGTTGTCGGATACAGCATCGAAGGCCGCCTCGGCGCCTATGTCAAAAAAATCATCGGCTCTTATTCAGGCGTTGTCGGACTACCGTTATATGAAACCAAAAACCTTTTGAACGGAGAAAACATATTATGATTAATACCATGCTTATTGAACAAAATTCAAATAATACCGCCATCGCTCTTCTGGAAAATTCCGACTTGCGCGAGATAGAATTTTATAACGACAAAAAAGCCTCCGAAGGCTCCGTATATCTTGGAAAAATTGTCAAGAAAACCGAACTTGCCAACGGAAAAATCGGGCTTTTGGTCGAAATCGGAGAAAAGGAGCCGGCGCTGCTGAATCTGGACGATGATGCAAAAGAAAGCTCATATTGCGAAGGCCAAAGCATTATGGTTCAAATCAAGCAGGAAAGTCATGCCGAAAAAGGTTCTAAGGTTTCGCGCACAATCCAGCTGGCCGGAAAATATCTGGTTTATTGCCCGTACAGCATGCAGATTCAGGCTTCAAGCAAAATTGAAGACAAAGAAACGATGTATCACTACAAAGACCTTGTCCGCAACAAAGTTACGGGACAGGAAGGGTGGATTTTGCGTACTGCTGCAGTAGAAGTTGATTTTTCGCTGTTGGAAAAAGAAATGGAAGAACTGCGCGCTCTGTTTGATTCCATCAGGGTTAAGGCTCGCAGTGCAACAGCTCCGGCTTTGCTGTATTCCTCCGGCGGCGGCATTGCCGACAAAATCAACCGCCACAAGGCAAATTTGGAGCAGATTGTTGTCAATACTCCAAAGTTGCAAAAAATGATTGCCGATGAATTCGGACTGAAAGCCGATGTTGAAAAAGATACTTTCGAATCTTTCGGTATGGAAGAAAAACTGCTTGATGCGATTCAAAAAACCGTCAAACTTCCGTCCGGCGGCTGCATTCATATTGAAGAAACAAAAGCCTGCGTTGCCATTGATGTAGATTCTTCGGGTATGCAACAGGGCGGTTCGCTTTCCCGCTTGAACGACGAGGCGGCCAAAGAGATTGCAAAACAAATTATATTGCGCAATTTGGGCGGAAAAATCGTGATTGACTTTGCCGGCTCTTCGGAATATCGCTTTATGAAATCGGTTATTCAGATTTTGGAAGAGGAGCTGCAGTTTGATGAAAATCAGGCAAAGGTATACGGGCTCAGCCGCGCCGGCAATGTTGAAATCGTGCGCAGACGCAAACACCCGTCTTTGTTGGATTTGATGACGGAAGAGTGCCCGACTTGCCGCGGCACCGGAAGGGTTGAAAAATAATGTCCGATAATGTTATCAAACTCCATAAATGCCCGATTTGCGGCAAAATGACCGATGATGAAAAATATCGTCCGTTTTGTTCAAAACGCTGCGCTGATGTCGATTTGGGAAATTGGCTGACTGGAAAATATGCGGTTCCGGCAACCGAAGTTGATGAAGAAGACATTGCAGAAATGGAAGATTTTTTGAATAAAGAATCACCAGAAGACGAACAACCATAAAAATAATTTGACAAAATTTAATAAAAGTAGTATTTGATAAGGTACTACTTTTATTATTTTATCCACTTTAAAAACTATTTTTTATGAAAACAATTATTGTTATCATCTTTACGGTTATTGCGTTTTTATCAATAATCTTATGTGTTTTAGGTACCGATCTGTATTACAGGAAAAAAGCAAAAATGCAAAAACTCATTGCTTCATCATGTCTGAAAAAACTCGGCAAAGGTCCAGTGGTTTTGGTCGACAGATATAAAGAAGAAGCTGAGTTGCTCGGTTTTCCGATTAAGCAATACGCTCAAGACAAACGCTTGTGTCCGGTTGTCATGTGGGATAAAGAAAAAGAGCTTTATAAGCTTGTCGGCGCAAAGAAGCAGATTCTTTGTGAAGATGGCTCGGACGGCTTTAATCCCTGCTACAAAATTATCGTTAACCGGGACGGAAAGGTTTCTGAAAATACTTATTCCGGATGGAGAGACCTTTATCTGAAGAGCTTTGACGGTCTTGAGTGCGACACGGTTTCTGCCAAAGAGTATTTTGAAACGGAAGTTGTCTCCAAAGAAACGGATAATCAGCTTGACGATTATCGCTATGAAGAAATTTATCATGAGCCGATTGACTTCAGATAAATTTTCTAAACTTAAAAATCCCCGCTTTTCAGCCGGGATTTTTTTGTGGCCTTAAACGGAGAAAAGATACTTGACAAAATTTGCAAAAAATGTAAATATCAAATCGTAAACTTTATTATTCACCCTCAAAATTATTTTTTATGTATGCTGTTTATATCATAATCTTTATGGTTGTCTCGCTATTGGTAATAGCATTGGTCGCCTATTGTTGGGATAGCATTGAAAAAAATGAAAAAAAAGCCGAAAGTCAGGAGTTTCTCAGTTTTTTCATCAATTCTTCCTGCCGCAACATTCTCGGCGAAGGGCCTGTGGTTTTGGACGAGAAATACTCCGTTCAGGCATCGTTTTTAGGCTTTCCGATTAAGCAATACGCCAAAGATCGTCGTTTGTGCCCGATTATCATGTGGAACGACAAAAAATGCGGCTATGAAGTAATCGGAGCAAAAAAACAGTTTCTCAAAGAAACTTATGAGATTGAGCCCGGTTGCAAGCTTATTGTTGAAACGGACGGAATGGTTTCGGAAAAAAATTTTTCTTCGCCGCCTCACAAGCAATGGCACAACCTTCATGATGACGCGCGTTTTCTTTCAGAAAACGAAAATGTTTCCGCTGAAGAATATTTTGCAACAAAAGAAGCAAATTTCAGCTGACACAGCAACAAATTTTCTAAACTTAAAAATCCCCGCTTTTCAGCCGGGATTTTTTTGTGGCCTTAAACGGAGAAAAGATACTTGACAAAATTTGCAAAAAATGCAAATATCAAATCGTAAACTTTATTATTCACCCTCAAAATTATTTTTTTATGCAAACAGTTTCTGTTATCTTATGGCTGGTTGTGATGTTTTTCACAATTGTAGTCGCTTTTCTTGTTTCGCAGCTTTGTGCTCAAAGAGAAAAAATCGACGCGCAAAAGAAGCAAATCGTTATCCTCTGCAGCAAAAAGGTTGATGAAATCAAAGATGTTACAGAGGTCAGCAAAATTCAGCAAACCATTGCCGAAATTTTGAATTGTCCGGTTGTGCAGTATTCCGACGGACGCCGACTCCTCCCGATTGTCACCAACATCAGGTACTCTCCGAAGGAAGAAGATGTTTCACCGCTTGTACTCCACGCTAAACGCCAAGCCCTTTGGGTTATCAAAAAAGAATCCGCAAAAAACGAAAACGGCGAATCGGTGATATACCAAAAAGAGGAGTGGCACAATGTGGACGAAGAAGGATTTATTATCCCGAACGAAAAAGGCACGGCAATGTATGATGAATACTTTGCTCTGCTGAAAAAAGAAAACGAAAAATCGGAATAAACTTCCGTACATCAAAAAAATCCCCACCATTATGGTCGGGATTTTTTTGTTATTTTATGATATCTTTGAGCTTGTCCCAAAAACTTTTTTCTCGCGGATAGCAGTCATCTTCAGGCGAAAGTTTTCTGAATTCTTCAAGCAGCTCTTTTTGCTTGTCCGACAGCTTGACCGGAGTTTCAACCTTGACAACCGCAATCAAATCGCCGCGACGGGTAGAGTTATATATGCTCATTCCCTGTCCCTTGACACGAATTTGCGAATCGGCCTGTGTCCCCTCGTCTATTTTGATTGTAACATCTTTATCGTCAATATTCGGAATTTTGATTTCTCCGCCGAGAGCCGCGCAAACCATCGAAATCGGCAGTTCAAAATATAAATCGGCACCGTTACGCTCAAAAATCTTGTGCGGCAAAATCTGTACAAAAACATACAAATCGCCTTTCGGAGCACCGTTCTTTCCGGCCAAGCCTTCGCCGGAAATACGCAGCCTTGCGCCGTTTTCAATGCCAGCCGGAATTTTTACTTTGATTTTTTTAGAAATGCGGACAACACCTTCGCCTTTGCAGTCTTCACATTTGTCGGTCACCAACTTTCCTGTTCCGCGGCATTTTGGGCAAACCGTTTCAAATATAAAAAATCCGCCTTGGGTTGAACGAACTCGTCCGCTGCCGTGACAATACGGGCAGGTGTCTGGCTCTTTGCCGTCTTTTGTTCCGTGTCCGTGACAGGTTTCACATTCTTCGGTCGTTTCTATTTCGATTTCTTTTTCAAGACCAGAAAAAGCCTCTTCCAAAGTTATGTTCAAATCATACCTGACATCGGCTCCGCGGGCTCTTGCGCGCGAATTTTGAGCCCCCTGCCCCATAAAATCGGAAAAAATATTTGAAAACATATCCGAAAAATCAAATCCGAACGGATTGCCGCCGGCACCCTGCCCGCCGTTTTCAAACGCCGCATGTCCGTATTGATCATAAGCTGCGCGCTTTTGCTCGTTGCTCAAAACCTCATACGCTTCATTAATTTCCTTAAATTTTTGTTCGGCGTCTTTATCATCGCGGTTGTGGTCGGGGTGATATTTCATCGCCAGTCTGCGATACGATTTTTTGATTTCTTCGCCGCTCGATTCTTTTGTGACTTCGAGCACCTCGTAATAGTCTCTTTTTTCCATTTTTTGTCCGTTTCTTTCAATTTATTCTCTATATAGAACAATTCGGCACAGATAGCAAGAGGCTAAAAATTTTTTAATGAAAAATTATGCACAAAAAAATTTTTTTTGCTGTATTCCTAGAAAATTAAGCATCACACATGAAGCATACCAGAACATACATAGAACAGTTAATATTTTGCTAAAAAATACCATTGATTCCCACAAAATACCATGATATACCATAAAGCATAATCAATTAACCAATGTATGACGGACAGACGAAATGAGAAAAAACTTTCTCTTTATGGACACCATAACCAACAAGGTAGACGCCAAAGGCCGCGTTTCCCTTCCGTCTGACTATCGTGCAATCGTTAAGGAATCCGAATCGCAAATTGTGTGCTATCGCAGCCTAACTTCTCCGTGCATTGAGGGTTGTCTTGAAGATATGCTCGAAAAGCTGGCTACCGAAATTGAAAACAGCAATGACTTTTTCTCGCAAGAGCAAGATGATTTGACCAACCTGATTTTCGGTGACGCACGCCGCTTTTTGTTTGACAGCACCGGACGAATCGTTTTGAGCGAAAAGCTGCTTGCTCATGCTCAAATCAAAGATACGGCAGTGTTTGTCGGTAAAGGCCGCAAATTTCAGATTTGGAGTCCCGAAAATTGGGAAAAAGAAGAACTTAAAATCCGCCAGCGCATTATGCAGCAGCGTCCGGTTTTGTCTCCGGCAAAAAGGAGCGAGAACTGATGGCTCAAACGCAAAAACATATTCCGGTTATGCTTGATGAGGTTTTGCAGGCTCTAAATCCTCAAGACGGAAAAACATATGTTGATGCGACATTCGGTAACGGCGGGTACACTTCCGCGATTTTGAACGCGGCGGATTGCAAAGTCATCGCACTTGACCGCGACCCGACCGTTGTCAAAAGAGCAGATGAGCTGAAAAAAATATACGGCGACAGATTTGAGTTTGTTGCCGGCCGGTTCGGTGATTTTGCAAAGCTTGTCACGCAGGATATCGACGGCGCAGTCTTTGATATCGGCGTTTCATCTATGCAGATAGACACCGCGGACAGAGGCTTTTCTTTTGCCAAAGACGGCGCGCTTGATATGCGTATGTCGCTTGACGGCAAAAGCGCAAAAGACATTGTCAACACATACGGCGAAAAAGAACTTGCCGATATATTATACAATTATGGCGAAGAGAAAAAATCTTATCAAATCGCCAGAAAAATTGTGCAATACCGTGAAGAGAAAGAAATTTCAAGCACAACGGAATTGGCCGAAATTATTTATTCCGTAATTCACAAAAAGTTCGGCGAAATTGATCCAGCAACCAGAACCTTTCAGGCGCTCAGAATTGCCGTGAACAATGAACTTGAAGAACTTCAAAACGGGTTGGAAGGCGCAGTTTTGCGCTTAAAATCCGGAGCTCCTATTATTGTCGTGAGCTTTCATTCTTTAGAAGAAAGAATCGTAAAAAATTATTTTAAAGAAAAAAGCGGCAAAACAGCGGGCACATCAAGATATATGCCCGAGGTTCAAAAGACCGCACAACAAATATACTTTACGAAATATTCCAAGGCAATCGCACCAAGCGCAGAAGAAATTGCAAGAAATCCGCGCTCCCGCTCGGCAAAGATGCGTTTTGCCCTCAAGAGTTAGGAGAAAACAATGGGTAGCACAAGACTGGCTGCAAACGCAATTTTAGTTATTTTGACATTTTTCATTATGTTTGCCATGTTCATTATGAAAAATCATGTGCAAAATCTTGAAAAAGAACTGGCTGTGGTAAACAGAGACATTGAAAGTAACATTCAGCGCATTCATGTTTTGAAGGCTGAGTGGAGCTATTTGAACCGTCCGTCGAGAATTCGCGATTTGGCGCAAAGATATACCCCGATGAAGAGCATTGAATCCACTCAAATCGTAAACTATTCGGCGCTACCTTTTAAATATGAAAATCAAGAAAACGCTCGTCGTTTGGCAGCGCAAAAAAGCCTCAGCGCACAAGCTGAACGCAACAGGAACTTGAAACATTTGGTTAAAGCAGAACAATAATCTTTATTTTTTCGGAGATAAAAATTGTTTGGCTTTCGGCGTAAAAAACATCTGCAAAAATTTTATACCCCCGGACAGGAGCTGAAGTTCGGAAAGGCGGATATTGCGTCGTTCAGTGGAGAAAAAGACGCCGTCTCCGTATGCCATTTAAGAACTCTTTTCGTTATATTTGCCTTTGTGTCGGTATATTTTGTGATTTGCCTCAGGCTTGTTGTTTTGTGCACTTCTGACGACATGATTGATACAAAAAAAGCAAACGCCGACAAAAAATCTTCAGGCTTTGAAATTGCGCGGGTTATCCGCCGCGCCGACATCACGGACAGAAACGGCACGATTTTAGCCACCTCTCTTAATACTCCTAACCTCTACAAAAAAGGAAAAGACATTGAAAATCCGGAAGAAATTGCCTCCGAGCTGGCGGATATCATTCCGGATTTGAGCTACAACTCCATTTTGAAAAAACTCAAAAGCGAAAAATCGTTTAATTATATCAAGCGTAACCTGACCCCGACGCAGGTGTATCAGATAAATGCTCTCGGACATCGCGAGCTTGAGTTTGAAAAGGCCGAAAAACGGGTTTATCCGCTTAAAAATCTGTTTTCGCACATTGTCGGATATACCGACACCGAAAGCCACGGAATTGCCGGCATTGAAAAGCAACTTGATGAGCGTTTAATATCGTCTGACATTTCGCTGAAATTATCGCTTGATTCGGTTGTGCAGGATATTGTTCATGAAGAGCTTTCGGCCGCGATTGAAAAATTTCACGCTCTGGGTGGCGTTTCGATTGTGATGGATGTTCATACCGCCGAAGTTATAGCCATGGTTTCTCTGCCTGATTTTGACCCGAATTTTCGAAAATTCAAAACACAGGACGCAATGAAAAATTTTGCGACAGAGGGCACATACGAGGCCGGTTCGGTATTCAAGATTTTTACGGCCGCTTTGGGGCTGAAAACCGGAAAGATAAGCCTGACCGAAACTTTTGACACCACAAATCCCATAAAATTCAAATATAACACAATCCGCGGATATCATGAAGAAAGAAGACCTCTGACGGTCGGCGAAGTGCTGATTTATTCTTCCAACCTCGGGTCTGCCAGAATTGCGCTGAAAGTCGGTAAAAATGAGCAGAAAAAGTTTTTGGAATCTCTCGGATTTTTTGAAAAAGTTCCGAACATAGAAGTTCCGGAACGCGCATTTCCGATTACCCCGAAAAGATGGGGCGAAGAAACCACCGCCACGGTCGCGTACGGATACGGAATTTCTTCTTCTCCGCTGCATATCATCACCGCGTTTTGTTCAATCGTCAACGGCGGAATATATAACGAGCCGACGCTTTTGGCCGATACGCACAACCGCAAATCTCATCGTGTGATTTCGCAAAAAACATCTGAATCAATGCGAAAGCTGTTGCGCGATGTTGTGGTCAAAGGCTCGGGCAAAAACGCCAATGTGAAAGGATATGAAGTTGCCGGAAAAACTGGAACGGCCGACAAAATCATCGACGGCAAATATATCAAAAAAGCAGTGCGTACAAGCTTTGTTTCCACCTTCCCGGCTTCTGATCCGAAATATGCGGTTTTGGTAATGCTAGACGAGCCGAAAGGGCTGAAAGAAACCTTTAATTGGAACACTTCCGGCTGGAACTCCGTTCCAACTGCAGGCAAAATCATTGAGCGTATTGCACCGCAGCTTAATGTTCAGGCCAACTTTTTGCTGGAAGAACAAAAACAACACATCATTGAGGCATCATATCACTGAGTTTTATCGCCTATTGTATTGCTTTTATAAATATTTATGCTAGTTTTGCACTTTTTTTAATTTTTATTATTGAAAAATTTACTTTTATTTCTTAAGTTAACTCTGTATTAGTTGTTTTGCAATTAAGCAGGCTTATGTGAATAAGCGAAGTTTATATAAACTCAAATGGAGAAAATAAAATGAAAAAACTGTTAAGTTTGTTCTGCGCAATGGCTTTCTTGTCAGGTTGTTCAACATTGGCTACAAGCGAAATTTTCGGCGGCAGCGAATGTGAAACCAGAGAAGCTCGTGACTTTATGGCAAACGCTGAAGACAGAGTGTTCTTTGCGTTTGACAGTTCTGCTCTTTCTGCTAATGCGGTTGAAGTATTGGATACTCAGATTGCATGGCTCAAAAAGCATGAAGGTGTTAATGTAATCGTACAGGGCTACTGCGATGAAAGAGGTACTCGTGAATACAACCTCGCATTGGGTGAGCGCCGTGCAAATGCCGTAAAACAATACCTTGTATCTCATGGTATTTCGGCAGATAGAATTTCTGTAATTTCTTACGGAAAAGAAAGACCGGCAGTTCTCGGCAACAATGAAGCTGCTTGGGCTCAAAACCGTCGTGCCGTTACCGTAGTTAGAACAGCTAACTAATCGGCTCTTTCGGAAAGATACAAAGCGCGTCGCGAAATGCGGCGCGCTTTTTTATAAAAGCTATCGATAAAGAAAAACGCGTGTTGACAATAACTTATGGACCACTAAACTGATATCATATTAATTTTTTAAAATATTACGAAGTTGCTATGACTATTACAAAATTGCTTTTGACTACTACCGCAATTTGAAGATTTTCATTTATCGGAACAACCGACGCGAGGTCGACACCTGGGACAATTTTAAGAACTCCCTTGTCTCCGGCACAGACAACGATATAATCATGACCGACAATATTTATATGGATTTTGACGAGAAGCTTACTCTCAATCGCAATATAACCATAAAAAGTCCGGGGATAACATCTTCAAGATTAAGGTTATGGATGGAATGACCACCAATTTTCCGCTGATAACAACTATTGATTTATAGCAACGGCGAGAACATTACAGGAATCGTCAGCGGCGATGTGGCAAACCTGACTATCAACGGGAACGGCAAAGTTTTGAGCATGGTTGCGAATAACAACCACAAATCCGGCAAAGCTTTGAGTTTGGCCTCGAGGCAAAAAAACCGCAGTCAACAACCTGACATTCAAAGGATTTGACGAGGAGATTTCAAACTCCGGCAGTCTAACTTTGAACAATGTAAACATCACAGATTCCAAAGCCGGACTGGTGATTAACGAGGACTATACCATCAATATTTCCGGCGAAACCACATTCTCCGGCAACGACAAGTTCGATATCTGGACAGCCTCTGTTTCCAACAAAACCGGCTATGAGATTGACCTTGGCGAGTATACCTTAAAGTCTGCGTTGTATGCTTCGTATATGTACATTAACACCGAAAATTACACCAGCAAGGCGGGCGCAAAGCTGAAAAACCACACGAAAAATGTGTTTGAGGTTACTCCGGAAGTCAAGCTGGCAAAGGACTTCGGCGCAGGATTAGAAGGCTATGCGAAAGTTGCTTACACCTGGAACTTCTATCATGGCGGAAAAGTCACAGCGGACGATGTTCTGTTGCCGAAAATGAGCGTAAAACCGTATGTTGAGTACGGTGTCGGGCTCGAGAAAGATTGGAGCGAAGAGGAATGGAATCCGAAAGATATCACGAGCTATGCGGAAATTAACCGTCACGACGGCGGCCGCACCGGCTGGGATATCAACGCGGGATTGAAGTTCCAATTCTAAACTGTTTCGACCCGCAAAATCGGTTGGTCACCATGCGGGTCGAATTTATCGGCTGTTGCCTCCGTAGCAGCCGAGTCCCCTATATTATTATGTTCTACACAAAAAAGAGGCTGCTCCCCGCAACCTCTTTTTTTTAATAACCGCCTTTCTCTCCAAAAAGTTCGATATTTGCGGCGAATAGAGACAAAAAAAGAAGACCGAAAATTTTAGTGTAGAAATACTACATGAATTTTAGGTCTTTCGCATTTTTGCGATTAGTCGCCCAAAGAGCGAACTTTTTATAAATCGCGTGGACTGCGACGATAATCTTTTTATGAAGTGTACAAATCGGTACACGAATAAAAAGTTATCCAGCATGACACCGAAAGCCATACCTATCTATAAAACACCGGAGAACGAGTATAGGTAATAAAAAACTTTCCCGAAAGCGACAGGAATGTAGTTATCCTACACGACTTAGCTTACGGGAAAGTTTTTGTATTAACTATCCGTTATACGGCGTTTTATTTTATAATTTTAGATACTACGCCGGCTCCGACTGTATGTCCG